>NZ_VHSQ01000001.1:0-1704493 GCF_013048515.1 Vibrio sp. 1-2 (7-a)
TCTGAACAAGGCGTAGCCATTCTTGCTGAGATCTATGCTGAGACATTTTCGAGTACCTTTAACGATAAAAGTTAAAGGTTACGACGTTTATTAAAAGGATTGAATGAGTCGATTTAAAGACGCTTACGTAGTTTGTGAATCCACCCTTACTATCTCTCCTGTATATTGATTTCCGTTTCTTTCACTTCAACTGTTCACATGTAACCCTTTTGTTTTTTATTTGTTTGTTAATTGTTATAAAGTGACATCCTTTTGTTTTTATTAGTTTTTATTAGTTTTTATGTGTAAATCTCGATTTGGTTTTGAAATCCAAATCGCAGTTTTTATTTATGTCCTCCTTTACTCTGTTCGTAAGGAGATAGCAGATTCGCAGTAATTATTTTGTCATGAACTGTGATCTGGGTAGTGAATAAATAATCATTTATCAGGATTATTACAAACCTTCCTTAAACAAAATTGACAAAATTTAACCAATCGAGATAATCCATTGGTCGGGATTTGACGCTATTAAAGTCCTGCACGTTGTCAGGATGACAAAGAAAGGAAGCAACATGACTAATATAGGAAGCCTGCTAGTAGATGCGGCCACCCTGATGCTAACGGGGATAGCGGTCGTATTTATTTTCCTCACTATTCTTGTTTATCTCGTTCGGCTAATGTCGAAATTGGTACCAGAAGAAGTACCAGAGCCGATCGCAGCACCAAAAACAAATACTAATATTCAATCAACCTCTTCAGCTGTTAGTCCACAAGTAGTGGCGGCGATCTCGGCTGCGATTCATAAACATCGCGCCTCATTCGCGAAGTAGCCGAACCAAGATTAAAAAGGAGTTTAAGAGCATGTCTAAACCACTAGCTATTACAGATGTGGTCCTTCGTGATGCCCATCAATCACTATTTGCTACGCGTATGCGTATTGAGGATATGCTGCCTATCGCAGCTGAGTTGGATAAGGTTGGTTACTGGTCTCTAGAGACTTGGGGTGGCGCAACGTTTGATTCTTGTATTCGATTCTTAGGGGAAGACCCTTGGGAGCGTTTGCGTGAGCTGAAAAAAGCGATGCCCAATACGCCAATGCAAATGCTACTGCGTGGTCAAAACCTTTTAGGATATCGCCATTATGCCGATGACGTAGTAGAGAAGTTCGTTGAACGCGCGCATGCTAACGGTATGGACGTGTTCCGTATCTTTGATGCAATGAATGACGTGCGAAACTTCCAGAAGGCCGTTAAAGCAACGGTCGATGTTGGCGCACATGCTCAAGGTACGCTGTCTTACACAACAAGCCCTGTGCATAACGCAGACACTTGGGTTGACTTGGCAAAACGCCTAGAGGATTTAGGTTGTCATTCACTGTGTATCAAAGATATGTCTGGCTTACTTAAGCCTTATGAAGCGGAAGAGCTTATTACGCGTATCAAAGCGTCTTGTGATGTGCCATTAGCACTTCATTGTCACGCGACGACAGGCTTGTCTACTGCGACAGCGGTAAAAGCAGTTGAAGCTGGTATTGATATTCTCGATACAGCGATTTCTTCAATGAGTTGTACCTATGGCCACACGCCGACGGAAACGGTAGTCGCGATGCTAGAAGGAACCGAGCGAGATACCAATTTGAAGCTCGAACAACTAGAACCTATCGCCGCGTATTTCCGTGAAGTACGTAAGAAGTACGCGAAGTGGGAAGGTCAGTTGAAAGGTGTAGACTCTCGCATCCTGATTGCTCAAGTGCCTGGCGGCATGCTGACTAACATGGAAGGCCAGTTGAAAGAACAGGGCGCGGCGGATCGCATTGATGAAGTCTTAGAAGAGATCCCTCGTGTTCGCGAAGATCTTGGTTTCATTCCATTGGTGACTCCAACTTCGCAGATCGTCGGAACGCAAGCGGTGATTAACGTTCTTACTGGCGAACGCTATAAGAGCATTACTAAGGAAACCGCTGGTCTATTGAAAGGCGAATACGGTCAAGCGCCAGCCGAGTTAAATGCAGAGCTGCAAGCTAAAGTACTTGATGGCAAAGAGCCTATTACGTGTCGTCCTGCCGATTTGCTTGAGCCTGAAATGGAGACGCTTACTGTTGATCTAATGGAGAAAGCGAAATCAGAAGGTATTAAGCTAGCAAGTGAACGTGTTGATGATGTACTTACTTATGCGCTTTTCCCTCAAGTTGGTCTTAAGTTCCTTAAGAATCGTGAAAACCCAGAAGCATTTGAACCTGCACCAACGCTAGAAGCTGCGAAGCCTGCCGTACCTGCGGCGCAACCAGCAACTGGCGGCGTAGAAACTTATAGCGTACGTGTTGACGGACAGGTGTATGAGGTGGAAGTTGGTCCTCAAGGCGAGCTAACCTCTGTCGCTCCTTCTGCGGCGCCTGCAAAATCGACGGCACCTAGCGCACCTTCTAGCGCTTCTGCTGAAGCGGTGCCTGCTCCTCTTGCCGGTAATATCTTTAAAGTGAATGTTCAGCCTGGCGCTGAAGTGGCTGAAGGCGATGTACTACTGATTCTTGAAGCAATGAAGATGGAAACAGAAGTGCGTGCGGCGCGTGGTGGTGTGGTTCAAGAGTTGAACGTTAAAGAAGGCGATGCTGTCACAGTAGGTGCGCCTCTATTGAGCCTGGCGTAAGGGAGTATCATGGACGGATTGTTAACCCTTTGGGCAGAAACAGGGATCGCTAACTTCGAGTTCGGCCAAATCTGTATGATGCTGGTTGGTTGTACCTTGCTGTTTTTGGCAATCAAAAAAGGCTTTGAACCTTTACTGTTATTGCCGATTGGTTTTGGTGCTATCTTGGCGAATATTCCAAATGCTGGCTTTACTGAGCCTGGCGGCTTGCTCTACTACGTTTACTACATTGGGATTGAATCGGGTGTGTTCCCGTTGTTGATCTTCATGGGTGTGGGTGCGATGACCGACTTTGGTGCTTTGATCGCAAACCCAAAAACGTTGTGGCTAGGTGCGGCAGCTCAGTTTGGTATTTTTGCGACACTGTTTGGCGCTATTTTGCTCAACTATGTACCTGGTATGGAGTTCTCCATGGCGGATGCATCGTCTATCGCTATCATCGGTGGTGCGGATGGCCCAACGGCGATTTTCTTAGCAAGTAAGTTATCACCAGATTTGCTTGGTGCGATTGCTGTAGCCGCGTATAGCTACATGGCTTTAGTGCCAATCATTCAGCCGCCAATCATGAAGGCGCTAACCACTAAGGAAGAACGTGAGATTCAAATGGCGCAACTGCGTCACGTGGGTAAATGGGAAAAGGTATTGTTCCCGATGGCAGTATTACTCATGACGATTCTTTTCCTACCTTCAGCAACGCCTCTTGTCGGTATGTTCTGTCTTGGTAACTTAATGCGTGAAGCGGGTGTGGTCGATCGTCTATCGAAAACCGCACAAAATGAGCTGATTAACATCGTGACGATCTTCTTGGGCTTAGGGGTTGGCTCGAAGCTGCAAGCGGATCAATTCCTGAACTTAGAAACATTAGGCATTCTAGGGCTTGGTGCGGTTGCGTTTAGTATTGGCACGGGTGCTGGTGTGCTAATGGCTAAGTTGCTGAACAAGTTCTCAAAAGAAGACATCAACCCACTTATCGGTGCGGCTGGCGTTTCTGCGGTACCAATGGCCGCGCGTGTGGTGAACAAGGTCGGCTTACAAGCTAACCCGCAAAACTTCTTATTGATGCATGCGATGGGACCAAACGTTGCAGGTGTATTGGGCTCAGCAGTGGCCGCTGGTATCTTGCTAGCACTTGTCGGCTAGTCATTACCGAAAATGGAATGATCAACCAATTTACAAAATCACGATTAACTTCGGTTAACAAAATGGTTTATAGTCAAAGGGATGCTTTCGCATCCCTTTTTGTTTTCTTGCAGGGAATGGTTTATGGAACACAAACAGATCGTTATCACTGAATTTGGTGATGCCAACGTACTCGCGATTCAACATGCTTCTACACCATCACCACAGCCTGGTGAAGTTTTAGTAAAAGTCGCTTTTTCAGGCGTAAATCCTATTGATGTTAAAACTCGAGCCGGACTCGGTTGGGCAGCTGCGCAGAACAAGGATAATTTACCTTGGGTACCAGGTTACGACATCTCAGGAAAAGTCGTGTCCAATGGAGAGGGGGCGTCGCGTTTTAATGATGGTGATGAGGTGGCTGGATTTATCGGTTTCCCAGTCCGAGGCGGTGGGTACAGTCAGTACGTATGTGTTCCAGAAGCTGAGTTAAGTCATGTTCCCAGTTCAGTCACTTTAGAGGCTGCAGCAGCATTACCGTTGGCGGGACAAACTGCGGCACAAGCTCTCAGTAAGGCTAATGTGACTGAAAACGATCGCGTACTTATCCTCGCAGGAGCCGGTGGCGTTGGACACCTCGCGGTACAAATTGCGATCGCGACGAAAGCGGAAGTCTTTACAACCTGCAGTGAACGAAATTTAGACTACCTTGCGACGCTCGGTGCTCATGCAGTGAACTATCAATTTGCACCAGTGTCAGAACGTGTTGAAGATGTTGATGTTTTGATTGATTTAGTAGGTGGAGATGCCGCGTTAGATGCGCTTAAATGCCTGAAAGACGGTGCGAGAGTCATAACCGTTCCAACCATCACAGCTGAGCTGATTTGTGAAAAAGCCAAACTCCTAGGCTTTGAGGCTAACGGCATGTTGGTTGAGCCAGATCCAGCGCAATTAGATACCTTGTTGTACATGGTTGGCGTTGGTTTACTGAAGACTGAAATTCAACAAGTTTATCCGATGAGTGATGTGATTGCTGCTCACCAGCAAGTTGAATCAGGAAGAACCAGAGGCAAGGTGTTGCTTGATATGACATGCTAGAAGCATTTAATACGAGCTTTGAAAGTCTAGCGCTTTGGTTTTCAGATTCAGCATTATGGGTGCTTTTCATGACCGGTTTTCTCAGTGCCACTTTGTTACCTGGTGGCTCTGAAGCGGGCTTAGTTGCCACTCTCTCATTAAATCAATATTCCGTTTCGTCAATTATTATGGTCGCCACTATCGGCAATACGCTTGGTGGCTTAACAAACTATTGGCTTGGCTTGTGGATTCCCAACAAAGCGCAAGAAGAAAAGCACGGTCATACCGCATTAAACTGGCTGTCTAAGTATGGCTATTGGGGATTGTTTTTTAGCTGGTTACCTGTAATTGGAGACCCGCTGTGTTTAGCCGCAGGGTGGCTAAGAATGAAGTTTCTGCCTTGCGTGATTTTAATATTTTTAGGAAAGGCTGCTAGGTATAGCTTACTTGCGGCCATCTATCTCGGATTATTTTAAGGAAAGTACATGAAGATGTTTTGGGTTGGCGCGTGTTCACTTTTGGTGATCACGGGCTGTGCATCAAATACGCCAGTTTCATCACTGCCGAAAGGGGTAACTTTCGTCGAGTCATCGAAAGCGGAAGAAGGCAAAGTTAAGATTCCATACCAAAAGTATAAACTCGATAATGGTTTAACGGTGATATTAGCTCCTGAAGATTCCGACCCATTGGTCCATGTGGATGTGACTTACCATGTTGGTTCGGCTCGTGAAGAGGTGGGTAAGTCTGGTTTTGCGCATTTCTTTGAGCACATGATGTTCCAAGGTTCAGAGAACGTTGGTGACCAAGAGCACTTCAGAATCATCACAGAGGCTGGCGGTACGTTAAATGGTACGACAAACCGCGATCGTACTAACTACTTTGAAACTGTCCCGGCTAACCAGCTAGAGAAAATGCTGTGGTTAGAGTCTGACCGTATGGGCTTTTTGCTGGATGCGGTTTCTCAACGCAAATTTGAAATTCAGCGTTCAACTGTAAAAAATGAGCGAGCTCAGCGTTACGATAATCGTCCTTATGGCTTAATTTGGGAGCGTATGTCTGAAGCGCTATATCCTGAAGGTCATCCGTATTCGTGGCAAACCATTGGTTATGTTGAAGATCTTGA
Organism: Vibrio sp. 1-2 (7-a); assembly: GCF_013048515.1. Classification (NCBI taxonomy): domain Bacteria; kingdom Pseudomonadati; phylum Pseudomonadota; class Gammaproteobacteria; order Vibrionales; family Vibrionaceae; genus Vibrio; species Vibrio sp. 1-2 (7-a). The sequence goes on from NZ_VHSQ01000001.1 coordinate 5,942, forward strand.
CCGTGTTGATGTGAACGATCTCAAAGCGTTTTTCTTACGTTGGTATGGCCCAAACAATGCGACTATCACGATCGGTGGTGACTTAGACGTTGAACAAACTCTTGAGTGGGTAAATAAGTACTTCGGTTCGATTCCTCGTGGGCCAGAGGTTGAAAATGCGCCGAAACAACCTGCCAAACTGCAAGAAGACAAATACATCACGCTAGAGGATCGTATTCAACAACCTATGGTGATGATCGCGTGGCCAACAACCTACAACGGCGAAGAAAGCCAAGCGTCTCTCGACACGCTATCTGAAGTGCTAGGTGGCGGTACAAACAGCGTGCTCTACCAAGACTTAGTCAAGACTCAAAAAGCCGTCGATGCGGGCTCATTCCATGACTGTGCAGAACTGGCGTGTAACTTTTACGTTTATGCAATGGGTGACTCTGGGGACAAAGGCGACCTATCAAAACTGTACGACGAGCTTTTACAGTCACTCAATCAGTTTGCTGAAAAAGGCGTGACAGAAGATCGCCTTGAGCAGTTAAAGGGTAAGGCGGAAGCGGATGCTATCTTTGCATTAGAAAGCGTTAAAGGCAAAGTAACGCAGTTGGCTTCCAACGAGACATTTTTCGGCGATCCTGATCGTCTTGAGCAACAGCTTGAGCAGATCCGCGCAGTGACACCTGCATCGGTAGAAAAAGCGTATACGGATTTTATCCAAGGTAAGAACAAAGTGACCCTAAGCGTGGTACCAAAAGGAAAAACTGACCTTGTCGTAAAACCAGCGACCTTTGTGGCGCCAAAACGTACGCTACCAGAATACGAGAAGATCACTGATGATCAATTGGCGTATCGTCGTGCGACCGATAACTTCGATCGCTCTGTGCAACCGCCTGTAGGGGAGCCAGTGAAAGCGACGATGCCTGAGTTGTACGAGCTTCATTTTAATAATGGCTCGGAGTTGCTTGGCGCGGTTAGCGATGAAACACCAACGGTCATGATGCAGTTTAGTTTACCTGCGGGAACACGTTTTGTTGAAAAGGGCAAAGAAGGTCTTGCCCAATTGACCGCCGCAATGTTGCAAGAAGGCACAACGAAACGCAGTGTCGAAGAGATTCAAGCTGAGCTCGATAAACTAGGCAGTGTCATCTCCGTGAATGCAACGGGCTACACAACAAACATCAGCGTTTCTGCTTTAGAAAAGAACTTAGAGCCGACGTTGAAAATTGTCGAAGAGATGTTGCTGTCTCCTGCATTTAAGCAAGCAGATTTTGAGCGCGTGAAGATGCAAGCGCTAGAAGGTCTCGTGTATGAGCATCAAAACCCAAGTTGGATGGCATCACAAGCGACTCGCCAAGTGCTCTATGGGGATTCGGTCTTTGCTCGACCAAAAGACGGCACGCAAGCAGGTGTCAGTGCACTAACGTTGGATGATGTCCGTGAATTCTACTCGAAGCATTACACGCCACAAAGTGCGCAAATCGTCGTTGTTGGTGACATTGATCAACAGGAAATTGAACAGCAACTGACGTTCTGGAAAAACTGGCAGGATGAAGCTGCGCCATTGTATGCCCCGCAAAGCATCGCTGCATTAGGTGAGCAAAAGATCCATCTTGTTGATAAACCAGGAGCGCCGCAAAGTGTGGTCATGATGGTTCGTCAGGGTATGCCTTACGATGCAACGGGCGATTTTTACCTAAGCCAACTGGCAAACTTCAACTTAGCTGGGAACTTCAATAGCCGCATTAACCAAAACCTACGTGAAGACAAGGGTTACACATACGGCGCTTACGGCTACTTCTCTGGAAATCCAGAAACTGGCTCGGTTGTTTTCACCGCGCAAGTACGAGCGGATGCAACGGTTGCTTCTATCATTGAGATGGAAAATGAGCTAAATGAATACTCGCAGTCAGGAATTACTGATGAAGAGATGAAATTTATGCGTCAAGCGGTCGGTCAAAAAGATGCACTGAAATATGAAACGCCAACACAAAAAGCGGAACTCATCAGTGATATTCTTAAGTACAACCTCGATCAAGATTACTTGCAGCAAAGAAACGCTATCGTGGAAAAAGTCGATAAGCAGACTTTGAATGCACTGGCTCAAAAGTGGTTTGATCCAAATGACTATCAAATTATCGTCGTTGGTGATGCTAAATCACTGCGTCCTCAATTAGAAAAGTTGGGGAAAGACGTAGAAGAGCTTGAAATCATTCGATAGAGTACACATTTAATAGCGGAGAAACGTTTCTCCGCTATTCATCTAGATAAGCGACTTTTCGTGGGTTATTTATCTAGATGCATTAAATATCAATAACTTAGCTTACGCTTGTCCTTTGTGATAAGTGTCCTGCTCCCAATATAAGCGAACCTCATTTTGACTGATTTTGCTGCGCGACTAAAAAAAGTTGCATCAAACCCCGAAGTATTTAAGCAGTTTGGACGCGGTGTTGAGCGAGAAACTTTGCGCTATCGTCAGGATGGACATCTAGCAACAACACCTCATCCAGAGGGGTTAGGCTCAGCGTTCACAAACCAATGGATCACGACTGATTTTTCTGAATCATTGTTAGAGTTCATTACTCCTGTGTCACATGAAATTCCAGAACTGATGGCACAACTGAAAGATATCCATCACTTCACCCAGACAAAAATGGGTGAAGAAAAGATGTGGCCTCTTTCCATGCCATGTTATGTCGGCTCGGAAGAGGATATTCAGCTTGCTCAGTACGGCTCTTCGAATGCAGCAAAAATGAAAACCCTGTACCGAGAAGGCCTAAAACGCCGCTATGGCAGCCTGATGCAAATCATCTCAGGTGTGCATTTTAACTTCTCGTTCCCTGAGACATTTTGGGATGCGCTATACGGCGAGCAAGATGAACAATCCCGCCAAGATGCTAAGTCTGATGCCTACTTTGCGCTGATCCGTAACTATTACCGTTTTGGTTGGATGATTCCGTATTTCTTCGGCGCATCGCCAGCGTTATGCGGCTCTTTTATTCAAGGTCGTGAAACCGATCTGCCATTCGAGAAAATTGGCGGCACTTTGTATTTGCCGAAATCGACGTCTTTGCGTTTGAGCGATCTGGGCTACACCAATAGTGCGCAAAGTGTGCTGAAAATTGGCTTTAACAGCATTGATCAGTATCTGGATGGTTTGAGCGATGCGATTCGTCACCCATCAGAAGAGTTTGCGAAAATAGGCGTAAAAGTGGACGGTGAATACCGCCAGTTAAATTCCAATATTTTACAAATTGAGAACGAGCTATACGCTCCAATTCGCCCGAAACGCGTGTCGAAAAGTGGTGAGAAGCCTTCAGATGCGTTACGACGTGGTGGGGTTGAGTACATTGAAGTTCGCTCTCTAGACGTTAACCCATTCAGCGCAGTGGGGTTGGATGAAGAGCAAGTACGATTCCTTGATCTCTTCCTGACTTGGGCGGCCTTGTCAGACTCGGATCCAATGGACAACTGTGAATTAGAGTGTTGGCGCGACAACTGGAACAAAGTCATTGTTTCTGGTCGTGAAAAAGGGCTAATGCTTCAAATTGGTTGCCAAGGTGAACGTCTATCTCTGCAAGATTGGGCGCATCGAGTGTTTGTCGAGCTGCGTCAGATAGCACAGCAAATGGATATGGCTGCTGGTGGCAGTGCATACCAAGATGTGTGTAATAAACTCGAGACATGGATTGATAACCCAAAACTAACGATTTCAGGTCAACTATTAGAGCTGACGAAAGAGCTTGGTGGGTTAGGTAAAGTCGGCTGTGCGCTTGGCATGAAGTACCGCGAGGAAAATCTAGCTCACGGTTATCAGTACTACTCGCAAGATACGATGGAAACGGAAGTGGCGTCGTCAGTAGAAAAGCAAAAGCAAGCGGAACAAAGTGACACGCTATCTTTTGATGATTTTTTGGAAGATTACTTTGCTTATCTGAAGCAGTAGTGAATAGGTAAAGGTTGGGTGGGATTGAACATTAAACCGTTAGTAGTATCGGTACTCGGAAGCATGTTACTTGCAGGTTGTGCCACGGCACCGCCAAAGCAGCAGAATAATTTATGTGAGATATTTCGAGAGAAATCCGGCTGGTATGATGATGCCAAAGATATGGAAGAAAAGTGGGGAACCCCCATTCATGTCGCTATGGCTATCATTAAACAAGAAAGCAGCTTTCGGCACGATGCGAAACCACCCAAAGACTATTTATTGGGATTTATCCCTTGGGGACGAGTCAGCAGTGCGTATGGTTACGCTCAAGCTCAAGATCCTGCTTGGGAAGATTTCCAAGATGCGACGGGTCAGGGCGGTTCTCGTACCAACTTTGATGATTCAATGATGTTTGTCGGTTGGTATACTCACGAAACGAGGCGCCAACTAGGGATTTCGTTATGGGACCCATACAGTCAATATCTGGCTTATCATGAAGGTCGAGGTGGGTACAAGCGAGGTACTTATAAGCGAAAGCCCAGCTTGCTCAAAGTCGCTCGACGTGTTGAACAAACTGCAAAAACTTATGGCTGGCAGCTGAAGCAATGTCGTCAGGAATTGGAAGACAACAGCAGCTGGTTCTTTTAACCTACAGCCTGTTTATGTGCTGTAGGGATGAATGACATTTATCCAGTACCGAGAGGTATTGGAGTTACAATCAGGAGAGATGTAATGCCTTTACTCGATAGTTTTACCGTGGACCACACTCGCATGAATGCACCGGCAGTGCGAGTGGCGAAGACCATGCAGACCCCAAAAGGGGACACGATTACTGTCTTCGATTTACGCTTTACCGCGCCAAACAAAGACATCCTTTCTGAAAAAGGTATTCATACACTAGAGCACCTTTATGCAGGCTTTATGCGCAATCATCTAAACAGCGATTCTGTTGAGATCATCGATATTTCGCCTATGGGTTGCCGCACGGGCTTTTACATGAGCCTGATTGGCACTCCATCAGAGCAGCAAGTAGCGGATGCTTGGATTGCGGCCATGGAAGACGTACTAAAGGTAGAAAGCCAGAACAAGATCCCTGAACTCAACGAATACCAATGTGGCACGGCAGCGATGCACTCTTTAGAAGAAGCACAACAGATCGCAAAGAGCATTTTGGATGCTGGTGTATCGGTGAACAAAAATGATGAACTTGCTTTGCCTGAATCGATGCTAAAAGAGCTGCGCATCGACTAGTTGCTAAAAACTTATCAAGAAGCATATTTATCCAGAACTAAAAAGAGCCTGACATGATCAGGCTCTTTTATTTTTTATCGTTGAGCTTTTCTCATCGTGAGTTGTAGATAGAGGCTATTTTTTCTTTTTAGGATAAACACGAACGAGCTTGATGCGGTTTTCTTCAATCTCAACAAGCTCCATTGGATGACCAGCCACTCTCACGCTTAAATGGCTCTCTGGAATATCTTCCAGGTGCTCCAAAATAAGACCGTTTAACGTTCTTGGGCCATCCGTTGGTAAATCCCATTTCAGGCCTTTGTTGATATCTCGGATATTGGTGCTGCCTTCAATGAGGAAGCTTCCGTCACCTTGAGGACTGATTTCATCAGAAAGGCTTGGAGAAATCGAGGTTGTGAATTCGCCAATGATCTCTTCCAGAATATCTTCCAATGTCACCAAGCCAATAATGTCGCCATACTCATCAACAATCAGACCAATACGCTGTTTGTTGCGTTGGAACTTTAACATTTGCACGTTCAGTGGCGTACCTTCCGGGATGTAATAGACTTCATCCGCGGCACGTAATAGCGTCTCTTTATTGAACTCGTTTTTTTCCAGCATCAGGCGGTAAGCTTCACGCAGGCGCAGCATGCCAACCACTTCATCAATTTGGTCACGATAAAAAACAATGCGTCCATGTGGTGAGTGGGTAAGCTGACGAACGATGGATTTCCAGTCATCATTAATATCGATACCGGTAATCTCATTACGTGGCACCATGATGTCGTTCACAGTGACGTGCTCAAGATCCAAAATAGACACCAACATGTCTTGATGTCGGCGAGGGATCAAGCCGCCAGCTTCGTTTACTACGGTACGCAGCTCATCGGAACTAAGATGGTCTTCTACCGAGTGATCAGCTTTTACGCCAAGTAAACGAATAAAGCCATTCGTAATAAAGTTAACGAGCATCACCAAAGGCGATAGTAACTTCATCAATATGGTCAGTAGGATACTGCTCGCGTAAGACACGCGTTCAGGGTACAGCGCTGCAATTGTTTTTGGGGTAACTTCAGCAAAAACCAATACAACCATAGTCAGTGCACCGGTTGCGATAGCGACACCTAAATCACCATACAAACGCATACCAATAATGGTCGCGATGGCGGACGCGAGAATATTAACGAGGTTGTTGCCGATAAGAATAAGACCAATCAAACGATCTGGACGGTCTAATAGCCTTTCGACTCGCTTAGCGCCTTTATGCCCATTTTTGGCTAAGTGCTTTAAGCGATAACGGTTCAGAGACATCATCCCTGTTTCTGAGCCGGAAAAGTAACCTGATATGACGATAAGACACGCGAGTAGCGCAAACAAGATACCCGTAGAGATGTCGTCCAAAACGTTGCTGTTCCTTGTAAGTATTGGGTTATATAACGGTTGAGTAAGTCCGTTAAGTCAAAGGGTTAAGGCGTACTGTATTTTATCTAGCCTAAAATATAAAGGATAGGAGCCCTAGAGCTCCTTAATTCAAGATGATTTCTTTCACAAAGCGACTGCCAAAATACGCCAGAGTTAACAGCGTTGCCCCTGCGACAGCGAACCAAGTAACTTTTCTACCACGCCAACCTTTTTGATAATGACCCCAAAGCAGTATTGAGTACACAATCCAAGCGATGAAAGAAAGAATGCCTTTATGCGCTTTACCTTGAGCAAACATATCCTGCACAAAGACAAAGCCAGTAATGAGCGTGCCAGTTAACAATAAGTTACCGATCAAAATGATTTTGAATAGCTGACGCTCTACCATTAATAAAGGCGGCAGGTTTGGGTTAATCGCCAAAGATTTTTTTGTTTTCAGTTTGTGATCCAACCAAGCCAGCTGAAGTGCGTAGAGTGCACCGATAGTTAAAGTTGCGTATGAGAACAGCGCAAAAGAAATGTGAATGAGTAGCTTAGGGTCATTCTCTAGGTGCTTGATAAACGTGCTTGGCAAAAATGTGGCAGCAGATAAATTGATGGCAGCAAAGCTATAAACGACAGGCAATAAAAACCACAACCGATTTTTCAACATAGCAAGGCTCATGACCAGAGAAATAATAAAACTGATCAAAGAGGCTACGTTGAGAATACTAAGGTTTTGACCTGAACCATCAAAAATCAGATCACTCAAAATCCACGCATGAAAAACAAGCGCACAGGCAGCACTAGCAAACACTGTTTTTGCTTTGATTCCTGACTGCTGTGAGAGTCCGGGTATGATGGTCGCAATCGCCAAAACATAAAGTATGGCGGCCGCGATGGCTATTAAGCTATCCATGAATCCTAAATATTATTGTGCACAATGAGGAAATTATACCTTGCATTACACTTTGGGGCTACGTTATATCCGACATCAATCGTGAGAGATGAGATATTGAAATTAATAAGTTACCGCACCATATAGAAATAGAGACAAGAATAGAGCAGCGGTACGGGTATGACTCAGACCTTGGCTAATGTATACTCACACTAATTAATCGCCATTTTAGCGAAGAGACAAAGATGTTTGAGAATTTAACGGATCGATTATCCAAAACGCTGAAAAATATCAGTGGCAAAGGTCGTCTGACCGAAGACAACATTAAAGAGACCCTACGTGAAGTACGAATGGCCTTACTTGAAGCTGACGTTGCGCTTCCGGTTGTTCGTGAATTTGTTAACCGCGTTAAAGAAAAAGCGGTAGGTGTAGAAGTTTCTAAATCTCTGACTCCAGGTCAGGAATTTATCAAGATCGTTCAAACAGAACTTGAAGCCGTAATGGGTGAGTCGAATGAGGCGCTAAACCTTGCCGCTCAACCACCTGCTGTGCTTCTTATGGCGGGTCTACAAGGTGCGGGTAAAACCACATCGGTAGGTAAGCTATCTAAGCTTTTAAAAGAACGTGACAAGAAGAAAGTCTTGGTTGTGTCTGCCGACGTTTACCGCCCTGCGGCAATCAAGCAGCTTGAAACGCTGGCATCAGATATCGGTGTTGACTTCTTCCCATCATCACCAGACCAGAAGCCTATTGATATCGCCAATGCAGCGATTGACCATGCGAAGAAAAAATTCTACGACGTATTGATTGTCGATACCGCAGGTCGCTTGGCAATTGATGAAGAGATGATGGGGGAGATCAAAGATCTTCACGCAGCTATCAACCCAGTAGAAACGCTATTTGTTGTTGACGCCATGACGGGTCAAGACGCAGCAAATACCGCAAAAGCCTTTGGCGATGCGCTACCTCTTACTGGTGTGGTTCTAACTAAGGTTGATGGTGATGCTCGTGGTGGTGCGGCACTGTCAGTACGCCATGTAACGGGCAAACCAATCAAATTCTTGGGTGTCGGTGAAAAAACTGACGCGCTAGAACCGTTCCATCCAGATCGTGTTGCTTCACGTATTCTTGGCATGGGTGATGTTCTGTCTTTAATTGAAGACCTTCAACGCAACGTTGACCAAGAAAAAGCAGAAAAGCTGGCGAAGAAGTTCAAAGAGAAGAAAGGTTTCGACCTTGAAGATTTCCGTGAACAGCTAGGCCAGATGCAAAACATGGGCGGCATGATGGGCATGATGGATAAGCTTCCTGGCATGTCTCAGCTACCAGACAATGTGAAAGACAAAGTCGATGACAAGATGTTCAAACAGATGGAAGCGATCATCAGCTCCATGACAATGAAAGAACGTCAACGCCCAGAAATTATCAAAGGCTCGCGCAAGAAGCGTATTGCGGCTGGTTCTGGTGTGCAGGTTCAAGACGTAAACCGCTTACTAAAACAGTTCACCCAAATGCAGAAGATGATGAAAAAGATGCAAAAAGGTGGCATGAAAGGCATGATGCGCAACATGCAAGGCATGATGGGCGGCATGGGTGGAGGCGGTGGCTTCAACCCATTTGGTCGTTAATTAATCGATTACGTATAGATTCAGGGTGTTAGGTACGTCACAAACTTTAAATTCAATTTATGTTGGTGAAAAAGTAACTAAACTCCTTGCATTGCTCCGGGAGAAGAGTAAAATTCCGGAGCTTTATTTTGGCACGAGACCCCAAACTATTTAATTTCTTGAATGGTTTTTGGGGTTAATTTTATTTTTGAGAAAGCAAAGAGGACGACATGGTAACCATTCGTTTGGCACGTCACGGCGCTAAAAAGCGTCCATTTTATCAAATCGTAGTAGCGGACAGCCGCAACGCTGCAACTGGCCGTTTCATCGAGAAAGTTGGTTTCTTCAACCCAACTGCTAAAGGTCAAGAAGAAGGTCTACGTCTAGACCTAGACCGCGTTAACCACTGGGTTGGTCAAGGCGCGTCTGTATCTGACCGCGTTGCTAAGCTAGTTAAAGACGCTCAAAAAGCGGCTTAATTTTTTACTTGAAAAGTAGAAACTAGTTTATGTCGATGAAAGGTAAAGAAACAATGAGCAACGAAAAGATTGTTGTAGGCAAGTTTGGTGCTACTTACGGCATTCGAGGTTGGCTTAAGGTTTTTTCCTACACAGACAATGCTGAAAGCATTTTCGATTACAGCCCTTGGTACATTAACCAAAAGGGTAAGTGGGTTGAGTACAAAGTAGAAAGCTGGAAGCGCCATAACAAAGGTATGGTGGCTAAGCTGGAAGGCATGGATGTTCGTGAAGACGCGCATCTAATGACGAACTTTGAAATTGCTATTGACCCTGCGGTACTGCCTGAATTGTCAGAAGATGAGTTCTACTGGCGCGAATTGTTTGGGATGCAAGTTGTAACTACTAAAGGTTACGATCTAGGTGTCGTTACTGACATGCTAGAAACTGGCTCAAACGATGTTCTGGTTGTTAAAGCAAATCTTAAAGATGCTTTCGGGCAGAAGGAACGATTAATCCCGTTCCTTGAAGAGCAAGTGATCATTAATGTTGATCGCGAAGCTCAACGGATCGAAGTTGACTGGGATCCTGGATTCTAATCTCCAAAATTACAGAGCGAGATAAACATGTGGGTTGGCGTTATTAGCCTTTTTCCAGAAATGTTCCGTTCTGTTACTGATTTTGGAGTAACAGGTCAAGCGGTTAAAAAAGGTCTTTTGTCGATTGAGACTTGGAATCCTAGAGATTTTACTCACGACAAACATCGCACTGTCGATGACCGACCTTACGGTGGTGGCCCTGGTATGTTAATGATGGTTCAGCCTTTGCGCGATGCCATTCATACCGCGAAAGCAGCCTCACCGGGCAAGACGAAAGTCATCTACCTTTCTCCTCAAGGTCGCAAGCTCGACCAGAAAGGAGTGGAAGAACTGGCAACGAATGAGAACTTGCTTCTGATTTGTGGTCGTTATGAAGGGGTAGATGAGCGCATCATTCAATCTGAAGTCGACGAAGAATGGTCGATTGGTGATTTTGTGATGACGGGTGGTGAGATACCAGCCATGACGTTAATCGACTCTGTCTCTCGGTTTGTTCCGGGTGTACTAGGGGATTTTGCGTCAGCAGAAGAAGACTCTTTTGCAAATGGCTTGTTAGATTGCCCTCACTATACGCGTCCAGAAGTATTGGATGACAAAGAAGTACCAGCGGTACTGATGTCAGGCAATCACAAGGACATTCGTCAATGGCGACTAAAACAGTCGCTGGGCCGAACTTGGCTTAGAAGACCAGAGCTCCTGGAAAACCTAGCTCTGACTGACGAACAGGAACAATTACTTGCTGAGTTCATTAGTGAACATAACGCAAAGTAACCTAATTTATTTAGTATCAGTTTATTCTAGGAATTTAAAAAAATGAGTAACATCATCAAAGCTCTTGAAGAAGAGCAAATGAAATCAGACCTACCTAAATTTGCACCAGGTGACACTGTTGTAGTTCAAGTTAAGGTAAAAGAAGGTGACCGTGAGCGTCTACAGGCTTTCGAAGGCGTTGTAATCGCAATCCGTAACCGTGGTCTACACTCTGCTTTCACTGTACGTAAGATCTCTAACGGTGAAGGTGTTGAGCGTACGTTCCAAACACACTCTCCAATCGTTGATAGCATCGAAGTTAAACGCCGTGGTGCAGTACGTCGTGCCAAGTTGTACTACCTACGTGAGCGTTCTGGTAAGTCTGCTCGTATCAAAGAGAAACTTGCTAAGAAGTAATGCTATAACTAGCGTTCTCATCTTAAACGGAGTCCTTTTAGGGCTCCGTTTTTTTATTTGTGTAATTAGCTTGCTCGTTTCTTTTCACCCGACCTGCACTGTCGATGCTCATGCACTGGCATATACTCCGCGCCTCTGCCTTGCTCGAATAAAAATAGCTTTGCTAGGTCATCAAAATAGTCAGAGTTGAAAAGGGGTGAATGAATACCGATTGCAGACCGCAATGGTTAAAATTCATCATTCTGGATAGCGAAGAAGTAGCGGGATTCAGAATCTACTAGCCGAAAGCACTAGTGTTTAAGTCGTCAACTTCAGAAGTGTCCTTACTGTTAGTGGATTCCTGATGTCGCTATGGTTCCTCGGAATGATGGCAAATGATGACCAAAGATTACAGGGCTCCGCGGTTAAAATTCGTCACTCTGGACAGCGACGAAAGAGCGTGATTCAGACTCCCCAAGAAGGAGCCTAGGATATTCCTTTACCCTAGAGCCTCAATTAATACTGGTCTTCAGACCAGCCATCACTGTCGGACATATCGGGGGCGCCTGGGATGGTGTTTTCTTCATCTGCCCATTCACCAAAATCAATCATTTGGCATTGTTTACTGCAGAAAGGGCGATGAGGACTTTGTTCTCCCCATTCTACGTCGGCGCCACATTGTGGGCATTGAACGATGGTAATTTTAGACATAGTTGAGCGTCCCATTACTAATTGGTGTTAAAGGGTAGTATACCTAAATGAATTCAAGATGGCTTATTCAACGCGCTATTGCTGCTACGAATTTTTATCCAATATACGAACAATAAAGCGTTGAATTTTAGATTGTGGGGGTGAGGCTTAGTGTCGCCTTAGCTGCACACAGCAAGTTCAAACTCAATATCTTGTGTGCACGCTTGACCGTTTTCAAACGACATAAACTTGATCGCAAAGCGGTTTTTATGGCCAGAAATCATAGGATAAACGCCATATTCCATTGGGATGTGAAGTCTTAGAATATTAGCTTCATCAGCGTCACTTTGGAAGAAACCCGCACGACCGATTTGAGCTTTAAAATGTCCGGTCTCTCTAGTGAGCTTTAACCATAATGAAAGCGCATCAGACAAGGGCCTTAAGCTTGCTTGCCACTGCTGCGCATCATGCTTTTTGCGTTCAATGGGTAGGTGAAGCCAGTAATGTAACGCTGGTAAATCAAAACAGCATGAACCACCCGGTAGATTAAAGCGTTGGCGGATAGAGCTTAAGAAGCGATCTTCTTTTAGTGCTTGACCAAAACGCTCTGCACCCATCAGTTGGCTATGAACGACATCTATCTCTTGTAGTAGGGTATTTAATGCGTCTTGATCGACGCCATCAACATTTAGCCAATGGCGGTACGACAATCGTTGTTTCTCTAAATCTTTGGCCAGTTCACTTTTTAGCTGGATCTGTTCGAAGATTTCAACCATATCGAATAACGCACGGAAAAACAGTTGGTACTGGTGATTTTCGCTAAACCCAGAGGCCAAGTGAGCCTGACGCAGCAGAGACTCCACTCTTAGATAAATACGAGTTTTCTCATTTAACGGATGTTCAAATTTGTGCGTGGTCATCGACATAAGCCTTTGTGAGTTTCGTTCCTATTTTCGCAGATTTTTCTTACACATGGCTAGGTACTTTTCGTGCAAATCTGTGATTTGAAGCAAAAGATCTGGGTCACTTGGATTATTCTTAACCACATCGTCTGCAAGCGCGAGTCTTTGCTCTCTTGATGCTTGAGAGGCAAGGATAGCGCGAGCTTGTTCTTCACTCACATTGTCTCGTTTCATCGTGCGAGATATCTGTGTATTCGGTTCTACATCGACGACAAGAACTCGATCACACAAACTGTCTAGCTTGTTTTCTACGAGCAACGGCACCACAAGTAACGCATACTCTGAGGTGACTTGCTGCAAATCTTCGATCATCTTTTCACGAATTATCGGGTGCAACAGTGCGTTGAGCCATGCTTTTTCATCTGAGTTTGAAAAGATTTTCTCTCTCAGCTTTGCGCGATCTAAAGTTTGGTCTTCACGAACTATATCGTGACCAAAATGTTCAATAATCGCGTTTAGGCCGGGAGTGCCTGGCTCGACAACTTCTCTTGCTACAATGTCTGCATCGACGATATCGATTTTAAATTGTTGTTTGAACAGATTCGCGACGGTTGTTTTACCGCTAGCGATACCACCTGTTAAACCAATAACCAAAGCCATTTACACTCCTAGAACTGAAGTAAAGTACCAGTTTAAAATCTGGTCGCCCCAAATTAAGCTTATCCAACCAGCAATTGCTAAGTAAGGACCGAAAGGAAAAGCTTTTTCAATTCCCTGTTTTTGCAAGCGTAGTTGAATGATGCCAAATACGATGCCAACCACAGAAGAAAGTAGAATGATCATCGGCAGTGACTGCCAGCCCAGCCAAGCCCCTAGTGCTGCGAGTAATTTAAAATCACCATATCCCATTCCTTCTTTACCGGTAAGTAACTTAAAGCCCCAGTAAACGGACCAGAGACATAGGTAACCAGCAATAGCACCAATGACAGAATCTTGTAGAGTAACAGGACTTATTTCGACTAATGCTAAGGCAATGCCAGCCCAAGTTAATGGTAATGTTAATTGGTCAGGTAACAACATAGTATCGAGATCGATAAATGTTGCGGCGATTAAGATAAAAGTGAAAAAGAGTAGGGCAACGGTAAAGTAACTAAAACCAAAGTGGTAAGCGACAAAGCCTGAGCAGAACGCAGTGAGCAGTTCAATCAGTGGATAGCGTGCGCTAATGGCTGTCTGACAGTTGTGGCATTTGCCTTTTAAAAGCAGCCAGCTAATCACAGGGATGTTGTCTCGAATACGTATCGGCGTTGCGCACTTCTGACAGGAGGAGCGTGGGACGCTCAAGGTCAGCACTTCTTTAGGAGGTTCTATTTTGTATTCAGGAAATGACTCGGCACATTCGCGTCGCCATTCTAGTTCCATGATTTTAGGTAGTCGATAAATAACCACATTGAGGAAGCTACCCACGATCAGACCGAAGATGGTGGCAAACACAACGAATAGCCAAGGGTAGTACTGGAATACTTCCATATTTGTCTCTTGAGCGATGAGTGAAATCAGCAAGATGCTGTTTTAAAGGAGTTAACAGCTCATTCTAGCCCAATACACTCATTAAGTTAAAGATTGGCAAGTACATTGCTGTCACTAATCCGCCAACAACGATGCCTAAAAAAACGATAATTAGCGGCTCTAGAATTTTACTAAGGTTGTCGACGGTGTTATCGACTTCAAACTCGTAGATCGTTGCAACTTTATTGAGCATATCGTCAAGTCGACCAGACTCTTCACCGATCATGACCATTTGTAACACTAATTCAGGAAACACATTACAGTTACGCATGGCAACATACATTGGCATACCTGCGGCGGTATCACGGTAAACTTCTTCTATGGCGAGTTGATAGTGTAAGTTTCCTGAGGTTTTTGATGTGGTTTTTAAACTGGTTAGAATTGGAATACCCGCTGTAAAGCTTGTGGCGAGTGTTCGACTAAATTTGGCGATAGCGGCTTTTGATAATACAGGGCCCAGAACAGGAAATTTAAGCACAGAGCGGTTGAGCATTAAGCGAAAAGAATCTGAACGCTTAGAGAGGATTCTCGCCGAGATGAATAAACTAATGGAGCCTAGTGCGATAAACGGACTCCAGTTTTGTGTCCAGGCGGAAAGATCTAATACTTGCCTGGTAAACCAAGGTAAATCAGCACCAAAACCAACAAACATTTTTTCAAACTCGGGAATGACTTTGGTGAGCATGATAAACGACACGCCTAACGCTACTAGCACTACCATGGCTGGGTAAATCAGTGCTTTGATCACTTTCGCACGGAGTTGTTCATTTTTTTCTCGGTAGGTGGCTAAGCGCTCGAATACTTCTGCTAAGTTACCGGATTGCTCACCTGTGGCGATAAGGTCGGTATAGAGTGGGTCAAAGTGTTCACTTGCAGTGCGCATGGCTTTTGACATGGGCGTCCCCGCTTCAACGGCGCGTGTCACACTCATCAAAATGGATTTCATCTCTGCTTTTTTGTGATTTTCTGATACCAATTTTAAAGCCTGAACTAAGGGTACACCGGTTATCAACATCGTCGAAATTTGCCGGGTAAACACCGTGATGTCTCTGCCTTTCACGCGATGGCTGAGTTTAGTGAGAAACGAGATACTGCTTTTCTTTAACTTCTTGATCTTGATGTGCTGTGCGTCTAGACGCTCGCGTACTTCAATTTCCGTCATCGCGAGGGTTTGTCCAGACGTCTTTTTGCCTGAACTGTTGATGCCTTTCCAGCGGAAGTTTTTAAGTTGTGGTGTAGTGCTTTTCATAGAGGTGACTGCTGATTAAAGGATTAAAAATAAAGTACGCGCTGTAGTTCACTAAAACTTGTGATCCCTTGTTTGAGTTTTTCTATGCCCGACATTTGTAACGTGCTCATACCATTTGCGATGGCGAGTTTTTCTAGTTCATGTACCGAGGCACCTTTAATAAGCGCTTCGGAAAGAAATTCATCAAAGGGCATCACTTCATAAATCCCCGTTCGGCCGGAATAACCATGGGTACACTCATTGCATCCATCGGGATTGGCTTTAAAAATGTTGTCGCTTGCTTGAATTCCGAGGTGTTGTAGCTGAACGGTAAGCTCTTGTGATTGTTTGCAGTGCGAGCACAGTTTACGGGCCAAGCGCTGGGCAATAATCAAACTAAGAGAGGAGGCCAAGTTAAAGCTTTCTACGCCCATGTTTGATAAACGAATCACCGTTTCAGCCGCAGAATTGGTATGCAAGGTTGAAAGTACTAAGTGACCGGTTTGCGATGCTTTTATGGCGATTTCCGCAGTGTCTAAGTCACGAATCTCACCGACCATGACCACATCGGGGTCTTGACGAAGAAAAGAGCGTAATGCCTCTGCGAAGCCAAAGCCGATCTTTGGCTGTACTTGTACTTGGTTAATGCCTGATAAGTTAATTTCTACCGGATCTTCTGCTGTGGAAATGTTGATTTCTGGTTTATTGAGAATACTCAGCCCAGTGTACAGAGAAACGGTTTTTCCGCTCCCGGTTGGGCCTGTCATCAGAATCATGCCTTGTGGGCGACGCAGCGCATCCAAGTACAATTGTTTTTGTTGTTCGCTATAACCAAGCTTGTCGATATCCAGTGACGCAGAGCTGCTGTCGAGCAGTCGTAGTACAATTTTCTCTCCGAATAGAGTAGGTAGCGTGGATACACGCATATCAATTGCGGTGTCTTGGTTCAACTTGAGCTTAATACGCCCATCTTGTGGTAAACGTCGCTCTGCAATATCAAGTTTAGAGAGGATTTTGATACGAGCGGATAAGCGGCGACTTAAGTGGCTTGGTGGCTGCTGTGTTTCAATTAAGATGCCATCACAGCGTAGGCGAACGCGGTACATCTTTTCATAAGGTTCAAAGTGGATATCGGATGCGCCTTTGCGCACAGCGTCCAGCAGAATTTGGTTTATGTAACGGCTGACGGGCGACTCGTCTTGGCTCAAGTCTTCAATGTTGTCGATTTCATCTGCGCCCACATCAACCAGGTTGGCTAATTCTTCTTGGTTGATCTCTTTTAATCCAGACTTTTCTTGCCCAAGTGCTCGGCCATATAAGCGCCGAATCGCAGCGGTCAGCTCGCGAAAATCAGCGAGAACAAGTTCTACTTGCAACCCTGTCGCAAAACGAAAGTCATCTTCTGCTTGTTGGTTCGTGGGGTCGGCAACCGCTAATAATAACGTTGAAGGCGTACGTTGGAGTGGGAGTGCGTTATGTCGAGTGATTAATTCACGTAGACCTAGTTGTTGACAAAGCGAAGCGTACTCGTACTGAGATAACTCGGGCTGATTTAAACCAAAGAGAGAGCTTAAGTGCTCAGCGAGTTCGCTTGACGTGAATAACCCTGAACTGAGTAAAGCTTCCGGCATCGAAATGCCAGAGGCTTTGACTCGCTCAAGTAACGATTCTTCTTGGGGTAAGGTCAGTAACCCTTTTTGACGAAGAACCGTGCAGAGGTTGGTTTGCATTAGTTACAACCGTTGATCGAGACTCCTTTAGAAGCACTTATCGTACAGTTCCAAGAACCATCAGTATTTCTAGCTAAGGCTACAGAGCTTCCTTTACCACCACCTTCTGTTATCTCTACTGCAATACCCCCAGAGATAGATATGCTCCCAAGAGCAAAAGATACAGCCCCAATTTCTGAAATATTAATTGGAGCAGCACCACTTACGGCAAGATAGTCTTCGTAATTTGTTTTTAATGCTGAAGCAGTTGCTAGAGCTGAAGCTAATGAACTTTTCTCCACATATTTTTGATACTGCGGAATAGCAATTGCCGCTAAAACACCAATTACCGCCACGACAATCATTAACTCAATCAGAGTAAAACCCTGTTGTTTTTTCTGTTTACTGTTTTTCATTTTTAACCCTTTCCTAAAAATTAATAATGCTCTTGCATTGGCGAAAGATTATGGAGAGTTAAGGAGGGTTGAAAATGGGGAAGGGATGGGCTCTCGAGTGAGATAAAACTCTTTGGTAGAAAGTTGCATATTGCATGCAGAGTTTTGCGAGTAGTACTATTTTTTAGCGGATAAAAAGAAAGGGCCAATAGGCCCTTTTTAATGATGAATTACTCACAACTTACTGAGTTAGTTGAAGTAATTTTATATTTGTTGCTTAAACTATTTGAAGCGCATCGAAAGATCCATCGCTTTTAGATGCTTAGTCAACGCGCCTACCGAAATGTAATCGACACCGGTTTCTGCGTATTCTGCGATGGTCTCTAGCGTAATGTTGCCTGAGTTCTCTAAAGCGGCACGACCTGCGTTAATCGCTACGGCTTCACGCATCATTTTTTTAGTGAAGTTATCTAGCATGATGATGTCGGCACCGGCGTTTATCGCTTGTTTCAACTCTTCTAAGCTTTCCGTTTCTACTTCTACCGGTTTGCCTGGGTTAAGCTCTTTCGCTTTTTGGATGGCTTGGGTGATGCCACCACAAGCAATAATGTGGTTTTCTTTAATGAGGTAAGCGTCGAACACACCGATGCGATGGTTAAAGCCACCACCACACGTCACGGCGTATTTTAGTGCGCTACGCAGACCAGGAATGGTTTTGCGTGTGTCTAGTAGACGACACTCAGTATGCGCGATTTTTTCAGCGTACTCTGCGGTAACTGTTGCGCAGCCAGACAGCGTTTGGATGAAGTTCATTGCGTTACGCTCACCTGTCAACAAATCACGAGCAGGGCCTGTCAGCGTACAAAGGTTTTGGTTAGGTTCGACTTTATCGCCGTCCTTTACGTGCCATTCAATGCTGACCTTGCCACCGAGCTGCTTAAAAACTTCATCTGCCCATGCTTGACCACAGAACACACCATGCTCACGAGTAATAATCGTTGCGGTATTAACCGCCTCGGCAGGGATCAAAGATGCAGTAATGTCGTTATCTGCGTCGACATTGCCACCTAGATCTTCTTTTAAGGTATCAGCGACAGAGCGAGTGATCTCTAAAGGGAGTTGTTGTTTAAGGTATTCTAGGCGTTCTTGAATGTTGTGTGTGTTCTTCATCGCAAATCTTGTCTTGAAAGGGAGATGGCAACGAATGATACTCTCCGGTGTCAATAATTTCAGCAGTTAATTTGCAAAGTAGAGAGGTTGATATGCGCCCAATTATCGAGAATGGCTGGCTGACACAGGCAAAGCATGTTCCGTCACCATTTTTTGATGCTCGCTCTGATATAAACGACATCTCTCTGCTGGTGGTACACAACATCAGTTTGCCTCCTGGGCAGTTTGGTGGACCATATATAGAGGACTTCTTCACTGGCAAGCTAGACCCAAACGCACATCCATTTTTTGAAGTTATTCACAAAATGGGCGTTTCTGCACATTGCTTGATTAAGAGAAACGGCGAGGTTGTTCAATTTGTTTCTTTTCTCGATAGAGCATGGCATGCCGGTCAATCCAGTTTCGCGGGCAGGGAGCATTGTAATGACTATTCCATTGGTATCGAGCTTGAAGGGACAGAATTTACTGCCTACACAGAAGCGCAATATCAATCACTTGCAGAGATCACTGAGGTGATTATGCAGTCTTATCCCCACATCACCCTGCCACGAATTACCGGTCATCAATATATTGCGCCCTTGAGAAAAAGCGATCCTGGTCTAAGCTTTGATTGGGTGAAATATAGACAGCTTATACAGCGTTGATTTGTAGCGAAAGTGTAAATTCAAAAAAGCGAAATAAATAAGGCATACGATCAGGTATGCCTTTTTTTGATACCAGAAATATTAATGATTGTTAAAAGTTAACTACATTTTTACGCTCGTATACGCCGTTTTGGTGAAGAAATAGACTGATAATTTTGTCATTTTCTGTATTTCTTTTCCAAAATTGCTAGCACGTCGACTTCCCATTTGTATGCTTTATGTAATTGGTCATACCAATTCTATTGCTGTTTTAACAGTCGATTGTTATCAGAGTGTTGGAAGTAAGCTCGTTCTATGATTTAGGTCAATTTTCGGCTGGACAGTGGCGTTTTAATTATGTTAATTTCTGCACCAACTTAAAATTGGTATTACCAATTACCTGCAAGAGTAGAAGAACAATAAATTATGGCTTATCAAAGGATTCGTCAGCCAAAACTCTCTGATGTTATAGAACAAGAGTTAGAAAGGTTGATAGTGGAAGGAACATTGTCTCCGGGGCAACAACTGCCTCCAGAGCGTGAACTGGCAAGACAGTTCGATGTGTCTCGTCCTTCAGTCCGAGAAGCCATTCAACGCTTAGAAGCGAAGCGTTTGTTAACTCGTCGCCAAGGTGGCGGAACATTCGTAAGTGAGAATATCTGGAAGAGCTTTTCAGATCCCTTGTTGAATTTGTTGTCTAGTCATTCTGAAACCCAGCTTGATGTGCTTGAGTCTCGTCATGCAATGGAAGGAATTTCAGCTTACTTTGCAGCTTTACGTGGTACCGAAGAAGATTTTGCGCGTATTCAAGGTTGCCTTGAACGCATTAGCCAAGAGCAAGCAAACAACGATATCGAAGCTGAATCTGCGGAAGTGATGCAATTTTTGATCGCTTTGACCGAAGCCGCGCACAACGTGGTTTTGTTGCACATTGTTCGAAGCTTAGCACCTTTGCTTGAGCAAAATATTCTACAAAATTTTAAATTACTACGTCGCCGCCCAGAAGCGGTCGAGAAAGTCAGTAAACACCGAGCCAATATCGTGGATGCGATTGTTTCTGGTCAGCCTGAAAAGGCGCGAGAAATGTCCCACTCGCACTTGGCTTACATCGAAGAAACATTGTTGGATTTGACTCGAGAAGAGTCTCGACGAGAGCGTTCTCTACGTCGAATTCAGCAGGGTAATGACTCGTAAGAGCGTTACTTAAATAAGTAGATCCAACCAACAGAAGGATAGATCGCCATGTCTGATATGAAGCATGACGTAGATGCACTGGAAACTCAAGAATGGCTACAAGCGCTTGAGTCAGTTGTACGTGAAGAAGGTCTAGAGCGTGCTCAATTCCTATTAGAGCAAGTTCTAGATAAAGCACGTCTAGACGGTGTTGATATGCCAACAGGTATCACAACTAACTACATCAACACGATTCCTGCAGACCAAGAACCAGCATACCCAGGTGACACAACACTTGAGCGTCGTATTCGCTCAATTATTCGTTGGAACGCTATCATGATCGTTCTACGTGCATCTAAGAAAGACCTAGAGCTAGGCGGCCACATGGCGTCTTTCCAGTCTTCTGCTGCGTTCTACGAGACATGTTTCAACCACTTCTTCCGTGCACCAAACGAGAAGGATGGTGGCGACCTAGTTTACTACCAAGGTCACATTTCACCAGGTATCTACTCACGTGCATTCGTTGAAGGTCGTCTAACTGAAGAGCAGCTAGACAACTTCCGTCAAGAAGTAGACGGCAAAGGTATTCCTTCATACCCGCACCCTAAACTGATGCCTGAATTCTGGCAGTTCCCGACAGTATCGATGGGCCTAGGTCCAATCGCTTCTATCTACCAAGCTCGTTTCCTTAAGTACCTAGAAGGCCGTGGTCTTAAAGATACTTCAGAGCAGCGCGTTTACGCGTTCCTAGGTGACGGTGAGATGGATGAGCCAGAATCACGTGGTGCTATCTCTTTCGCTGCGCGTGAGAAACTAGACAACCTATGTTTCCTAATCAACTGTAACCTACAGCGTCTAGATGGCCCTGTAATGGGTAACGGTAAGATCATTCAAGAACTTGAAGGTCTGTTCAAAGGTGCTGGTTGGAACGTAGTGAAGGTAATCTGGGGTAACAACTGGGATTCACTACTAGCTAAAGATACTTCTGGTAAGCTTCTACAGCTTATGAACGAAACGATCGATGGCGACTACCAAACATTCAAATCTAAAGATGGCGCGTACGTACGTGAGCACTTCTTTGGTAAATACCCAGAGACAGCGGCACTTGTTGCTGACATGACTGATGACGAAATCTTCGCACTTAAGCGTGGTGGTCACGAGTCTTCTAAGCTATACGCGGCATACAAAAACGCGGCAGAAACTAAAGGTCGTCCAACAGTAATCCTAGCTAAGACTGTTAAAGGTTACGGCATGGGTGAAGCGGCTGAAGGTAAGAACATCGCGCACCAAGTTAAGAAGATGGACATGACTCACGTACTACACCTACGTGATCGTCTAGGTCTTCAAGACATCCTAACTGACGAAGCTGTGAAAGAACTTCCGTACCTGAAACTTGAAGAAGGTTCAAAAGAGTACGAATACCTACACGCTCGTCGTAAAGCGCTACACGGCTACACACCACAGCGTCTACCAAAATTCACTCAAGAATTCATCGTTCCTGAGCTAGAAGAATTCAAGCCACTACTAGAAGAACAGAAGCGTGATATCTCTTCTACTATGGCATTCGTACGTGCACTAAACGTT
Source organism: Vibrio sp. 1-2 (7-a) (assembly GCF_013048515.1). Lineage (NCBI taxonomy): Bacteria > Pseudomonadati > Pseudomonadota > Gammaproteobacteria > Vibrionales > Vibrionaceae > Vibrio > Vibrio sp. 1-2 (7-a). The sequence continues at coordinate 28,240 of NZ_VHSQ01000001.1, forward strand.
CTACTTAAGAACAAGAACATTGGTAAGAACATCGTTCCTATCATTGCTGACGAAGCACGTACATTCGGTATGGAAGGTCTGTTCCGTCAAATCGGTATCTACAACCCGCACGGCCAAACTTACACACCAGAAGACCGTGGCGTTGTTTCTTACTACAAAGAAGCGACTTCAGGTCAGGTTCTACAAGAAGGTATCAACGAGCTAGGTGCTATGTCTTCATGGGTTGCTGCTGCGACTTCATACTCGACAAACGACCTACCAATGATCCCGTTCTACATCTACTACTCAATGTTCGGCTTCCAACGTGTTGGCGACATGGCGTGGATGGCTGGTGACCAACAAGCACGTGGTTTCCTACTAGGTGCAACTGCGGGTCGTACAACGTTGAACGGTGAAGGTCTACAGCACGAAGACGGCCACTCGCACATTTTGGCGGGTACGGTTCCTAACTGTATTTCTTACGACCCAACATTCGCGTACGAAGTAGCTGTAATCATGCAAGACGGTATCCGTCGCATGTACGGTCCAGAACAAGAAAACGTGTTCTACTACCTAACGCTAATGAACGAAAACTACGCAATGCCAGCAATGCCAGAAGGCGCTGAAGAAGGCATCCGTAAAGGTATCTACAAGCTAGAAACTTACACGGGCGAAAAAGCGAAAGTTCAGCTGATGAGCTCTGGTACTATCATGAATGAAGTACGTAAAGCAGCTCAAATCCTAAGCGAAGATTACGGTGTTGCTTCTGATGTTTACTCTGTAACGTCATTCAACGAACTAACTCGCGATGGCCAAGATGCAGAGCGTTTCAACATGCTTCACCCAGAAGCGGAAGCGAAAGTACCTTACATCCAAACAGTAATGGGTACTGAGCCTGCTATCGCAGCAACTGACTACATGAAGAACTACGCAGAGCAGGTTCGTGCATACATTCCTGCTGAGTCTTTCAAAGTTCTTGGTACTGATGGCTTCGGTCGTTCAGACAGCCGTGAAAACCTACGTCGTCACTTCGAAGTGAACGCAGGTTACGTAGTAGTAGCAGCGCTAACTGAACTAGCGAAACGTGGCGAAGTTGAGAAATCTGTAGTTGCAGAAGCAATTAAGAAATTCGATATCGACACAGAGAAAACAAACCCGCTATACGCTTAATTAAGAAGGTAGATAAGAAATGGCAATCGAAATTAATGTACCAGACATCGGTGCGGATGAGGTTGAAGTTACTGAGATTCTTGTAAGCGTTGGCGACAAGGTTGAAGAAGAGCAGTCTCTGATCACAGTTGAAGGCGATAAAGCTTCTATGGAAGTTCCTGCTTCTCAAGCGGGTATCGTTAAAGAAATCAAAGTTGCAGAAGGCGACAAGGTTTCTACTGGTTCTCTAATCATGATTTTCGAAGCCGAGGGTGCAGCTGACGCTGCACCTGCTCCTGCGGCAGAAGCAGCTCCAGCAGCAGCTCCAGCTCCAGCAGCAGCGGCAGAACTAAAAGAAGTTCACGTACCAGACATCGGTGGTGATGAAGTAGAAGTTACTGAAATCATGGTTGCCGTTGGCGACAGCATCGAAGAAGAGCAATCTCTTCTAACTGTTGAAGGCGACAAAGCTTCTATGGAAGTTCCAGCGCCATTCGCAGGGACTCTAAAAGAGATCAAAGTTGCAGCTGGCGATAAAGTATCGACTGGCTCACTTATCATGGTATTCGAAACAGCAGGTTCAGGCGCTCCAGCAGCACCAGCACCAGCGGCAGCTGAAGCTCCTGCGGCAGCAGCTCCAGCAGCGTCTGCGGCAAAAGAAGTGAACGTTCCAGATATCGGCGGCGACGAAGTTGAAGTTACTGAGATCATGGTTGCAGTTGGCGACACAGTGGAAGAAGAGCAATCTCTAATCACTGTTGAAGGTGACAAAGCTTCTATGGAAGTTCCTGCACCATTTGCTGGTACGGTTAAAGAAATCAAGATTGCAGCTGGCGACAAGGTGTCTACTGGCTCACTAATCATGGTATTCGAAGTGGCGGGCGCAGCACCTGCTCCTGCAGCGGCTCCAGCTCAAGCGGCAGCACCTGCAGCTCCAGCTCCTAAAGCAGAAGCTCCAGCGGCAGCAGCTCCAGCAGCGACTGGCGATTTCAAAGAGAACGACGAGTACGCTCACGCGTCTCCAGTTGTTCGTCGTCTAGCGCGTGAATTTGGCGTTAACCTTTCTAAGGTTAAAGGTTCTGGTCGTAAGAGCCGTATCCTAAAAGAAGACGTTCAAGCTTACGTGAAAGATGCACTTAAGCGTCTTGAGTCTGGCGCAGGTGCAGCAGCATCTGGTAAAGGCGACGGCGCGGCTCTTGGTCTACTACCATGGCCAAAAGTGGACTTCAGCAAGTTTGGTGAGACAGAAGTTCAACCGCTATCTCGCATTAAGAAGATCTCTGGTGCAAATCTACACCGTAACTGGGTAATGATCCCGCACGTTACACAGTGGGATAACGCAGACATCACGGCTCTTGAAGCATTCCGTAAAGAGCAAAACGCGATTGAAGCGAAGAAAGACACTGGCATGAAGATCACGCCACTTGTGTTCATCATGAAAGCGGTAGCTAAAGCGCTTGAAGCGTTCCCAGCGTTCAACTCTTCTCTATCAGAAGACGGTGAGAGCCTAATTCTGAAGAAATACGTGAATGTTGGTATCGCGGTAGATACACCAAACGGTCTTGTTGTTCCGGTATTTAAAGACGTGAACAAGAAAGGCATCTACGAGCTATCTGAAGAGCTAATGGCTGTTTCTAAGAAAGCACGTGCAGGTAAGCTAACTGCTGCTGACATGCAAGGTGGCTGTTTCACTATCTCTAGCCTAGGCGGTATCGGCGGTACGGCGTTTACTCCAATCGTAAACGCGCCAGAAGTTGGTATCCTAGGTGTGTCTAAGTCAGAAATGAAACCGGTATGGAACGGTAAAGAGTTCGAACCGCGTCTACAACTTCCACTATCTCTATCATACGACCACCGTGTGATCGATGGTGCTGAAGGTGCGCGCTTCATCACTTACCTAAACTCATGTCTATCTGACATTCGTCGTCTAGTTCTGTAATAGAAATTAGATGAATGAGAGGCGGCAACTTAGCCGCCTCTGCTAATCATAATTACCGACAATTTGGTTATCAGCCTTGCTTCGTTCAGGGTTTTCACAATCGAATTGTTGTCTAGCTCACAGGCTAAATTGATTTACTTTTCACACCATTAACATCTCTGTAAACTGTTAGCGGTCTGAAAATAACTGTTTAAAACAAATCTCTCTTAAACATAAAAAATCGATACCCACTCAGCCTGTTAGGGATAATGACTACAAGAGGTCAAAATGAGCAAAGAAATTAAAGCCCAAGTTGTTGTACTTGGTTCTGGTCCTGCTGGTTACTCCGCTGCATTCCGTTGTGCGGACTTAGGTCTTGAAACTGTACTAGTTGAACGTTACAGCACGCTTGGCGGTGTATGTCTGAACGTGGGTTGTATCCCATCTAAAGCACTGCTTCACGTTTCTAAAGTAATTGAAGAAGCGAAAGCGATGGCTGACCACGGCGTTGTATTCGGTGAGCCTCAAACAGACATCAGTAAAATCCGCATCTGGAAAGAAAAAGTTGTTAACCAACTAACTGGCGGCCTAAGCGGCATGGCTAAGATGCGTAACGTTACAGTAGTTAACGGTTACGGTAAGTTCACTGGCCCTAACTCTATCCTTGTAGAAGGCGAAGGTGAGCCAACAGTTGTTAACTTTGACAACGCAATCGTTGCGGCTGGTTCTCGTCCAATCAAACTGCCATTTATCCCGCATGAAGACCCACGTATTTGGGACTCTACTGACGCTCTTGAACTAAAAGAAGTGCCAGAAAAACTGCTTATCATGGGTGGTGGTATCATCGGTCTAGAAATGGGTACGGTTTACCACTCTCTAGGTTCTAAAGTTGAAGTTGTTGAAATGTTTGACCAGGTAATTCCTGCAGCAGACAAAGATATCGTGAAAGTATTTACTAAGCGTATCAAAGACAAGTTCAAGCTAATGCTAGAAACGAAAGTTACAGCAGTTGAAGCAAAAGAAGACGGTATCTACGTTTCAATGGAAGGCAAGAAAGCGCCAGCTGAAGCTGAGCGTTACGATGCGGTTCTAGTTGCTATCGGTCGTGTACCAAATGGTAAGCTAATCGACGGTGAAAAAGCGGGTCTAGAAATTGACGAGCGTGGCTTCATTAACGTTGATAAGCAAATGCGTACTAACGTTCCTCACATCTTCGCGATCGGTGATATCGTTGGTCAACCAATGCTTGCTCACAAAGGTGTGCATGAAGGTCACGTAGCTGCTGAAGTTATCTCTGGTAAGAAGCACTACTTCGACCCTAAAGTTATCCCTTCAATTGCGTACACTGAGCCAGAAGTGGCTTGGGTTGGTAAGACTGAAAAAGAAGCGAAAGAAGAAGGCATCAAGTACGAAGTTGCAACATTCCCATGGGCAGCATCAGGTCGTGCAATCGCATCTGACTGTGCAGACGGTATGACTAAGCTAATCTTCGACAAAGAAACTCACCGCGTAATCGGTGGTGCTATCGTTGGTACTAACGGTGGTGAACTACTTGGTGAAATCGGCCTTGCAATTGAGATGGGCTGTGATGCAGAAGATATCGCTCTGACTATCCACGCTCACCCAACTCTACACGAGTCTGTAGGTCTAGCTGCTGAAGTATTTGAAGGTTCAATCACTGACCTGCCAAACAAAAAAGCAGTTAAGAAGAAGTAAGCTTTTTCTGACTGAATGATAGAAACCGCTGCATTGCAGCGGTTTTTTTATGTTTGCTAGGTAGGAATATAAACGTGTGCTCGGCTGACAGCAGACAATAAAAAGCCCACCAAACGGGTGGGCTGACATATATTGCGAGTTAAGCTTTAGTGTTCACGGTTGTAAATGCAAAGCATGTCTAAGTATGAACTAACAAGGTGCTTAAGTTCCGCTTCACTTTTTGCACGGTTCGCTTGGACAAACAGTGAGTAACAAATACCGTGGAACAAGTTTGCCAAGTGTTCTGAATCGTGCTGATCACACACTTCGCCACGTTCAATCGCTTTAATGAACATGTTTTGTACCAGCAACTGGTTAGTACGGTTAGTTGAAACAAACAATGGCCATACTTCGTCACGTGTTGAAGCACTCCACTCGAACCAAACTTTTAGCCAGTGACAATCTTGGCTGACAAGCTCGATCATCGCATTAGTAATATTGGCGATGTTTTCACGCGCGTGTAGGTCTAAGTCAATGTTATCCGATAGGAAGTTCGAGAACTGACGTACGACGTGGTTGAGTACTTCATCCACTAAGTCTTCACGAGTCGGGAAGTAGTTAAAAACGGTCGCCACAGAAACTTGAGCAATTTCTGCGATATCTGCATGACCACCACGACCGATGCCGCGGCGCGCAAACACTTCCAATGCGATTTCCATTAACTGTTGCTTACGCTTAATCGGGGAAAGCCTAGTTCTAGGTCTCTTTGCAATTGAGTCCATATCCATTTTCCTTGCCATTTGAGTTGATATTGGGGGTAACCCCCTAATTGATTATTTTAATAGTTGCTTAAAGCAGTGATGAGTGTAATGGTGCATATCAACAAGGTCAACATCTGTAGAACAATTTATATACAGTAATGTCATTATTATTGATAAATTTAGCTATGAACTTTATAAAACTAAGACCTTCTTCCAAGATTTTTTGGCAACAGGATGTGACTTTCAACCCAATGAACGTGGTGATACACTACACGCCGTAAGATTAGGTGATCGTTTGCGTGCGACTTACCTCAACCCACAAATTAGATTGAGCACAGTATGAAACATACAATAGAAGTCATGATTTCTGAGCAAGAAGTTCAGGAACGAGTTCGTGAATTAGGCAAACAAATTACAGAGCGTTATCAAGGTAGTGAAGATCTTGTGTTGGTAGGCTTATTGCGTGGCTCATTTGTATTTATGGCAGACTTGGCACGTGCTATCGAACTGACTCACCAAGTTGATTTTATGACAGCGTCAAGCTACGGCAACACAATGGAAAGTTCACGTGACGTTCGTATCTTGAAAGATTTGGATGATGACATCAAAGGCAAAGACATTTTGCTTGTTGAAGACATCATTGATACAGGTAACACACTAAATAAAATCCGTGAGATCTTATCGCTGCGTGAGCCGAAGTCTATCGCGATTTGTACGCTCCTAGATAAACCATCTCGTCGTGAAGTGAATGTTCCTGTGGATTGGATTGGTTTCGAAATCCCAGATGAGTTTGTCGTTGGTGTGGGTATTGATTACGCGCAGAAATACCGCCACTTACCATACATCGGTAAAGTTGTACCTCAAGAATAATCATTGAGAGCAGCATTAAAAATACAAAAAAACGCCCATCTTAGATGGGCGTTTTTTGTTCAACTTTTAGATGTAGCTTAGCGACAAAGCAGCTTATTGTCTGTATTTAGAATCGTCGAAAGGGCTTTCTGATAAGACGCTTCTACGGTTTCCTTAGAGTTAGAACGAATGCCTAAGTACTCTAAACGACCATCTTCAATGCCGTATACCACGCCATGAATTTCAACATCTTGCCCACGCTCCCAAGCGTTTTGCAGGATGGTTGAGTTACCCAAGTTGTACACTTGCTCTGCGACATTAAGCTCGCCTAGTTTATCCGCTCGATCTTGCTGCGGCATTTGATCTAGGTAAGTGCGGTGTTTGAAATAGATATCTCTGATATGTAACAGCCAATTATTAATAAGACCTAGCTTAGGGTTATCAATGGCAGCGTTTACGCCACCACAGCCATAGTGTCCACAGACAATGATGTGCTTAACCTTAAGAACGTCTACGGCGTATTGAACGACGGACAGACAGTTGAGATCAGTATGGATGACTTGGTTTGCAACATTCCGATGAACGAATAGTTCACCCGAGTATAGTCCGGTTAGTCGCTCGGCAGGGACACGGCTATCAGAACAGCCAATCCAAAGAAAATCGGGCTTTTGACCCTCTGCGAGTTTTGCGAAGTATTCAGGTCGATCAGATTTGATCTCTTGAGACCATTTTGAATTGTTTTCAAATAACTGTTTAATTTCCGGCATCTTGCAAACTACTTCCCTTAAAAGACAAAAGCGCTGCCGCTTATATGAACATGCAAGCGATCAGTGTTGTAACTATACACAATGTTACAATTTCGATCCCGTTAAATATTCGTCAGACAGGACTCATCTGACTAGTTTTCATCAATAAAAACGTAAAATTAGGCCTAATTATTTGTGGTGTGAATTTAGCCTTAATCTATTTATGGTTTAAATTTTCGCCTGGCTCGTTAAAGTAATGACATTTTACTTTTTAAAATTGAATGCAGGGAAATCAGCAGTGTTCGGTAGTCGTTTTGAAGATATTAATTTCAAAGGGGATGTATTTGGCGGGGTAACCACGGCGATTATCTCTCTTCCTTTGGCGTTAGCGTTCGGTGTTGCATCCGGTGCAGGGGCAGAAGCAGGCCTCTGGGGCGCAATAATGGTCGGTTTGTTTGCTTCGTTGTTTGGTGGTTCTAATACGTTAATATCAGAACCAACAGGGCCAATGACGGTAATCATGACCGCTGTGTTAACCAGTATGATGGCGAAGTATCCAGAAACGGGCATGGCCATGACCTTCACGGTTGTTATGATGGCTGGTGCGTTCCAAATCTTATTAGGGACGTTAAAACTGGGTAAATACGTTACCTTGATGCCTTATAGCGTGATTTCGGGCTTTATGTCAGGGATTGGCGTGATTCTTATCATTTTGCAGCTATCACCTTTGATGGGGCATGCCGCGCCTTCTGGAGGAGTGCTCGGAACATTATCTGCTTTGCCGGATACCATTTCTAACCTTAAGTTCAGTGAACTGTTTTTAGGTCTACTGACTTTGGGTATTCTCTTTTTCTTCCCTAAGCAATATCGAAAATATGTACCAGCGCAACTCGTGGCGTTGGTCGCGGTGACTTTATTGTCTGTGATGCTCTTCGATACTGAAGACATTCGTCGTATCGGTGAAATCCCGGCTGGATTGCCTTCTCTCGTTGCGCCTCATATTGATCCAGATATGTTTGTTGAGATGGTTATTGATGCGTTGGTGCTCGGCACCTTAGGCTGTATCGATACTTTGTTGACGGCGGTTATCGGTGACTCCTTGACTCGTAAAGAGCACGACTCAGACAAAGAACTGCGAGGCCAAGGCCTTGCCAACATGATCTCAGGCTTGTTCGGTGCACTACCTGGCGCGGGCGCAACGATGGGCACGGTGACTAACATTCAAGTTGGGGCTCGTTCGCCATTGTCCGGTGTGATTCGTGCACTTATGCTTGCATTGGTCGTATTGGTTGCGGGTGGATTAACGGAGCCGATCCCAATGGCTGTGTTGGCTGGCATTGCAGTATATGTCGGCTTTAACATTTTGGATTGGAGTTTTATTCAACGAGCACACAAGGTTAGCTTTTCCGGAATGGCGGTCATGTATGGCGTTATGTTGCTCACAGTGTTCGTTGATCTTATCGTTGCCGTGGGCTTGGGCGTCTTTATTTCCAACATTATTATCATTGAGCGTCTGAGCCGAGAGCAGGCGAGACAAGTAAAAGCAATCAGCGACGCGGATGAAGATGATGTGCCGCTGACTGACAGCGAGCGTGGTTTGTTGGATCGTGCTAATGGTAAAGTGCTGTTCTTTTATCTTTCCGGTCCGATGATCTTTAGTGTTTCTAAAGCCATTTCACGTCAGCACTCTAGTATTTCGGACTATGACGTGATGATTCTCGATCTTACGGATGTACCAATGATTGATGTGACCGTCGGTTTGGCGTTAGAGAATGCGATTAAGGATGCTCTCGATGCCAATTGTGCCGTGTATTTATTATGCCCGAATGAGCGAACACGAGAACAGCTAGAAAAGTTCCACGTCATTGATCTTGTCCCAAATGACAATATGTACCAATTCCGTTATGAAGCATTAAATGCGGCGGTAGCACATGTCGAGGCGGACCAGTATCAGCGTATAACGGCGTAATCACTCTGATCGTTAAAAACGCAACAGCGCTCTGTTGCGTTTTTTATTCCCTAACTTTTCCTTACTTGCAGATAACCTTTACGTTGATAGGGACTATATTTCCAACATTATCGAAAGGTTTAATTGTAATCATCGTTATTCAACGATAAACTGATGGACCTCCAGTACAATACCCAAGGCGATTTCGTAGTAAACCGCTGATAAACATCGAGTCGGTATTAGTAATCACAAACAAACGGCAATCAAGACCTTATGTACGCATTAGAAATTGAACAGCTGCGCAAGACGTATGCAGGTGGCTTTGAGGCGTTAAAAGGTATTAGTCTCCAAGTGAAAAAGGGTGACTTCTACGCGCTTCTGGGTCCCAATGGTGCAGGAAAATCGACCACGATCGGCATCATCTCTTCCTTAGTGAACAAAACTTCTGGGACGACGAAAGTTTTCGGTTATGACATTGATACCGACCTTGAGTTGGCCAAACAGAATTTAGGCTTGGTGCCACAAGAGTTCAACTTCAATCAGTTTGAAACTGTTGAACAAATCGTGATGCAGCAAGCGGGCTATTACGGTGTGTCTAAAGTATTAGCCAAAGAACGAGCGGAAAAGTACCTGAAAAAACTCGATTTATGGGAAAAACGTAAAGAGCGTGCCCGTAATTTATCTGGCGGAATGAAGCGCCGTTTGATGATCGCCCGAGCTTTGATGCACGAGCCGCAGTTGCTCATTTTGGATGAACCAACGGCTGGGGTGGACATTGAACTACGGCGCTCAATGTGGGAATTTTTGAAAGAGATCAACCAAGAGCAAGGGATTACGATTATTTTGACGACGCACTACCTAGAAGAAGCGGAGATGCTGTGTCGAAATATCGGCATTATTAACCGAGGTGAGTTGATCGAAAACACCACCATGAAGGCGTTGCTAGGTAAGTTAAGCGTCGAGACATTTATCCTAGACATTGAATCTGAAGGCGAGGTGCCTGAGCTTGAAGGCGTCAATCGACAAAGTATTGTTGATGGCTCTTTAGAGATAGAGCTAGATAAAAGCCAAGGATTGAATTCAGTGTTCAGTCAGTTAACAGAGCATGGTATTAAAGTTCTTTCAATGCGTAACAAAGCCAACCGACTGGAAGAGTTGTTTGTCAGCATTGTAAGAGAAGGGAGTAAGTAAATGTACGGTTTATATTGGACGGCATTTCGTAGCTTGCTGAGCAAAGAGATCACCCGTTTTACGCGCATTTGGGTGCAAACTTTAGTTCCGCCTGCAATCACAATGACACTGTATTTCATCATTTTCGGTAATCTAATTGGCTCTCGAATCGGTGAGATGAGCGGCTTTAGCTACATGGAGTACATAGTTCCAGGTTTGATCATGATGTCGGTGATCACCAATTCATACTCGAATGTGGCGTCTTCGTTCTTTAGTGCAAAACTACAGAAGAACATTGAAGAGCTGCTGGTGGCACCGGTGCCAAATTACGTGATTATTGCTGGATACGTAATGGGCGGTGTGACTCGAGGTTTGTTAGTAGGCGCTATTGTTACCTGTGTGTCTCTATTGTTTGTGGATCTGCAAGTTGAACACTGGGGCATTATTGTTGCGACCGTCTTCATGACATCCGTTGTATTTGCTCTAGGCGGGTTGATCAATGCGGTCTATGCAAAAACGTTTGATGATATTTCGATCATTCCTACATTTGTGTTGACCCCGTTAACCTACTTGGGTGGTGTTTTTTATTCCATCAGCTTACTGCCTGAATTTTGGCAAGGTGTCTCTAAGATTAACCCAATCGTCTACATGGTGAATGCGTTCCGTTATGGTTTTTTAGGCGTATCGGATGTGGGTATTGTCACCTCATTCAGTGTGCTTGCGGTGTTTGTGATAGCGCTGTATGCCGTTGCTCATTACTTAGTAACGAAAGGTATTGGGCTAAGAAGCTAAGACTCTCCCACACAACAAAGAGCAGCGAATCATGCTGCTCTTTGGCATGCATAACAATACATACCCATACAATCATTCAGTTTTTATCATGATAGGTTTCAATCATTTGTAATAAATGAGTGACCCTATGAATATTGTCCCGCCGCCGCCTTTCTCCTATCAGTTACTTAAGCCCAAATATTGGTCTGTATGGCTGGCATTTGGATCTTTAGCGATTCTTGTTAATGTACTGCCATACATAGTATTGCGAATCTTAGGTAGAAGCATCGGTTGTGTTGCGATGCATGTAATGAAGCGCCGACACAAGATCGCTCTGCGTAATCTCCAGCTGTGTTTCCCTGATTTTACGGACTGGCAATGTAAGGACGTAGTACGAAAAAACTTTCAATATACGGGAATGGCGATCATCGAAACGGGGATCGCCTGGTTTTGGCCAGATTGGCGGATACGTCGGATAACCTCTATTGTTGGAAAAGATCGTTTACTCGCTGAGGAAAAGAATGGCCGTGGTGTGTTGGTGGTGTGCAGTCACCATTTAAACTTGGAGATAACCGCTCGTATTTTTAGCCAGTTTGCCAAAGGTTATGGCGTTTATCGCCCAAATTCGAACCCTGCTTATGAGTTTATTCAACATCGAGGTCGAACTCGTTTTGGGCATCAAATGATTGATCGAAAAGACGTGAAATCAATGCTCAAAGTTCTGAAAAATGGTCATCGACTGTGGTATTTGCCCGACCATGATTATGGCGTCAGCCATTCTGTTTTTGCGCCGTTCTTTGCTGTTGAACAAGCCGCGAGTACCGTGGGCTCTAGTGTGCTTATAGACGCAACAAAGTGTGCGGTCATATCTGGCGTCACAGTGAGCAAGAATCACCATTACACGTTATATATTGGAAAAGATATCAGTGAGCGTTTCGAGAGGCGTAATGCGATTAAAGCGGCAAGTATCTTGAACCAAGAGCTTGAGAAAATGATAAAACGTGATATTCCAGCGTGGATGTGGCTGCACAAGCGGTTTAAAACACGCCCTGAAGGGTTAGATTGCGTCTATACGTAGAAAATAAAAAAGGTCGACTAAGAGTCGACCTTTTTACGTCTCGATGGCTCAGAGCTTACTCTGCGCTCTCTGAGTTTGTATTACTAGACTCTGCTTCTTCCTTCGCTTCGACAACCATATCTACCGTTTGGTTATCGATAAGACGAGCTTTGCCTAAGAACGCAGACATCAGAATGACGGCTTGTGTCGTTTCTGGTGTGATCACTTGTAATGTACGAGCATCACGAATGAAGATCTCATCAGGGTGCAAACCTGCAGCTCGCAGTTGGTCGCTCGCATCTTCGATGATCGATGCGTAGTCATCACGGCCGCCACGAATGGCACTGCTGATCCAACGCATTGTACGAGCAAGTACTGGCGCACGCTGGCGCTCATCCAGCGTGAGTAAGCCATTGCGAGAGCTCATAGCTAACCCGTCCATTTCACGTACGGTTGGTACACCAATGATTTCAATGTCCATCGCAAGATCGACAACCATCTTGCGGATAACCGCAAGTTGTTGAAAATCTTTCTCACCAAAACAGGCCACATCTGGCTGAACGATGTTAAATAGCTTGTTTACGATGGTTGTGACGCCACGGAAATGACCAGGGCGTGAAGCCCCTTCTAAAATAGTCGATAGACCCGGAACATCAACAAACGTTTGTTTATCAAGCCCTTCAGGATAGATAACTTCTGGTGTCGGCGTAAATACCACATCGACCCCTTCAGAGGTTAACTTGCTTAAGTCTTCCTCTAGCGTACGCGGGTAATTATTTAAATCGTCTGCACGATCAAACTGCATCGGATTAACAAAGATGCTTACGACAACGATATCAGCGTATTCGCGTGCTTTACGCACTAAAGTTAAGTGACCTTCGTGAAGGTTGCCCATGGTTGGGACAAACGCAATTTTACGACCTTCACGTTTAAAGGTTTTAAGGTGTTCACGAACTGCTGAGATTTCCGCAAAAGTATGCATGCATTTATCCTCTAGGCAATGGTATGAGCGTCGTCTGGGAATACACCGTTGGCTACATCTTCAATGTATTTAGCAACGGCTTTGCGCATATCACCTGTTTCAGCAAGAAAGTTTTTGGAGAATTTCGGCATGTAGTTGGCAGAGATACCGAACATATCATGCATCACGAGAATTTGACCATCTGTCACGTTACCAGCTCCAATACCGATAACAGGCACGTCGAGCACTTGCGTAATACGCTCAGCAAGCTCAGCAGGCACGCACTCTAGTAAGACGATTTGAGCGCCTGCTTCTTGCAGTGCTAACGCATCTTTCACCATGCGGTCCGCTTTTTCTTGATCGCGACCTTGGACTTTGTAACCACCAAAAATATTCACGGCTTGAGGAGTTAAACCAAGGTGAGCACAAACTGGAACCGAGCGTTCAGTGAGCATTTTTACAGTGTCTACTAGCCAGTCACCACCTTCAATTTTCACCATATTGGCACCCGCACGCATCAGTGTAGCCGCATTTTCGCAAGCTTGCTCTGGCGTGGTGTAGCTCATGAATGGCATGTCAGCCATCAACAAACAATTTGGGCTACCAGCGCGTACGCAACGAGTATGGTAAGCGATATCATCGACCGTTACTGGCAGAGTATCGTTGTGACCTTGCAAAACCATACCTAGAGAATCACCAACAAGAAGTACTGGCATTTCTTGGCTTTCAAACAGTTGGGCAAAGCTCGCATCATAAGCGGTTGAAGTAGCAAATTTACGACCTTCTTGCTTCCACTTGATTAGGTCGTTGATGGTCATTTTTTTCATGGTTTTATCCTTACTAGGAGTTGGCTATGACTGCCAGATACTGAGGCCGTTTCTATCTACTTGTTCCAGTAGTTTAGAGACCTCGGTCCCATCGGGGAGTTGTAAACTTGGTGCAATTTCCGCAAGAGGGTAGAGTACGAATTCACGCTCTTTCATTCCATAATGAGGAACGATCAGCCTCTCGGAATTAATCACCTCATTGCCATAAAGAACAATGTCGAGGTCCAAGGTTCTTGGTCCCCAACGTTCGTCTTTACGGACACGCCCTTGTTCTTGCTCAATGGCTTGTGTGCAATCGAGCAATTCAAGAGGCGTCAAACTGGTGTTAATCGACACAACCACATTGATGTAATCCGGTTGGTTTTGTGGTCCCATTGGCGTGCTGCTGTATAGCGAAGAAGCTTGAAGAAATTCTGATTTAGGCAGCGTTTTTAACGCTTCAATCGCTTGCTTCGCTTGGCTGACAGGATCAGCCAAGTTACTGCCTACCGCAATGTACGCTGTGATCATGACTTAGGCTTACTCTTTTTCTTGCGATAGGTTTTACGGCGGCGCTGACCACTCTTCGGTGATTGACCGTCTAGGTCGGCAGCCATTGCTTGACGCATTTCTCGGCCTGCATTTTGGAAAGTTTCCCACCACTTGGCAAGCTTCTGAGTGTCACCACCTTCAATTTCACCGCGCATTTCAAGAAAATCAAAGCCAGCTCTAAATTTATTGAACTCCATAAGACGGAATGCACGTTTACCGTTGCGTCGTGGAAGACGAAGCTGCAGCTGCCAAATCTCGCGAATGGTTGCGGTGTGGCGTCTTGGAATGGCAATTGTACGAACTTGTTCATCAAGAATGATGTTACTCGCTTCCATAATAGCGTCGTAATGGCCTAGGTTGCGCTCTTCCATCAGCTCATCGGCTTTCGCACACAGTGGGTACCACAGCATTGCAGCAAACATAAATGCTGGATTGATGCGTTTCCCATCTTCGATGCGCATGTCGGTAGAATCTAGGACAAGATCCAACATTTGCTCAGTGTGAGAGGAGTAATCTTCTGTAAAGTGCGCTGCAATCGTCGGGAAGAGCTGTTGGAATAAGTTGTACTCACGCAGTAGGTGGTAGGTTTCTAAGCCATGACCGGATTGCAATAACTTGAGTGACTCTTCAAAAAGACGCGCTGACGGAATGTCACCGAGCAACGGTGCCATGTGTTCGATTGGTGCCGCGGTGTCTTCTTCAATATCAAAGTCCAGCTTTACCGCGAAGCGAACCGCACGCAACATACGTACTGGATCTTCACGGTAGCGTGTTTCTGGATCGCCAATCAGTCGAATTAGGCGATCTTCTAAATCTTCAATACCACGTGCGTAGTCGTGAATCGAGTAGTCTGCGATGTTGTAGTACATCGAGTTAATCGTGAAATCACGGCGCTCAGCATCTTCATCGATGGTGCCGTAGACATTGTCACGCAGCAGCATTCCTTCTTTCGATTGCTGAGAGATGCTCTTATTCTTTTGCTCTTGGTGGTGACCGCGGAATGTCGCTACTTCAATGATATCTCGGCCAAACATAATATGAGCCAAGCGGAAGCGGCGACCAATCAAACGGCAGTTACGAAATAGCTGTTTGATCTGTTCCGGCGTTGCGTTGGTCGCAATGTCAAAATCTTTTGGTTTCTGTCCAAGCAGTAAGTCTCGAACCCCGCCACCCACAAGAAAAGCATCGAAACCAGCACCATTTAGGCGGTACAGTACCTTCAGTGCATTATCACTGATCTGCTTACGCGAAATGTTGTGCTCTTCACGAGTTATTACATTGAGAGCGAGCTCTGGAATAGTGGCAGGTTCGCTTGGTGTATAGTCGTTTGTATTCATGTGCATCTGGCAATAACTGGGTTTAGTCCAATCTTGCTTTGGTTAGTTTTTGCGCCTCTAGGGCCTAATTTGCGGCTAATGATAGCCTACACAATGCCATTTGAGAATCACGGTGTGATCTCGATCTCTGTTGGAAGCTGTTCCAAGCGCCAGTTTTCGCAGCCCCAACGAAGAATCTCTTCTATGTTGGCCGCTTTTATGGCTTCCGGTATCTCGAAGCCCAAAAATGTCATGGCACGTAATAGAGTAGGCTTTGGTGTCTCTATATCAATAGCCGTCGCGTGATTTTGTTTCGACAGTTTATTGCCGTTGTTGTCCATCGCCAATGGTAAATGCAAGTAGCTTACTTCAGGCTGCCCAAGTATCTGGTACAGACTGATTTGACGCCCTGTTGGCTCGATTAAGTCTGCACCACGCACGACTTCGGTGACGCCTTGGTCGATGTCGTCCAATACTACCGCAAGATTATAAGCAAATAATCCATCTCGACGTTTAATAATGAAATCTTCATTAACGAGTTGCTCTGGAATCTTAATTGTTCCACGCTTCTGATCGAAGAAATGAGCGACAGGCTTGGTCATTTTTAGGCGAATCGCGCCGTCTTTCAAGTTTTTATCGCGGCAAGTGCCAGGATAAAACCCGCCATGCTCTTTAATTTGCTTTCGAGTACATTGGCAATAATAGGCCTCACCATTTTCGAGCCATGTGTTTATTTGGGCTTGGTAAAGGTTATGACGTTCACTCTGGTATACCACCTCTCCATCCCAATGCAGCTGGTAGGCTTTGAGCGCATCTAGGATAAGTTGCGCCGCACCTGGCATTTCTCTTGGTGGGTCCAAGTCCTCAATACGTACTAACCAGGTTCCGTTGTGTGCTTTCGCTTGAAAATAGCTGCCAAGAGCGGCAATCAGTGAACCAAAATGTAAAGGACCAGAAGGAGATGGGGCGAATCGACCTACATAGCGTGTCATGCGTGTATCTCGAATTTAGTAAACAAATGGGATGCAAAGGTAGTCAAAACAAAAAGGGAGCCTGAGCTCCCTTCAATAATCATAATGCTTGGTTGATTAACCTTGCATTTGCTTCTCTTTGATTTCTGCAAGTGTTTTACAGTCAATACATAGGTCAGCGGTTGGACGTGCTTCAAGACGGCGAACGCCAATCTCTACGCCACAAGACTCACAGAAGCCAAAATCGTCTTCTTTGATTTTATCCAAAGTCTTTTCAATCTTCTTGATCAAACGGCGTTCGCGGTCGCGGTTACGCAGTTCTAGGCTGAACTCTTCCTCTTGAGAGGCGCGGTCAACTGGATCTGGGAAGTTTGCTGCTTCGTCCTGCATGTGGTGAACGGTACGATCCACTTCAGCTCTCAGCTGGTCGCGCCAAGCTGTTAAGATTTTCGTAAAGTGTTCAACCTGCTCTGGTGACATGTACTCTTCACCAGGTTTTTCCTGATATGGCTCCACGCCGGCAATGGCTAGGATGCCTATCGTTTTCTTCTTTGATTCTGGCATACAGCATCTCCTACTTACACCTAGTCAACTGCTACGCAGTCAATTTAAGGCGGGTATCTATAGCAAAAAGAGGCGGTGCAAGCAAATACTGAATCGCAAAGTTATCGTCAATGTGAAGACGACATCATTTTTTCTCTTAATTGATAAAATCAATAGCGGAAATCAGCTTCATTCCAGTATCGCTCAGTTCAGCTTTGTAGCAGAGAACTTCCACTCCAGCGTCTTGTGCTTGTTTGAGTAATAGTGAATATTTCGCGTCTATATGGTGCGCCGCGGATACTTTTTCAATACCTGAATGTAAAACAGTGAATAAAAGTATGGCTCTACTTCCATTTTGTGCCATTTCTGTGAGCTCTCTCAGGTGCTTTTGTCCCCGAGTCGTGACCGCATCTGGGAAGTATCCTTGTCCAGTAGAGTCGGTCTCATCAAGAAGAGTGACGCTTTTCACTTCTATATAGCACTTTGGCTTGTTGTCTGCGCTGAGCAAGATATCAATTCGGCTATTTTCATTACCGTATTTCACCTCAGTTTGAAGTGTGTCATAACCACAAAGCTCTGAAATGACATTATTTTCAATAGCCTCAACGGCTAATTGGTTGGCGCGCGCGGTATTGATACAAATGCGGTGGCCTTGTTCGGTTTCACTCAACTCCCAACTATTGGGATATTTTCGTTTCGGGTTGTCGGAAGTGGAAAACCAAACTTTGTTTCCGGGGGTCGCACAACCTGTCATAGCGCCAGTGTTTGCGCAGTGGATAGTACGAATTTCACCGGTATCGAGTTCGATATCGGCAAGAAAGCGTTTATAGCGTTTGAGTAGAGTGGCGGACTCTAAAGCGGGTGTGAAATGCATTTGCTTATTTAGACAAAAATTTTTTTATGTACAATGTTGCCACCATTACACCACAAGGTATTTCCTTTGTCACAATTGCCGATTGAAGCCGTGATGCCTGAGTTGCTGACGGCGGTCAAAAATCAACATCAAGTGATCTTAAAAGCGGCGCCTGGTGCCGGTAAGTCGACTTACTTCCCTTTGCAGTTACTCTTAAATCATTCGGTTGCTGGAAAAATCATCATGCTTGAGCCAAGACGACTCGCGGCGCGTAACATTGCCCGTTATCTTGCTGAGCAATTGGGAGAGCAAGTAGGGCAACGCGTGGGTTATCGAGTTCGTGGCGAGGCAAAGGTAAGTTCTGCAACGCAGCTGGAGATCGTAACCGAAGGGATCATGACTCGGATGATCCAAACTGACCCTGAACTGGATGGTGTTGAACTGCTGATCTTTGATGAGTTTCATGAACGCAGCATTCATGCCGATACCGCTTTGGCATTCAGTTTAGAAGTTCAAGAGGCATTGCGAGACGATCTCAAGCTGGTGGTAATGTCGGCAACGCTTGATCAACAAGACTTACAGTCGTTGTTGCCGGAAGCCTGTTACATTGAATCAGAAGGACGCAGTTTCGACGTAGAAATGCGTTACCAACCGTTAGGTGTGAATGATCATTTACCTACGAGTATGGCAAAAACAATAGAAAGTCTTATGAACAAAGAGTCCGGCTCTTTGTTGGCTTTCCTACCGGGCGTTGGGGCAATTAAACAAGTCGAAGAACGTTTATCTCATTTGGCGGATGATATTGAAGTGTGTCCGCTTTATGGGCAACTGAGCTTTACTGAGCAACAAAAAGCCATCACGCCGGCAGAACACGGCAAGCGTAAAGTCGTACTCGCGACCAACATCGCAGAAACTTCACTGACGATTGAAGGCATTCGCCTTGTGGTTGATTCTGGGTTAGAGCGTATTGCCCGGTTTGATTTGAAAAACGGTTTAACACGCTTAGAGCAAACACGCATTGCACAGTCTTCAGCGATTCAGCGTGCAGGACGAGCGGGACGAATAGAAGAGGGCATTTGCGTTCGTCTTTATTCTGAAAGTCAGTTCAAGCAGCAACCGCTGGTTCCCCAACCCGAAATTTTGCATTCCGATTTGGCGAGTTTAGTAATGGAGCTCGCATTTTGGGGAGCGAGTGATATCCACGATCTAAAGTGGCTTGATGTTCCCGCTAATGCGTCATTGGAAAAAGCGAAGCAGCTATTGGTGTCATTGGGACTACTGACGGAAAAAGGGCAATTAACGTCCGAAGGAAAACAGGCGCATGAACTAGGCGTTGAGCCTCGTGCGGCTGCGATGCTAATTAAAGCACAATCTTACAGTGATAAGATGTTAAATGCTGCTTTGGCGGCGGTCGCACTGATTGAAGAGCCAGAGAGAAACGTTACCAATATCGCTCATAGCTTGCATCGTTGGCTTGTTGGTACTCATCCAAAAAAGTCTCTGTTGTTCAAGCGTGCTCAATCTCTAGCGTACAAATTGGATATGGTATTTGACCTGAAAGGCGTGGATGAAGAAGCATTACCGCTGGTGTTAAGTTTGGCATTTCCAGATCGCATTGCGCAGCAGCGCACAAATCAATTTGGGCGATTTACTTTGGCTAATGGTCATGGTGCAGAATGTCGTCAGGAAGACATGCTAGGTGGCTGTGAGTATTTGGTTGCCGTTGACTTAATGCGTTCTCATTCTAACTCCAGTCAAATTCATTCGGCATGTGAATTAGATGTCAATATATTGCGAGCGACCTTTGAAGCGCTATTTTCGTCTGAAGAAGTTGTAGACTGGGATGAAAAAAGAGGGCGTCTAATGGCTGAGCGACAAACAAAACTCGGTCAGCTGGTGGTTGAACGCGAGCCTTTGCCAAGCCCTGGCAAAGAAAAAATGACACAAGCTTTACTCACGTATGTCCGCCGCCAGGGCTTACAGAGTCTAAACTGGACACCGGCAGCGGAGAGCTTGTTGGCTCGGGTTCGTTGTGCGGTGGAATGGTTACCCGAGCAATCATGGCCAATGTTTGATGAAGCCAGTTTGTTGGATTCATTAGAAGAGTGGTTAGAGCCGTACATGACGTCCGTCAGTTCGGTTAACGATTTAAGCAAGATAAACTTGGTCGAAGCGCTGAACGCTCGATTAGGTTGGCCACTCAATCAACAACTGGATGAATGGTTACCAGAGCATTACCAACTGCCGACAGGTTCTAAGAAGCGTATCCGTTACCAGTATGGCCATGAGCCGAAACTATCGGTGCGTATGCAAGAGGTATTTGGTGAGAGTGGCTCTCCTACGGTAGCGCTTGGTCGCAAGCGTTTAGTGCTTGAACTGCTTTCGCCGGCACAACGTCCGCTGCAAGTGACGTCTGACTTGGCGGCTTTCTGGAACGGAAGCTATAAAGACGTCCAAAAAGAGATGAAAGGGCGCTACCCAAAACACGTTTGGCCAGATGATCCTGCCAATCATGTAGCAACTACGAAAACAAAAAGACAATTGAATAATGACTAACAGCAAGAAGCCTAGCGCGAAAAAAGCGCCAGCGAAGAAAAGTACAACCAATAAAGGAACGACAAAACCGACTCGACGCACACCGAGTAAAAAGCCGGCTAACGAGAAACGTTCGTGGCTGAAAGTTTTGTGGTCATTTAGCTGGAAAGCCGGTGTTGCGCTTGCCGCTGTTTTGCTGTTTGTGGGTATTTATTTAGATAGTGTCGTGAAAGAACGCTTTGAAGGCCAGCTGTTTGAACTGCCAACGGTGGTTTATGCTCGCATCTTGAACTTAAATCCGGGTGAAAATATCACCATTCAAGAACTTCGCAACGAGCTGGATGTACTGAATTACCGTAAGGTAAGTCAGCCTCGCTATCCTGGTGAGTACTCTTCTTCTTCCACTCGGATTGAATTGATTCGCCGTCCATTTGAATTTGCCGATGGTCCTGAACCGGATCGTCACGTGATGCTCCATTTTTCAGATTCTGGTTTACAGCGCATTCAGTCTTTAGAGTCCCGAGGTGATCTTGGTTACTTACGCTTAGAACCGAAGATGTTGGGGATGCTGGAGAAAGATCAAGATGAGCAGCGTCTGTTCTTGCGTCGTGATCAGTTCCCAGAAATTTTAGTTGATGCACTGCTTGCGACCGAAGACCGGGATTTTTATCAACACGATGGGGTGTCTCCACTCGCGATTGCACGAGCAATGGTTGCAAACATTAAAGCGGGTCGTACTGTTCAAGGTGGTAGTACGCTAACTCAGCAGTTGGCGAAAAACCTGTTTTTGACCCGTGATAAAACGCTGTGGCGCAAAGTTAGAGAAGCGTATATCGCGTTAATTTTGGATTACCGTTACAGCAAAGATCGTATTTTGGAAGCCTACCTTAACGAAGTGTATCTAGGGCAAAGCGGTGGTGAAGCGATCCACGGGTTTGGCTTGGCATCGCGTTATTACTTTGGACAACCGATTCAAGAGCTGCGAATCGATCAACTGGCGATGTTAGTTGGGATGGTAAAAGGACCGTCTTACTACAATCCAATTCGTTACCCTGAGCGCACGAAAGAGCGCCGCGATCTTGTATTACGTTTGTTGATGCAGCAAAACATGCTGACATCTGAGCAGTATGAGCAAGCCGTCAGTCGTTCGCTTGATACGCAGAGCAAACCACGTATTGCGAGCCGTCAGCCCGCTTATTTCCAACAATTGAGCATTGAATTGAAAGAAAAAGTGGGGGAGCGATTTAAAGCGGAAACCGGGCTGCGCGTGTTTACGTCTCTGGATCCGGTATCGCAAAGCAAAATGGAGCAAGCCATCGCGAAAAAGATCCCGGAGCTAGCTAAACGAGGCGGTAAAGAATTGGAAGCTGCCGCTGTTGCGGTTGATCGTCATAGTGGTGAAATCCGTGCCATGGTTGGCGGTAAACGTGTTGGTTATGAAGGTTTTAACCGCGCGCTCAATGCCAGTCGTCCAATTGGTTCTTTAGTGAAACCAGCGATTTACTTGACGGCTCTAGAACAACCGGATAAATACAACCTAGGCACGACGCTGCACGACACGCCGCTAAGCCTGAAAAGCAGTAAAGGTAATGTATGGACACCGCGTAACTACGACCGAAAATACCGTGGTGATGTGCCACTCTACATTGCTTTAGCGAAGTCACTCAACGTGCCAACTGTGCGCTTAGGCATGGCGCTTGGTATCCCAGAAGTATCCGATACTTTAGAGCGTTTGGGCGTCAACAAAGACGAAATCCGCCCAGTGCCTTCCATGTTTTTGGGCTCGTTTTCTTTGACGCCATTCGAAGTCGCACAGATGTATCAGACTCTGACGAATTCAGGTAAGCGTGCAAAACTGACCGCTCTGCGCTCAGTCATGGATATGGAAGGTAATGTGTTGTATCAATCCTTGCCTCGTTCATCAAGAGCCGTGGATGAACAAGCAGCATGGCTAACGACCTACGCGATGAAACAGGGGGTTGCTCAAGGTACAGGCCGCTTCTTACAAAGCCAGTTTGGTTGGGCTGCACTGGCAGGAAAAACGGGTACCAGTAACGATAACCGCGATAGCTGGTTTGTCGGTGTTGATGGCCGTGAAGTGACGACAATTTGGCTAGGCCGCGACGATAACAAACCGGTTCATCTAACGGGGTCGAGCGGTGCATTACGAGTGTACGCAGAGTATTTGAAGCAACGCATTCCTGAGCGTTTAGAGCTTCCGTGGCCAAGAGAGATCACCACGTTAGGGTTTAAGCCGACATCAGATGGTGGTTTAGAAATGAACTGTCGTAGTGATTATAAACTGCCAGTTTGGGATAAAACGGGTCAAATAAAGCAGCAGTGTGAGAAGAAATCAAACTGGCTTAACAGCTTATTTGATTGGTAGCATCGCCAAATCAACAACATTAGCTTGTCTCTCTGGTCAATTCTTAGTACATATTAGGGCGTGTTAGTGCGGTGCTGCTAGCACGCCCTACTTGATAAGAAATTCAAAAAAGGAAGAAGTGAATGTTCAAAAAGCTGTTATCAAGCCCGCCGACTCGCCATTTCGCGCTTTGGGTTAGTGCCTTTTTGATCACCACTCCTTCTGTTTCCCTCGCAAACTCTCTAGCAAAAACGGATGATGTGGAGCCTCGCCCAAAGGTGGCGGTTGTGCTCGCCGGTGGCGGAGCAAAAGGCGCTGCGCATATCGGCGTCCTTAAAGCGTTAGAAGAGATGCAGATCCCGGTCGATATCGTAACGGGCACTAGTATGGGCGCTTATGTTGGTGGTCTCTATGCCACGGGGATGAGCGCTGATGAAATTGAAAGCTTTATCTACACCGTAGATTGGAGCAGTGGCTATCGAGATCGTGTCGACCGTAGTCAACGCCGAGTTCGTGATAAAGAGTATGAAGACCGCTATCAAATTAACACTGACCTCGGCTTAAGATTTGGTGAGGTTCGTGCCCCAACGGGGGTCGTGCAAGGCCAGAACATGTTGCGCGTATTGCGCGAGACTACTGGGAATTTGGGACGATTCGATTCTTTTGATGATCTTGCCATTCCTTACCGCTCTGTGGCGACAGATATTCTTGCGCTAGAGGAAGTGGTTCTTGGCAATGGCTACCTCGTGGACGCCATGATGGCCAGTATGTCTGTACCAGGAGCGCTCCCTCCCTATAAGCTCAATGGCCATATGCTTGTCGATGGTGGCGTCGTTAATAATATGCCTGTCGATGTGGCTCGCGCCATGGGGGCAGGTGTTGTTATTGCTGTCGATATTAGCACCGACTACAAAACCGAAGATGAGTTTACCGGGCTGTTTACTGTAGCGGATCAACTTTCTAATTACCTAGTCCGTCGCAGTACGCAACAGCAAGTGGACGAGCTTGAACCTCAAGATATTTATATTCGTCCCAATGTGGGCACCATGGAAACGGTCGAGTTCGACAAAATGCCTTGGGCTTTTCAAGCGGGTTACGATATTACCAAGCAGCTTGAAGATAAGCTGCTTGGTCTAAGTTTATCGAACGCAGAATACCAAAAGTACATCGATCACAAGCAAGAGGTACGTAAGACGCTGGTTTACGGTGATAAACGCATTGTTGATGACATTGTGATAGTGAATAACACCCACTACAGTGATGTATTACTTACTAACCGTATTCAATTGAAAACAGGTCGTCGTATTCCAACGGCTGAAATAGAAAAAGCCGTTGAAAATCTCTATGCGTTGGATCGTTTTGAGTTAATCACTTACCACTTTGAAGATGTTGATGGTAAGACATTGTTGGTTTTTGATGTTAACGAAAAGTCGTGGGGGCCGAATTACGTTAACTTTCGATTTTTCCTTGAAGATGACTTCGATACGGATAGCCAATACGGCATCGGTATGTCGACCAATTTTACTAATTTAAACTCGCATGGTGCAGAGTTGGCGTTCAACGTAGAAATGGGCACGGATAAGCTGATAGAAGCTGAGTTGTATTCGCCTGTTTTATCTAGTCAAACGCTTTTTGTTGCTGGCCGTGTTGGATACAGCAGTGAAGATAGAAACTTACCTTTTAGCGAATTTGAAAATCCGGACCTCAGCTCAGTTAACGACTTCTTACCCGTTTCCTATAATGACTTTGCTTCTGAACTGGCGATTGGCATTCAACCTACGTTATGGCAAGAGTTGCGCCTTGGTGCTCGTTACTCTACAGGAGATATTGAGCTGTCTACCTTGGCCTCGGCAGGGCAGCTAGACTTCGAGCGCAAAGGTATATTTGCGAGCTATCGACTCGATACGCTTGATGATTTTGCATTTCCTACTCGCGGACTGCTGGTCGATCTTGAATATTTCGTATCCCATGACAAGAGTCCGGAAGGCATCACTCTGCTCGACACGGAAAAGATGATTGAAGATACCGTGTATGAAATCTCCGCGCGATTCAAAGGTGCGGTCAGTCATCAGCGTCATACTTTAGTCGGACATGCAGAATATAGTTTTGTAGAAAGTAAAAATTCATCGGTTCCACTTGATCCGAGAGAGTTAGGCGGCTTTTTAAACCTATCTGGCATCCCAAGAAATAGCTTGATTGGACAGAACCTGTTTTTTAGTAGCTTGGTGTACCGATACAAATGGTTCGACAACGACTTTGGACTATTTGAAGCGCCAGTCTACCTAGGTGCATCAGTGGAATACGGTGGAGTGTGGTCAGATAATGATCTGAAGCTGAATGAAGCGCCACTTTACAATGCTGGCTCTATTTTCTTTGGTGTTGACTCACCAATCGGGCCAATTATGTTGGCTTATGGTCGTACTGAGCAGGATATGGATGCTGTGTATTTGATCGTAGGAACGTCGTTTAATTAACCGGGTATAAGAAAGCAAAAACTTGGCATATTTGGTCAAAATTAGCAGAACTTTAGTCGTAAGTTGCTATGTTGGTCAAAATGATAAGATTTTAATTTAAGGTTAAATTTGCTATTATTTTGCCCACAGTTTGGCCTCTACGGCGCTGTTTCTCAATCATAATTGAATGAAAACAAGGGCAATGGAGAGCCAAGTTTCCAAGGATGTTCACTCCTTTACTTTAACAATAGTAATAATAGAGGAGGAACCGCAATGAGAGGAAAAAGTCGTGCTTGAAGCCTACCGTAAACACGTCGAAGAGCGTGCTGCTGAAGGAGTTGTTCCTAAACCGCTAGACGCAGAACAAGTTGCTGGACTTGTAGAACTTCTGAAAAATCCCCCGCAAGGTGAAGAAGAAGTCATTCTTGACCTACTTGAAAACCGCATCCCACCAGGTGTAGATGAAGCCGCTTATGTTAAAGCGGGTTTCCTAACCGCTGTAGCAACAGGTGAAGTTAAATCACCACTTGTGAGCCGTGAAAAAGCGGCTGAACTGCTAGGCACTATGCAAGGTGGTTACAACATCGAGCCGCTAGTTGAGCTATTGGATGACGAAGCACTGGCAGAGATTGCTGTAGAAGCGCTGTCTCATACACTTCTGATGTTTGATGCTTTCTATGATGTAGAAGAGAAAGCAAAAGCAGGCAATGCGCATGCACAGAAAGTACTTCAGTCATGGGCTGATGCTGAGTGGTTCCTTTCTAAGCCTAAGCTTGAAGAAAAAGTCACTCTAACTGTATTTAAAGTAACAGGTGAAACGAACACGGATGACCTTTCACCTGCACCTGATGCTTGGTCTCGTCCTGATATCCCAGTGCACGCACTTGCGATGCTGAAGAACGAGCGTGAAGGCATCAATCCTGATCAACCGGGCAATATTGGTCCGATCAAGCAAATTGAAGAATTGAAAGAAAAAGGTCACCAATTGGTTTACGTTGGTGATGTTGTTGGTACTGGTTCTTCACGTAAATCTGCAACCAACTCAGTACTTTGGTTTATGGGAGATGATATCCCTTACGTTCCAAACAAACGTGCTGGTGGTTATGTGCTTGGTGGTAAAATTGCACCTATCTTCTTCAACACAATGGAAGATGCGGGCGCACTACCAATCGAAGTCGACGTGACTAAGCTCAACATGGGCGATGTTATCGATGTTTACCCATATGAAGGTAAAGTTTGTAATCACGAAACAGGTGAAGTTTTAGCTGAGTTCTCACTGAAAACGGAAGTACTGATTGATGAAGTTCGTGCTGGTGGTCGTATCCCATTGATCATCGGTCGTGGTTTGACAGACAAAGCGCGTCAATCGCTAGGTCTTGAGCCTTCGGATGTATTCCGTAAACCTGGTGAAATCGCAGATTCTGGCAAGGGTTACACGCTTGCACAGAAAATGGTTGGTAAAGCGTGTGGCGTAGAAGGCATTCGCCCTGGTACCTACTGTGAGCCGAAGATGACGACAGTAGGTTCGCAAGATACTACCGGCCCTATGACTCGTGATGAACTTAAAGACTTGGCGTGTTTGGGCTTCTCTGCTGATCTTGTCATGCAGTCTTTCTGTCACACCTCTGCGTATCCAAAACCAGTAGACGTTAACACGCACCACACACTTCCGGACTTTATCATGAACCGCGGTGGTGTATCTCTTCGCCCGGGTGACGGTATTATCCACTCATGGCTAAACCGTATGCTACTGCCGGATACAGTCGGTACGGGTGGTGACTCACATACTCGTTTCCCGCTAGGTATTTCATTCCCAGCAGGTTCGGGGTTGGTTGCCTTTGCTGCTGCGACAGGCGTTATGCCACTAGATATGCCTGAGTCAATCTTGGTTCGCTTTAAAGGTGAAATGCAACCGGGTATCACACTACGTGACCTTGTTCATGCCATCCCTTACTACGCGATTCAGCAAGGTCTACTAACAGTAGAGAAAGCGGGCAAGATCAACGAATTCTCTGGTCGTATCCTTGAGATTGAAGGCCTAGAAACGCTAACTGTTGAGCAAGCATTTGAGCTGTCTGATGCTTCTGCTGAGCGTTCGGCGGCAGGTTGTACTGTGAAACTGTCGCAAGAGTCGATCGAAGAGTACCTAAACTCTAACATCGTGATGCTGAAGTGGATGATCTCTGAAGGTTATGGTGACCGCCGTACTATCGAACGTCGTATTACAGCGATGGAAGAGTGGCTAGCAAATCCTGAGCTGATGCAAGCGGATAAAGACGCTGAATATGCACATGTAATTGAAATCGATATGGCTGAAATCAATGAGCCAGTACTATGTGCACCGAATGATCCGGATGACGCTCGCTTGTTGTCTGAAGTACAAGGCACAGCGATTGATGAAGTGTTCATCGGTTCTTGTATGACTAACATCGGTCACTTCCGCGCTGCTGGTAAGCTGCTAGATAAGTTCAACGGACAGCTTGCAACTCGTCTATGGATCGCTCCGCCAACGAAGATGGACAAGGATCAGCTAACGGAAGAGGGTTATTACGGTATCTTTGGCCGTGCTGGGGTTCGAATCGAAACACCAGGATGTTCACTGTGTATGGGTAACCAAGCGCGTGTTGCAGACAAATCAACAGTGATGTCTACCTCAACGCGTAACTTCCCGAACCGTCTAGGTACTGGTGCGAATGTTTACCTGTCGTCTGCGGAACTAGCTGCCGTAGGTGCAATCCTTGGTAAGATTCCAACTAAAGAAGAGTACTTGGAGTATGCGAAGCAAATTGATGCAACCGCTACAGATACTTACCGCTACTTGAACTTCCATAAAATGGATCAGTACACCAAGAAAGCGGATGAAGTGATCTTCCAAGAGCCTGCATAAGTTTAACTGCACAATTAAAAAGCACCTCAAACGAGGTGCTTTTTTTATGGGCGCAATTCGCTATACTCCGCACCAAATTGATACGAAAAGGCAATCTCGATGGAATTTGAATTCATCCGTAACACGTTGATGGGCGAGTACTACGTAAAATGCAGCATGGGGCATGAGATTGTTGGGCGCTGGCTACAAGAAGAAATTGGCAAAGATCCTATGAAGATTGCTCAGGTTGAAAAGCTAATTGAGCAGTCATTTTCAGCGCCTTCTCAAGAGCATAACCTAACAGGTACAGAAATTAGCTTGATGATTCAGGGCGATGAAGTCCTAGTGCAAGAAAACGCATTGGCCCATGACCATGATGTTGAGATGGAAAGTGAATTCGATTTCTACAATGCAGAAAGTACAGCAAGCTGTGGAATAGAGGACTTCATGATTCTTATCGAGCGATGGAAAGACTTTTTGAACATTTAGTGCACAGTTTTGGGTAACTTTCCTTCTGTTGCTTTAAATTTGTGAAAAGGGCGCACCGATATGGTGCGCCCTTTTTGTTTATAGATATGTAAATTGACGTTAGTTTTTATTATTCAATGACTTAAAAACTTGGCACGTAGATTGGATTATTAGAAGTGTTTCAGGATGAAAGCTTCGGAGAGAATTGAATGAAAATAATCAATGCCATTATTAAGCCGTTTAAATTAGACGATGTGCGAGAAGCATTGGCTAACGTCGGTATCGAAGGGATGACGGTATCAGAAGTTAAAGGGTTTGGTCGTCAAAAAGGCCACACGGAACTGTATCGCGGCGCTGAGTATCAGGTCGATTTCCTACCAAAAGTGAAAATTGAAATCGCTACTCACGCGGATAATGTTGAGCGAGTGGTTGAAGCGATTACAAAAGCTGCGCAAACAGGAAAGATTGGTGACGGTAAAATTTTTGTCTACGACCTGAACCAAGCGGTGCGTATCCGAACGGGCGAAATGGACGCAGAAGCACTTTAAGAATTCAAGGGATTGGAGAAACTTATTATGGAATTAACAACAACAGTAACCGAGTTACGTTACGCACTTGACACCTTTTTCTTCCTCATTTCCGGTGCGTTGGTAATGTGGATGGCAGCTGGTTTTGCGATGCTAGAAGCGGGTCTTGTGCGATCTAAGAACACAACAGAAATTCTTACGAAGAACATCTGTTTGTACGCAATTGCATGTACGATGTTTCTGATCGTTGGTTACAACATCATGTATGTCGACAACGGGGAAGGAGGCTGGTTACCTTCATTTGGTGCGCTGATTGGTACCCAAGGAGAAGGGGCTGATCACTCTCTAGAGTCTGACTTCTTCTTCCAAGTCGTCTTCGTTGCAACGGCAATGTCCGTCGTTTCTGGTGCGGTGGCTGAACGTATGAAGCTTTGGTCTTTCTTGGTTTTCTCTGCAATTTTGACCGCATTTATCTACCCAATGGAAGGTTATTGGACATGGGGCGGTGGCTTCCTAGCAGAAGCTGGATTTAGCGACTTTGCAGGTTCAGGTATCGTACATATGGCTGGTGCTTCTGCAGCTCTTGCTGGTGTATTGCTTCTTGGTGCTCGCAAAGGTAAATATGGCAAAAACGGTGAAATCTACCCGATTCCAGGTTCAAACATGCCTTTGGCAACACTAGGTACTTTCATCCTTTGGTTTGGTTGGTTTGGGTTTAACGGTGGTTCTCAGTTGATGGTTTCAGACTTTGAGAACGCAACAGCGGTAGGTCAGATCTTCCTAAACACCAACGCAGCAGCTGCTGCAGGTGCTATTGCGGCGCTATTTGTATGTAAAACGACTTGGGGCAAAGCGGATTTAACGATGATTCTCAATGGTGCGCTAGCTGGCTTGGTTGCTATCACCGCAGATCCTCTATCACCATCGCCATTATATGCAGTTGCTATCGGTGCAGTATCTGGCGCGCTAGTCGTATTCAGCATCATTGGCCTAGATAAACTAAAAATTGATGACCCAGTCGGTGCGATTTCAGTGCACGGTGTTTGTGGCTTCTTTGGTTTGATGGTTGTGCCTCTAAGCAACGGCGATGCTACATTCGGTGCGCAGCTTTTAGGTGCTGTCGTTATCTTTGCTTGGGTATTTGGTGCCAGCCTAGTTGTGTGGGCTATCTTGAAAGCAACCGTTGGAATTCGCGTCACGGAAGATGAAGAAATGGAAGGTATGGACATGCATGATTGTGGCGTCGGTGCGTACCCAGAATTTGTCACTGTGAAGTAATCAATAGCCTGTAATAAATAGTTACACTCTCAACATATAAAAACCTGCTCCGATGAGCAGGTTTTTTAATATTTGTCATTGTCTTCTTATTGAACATACATATAATAACGCAACTGATAAACGTTATCATTAGCATGGTAAAGGATTAAACAATGAAAAAACTGCTAACTCTTTCAGCATTAACTTGCGCAACCTTAGCTCCAACAGCAATGGCTGCTGAAGAAGTGAACGTCTACTCTTACCGTCAACCTTTCCTAGTTGAACCTATGTTCAACGAGTTCACTAAAGAAACTGGCATCAAAGTAAACGTAAAATTTGCTAAAAAAGGCTTAGCAGAAAAGCTAGCTCAAGAAGGCGAGTACAGCCCAGCTGACGTTATCCTTACGACAGACATCAGTCGTCTAGCTGAACTGACAAACAAAGGTTTAGTTCAGAAAGTAGATAGCAAAATCATTGAAGAAAACGTACCAGCTCAATACCAAGATAAAGAGAATGAGTGGTTTGCCCTAACTCTACGCTCTCGTAGTGTTTACTCTTCACGTGATCGCGTAGGTAAACTAGGCGCAGATTTCAACTATGCAGATCTAGCTAAGCCAGAGTTCAAAGGTAAAATTTGTACTCGTAGCGGTAAGCACCCGTACAACGTTTCTCTAGTTTCAGCAATGATTGCTCACAATGGCGAAGCAGAAACCAAAGAGTGGTTGGAAGGCGTGAAAGCAAACCTTGCTCGCAAACCACAAGGCAACGATCGTGCACAAGTTAAAGCGATCAAAGAAGGTCTATGTGATGTTTCTCTAGGTAACAGCTACTACCTAGGTAAAATGGTTAATGACAAAGAGCAAAAAGCTTGGGCAGATGCAGTTTACATCAACTTCCCTAACCAAGAGACTACAGGTACTCACGTAAACATCTCTGGTATGGCGATGGCGAAGTACTCTCCAAACAAAGACAATGCTGTGAAGCTAATGGAATTCCTAACGGGTGACAAAGCGCAGCAGATGTACGCAGAAGTTAACTACGAGTACCCTGTTAAAGAAGGCGTGAAGCGTTCTGAACTTGTGGAATCTTGGGGTGACTTTAAAGCAGACAAGCTTTCTCTAGACGATATTGCAGCCAACCACGAAGCGGCAATTAAGCTATTAGACGAAGTGAAATTTGACCTTTAATTCCTTGTGGGGGTATAACAGTACCCCCATTTGATTAAAGGATATGAGATGTATTTGCAACAGCATTTGTATTTCATACAGCCTTGCAGTAATTAGGCGATGAAAGATAAACACTCTTTATGGAAAACCAGTAGTGGGGTAATAACTCTGTTACTGGTTTTGCCGATCTTAGCGATCTTCTACACCGCAATTGGTGAAACGGATGATTTGTTTGCCCATTTAATGGCGACAGTCATGCCGACTTATATTTTTAACACGGTTGCGCTCACTATTGGCGTAATGGTGTTGTCCTTAATTCTTGGTATACCAAGCGCTTGGATAATGGCCATGTGTAAACTGCCGACCGAAAAATGGTTGCAGTGGGCATTGGTGCTACCTCTTGCGATGCCAGGTTATATCATTGGTTATATTTTTACTGATTGGTTTGATTTTGCAGGACCGATTCAGATCTTTTTGCGTGATGTAACCGGATGGGGACCTGGCGAGTATTGGTTCCCTGATATTCGCACCTTGCCTGGCGCGACCTTTGTGTTGGCTTTAGTGCTGTACCCTTATGTGTATTTGCTGTGTCGAGCTGCATTTATGGAGCAAAATGTCTCTTTGTTGCAAAGCGCGCGTTTGCTCAAATGCTCTCCATGGGAAAGCTTTTGGCGCATCTCGATGCCATTAGTGCGACCTTCTATCGCTGTGGGTTTGTCGCTGGTCGCAATGGAGACTATCGGTGACTTTGGTACTGTAAGTTACTTCGCTGTGAATACGTTAACCACAGCGGTCTACGATACTTGGTTGGGATACTCTAATCTTAATGCTGCAGCCAAGATTTCTGCCATGATGCTCGTCATTGTAGTACTGCTTCTCAGTGCAGAACGCTACAGTCGTCGTAAACAAAAGCTTTTTCAAAGCCAATTTAACAGTCACGAAGATTTTCGTTATGAGTTGACGGGCTGGAAAAAGTGGACCGCGCTGGTTTGGTGTTGGGGCTTGGTTTCGGTCGCGTTTATTTTGCCATTACTACAGCTGATTGATTATGCGATAACTTACTTTGCGCAGAGTTGGACCCCCGAGTTTCGTGAATACGCATGGAATAGTTTGGTCGTGTCGGTTATTGCCGCCATTATTGGTGTTGCTGTCGCACTGATCGTTAACTTTACCCATCGCGTCAATGGCAAGCGCGAAAGCTTGGCATTTATGCGTCTTTCTTCGATGGGGTATGCAGTGCCAGGAACCGTATTAGCGATTGGTGTGATGGTCGCAGTACTGTTTATGGATCACCGCGTCAACGACTTTGCTAAAGCCATGGAATGGGGAAGACCGGGACTTATTTTTTCTGGCTCCATGTTCGCCCTGGTTTTTGCCATGGTTGTGCGCTTTTCAGCGGTGGCGATTGGTAGTATCGAAAGTAATTTAAATAAAATTTCGCCTTCGTTAGATATGGCGTCTCGCACCATGGGTTGTAAGCCTAATGCCATGCTGTGGCGTGTGCACTTTCCGCTGGTTAAACGTGGTGCACTGATTGCGGCTCTGTTAGTGTTTATCGAGTCGATGAAAGAGCTCAATGCGGCTCTATTACTTCGTCCATTTAACTTTGAAACACTAGCCACATACGTTTATAACTTCGCCTCGGATGAGCATTTAGAATTGGCCGCTTTGCCTGCGGTTCTGTTGGTTCTTGTTGGGTTGATCCCGCTTGTTGTTGTTAACCGTTCACTGGAGCAAAATCACTGATGAGCTGCGCATTATCAATTAAAAACCTAACTTGCCAATATGATGATCAAACCGTACTCGAATCATTATCTCTTGAGGTGGAACAAGGGCAAATTGTCTGTTTACTAGGTGCAAGTGGTTGCGGAAAAACAACACTATTAAAAGCCGTTGCAGGGCTATTGCCATTAACGTCAGGCGAAATGAGCTTAAATTGCGTCACGATTGATGATGGGGAGAACTGGTTGCCACCAGAACAGCGTAATATAGGGATGATTTTCCAAGATTATGCGCTTTTTCCTCACCTGACGGTGGAGCAAAATATTGCCTTTGGCTTAAAGCATTACTCGACAAAAGAGAAAAATGGCAAAGTTCAAGAGATGCTCGAGCTCGTGCATTTGCAAGGCTATGGCGATCGTTATCCACATCAGTTGTCTGGTGGACAGCAGCAGCGTGTTGCGATTGCTCGCTCATTAGCTTATAGCCCAGACTTATTGTTGCTAGATGAGCCGTTCTCTAATATTGATACGCAAGTTCGCCATGAGTTGATAAGTGAGATCCGTAAGATTTTTAAGGCGCAAGGCGTGACTGCCATTTTTGTTACGCATAGCCGTGAAGAGGCTTTTGCCTTCGCGGATAAAATGGCAGTGATGAACAATGGTGTTATCGAGCAGTATGGTACGGCATCTGAGCTTTACTACCAGCCTTCAAGTAAGTTTGTTGCGGATTTCTTAGGTGGTGGTAGCTATCTGGCCGCTAAACGAGTTTCGGATTCAGAATATGAAACCCACTTGGGTGTGGTTGAAGCCACAGCCCAACAAGAGATCCCAGTGCAGTCTGAATGCTCTTTGTTGCTAAGGCCGCAACATGTGCAAATTCAATCCGATGAAGAGAGCTCAGTAACGGTGCTGGAGCAGCACTTTATGGGCGACCATTGCCGCTACGTGATTGATGCGAATGGCGACCGTTTGTTGGCTACAGCATCGCAGGCATTAAATATTGGTGAGTCTGTTGCTGTGAAAATTGAAACGCAGGGCGTGCTGGCATTCGCATAACGTTACTGGGTACCTTTACTATTCTCTTATGCCTGCCTACACATAATAAAAAAGCCCGGCAGTGATGCCGGGCAAGTATTCTTCCCCTTAGCGACAGCTTTAATTACATGACAAGCGTAGCCGAAGTGCTCGAAGCGGGCACAAGGTCAGTTATAAAGATAAGAAGTCTTTAAACTGTTGAAGAACACGTTCCGCAGTGTCCTTATCTTGCATTTCTGCAAAAATACGCAGTAGTGGCTCAGTACCAGAGAAGCGGGCGATGATCCAACCGCCATTCTTGAAGTACACTTTCGCACCATCTTCGTAGCTGACTTTTTCAATATCGAACTCAAACTCAGGCAGTTGTTTTTCAACATATATCTTGTTGAACAGGGCTTCTTTTTGCGCTGGTTTGAATTTGCAATCACCTTCTGCCATGTACGCGTAGCCGTACTTACCGTAGATTTCATCTAGCAACTCAGACAATTTCTTGCCTGTTACTGAAATCATTTCAACTAACAAGCTAGACGCGAAGACGCCATCTTTACCTTTGATGTGGCCGCGAATGGTTAGGCCGCCAGAGCTTTCCCCACCAATCAGTGAGTCATCAGCTTCCATTTGAGAACTGATGTGCTTAAAGCCTACTGGTACCTCAAAGCATTTTTCACCGTGGTCTTCAGCAATTTTATCGAGAAGATGAGTCGTCGCGATGTTACGTACCACGGAACCTGTCCAACCTTTGTACTCCAATAAGTAATAATAAAGTAGAATCAGGACTTCATTCGGATGAATGAAGTTACCTTTTTCGTCAATAATACCAAGACGGTCCGCATCGCCATCGGTACCGATGCCAATATCGTAACCTTGCTCTTTTACTAGGTGCATCAAACGGTAGAGTGTTGCAGCACTTGGCGAAGGCATTAACCCACCGAAGTCTGGGTTTTTTCCATCGTTAATCACATCAACGTCACAGCGGCCGTTGATTAATACGGTTTGCAGTGCATTTTTTGCGACACCGAACATCGGGTCAATCAAAACGCGTAGGTTGGCTTTTTTGATCGACTCGATATCAATAAAGTTAATTATCGAATCTACGAATTCGTTCATCGGGTTGATAATTTGAATCAGCTTATCTTCAACCGCTTGTTCAAAATCGACACTTTTTACATCTTGTGCAGTGAGCGTATTGATTTGTGATTCGATTTTCTGGGTGATGATTTCATCTGCATCACGACCGCCTTCAATGAAGACTTTAATGCCGTTGTAATCGGCCGGGTTGTGCGATGCCGTAATACATGCCGAGTAAGCGCAGCCCATTTCCTTCGCTTTAAACATTACGATAGGCGTTGGAACAAACTTATCGATAAAGCTAACGACGATGCCGTTTGCTGCTAAAACTTCGGCAAACCAACGGCCAGCTTTGTCAGACAGAAAGCGTCGGTCATAGCCAATGACAAAGCCGCGATCAGCAACAGATTCGTTATTCGTAATGTTTGCAACTGCTTGAGCAACCAAACGAACATTATCTTTAGTGAATTCTTCACCGATGAATGCGCGCCAGCCGCCTGTACCAAATTTGATCATGATTCGAACCTCAATAAGGGCGGCAAGGCGCCGCGCCTTAAAATTTTGCTAGCGAACCCAATGCACAAGCTAAAAAGCAAAAGTGCATTGGGACGTTTTGAAGCGATTAACCTAGTGTTACGATCACTTCGTTGACGGAACCTTCCGCTTGAACTGGTACAGATGCACCGTTCACTGCCTGACCGTTCACAGTAATCGACTTAACGCCTTTGCTTACTGAGTCTGGGTTAACGACTTTGATGTTGTACGTTGCACCTAGCCATTGGCGAGTCACTTCGAAACCTGGCCAGTTTGTTGGGATACATGGATCGATAGTCAGGCCATCGAAGCCTGTACGCACACCAAGGATAAAGTTGGTAACAGCGAAGTAAGCCCAGCCAGATGTACCTGTTAACCATGGGTGGTTTGCACGACCGTGGTCTTGGTGGTCACGACCCATGATGAACTGTACGTACGAGTAAGGTTCTGCAATACGTTTTTCGATGATGTCGTTCTGGTTGTATGGGTTGAGTGCATCGTAGAACTTCATCGCACGGTCACCGCGCCCCAATTTTGCTTCAGCAACCCAAGCCCATGGGTTTGGATGCGAGAAGATTGCACCGTTTTCTTTTACGCCTTGGTAAACGCGCGTTACAAAGCCGATATCATCATTTGGTGTTGCGAATGATGGTGAGTTCAGATGTAGGCCGTATTCAGAGAATAGATTCTCGTCGACTGCGTCCATTGCCTTTTCACCGCGCTCTTGAGATACCGCACCAGACAGCACCGCAAGAGTGTTTGACTCAAGGTGTACACGACCTTCTTTTTGTTGCGCTGTACCAATCTTGTCGCCGTTTTTCGTTAGACCACGAATGTACCAGCCGCCTTCTTCGTCCCAAAGGTGTGTTTCACACGCTTCACGCACGTTTGCTGCCATCTCGGTGTATTTCTCAACGTCAGCTTCTTTGCCTAGGTATTTTGCAAGGTCGATGAACTCTTGTAGCGCCCAGAAGTGTAGGAAAGACACCATTGAAGACTCGCCGCCACCTAGGTTTAGACAGTCGTTCCAGTCGGCACGTAGACCTTTACAGATGCCCGTTTGACCCACGTATTCAGCTGAGAAGTCTAGCGCAGCTTTCATGTGGTCATAAACGCTTGCATCGCCGCCATCTGCGTAAGGGATCACTTCGTCGAAGAAGCTGTGCTCACCCGTTTCCATCACGTACTTACAGATGGTTGGAACTAGCCATAGATGGTCATCAGAACACGTGTCTTCAATACCGTGGATCTTGTCTTCATCAGATGGAGTAGGAACAACTGTTGGGGATTTCGATGGTTTAACATCCGCTTTTTCTGGATCGAACCAGTCTGGATCGAATAGGTGTAGACCGTAACCCGCTTTCACTTGGCCGCGCAGTAGGTCAACGATACGTTTGCGCGTCATTGCTGGGTTAGCGTGAGGAACTGAGATTGCATCTTGCGCTGTATCGCGGTAACCAAGACCAGTACGACCACCCACCTCAATGAACGAAGCAAAACGAGACCACACCACACAAGTTTCTGCTTGGTACAGTGTCCAAGCATTGATCATGGTATCTAGACCTTCGTTTGGTGATTTCACTTGGAACTTGCCACAACGCTCATCCCAGTGCGCTTTGATACCCTCAAATGCATTGTCGACTTCTGCAAGGTCTTGGTACTTAGCACGTAGACGCTCACCGTTGCCTTTACCGATACCTAGAATGTAAGCAAAACGAACTTCTTCACCCGGTTGGATAGTGAATTGCTTGTGCAGAGAGCCACAGTGGTTGTAACACGTTTGCGCTGTGTTGAAACACTTACCTTGTTCTACCGCTAGCGGGTTTGCTTCGTCACGGTATAGGCCAAGGAAGCTGTCACGTTGACCGTCGTACGAATCTGGGTCAAACGTTGAAGCTAGGTAGTAGAAACCTTCGAAATCGTTCGTGTTGTAGTACAGGTCGTACTCAATCACGCCTTCGTTGTATGACGTACCAGCAGAGTACAGAGACATCTGATGGTTCTGGTTATCAGATTGAATGTGGCTGAATGAGAACTCAACAAATGAGAATGCGCTGATCGTACGTGGTTTGTCAGAGGTGTTCTTGATGACCACATCCCAAATTTCCGCGTCTTCGCCTTTTGGTACAAAGAGCGTTTTGGTTGCGCTAATGCCGCTGTATTCACATTTGAACTTAGAGTACGACAAACCATGACGAACTTCGTAGTTCGCTTCGTCTAGGCTTTTGGCGACTGGTTGCCAAGAGATTGACCAGTAATCACCCGTCTCATCATCACGTAGGTAAACGTAGTGTCCTGGGCGATCGAATGTCGCGTTTGGACGGAATTTAGTAACACGGTTGTATTCTGGAGAGTTGTAGAACGAGTAGCCACCCGCGTTGTGCGAGATAACGGTACAGAATTTTTCTGTACCTAGGTAGTTGGTCCAAGGAGCAGGTACATCAGGGCGAGTAATGACGTATTCACGATTCTCGTTATCGAAATAGCCGTATTTCATTTGTGTCTTTCCTTTTTACTAAGCTGCATCTGCAGCCAAAATTTAAAAACTCTTCAAGCGTGATGTTTCGACATCAGTTTTGTATTACTTCCACGGTTTACGGTAATTCACTCCCTGCAAATCAAGCAGAGGTAGATGGCCTTTCAAACGTGATAAATAGTCGGTCCAATCTCGGTGTTGTTTGTCTGTCCAACATGCTTCTGCCATTGCGGTTAAGCGCGGGAAGACCATGTAGTCCATACGAGACTGGTTGTTGATGATTTCGCACCACAATGCTGTTTGAATGCCCCAAATGCGTTTACGTATTGGATCGTCGGCTGGCACTTCAGCGAGTGGTTCATAGTTGTAAGCTTTTTCTAGCGGCAACGGGTTAGCCCAATCCACGCCCGGTTCTTCTGGTGCGTAGTCTTGGGTCATATCTAGGTAGGTGGTTTGCGCTGGTTGTAGCACCACATCGAAACCTTGGCGCGCGCAGTTCAACGCCGCTTCTTCGCTTAACCACGAATAGATCACTGTGTCTTTGCTGACTTTGTCGCCATGCTGTGCTTCTTCCCAACCCAGCATGCGCTTGCCAAGTTTGCGCAGTTTGTCTTCGGCATGACGCAAGAAGTGCCCTTGCAACTCTTTGTAGTCGCTGTAACCCAGTTGTTCCATTAGTGCTTGACACGCTGGGCTTTTTGACCATACGCCGTTAGGTACTTCATCCGCACCGATATGAACATAAGGGGCTGGGAATAACGCGGAGACATCTTCCAACACTTTGTCGATAAACTCATAGCTCCCCGGCAGAGCTGGGTTAATGACATTGTCGTTGTAATGCTGAATGCTGCGGTATTCAGTGGTATCTTCTGCTTCTACCAATAGGTGTGGTAACGACTTGATGGCAGCTCGGCAGTGGCCTGGTACATCGATTTCAGGGATAACAGTGATGCCTCGTTTCGAAGCAAAGGCAACCACGTCTTTGATGTCTTCTTGAGTGTAAAAACCGCCGTAACGCTCAGCAAGGTGCGTGTACTGTGGCTCATTGGTTTCATCCAACCCACGCCATGCGCCAATATCGGTTAGTTGAGGCAATGATTTGATCTCAATTCGCCAACCTTCATCATCGGTAAGGTGCCAATGGAATGTATTGAACTTGTAGTGAGCCAACTGGTTGATCAAACGTTTGACTTGCTCAACGGAGTGAAAATGGCGAGCACAATCTAGCATCATACCGCGGTAACGAAAACGTGGTCGGTCTTTGATCGAACAGCAAACCACTTCCATGGAATTCGGTTGATCGCCAACTTTGATCAGTTGCAATAACGTTGCACAAGCATGGGTAAAACCAGACGAAGAGCCTGCTTCAATTTTGATCGCCTCTTCTGCTACCTTCAGCTTGTAAGCGCCTTCATCCAAGGTTGGGTTGCCTTTGAAGATGATCTGACTGCCATTGTCTGATGCGAACTCAAATTGATGAATGCGCTTAAGCTCTTCAAGTAACCACTCTTTAGCTGAATTGGCTAGGTTTGAATAAACCGCAACGCCAGCGTGATGATTAAAGCTAAAGCAGTGATCGCTGACTTCTATATGGTTTGGTTTTGGCAATAAAGGCTGCGCATGCGTCAAGCTGGAAGGGATCTCACTACGTTCACGGTAAGGTGAAGCCAATACGATCGGCGTGACATCGACTTGAGCTCGCTGAAGGTTGCCGTTGACTTCAAAGTTGACCAAGGCTTCATTGAATCCATCAGAATAGTAACGGAATGGGTTCGAACCAATACTGAACTCGCAGTAAAAATGATGGTTAGCTGCCAGCACCAACCCTTCTGGTTTTAGGGTGCAGTAGCTGCCAATTTGCTTGAGCTGACCATTCGAAACACTATCGGGCAGAATGTAGCGATCAAAAGCAAAAATCAGGCTCCAATTGTGGAGATCTTGATCGCTCAAATTATGGAAAGTCAGTCCGAAACGGCAGTTTTGCTTTTGCTCTGATAGGACGACGAGATCAACACGATATTCCATATCTACTCCTACGCCGCACTGAGCGAGTAAAGGTTATGTTCAGGTTTACCTGCAAACATAATTGCGCCTTCAATCGCGTCAAACTGTGGCTCAACAACCCATTGCTGAACGGGGGGCGAAAGCCAACGTAAAATACGTTCAGCAATGCTGCCCATTAAACAAATACGCGTTGCGCCGCACTTGTTTAATGCCACGAGAAACATTTCTATATCAGCTGCAGTTTGCTTCAGCATCTCAATTGCCAGTGCATCACCTTGTTCTGCATGTTGGAAAATTGCAGGAGAAAACTGGCCATAATCACGAGGAAGCGCTTGTTTAGACCAAGCCACCACGTTATCGACGTCATTTTCGAAATGCGCCATGACGTGTTGTGCTAGAGGCGTTTTCTCTCTGATGCCATCTTCTGCTAACAACACTTGTTGAACTAGGCGAAGCCCCATCACTGCGCCGCCACCTTGATCCGAAATAGGGAATTCGCGACCACCGACAACGTGCTGCTCCAATCCTTTAAGGTAGATGCCACAAGAGCCCGTTCCTGCGATCATGATTGCGCCATCTTCGCCATTGTGTGCACCAACGCACGCGCCGTAAGCATCAGTATTAAGAGTCATACTGGCAAACGGATGAGGAAGAGACATAAAGGCTTGCCAAGATGCTTTGTGCTCAGCACCTGCAAGGGCTAAGCCGACATGCATCGATGTAAAATCTTGTTGTGTCAGGCCACCTTGCTCGGCAGCCGAAGTGATGGATTCAAGAATCGAAGCCATTGCAACTTCAGCACCTAGCATGATGTTGGCGCTGCCGCTTTTGGCCTCGCCAAGAAAATTACCTTGTGAATCTTTAATCCTGGCTCGACATGACGTGCCGCCACCATCGATACCGACAAAATACATCCCCATGATTATTGTTCCTTAATATTTTTAGAGCTTGCCAACTGAGAAATATGCTGAGCTTGACTCATTATCGCGAGTAAGTACCAAGCGCCATGCGGGATCCATTGTTCGCCCCAGCGCCAGTTTTGTAACATGTCGTCTTTTTGTGCTGGTGGGTTAAATGCGATGTCTTCCTCGTCTTCAAAGCCGCCAGTGATTCCGTTACACACACCGCCTTTAGCGTTGAAGAAACCATGTTGAGGAAGGTAATCAGGGTTGTTACGACCATGGCCATCAAGCATGCACATGTCGTATGGGTTTAAGCCTACAATCCAGTTCAATGCATCTTGAGCAAATACGGAAAGTTGTTGCTGTATTTCTTGCGATGCTATATGCGGTTGAGCAAGATACGCCATGGTTGCGAGTGAGCCCAATCGAGCATTCTCGCCTTGCCACCAATAGCCGGATTCATTGTTGTGTGCGACAAAAAATGCATCGCGTTTTGACTCATTTACGCCTTTAACATACTGGCGAGGGTAACCGAATGGGTTGGTCACTTTATTCGATATTTTGATCTCAAACTCACACGCTCGGTTAACGATGCGTTTTACCGATTCTGTCTGTACGGAGTCGTCTTCAATTGCTAGGTATTCGCATAGGGCAATAACCGGTAGACCTGCTTCGGCAGCGTGAAAGTATGGACGACTGCCGTCTTGGTTTGCTGACCAGAAGTGTTGAATCTGTTCGTCGCTCATTTGGCGAGCAACTAAGCGTTGTGCCCACAAACGGCTCTCTTCCAAGTAGCGAGTTTCTTTGGTGGCTGTAAACAGTTCTACACTGGCTAGTAGCGCACAATATTCGTCGATAATGTTTTCTTCACCATCATTGAGGTACTGCGTATTGTGCTCTTTTAAGTGCCAGTAACCATTTTCAGCAGCGTTGCGGTATTTCTGTTGATCGTATTCGCCGTGAACACTTAAACGCGACGCCGCGGCCAGCGCTGCGATGGCGACACCGCCACCTTGTCGAAAGCCTGCTTGGTAGTCGTCAAATTTGTGACCAAGTTGCGTTTCGTAGGCACAAATTTCTCGTTGCGCGGTATCTTTGCTCCACTTATCAAAGACCGTCATGTAGAAGAAGCCTTTTTCGTTTTGCATACGAACAAGGAAGTCTGCACCGAACAGGGCTTCTTCAATAAGACGTGTACGTGTGAAAGCTGCAATGTCTTCGCTTCCTTCAAGCAATGAAAGCCCTTTTAGGATGTTCCAAACTACCATTGGGGTTTGTTGAGGGTTCAAATAATTAGCGTATGAAAGATGACTTAAATACTTGCTAACGTCTCCAGATGCGTCATACCAGCCACCGTGCACATCAACCGTTTGGTTGGCGCTGAGCACTGGAACTTGTCGATCTTGTTGATCGAAAATCCCACCACAACGTTGTGATTTGAAGTAGTGGATCACATCCGACAAAGTTTGATCCAACAGAATATGTTCGCTAATGGTGAAAGAGGAAGAGCGCGTATCTTCCACTTGCAGGAAGTAGTCGCCTGAATCTGTGAAAGATGAAAAGTCGATGAGGTAGAAATAGCCCTGATGCCAGTTCGCCACTTTACCTTGTTCTTCAACCGCAAAAGTTGCCACGGTTTGCTCGCTAGTGGCACAAATCAATTGAGCAGTGTAAGAAGACAAGTGTGGTTGTTCGGTCTGGACAATGGCTTTCTTTGGGCCCAGATGTTCATAACCAATGTGGTTAGTCAGTAGCAGCATTCAATGTCTCCGGGAAACGATAAAACAGGAATGGGTCAGGCTGAACCTGACCCTCGTTATAATTAATCTTCAAATAAGTAACAGCGAACAAAGTGGTTCTCAGAAAGCTGAGTGACGCCTGGTAGTCGTTCGCGACATTTATCGGTTGCGTGTACGCAGCGTCCTGCAAATGGGCAGCCGACTGAATCCGGTGTCCAAAGTGGGATTTCCCCTTTGTTGCCTTTCAGCTTCTCGTGAATAGACTTCGATGGATCAGGCACAGCAGATACCAACAGTTGCGTATATGGGTGTTGAGGATCGTGAATGATTTCCTCAGTATCCCCCCATTCAACCATGTGACCTACGTACATAACCGCGAGATCTTCAGCAATGTAACGCGCCGTTGCGATGTCGTGAGTGATGTAAAGCAGAGACATTTGTTTCTCGAACTTCATCTCTTCCATCAAGTTAAGAACACCAGCACGAATTGACACGTCCAGCATTGATGTTGGCTCATCTGCCAATAC
Organism: Vibrio sp. 1-2 (7-a); assembly: GCF_013048515.1. Lineage (NCBI taxonomy): Bacteria > Pseudomonadati > Pseudomonadota > Gammaproteobacteria > Vibrionales > Vibrionaceae > Vibrio > Vibrio sp. 1-2 (7-a). The sequence goes on from NZ_VHSQ01000001.1 coordinate 71,928, forward strand.
CACTTCTGCACCTACAGCGATGTTACGAGCTAGGTTTACACGTTGACGTTGACCGCCAGATAGCTGGTGCGGGAACTTTTGCGCGGTTTCTTTTGGCGGAATCAGACCAACTTGTTCTAGTAGGTCATACACACGTTCTTCCAGTTCCTTTTTGTTGCCTGGTGCAATCTTTTTATGGATCAGCAACGGGCGAGCAATGTGGTGAAAGATATTGTGTGTAGGGTTTAGTGAGCCAAATGGGTCCTGCCATACCATTTGTACGCCTTCACGGTATGTCATCAAGTCATGTCGAGAGGTAATATCTTGGATATCACGACCTCTGTATTCGATCACACCCTCTGTAGGGGCGTACATTTTAGCTATCATTTTAGCGGTAGTAGATTTACCAGAGCCTGATTCACCTACTACTGACAAACCGCGGCTCTTGTACATCTTGAATGACACGTCGTTGATCGCGCGCATTTTTGACTGCTTGATTGAGTTACTATTTAAAGGGAAGTCCTTAACGACATGTTTACCCTCAATCAGCAGTTCGCCGAGTTGTTTGCTCATAATTCTCTCCAGTGTAATTTTGTTCTTAGCTAGCGTTATTTTTTGTTGTTAAACCTTAGCTTGAGCAATCGTGTCGCCGTATAAGTGGCAATTTGAAAAACGACCAGGTTCAATTTGACGCAGCTGAGTTGGTACTCGTGTACAAGCTTCGTGGACGCGGTCGCAGCGGGCTTGGAAGCGGCAGCCTCGAGGAATCTCTAATAGGTTCAAAGGGTTGCCTGGAATACCAGTTAATTTGGTTTTAGGACCAGTTAGTGGAGGGAAAGAGCTACCCAAACCTTTAGTGTAAGGGTGGTAAGGACTTTCCAGAATTTGCTTAGAAGGGGCGACTTCAATTAACTCACCGGAGTACATAATGCCGATTCGATCCGAGAACTCGACCATGAGTGACAAGTCGTGGGTAATGAAAAGGATCGAGAAGCCGAACTCTTCTTTTAGTGCATAGATCTTTTGTAGGATTTCACGCTGAACCACAACATCGAGTGCCGTCGTTGGCTCATCCATGATGATCATTTTTGGATTGAGAGCCAGAGCAATCGCAATGACTAAGCGCTGGCGCATACCACCAGAAAATTGGTGTGGGTAGTCATTCAAGCGGCTTGGGTGAATATCAACGATTTCCAACAATCCTTCGGCGCGCTTTTTCGCTTGTTCACGTGTCATGTTGGTGTGGCGCATGATGACATCGCAAAACTGCTCTTCCATCGTAAGCACCGGATTTAATGCGTTCATTGCACTTTGGAACACCATCGACATCTCGCTCCAGCGGAATGATTGCATACGTTCATCGCTGTACTTAATGATGTCTTCACCGTTGAAGATGACCTCACCACCAGTGATGAATGCTGGCGGCTTATGAAGACGCATGAGCGAGAAAGCAACTGTGGATTTACCACAGCCAGATTCACCTGCCAGGCCAAAGACTTCACCTGGCGCAATGTCAAAGCTAACGTTGTTACAGGCGCGGACATCGCCCGCATCTGTGATGTAATCTACGCATAGGTTACGGATAGAAATTAGTGGTGCAGTCATGATTATTTATCTCCGCTCCATAGTGCATTTTGTGGTGCCATTTCAGGCGCGCGCTCTTTCTTGTCTTTCTCTGCCAGTTTCTTCCAGCGTTTCATGCCTTTGTGAGAACGAAGCTGTGGGTTAGCAATTTCATCAACGGCAAAGTTAAGTAGAGCAAGACCAGTCACCAAAAGAGTTAAGGCGATACAAGGTGCTAATACTTCCCACCATGCGCCAATCAACATCGCTGATGAGGTTTGCACGTTGTAGAGCATGATGCCCCAACTGATGGTGTTGGCATCGCCCAGGCCCAAGAACGAGATTACAGCCTCAGTATTGATAGCGAGCATTACTGAGCCGATGAAGCTTGCACCGACAATCGGGATTAGGTTTGGTAAAATTTCAACGAAGATGATGCGGAATGAAGATTCGCCCAATACTTCAGCGGCTTTCACAAACTCTTTCTCGCGTAGAGCCATGGTTTGAGAACGGACAACACGCGCGCCCCACGCCCAAGAGGTACCAGCGATAATCAAGGCAATGGTGAGTGGACCTGCTTCGCCAATAAAGGCTGCCAGTACAAAGAGTAATGGGTATTGAGGGATTACCAGCATGATGTTCATCGCTGCACTTAATATGTCATCCACTTTGCCGCCGAAGTAACCTGCCGAGATACCAATGACCGTCGCTAGGAAACATACGATGATGCCTGCACCAAAGCCGACACCTAGCGATACGCGTGCACCGTAAGCCACTTGTGACCAAATATCACGACCCATACGTGAAGTTCCCAGAACGTGATCAGCCTTTTTCGACATAATCAGCGTACGACGATCATCTGCTAGATTTTTAGCTACCCAGCCATCAGGATTATTTTGCGCTTGTTTTACGACAAAGCTTGGGTATTCGTGTGGATTACCGGTTCGCTTGTCTGGCGCATGTTTCGTAAGTAAAGGAGCTGCGATCGCAACGAATACGAATACGGTAACAATACCAAGACCGATTCGAGCGAATGAGTTGCCTAAAATAAGTTTGAATAGTTCTTTCATGATTATTTGCCTCCCGTACGTAGGCGAGGGTCTAGAATCATGTACAGCATGTCAGCCATTAAGTTGAAGCACAGCATGAACATCGTCATGATAATTAACTGACCTTGAAGTACTTGGTAGTCACGAGCGTGAATTGCGTTAAGTAGCACGGTGCCTAAACCTGGGTAGTTGAAAATCATCTCGATGATCAATTGGCCACCAATGGCCATACCCAAAGACATAGATAGCGCGGTTACACTTGGAAGTAGCGCGTTACGTGCGGCGTAATTGAAGACGACACGGTTCTCGCTAAGCCCTTTGCCTTTCGCCATCGTGATGTAGTCTTCGGCAAGAAGGTTGATCATGTTGTTACGCATATTGACGAGGAAGCCGCCGATCTGAACGATGGTTGCACAGAATAGCGGGAGTACTGCGTGGTAACCCACGTTTTTGATGAACTCCCAGCTTGACCAATCAGGGATAGTACCTGGCGTGTAAGCATAGCCAGATGGGAACCATTTTAGGCCAATCGCAAAGGTAAACAGCGCTAACATTGCGATAACCATCTGTGGGATAGCTTGAATGATCAATGTACCAGGCGTTACGAATGCATCGTACTTACTACCGCGCTTCCAGGCGGCAAAAATGCCGAGTACAGAAGCGATTGAGAAAGAAAGTACAACCGCAGTTCCAGCTAGGAAGAGAGACCAGCCAAATGCACTACCTAGTAAAGAGTTAACTGAAAGAGGGTAGAACTGGATTGATGTACCTAGCTCCCAACTTAGAATGTTTTTAATGTATGAAAAGTACTGAATGTAAATCGGCCCATCAACGAAACCGAGCAGTTCTTTCATTGCTGCGATTCGTTCTGGCGTCACCTGTACAGAAGCGTTAGCAAACATCATGGTGACTGGGTCACCAGGCATTGCTCGCGGAATAATAAAGTTTAACGTCGCTGCAACTAAGAGCGCGACAAGATAGAACGACAAACGTCTTAAAAAATAACCCATAACTCACACCTTACTCACCCAGATTTTTTCCCTGTTTCTGGTTTCAGGTCGCTCCTAGCGAAATTTAGAGCGAAAAATCCCCTGACGACGAGCGCCACATATTGGTTTCGTTAACAAGGGATTTTTATAGGCGGCACACGGGATGTATGCCGCTTGAAATGAACTTCTACTTATTTAACTGGTTTTAGGTCCAGTACGTGAAGTAGACGCTCTGGGATACCAGCCCAAATGTTTGGACGGCCCTTAGGATTTTCTTCGTTCCACCAACCAGTGAAGCGAGTTGTGTTGTATTGATACATGTACGCGCCAGATAGCACAGGAATGGTTACTTGGTCCTGAGCAATGATCTTCTGGATACCATGAGCGATTTCTAGCTGTTCTTGCTTATCAGCGGTTTTGTAGAAGCTGTTAAGAAGACCGTCTAACTTATCGTTCTTGTAGAAGTGCATTGCAAAGCGAGGCATACCGTCACCAGACTGTAGCTTCGAGTTGTAGCCGCTGTCCCAGTACAAGTGTGGATCCGCACCGTGGAAGTAGTTGGTGTAAGCAACGTCGTATGTACCTTCTAGCATTGCTTGGTTGTATACCGAGAAATCTGGAGTACGAGCACGTGCTTTAATGCCTACTTCTGCTAGTTGCTCAACAGCTAGTTGTACAGTGTTATTAAAGTCAGTCCAACCGTTTGGCGATTGAATGAGAAGCTCGAAAGACTTGCCAGATGGTGTATCTACAAAGCCATCTTTGTTTACATCTTTGAAGCCTGCTTTAGCAAGAAGCTTTTTCGCACCTTCGGCGTTGTATGTGTTGTAACCTTTGTACTTGTTGTGCGTCTCTTCGTCAGACCAAGCTTCGAATGCGTAGCCTAGACCTGAAGCGAAGTCATTTACTGTACCGCCACCGTAGAATGCAATGTCGATAATCGTTTGACGGTCTAGCGCCATAGAGAACGCACGACGGAAGTCAACGTTAGTAAGTGCTTCGTTTTTCGCCGCGTCTGGGTTTTTGAAGTTCACTACAAACGCTTGAGTACCCGCTGGTGGGTACCAGTAGTGGTGATTCGGACTTGCTGCAGCGTAAGTGCGGTCGATGTCTGGTACGAATGAAGACGTCCAATCCATTTCGCCGTTAACGATTTTGCCCAAGAATTGGTCGTTGTTCGCGATTTGTGGCACTCGTAGACAGTCTACATCTAGGTTATCAGCATCCCAGTAATTCGGGTTCTCACACTGAATGTATAGTTGTGGTGTAAAAGTGTCGATTTCGGTAAATGGACCACTACCTACTGGATTTTCGTTTGTGAATGTTGCTGGATCTTTCACTTTGCTCCATACGTGCTTAGGTACAACTGGTACTTTCGCAATTTCGTAAGGAACGTTTGAGTTTGCTTCGCTTAGACGGAATTTAACTTTATAGTCGTTAACTTTCTCTACGCCAGTAACCCAAGAGTTGATACCAGATTGGTCTAGCTCTGGCTTCTCTTTAACTAGGTTGAAAGAATAAACTACGTCATCAGCGGTAAACGCTTTGCCGTCAGACCATTTTACGCCCTTACGAATATCGAAGGTCACGCTCATTAGGTCATCAGCCATGGTAAAGTTTTCTGCTAGACGAAATACTGGCGTGTTACCGTGCATTTCGTTAAAAACAACGAGCGGCTCGTAAATAAAGTCGGTTGTTGTGTGCAGGTTAGTTGCACCCAAGAAAGGGTTAAAGTTACGAACGAAAGTTGTAAACTCTTTAGGGTGGATAGTCAGTTCACTGCGTTCAGCCGCAGTAGCTACCGATGCAAAACCTGTAGTAGCCGTTGCAATAATTGCTGTTGCTAGTGCTGTTTTTTTAATATTGGCAAGCATAGCTGTTCCTTACTATTTGCTTTCATTTCACTAAATGGAATTGAATGTCATCAATTGATAAACACTCTCCAAGACCTACCTCTTGTTTATGCATTACTCATTACAACATTGAGTTTCGCCAAGAGTGGCCTGTAGGCCTTAGGCAGGAGTAAGAAAACACCTTATCCAGAAAATAATCAAACTCGATTCTCGTTAAAAACGTTAAAATATCGTCACTCTCCGTTATAAACGTTATTTTGGCTAATTTTGACTAGAGATAGACCAAAAAGTAAACGTTGATATGCGTCGCAGTTTATATCCTTATTAATAGTGAGTGTTAGTGATTGCTAACCTATAATCTATTTAAAATAAAAGCCTTATGATTCTCTTCCTGGTTCGGAGATCTCGCTCACATGCAGAAAATGTGTTAATTAATTAGCTAAAAATTAATCTGCCGTTCTGTTGTGATTGAGTTCGCAATCTCTGTCAATTGTTGGTTAAAAACCGTTTGTTATCTGAAAAATAGTCTCTTTTATCGACAGTTTTCTCTCATTTATTGCTCTTTTTTTATTGTGAAAATGAAGTGTTTTATTCGCTCGACTCAACCTAATTTGGGCAGGTTAGAGTGATAGAAGCGTATGTTTGGAGTGCCTACCATGGACAACTTCGTCCAGAGGCTTATTCGGCATTTTAATGTGGTAACGGTAGAGAGTCGCTGTCTTGTTCGTCTTTAGAGAAAGAGAAGGCTTGGATAATAAAAAGCCCAGCGTATGCGCTGGGCTAGTTTTTTGATAGGTATTAGCTGGTCAACAGTCGCTGTAGTTTATCTCGTTGAGCTTCGATGTACGCACGCTCAGGACTCTGTTCTTTACAGTGTTCAAGGATGAATTCTATCGAGCTCAATACCGTTCTCCAACGTGGCGTTTTTGGCAGCGTTTCTATACGCATGTATTTATCCAAAGTGCGTGTTTGCAGAGTGCTACGGTCAAGATAAACGCGCCATAAGCCACTTTGTTCGGCAAATGCGAATTTACTTTCACCAGTGACTGACTCCCAATACTCTAAGGCATGTGTCATTGCGTCGACCAGAATTTCTCGCATTAGCTCTTGTTTGTCTTTTTTGTTACCAAGCGCTTTGTCTGCAAGGCGTGTAAATTCTCCACCGAGTTCTTTCAGCTTCTGCAGCTGGTCTTTATCGCCATCAAAAGCATAACTTGAAAGCACCTCTACTGCGGTTTCTAGGTTGTGTATGCGAGCGGCATTGGCTCCTCCGCCAACATTAAAGATATACATGACATCTAAGCCTGAGCCTTCAGGTAATTTAAGAATGTCTGCTTCGATGTTTTGACGAATATCTTCAATATAGATATCAATCTTGCCACAGTAATGAGGTTGTTTGACGGTCAGATACTTAGGTGCAATCAACTCATCGGCAGATGAACGTTTTAATTGTTCTAAGTTACGCTTGAATAGCTTGCAAGCAGCTTCATTAGCAAACCGGATACGTTTATCTTCACGCAAACAGATAATCGCTTCAGGAGCCGATTCCAGTTGTTCCAACAATCGCCCTTGAGTTTCTAATAAGCTTGCCTCTACAGCCGCTCGTTGGCGAAGTTCAGATTCAAGTATCTTATTCTCCATGTGGCGCATTTCAGCTTGGCTTGCCGTTAAGTGCGCTTGGATGCGCGCAGCTAGCTCTTGTTTATTGAATGGCTTAGATAAATAGTCGTTGGCTCCTGCTTCAAAGCCTCGTACACGATCTTCTGTTTGACTAAGCGCGGTGAGCATAATGATAGGTAGCTCGGCATGGTCATAAGTTTCACGTAATTCACTGCAGACTTGATAGCCGCTCATGCCTGGCATCATGATATCCAATAACAGGAGTTCCGGTTTTTCCTGCTCAACGAGTGCTAATGTTTCTGGTCCATCAGAGACGGTACGTACGCGATAGCCCTCTAAACGTAAGAAGCTCTCAAGCACACGCAGGTTTACTGGCTCATCGTCAGCGACATACAGTAACGGGCCGTCTGGATTCTCTGGCAGTGATAAGTCTTCATTGTTCTCTACATCGATTTCAGGAATCTGGAAGTGTCCGTGCGCTGCAAGGGTTTGAGTTGTTTGGATCTCTTCTTCACTGGCAAGTGGTAACGTGAAACTGAAGGTGGTGCCGACCATAGGCTGGCTGCTGACGTATAACGAGCCACCCATCAACTCAATCAATTGACGGCTAATCGAAAGCCCGAGCCCCGCACCTTGACGATAGCGACTTGCGTCTTGTCCCGCTTGGATAAGTGGTTCGAAAATATGTTCAAGATGTTCTGCTGGAATACCTTGTCCAGTATCCACAACTTGCACACGAACATGATCATCAACCACATTGGCGGAGATAACGATTTTACCTTCTGAGGTGTACTTAATCGCATTACCGATCAGGTTATATAACACTTGTTCAAGGCGTTGAGGATCGGCAGACACCGCTTTCAAATCCGCTGGTACTTGGTTGATGATACGGATGGTTTTATTTCCGAGTAAATGACTGGAAAGCTCTAGTACCAGTCGCGTTGCACTGGCTAAACTCACCGCTGACTTCTGGATATCCATGCTTCCGTAACGCATTTTATGATAATCCAATAAGTCATCAACAAGGTTTGCGAGACGTTGCCCACTTTTAATGATGATATCAAGCTGATATTTTTGGCTAGCAGGGATAGCACCGTTAGCGCCGGACGCTAAAGTCTCAGCGATTCCGACCATGCCGTGCAATGGTGTGCGGAGTTCATGAGAAGTGGTGGCTAAGAACTCATCTTTAAGTTTGTCGGCCAATTGCAGTTCATCATTTTGTTTTTGAATGATCTGGATGTTGCTCTCGAGCTCTTCATTTTGCTTCTTAATGGTTTGAATTTTCTCTCGAATAGAGCGTTGCATTCGTTCAAAACTCAGCGCAAGACGGCCAATTTCATCTTTGCGAACCGTATTAAAGGTGGTGTCATCAAGATCTCCGGCAGACACTTTTTCGGCAGCCCAAGTTAACTTCAGCAACGGAGAAGTAATAAAGTTTGATAAATAATGGGAAGCGATTACCACTAGAATGATGGCGATCAGCATGGCGATAACAAACAGTTTTTCTAGTTGATGAATACGAGCGAAAGCTTCGTTTTCAGGTAATTGCACGACGAGTGCCCAAATAACACCACGCGTTTCAATCGGTGCATAAGCAGCGATGAACTCTTCACCTAAACCGTTCGTGTAAGTGCCGACGCCAAATGCACCAGAGAGTGCTTTATCGATCACTTCTAAGCTGTTCTTAATGTCATCTTGCTTGGTGTTAATTGTGCGAGGTTGGTGATCATTTCCAACCAGTAAGGTGTTAATGGATGACTCTCGGTTGGCGTCTGCGGCTAACTTCGTGATGCCATTATTTGGTAAGCGGAACATAGCATAGCTGTGTAGGTAGCCTTGCTGAACAATTGGAGCACCTAACCAAGCGACTTGTTTACCACCTTCCAGTTCGAAGTCAGACACAATCACAGGGGTGTAGTCTTCATTCACCTTACGGCGTTCAGTGACGTCATCAGCTAGACGCTTGAAGGTTTTGCCAAGTGCTGAGTCTTTGTAGGGGCCTGATAATAAGTTTGTTCCGTAGTTATCGTCTTTGTTGATCGAGTAGGTGACATTACCGTTGATATCGACCAGCAAAATATCATTAAAATCAGAGCGCTTGAGGAGCTCCAAGTAGGCCCAGTGGTAACGTTTATGTAAGAGTCGGTAACGTTCACTTCCGACATAGTTGGAAGACTCGGGTAACGTTGACGTTTTGATTTGATCTCCGCTGCCTTCAATGTAGCGCTGTTGGGCATTTTTACGAGATTCTTCAATGTCATTGCCTAAACGACTAAAAGCATTGACGAGACCGTAGAATCGACCACCACTGGCGTAAGCCAGTTCAGAGCGCACAAAGCCCATGACTTCGGTTTCCCGCGCCTCAAAGTAGTCTATAATTTGCTGTTGTTTTGTATCTCGAACAGACAACAAGTGTGAGGTGCTTTGTTCTTGCAGATCTTTACTGTGGGACTGTAGGAAAAAAATCGCAGTAATAGTAAGAGGTGTGATACTGAGCACCAGAAATGCGGTCATCAGTGTACTCTGAAGGCGCTTAAATTTCTGTTTTTTGTAGAATTTAAACATGGATAAGATTACAACTCATAAAGGGCAGTTCTAAAATGTACATCGCTGCCGAGGTTCTCGTTAAAAACGGATAAGATGTTCAACTAGATAGAATTAACAAAATTAACGAGTTTTTTTTCTTTGACAAGAAAGTTAGTTGTAAAGCGTGCAGGGTGACGCAGTTTTTCTTATGAGTGTTGAGTTTTTGAGAAAAAATCGCGCAGGTTTGTACCTGCGCGAGGGAAGATTATGACTTTTTCGCGTAGTAGATAGAAAACTTATTGGTCTTATTTAGCGTCTCGCAATTATTAAACGCTCGCTCAATAATTGGTGGATATTTTAAGAAGCTATTCGCGACAATGATCATTTCACCATGGCTATCGAGATACTTTGGAGCCTGACCCAAGAGTGTTTCTGCTGCGTTGTAGTTCGTATCCAAACCACTGTGGAAAGGTGGGTTACTGATGATAAAACGATAATCGTCGGCAGTGTCTGAGTAAATATCAGAGGCGAATACATGGCCGGTTAATCCATTGGCTTTTAGTGTAGCTTGGCTCGATGTGATGGCATGCGCGTTAATGTCACACATCTCAATCGCAATTTCTGGATTGGCTTTTGCCATGAAAGCACCTAATACCCCAGCACCACATCCAAAGTCGAGGACTTTACCTGATAGAGTAGGTAAGGTTTCGAGTAATAGGCGGCTACCTAAATCGAATTCGCCATGGCTGAATACTCCAGGCAAACTCTTAACAGTCAGTGATTGCTCACCAAGTGTGACCGTATAGGTTTTAAACCAGTCTGCTTGATTGAACGGCTTTGGTTCATTGAGGCAAGTGCCCCAGTAAAATGAACAGCGACGAGCGGAATCGTATTTATTGACCGGGCCATACTCTTTGAACATCTTCTCGATGCTTTTAACACCTGAGCGGTTTTCGCCAACCACTACAATTTCAGTGTTCACGCCTAGTTTCGCCATCAACATCGCCAGAAGGTATTCGGCTTCGGCTTTGGCTTTAGGCCAGTACAAAAGCACCATGTCTGCTTGTGTCTCAGTATTAAACTCAGAACCAAAATGGCTTTTAACCTTGTTATGAGTGCGAATTTGACGGTAGAAGCTGTAGTTTGAAGTGAAGACTTCCACAGATTCACAGTGTTTGGTCAGTTCAAGTGGAAAGAGATCTTCGACTTCACCTGCAACTAAAACATGTTTTCCGTTGAAGTACTCGAGCTGACGCTGAGCTATTTGGCTAGGAGCGATATAAGCAGACATAAATTGGGTTCATCAGAAATAATTGGGGCAGATTTTCGCACAATCTGCCCCAAGCTTGAAGTGATTAAGCTGTGACTAGCTGTTGTCTTGCTGGTTGAGGAAGTCTTTGAATTCTTCTTCGTAGATATTAAACAGTACCATTGTCACGGCAAAAATCAGTGGACCGTAAATCAGGCCGATCAATCCAAACAGGTGTAGACCACCCAGTAACGAGAAGAAAATCATTAGGGTGTTCATGCCTGCGCTGCCTTGCATTAGCAGCGGACGCAATAGGTTATCAATAGAACCAACGACGACCACACTCCACACCGTCAAGAAGATAGCCCAAGTCATATCGCCTGTTAAGAACAAGTACGCCGCTGCAGGAATCCAGATTAGTGCGGTTCCGACCACTGGAATGAATGATGCAAAGCCCATCATCGTTCCCCAAAATAACCCAGGGAAGCCAGCGAGCCACATACCGATACCGCCAGCCAGACCTTGAGCAATCGCTGTCATGAATGAGCCCATCACGGCTGATTTAGAAACTTGCTCTATCTCTGTCAATATGCGGTCTTCTTGGCTACGTGAGAGTGGCAGAATATGACGAATCGCAGAGATAATTTTGTCGTGGTCACGAAGCAGAAAAAACAGCACAAACAGCATCAGGAAGAAGTTCATTAGGAAGTTGGTGGCGTCTCCTAAAATCTTGGCGCTGATAGCAACTAAGTTAGAGCCAAACGATGTAGCAAATTGACCAATTTTCTCAGCAATGGCTTTTGGCTCGATTTTATCGAAAGGTAAGTACTCATTAACTATAGCTAAACCTTTGATAACGAAAGGATGTTGGAATATATCTTGGATGCCGCCATTCGTGACCCAGTTGTACGTATTTTGTGAAAAAACAGAGCCTTGTTGAACAATGGCTGCAAACACAAATAGCAGTGGGATAACGATAATAAACGTCAAGACGACACATGACAGCAGTGCGGCCATATTGGGGTGCTTGGGAATTTTTCGCTCAAACCATTCGTGTACCGGAAACATGAGCAAAGAAATGATAAAAGCCATCACAATGGAATTGATGTATGGCTCAACCAATAAGTAGCAAGCAAAAGCAGCGGCGAGTAAAGCGACCATTAGCACTCGGTGACTCGACGTTATTTTTACATTATTTGGCATGAGATTAGTCCAACTTACAGGTGACGTTTACGGTTTGCGCCTTCAAAGATGGCGTTGAACCTTTATTACTTTGCACTCTTAACTCTTTCAAGCTTATGACAATGCCGAATTAGAGCAGAGCAATATACCTTGTTATAATGACCACAAATCAGTCGGTTATCAATCAAGAGATGAACTATGGGTTGTTGCAACGGTGATAAAAAGTGTCAAACCGAGAAAAAAGCCAAACGAATACCGTGGTTTGGCATTGTTATTGGTGTTTTAGCAGTATTGGTTATATTGAATTGGCAATAAAAAAGGACCGTGATGGTCCTTTTTTAAATTAGTTATCGCAGCTTTTAAGCGATTACTTTGCTTCTTCTGCAAGAGTTGCAAAACAGCGGTCAGCCGCTTCTAGCGTGGCATCGATTTCTTTTGAACCGTGAGCAAGGGAAGTAAAGCTCGCTTCGAACGCTGAAGGCGCTAGGTAGACACCGTGTTTGAGCATTAAGTGGAAGAAGCGCTTGAAGCGTTCCACATCGCACTTCGTTACGTCTTCGTAGCAAGTCACTTTTTCTTGGTCAGTGAAGAAGAAGCCGAACATGCCGCCCACTTGGTTCACAACCAGAGGAATACCGTGTTTCTCTGCTAGAGACTTAAAGCCATCTGCTAGTTGTTTGGTTTTTGAAGCTAGGCGTTTTTCGTTGCCTTCTTCTTTTAGAAGGTTCAAACATGCATAGCCTGCAGCCATTGCGACAGGGTTGCCAGAAAGCGTACCCGCTTGGTAAACCGGACCCGTTGGCGCAACGTATTGCATTACTTCTTTACGACCTCCGAAAGCACCCACTGGCATACCACCACCGATCACTTTACCTAGTGTCGTTAGGTCTGGCTTGATGTTGTAGTGCGCTTGTGCGCCACCAAGTGCCACGCGGAAGCCTGTCATTACTTCATCAAAAATCAGTAGCGCGCCTTCTTGATCACAGATTTCACGTAGACCTTCGTGGAAGCCTTCCACTGGTGGGATACAGTTCATGTTGCCTGCAACTGGCTCAACGATGATACAAGCGATTTCGCCTTTGTTAGCAGCGAATAGCTCGCGTACAGAATCTAGGTCGTTGAATGTTGCTGTTAGCGTGTGCTTAGCAAAATCTGCAGGAACGCCAGGAGAGCTTGGTTGACCAAGGGTCAGTGCACCAGAGCCCGCTTTTACTAGTAAGCTGTCTGCGTGACCATGGTAACAACCTTCAAACTTCATGATCTTGTCGCGACCAGTGAAGCCACGTGCAAGGCGAATCGCGCTCATAGTCGCTTCTGTACCAGAACTTACCATGCGGATTTGCTCCATTGATGGAACAAGTTCAGAAACTAACTCTGCCATCGCGATTTCAAGTTCAGTTGGTGCGCCGAAGCTAAGGCCGCGTTGCGCTGCGTCAATGACGGCTTCGCGGATAACCGCGTGGTTGTGGCCAAGAATCATTGGACCCCAAGAGCCAACGTAATCAATGTACGCTTTACCATCGGCATCAAAAATCAGTGGACCGTCTGCTCGTTCGATAAATAGCGGAGAGCCGCCAACGCCGTTGAATGCACGAACTGGTGAATTGACACCGCCAGGGATGGTTTGCTGAGCTTTTTGATACAGCTCTGATGATTTGGTCATGGGGTTATCCTCTTTTGATTGCTCGGACCAAGTGGAGCGCATTGTACCTAGCTATAATCAAGTTAGAAACGTTTTGCTTAATTTATGTGTTGTTTCGCAGTGTAATCTTATATATCCGCATCTGTTATAAAGAATCGGCGGTGAATACTTGAACGAGTTTGTCAGGTATTGGATAATCGTCTCAATTAGCACAAATTTGACGTCTTGCTTCAGGCTTGACGCATTACACGAGTGAGAGAGGTCTTCGTGAGCGAAGTAAACGTACCATTATCTTTTTCTGACGCAGCAGCATCTCGCGTTAAAGCATTGATTGCTGAAGAAGAAAACCCAGCATTGAAACTGCGCGTATACATTACTGGTGGCGGCTGTAGCGGCTTCCAATACGGCTTTACTTTTGATGAAAATGTAAACGAAGGCGATACGACAATCGTAAACAGTGGTGTAACACTGGTTGTAGACCCTATGAGTCTGCAATATCTCGTTGGCGGCATTGTTGACTACACAGAAGGGTTAGAAGGAGCGCGCTTCTTTGTAAACAACCCAAATGCAACGACAACATGTGGTTGTGGTGCATCGTTCAGTGTGTAATTAACACTAATCAGGCAGCCAGTGGCTGCCTGAACTTTACGTAGAAGGATGTCACGTAAAGTCGCTCTCGCAGAATATGCAGAGAAATAATAAAAAGGACTTTATATGTCTGGATCGTCTTTCGGACGTCGCATTGTCGAGCGCCCGTGGCTAGTATCTCTTATCCTCATATTGCTTCTTGTTGCATGGCTGGCAATCGGTCAACTGAAAGCACAAGATGATAATCTCAATTCTTCATCCTCTTCAACGAACACCACGCCACTTGCAAAGGTGATGTTCGACACTTTTATTGCTGAACCCACAAGTAAAACCATCGAACTGTATGGACGGACTGCCCCCAATCGTCAAGCGCGCCTTGGCGCTGAAGTCGCGGGTAAAATAGTCAGCCTCAATATAGAAAAAGGTCAAACAGTCAAGCAGGGGCAAGTGATCGCAAGCATCGACACGCGCGATCTTGGTATTCAGCTCAAGCGGGCTCAGGCGATGCTGTTGGTTAAAGAGAAAGAGTTTAATGCAGCTAAATCGCTAAAAAGTCGCGGACTACAGGGCGAAGTTGCGTTTGCGACAGCACAAGCGGCATTGGTGGATGCTCGAGCGAGTTTGAGCAACGTGCAAACGGCATTAAGAAATACCGAGGTGAAAGCACCATTCGATGGCATTGTTGATCACCACTTTGTTGAGTTAGGCGACTTTGTAGGGATTGGCGATCCTATTGCGACGGTCATTGATTTGGACACTTTGGTGATTGAAGCCGATGTCAGTGAGCGGCATATACAATACCTTAAGGAAGGCCTACAAGCCGATGTAAGAACCATTAACCAACAGCATTATCAAGGTCGGGTACGCTACATTGGGCGTGTTTCTTCTGCTTCTACTAACACCTTTCCAATTGAAATCGAAATTGATAACCAAGACGCAAGAATTCCGGCCGGTATGAGTGCTGAAGTACAGTTGCCGTTGAGTGAAGTGTTAGCGGTAAAGATTACGGCTGCAATGCTAGCACTCGATGAAAAAGGTAATTTAGGTGTTAAAACACTGCGTAATGAGCATGTGGAATTTGTTCCGATTCAGCTCGTTAAGGCCGAGGATGATGGTGTTTGGCTCTCTGGGTTAGGAGAGCGAGCCGATATTATCGTGCTGGGGCAAGGGTTTGTACGCGATGGCGATCAGGTGCTGGCCAATAAAGTTGATGACGTAGTTGTTGAAGCGGCTAGTGAGCAGTAAGGAGCACTTATGTACACTCTGATTGATGCTGCGTTATCCCGCGCTCGCACCATGCTGACATTATTAGTGATGATTTTAATTGCCGGTGTCATTACTTACGTCACGATCCCCAAGGAATCGAGCCCTGATATTACCATTCCTATTATCTACGTTTCCGTTGGACATCAAGGCATTTCTCCCGTCGATGCCGAGCGTTTATTAGTTCGCCCAATAGAGCAAGAGTTGCGCTCTATTGAAGGCGTAAAAGAGATGACCTCTGTGGCATCAGAAGGTCATGCTTCGGTGACGCTGGAATTTAGTGTTGGAGTGGATCTTGATAAAGCGATGGCAGATGTCCGAGACGCCGTTGACCTTGCGAAGCCAAAATTGCCAGAGGACAGTGATGAGCCAACGGTAAATGAAGTCACGTTTGCATCTGAAGAGCCCGTTTTGACTGTTGTTCTATATGGCACCGTACCAGAGCGGACCATTGTACAGATTGCCAGAACGCTACGAGATCGTTTGGAGAGTTTCCGTCAGGTTCTTGAGGTTGAAATCGCAGGGGATCGCGAAGACATCGTGGAAATAGTTGTCGATCCGCTATTGATGGAAAGCTACGGTCTCGATCAAGCGGATATTTATAATTTAATCGCCTTGAATAACCGAGTGGTTGCAGCGGGATTTGTCGATACTGGGTATGGACGCTTTTCGGTAAAAGTCCCATCGGTGTTTGATTCACTGAAAGATGTGCTTGAACTGCCAATCAAAGTGAATGGCAAAGAGGTGATCACCTTTGGCGATGTGGCGACAGTACGACGTGCATTTCGCGACCCTGAAAGTTTTGCTCGTTTAGATGGTGAATCTGCCATCGTTTTGGACGTAAAAAAACGGGCAGGGGAAAACATCATTGAAACGGTCGAGCTGGTAAAAGAAGTACTGGCTCAGGGACAACAGCGAGCCGAGTGGCCCGACAATTTGCAAGTCAAATACACTTGGGATCAATCCGACGATGTCAAATTGATGCTCAGTGATCTACAAAACAATATCTTATCCGCAATTATCCTCGTCGTGATCGTCATTATTGCCATATTGGGGGTTAGGACCGCGCTTCTCGTAGGTATTTCTATTCCGGGATCGTTCTTGACTGGGTTGTTGGTGTTATCGGTATTTGGGTTGACGGTCAATATCGTCGTACTGTTTGCCTTAATTATGGCGGTGGGCATGTTGGTAGATGGTGCCATTGTGGTGACAGAGTTTGCTGACAGGCGCATGCAAGAAGGTACGCCACGTAAAGAAGCCTATCGAGATGCAGCAAAGCGGATGGCATGGCCAATTACCGCATCCACTTCAACCACATTGGCTGCGTTTGCTCCGTTACTTTTCTGGCCAGACATCACAGGTGAGTTCATGAAGTACTTACCACTTACTTTAATTGCTACCTTGGCCGCTTCGCTGATGATGGCGTTGCTGTTCGTTCCTGTCATCGGTGGGATCATTGGCAAGCCTCAAGTAGTCAATCAGAAAGCTCAGCGAGAAATGGTTGAGCTGCATAACGGCAACTTTGAAAAAGCGACAGGCATTACCAAGCTTTATTACCAGACTCTGTCGGTGGCGATTCGTCACCCATGGAAAGTATTATTCAGCGCGATACTGCTAGCGGCAGGTGTCGGCTTCACTTACAACAAGGCTGGCTTGGGTGCAGAGTTTTTCCCTGAAGTGGACCCAGCCTTTTTTACCGTTAAAGTTCGTTCTTATGGTGACCTGTCTATTCACGAAAAAGATGTTGTTATGCGCGAAATCGAGAAGGTGATGCTCGGTCATGACGAGTTTGAAAGTGTCTACACGCGCACGGGGTCGAGCGATAATGGGGACGAGATTGGCCAGATTCAAATAACTCCTGTGGATTGGCAGTATCGACGAAAAGTGAAAACCATTATTGAGGAACTAAAAGAGACCACAGATCGCTTTTATGGTGTTGAACTTGAGTATAAATTCCCGGACGCAGGACCGCCTGTCGAGCATGATCTCGTGATTGAAGTTTCATCGCGAAACTTGAGTGTTAGTGCGTTAGATGAAGCAGCCAAAAAAGTACGACACTGGGCTGATGGTAATCCTGCACTGACCAACTTGAGTGATACCACTAATAAGGAAGGGATTGATTGGCAAATTGATATCCAGCGAGATGACGCCTCTCGCTTTGCAGCGGATGCTACTTTAGTCGGGAATACCGTCCAGTTTGTTACGAACGGCTTGAAAATAGGCGATTATTTGCCCGATGATGCGGATGAAGAAGTCGATATTTTGGTGCGCTATCCGCAAGATAAGCGCGACATAGGTCGATTTGATCAACTGAGAGTGAAAACGGCAGCTGGTCTGGTACCGATTACGAATTTTGCTCAAATCAAACCAGATCATAAGCAAGACACTATTCGTCGGGTCGACGGTCATCGAGTTATCAATATTAAAGCGGATATGGTGGAAGGTTACAATTTGGCGCTTGAGTTACCTAAGATTGCCGCTGGAATGGAACAGCTCGACTTACCGGAAGGCATTGAATATAAGATTCGGGGTCAAAATGAAGAGCAAGAAAACTCATCAGCATTCTTGCAAAATGCTTTTATTGTCGCGCTTGGTGTGATGGCTTTGATTTTAATTACGCAGTTTAATAGCTTTTATCAAGCTTTCTTAATCCTCAGTGCTGTGTTGTTTTCTACCGTTGGTGTCTTCGCTGGGTTACTTATTTTCCAAAAGCCATTTGGCATCATTATGTCGGGAATTGGAGTGATTGCGTTGGCTGGTATCGTGGTAAACAACAATATTGTTTTAATCGATACTTATAATCAGATGCGTAAGCGTGGTTTAGAAAAATCTGAGGCTATTTTGCGTACGGGTGTGCAGCGTTTAAGACCCGTTTTACTTACGACGGTGACCACCATATTAGGCTTATTGCCAATGGTGTTAGAAATGAACATCGACTTAGTTAATCAGAAAGTGGAGTTTGGCGCACCAAGCACTCAATGGTGGTCTCAGCTTGCGACCGCTGTCGCGGGTGGTTTGGCGTTTGCGACTTTGTTAACGCTGGTTCTGACACCATGCTTGCTCATGCTCGGGAGAGAGCATCACTCCGAAAAGTAAGCTTCATCGTAATGATATTAAAGAAACAAAAAGGGCAGCTGAGCTGCCCTTTTCAATGCATCAATTTACTTCATTGCTAACAGTTTGCTGTAGCGCTCAAGTTTGTCCATGCTAATTTTCGCGTTTGCCATGAAAGTTTGTCTCGCTTTTCCTGTTAGGGATTTAGATTGTGGCAAATTCACCGTGCGCGGGTTTTTATGGACACCATTCACAAGGAACTCATAGTGCAGGTGAGGGCCTGTTACACGACCTGTTCCGCCAAGCGTACCAATGGTTTGGCCTTGTTTAACGCGTTGACCAGCTCGTACTGTACGTTTAGTTAAGTGCAGGTACTTGGTAATGTAAGTATTGCTATGTTTAATGAAAACGTAGTTACCATTAAATTTGTTGTAAGACGATTTTTGAACGACACCATCGCCAGCCGCCCAAATCGGGGTGCCCACTGGTGCCGCATAGTCCGTGCCTCTATGAGGACGAACGCGTCCCGTTACAGGGTGTAAGCGGCGTGGGTTGAAGTTAGACGAAACTCGACGGAAATCCAACGGCGCGCGCAAGAACGCTTTTTTCATTGCTCGTCCATTTTCGTCGTAATACTTGCCACTTTTCTGATCCAGTATTGCGGTGAAGGTATCGCCTTGGTTTTTAAAGATCGCAGCAATGATTTTTCCACGACCGATTACTTCACCTTCTACCACTTCCTCTTGGTAAAGCACTCGGAAGCTGTCGTTTTTACGAATATCTAAAGCAAAGTCGATGTCCCAACCAAATATGCCAGCCAGTTCCATGATTTGGTTACCATTTAATCCAGAAGATATTCCCGCATTCCAAAAGTTTGATTTGATGGTGGCTTCAGCGTAGTTGTACTGGAAGTCGACTTCTTTTTTATCGACTTCTGAGACGTATTTACCGTCTTTTAACGTGATACGAAAAGTTTCGAATGCGCTTAATGTTCTTCTTAACTGTACTAAGTCGTTGTTTTCATCAAAACCGAATTGCAATCGATCGCCAGGTCGAAGTCGGGTTAATTGCTTTTCCACTTCTTTGTCTGATGAGACAAGCTCATGCAATAGGCGGGCAGAAAGCCCCACGCGACTAAACAAGATGGCGGCACTCTCACCATTTTTCACTTTGTACGTTTCCCAACGCAGTACAGCGGGGGACGCTGGAGACGAACTGTTTAGTGCACTGAGTTCTAGGGAAACTGGCACAGGATAATGTTGACCAACTTTTAATCGGCTCTGCTGCGGGTCTAGGTCTTGCGGATCAGGTAAAAAGAAGAGCGCGAAGATAATCAGCGCACTAAAAAAACCGATCAATACTTTGTGCAAGAGTGGAAGTCGGACAAAAATCGAATGCATGAGGTACTTGATTGCTAAATTAAACGGAAAAATTGACAACTACCTAGTCTAACGTGTTTCAAAATGCATCGCTATTCAAGTAATATGTTCAGCTATTATATTTTTGCCAAATCTGTGGGAGTGAACAAGAATGGCGAGCATTGAAGCTGCACTAGCCGAGATTAAGCGCGGTGTTGAAGAGCTGATTCCAGAAGAAGAGCTTATCGCAAAACTAAAAGAAGACCGTCCTCTACGTATTAAATTGGGTGCGGATCCTACGGCTCCAGATATTCACCTAGGTCATACGGTTATTTTCAATAAGCTTCGCTTGTTCCAAGAGCTAGGTCATGAGGTGACGTTCCTAATTGGTGACTTCACTGCAATGGTTGGTGACCCAACAGGTAAAAACACAACACGTCCACCGCTAAGCCGCGAAGACGTATTGCGTAATGCTGAAACTTACAAAGAGCAGGTATTCAAAATTCTAGACCCTGCAAAAACTAAGATTCAGTTCAACTCTGAGTGGTTATCTGAGCTTGGTGCAGAAGGTATGATTCGTCTTGCTGCAAACCAAACCGTTGCTCGTATGCTAGAGCGTGATGACTTTAAAAAGCGTTACGCGGGTGGTCAGCCAATTGCTATTCATGAGTTCATGTACCCACTTCTACAAGGTTGGGACTCAGTAGCAATGGAAACTGACGTTGAGCTTGGTGGTACTGACCAGAAGTTCAACCTGCTAATGGGTCGTGAACTGCAAAAGTCTCACGGTCAAAAACCACAGGTTGTACTTATGATGCCTCTTCTAGTGGGCCTTGATGGCGAGAAGAAGATGTCTAAGTCAGCAAACAACTACATCGGTATCAGCGAAGCGCCAAGCGAAATGTTTGGTAAAATCATGTCTATTTCTGATGACCTAATGTGGAGCTACTACGAGCTGCTATCTTTCCGTCCTCTGGAAGAGATTGCTCAATTCAAAGCTGATGTAGAAGCGGGAAAAAACCCTCGTGACATCAAAGTATTGCTAGCAAAAGAAATTATTGCTCGTTTCCACAGCGAAGCTGATGCAGATACGGCAGAGCAAGAATTCGTAAACCGTTTTGCGAAGAACCAAATTCCTGATGAAATGCCAGAATTTGATTTTGATGCAGGTCGCCCAGTGAGCAATCTGTTGAAAGAAGCTGGCTTATGCCCATCATCGTCAGATGCGATGCGTATGGTTAAGCAGGGCGCTGTGAAGATGGATGGTGAAAAAATTGCGGACAGCAAATTTGCTCCAGAAGCGGGTACTTACGTGTTCCAAGTAGGCAAACGTAAATTTGCACGTATTACTATTCAGTAATCAATAATCGCTGCAAATTAAAGCGCCTGATGGGCGCTTTTTTTGTATAAAAATTTAGCGAAAAAGACAAAGTAAAACTTCCAAACATGTTGAACTTTGCTACTATACTCACGCTGCCAATAATGGCAGCGTTATCGGAGATTTACATGAACAATACCGACCATCCTCCCAGTCGTTGGGTGAGTAAGAGCAAGGGAGCGAAATAACCCGCTTCGGTATTGGCGATCTCCGCCTTACCTAAGTGGTGAGGCATCTTTTCTAATTTTCTTCTCGTTATTTCCTTCATACATTCTGAATAGACAGTGCATCCGCATTGGTTTTCTCTGTGCATCTTAATTGTTGTGTGACTTTAAGTATGCAAGATTAACTTTGCGTGCCTTGTCGATGGTCGTTACCAATGCCAATCGGGAGATTCGCCATGACGGTAATGAACAACACTTTTATTGAAACAACACCAAACTTTTCTGAAGTAGAAATTGGTGCAGCTCGCAATGCATTTTTGCAGTATGAGCAAGAGCAACAAGTCCATTTGCTTACGATCATGCCGATTGATGAGGCGGTAGGTATTTTGCAGCATTGCTCTGTCGGTTATGTGAATAGTCTTATTGCTCAACTTGAGCAAGCAGGCCATGACAAACGCGCACGTCATTATGCTCACCAATTGGGTTTGCATATGTCTGAAGTTGATACACCTGATGGTTATTTATCGACTAGTGTTTTGGGGCACGTGAAGCAGCGTATTGGGTGGATCATTGCACTGGCACTTTTAGGGATTGTGTCGGGTTTGATCATTGCTCAGTATGAGGACACTCTTAGCCAGCTCGTTTTGCTTGCGGTGTACATGCCTGTGATCGCTGCGGCTGGTGGTAATACAGGAACACAAGCTGCAACTTTGGTGATTCGTGCTCTTGCAACTGGGGAGCTAAAGAAACGCCAATGGCTAGAAGTTTTGTGGAAAGAGAGCCGCGTTGCTCTATTTATTGCGTTAGCGATCGCTATCGTGATGATTGGACGTATTATGTTATTTAGTGCCGGTCAATCAACAGGGGGCTTTGAACTTACCGATATCGCATTGGCAATAGCGGTTGCGTTATTCATCCAAGTAACGATTTCTACAACATTAGGTGGGCTGCTACCAATTATTGCACGAGCTTGCAAGATGGACCCAGCGGTATTGGTGAGTCCAGTGCTTGCATCTATCGTCGATATTTCAGGGATGTGGATATACTTTAATGTGGTGAACTATTTCTTGGGTATCGCCTGACTAAAGTTCACAATATCATTGTAAAAAAGCTGCTCAAAATGTGTAATAGGGGCGATGACAGGTTTGTTATCGTCCCTTTTTTCTGGGAAGTAGTCTGAAACAAACTGAACAAAAACGGTATTAGGTTGACCATTTTTATCCAAGCCATATCCGGCCATGTTGTAAGTTCCGTAGAGGGAGCCGCTTTTGGCGATCAATTGTCCTTTAATTGGCAACTTTCGCATACTTTGTCGGTACTTTAGTGTGCCTGACTCACCTGACTTCGGCATGATGGCGATCAGTTTAAGCTCGTCTTCGTGCTTCCAAATATAACGAAGAATTTCCGCCATTTTGGTGGCGGAAATACGATTGTTTCGTGAAAGTCCTGAGCCGTCTTCTAGGCGCGCATTACGAATATCAATACCAGTATTGGCGAAAATGATCTGCTTGATCGCCTCTGTACCGTTGGCAAAGCTACCTGACTGAACAAAAAACTTAGCGCCAAGTGTTTTGGTTAATGTGTCTGCAATCAAGTTATCAGAGTTTTTAAGCATTTCTTCCAGAATGTCTGGTAGTGCCTCTGATTGATGCATGGCGATTAGCTTGCGCTGCTTTTCCGGAGCCGAACCGATCCTAATCTTTCCTGATAACTCAATATTGAGCTGCTTAAGCAGAGCTGCCAATCTATGGCTGGTATAAAGTTCGGGATCTTGAACGGCAAATTTAAGTGGCAATGGTTTCTCCCTCTCAACTAAGCATCCAGTTAGCTTGTAGTTGTTATCAGGATTTGCGACTAAGCCTAAATCGCAATGACGACTTTTCTTAATCGTTTTAGAAACGGTCTCGACAGTACTTGTTACACGAATAGGTTGATGCTCAGGTACGTAGACTCGAGTCCCACCGTCTTTTTGCGTATAGATAGAAGCCTGCACACAGTTGTTATTGAGTGTGATGGTCGATGCCGGAGCGCTGTAGCAAACTCCCAAGATATCCCACGGCCAGCCCACTGCACGGTTGTAACCAGTGAATGCGCTGTTATCGAGCCATAAGTCACCGTCAATACGTTTTAAGCCATTTTTCTTGGCTAGGGTAAGAAGTGATTTTAAATCGTTGGTTTGGAGCGTTGGATCGCCGACAAAGTAAATCACTGCGTCTGAGCTCGACGCTTCTAGCTTGGTTCGAAAGCGGAAGTTATCACCCAGCTCTAACTTTGCCGCTAATGCTGTGACGATTTTTAATGTACTGGCTGGTGGGAACAGTTGTTCGGTAGGATGAACACCGTCAAGTTCAGCATTCTCACTGAGTTTTTCCGCGACTAAACTGATGCGAGAGCCTTCCGGCAACACTTCTTGATGAGGGTACGCTTGTGAAAAAGCAGAAAGTAATGAAGAGAATATGAGCAAGGGCCAACGTAAACGCATAATGATACTTTCTAAGGTGAGTTATGTGATTGAGTATACGCAAGTCCTTTCAATATGCTAGGTAACTAAAGAAATGCTTTATATGTCATCAGGAATGAGACATGAGAGAAAGGCGCGCGGCTTAAAATGGAGTATAAAAAATGCCCGCTTGAAGCGGGCATTCGATATTCTAGTCAAAGACCGGAATTAGAAGTCGTAACGTAGACCTAGAGCTAGCTCGTCTTCAGCATCGATCTTGTTCGCAACTGTCTTACCGCTAGTTGAGCCGAACTTATCGCCAGCGTCAATTAGGTTGAAGTTGTAAGAAACGTAACCGCGGAAGTTAGGTTTGAAGTAGTAAGAAGCATCAACAGCGAAGTTGTTTGCAGAAGTCTCGTTGTCAGTTTCTGCATTGTTGTACGTCGTTGTGAATACTGTTTGACCTAGCGTGTAAGCACCCGCTAGTTCGTAACCAGTGTAATCAACAGTGTTGTTGAATGTGTCAGTCATTTTTTCGCCATCTGTGAAGATACCAGCGAAGTAAAGATCAGACATTGTGTAAGATGCAGCTAGCATGTACTCGTTTGCATCGTATTGGTCTGCGTAACCAGCACCAAGCTCAAGACCAGTGTCTGCTACAGCGTAGATAGCTGATAGAGAGTAGCCGTCTTGTTTGTTATCAGAGTATTCACCGTTTTGTTCTACACGGTCAGCGAAGCGGTAGCTTGCTTTAACACTTAGGTTTTCGAATTGACCTTTGTAAGCCATCATGTTGTCTGTACGGTCTGCTACAGCTAGTTTGTCTGCTGCAGAGTTACCGTGGTAAGCCATGATATCTGTGAAGTCAGTGATAACGCCTAGTGCACCTTCAGTTTTACCGTATGCGAACTCACCGTAAGCACCGCCAAGACCAGCGTAAGCAAGACGAGTTTCTAGATCGCTCTTGTCGTCGCCGTCTACAGTACCGTTTTGAGCAGTCTCAAATTCACCTTCCCAGAAACCAACACCGTATAGGTTGTCATTGATCTCTTGTTTACCAAGGAAGTTTAGACGGATGCGAGATTTGTCTTGAGCGTCGCCATCTTTCATAGATAGACGTGCTTCAGCACGGCCGCCCATTTCTAGAGAAGTGCCGTCTTGGTTGTAAAGTTCAGCTGCGTTTACGCCAGTTGCCATAGCTGCTGCAGATACAGAAAGAGCAATTAGAGTCTTTTTCATCTTATTTGTCCTAGTTAGCTGTCCATAATCATTGTTGTATGGGGGAGAGGTAATCTCTCACAAGTTGTTGGTCTATAATCGGCCAATGAGCGGTATAATTCGCCCTTGTAAGCCTTTGATCTAACAACTCGCTGGACATGTTTTACTGCTAAAGTTTCCGTATGAGTTAGTAAAATGATATAAATCGTATCGATGAACACTGTTCGATTGTTCTGGTTTTTGATTTAACTTTTTGTTTTAAATGGTATTTTGTGGCTATAACATTCATCTGACATTGATTAGTTTTTATCTTTTTTGATGTTTTTGGTGTAATGAACAGTGTTGTTTTTCAACAAATTGCGACAGTGATGCACTCTAGAATCGTTCTAAAAGTGACTTATATCATTATGCCGAAAGTGCATAGTCTTACAGCCTTTCGAATTAAGATGATTTCGTCCGGGAGTTTGTTTACACTAAATGAAATACATCTTTAAGCGCACTACCCAGCCCTATGGCAGGGTGGGCTTTTTTTTGTCCAAAGACCCATTTGGGCTTGAGGTTATAAAATGGAAAAAGTTCCAATGACACTACGTGGCGAGCAAAAGCTACGTGCAGAACTCGATCGTCTACTTAAACTACGTCCTCAAATTTCAGAGGCAATCGCTGAAGCTCGTGAGTTAGGTGATTTAAAAGAGAACGCAGAATATCACGCCGCTCGAGAAGAGCAGGGTATCTGTGAAGCACAAATCCGTGACATTGAATACAAACTGTCAGTTGCTCAAGTTATTGATGTAACGAAGATGGAGAACACGGGTAAAGTTATTTTTGGTTCAACCGTAACCTTGATTGACATCGACACCGAAGAAGAAAAAACATACCAAATTGTTGGTGATGACGAAGCAGACATTAAAGCTGGCCGTATTTCAGTAAGCTCACCAATTGCTCGTGGCTTGATCGGTAAGATGGAAGGCGATGAGGTTGCTATTCAAACTCCGGGTGGCGCGAAAGACTTCGAAATCGATCGAGTAGAATACATCTAAGTCGTTGAGAGTAATTTTGTTACTCCAATAAAACGCAAAAAGGTCGCCAATGGCGACCTTTTTTCTTCAGCAACGTAAGTAGAATTACTTACGAGGGATTTCGATTTTACGCTCTTCAGACTGGCGGTACAGCACAAGCACTTTACCAATAGTCTGAACTTTTTCTGCGCCCGTCTCACGTACGATAGCGTCGATGATTAGCTGTTTTGTTTCACGATCTTCTGAAGCAACTTTTACTTTGATCAGTTCGTGATGGTTAAGAGCGATTTCAATTTCTGCTAGCACGGCTTCTGTAAGTCCATTTGCGCCCATTAGCACGACAGGTTTTAAACTGTGAGCTAGGCCTTTAAGGTGCTGCTTTTGTTTGGTGCTTAGGTTCATTACGCGGCCAATTTTCTTTAAAATAAGGGTTGAAAAAAGCTATTTTAACGCCATCTATTGCTGAAGACTATAATTTATTGAGTAATAGGTAGCGCCTATTAAAACAATAGCTCCAATTTGCGCCTTGTTGGGATTAAAATGAGTAAACAAAAACATTCGGCTAGTTCTGGTCGTTGGTTGAAAGAACACTTTGATGATAAATACGCGAATGAGGCTCGTAAAAAAGGCTATCGCTCACGTGCTTATTTCAAGATCGATGAGATTCAAACGAAAGATAAATTGTTAAAGCCTGGGATGACAGTCGTCGATTTGGGTGCGGCACCGGGCGGGTGGTCTCAATATGCTGCTAAGATAGTAGGAGACAGTGGTCAGATCATTGCGTGTGATTTGCTTCCTATGGACCCGATTGCGGGGGTCAGCTTTTTACAAGGCGACTTTCGCGATGATGCTGTATTGGAAGCTTTGCTAGAAAGAATCCAACCTTCAATGGTAGACGTAGTAATGTCTGACATGGCACCTAATATTGCGGGAAATAACTCTGTTGACCAACCTCGTGCTATGTATTTAGTTGAATTGGCTTTAGATATGTGTCGACAAGTTCTAGCGCCTAATGGTAGCTTTGTCGTAAAGGTTTTCCAGGGGGAAGGCTTCGATCAGTATGTGAAAGAAGTCCGAGACATGTTTAAAGCCGTAAAAATTAGAAAACCAGACTCATCGCGAGCTCGCTCTCGAGAAGTCTTTGTTGTAGCCACTGGTTACAAAGGTTAACCATTTTGCTCTCTTGAGAGCGTGTTAACACTATAGCTACAGTGAATGAACTGTAGTACCCTACCTTTAATTACAATTAGTTATCGAGAGGCTTACACCTTGAGTGACATGGCAAAAAATTTAATTCTGTGGCTTGTTATCGCCGTCGTATTGATGTCGGTATTCCAGAGCTTTGGCCCTGGAGAAAGCAATGGCAGAACCGTGGATTACACCACGTTTGTACAGGAAGTTGGCCAAGGCCAGATTCAAGAAGCAACTTTTAAAGACGGTGAAATTAGCTTTGTTCGTCGTGGCGGCGGTGCCAAAATGGTCACTTATATGCCAGTGTATGACCAAAAGCTTCTAGATGACCTAATTAACCAAAACGTGAAAGTACAGGGCACGCCTCCAGAAGAGCAGAGCTTGCTTGGTACTATTTTCATTTCTTGGTTCCCAATGATCTTACTGATTGGTGTATGGATTTTCTTCATGCGTCAAATGCAAGGCGGCGGCGGTAAAGGCGCCATGTCTTTTGGTAAGAGCAAAGCTCGAATGATGAGCGAAGAACAAATCAAGACAACTTTTGCTGACGTTGCAGGTTGTGACGAAGCAAAAGAAGACGTGAAAGAGCTGGTGGACTACTTGCGCGATCCAAGCCGCTTCCAAAAACTGGGCGGTAAGATTCCTACTGGTGTGTTAATGGTAGGTCCTCCCGGTACTGGTAAAACGCTTCTAGCGAAAGCCATTGCTGGTGAAGCGAAAGTACCGTTTTTTACCATCTCGGGTTCAGATTTCGTAGAAATGTTCGTGGGTGTCGGCGCATCTCGTGTACGTGACATGTTCGAACAAGCTAAGAAAGCAGCGCCTTGTATTATCTTCATCGATGAAATCGATGCGGTGGGTCGTCAGCGTGGTGCTGGTGTTGGTGGTGGTCACGATGAACGTGAGCAAACACTAAACCAAATGCTAGTAGAAATGGATGGTTTCGAAGGTAACGAAGGTATCATCGTAATCGCTGCTACTAACCGTCCAGACGTTCTTGACCCAGCATTGCTACGTCCTGGTCGTTTTGACCGCCAAGTGGTGGTTGGATTGCCAGATGTACGTGGTCGTGAGCAGATTCTAAAAGTACACATGCGTAAAGTCCCTCTAGCAGGTGACGTAGAGCCTTCTCTAATCGCTCGTGGTACACCAGGCTTCTCTGGTGCTGATTTAGCAAACCTAGTCAACGAAGCGGCGCTATTTGCTGCGCGTGGTAACAAGCGTAACGTTTCTATGGTTGAATTCGAATTAGCGAAAGACAAAATCATGATGGGTGCCGAGCGCCGTTCAATGGTGATGTCTGAAGAGACAAAAGAGTCAACGGCTTATCACGAAGCGGGTCACGCAATTGTTGGTCGTTTAGTACCTGAGCACGATCCAGTGTACAAGGTGTCGATCATTCCACGCGGTCGCGCGTTGGGTGTGACTATGTACCTACCAGAGCAAGACCGTGTCAGCATGTCTCGCCAGCACCTAGAGTCTATGATCTCTAGCTTGTACGGTGGTCGCCTAGCAGAAGAACTTATCTACGGTGCTGATAAAGTCTCAACAGGCGCGTCAAACGATATTGAACGTGCAACTGATATTGCTCGTAAGATGGTGACTCAATGGGGTTTCTCTGAAAAGCTTGGTCCTCTACTGTATGCAGAAGATGAAGGTGAGGTGTTCCTTGGTCGTAGCGTGACTCAGACTAAGCATGTATCTGACGATACGGCGAAACTGATTGATGATGAAGTTCGTCAAATCATTGACCGCAACTATGACCGTGCGAAGAAGATTCTTCAAGAAAACATGGATATCATGCATGCGATGAAAGATGCGCTGATGAAGTATGAAACCATTGATGCTCGTCAAATTGATGATTTAATGGAGCGCAAAGCTGAAATTCGTGAGCCTGCGGGTTGGAGTGATAACTCAACTGGCAAACCTGAAGACAGCGAGAAGCCTCAAGCAAAGCCAGAAGTTAAAGAAGAAGCAACAGACGCTGCGAAAGATGCAGAAAAGTCTAGCTCTCCAGAAGCGACTTCTAGCGAAGCGCCTGAAAAGAAAGACTCTGAATAAAGAGTGTTGATAATAATAAACCCCGAGTTATCTCGGGGTTTTTGTGTTTATGATGATGATTACAGCAAATAACAAATCTTTAGATCTTTCCCGTCCACATGTTATGGCCATTCTAAATGTGACTCCGGATTCCTTTTCCGATGGTGGTAAATACAACTCGATTGAACTCGCCCTTGCTCAAGTTGATAAAATGATAAAGGCTGGTGTAAGCATTGTTGATGTTGGTGGGGAGTCGACAAGGCCTGGCGCGCCAGATGTGTCTCTAGAAGAAGAACTTCGACGTGTTGTCCCAGTAATCAAGGCCATTCGTGAAAAGTACGATGTGTGGATTTCGGTCGATACCAGTAAAGCGGAAGTTATGCGTCAAGCAATTGATGCTGGGGCTGACTTGATCAATGACATTCGATCTTTGCAAGAGCCTGGTGCTCTCGAAGTCGCAGCAGAAGCAAAGCTTCCAATTTGTCTGATGCATATGAAAGGTCAACCTAGAACCATGCAAGTTGCACCTCATTATGATGATGTGATGAGCGACGTATCAGCCTTTCTAGAAGAACGTATCGCGGCATGTGAAGCAGCAGGGATTGATAAATCTCAACTGATTCTCGATCCTGGATTTGGCTTTGGCAAAACGATAGAACACAATTATCATATGCTCGCTCATCTTGAAAAGTTTCATGAATTCGGCCTGCCAATTTTGGCTGGCATGTCTCGTAAATCAATGATTTTTAAATTGTTGGATAAGCCAGCGGCTGAATGTACAAATGCGAGTGTTGTTTGCGCTACGATTGCAGCAATGAAAGGCGCGCAGATCATTCGTGTGCATGACTTTGAAGAGACAATCGAAGCAATGAAAGTTGTTGAGATGACGAAAAACAATATTTAAAAATAATAAAGGAAAGTTTATGTCGAATAAAAGACGTTACTTTGGTACTGACGGTGTGCGCGGTAAAGTAGGACAATACCCAATCACTCCGGACTTCGTACTTAAGCTTGGCTGGGCTGCTGGTCGTGTACTAGCAAAACAAGGCACAAAGAAAGTTATTATAGGTAAAGATACGCGTATCTCCGGTTATATGCTTGAATCTGCATTAGAAGCAGGCCTTGCTGCAGCGGGACTTAAAGCAACATTTACTGGTCCAATGCCAACCCCAGCAGTGGCATATTTAACTCAAACTTTCCGCGCAGAGGCGGGGATTGTGATTTCTGCATCGCATAACCCATATTACGACAACGGCATTAAATTCTTTTCTTCTGAAGGTACTAAGCTACCTGACGATATCGAGTTGGCGATTGAAGCAGAGCTGGATAAAGACATTGAATGTGTTGAGTCTGCAGAACTTGGTAAAGCCACTCGTCTAAATGACGCTGCAGGCCGTTACATCGAATTCTGTAAGAGTACTTTCCCATCCGAATTGAGTCTTGCAAACTTTAAAATCGTGGTAGATTGTGCGCACGGTGCAACGTACCACATTGCTCCAAATGTCTTCAAAGAGCTTGGCGCAGAAGTTATTGCAATGGGCGTAGAGCCTAACGGCATCAACATTAATGAAGAAGTGGGCGCAACAGATGTTCGTGCGCTTCAAAAGCGTGTCGTTGAAGAGCAAGCACACCTTGGTTTAGCATTTGATGGTGATGGTGACCGTATCATTATGGTTGACCACCTTGGCAACAAAGTCGATGGCGACCAAATCGCTTACATTATTGCTCGTGATGCTCTTCGTCGTGGCGAGCTAAAGGGTGGTGTAGTTGGTACGTTGATGACTAACTTGGGCATGGAAAATGGCTTAAAGCAGCTAGGCATTCCATTCGTACGTGCCGCTGTTGGTGACCGTTATGTCATGGAACAACTGCTAGAAAAGGGCTGGAAAATTGGTGCTGAAAACTCAGGCCATGTGATCTTATTAGATAAAGTCACCACGGGCGATGCGATTGTCGCAGCACTGCAAGTGCTGGCTTCTGTAGTTGGCAGCGATATGTCCTTGCATGAGCTATCGCAAGGCATGACGTTGTATCCTCAGGTTCTAGAAAATGTCCGCTTTGCAGGGGAAAGTAATCCTCTTGAAGCTCAAGCAGTACTAAACGCCGTCGCCGAAGTAGAAGCGACGCTGGGTGATAAAGGACGTGTATTACTGCGTAAATCTGGCACAGAGCCTTTGATTCGCGTTATGGTGGAAGGTGAGGATGGCGAGTTAGTTCAAAGCTCTGCATTGAAAATTGCCGAAGCTGTAAAAGCAAGTTGTTAATCATTGCGTTAAAGTGTGGAGTGTATGAAAAGGGCATCTTTTGCCCTTTTTTTGAGCGCTTAGCGCATTGGCATTGATTTTTTACTAATTTTCCCTTGTCAGCGTTACCGGCTTTCGCTAGTATTGCTCCGCCTCCCGTTAGGAGGTCGCTAGCCTTGTTCAATTATGATTTATTCTCTTGAACGGCGCTGGCTCAACAATTTGGAACATAGGTGGAAAAAATGTTTTCAGTTCTACTTGTGATTTACCTGTTGGCAGCGCTTGGTGTGATTGGCCTTGTGTTGATTCAACAAGGTAAAGGCGCAGATATGGGAGCCTCGTTCGGTGCTGGTGCTTCAAACACAGTGTTTGGTGCTGGCGGCTCAGGTAATTTCTTAACCCGAACAACTGCTATTTTAGCAACCGTATTCTTTATCGTTAGCTTGTTGCTTGGTCGTATGTCTACGCACAAGATTGAATCACAATGGGTAGACCCAACATTAGGTCAACCAGTTGTTGAACAAGTTAAGGATGCAGCGAGTGAAGTTCCAGCCCCTGCGGGTGATGAAATTCCTCAATAAGCTGTAAGGTTTTGATGCCGAGATGGTGAAATTGGTAGACACGCTAGCATGAGGTGCTAGTGCCTTAGGTGTGAGGGTTCGAGTCCCTCTCTCGGCACCATGTATTTACAAACTTGTAAATCACTTGTTTGCGAGTATAATGCTCAGCAAGTCGGACGCGGGGTGGAGCAGCTTGGTAGCTCGTCGGGCTCATAACCCGAAGGTCGTCGGTTCAAATCCGGCCCCCGCAACCAATCTCTTTCTTTAAGAAGAAATCGTAGATTGGCAAGTTTGCGTAGTGCTAACCACACTACGAGTTAAGAGAAGCATTTGTTGGCTATTCTTAACGTATCAGGGTCCAGCAGCATAAAACCCCGACTATCGGGGTTTTTTGTTATCTGAGCTTTTTGAAATAGCTCAGAGACTGCTTGGTTTTTTGATTGGGCTCTGAGCCCTTTTTTTGTTTCTGGAGTGGTTAAATGACTGGTTTAGAAAGACAACTTACTGAAATGCTTGAAGCACCAGTAGAGGCATCAGGCTATGAGTTGGTTGGATTAGAATTCATTCGTGCAGGCGCGCACTCAACGTTACGCATCTACATTGACCATGAAAATGGTATTAACGTGGACGACTGTGCAGAAGTTAGCCACCAAGTTAGTGCGGTTTTAGACGTTGAAGATCCAATTTCTGTTGCTTACAGCCTAGAAGTGTCTTCTCCAGGTTTAGAAAGACCACTTTTTAAAGCAGCACATTACGAGCAATTTATTGGTCACGAGGTCAGCATCGTATTGAAAATGGCTGTAGCAAACCGTCGTAAGTGGAAAGGTATTATCCACGGCGTTGATGGCGAAACAGTGACAATTACTGTAGACGGTCAGCAAGAAGAGTTTGCTCTAAGTAACATTTCCAAAGCTAACCTGATCCCTAAATTTTAGTTCCCTAAAAAAGTTTAAGCTTAGAGGCTAAATACAATGAGTAAAGAAATTTTAGCGGTAGCAGAAGCGGTATCGAACGAAAAAGCGGTACCTCGTGAGCGTATCTTTGAGGCTCTTGAGATTGCTCTAGCAACTTCTACAAAGAAAAAATACGAAATCGAAATCGACGTACGTGTTGCCATTGACCGTAAAACTGGTGAGTTTGTGACTTACCGTCGTTGGTTAGTTGTTGATGACGTTGAGAACCCTACAAAAGAGATCTCACTAGAAGCAGCACAGTACGAAGATGACTCAATCGAGCTTGGCGACTACGTAGAAGACGAAATCGAATCAGTAACGTTTGACCGTATTACGACTCAAACGGCTAAGCAAGTTATCGTACAAAAAGTTCGTGAAGCTGAACGTGCACAAATCGTTGAGCAGTTCATCGACAATGAAGGTGATCTAATCACTGGCGTTGTGAAAAAAGTAAACCGCGACACAATCGTACTTGACCTTGGTAACAACGCTGAAGCGGTAATCCTACGTGATGACCAACTTCCTCGTGAAAACTTCCGTCCAGGCGACCGCGTTCGTGGTCTTCTTTACAAAGTCGCGCCAGAAGCACGTGGTTTCCAACTGTTCATCACTCGTTCTAAGCCTGAAATGCTGGCAGAACTATTCCGTGTTGAAGTGCCTGAAATCGCTGAAGATATTATCGAGTTGAAAGGCGCGGCACGTGATCCTGGTTCTCGCGCTAAGATCGCTGTCAAAACAAATGACAAACGTATCGACCCTGTAGGTGCGTGTGTTGGTATGCGTGGTGCACGTGTACAAGCTGTTTCTGGCGAGCTTGGTGGTGAGCGTATCGATATCGTGCTTTGGGATGATAACCCAGCTCAATTCGTTATCAACGCAATGGCGCCAGCTGATGTTGCTTCTATCATCGTTGATGAGGATGCGCACTCAATGGACATCGCAGTTGAAGCTGACAACCTAGCGCAAGCTATCGGTCGTAATGGTCAAAACGTGCGTCTAGCATCTCAACTAACAGGTTGGGAACTGAATGTTATGACAGTTGCTGATCTTCAGAAGAAACACGCTGAAGAATCACAAGCATCTATTGAAAACTTCATGAAGTACCTAGATATTGAAGAAGACTTCGCTCAACTTCTTGTTGAAGAAGGTTTCTCAACGCTAGAAGAAATCGCATACGTGCCAGTTAACGAGCTACTAGAAATCGATGGTTTGAATGAAGAGCTAATCGAAGAGCTTCGTGGACGTGCAAAAGATGCACTAACGACGATCGCACTAGCACAAGAAGAGTCTTTTGAAGGTCTAGAACCAGCTGAAGATCTGCTTGCACTTGAAGGTCTTGAGCGTGAGATGGCATTTAAATTGGCAGCGAAAGGTGTAGCGACACTGGAAGATCTTGCTGACCAAGGTATTGACGATTTAGAAGGTATCGAAGGCCTGACCGAAGAACGTGCAGGTGAGCTAATTATGGCCGCACGTAACATCTGTTGGTTCGGCGAAGAAGCATAATTTTCGGCAAGGAGGAAGCGGCATGACACAATTAACAGTTAAAGCACTGAGTGATGAGATTGGTACGCCAGTCGACCGCTTGATTGAACAACTTGCTGACGCTGGCATTAAAAAGGCGAGCTCTGACAATGTTACTGATGAAGAGAAGCAGAAGCTTCTCTCTCATCTAAAGAAAGAACACGGTGATAAATCAGGTGATTCAGAGCCGACTCGCCTTACGCTTCAGCGTAAAACTCGTAGTACACTTAGTGTGAACGCGGGTGGTGGTAAGAGTAAGAATGTTCAGGTTGAGGTGCGCAAAAAACGTACATACGTGAAGCGCAGCACAATTGAAGATGAAGCGAAACGTGAAGCTGAAGAAGCAGCACAACGTGAAGCAGAAGAAGCAGCAAAACGTGCAGCAGAAGAAGCTGCAAAACGTGAAGCTGAAGAAGCTGCAAAACGTGAAGCTGAAGAAGCTGCAAAACGTGAAGCGGAAGAAAAAGCGAAACGTGAAGCTGAAGAAAAAGCGAAGCGAGACGTAGATACGAATGCACAACGCAATGCTGAAGAAAAAGCAAAGCGTGATGCTGAAGAGAAAATTAAGCAAGAAGCAGCGCGAAAAGAGGCCGACGAGCTTAAACGTCGTCAGGAAGAAGAAGCTAAGCGTAAGGCTGAAGAGGAAAGTCAGCGCAAGCTTGAAGAAGCTCGCGAATTGGCTGAAAAGAATAAAGAGCGTTGGTCTGCTGCAGAAGAGAAAAAGGGTGATATGGAAGATACAGATTACCATGTAACGACTTCACAATACGCACGTGAAGCCGAAGATGAAGCAGATCGCAAAGTAGAGAGCGGTCGTCGTAAGAAGAAAAAAGCTTCAGGTAAAGACGACCAAGCTCGCGGTGGCCGTAACAACCAACGTGGCGGTAGAGGTCGTAAAGGCAAACTTGCTAAACCGACTTCAATGCAGCATGGCTTTGATAAGTCAGCAACGGTTGCTAAGCAAGACGTTGTAATTGGCGAAACGATCGTTCTATCAGAACTTGCTAACAAGATGTCGGTTAAAGCGACAGAAGTTATCAAAGTAATGATGAAGATGGGCGCTATGGCGACTATCAACCAAGTGATCGACCAAGAAACAGCACAACTTGTTGCTGAAGAAATGGGCCATAAAGTAGTTCTTCGTAAAGAGAACGAGCTGGAAGAAGCGGTACTATCTGACCGTGACACTAACGCGGAAGCAGTTCCACGTGCTCCAGTTGTTACTATCATGGGTCACGTTGACCACGGTAAAACGTCAACACTTGACTACATCCGTCGCACACACGTTGCTTCTGGCGAAGCGGGTGGTATTACTCAGCACATTGGTGCGTACCACGTTGAAACAGACAACGGCATGATCACGTTCCTTGATACTCCTGGACACGCAGCGTTTACTGCAATGCGTGCTCGTGGTGCTCAAGCGACAGATATCGTTGTTCTTGTAGTTGCAGCAGACGATGGCGTAATGCCACAAACAGTAGAAGCGATTCAGCACGCGAAAGCGGCAGGCGTTCCTCTAATTGTTGCTGTGAACAAGATCGATAAAGAAGGCGCGAACCCAGATAACGTTAAGAATGAGCTTGCTCAATACGATGTTATTCCTGAGGAGTGGGGCGGTGAGAACATCTTTGTTCACATCTCTGCGAAACAGGGTACAAACGTTGACGCTCTTCTAGAAGCAATCCTTCTTCAATCTGAAGTTCTAGAACTTACAGCAGTGAAAGAAGGCATGGCGTCTGGTGTTGTTGTTGAATCTCGTCTAGATAAAGGTCGTGGTCCAGTTGCAACAGTACTTGTTCAATCAGGTACGCTAAACAAGGGCGATATCGTTCTTTGTGGTCAAGAGTACGGCCGTGTTCGTGCAATGCGTGATGAGCTAGGTAAAGAAATTACTTCGGCTGGCCCATCTATCCCTGTAGAGATCCTAGGTCTTTCAGGTGTACCATCTTCAGGTGATGAAGCAACAGTAGTTCGTGACGAGCGTAAAGCGCGTGAAGTAGCTAACTACCGTGCTGGTAAGTTCCGTGAAGTGAAGCTTGCTCGTCAGCAGAAATCTAAACTAGAGAACATGTTCTCTAACATGACTGCTGGTGAAGTTGCTGAACTTAACGTTGTACTTAAAGCAGACGTTCAAGGTTCTGTAGAAGCAATCGCAGACTCACTAGTTAAGCTATCTACTGACGAAGTTAAAGTGAACATCGTTGGTTCTGGTGTTGGTGGTATTACGGAAACTGATGTAGTACTAGCGGAAGCTTCAAACGCAATCATCCTTGGCTTTAACGTTCGTGCAGATGCTTCTGCTCGCCGTGCTGTAGAAGCCGCAGCTGTTGACTTACGTTACTACTCAATCATTTACCAATTGATTGACGAAGTGAAACAAGCAATGGGCGGTATGCTTGCTCCAGAATTCAAGCAAGAGATCATTGGTCTTGCTGAAGTTCGTGACGTGTTTAAGTCACCGAAACTGGGCGCTATCGCTGGTTGTATGGTTACAGAAGGTGTGATCAAGCGTAACAACCCAATCCGTGTACTGCGTGATAATGTTGTTATTTACGAAGGTGAACTAGAGTCACTACGTCGTTTCAAAGATGACGTTCAAGAAGTTAAGAATGGCTACGAATGTGGTATCGGCGTTAAGAACTACAATGATGTTCGCGTTGGTGACCAAATCGAAGTCTTCGAAATCGTTGAAATTAAACGTACTCTAGACTAATTGACTAAAATTACTAATATTGTCTTTGAAAGATAAGTAGTAATTGGTTGTTGAATACACCATGGGGGGCTGGCTTTGACCAACCCCCCATTCTTTCTATATAAGAGTAAAGATATGTCAAAAGAATTTAGCCGCACGCAGCGCGTTGCACAGCAGCTGCAAAAAGAACTAGCGATGATCCTTCAACGTGAAGTTCGTGACTCACGCCTTGGCATGGTAACGATCTCAGACGTAGAAGTTTCTCGTGACCTTGCTTACGCAAAAGTATTTGTAACCTTCCTATGTGTGGGTGAGCAAACACCAGAATCATGTCTAGCTGCACTACGTGAGCACGAAGTGCACATTCGCATGATGTTAGGTAAGCGTATTCGTCTACGTTTAACGCCAGAAATCCGCTTCCACTATGACAATACGCTTGTTGAAGGTATGCGTATGTCTAACCTAGTGTCTGAAGTCGTTAGTTCAGACAAACAAAAGCAAAAAGATTCTGGTCGTGAGGACGAAGAATAATGGCTCGTCGTCGTAAAGGTCGTCCAATTAATGGCGTTATACTGTTGGACAAACCAACAGGTATCTCTTCCAATGATGCACTGCAAAAAGTAAAGCGAATCTACTTTGCCGAGAAAGCAGGCCACACTGGAGCCTTGGACCCATTAGCGACAGGCATGCTGCCAATTTGCTTGGGTGAAGCGACAAAATTTTCTCAGTTTCTTCTTGATTCTGATAAACGCTACCGTGTGATCGCAAAGCTGGGTGAACGTACCAATACGTCTGACTCGGATGGTGAAGTTGTAGAGACGCGTCCAGTCGATGTTACGTTAGACAAGCTAGAAGCGTGCATCGATAAGTTCCGTGGTGAATCTGATCAAGTGCCTTCCATGTTCTCTGCGTTGAAGTATCAAGGTAAACCCTTGTATGAATACGCTCGTAAAGGCATCGAAGTTCCGCGTGAATCTCGTAAGATCACGGTATACGAGATTGTTCTTCACCGTTTTGAAGGCGATGAAGTCGAGATGGAAGTTCATTGCTCAAAAGGCACCTACATTCGTACCATCGTGGATGACCTAGGCGAAATGTTAGGTTGTGGTGCGCACGTAACTATGCTTCGACGCACTGGTGTTGCGAAATACCCTTACGAGAAGATGGTGACACTTGAGCAACTGAATGAGTTACTAGAGCAAGCACACCGTGAAGAACGCGCTCCTCGAGAACTATTGGACCCATTGCTGTTACCAATGGATACAGCGGTAGAAGACTTACCAGAAGTCAACTTAGTGCCTGAACTGGCGGATATGGTTCAGCATGGGCAACCTGTTCAAGTATTTGGTGCGCCTACCGAAGGCTCACTTCGCCTTACCATGGGTGAAGAGCGTTTGTTTATTGGCGTTGGCGAAATGAACGAAGATGGCAAAATCGCTCCTAAGCGATTGGTTGTGTTCCGAGATGACGTCGCATCCAAGTAAATGATTGAAAATACCGACCTGAGTGTCGGTATTTTTATATTGCACGAGATAGGAAATTTCCCTATAATCCGCGCTTCGCGTAGCGGCTGAATCAGAGATTGGCTGCTACAACTTTAAACCTACTCTTATTAGGAGAGAATTATGTCTCTGAATGCAGAAACTAAAGCAGCAATCGTTGCAGAATACGCACAAGGCGAAGGCGACACTGGTTCACCAGAAGTTCAAGTAGCTCTACTTACAGCTTCTATCAACCACCTACAAGGTCACTTCAAAGCGCACAAAGGCGATCACCACAGCCGTCGTGGTCTTCTACGTATGGTTTCTCGTCGTCGTAAGCTTCTAGATTACCTAAAAGGTAAAAACCTAGCTCGCTACCAAGACTTAATCAAACGTCTAGGCCTACGTCGCTAATCAGCGACTGCATAGCAGTTTGTCTAAAAAGGGGCTTTATGCCCCTTTTTTGTTGCCTAAATTTAGCCAAATTAGACTTATGCCGTTATAATACTGGCGGCTAAACCTCGTAAGAGGTTTTCTCAAAAGCTCATAGCATTACAGTCAACCACGTCGACCAAAAGGTCGCGACTATTCAAAAGGAATTTCCGAGTTTCTTTTTACTAGTCGCGATTCGTAATGCCTTGAGTGTCAATTAACACATCTAAGATTTCTTTAAGCACTAAAGGAAGATTAGAAACAAGGAATAACAATGTTCGAAAAACCAGTTGTTAAAACGTTCCAGTACGGTAACCACACAGTTACTTTAGAAACTGGCGTTATTGCACGTCAAGCTACAGCAGCAGTTATGGTCACAATGGATGATACGTCTGTATTCGTATCTGTTGTAGGTAAAAAAGAAGCCGTTGCAGGTCAAGACTTCTTCCCACTAACGGTTAACTACCAAGAGCGTACTTACGCTGCGGGTAAAATCCCAGGCGGTTTCTTCAAGCGTGAAGGTCGTCCTTCTGAAGGCGAAACGCTAACAGCTCGTCTAATCGACCGTCCAATCCGTCCGCTATTCCCAGACGCATTTAAAAACGAAGTTCAGGTTATCGCGACAGTAATGTCTGTAAACCCAGATGTTCAGCCAGATATCGTTACAATGATCGGTACCTCTGCTGCTCTTGCTATCTCTGGCATTCCATTCAACGGCCCTATCGGTGCGGCGCGTGTTGGTCATATCGATGGTCAGCTTGTACTTAACCCTAGCCAAACTGAACTAGAAACTTCTAAGCTTGACCTTGTTGTTGCAGGTACAGAGTCAGCCGTACTGATGGTTGAATCAGAAGCGGACAACCTAACTGAAGAAGAAATGCTAGCAGCGGTTGTTTACGGTCATGATCAACAACAAGTTGCTATCAAAGCTATCAACGAATTCAAAGCAGAAGTAGCAACTCCTGCTTGGGATTGGGTTGCTCCTGAAGAAAACACAGCACTTAAAGATAAGATTGCTGAGCTAGCAGAAGCGAAGCTTGTTGAGGCTTACAAAATCACTGAGAAGATGGCTCGTTACGACCGTATCAATGAGATCGCTGCGGAAGTAAATGAAGTTCTTCTTGCTGAAGATCCTGAAGCGGATACAAAAGAAATTCACACTATCTTCCATGATCTAGAGAAAACAGTCGTACGTCGTAGCATCATCGCGGGTAACCCTCGTATTGATGGCCGTGAAAAAGACATGGTTCGTGCACTAGATGTACGCACTGGTGTTCTTCCTCGCACACACGGTAGCGCGCTATTCACTCGTGGTGAAACTCAGGCTATCGTGACGGCAACTCTAGGTACTCAGCGTGATGCTCAAATCATTGATGAGCTAACAGGTGAGCGTAAAGATCACTTCCTACTGCACTACAACTTTCCTCCATACTGTGTTGGTGAAACTGGTTTTGTAGGTTCTCCTAAGCGTCGTGAAATCGGTCACGGTAAACTGGCTAAACGCGGTATCGCAGCAGTAATGCCTTCTGTTGATGAATTCCCATACACAGTACGTGTTGTATCGGAAATCACTGAATCTAACGGTTCTTCTTCAATGGCTTCTGTATGTGGTACTTCTCTTGCTCTTATGGATGCAGGTGTGCCAATCAAGTCTTCTGTTGCGGGTATCGCAATGGGTCTTGTTAAAGAAGGCGACGACTTCGTTGTTCTTTCTGACATCCTTGGTGACGAAGACCACCTAGGTGACATGGACTTTAAAGTAGCGGGTACTAACACTGGTATCACAGCACTTCAAATGGACATCAAGATCGAAGGTATCACTAAAGAGATCATGCAAATTGCGCTTAACCAAGCTCAAGGTGCACGTAAGCACATCCTATCTGTAATGGATGAAGCTATCTCTGGTGCTCGTGAAGACATCTCTGAATTTGCTCCTCGTATTCATACAATGAAGATCAGCGCAGAGAAGATCAAAGACGTTATCGGTAAAGGTGGTGCAGTTATCCGTGCTCTAACTGAAGAGACTGGTACAACTATCGAAATCGAAGACGACGGTACTATCAAGATTGCTGCAACTGAAGGCACTGCTGCGAAAGAAGCTATCCGCCGTATCGAAGAGATCACTGCTGAAGTTGAAGTTGGCCGTATCTACACGGGTAAAGTTGCACGTCTAGCTGACTTCGGTGCATTCGTAACGGTTCTTCCAGGCAAAGATGGTCTGGTACACATTTCTCAAATCGCAGAAAAACGTGTTGAGAAAGTGTCTGACTACCTAGCTGAAGGCCAAGAAGTTCAAGTTAAAGTTCTTGAAATCGACCGCCAAGGCCGTGTACGTCTAAGCATGAAAGAAGCGGTAGAAAAGCCAGCTGAAGAAGCTGCTGCTGAAGCACCAGCTGCGAAAGACGAGTAAGACAAAATGAGACTTTCAGCCTTTTATTAGATTAAGGGCCTGAAAGCATGTTATAAAAGGGGAGCATTTTCGCTCCCCTTTTTTTGGTTTATTTCGACGCATTAACCTCAAACGAGGTTATCGCCTATATTGCATTAAGAGAAATAAATTTTGAGCGGTCCAAACAGGAGTATCAATTAGTGAAATGGTTTCAAACCGCAAGTTTATGTGTTGCTATCGCGCTGACCGGTTGTGCAAATACTTCTCAGCAATCAGCACAAAAGTGGCTATATCCACCGATGGCGGTGCCACTTCAGCCTAGCGTTCAACAAGAAGTACAAATCGCGCGTTTATCGCAGTTGCTACAACGTCCTGATCTCAGTGATGAAGTACGCGCTAAAATGCATTATGAGCGCGGTAGCTACTACGATAGCGTTGGTTTGCGTGATCTTGCCCGTTTGGACTTTAACCAGTCTTTGCAGTTGAATCCTGCTCAACCGGATATCTTCAATCTTTTGGGGGTGTATTTCACCCAAGTGGGTGAGTTTGACGCGGCTTATGAAGCGTTTGACTCGACCATAGAGTTGGCTCCGGATAATACCTATGCTGAGCGCAACCGTGCGATTGCACTGTATTATGGTGGCCGAATCGATCTCGCTTTAGAAGATATGACCAAGCACTATCAAGAAATGCCAACGGATCCTTTTCGTTCATTATGGCTGTACATCATCGAAGCTGAGCAAAATCCAGAGCAAGCAAAAGCCAATCTTCAACAGCGTTATTTACGAGATCGTAGTGAAGAGTGGGGATGGGTTCTTGTTGCTATCATGTTGCGAGACGTCTCGGACGAAGACGCTCTTAAAGCCATTATGGATGGAACGAGAGAGAATTATCGCCTAGCTGAACGATTGACGGAAACGTATTTCTACCTTGGAAAGCGTAATCAGCTTGAAGGTGACATCGCAAGTGCCATCTCACTTTATAAGCTCGCGATTTCGTTCAACGTTTATGATTATGTTGAGCACCGGTATTCCTTCTTGGAACTGGCACAAATCTACGATCAATTACAGCAAGACAGATTGGCCAAGCTAAAGGCAGCTAAGAAGCAGGAAATTGAATGATTTAGAGCCGCTCGATGAGAGCGGCTTTTTTATGATTGAACTTGATGAGTGACTCATTTAAAATAGTTAGCCTTGCTAACTAAGTGGTGGTGGATTTTATGGCACTAGAAGAAAGCTTGATTGATTTAGAGCGTTTTTGCGCCAAAGCTTGGCGTGTTTATGCCAAAGAAGATCCGTTATCACATCTAAGCTTTAATGAGTTCGATTATTTACGTGTGATTCAGGTTTACCCTGAGGGTGTACGAATAACCGATCTTGCAGAAGAGTTGCAAGTGACTAAGCCTTCCGCATCGACAATGGTTGTTCGTTTGGAAAAAAAGGGTTTGGTGAAACGCATCGCATGTAATGAGGATGCCCGTGCTAAGCGTGTATTGCTGACAGAAGAAGTCGCAGAAAAAATGTCTTTGGAGCAGGTGGTTTACAAAGATATCTCTGAACAAATGATGCAACAATTAAATCAGCAAGAAGCTGAGCAGTTACAAGCTTTACTGAATAAAGCATTGAGCAATAAGTCATTTTAAATTAAACCAAAGGCCTCCGCTGTACGAATTAGCCTTTGGTGTTTCATTTTCTTTTCTTTAATTTAACCATTTAGTTAGTCTTGCTAATTAAATGGTTAGCTTTGCTAACTACTGGTGGCAGTCATGCAAAACTCAATTTATAGACAGTTTTGGAAATATACGATTCCAACCGTCGCAGCAATGCTCGTGAACGGTTTATATCAAATAGTTGATGGCATTTTTATTGGCCGTTATGTTGGTGCTGACGGATTAGCAGGGATCAATGTTGCGTGGCCGATCATCGGTTCTATCCTCGGTATAGGGATGATGATTGGGGTGGGGACTGGTGCGCTAACGTCGATTAAGCAA
The DNA here is from genome assembly GCF_013048515.1 of Vibrio sp. 1-2 (7-a). Taxonomy (NCBI): domain Bacteria; kingdom Pseudomonadati; phylum Pseudomonadota; class Gammaproteobacteria; order Vibrionales; family Vibrionaceae; genus Vibrio; species Vibrio sp. 1-2 (7-a). The sequence continues at coordinate 115,557 of NZ_VHSQ01000001.1, forward strand.
GGAGAAAACGATCATGAGGGCGCGAAGCGTATTTTAACGACCGGATTGGGGTTGTTAGCGATATTGATGCCGGTCGTTGCTACCATATTGTTCTATTTTGCCGATGAATTTATTCGCTGGCAGGGGGCGGAAGGGCGAGTGTTTGAACTCGCGCTGCAATATCTGCATATTCTGATTGTCGCGTGCGTATTTACGCTAGGCTCTATCGCGGTTCCATTTCTTTTACGCAATGACGACAGCCCGAACTTAGCAACGATGCTGATGGTCATCGGTGCCGTCATTAATATTGTATTAGACTACGTATTTATTGCTTGGTTGGGGTGGGAGTTAACCGGAGCGGCCATTGCTACAGCGCTGGCACAATTGGTGGTAACCGTGCTTGGTATTGGTTACTTCTTTACTTCAAAAGCGACCTTACGCCTTCGAATCAGTGACTTTAAGGTTCAAGTTGATGTTGCACCAAAGATTATAATGATCGGTACATCTAGCTTCTTTATGTACGCGTACGGCTCTGTGATGGTGGCAATGCACAACGCATTATTTGCTCAGTACGGAAGTGCAATGTTGATCGGGGCGTACGCTATTTTGGGATATATCGTGACGGTTTACTATTTGATTGCAGAGGGAATCGCGAATGGTATGCAACCTCTAGTGAGTTTCAATCACGGGGCGCGCAACCAGGCGAACGTCAGAAAATTACTGCAAGTCGCAATGGGGACATCTGTGCTTGGTGGTGTAGCGTTTGTGGGTTTGATGAACCTTTTCCCGTACGAGTTGGTCTCGGTGTTTAACAATGCTGATCAACAGTTGATTGATAGCACGGTGATCGGGATTCGTTTACACATGTTTGCGTTGTTCCTAGATGGCTTTTTAGTCGTGGCGGCTGCGTACTACCAATCGGTAAACAAAGGCAGCAAAGCCATGTTTGTGACACTAGGCAACATGTTGGTTCAACTGCCGTTTTTGTTCGTTATGCCGAAACTGTTTGGCGTGACAGGCATTTGGTTGGCTTTCCCATTGTCCAATATTGCGCTGAGTTTAGTTGTGGTCAGTATGTTGTGGCGGGACGTGAAAAAGCTGCTAAACGAAACTTCGGCTGAGCCAACAGTGCAAGCCTGTTAACAATGGCTGATAGAGAAAAGCGAGGTTGGGCCTCGCTTTTCTTTTTTGGGGAGCTAAATGTTTTTTACTTCTAAGCCAGCTAGCTGATGCCAATAGCCATTGCATTGGCGGCTTTCAAGTTTTTCAGGGTTGTCGCCGTGCTCGTTTGAGCGAAAATGCTCTAACTCAGAAAGTGTACTCACACCGAGAGGGCTTAAGCGGACCACATCAACCAGCCCTTGCATGCTTGGTAAGTCATTTCTCAGGTTATAACAATACCCTGATTGCGTTTGAATGCCGTTAAGGTTAAAGACTTCTTGCCCTTCTTGGCTGCTGACCTGGATACCCGTAGGGTATTTGATACAGCAGGTTTCGCAATCGTCTTTAGCTCGGTTTTCAGCTCGGGCTGTGAAACAGCGAGCGGAATACGCTAAAGGCAAATAACCGTGGCTAAATACCTCAACTTCAAACTTGTTACGAATACCAAGCTCGTCACACTGAACTAAAGTATCGTTTAACCATTCGCGAGAGAGCTCGACAGGCATGCACCAACGCATCATACCTTGCTTCAAAAATAAGTTGAGCGTGTGTGCGTTATAAGTATTGATTGCAGGACCAACAACGAAAGGCACTTTATGCTCTGATGCTAATTGAACTGCCGATACGTCATTAGCCTCAATGGCGAAGTCACCGTTATTGATGTACTTCTTCATGATGTTTACTTCACTAGGTGCTTCCAGTAGCGCCATCGTAGAGATAACGACTTGCTTGCCAGAGGCAGATAAGTCTTTGGCGATTTCCAACCAGTGGGCTGGTTTCATTTCTCTGCGTTTAGAGCAAACCGATTCACCCAGGTAAATAATGTCTGCAGAGCTTTGTTTTGCTTGTTGGTAGAAGGCTTCTACATCTTGTTTTGGCCAAAAATAGAGTAGTGGGCCAAGTGCGTATTTCATTGAGTTATCCATCTTAACCTCTACTGCCATTTACGGTGGTAAGCACCTAGGGTGGTTTGCGTTCCTTCCGACACATTTGCGAGCGTCGCATCCCATGCGGCTTCAACTTGGTAAGCTTCTGGGTTGGCTTGGTAGCGATCGATCGCGGCTCGCCATGTTCGAGTGACTTGCTCTACGTAAGCTGGGCTGCGTTGGCGCCCTTCAATTTTTACAGATGCGACATTAGCGGCAAACAGTTCTGGCAGCATCGAAAGGGTGTTCAAACTGGTTGGCTCTTCCAGAGCATGATAGCGTTTTTTCTCACCATCAATTTCTGTTTCAAAACGACCTTTACAGAGCGTAGGGTAGCCCGCGTTTTCTCCTGCGCAGTAGCGGTCAATTAGGATATTGTTTAGACGAGACTCAAGACCTTGATCAGTTTCTTGCCAACGAACGTATTTGGCAGGAGAACAGGCACCCACAGTGTTTGGGGACTCACCCGTCATGTATGATGACAAATAACAACGGCCTTCGGACATAATACAAAGGCTACCAAAAGCAAAGACTTCTAGCTCGACATCGCTAGTGATGTTGCGCGAAAGCTGCTTCACCTGATGAATCGATAAGACGCGAGGCAGCACCACACGTTTTACGTTGAAGTTCTGTTTATAAAAATCAATGGCTGCGATGTTGGTCGCTGATGCTTGCACTGAAAGATGTAGTTCCAGATCGGGATATTTGCGAGCTGCATACTCCAGAACTGCAATGTCTGCAACAATCAGCGCGTCCACACCCAATGCCGCTGCATTGTCTACCGCGTTCGTCCAGCGCTCAAAGCCATTGGGATGAGCGAAGGTATTCAACGCGACATGAATTTTTTTGTCGCGGTCGTGAACGTATTGCACCGCTTTTTCTAACTTTTTGCCGTTAAAGTTGAGGCCAGCAAAGTGACGGGCGTTGGTATCATCTTTGAAGCCAATGTAGACGGCATCGGCACCGCAATCAATCGCAGTTTTTAACGCAGGCAGGTTACCCGCGGGACACAAGAGTTCCATATGCTCACAATCATTGAGAATAAAAAGGTGTCCGCATTTTATGAAGAATTATGAATAGCGAAATTGACCTAAGTTAGGTTTAGCTCAATAAAGTCGATATTTACCCCTTGAGAGTAAGGGTATCGAGTCGGGGTTAGTTCTTGTGACGACGATTCTGTACAAACAGCTCTTCAATTTCATGTTTTGGCTGTGGGCGATAAAAATGGAATCCTTGAATCGCATTACATTGAAGGTTAGAGAGCAAAGTAGCTTGCTGGTGGGTTTCCACCCCCTCGGCCACGACCGTCAAGTCGAGTGACTTACCCAGATTAATGATGTTTTCAATCACAGTGACCTGTTTGGGTAGCGTGTCGATATCGTTAATAAACGCGCGGTCGATTTTCAGCTCGTCGATAGGGAAGCGCGCTAAGTAGGAAAGGGAAGAGTAACCGGTACCAAAGTCATCGATAGAGAGGGCGAAGCCCAGTTTCTTAATCGCATTCAGCATTTGCAGTGTATGTTCGCTATCACTCATCACGGCACTTTCGGTTAGCTCGAAGGTAATGCAGCTTGGATCAAGCTCGGTAGTGCGAAGCAACTTTTCCATAAAGTCGATCAGCTGTGGATTACCAAATTGCTCGGGAGAGAGGTTGATAGCGACACGACCTGGCAGTATGCCTTGTTGTTTCCAACGTTTTACCGTATTGAAAACATCACGCATCACGACGCGTCCAAGGTGTTCGATTAACCCTGCACGCTCGGCGACAGGAATGAATGAACCTGGGCTAATGTAACCTTCGACAGGGTGTTTCCAACGAACGAGCGCTTCGGCACCGTTAATGCTGAAGTCTCGCGCGTTAACCTTTGGTTGATACCACACCTCCAAACCGTTCTGCTGCAATGCTTTTTGCAGTTCGATTTCAAGCCACAAACGCATGCGCGCTTCTTTGTTCATCTGGTCGTTAAATTTGATCAGGCGATTTCGGCCACGATCTTTGGCTTCATACATCGCCGTATCGGCATTTTGTAGCAGGATTCTCGCATCTTGCCCGTCTTCAGGGTAACGAACGCTACCAATTGAGCACGCAAGGCGTTTACTGAAGTGGTGCAAGTCGAAAGGCTGGTTGATCAACGAGATAATGCGATCTGACAAAATTTCAGCCATGCGGGTATTTTCTGGTTCTGGCAGAATGACGCCAAACTCATCGCCACCCAAATGACCAATAATCGCTTGATTTGGCAGCAATCGTTTAAGACGGGCCGATACCTCTTGAATCACTTTATCGCCAATGTGGTGACCAAGTGAGTCATTAATGTTTTTGAAGTTATCGATATCCAAATAGAACACCAGAAGCGGCGTTTGCTTTTTGATCAGCTGTTCCAAACGTTTGGTAAAACCAAAGCGGTTGTACAGTTTGGTGAGCGAATCAATATGCATGTCTTCATTCGATGCAGAAGACAAATTCTTGGGTGTATCGTCAGCGTCTTGGATCAAGATGATTTGAGACTCGCTGCCTAATATCGCCGTAGAATCTGCGTGTAACTGAACTTTTCGTTCAAAGCCACATCTCGCGCTGGTTAAGCAAACAAACGGCTTGTCAGAAATTAATGCACTCAAACGATGACTAAACACTTTCTTGCTGTTTTCATCGATGAATAGACGGCTGAGCTCCTCGCCTAGCAACTCATGGGGAGAGTTCAGTCCCAGAAGGCGTGCTGATGCAGGGTTGGCAGAGATGATAATGTCATCTTCGATAAGCAGCAGACCGTCAGGCAGTAGTTGTGTCAATTTCGCAAATTTACTTTCGGACTCCTCTAAGGAGCGTACGAGGATCTGCTTTTCTGAAGTATCCACAGCGTGAAAAACGACAAAGCGAATTTCGTTACCTTCAAAAACCGGTGACAGACTAAAGTGCAGGCTGGTTTCAAGGTCGGTTTCATCGAGGGTGATTTCGGCTTCGACATGCGTTCCTTTGAATGCACGCTGATAGTAGGGCGCCAGCTTTTTATAAAACTGCTCGCCCAGTACCTGGCAATCGTTTAAGCCGATGATTTCCTCATGACTTAAACCTGCGATATCGCAGTAACGGTCACTTACCATTCGATAATTGTGTTTTTTATCAAGAATGGCAAAGAAGAAAGGGCTATTTGAGGTTAGCGTGGCAAACCAATGTTTTAATTGCTGGGAAGGCATTAGGGTATTACCGATCTCCAATGAGCCAGATTATTCGTCCGTGTATAAAAAGCGACACCCTGATAAGCCTGCGGCGGTCTACTATCAAGTCACAGTATCGCTTGCCATTAAAGGGCTCGCGGTTTTAACTTTACAGTTGACAATCACATGGATACGCTCAGATAACTATAACTTTGAAAATACGGTTGTAAAAGTGTTTATCCACCTGTTCGCATCAATAATACACGTAACTTCAAAAAAAGAAGCGTTAGTGAACAATAATCCACCAATCTAAAATAAGCACTTTATTGATACATAACAGTAATCTCATTGCCACGATTGCTTAATATAGGCAACCTAATGACAAAGTAACGGATAATGAACGTGTTAAACAAGATTCGCAGTCAACTAGTAAAGAACGCAGCTAACATTTTGCGTTCTCCAGTCCAGTTATTACCACAGCCAATTCAGCAAAAAGCATTGCTGGAAGGGCTAAAAATGGTGTTTAAAGAAGCCTTGGAAGATGGTGACTTTGAGTTCCTTGAAGACAAGTGGTTAAAAGTTGCGATTAAAGACTTGAACTTAGCATGGTACATCAGCTATCAAGGCGAAAAATTAGTGGTAGCTGAAAAACCAGTTCAGGAAGATGTGAGTTTTAGTGGTAATCTAAACGACCTAGTACTGATTGCTGGTCGTAAAGAAGACCCTGACACACTGTTCTTCCAACGTCGCCTTTCAATTGAAGGCGATACTGAGCTTGGCTTAGAAGTGAAAAACTTAATGGACAGTGTCGACTTAGAGCAGTTACCGAAAGCAATGCAAGTCGCTTTGAATCAATTGGCTGATTTTGTTCAGAAAGGAGTTCAAGCGCCTGCACAACCAACCGGAGTAGCGAATGCTTATTCGAACTGAAGCCCCTGCGGACATTCTTACCATTGACCGCTTATTGAAACACGCCTTCCCGACGGAAGCTGAAGCTAAGCTTGTGATGCGTTTGCGCGAAAACAGCAAATTCACACTTTCCTTAGTCGCGTGTACAGATGAGGGAGAGGTAATAGGCCATGCTTTATTTAGCCCAGTGACCTTAAATGGTGAAGATTTGTCGTGGCAAGGGCTGGCGCCATTGGCTGTTCATGAAGATTACCGTCGCCAAGGCATCGCTGCAGAGTTGATCAAAGAAGGTTTTGATTCACTTCGTGATTTTGGCTATCCAGTGTGTGTGGTGTTGGGCGATCCTGATTATTACGCGCGCCAGGGCTTTCAATCATGCGACGAGATGGGATTCGAATGCGCTTGGGATGTTCCTAAAGGTGCATTTCGTATCGCAGAGTTGGTCGAAGGTCAATGTGCCGGACTCTCCGGACGCATAGATTACGCGCCAGAGTTCTCTGAACTGTAAATGAAAGAAGCCCACTAACTCAGTGGGCTTCTTTCTTAGTTCATTGAAAACTGAGATAGGGAGATTAGGATGACTGGTCACTTTTCTTCTTACCCCAAACCTCTATTTTTGCTTTCTTACTTAGCCCTAAAACATTGAGTTTTCTGCTGCCCCAACTGCTGTAAGTCATTTCAATCTGTTTTAGCTTCGCTTCTTTTGAGCCAGGAAGGCTCCATGCACGAGTCGATAATCCACTTGTTAGCACACCCATAGAGGTTAGCTTTTTCTCACTACCGTCCGTCATCACGACTTTTAAGTCGTTAATGTCTACCGTGCCCTGCACACATTTCAGTTTAATTTTACTGAAGCTGCGATTTCGGAATAGGCTATTTGGTGTCACGGTATCCGTTTCTGTTTGGAATTTGACGGTTTTCGTTGCAATCAGCTCCCACTCATCGCTGCTATTAGCAAAAACACTCATGCTGGTGGTGGCTACCAGTGCGCAAAGCAGCAGTGTAGGTAAGAATTTCATAATGTACCTCATATGTTATACCTACGGTGTGGCCATTGTCATAGGCAGAACAGTTCAATCATTCCAATGTATTGAGGTGTTCCTTGAAGTCCTTTAGGTATAATCACGATTATTTGTTAGGATTGCCCTCGTTCAAATAGGTGACGGAAAATGTCAATTAACGAGAAACAGTATTTACACGAAATGGGCATCAGCACATGGGAGCTGGTACACCCAGATAGATTGGCAGGTTACCAATCGCCAAAAATCGATTTGCAAAGTTCTTGCAAACTCCTGTTGATCTCTCCGGTATGTCCAGAGAATGAGACGGCGGTTTTGTTTGAAAACATCCTAAAGAGTATGAAGTTAACGCTTGACCAAGCGTTACATATTGAGCCAGAGCGATTTCCATTACTTGGCCAGCACGAGCTTGAGTGGGTTTGGTTTGCAGGGTGTGAAGCCGAAGTATTGCCTGACACTAAACAACTGACATCGCCATTGTTGCAAGATGTGGATGGGAATACCCAACAAAAACGTGCACTTTGGCAACAGATTTGTTCTTACAACAATTCGAGCAAATAAGCATTAATCCCCGTTTTACTGCAATTGGTATTGCACATGAACCCCTAGGTAAATAATGACAACTAAAATCTTACCAATGTGCGCTGAGCACTTAGATCAAGTTTGGCAAATTGAGCAGCAAGCACACTCGCATCCGTGGGCAGAGTCTTTGGTACGTGATTTATCCAGCCGTGGAGCATGTCATCATGTGATGCTCGATGGCGAGATGGTGATTGGCTACTTCTATGCGCAGAATATTGTCGGTGAAGTTACGTTGCTGAATATTGCTATCGCGCCGCATCTTCAGGGTAAAGGCTATGGTCAAAAACTGTTGGATGCGTTCTTAGAACATTGTGAGCAATCAAAAGCGGAGAGTGCTTGGCTTGAGGTGCGAGAGAGTAATAAGCCTGCTATTTATATTTATGAACAAGCTGGATTCAATGAAGTTGATCGACGTCATAACTATTACCCTGCGAAAACTGGCACGGGAAAAGAAGATGCGATCATCATGAGTTATCTCTTCTTTCACTAACGTTAACTCATCCCATAAGGGAGGTCGCCCCTAAAGCGATCAGTTGCCCCTGAGGCAATAATAAGCGAGAATACCGCGCAATATTGAATCTAAAAAGCGTGTTTGCTTTTCGAGCAAGCATTCAGACATCAAAGAAGACCAGTTTCATGTCAAATACACCTTTTCTAAGCGAAGTGTCTAAACGTAGAACGTTCGCTATTATTTCTCACCCGGATGCGGGTAAAACCACCATTACTGAAAAAGTCCTTTTATTCGGAAACGCGATTCAAAAAGCAGGTACGGTTAAAGGTCGTGGTAATGCACAGCACGCAAAATCAGACTGGATGGAAATGGAAAAGGAACGTGGTATCTCGGTAACCACGTCTGTGATGCAGTTCCCTTACAATGATTGCCTGGTAAACCTACTTGATACTCCTGGACACGAAGACTTCTCGGAAGATACATATCGTACTCTAACGGCAGTCGACTCGTGTTTGATGGTTATCGATGCTGCGAAAGGTGTCGAGGATCGTACTCGTAAGTTGATGGAAGTAACCCGTCTACGCGATACGCCAATCGTGACCTTCATGAACAAACTTGACCGTGACGTTCGTGATCCAATGGAAGTATTGGACGAAGTAGAAAACGAATTGGGCATGATGTGCGCGCCTATCACGTGGCCAATCGGCTGTGGTAAAGAGTTTAAAGGTGTGTACCACATTCACCGTGATGAAACGATTTTATACGAATCTGGTCACGGTCATGAGATTCAAGAAGTTCGAATCATCAAAGGTCTAGATAACCCAGAGCTTGATGAAAAAGTCGGTGCAGGCCTTGCGGAAAGTGTTCGAGAAGAGCTTGAGCTTGTTATGGGTGCTTGCCCTGAGTTTGATTTGGAAATGTTCTTAACAGGTGACCTGACGCCAGTTTACTTCGGTACCGCATTAGGTAACTTCGGTGTAGACCACATGCTAGATGGTCTAACAGAGTGGGCGCCAGCACCGAAAACGCGTCAGGCGGTTGAGCGTGAAGTTGAAGCGACAGAAGAGAAGTTCTCTGGTTTCGTATTCAAGATCCAAGCAAACATGGACCCGAAACACCGTGACCGTATCGCATTCATGCGTATTGTATCGGGTACTTACACGCAGGGTATGAAGATGAACCACGTTCGTCTTGGCAAGCAGGTGAGTATCTCTGATGCAGTAACCTTTATGGCGGGTGACCGTTCACGTGCAGAACACGCTTACGCGGGTGACATCATTGGTCTGCATAACCACGGTACTATCCAGATTGGTGATACCTTTACTCAAGGTGAGTCATTGAAGTTCTCTGGTATTCCGAACTTCGCCCCAGAACTGTTCCGTCGTATTCGCCTGAAAGATCCACTAAAGCAGAAACAGCTACTAAAAGGCTTGGTGCAACTATCAGAAGAAGGTGCGGTACAGGTATTCCGTCCACTACAAAACAACGATCTGATCGTTGGTGCTGTTGGTGTACTTCAGTTCGATGTTGTTGTGGCTCGTTTGAAGTCTGAATATAACGTTGAAGCGATTTATGAAGGCATTAACGTTGCAACTGCTCGTTGGGTTGAGTGTGATGATGCGAAGAAACTGGATGAGTTCCAACGTAAGAACCAAGCAAATTTAGCATTGGATGGTGGTGATAACCTAACGTATATTGCGCCAACAATGGTTAACTTAAACTTGGCGAAAGAGCGTTTCCCTGATATTGATTTCCGTGCGACGCGTGAGCACTAATCAAAAAGCGGTTTGGGTAAGCTTTAACGCAAACTAGATTTTAAAACGCCCTTGGCTATAAACTTAGCCAAGGGCGTTTTTTATAAGGATGAGATATGAACTGGTTTAAACGAGGATTGAAGCGTTACGACGACTGGTGCAAGGAGATGGGGCTAACCCCTGATCAAAAACGCAGCTGCGTTCCGTATCGAAAAGATCCTGCCCATCAAAATGAAGAGAACAGTGAAGCTCTACTATTTTCTGATTCTCAGTTTGTCGGTACAGATAAAAAGTCTCAAGATGAAGCTCTTTGATACCCATTGTCACTTTGACTTTGATGTATTCCAAGGTGACTTTGCACATCAACTTCAGCTAGCTCAAACGCAAGACGTGACAAGAATTCTGATTCCTTCAGTGGGACCTCAAAACTGGGCTCGTATTCAAACCTTGGCAGATCAACATGCCAATTTGTATTACGCCCTTGGGTTTCATCCGTATTTTCTTGAAGATAACGTCGAGCAGCACTTTGCTGAATTGGAACATTATCTAAAACAAAATGCTCCCCAGTGCGTGGCAATAGGAGAGTGTGGGCTAGATTTTGCCATTGATGTTGACCCACAGTTGCAAGAAAAGACACTTGAAGTTCAATTTGAACTGGCTAGATGCTTCGAACTCCCAGTTATTTTACATAGCCGAAAAGCGCACAATCGCCTTATTCAAATGGTTAAAGCGGCGAAGCTCCCTCGGGGCGGTGTGCTACATGCTTTCTCTGGGAGTTATCAGCAAGCAATGGAGTGGGTCAAATTAGGTTTTTTTATCGGTGTAGGAGGAACCATCACCTACCCAAGAGCGAAGAAAACGCGCGACGCAATTCAAAAATTACCACTCAAACATCTCGTGATCGAAACAGATGCACCGGATATGCCTATACTTGGATATCAAGGGGAGTCGAATCACCCAGCCAAACTCATTCACGTCTTTAATGAGCTCGTAGAGTTGCATAACGGTCCAAAGCAATCGATTGCCTCTCAGTTATGGAAAAATAGCAATTTTGCTTTCTCGATATGTGAATAAAATCTAAAGATGTGGTTTGAAATAGAAAACGTTTTCCTGCTTATTGTGAATTAACTCACAAAGCTGGCTGAATCAATCATGAATCTTATAGGAAAGTGTGAGGCTGGCATTACTTTAATTGATTCTGCATGAGTATAATTGCTCCCGCTTTATAGCTCCATTTTGTAACACGCCAATAAATAACTTATAAGGAAGTCATAAACTATGAGCCTGTTTATGAGCCTAATCGGTATGGTAGTGCTTCTTGCGATTGCATTTGCATTTTCTAATAACCGTAAAGCTATCAATCTAAGAACTGTGGGTGGCGCATTCGCTATCCAATTCGCATTAGGTGCATTTGTTCTGTATGTACCTTGGGGCCGTGATCTACTAAACGGTTTCTCTTCAGGTGTTTCTAACGTTATCAACTACGGTAACGATGGTTCATCATTCCTGTTCGGTGGTCTTGTTTCTGACAAGATGTTCGAAGTATTCGGCGGCGGCGGTTTCATCTTCGCATTCCGTGTTCTTCCTACACTGATCTTCTTCTCTGCACTGATTTCGGTTCTTTACTACATTGGCGTTATGCAATGGGTTATCAAGATTCTTGGTGGCGCACTACAAAAAGCGCTGGGCACTTCACGTGCGGAATCAATGTCAGCAGCAGCAAACATTTTCGTAGGTCAAACAGAAGCACCTCTAGTTGTTCGTCCATTCGTTCCAAAAATGACTCAATCAGAGCTATTCGCGGTAATGTGTGGTGGTCTAGCTTCTGTTGCTGGTGGTGTACTAGCGGGCTACGCTTCAATGGGTGTTCCACTAGAGTACCTAGTAGCAGCATCATTCATGGCGGCACCAGGTGGTCTACTATTCGCTAAAATCCTTCACCCAGAGACTGACCAGCCTCACGAAAGTATCGAAGAAGCGATGGACGGCGGCGACGACAAACCAGTAAACGTAATCGACGCAGCAGCGGGCGGTGCGGCTTCTGGTCTACAACTTGCGCTTAACGTAGGTGCAATGCTAATCGCATTCGTTGGTCTAATCGCGCTGATCAACGGTATGCTAGGTGGCATCGGTGGTTGGTTCGGCATGCCAGAACTAACGCTAGAGCTAATCCTAGGTTACGCATTTTCTCCACTAGCATTCCTAATCGGTGTTCCATGGGCTGAAGCAGTAACTGCTGGTTCATTCATCGGTCAGAAAATCGTAGTGAACGAATTCGTTGCTTACTTGAACTTCACACCATACCTAGGTGAAAACGCTCAAGTAATCGCGGCAACTGGTGAAGTAATGTCTGAGAAGACAACAGCTATCATCTCATTCGCACTATGTGGTTTCGCGAACCTTTCTTCTATCGCGATTCTACTTGGTGGTCTAGGTAGCCTTGCACCAAACCGTCGTAGTGACATCGCTCGCATGGGTGTTAAAGCTGTTCTTGCTGGTACGTTGTCTAACCTTATGGCAGCGACAATTGCAGGCTTCTGCTTAAGCCTTGCAGCACTATAATTAGAATCGGTTCTTAATATATAGACGCCGTTTTACATCATGCCCTGTAGCAAGAGATTGCTGCGGGGCATTTTTCGTTTTTCGGGCTCTAAAATCTCACCGGATGCCGGACTCAGTCTATGAGTTACGCAGCCGATGGAATAGGGGCTAGGAAATTTTGAGATACAAACCGTTTGCGCTCTATTTGGTGCTACAGTTTTGCGGTGAAACTCTATAATGTATTAATCACAGGATAGTGGTTAAGGTTGATACTTAATCACGTAAAGAATATTACATAATCGATGGGCAAATGACTTGCCCAGCAATATCAGATCTAATAGGCGTTTTGCTGTGTGATGTGATATTAAAGACACCGCAATCATAGATTGTTGTGCCATAGGCCAAACTGGTACTGTGCGGTGACAAGGATAGCAATTGGCATATGAAATTTTCGCTGTATATGCCGAGTCTTCAGGGAACCAAGTCCGTTCATTAATAGACTGTTTAGCCATTTACTCACATTGTCTCGACTTGTTGATTATAGTTAGAGACGTGATGTAAGGCTGAGTAGTGAATTTTTTGAATATTGATCGGAGATAGAAATGAGCGATTTAAAAGCAGCAGCGCTACGTGCACTTAAACTTATGGACCTAACTACGTTGAATGACGATGACACTGATGCAAAAGTGATCTCATTATGTCATGACGCGAAAACAGCAGTAGGCAACACAGCTGCAATTTGTATTTACCCTCGCTTTATTCCTATTGCTAAGAAGACACTTCGTGAGCAAGGTACGCCAGAGGTTCGCATTGCAACAGTAACGAACTTCCCACACGGTAACGACGACATCGAAATCGCTGTTGCTGAAACAAAAGCGGCGGTTGCTTACGGTGCAGACGAAGTTGACGTTGTTTTCCCATACCGCGCGCTAATGGCGGGTGATGAGAAAGTAGGCTTCGAACTAGTTAAGCAATGTAAAGAGGCTTGTGGCGATATTCTTCTTAAAGTGATCATCGAAACGGGTGAACTAAAAGAAGAAGCACTAATCAAGAAAGCATCTCAAATCTGTATTGAAGCAGGTGCTGACTTCATTAAAACTTCAACTGGTAAAGTGCCAGTAAACGCAACACCAGAATATGCACGCATGATGCTTGAAGTGATTCGTGACATGGGTGTTGCAGAAACTGTTGGTTTCAAACCAGCAGGTGGTGTGCGCACTGCTGAAGATGCAGCTGCATACCTAGCAATGGCTGACGAAATCCTAGGTGACAACTGGGTTGATGCCCGTCACTACCGTTTCGGTGCGTCTAGCCTGCTAACTAACCTACTAAATACATTAGAAGTGACAGACGAAACTGCTGATCCAGCAGCGTACTAATCCCAATAATATGTCTGAACGGTAGCACCTAAACGGGTGCTACCAAACCTCTTCTATCCTACTTAACCATGGCTCACGAGAGCATGGGAGGCACTAATGTATTTACCACAAGAAATCATTCGTAAAAAACGTGACGGTGAAGTACTTACCGCAGAAGAAATCAACTTCTTTATTCAAGGCGTAGCAAATAACACCGTATCTGAAGGTCAGATCGCGGCGTTTGCTATGACGATTTTCTTCAATGAAATGACCATGGATGAGCGTATCGCCCTAACGTGTGCAATGCGTGATTCGGGCATGGTTATCGACTGGAGCCACATGAACTTTGGTGGCCCAATTGTCGACAAACACTCTACCGGAGGTGTGGGTGACGTAACGTCTTTGATGCTTGGCCCTATGGTGGCAGCATGCGGCGGTTTCGTACCAATGATCTCTGGCCGTGGTCTTGGCCACACAGGCGGTACGCTAGATAAGCTTGAGTCTATTCCAGGCTACAACATCACACCAAGCAACGATGTGTTTGGGCAAGTAACTAAAGACGCTGGTGTGGCGATCATCGGTCAAACAGGTGACCTTGCTCCAGCGGATAAGCGTGTTTACGCGACTCGTGATATTACCGCAACCGTAGACAACATTTCTCTGATCACGGCTTCCATTCTTTCTAAGAAATTGGCGGCGGGTCTGGAGTCGCTAGTGATGGACGTTAAAGTCGGCTCTGGTGCATTCATGCCAACTTACGAAGCGTCTGAAGAGCTAGCGAAATCAATCGTAGCAGTAGCAAACGGTGCGGGTACTAAGACCACTGCAATCCTGACAGACATGAACCAAGTATTGGCCTCTTCGGCAGGTAATGCGGTGGAAGTTCGTGAAGCGGTTCGTTTCTTAACTGGTGAATACCGTAATCCACGCCTACTTGAAGTCACCATGGCTTCTTGTGCAGAAATGCTGGTACTTGGCAAACTGGCTGAGAACACAGAAGATGCACGTGCGAAGTTGATGGAAGCACTAGACAACGGTAAAGCAGCAGCATGCTTCGGCAAGATGGTTGCGGGTCTTGGCGGCCCAGCAGACTTCGTAGAAAACTACGATAACTACCTAGAAAAAGCGGAAATCATCAAGCCTGTTTACGCGACGGAAACGGGCATTGTTTCAGCAATGGACACGCGTGCGATTGGCATGGCTGTCGTTGCTATGGGTGGTGGTCGCCGTGTTGCTACTGATGAAATCGACTATGCCGTAGGTTTCGACGAGTTCATCCGCTTGGGTGAAGTTGCAGATAGCGATAAACCTCTTGCCGTTATCCACGCTCGCAGCGAAGAGCAGTGGGAAGAAGCGGCAAAAGCACTGCGCAGTGCAATCAAAGTAGGTGGTGAGTACACACCAACTCCAGAGGTTTACCGCCAAATTCGTGCAGAAGATATTTAACAGAACAAGTAATTACACAAGGCCTACTCAACCATAATAAAAAGCCGAGTGGGCCTAAGGAACGAGCAATGAAAAGAGCATTTATTTTAGTACTAGACTCATTCGGTATTGGTGCAACCGCTGACGCTGAGAAATTTGGTGATGTAGGTTCAGACACACTAGGCCACATCGCAGAACAATGCGAAAAAGGCTTAGCAGATAACGACCAACGTCAAGGCGCACTTCGCCTTCCAAACCTATCTAAGTTAGGTTTGGCAATGGCACACAAAGAATCAACAGGTCGCTTTGCTCCTGGCCTAGACGCAGAAGCAGAAATTATCGGTGCGTACGGCCACGCCGCAGAGCTTTCTTCTGGTAAAGACACGCCGTCTGGTCACTGGGAAATCGCAGGTGTTCCTGTTCTGTTTGACTGGGGTTACTTCACAGACAAAGCAAACAGCTTCCCTAAAGAGTTGACGGATCGCATCCTTGAGCGCGCGGGTCTTGACGGTTTCCTAGGTAACTGCCACGCATCTGGTACTCAAGTTCTTGATGACTTGGGTGAAGAGCATATGAAGACTGGGCAGCCAATCTTCTATACCTCTGCGGACTCTGTATTCCAAATCGCCTGTCACGAAGAGACATTCGGTCTAGACCGTCTACTAGAGCTTTGCCAAATTGCGCGTGAAGAACTAGAAGATTACAACATCGGCCGTGTAATCGCGCGCCCATTTATTGGTCCGGGTAAAGGTCAATTTGAGCGTACGGGTAACCGTCGTGACCTATCTGTAGAGCCACCATCAGCGACTATCTTACAAAAGTTAGTTGATGAGAAGGGCGGTCAGGTGCATTCCATCGGTAAGATTTCAGATATTTATGCTGGTTGCGGGATCACTAAAAAAACCAAAGCAACAGGCATTCCAGCACTATTTGAAACAACGAAAGAAGCGATCAAAGAAGCGGCTGATAACACCATCGTATTCACTAACTTCGTCGACTTCGATTCAGCTTACGGTCACCGTCGTGATGTGGCGGGTTACGCTGCAGCGCTTGAGTACTTTGATGGTCGCATCAATGAAGTGCTAGAACTGATGGGTGAAGATGACGTGCTTATCCTAACAGCAGACCACGGCTGTGATCCAACATGGCCAGGTACTGACCATACTCGTGAGCACATCCCAGTATTGGTTTACGGTCAAAAAGTGCCAGCAGGCTCTCTTGGCCGCCGCGAAACATTCGCAGACATCGGCCAAACATTGGCGAGCTACTTCGGTACTTCTCCAATGGATTACGGTAAGAATTTCCTATAATTAGGATATTGAAAACTAGGAGCAGAATGCTCCTAGTTTTATGTTTGCAGTATGCAAGTACTGCTTGTCGGAAATGAGAATACTCTGGCTTATATCGCCTTAAGCGCGGAGCGCTAGAGAAAGGTTAAGGAAAAGAAAATGGCAACTCCACATATCAATGCTGAAATGGGCGCATTCGCAGACGTCGTACTGATGCCGGGTGACCCGCTACGTGCAAAATACATCGCAGAAACCTTCCTTGAAGACGTTGTGCAAGTATGTGATGTGCGTAATATGTTCGGTTACACAGGCACATACAAAGGCCGTAAGATCTCGGTAATGGGCCACGGTATGGGTATCCCATCATGCTCGATTTACGCAACGGAGCTAATTAAAGACTTCGGCGTGAAGAAAATTATACGTGTTGGTAGCTGTGGCGCAGTAAACGAAGACATCAAAGTGCGTGATGTTGTGATCGGCATGGGCGCGTGTACGGATTCTAAAGTGAACCGTATCCGTTTTAAAGGTCATGACTTTGCAGCAATCGCAGACTACAAAATGGTTCGCGCGGCAGAAGACGCAGCAAAAGCACGTGGCATTGATGTGAAAGTCGGTAACCTATTTTCAGCGGAGCTTTTCTACACGCCTGATCCAGAAATGTTCGACGTAATGGACAAGTACGGCATTGTTGGTGTTGAAATGGAAGCGGCGGGTATTTACGGCGTAGCGGCAGAATACGGTGCAAAAGCTCTGACAATCTGTACGGTTTCAGATCACATCAAAACGGGTGAGCAAACAACTTCTGATGAGCGTCAAACAACATTCAACGACATGATGCTAATCGCACTAGATTCAGTATTGCTAGGCGACGAAGAATAAGCGACAAAGAGTCATCTTAGTTTCTTGACATTAAGAACTAAAAGAACAGCCCGCACAATGCGGGCTGTTTTTGTATTAGATGTCGATTACCGACTGACTATTTGGTTAGCAGTAGGTTTTGCGCTTTTTTACGGCGGATAGGCTGTCTACGTAAAATCATAATGAATAACATGCCGCACACAAAACTCATTAGCACCATCATGTACATGTAGCGATCACTCTTACGATAGTGGTGGTCAGAAATTGCGGTTACACGACCTGTCTCAAAGGTAACGCGAACAAAACCGATGAGTGCTTCATCGGCAAATACTGGTTCAACCAACTGCTGGCGGCCAATGGAAGCTGTTGCCAAAGGCGTGTCTAAGCCTAAAACTTCGCGTACCGATAGCGCATCTTCACTAGACGCTAAACGTACGCCTTGTGCATCATATATTGTCGCATCAAACACCAAACGGTCTTGTGCTAGCTGGTTTGTCAGCTTAAGTAAGCGTTCTTGATCTTTGGTCAAAATCATTTCACTGGCAGAAAGAGACGCCTGTGAAATCAAAACTTTGGTGAGTGTCTCAAGCTGCTGTGCTTGAATTTTCTCATTGCCCTTACTGATCACAACACTGTTTTTGATCGTGATAAACAACATCACACACAGTAGGATTAGTGCCAGAATTCTTAGGGCATTCCTTACTGAGAACAAGGATTCACTCATGCTCTTTACTCATCCATTTAAAATAAAACAAAGACTTGCCTTTTTAGTTTGTTGAGGTAACGTTTTAGCAAAGTCATAAGGGATTATATACATGGACGCGTCAAAAAGCTTGCCTATCAGAAAACATACGACACTTTTAAAACGATTACCCGAGACTCGATTTGCCTCCCAACTAGATAAAGCAAAAGCAAACTGGATAGTGTTTGCAGAATACCTTTCGCCACGTCATTTTGAAGACATTGATTTCTTCACAGGTGTCTACAACCCCGTGTTAGAAACGTGGAAAGTTGGCCAATATGAAGTCGCCTTGATGGCAGGAGAGTTGACCCCTCAACACGAAACGATCTTACAAAGCCTCAACTTGGATTACGCCTCGCTTAATGAAGTTCCAGATCTCTCAACCCAAGGTTTGATTGTATTTGACATGGACTCAACGGCAATCCAGATAGAGTGTATTGATGAAATCGCAAAATTGGCCGGAGTCGGGGATGAGGTAGCAGAAGTTACTGAACGTGCGATGCAAGGAGAACTGGATTTTGAGCAAAGTTTGCGTCAACGCGTAGGCAAGCTCAAAGGTGCTGATGAATCAATTCTTGAACAAGTTCGTTCCCAATTGCCATTTATGCCGGACTTTGAAGCGTTAATCGCAACGTTAAAAGCACTAGGTTGGAAAACAGCGATTGCTTCCGGTGGCTTTACTTACTTCTCGGATTACATCAAAGATAAAGTCGATTTAGATTTTGCTCGCTCTAATCAGTTAGAAATCATTAATGGTAAGCTCACGGGGAACGTACTTGGCGATGTGGTTACCGCGCAGATGAAGTCAGATATCCTGGTGGAGTTGGCGGATGAATACGAAATTGAGCAGCACAACACGGTTGCTGTCGGTGATGGCGCTAACGATCTTGTGATGATGTCGGTGGCGGGCTTAGGTATCGCGTACCACGCAAAACCTAAAGTGGAAGCTCAAGCGCAATCTGCGATTCGCTTTGCAGGCTTAGGCGGTGTGCTCTGTATTTTATCTGGTGCACTGGTGAAGCAGCAAAAGGTCAGCTGGAAAGCAAAACCTTAATTTATCCATTCAAAAACACCGCCTTTCTGGCGGTGTTTTTCGTTGACTTAGTATGGCTCTAAATTTACTCGGTTAACTCCAATCTAATTACAACCTCTTCCGTAATGTCTTCAAACTCACTGTAACCGACCAAAGCGGTCAGCTCCTTTTCTAATTTGCTCGCTTGATGTACACCAAATTGGGTTAAGTCACTTAAATCTTGTTGCAGCAACGATGTCATCGGATCGAAAATTGGGGCTGTAGATAAGCGAATTACGTAGAAGTCACCCATCATTCGCGCTTTCTTTATAAATTGAATCCGTTCTTTTACGCTGTTGAACTCTTGATGAAGCTTAGACTCAATGCCTGTAATTTTATTGCCGACTTTGGCTGCGCTAATGTAGATATCCTGATGCCTTGCTTGAGCTCCCTCTACACGCTTTATCGGCTCTGCGATTAATGTGCTTGTTCGACCTTTAAAGATAGGTTCAAGTGACAACAATTGATCGTGCCCAAGGCGTGCAAAAAGCTCAATGTGCTTAGGTAGCGGCAAATTCACCCCAATAACGGGGGTTTTGATTGAAGACGACGCTGTTTTACTGATAAAAATGGGTGTGCTCAGAGTTCGAGAGAGCAACATGCTGTGCAGTCTTTCAAGTAACGCATTACTCGGTAGCATCTCTTTTTGCGGGATCAACTTATCTTGATTGTGTTCGATAATGCTGTTGAAAAAGGCGATCACTTTAATGGTGTGGCTGCTTTCATCAATAACTAACTGTACGCTACAGCCATCTGGGCTAACACGAATTACCCGGTATGGCACCGACATTAAAGGCAGCTTTTTGTCGTAGAGTTGTAACTCTCGGAAGTTGACCTGAACCTCTTGCCCAGAGCGCAACATAGTAGGTTCGTCCAGTTTAATGCCGAGCCCTCGCTTTGAAATATCGACGGTGCTGCCGATCGCTGTGACGGGCCCAGAACGCAGTTCTATTGGGGTCTTAAATCGGTAACGTGGCTCTTTACGACGAGACTTAGCATCAAAATAAATGCCTTTCGGGTTGCCTATAATTCTTCTCGGATGGCGAAATGCATTTAACGTATTCGCGGGTAAGCGCGGCTTTTCAGTGAGCAGATAATCCTGCCCTGATTTTTCGTCAGCAATTTCTTGCAAGATGCCAATATGAGTCAATGATTGGGACGTTTCAGCCAACTCCGGAGAGAAAGCGGCTAAGTCTTCCTGTTCTTGCTCTGACAGTTCAAATATCGAAATTCTAAACGCGCGCCAACTTTCACGTTTAGCACCTAAATGCCAAAATAGCTGGCGTTGTTCACGAGTGGCCTCAGGACGAAGCATCGAATAGAAATAGGTTCGGTTTTCGTGCTCGTGAGTAAATGAATAAAGGACATTGGTGGTGCCTTTAACGCCAGGTTTAATGAGTGACGCGACTCGCTTCTCATTAAATAAGGACCCAAACATTTGCTGGTTCCTTTCATCATGCCAGTACTGCCAAAGCTTTTGATTGTTTGGCGTCAACATAGCGAGTTTCAGCTCACTGCCATCAAAGAATAGAGGTAAGCTGCTGGTGTGCTTAAGTGCGATGTGCTCATAACCACGAGTTCGAGCTCGAATGATCTTATCTTGATTATCGTGACGAGCTCTTTTAGCTGCGCTGTTGAGCGCTTCATCGATCACTCGAGTAACGACATTGGTTTCAGTTAAACGTATGGTTCTGAGGTATCGAACTGAGTCATTCTCGTAACAGTCATCAACCGCAAGTATGCGGTACGCCAGCGGTTTCTCTATACCGGCAACCTGAGATTTGCTGGCAAACTCAGTAAACGTGACCTGAATAATCTCCCCAAGGTTATATTTAAACGCACTTGGGACTTTGAACTTTGCGCCAGAGCAGGATAAGTCAATGCTTAACCCATGCAGAAGTTGCCCTTTAGATCGGCAAATCTCGACTTGAGATTGGACTTTCAAGCGCTTTTCTTGGCGCTTTAAGTCATAGCCGAGGTGAACGGGCTCCGCTAAGAAAGGGCTTTTAGGATCCGTTAACGATTGCGTTTTTTGTTGAGTAAGACGTTTGCTCATTACGCGAAAGTTATTCCGTGTGTTGACCAAAGCTTCCCACATTCCCTCAGTGTAGCCGCCAAACTTTTTGATGTTTTTATGGTAAGCGTTGAAAGCAACGTCATCTAACCAATGTGGAATACCATCCAAAATATACTCGCGACATTCACCTTGGACGCGACCGCGCAGATCGATGCTTTTTTTGCACGGAGCCATCAAGCGGTTAAGTTCCATTTTCACTAAGATTTTGGCCGAAGGCGGCTCTTCCTCGGTCAATTGGCCAAGGACAAAGTCAAAGTCATCCGAACCGTAAACGGGAATGAGTCGTTCTGCGATCGAGAGAATTTCAGATTGCTGCATTATTTCTGTTAGAGTATGTCGTTACTTTAAATTGTATCGGCTAAGCGAAGTAAAACTTAAGTATATCAATAGTTCATTTCAGTTAAGGTCTGACTTGGCTGTGCTTAGTCACATTTGTAGAAAAAATCGAGGCATCATGGCGAAAGCAAAACGAGCGTATGTTTGTAATGATTGTGGCGCGGATTTTCCCCGTTGGCAGGGGCAGTGTAACGCATGTGGTTCGTGGAATACGATAACAGAAGTCCGTATCGCTGCATCGCCAACGGTTGCTCGTAATGAACGTTTATCCGGCTACGCGGGCTCCGCAACAGAAGCTACAGTTCAAACGTTATCTGAAATTGATCTGCAGGAAGTGCCACGCTTCACCAGTGGGTTTAAAGAGCTTGACCGCGTATTAGGTGGGGGCGTTGTACCCGGCGCCGCTATTTTGATTGGTGGTAACCCTGGCGCTGGTAAATCCACCTTGTTGCTGCAAACCATGTGTAGTTTGTCTGCGCAAATGCCAACGCTCTACGTAACAGGTGAAGAATCGTTGCAGCAGGTAGCAATGCGTGCTTCTCGACTAGGGTTGCCGAAAGAGCACTTAAAAATGCTATCGGAAACGAACGTCGACAAAATTTGCCAAATCGCCGAAAAAGAGCAACCTCGCATTATGGTGATTGACTCGATTCAGGTAATGCACGTTTCAGATGTTCAATCGTCACCGGGCAGTGTTGCTCAAGTACGTGAATCTGCGACTGCTCTGACACGATACGCAAAACAGAATAACGTCGCGGTATTTATTGTTGGTCACGTAACAAAAGATGGTACCCTTGCGGGCCCTAAAGTTCTTGAGCACATTATAGACTGTTCAGTGCTGCTTGATGGTGGTACTGATAGCCGCTTTCGCACATTGCGTAGTCATAAAAACCGCTTTGGCGCTGTGAATGAGCTCGGTGTCTTTGCAATGACAGGCCAAGGGTTGAAAGAAGTGAGTAACCCATCCGCGATTTTCCTTTCTCGTGGTGAAGAAGAAACATCAGGTTCTTCTGTTATGGTCGTGTGGGAAGGTACGCGTCCTCTATTAGTAGAGATTCAAGCGTTGGTGGATTACTCGCAATTGGCAAACCCTCGCCGTGTTGCGGTCGGTTTGGAGCAGAACCGCTTATCACTTTTGCTCGCTGTGTTGCATAAGCATGGTGGCTTACAAATGGCAGACCAAGATGTCTTTGTTAATGTGGTTGGCGGTGTTAAGGTGACGGAGACGAGTGCCGATCTTGCGTTAGTTATGGCGCTTTTATCGAGTTTTCGTGACCGTCCACTTCCCAAAGATGTGGTTATTTTTGGTGAGGTCGGGCTTGCAGGCGAAATCCGTCCTGTGCCAAGTGGGCAAGAACGTTTGAATGAAGCGTTCAAACATGGTTTCAAGAAAGCCATTGTGCCTGCAGCCAACATGCCGAAAGGCGGCATTCCTGGCATGCAAATTCACGGCGTTAAGAAATTGTCGGAAGCTATAGAGGCTTTTGACGAGCTGTAATGCTCATAAGAATGGTATTTGTGGAATCACAAACTGTTCTATCCGTCCTCAATAAAATGCGAATAAAGTACATAAATTGCTGTGTTTGACTATGCTTTGGGGACGGAAATTTCACGTTAAAATTTTTTTTCTTCCATCCGCACGCAAGGGTATCAGTATTGACAGAATGTGATATACTCTGCGCGCACTTTATACCTTATTAACAGAGTAAGACAATGACTGATTTATCAAAATACAGAAACATTGGTATTTTTGCTCACGTAGACGCGGGTAAAACTACCTCTACAGAGCGTATCCTAAAGCTAACTGGTAAGATCCATAAGATCGGTGATACACACGACGGTTCAACTACAACTGACTTCATGGAGCAGGAAGCTGAACGTGGTATCACAATCCAGTCTGCAGCAACAACTTGTTTCTGGAACGATCACCGTCTAAACATCATCGATACTCCTGGACACGTTGACTTCACTATCGAAGTTTACCGTTCTCTAAAAGTACTTGACGGTGGTATCGGTGTATTCTGTGGTTCTGGTGGTGTTGAGCCTCAGTCAGAAACTAACTGGCGTTACGCTGACGAATCACACGTATCACGTCTGATCTTCGTTAACAAACTAGACCGTATGGGCGCAGATTTCTACAAAGTTGTAGATCAAGTACAAAACGTACTAGGTGCTACACCTCTAGTTATGACTCTACCTATCGGTATCGAAGAAGATTTCGTAGGTGTTGTAGACGTACTAAGCCAACAAGCTTACGTATGGGATGAGTCTGGCCAGCCAGAGAACTACGAAGTTCAAGATATTCCAGCAGACATGGTAGAAAAAGCTGCTGAATACCGTGAAATGCTAATCGAAACTGCTCTAGAGCAAGACGAAGATCTAATGATGGCTTACCTAGAAGAAGGCGAAGAGCCATCTCTAGAAGACATCAAACGTTGTATCCGTAAAGGTACTCGTGATCTAGCATTCTTCCCAACTTACTGTGGTTCAGCGTACAAGAACAAAGGTATCCAACTTATTCTTGACGCGGTAATTGATTACCTACCATCTCCAACAGAAGTTGATCCACAGCCTCTAACTGATTCAGAGACTGGTGAGCCAACTGGTGAAGTTGCGACTGTATCTGCAGACGAGCCACTACGTGCGCTTGCATTTAAGATCATGGACGACCGTTTTGGTGCTCTAACCTTTATCCGTATCTACTCTGGTAAGATGAAGAAAGGTGACACAGTACTTAACTCTGCAACTGGTAAAACAGAGCGTATCGGCCGTATGGTTGAGATGCACGCAGACGAGCGTAACGAGATCGATTCAGCACAAGCTGGTGACATCATCGCTGTAGTTGGTATGAAGAACGTTCAAACTGGTCACACTCTATGTGATCCTAAGCACGAATGTACTCTTGAGCCAATGATCTTCCCAGATCCAGTAATCTCTATCGCAGTTAAGCCTAAAGATAAAGGCGGTTCTGAGAAGATGGGTATCGCGATCGGTAAAATGGTTGCAGAAGATCCATCATTCCAAGTTGAGACTGATGAAGATTCAGGCGAAACTATCCTGAAAGGTATGGGTGAACTTCACCTAGACATCAAGGTAGATATCCTTAAGCGTACTTACGGCGTTGAGCTAGAAGTTGGTGCTCCACAGGTTGCTTACCGTGAAACTATCACTCAAGCAATCGAAGACAGCTACACGCACAAGAAACAGTCTGGTGGTTCTGGTCAGTTCGGTAAGATCGATTACCGCATCAAACCAGGTGAGCCAAACTCTGGCTTCACGTTCAAGTCAACAGTTGTTGGTGGTAACGTACCTAAAGAATTCTGGCCTGCAGTTGAGAAAGGCTTTGCGTCAATGATGGAGCACGGTGTTCTAGCTGGCTTCCCAACTCTAGACGTTGAAGTTGAACTATTCGACGGTGGTTTCCACGCAGTTGACTCTTCAGCAATCGCTTACGAAATCGCTGCTAAAGGCGCATTCCGTCAGTCTATGCCTAAAGCTGGCGCGCAACTTCTTGAACCAATCATGAAAGTTGACGTGTTCACTCCAGAAGATCACGTTGGTGACGTAATCGGTGACCTTAACCGTCGTCGTGGTATGATCAAAGACCAACAAGCTGCGTCTACTGGCGTACGTATCAAGGGTGATGTACCTCTATCAGAAATGTTTGGTTACATCGGTACTCTACGTACAATGACTTCTGGTCGTGGTCAGTTCTCTATGGAGTTCTCACACTACGCACCATGTCCAGCAAACGTTGCTGAGCAAGTAATTGCTGACGTTAAAGAGCGTAACGCTAAGAAGTAATTCTTAAGTTAACTCTATAACTTGAAAGCCCCGCCTAGTGCGGGGCTTTTTGTATCTAACCGCTTATACATAGCGCGTTTTTGTTTCGCTGATATACGCCTTTGGTGTTGTTTACCTACTATTCTGAAGCTGAGCCAGTATTACTAACATTGAGGTCGATGGTTTTAAAATCTGGTATCACTGACTTTTCAAATGTTTCTATTTCTTCTCTCAACCATTGTGCGAACAATTGGGCTTTAGGTCGCTTTAAGTAGCCTTTTGGAGCGCACAGGTAATACGCAAATTTGGGTTTAATGGCTATATCACCAATTCGGACCAGTTTGCCTGAACGGAAATATTGATGAGCTAAACTGTGTTTGACGAGCGCTACGCCTTGTAGTGATAACGCGGCTTCTAACACTAAGTGTGAGCCACTGTATTTTAAAGCAGGCTTTGCCGCTGAATGACCAAGTCTCGCTAACCACATGTTCCAGTCCAGATCTGGCCAAACGTCTTCGATGAGCTCTGCTTTGCTTAAATCTTCAATGCGATAGATGCCGTGCTCTTTCTGATATACCGGGTGACAGGCAGGATAAAAAGCTTCATCCATTAGCCATTGTGATTCTAAATTAGGGTATTTTCCTAAACCATAACGGACACACAAATCGATCTGACTATCTTGAAAAGACACTAAATCATTGGTTGGTTCTAATAGTAAGGCGATATCAGGGTGACGCTGACGAAAAGCCGTAATTTTCGGGACTAACCAATGGTGAGCGAAAGAGGGGAGTGTTGATATCGAAAGGTGGTTAGGGTTAGGATCTTGATTAACCAATCTCATCCCTTGCTGCAAATGTGCAAACCCTCTTTCTGCCTGAGTAAACAGCAGCTCTCCCTCAGGTGTGAGCACGATTTTTCTGTGCTGACGAACAAATAAGTCCGTTCCTAAAAACTCTTCAAGATGACGAATTTGCTGACTAATGGCAGCTGGCGTAACAAACAATTCTTTTGCCGCTGTTTTAAAGCTTCCTTCCTTTGCTGCAACGAAGAAGTAATACAAGCCCTGTAAAGGAGGCATTCGATCTTTCACATTAGTTTTCCTTAACTCAATGGTAGATTCTATCGTTTGAGGATATCAGCGTAGTCGCTGATTATTAAGTGGTCAACATTGTTATAGGAGTTGGTTACATGGAAAACATGACACACACTTGTGAGCGCACTTTACCAGCTGACCATCGGACCGGATTACAGTTAATTTATTCTAAACTTGCTAGTTGGAGAAGAAACTACAAGACACGTCGTCACTTGAGAGAGTTACCAGAGCATCTTTGGGACGATATTGGATTAGATGAAAAGGAGATTAATAGTGAAGTGAGGAAGCCTTTTTGGAGAGAGTAGTTTATGAGTTTGATTCAAGCTCAGAATTAAACTGCACTCCCCAATGATATTGAGGAGTGCAGACAAGGCTATAAATCTTCTTCCCACACAACCAATTCACCTTTCGGCCAGTTGTGACCAACTTCATGATACTTTTGCTCAAGCACATGACGTTTAATTTTGAGTGTTGGCGTCAATACGCCATTTTCAATGCTCCAAGGCTCTTTAATCATTAATACGCCTTTGATTTGCTCATGAGAGGCGAGTTCTTGATTCATTTTTGCAATGACTTTGCGGGTGGTTCGTGCGTATCGCTCTCGATCAAAGTTAGGGAAGTCATGTGGCACAACCAAAAGAATCGGGGCTGGTAGCCCTAAACCGATGAGACACATCATCTCTACGCGACTGTATTCGAAAAGTTTTTTCTCGATAGGAACTGGAGAGACAAACTTACCTTTGGCGGTTTTGAAGTTATCTTTTTTACGGCCTTGAATCGTTAGATAACCATCTGAATCGATAGCGCCGATATCACCTGTGTGTAGCCAGCCCTCTGAATCAAAAGACTCTTGGGTGGCAATGTCATTTTTATAGTAGCCAGAAAATAGCCCTTTGCCACGCACCATAATTTCATCATCAGCTGCGATTTTTAACTCGATGCCTGGCCCTGCATTACCGACACTACCAATTTTGTCAGCTCTAAATGGGTAGTTGAGCGTGCTATAGGCAAATGATTCAGTCATGCCCCAAGCTTCAGTAATATTGAGTCCTACAGAGTGGTACCATTCCAGCAGTGCTGGTGATACCGGGGCAGAGCCACAGCCTAATACTCGAGCCTGATCCAACCCCAATCCTTCTGCGAGCTTTTTCTTGATCAGAGAATTGACGAATGGGATTTTCAATAGAATGTTGAGCTTCTTCTGTGGAAGTTTGTCTTGAATACGTTGTTGGAATAGCGTCCATAATCGTGGGACGGAGATAAACAGAGTTGGTCGGTGCATCTTCACATCTTCGATAAAAGTGTCCAGTGACTCTGGAAATGCTGTTGGCACGCCACCCATAATCGATGAACCGAAGATATAAACACGCTCTGTAATATGAGCGAGCGGTAAATAAGAGAACAGTCGGTCGTTTTCTTGGATACCAATATGATTGATCAGTTGCTGAACAGACCAACTGAATGCGCCGTAAGTTAGCATCGCGCCTTTCGGTAACCCTGATGTGCCTGAGGTATACACCAACGACATTAGCTTGTCATCGTAATGCTGCGGACTCTCTTCACTTGGCACTGCATCTGCAATGAGCGCTTGGTATTCGTGCTTACACTTTGGTGCCGTGTCATAAGGTAGAGCGATGCTAATGAGTTCAGGCATAGCATCAATGACTTGCTGGGTTGCTTTAGGATCATCAAGTTTTCCGCCAATGAGCGCTTTACTTTCACTATGAGTCACACAGTATTCGATGGTGTCCGCGCCGGCGGTAGGAAAGATTGGCACACTGACATAGTCACCAAGCATCATAGCAAGATCGCAAATAAACCACTCTGCACAGTTTTTAGACACTAACGCCACTTTGTCGCCAGGTTGTACTCCGAGGTTGCGTAGTGCACTGACGAGTTTTAAGGCTTGATCGGCAACATCAGCGAACGTGTATTCAACAAATTGTCGGTTAATAATTTGCTTTAGGTAGACCTCATTTGGACGCTCTTGAGCCCATTTGAGAATCATTTCATTTGGTGGTGGGAGAGCGCAACCAGCAGCGCTATTTAGATTCGGCTGATTCATTTTAAGTGACTCCATGTCTTCTCATTGTATTTATAATTGTTAACGCATTGTTAACTTTAGCATGTTAAATCGCGACACGGGAATGCATTTTGATGAAATATGTGGGGAAGATAGCGTTAGTTATGGTTGAAGTCGGAGCGACTCGATCTAAAAAGCAATGTGATTGATGCTACGCAAAAGAGAACAGGCTTTTCAGCTGTTATGTCATACTTACTTCATACTAAGAGCACAGGTAAGCAATTTATTTTATTAATAATATTGCGAAAACATAGAATCTATCCTAATTATTTATTAACTAGTGGCTTAGTGTTGAAGATAAGTATAAATGTCTCCTAATTTCTTCAAAGCGCCAAACTTAAAGGTATGTCGTGGTTTTGAAGTAGCTATACTAATCTTACTTTGGAAAGTTAGGAGCTTCACCTCAAGCTATTGCCTGAGATTACTTGGGTACGATCATCAGCAAAAGGAAAGATGTGATGTTACGGAAGACTTTACTGGGTACCTATCTTTGTAGTTTATTCATTGCGGGGAATGCATATGGTGCTGAAGGAGATGATATTCCTCAGCGCGCCCAAACGGTTGGTGATGTTATTGAGCGCCCAGGCGTTCTCACACCTAAAGGTAAATGGTCATTTGATTCGTCTTTAAGCTATACACAAAACTCTTCAAACAAAGTATCTGTTGTTGGGTATACAGTCTTACCAACTCTGATTGTTGGGCGAATTGAAGTGAGTGATTCGGATAGGACTACCGTAACCGTTGGATTAACTGCTCGGTACGGTTTAACAAACGCCACAGAGTTAGAAGTTAGAGTGCCGTATGTTTATCGTAATGACCAAGTTTCTACGCGCCCCATTCAGGATGGTTCAAACAGTGAAGTAGTAAACACCACGGTGGATGGCGGAGGGCTTGGTGATGTAGAGTTCGCATTGAGGCACCAGTTTAACTTTGAGTCTGCGCCATACTGGGTAGGTGGCCTTAGAGTCAAGTCGGATACAGGACGATCGCCTTATGATGTTTCTATTGAAGATGGAAGCAACTCATTTAGTGATGTCCCTACTGGCTCGGGTTTTTGGAGTTTTGAGCCTAATTTATCTCTTATTCACCCTGTTGATCCAGCGGTCTTGTTCGCTAGTCTAAGTTACATTTATAACTTAGAGGATACTGTTACAGTTGGCGATACAAAAGCTGATGTTGAACTTGGAGACACTATTTCTCTTTCAGGAGGAATGGGGTTTGCGGTGAATCCTGATCTTTCATTCTCTTTAGGGCTTAGCCATAAAACTATTTTAAAAAGCAAAGTAAATGGCAGATCGGCAGATGATGCTAAGTTGCTTCAATTAGATGCATTAACTTTTGGTATAAACTATGCCTTTAGTGAACGCTCATCTATCAATGTTAGTGCTCAAGCCGGTCTTACAGAAGATACTCCCGACTTTCAATTAACAGTACGAGTACCTTTTAATTTGTAAAATGGATATTAGGCCCTTGATTTTTGGGCCTAATCTACCGTTAGCGTCTAGTGTTCGCATTATAAATTAATTGGATTATATTGGATAAAGTAGGTATATACTCTAAAAATGATGGTGGCCGATTGATATTTCAACCTTTCTTTTGGTATGTAATCATAGATATCAGTCGTTTCTAATATCAAAGAAGCTTAACGTGATAATTTTTCAGATAAAAATGGAAATGCTCATTGAAGGTGGTTCAATAAGGCGTCTTCTAATTGTTGGTTTGCTTTGATTTCCCGTATTACCCCATTTACTTGAGCATCAATGTCTACGAGCGTGCTAAGTCCAATAATACTGTTATCTTTCGTGTTTTGAATAATATTGATAATGCTTGAGTTTATAAAGTCTGAACTTATTATATTAGGATTTTGAGACGAAGGCATTTGAGGGGAATCTATAGAATTATCTCCAATAATATTTCCTTCACCAAATTGTATGATGTTAACAATACCCTGGTTGAAAACATCTCCACTTTGATTTTCACTATTTGCGCTAATGTTTTTTAAATTGCCATTTTCAATTACTAAGTTGGCAATGTTTGTGTTCAATATATCATCGCCATTTATAGTCGTAGTAATGCTTAATCCAATATTAATAATATACTCGTTCGTAACTTGGAAACCACCTCGATATTCTTCTAGAGATGAATTTGAAAGAGGAGTAAGTTTTTGTAGACCAACATCTTTAGCATCCACATTAAAATGAGGTATTAACATACAAAGCATTAACAAAAATTTATTGTAGTTCATAATGCTGGCCTTTCAGGTAGTTAAATTATTAAAGTTATTTAAAACAATGTTATATTAATTTTCACCGGAAACTGGGAGAGTAATGCTAAATACACCCAAGGAATCTCTAGACACACCTGTTTTTAGTGGTGATCTTTGATATACAGTGAAATTATCATTGGTAATAAAGCTAGACCGTCCCATTTCCGCTTCGTTACGGACCAGTAACACAATTCCTTGGTAATATTTTTCAAACTCATCCAGTTTCATTATCATGGTTCCTCTAGAAGGGTCTCCTAGAATAACTGAGTGATTGTTTATACCTCTGATTACAACAAAATGCATATACCCATCGAAATTAACGAGAGTAATCCCAGGGACGCCGACTTCTTTAATTTTCTCCAGTCCTACTTGAAAGCCGTCAGAACGTAACCCTATGGAATCCAAGTAAAACTTCATATCCAACAAAGAAAAACCTTTCTCTTTGATTTTTTCTTTATCACCTTTTTCAAACATGCTTTTGAAGATATCTTGTTCAGATGACTCTGTTGCATAATGAAAAGTGAGAAGAGAAGCCAGGGCGGCAGAGCCACAGCTGAAGTCATACTGTTGGCGAAAAACATCACCAAACACTATTTCTTTGTAGCTTTTAACAGGAACAGAGTAATGTGCTCGGTAAGGTAGCAGTTCTAATGAAATGGCTGATGCTGAATAAACGAGCATCAGCCAAATTAAGTTATTTAATACTTTCATATTGTTTACTTGAGTGTCAGGTTAACGACGGTAGAGTTCTGGATTAAAACGTTGTTTCCGCTGTTCTGAATTACGTTGGATATACCCGAACTGTCTGCGAACGCTCCACTTGATAGTATATTGTTACCACTCACGGTGTTTGACGCGACATTATCTGACGAAATACCATTGATATCTGATTCTGCATAAACCAAGTCGAGTTCAACATTTTGTCCACCTCTTGATTCATTCATGATATCCAAGCTAACTTCTCCGCCAGATAATGCAATGTCATCAGCGAGTGCAGTGCAGGCCACTATCATACTCAAAGTACAGATTGCCAAACGCATCGCTTTCTCCTACTAGTCGGTTACTCACCCCCAGTAAACACACTTGCATTAGTTGTAACAGATTGTTGTACAAGTGAATTTGAACCAGCATTCTGACCAACGGTAGTAATACCAGCTGCACCACCAAGACCACCAAGGGTGTTCATGTTTTCAACTCGAACTCGAGTATCATCCGCGTTAGTTGCATAAATAACTGATGCACCTGTAACACCACCCATTAGACTTGAGCTCGCAACAACCATATCTGTATCCATATGGACTTGATTGAAGCTATCAACATTTGTTGAGCTCGAGTCACTTTGATAGTTACTATTGTCGTTAAAGCTGTTCGAGTTTGTTGTGCTTGAATCAGCGTAGCTACGGTTATCACTCTGGTTACGGTTGTCGCTTTGATTACGATTATCGCTGTTATCGTTAAAGCTACTGTTGATACTAGAGTCACTGTTGTCGTTGTTGCTACGTCTTACAGTAGTACTAGAGTCGCTGTTGTCGTTGTGGCTTCTATTTGTGTTAGTACTTGAATCACTACTATCACTATTTAGGCTCACATCAAGATCAGCACTGGTACTGTTGTCGTTAGCGTTAGACGTACTATTGTCGTTGTGGCTTTGAGCTGTGTTCATGCTCGAGTTTGAACTGTCGCTGTTGTCATTAAAGCTGTCATCAACGCCAAGAGTTGCACTGTTGTCAGTATCGCTGTTGTCGTTAAAGCTATCACCGATACCCAGTGAAGCACTGTTGTCACTGTTGTCGTTAAAGCTATCGCCAACACCCAATGAAGCACTGTTGTCACTGTTGTCGTTAAAGCTGCCTGATAAACCGATAGCAGTATTAGCGCTGTCAGTCCATTGCATGTTGTCGTCTCCATCATCGATCTCATTCGCGATTAGAGAGCCACTAAATAAAATTGCTGACATTGCTAAAGCAAGCCCTGTTTTGTTTAGAGTCATAACGATTACTCCATTTCCTGTTATTCCTGATTAAAAATGACTGCACTTAACTTCTTGCTGCTTCCTTCAAATGTTGTGGGAAGCGATGAAATTATAAGAAAGGATTAGTGAAATCTGTTCTCATTATTGAGAATGATTCAGGCTGAAAGGGAGTATTTAGGTGCGTCTCTTTAAGGTATTAAAGAAAAAAATAACATAATCAGAATGTTATTTTTTGTATTTACTTTAAGTACTCATCAAGTATGAAATGAAGCCAATATAAAGAAGTAGTTCGTTCTATCGCACTGAGCGGAGCAGTCATCCATTTTTTATAAATGGTATTTTATCCAATTATTATCTTTATTATTTAATATTATAAATCATATCCTTATGCTAACACAGGTTGAAAAGTATGGATAAAAATATAACAGGTTCATACTTTTTAAGCCTTTTTCGGTGCTGAAAAGCAATGCGATATCATTCTGAAGTGCTATATTTTCTACTTAAAATGAAGATAAATTCTCTTTGCTATCCCCAATTAATTTTCTAACGGGGGTTGGTGAAACAGGTAAGTTAATGTGGTGGGACTATGGAAAAGAAGCACTTGATACTGCTAGCTGAGAGTAATTTACAAAGTAACTTAATAAAAAAACAGCTGTCTTCCATTCATGATGTCGATGTAAAGATAATGCAACCAGATGAAGTGGTGTTCAGAAGTCACTCACTCAGTATCGATTTGATGTTTATTGATTACGATTTTATGCGTCAGCTTGAAATGCAAGGAAAGTTACCAGATTTTGATCTATTTGGGTGGTCCTTTATGCTTCACAACGTCCCTTGTGAAAAAGTACAAACGGACTTACTGCATTGGAAGTTGTTAAAAGGAATTTTGCTCCGAAGCGCATCAGTGACACATATATGTGATGGCGCGGAATACGTACTGAAAGGTGGGTTGTGGCTGCCAAGAATGTACCTAGAGAAGTTAGTCCTCAATTATCGGCATGCAAATTTGTCCGAAGAACAGCAGCATGATGAGTTAACATGCAGAGAAAAACAGATTCTAGAGCTACTTGTGTACGGCATTTCAAATCAACAAATTGCTTCAAGACTTTTCTTGTCTGAAAGTACAGTGAAAAGCCATATATACAAATTATATAAAAAACTCGATGTCCATTCTCGTCATGATGCGGTTAAGTTGGTAAGAATGAACAATGGCTTAACCGAGAGAAGTTAAGTCATAAAATCGTGGTGTACGTTCTTTAATCAACAGCATTGAGGTTTTGCGGCTATCGACTTGTACATCGGGATGTAGTGTGGATATGGGGTAATTATCTCCTACCTTTGTGATGCTCTTTTAATCGGGGGTCTGTTCCGTTATCGCTATCTAATCTAAGCAAGGGCACTCGTATTTGAGTGCCCGTGGTTTATCTGGATTTAATAGTTGGCGTATCAGCAGGCTACATCATGCCCGTGACAAGGCCTGCTCCCACAAAAAACACGATCATCCACAGCACCGAAAGGTTGAGTTTTTTATGTAGATAGAAACCCGAAATCACTAACGCCATGTCGATGGGAGTAACAACTGCGCTGCTAAATACTGGCTGGTAAAGTGCCGCGAGTAGTAACCCTACTACCGAGGCATTTACACCGTTGATGGCGCCGGAGACCAGCGGTTTGCCTGCCAGTGCTTGCCAGTTTTTAAGAACGCCAAGCAGTAAAAGAAAACCTGGGAGGAATACGCCAAGCGTTGCGATCAGCGCGCCTAAAATTGGCGTATCCGAAAGCTCATAGCCGATAAAAGTCGCAAAGGTGAACATTGGCCCCGGTACAGCTTGTGCAGCGGCGTAGCCTGTTAAAAATGCATCTTGGCTAAGCTGGTCACCAACAATGTTTTGCAGAAGCGGCAGAACCACATGACCGCCACCAAACACTAGGCTACCAGCTTGGAAAAAATCACTAAACAGCCCAAGCAAAGGCAACGTATGAGCCACTAACGGTAAGCCGAGTAAAAGCACCGCAAATAGAGCCAATGGCGCGATAGACGGTTTAAACGGCTCGGTTGATGGCGCGGAGTCTTTCTTCAGATATCGCATGCCGACAAAACCTGCTGCGAGCAACACGAACATTTGCGTCATGATGCTTGGTGCCACCAGCAACGCAATCGCAGTCGCGACGCACAAACCCGCGGTCAGTTTGCTTTGGCAGAAGTTTTTGTACATGCCCCAAGTCGCATCCGCCACGACCACGACTGCGAGCAGTTTTAGGCCGTGGACTATGTTTTGAAACACAGCGGTGTCGGTGATTTGGCTGCTCACCATCGCCAGTGCCAACATGATGATCACCGAAGGAAGCGTGAATCCGACAAATGCTGCGCATGCGCCACTTAAACCACCGCGCTTATAACCCAATGCAAAGCCGACTTGGCTTGATCCCGGTCCCGGCAAAAACTGACTGAGTGCGACGATTTGCGCGTACTCGCTGTCATCAAGCCATTTCAGTTTCTCAACAAAGGTTTGGCGAAAATAACCAATATGAGCCGCAGGGCCGCCGAAGCTGAACCAACCTAGCCAGAAAAAAGTTTTGAAGATGGTGAACATGTCGAGCCTGTTTATCTAAAAAGCATTGTTGCTAATTTATCGGATGCTCTAAAATGACTCAAATTGATAGATTTAATTTCGTTTATGAATGAAATGGGATGAAGGTGTTGAGGTGAAAGAGGACATTCAGTGGCGCAACATTGACTTGAACTTATTGGTGACGTTTTCCTACTTGTATCGCCATCGAAGCGTTAGCGTCGCGGCAGAGAAAAGTTACGTTAGCCAGTCGGCGATGAGTCATAGTTTGTCTCGTTTAAGGTTGTTGTTTGACGACCCGCTTTTTGAGCGAAAAGGACACAAGATGGAGCCCACCGAGCACGCTCACCACATCGCGCCAACCGTGCATCATTTGCTGGACTCTATCGCCAAAGACTTGCTCACTAAGTCTGTCTTCCAGCCTGAAAATTACGCGGGTGTATGTCGCATTGGGTTAACGGATTATGCCGAGTTTATTTTTGCTCCTCGGCTTTATGACGAAATACGCCAGCGCGCACCAGAGGCCCAGATCAGTTTTATTAACGTCAATCGTAGCAACTACGTGGCATTAACTGAGCACGAAAAGCTCGATGTCATTATTGGCAGCATGCCGGTGTTGGATGACAACTTTGAGAGCTTGTACTTGTACACGGAAAAACATGTGTGTATGTGTGATAAACAGGTATTGAAAGGGGAAACACAGCTATCTCTGGAAGCGTTCGCGAACATAGAGCAAGCTCTGGTAAGTCCCGATGGGAGCTTAAAGACACAAGTAGACCAAAAGCTCGCAGAACATGGCTTGAGCCGTAAAGTCACCGTGGCGTCGCGCAACTTTCTCACTATTCGGCATTTGTTGAAAAAGCGCGATCTCATTGCCATCGTGCCAGAAAAAATGGCGTTGGCGGAGGGCTTTTCGGACGATCTCATTACTATTAAGCCGCCGATCGCCGTTGCGGATTTTGATATTGCCATGCTGTGGCATTCAAGCCGAAACAATGAAGACAAAGGCATTTGGCTACGCGAGTTGGTTTCTTCGACCATTACCTCTCACATATAAAAAAGGGCACCAAAGGGTGCCCAGAATGTTTGTCATTGAGAGTCTGTGTTATACCGCTTGCGAAGCTGGCGCGGCTTCTTTTATACGCTCTTCCTGATTCAATGATTTTTCGTATTGGCTGTACTTCCACCAAGCAAAGCCAAGGAAAATCACGATACCGCCAACGTTGTAGAAAATGATGGTCATGATGTCGGCCCCAGTAGGGAAGGTCGATGCTAAGAAACCAACCGTAAAGATAGCGATCAGTACCGATACGGTAGCGATGCCCATTTTGCGTGAGCCCATTTTGAAATCACGCTCAACGTGATCCAGTTTCAAGCGCAGATTCAGGTACGCCAACATGATGAACAGTGGTGGCAGCATGGATGCCGCTGCGGTCATGTTGATCACCGTGTTCATCAGATCTTGAGCGGTGTTAGAACCTAATGTTGGGATGATCATCAATGGGATAACGATAAGGAACTGATACCAAGCTGCGCGAGCTGGTACGCCGTTTTCGTTCAGCTCTACGGTTTTCTTACCAAAAATGCCTTCTGGAATCTCAGAGAAGAAGATTTTCACTGGCGTTGCTGTCCACATCAGTAGAGAGCCAAACATAGCGGTAAAGGATACCAAGCCTACAAAGCGGTTCATCAATACTTCTGGCAAACCAAAGTACGCAGCCAAACCTTCAAATACTTGTACCGATCCGCCCGTGTATTTTAGGGTTTCGCTAGGAACAAATACGTTAATCAAAACAGACGCGACTGAGTAAAGCACACCGATAAAGATACCTGCGATGATGATGACTTTAACAAACGATTTCGAGCCGCCTTTCACATCGTTTACGTAAACCGCGACCGATTCCGCACCGCCTGCCGCCATAAAGATCCATGTAGTAATGCCTAAAAATGCCCAGCTGAAATCAGGGATCATCGCTTCTACAGTAATTGGGTCAGCTGGTTCTACGCCGCCGATCAACGCAGCGCCAGCCAGTAAAATGTACGACATTGTCAGTAGCAGCATGAGGGAGGAGGTCACCGACGTAATTGGCCCCAACATTTTCGCGCCGTTCGTCGATACGTAGGTCGCAAACGCAAACAAAATCATACTGAGCACGGTAGTGGTGAATGGCGTCAGAATGTATTCATAGCCCAAGAACGCGTAAGACGCATAAGCGATAACACGCGGCAGTAAGGACGTGAAGAAGAATAGGTTAACGAACCAGTAAGTGTAGGCAGAGATAAACGCCCAGCGACCTCCGAGTGAGCTTTTTACCCATGCGTAGACCCCCGCCTCAGAATCTTTATTCAGAGATACGAATTCTGCGATGATCAAACAGAAAGGGATGAAATAAAAAATGGTCGCCAGAAAGAACATTGGCGCAGAAGCTAGACCGATCTCGATGTTGTTATTGATTACGTTATTAAAGCTAAATACTGCGGCAAAGGTGAGGGATAACAACCCGAATTTACCTATCGTATTACGTTTGGATTCAGACATGTTCTATCTCCGGTGAATCACGTTGGAATTGTAGGGAGGAAGGGCTTGTAATGCTGTGACCACAGCCCTTCTCTTGTTTTATTTATTTAGGAAGTAGCCATCTTCGATGGTCACTTTGAGCGCCACTTTTCTTACGCGGTTGTCTCCGTGGAAGCGGTACGCTTCACTGTTTTCAAAAATCGCCACTTGGCCTTCGCAAAGCTCACGTGTTTCACCCTGACCAGAAAAAAATTCGCGGTCGGTTTCATCACGATAAGCTTGTTCTAGTGTCAACGCGGTTTTATCCGCGAACTCAACGGTTTCTCGACCTTCGAGGTAGTAATGCACATCGAAGTAACGACGGTTACCGATGAACGTTTCGGTTTGTTTCGCAATGCCATCTTCAACCATGTAAACCAGTGAATCGCCAATCGAGTGCATCACGCCATCTTTGATGTTGCCGATGTTGCCAATGGCTTCCACACAGCGGTTCCATTTACGACCGTTGCGATATACCTGTTTGAATTGCTCTAAGCTGTCTAACACGATCATGGGTTACGCCTCGTTGACTGATTGAGTATTGGTTTGAGTGAAAAACGCGTTGTCGAAATCATGGTTTGCCATCACGTGTGCGTTGCAATCGCCTGCTTGCAGTGGCATCAGCGTCAAACCGTAACGGAACTCGTCCATGTACACGCGGTAAGAGTCGAGCACTTCGCTGCCCCATGAGTTCGAGCCTAACCCCATCACTTGATGGTCAAGGTTAAGGGTGATGTAGCCACTCTTTTCTAGCTCGATCGTATGTTGCGCTTGATGCAGGTTTTGGTTGGTGTAGAACCACGCGCTGAAGTTGATTTCTTGCTGAGGTTTCACCAATAACCCTGTGCCATGACGGTTGGTGAGCGATGCCCAGCGCACGTGTTGGCGGTTGCCGTTGTTTTGCGGGAACGGGTAGTTCTCGAACATGTCCGCCACATTGGTGTGGTAAACATCAATGAGGTTGGCTTGGCAACTGTCTTGGTAGTTTTCTTCTGGGCCGCGACCGTAGTAACTCACTTGATCAAAGCTGCCGTTGATGCCCAAATCCAAGCCGATGACCGGAATCACGTGAGGGTAGTCGCCGTAGCGCTCGCCACTCAGTTCCACATTCAAATGGCCTTGAGCATTGATTTGATAACGATAGGTACAACGCATGCCAAAATCAAAGACCGGCGGCGCAATGATGCTGGTGGTCGTAATCAAGACGGAATCATCAGTTGCTTCCACAGCAAGTGTGCGGAAGTGCTCCTGCATGATTTGCAGATGCGCTGGGTGCCACAAACCTTCATACTCTTGTTTGTGGTTATCAATCATCGGTTTGAAGAAGTTCAGTCTCGGCTCAGATTGAATGATCTCTTCGCCATTTACGCGCCAAGAAGTCAGCTTGCCGTTTACTTTGGAGAAAGTAAGCGCAAAGTTATGACCTGTGATCACGTGCTCTAGGCGGCTTTCTTCAAGCACCAAGGGTTGAACATTGTGGTTGACCAACGCAGGCAACGTCGCGGTGTTGTCTTTCAGTTGGAACTGATACACCGCAATTTCATGGTTGGCTTCGCTGTAAAGCGTGCGACTGTCTTTGCGTACGGTGAAGTTCACAAAGGCTTCGCGCTCATCCAATTCTGGCAAGTCGATGGTCACTTCACGTTCGCTGTTGGCGACCAAAGCTTCGACTTTGAATTGCACGCTACGCAGGGTTTCACCTTCGGCACGCACGTCAGCAGTAATGGTGTAATCATCGAGGTTAGTGAACCACAATTTGTTCTCAACGATAAAGCGGTCATGGCAACCTTCAACGGCGCGGATTTTCACCGGTGCAATGACTTGTTTGTATTCTTTCAGGCCAGGGCCCGGGGTTTGATCTGGGTAAATCAGACCATCCATGCAGAAGTTGTAGTTGTTTGGGTAGTCGCCATAATCGCCGCCGTATTTGTAGAACTCTTGGCCGTGCTCATCACGCGCTAGAATGCCGTGATCACACCATTCCCAAACGTAGTGACCTTGAATGTGGTCGTGCGCATAGAACACGTTTTGGTATTCCGTCAGACCACCCGGCCCGTTACCCATCGCGTGTGCGTATTCGCAGATGATGCGTGGCTTCTCGTGTGGGTGTTCGCCAAAGTAATTCATCAGTTGAGCGCGTGAGTACATCGTCGAAATCACATCGACGACTTCAGCATCGCGGTCTTCTTCGTAGTGAACCAAACGGGTGTCATCAATTGCTTTGGTCACGGTATACATCGCACGGATGTTACAGCCATAACCCGATTCGTTACCGAGTGACCACATGATGATCGAAGGGTGGTTCTTTTGCGCATGAACATGACGCACTGCGCGATCGACAAACACCGCTTCCCAAGCAGGATCATTGGTGATACGGCTCAGGTCGCCAACGTTGGCAAAGCCGTGGGTTTCCACATCGGTTTCTGCCATCACAAACAGGCCGTAAATGTCACACAACTCGTAGAAGCGTGGGTCGTTCGGGTAGTGTGCGGTGCGAACCGAGTTGATGTTGTGTTGCTTCATCAAAATCAGATCTTTTTCCACGCGGTCCATGCCCACTGCGCGACCTTTTAGGTGGTCGTTGTCATGACGGTTTACACCATGCAGCATCACGTATTGATTGTTGATGTAAAACAGGCCATCACGCACCTTGATATCACGGAAACCCACGCGTTGTGGGATCACTTCCACTACGTTGCCTTGGTGATCTTTTAAGGTGATGAACAAGTGGTAAAGGTAAGGGTTTTCAGCCGTCCAATGCGTTGGATTCACCATATCAATCGCAAAGCTTGTTGAGTGGTGGTTTTGGATAGTCAGTGAATCGCATTGACCACTGGCTACGACAGTGCCTTTGTCATGCAGCGCGTATTCCAGCGTATAGCCAGACGCGATAGCGGTGGAAAGGTTTTCCAATTCGATTTGAGCACTGAGCGTCGCACTTTGGTAATCGTCGGCGAAGTCGGTGCGAATTGTTAGGTCTTGGACGTGAATGTTCTCTTTTCCGATTAGGTAAACGTCACGGAAGATCCCCGCCGTCCACCACATGTCTTGGTCTTCAATGTAAGTGGAATCGGCCCACTGCATCACGCGTACAGAGAGTAAGTTTTCGCCTTGTTGGACGAACTTGGAAATGTCGAATTCCGCTGTGAGTCGGCTGCCTTTGCTAAAGCCGACGTACTCGCCGTTTACGTACACTTCAAAGTAGGTTTCCACGCCGTCGAACTTGATGATGGTTTGTTGGTTATCCCACTGTGGACCAAGTGTAAATGTGCGTTGATAAGCGCCCGTTGGGTTGTCGGTTGGTACAAACGGGACGTCGATCGGGAATGGGAAGCCTTCATCGGTGTATTGCAGATCGCCGTGGCCTTCCATTTGCCACATGTTTGGGACGGTAATGTGTCCCCAGTCGTTCATTGTTTGTGAGTAAAACGCATCAGGTACCAACATTGGGTTGGTGAAATAACGGAATGTCCATTGGCCGCTGAGTAACATAAAGCGGCGACTCAGTTCACGTTGAAAGGTTTGTGCGCTCTGAACAGAGTCGTAGGAGAAAAAGTACGCACGCGGTGCCATACGATTCTCGTGTAAGTGTTGGAAGTTTTCCCAATTGTTCACGTTTTGATCTCCCCTCGGCTTGGTGCGCTTATGTTGGAGTGCGGATTGGTTTCATCGCGGCTCAACATCAGTGCAAAAACAACGGCCGATGTATTGTGAAAAATGCTTATGAATAATCTGAGAAAGATATTAGTAAAAGTTTTACTAAAATAAATCAGTGAAAACGTTTTACTTTAACTTGGTCACGTTTTAAATGACCAATGTTGAGCAAGATGTGATCAGCGTAAAGGAATGAGATCTAGATTGTTTTGGAAAGTAAAAACAGTAAAATTCGGTAGAAAATAAAAGAAGAAATAAAAAAGCACTGAAAATTCAGTGCTTTATTTGAACAGTTTTGAGGGTGTTTTTATCGAGTTGTGCCGCGTAGCTTGAGCTTGCTTGGAACGTACACTTGAAGGGGCAGTGCGCGTCCGTCACGGTATTTTTCTACTAACAAGTTCACGCCTTGAATCCCCATCATTTCAGAATGAATACGAACGGTAGATAGAGGTGGGAAGGTAAAGCGTGCGGTAGGAATGTCGTTCACGCTGATCAGCGCAATATCATCAGGAATGTTTAAACCAAACTCATGCACTGCTCGTAACACACCAATCGCAATGGAGTCCGAAGCAATGAACATCGCTTTTGGGAAATCGCCTTTGGCCAGCATCTCTTTCGCTAAGTCATAACCGGACAAGCTAGAGAAATCGCCACGATAAATGTCGTCTTCAGAAACCACACCTTTTAGACTGCCGTAGTCCACAAACGCATTTTCACGAATGTCTGCGGTGTTGGGTTCGTCTTGTCCACCAATAAATCCGATGCGCTCGTAGCCTTGTTGTACAAAGAAATCAACCACTTGCTTGCTGATTCTTACAAGGTCGATATCAACGCAATCGTAAGGACTAGTTGGATCTGAAAAGTCGATGTAACAGATGCTATCGGCTAGGCGTTTAGGTAACTTATTGACCACCTTTTGGTCGACTTTCCCGACTAAAAGGACACCCGTGATCTTTTGCGTTTCAACATCAACTTCGCTGTTGTAGCAATTGGTTAGCGTAATGCCGAGTTTGTCGCACTGAGTTTCAATCCCATGACGAATCGACAAGTAGTACGGGTCATTCACTTCTGCTTCTTGTTTGTAATTGTACAAGGCCAAAAAGTGATGTTTTTGCTTGGCTTCTTTGGTGGCTTTCTTCGAGCTGCTGGTGCGGTACTCCAGCTTTTCTGCGATTTCTA
Source organism: Vibrio sp. 1-2 (7-a) (assembly GCF_013048515.1). NCBI lineage: Bacteria > Pseudomonadati > Pseudomonadota > Gammaproteobacteria > Vibrionales > Vibrionaceae > Vibrio > Vibrio sp. 1-2 (7-a). The sequence goes on from NZ_VHSQ01000001.1 coordinate 158,349, forward strand.
AAATGCGGCGTTTGGTTTCTTCTTTAACGCTCAACGTCGGATCGTCATTCAAAACTCGCGATACAGTTGCAAGTGAGACGCCCGCTTCAGTGGCGATATCTTTTAGTGTTGCCATGTACATTTCCCGTTGGCATTGCTCACTTCTCCAAGTGAGAACTCAATAATCTGGCTATTGTAAACAGCTACTTAGGGATGCACAAACTTTTAGTAAAATCGTGCGATCCACGAAAGAGAGCGGTATCTGCTCGACTCATCTTCACAGCTCATCATCTTCTTGGTTTAATTTAACTAAAGTTAGCATCTAAAATAAAGCTTTTGTGTAATTTTGTGGAAACGTTTACACAATTTGAATTCGATCACGGATCTGGATCGAGATTGGTTGCTAGACTTTTAGCCAGTTAAGAAATGGGCGTTCCGATTCGATGCAATGGCGATTGGCTTTTAGCGCATCAGAGTGAGGTATGAACAGAAAGCAGCAAACGTGGAGAAGCAAAAGTGAAAGTTCTTGTCACAGGCGGTATGGGATATATCGGTAGTCACACTTGCGTTCAGATGATTGAAGCGGGAATAGAACCTATCATCGTCGACAACTTGTGTAACGCCAAACTGGAAGTGTTAAACCGTATTGAAGCGCTGACAGGCAAGCAGCCTGCGTTCCACCAAGGTGACATCCGTGACGAAGCATTTTTGGATACGGTGTTCGCGCAGCACGACATCCAAGCCGTGATCCACTTTGCTGGCCTCAAAGCGGTTGGCGAATCGGTGGCAAAACCACTTGAGTACTACGACAACAACGTCAATGGCTCATTGGTGTTAGCGCGCAGTATGCGTAAAGCGGGCGTGAAAAGCATCGTATTCAGTTCATCGGCAACGGTTTACGGTGACCCTGAAATAGTGCCGATTACGGAAGATTCACCAACAGGTGCAACCACCAATCCATACGGACGCAGCAAATATATGGTGGAGCAGTGCTTAAGCGATCTGTTCCATGCTGAAAACGATTGGAGCATCACCTTACTGCGTTACTTCAACCCAGTTGGCGCGCACCCATCGGGCAGTATGGGGGAAGATCCACAAGGCATTCCCAACAACTTGATGCCGTTTATCGCCCAAGTAGCCGTTGGTCGCCGTGAAAAACTCTCCGTGTTTGGCAATGACTACCCAACCCCTGATGGCACGGGCGTACGTGATTACATCCATGTGATGGATCTGGCCGACGGCCATATTGCGGCTTTGAAATCGGTGGGTGAGAAATCGGGTTTGCACATTTACAACTTAGGTACAGGTAAAGGCTCGAGCGTACTTGAGATGGTGGATGCGCTCGCGACCGCTTGCGGTAAACCTGTGCCTTACGAGTTATGTCCGCGTCGTCCAGGGGATATTGCTGAATGTTGGGCAAGCACGGAAAAAGCCGAGCGTGAACTAGGCTGGAAAGCAACACGCACGGTGGCTGAAATGACCGCCGATACGTGGAACTGGCAGTCAAAAAATCCCAATGGCTATTCCCCTGCGTAGTTTACGTCGCCGCATTGTTGTCTGCACTTTCCAATTTCATTGAGAAATGCAGATGAAAGAATTCTTAAAAGTTGAGTAAGTAACATGTCGAATGTCGAATTTAACCCAGTGGATCATCCACACCGCCGTTACAACCCTCTGACTGGGCAATGGATTTTGGTTTCACCTCACCGTGCTAAACGCCCTTGGAGTGGCGCAGATGAAAAGCCCGCGTTGGATGAACTACCAAGCTATGACGGTAAATGTTTCCTTTGTCCAACCAACGAACGTATCTCTGGCGATGTTAATCCAGACTACCAAGGCACCTATGTGTTCAATAACGATTTTGCTGCGCTGATGGTGGATTCACCAGATGCACCGGAGTCAAACAACCCGCTATTCAAAACGCAAGGCGTGCGTGGTTTGAGCCGAGTGATTTGCTTCTCGCCAGATCACAGCAAAACCTTACCGGAGCTGCCAGTGGATAAAATTCGTGGCGTGATTGATACATGGAATGAGCAAATTGAAGAGCTCGGCAAAGAGTACGTTTGGGTTCAGGCGTTCGAAAACAAAGGCGAAACCATGGGCTGTTCTCAGCCTCATCCGCACGGTCAAATCTGGGCGAACAGCTTCTTACCAAATGAAATCGAGCGCAAAGAGCACAACCTAAAAGCGTACTACCAAGAACACGGCAGCAACTTGCTGGTGGATTACGTGCAAGCGGAACTCAAAGACGGCTCACGCATTGTGGTAGAAACCGAACACTGGTTGGCCGTCGTGCCTTACTGGGCCGCGTGGCCGTTCGAAACTATGTTGTTGCCGAAAACGCACATTCGTCGCATGAGCGAACTCAACGATGAGCAACGAGACGATTTAGCGCGAGCGATCAAGAAGCTGACCAGCCGTTACGACAATTTATTCCAATGCTCTTTCCCTTACTCGATGGGTTGGCATTACGCGCCGTTTTTTGACCAAGGCACAGACATCGACCATTGGCAGCTTCATGCGCTTTTTTATCCGCCACTACTGCGTAGTGCCACGGTTCGTAAGTTCATGGTGGGCTACGAAATGCTGGCAGAAAGCCAACGTGACCTCACCGCAGAGCAAGCGGCGCAGCGTCTGCGTGATGTAAGTGATGTCCACTACAAAGAATGCTAAGTCTTTAAATTGGACTGATTACGAATAACGGGATAGCGCGACTTTACAGATAGAAAGTTAGGCTCAACGCGCTATCCCACACAAATTACTATTTTAAGAGAACGTCCCTATGTCTGAACTTATCCAAAATGTGAAAGCGTCATTTGAGCAAGTGTTGGGCTACGCACCTAGCCATATTATTCAAGCGCCTGGTCGTGTGAACTTGATTGGTGAGCACACCGATTACAACGATGGTTTTGTCCTACCGTGTGCCATTAACTACCAAACGGTCGTGGCGGCGGCAAAGCGTGAAGACAATATCGTGCGTGTGGTTTCGGTCGATTATGGCAACGCAGTGGACGAGTTCGATATCACGCAAGCCATTACCTTCCAGCAAGACAAAATGTGGGCGAACTACATTCGCGGCGTGGTGAAGTGTCTTCTGGCGCGTGGCTACCAGTTTACTGGGACGGATATTTCAGTCAGCGGCAACGTGCCTCAAGGCGCGGGTTTGAGCTCATCGGCGGCATTGGAAGTGGTGATCGGTCAAACTTTTAAAGTGCTGTTCAATCTTGAGATCAGCCAAGCCGAAATCGCGTTAAACGGTCAGCAAGCCGAGAACGAATTCGTCGGTTGTAACTGCGGCATCATGGACCAAATGATTTCAGCGGAAGGGCGTGAAAATCACGCGATGCTATTGGACTGCCGTAGCCTAGAAAGGGAATCGGTTTCCATGCCAGAAGAGATGGCAGTCGTGATCATCAACTCGAATAAAAAACGTGGTTTGGTCGACAGCGAATACAACACTCGTCGTCAGCAATGTGAAGAAGCGGCGCGTATTTTCGGTGTGAAAGCTTTGCGTGATGTGACGATTGAGCAGTTCAACGAGAAAGTCGCTGAGCTGGATGAAATGGTGGCCAAACGTGCCCGTCATGTCATCACAGAAAACGATCGTACGGTAGAAGCGGCGCAAGCGCTACGAGCACACGACATGAAGCGCATGGGTGAGCTGATGGCCGAGTCTCATGCCTCGATGCGCGATGATTTCGAAATTACGGTAAAAGAAATCGATACGCTGGTGGAGATAGTCAAAGAGGTGATCGGCGATCAAGGCGGCGTGCGCATGACTGGCGGTGGCTTTGGTGGTTGCATCGTGGCACTTGTACCGCCAGCACTGGTTGATGATGTGAAAGCGGCAGTTGAAGCGAAATACCAAGCGGCTACGGGCTTAAAAGAGTCGATTTATGTCTGCCAAGCCAAAAATGGTGCGGGTTTGGTTGAAGTGCTGTAAGGAATGATGATGAAAGCCTATTTTCAACAACTAGAACAAGCGATGGCGCAAACGCCGTCGTTTGATGGCCAAACTGCGACTCTGATTCATTTGACCAACGCGAATGGTATGACAGCGTCGTTTATGGATATTGGTGCGACGTGGTTGAGTTGCACATTACCGGTAAATGGTGAAAACCGTGAAGTGTTGTTGCGCTCACCAAATATGGCTGAACACATGAAGCAAGACGCTTACTTCGGTTCCATTGTTGGCCGCTTTGCTAACCGAATTGCGAAGGGGCAGTTTGAGATAGACGGAGAGAAGTATCAACTTGGTATCAATAACGGTGAAAACTCACTGCACGGTGGCCTAGAAGGGTTTGATAAACGCCGCTGGAAGGTTGAAGAGCAAAATGATCAACAGGTCACTTTTTCACTTCGCTCCCCGGACGGTGACCAAGGCTATCCGGGAAACCTCGATGTGAAGGTGATGTACACGCTCACTGACGAGAATGAACTAGCTATCGCCTATGATGCTAAGACCGACAAAACATCGCCAGTGAATTTAACCAATCATGCCTACTTTAACTTGGCTGGTGAGGCGAGCCGCGCGAAAAGTTTGGATCATACTTTACAGCTCAATGCTGGGTATTACTTGCCAACGGATGCGGGGTTAATTCCTACCGGTGAACAAAAACCAGTTTCGGGTACCAGTTTCGATTTCACCGAACCAAAATCGATTGGCCAAGAATTTCTTGCCGAGCAAGATCTGAAAACTGCTGGTGGCTACGATCACGCCTTTGTATTCATGCCTGAAGTGACCGATGGCGTGTCTGTCACTGCGGTTTTAATTGCACCAAAAGAAGATGTGGTGATGAAGGTGAAAACCACCAAGCCTGCCATCCAGTTTTATTCAGGGAACTTCTTAGCCGGTACGCCCGGTGCAAGTAAAACTTACGAACGCTATGACGGCCTAGCATTGGAAACGCAATACTTTCCAGACGGGCCAAACAAACCAGAATGGGGACTCAACAATGGGGTGTTGATCTCTGGGGATTGCTATCAGCATCAAACTACTTATCAGTTTGAATTTTAGATAGCACTTCTGCCCTTTGAACTTGCAGCGGCAGCGATGCTGCAACTCCAACGACTTTGGGTGTTATGGTGGGCTACATGCCCACCTTTTTTGTTTTTGTCGAAGAGGTTCGAACGATGAGCTCACCCTCTACTTTGCGTTTGTTAGAAAGCAACGGTTGCGCTTCAATCAGTGCCATCAACGATTCGATTGCGAGTTTACCCATGTCTGAGTAGGGCAGTTCAACCGACGTTAATGCTGGGAAGCTTTCAGAGGCGATTTGCTGATTATCGTAACCGACAACGGCAACATCCTGAGGAATCTTCAACCCCAACTCCGCTATCGCTTGGTAGCACCCCATTGCCATATAGTCGCTGCCACAGAAAATCGCTTCTGGCGGTTGCTCCATATTCAGTAGTGCCAGTGTTTGCTGGTGCGCTTTTTTTAGCGACCAGTTTGCATCGACTAAATACTCTGAGTTAGGAATGATGTCTGCATCAATGAGAGCCTGACGATAACCATCGGCACGTTGCTTACTGGCTAGCATCCAACTTTCACCAGACAGCATGGCAATGCGACGATAGCCTTGCGTCGTGAGGTGTGAAACTGCTTTGTAAGCTCCAATCATATCGGCCGGCAAAATACTTGGCGTTTCGGTGTGTTCTTCGTTGGTGCAGTTCAGCAGTACAGTCGGTAAGGAAGTTGTGACGCGTTGCTGCTCCAACTCTCGCGTCATACTGGATGCGTAAACCAAGCCTGCGTAATCACCGCCGTTGATCTCCGACTCAATCTTGCTTGCCAACACTTCATCATGGCTGTAATTGAACGTCACCAATATGTAGTCGTTCGACCACGCTTCTTCTCTCGCTGCATTGATGGCATCGATAAATGGGTCATAACTGGTTAAGCCGTTGATCACCAATGCGATCTTTTTAGGGCGTCCCAAAGCATGGGCAACCTTTTTGTTTTTGTAGCCAAGTGATTCTGCGGTTTCGAGCACTTTACGTTTGGTCGCTTCCGCGATTTTTACGGAAGTTGAGCCATTCAATACCAGCGATACGGTCGACTGAGAGACGCCAGCCGCCGCCGCAATGTCACTCATGGTGATTTTTTTAGCCATTCTGTTCTTTTACTTAATTTCGTTAGCTAAAGATATTAGCTAAAGATTAAGTTCGGATCATCCTTTAAAGATAAAGATCACAAAAGTAAGTCAGAGCAACTTAAAAGCTGTGATTTTAACCACGTTTATTCTTTGACTACCTAGTCATTAAATTATTAATTAATATATTAGCTAATATTATTAGTTAATAATTTAGTTTTAAGGTGAGTAAGATGAAAAGATGGTCGGAAGAGAAAGCGTGGCAATGGCAAAAAGAGCATGGCTGGCTACGTGGCTTTAACTATTTACCGCGCACAGCGGTTAACTGGAATGAGATGTGGCAAGCGGAATCTTTTGCACCTGAGGTGATGGAACAAGAGTTAGCTTGGGCGCATGATGTGGGTTACAACACTTTACGTACCAACTTACCATTTATAGTTTGGCAAGCGGATCGCGATGGTTTACATGCGCGAATTGAGCGCTTTCTGGATATTTGCGAACGCAATCAAATCAAAGTGATGCTCACGCCGATGGATGACTGCGGTTTCTCGGGCGACCATCCTTATCTTGGTGAACAAAAAGCGCCCGTACCGGATTTGCACAACAGCCAAGCAGCAGCAAGTCCTGGTCGCAATGTGGTGATGGACAAATCTATGTGGGGTGAGGTCGAAGCGTATATTCGCGACATCATCTCTACCTACAAAAATGACCCTCGAATCGTTATTTGGGATCTCTATAACGAGCCAACCAACCGCATGATTTTCACCACTACGGGTGAGATCGCTTATGACGAAGAAATGGAAATCTTTAGCCATGAGCTGATGGAAAAAGCGTTTGAGTGGGCACGTGAAGAAAACCCAACTCAGCCTCTTACCGTCGGCGCTTGGCATGCGCCAAGCATTCTTGACCGAAGTCTACCGATTTATGAACACCCAACCGATCGAAAAGCGATGGAGCTGTCGGACATCATTACTTTCCACGCTTACTTACCACTCGATCTGTTCCATAAAGCCGTTGAAATTGTAGAAAGCTACAACCGACCAATGATGTGTACTGAGTGGCTTGCTCGTCATGCGCAATCGTACATGCACGAACAGCTTCCGGTCTTTAAACAGAAAAACATTGGCTGCTACCAGTGGGGATTAGTGAAAGGAAAAACACAAACGCATCTGCCTTGGCCAGAGATAAAACGTAGCGATGCAAACTATGCGAGTCAATGGTTCCACGATCTGCTTGATGAGCAAGGACAGCCGTATGACGCAAGCGAAGTGCAATTGATCAAAACACTCGCAGAAGTGGATTAATTGCCTGTGAGCCGACTCTGAGAAATGGGTCGGTTTCTTATTTACAATAAAATCAATTGAGACGTGAACAATGACTACTCTACAAAACAAACTCACTAATAAGGAGCTGATGTCTTACTTCGGCTATGGGGTAGGCCAGTGCTTTAGCTTTGGTCTAGTCGGCTCTTTTATTCTTTATTTCTATACCGATATTTTGGGCATTTCTCCAATTGCGGCGAGTACGATTTTTTTGATTGCTCGTGTGTGGGATGCGGTAAACGATCCGCTCATTGCCGGATACATGGACACGTTAGACTCTCGCTTTGGTAAATTCCGCCCTTACATGCTGTTTACGCCGGTTCTGATTGTTCTGGTCACGGTGGCCGCTTTCTATAACATCGATGCTGATACATCGACAAAAGTGATGTATGCCGGTATCACTTACATTCTTTGGGGTACGCTTTACACCATTTCTGATGTGCCGTTTTGGTCTATGTCTTCTGTTATGACGGATGAACCACAAGAGCGAGCAAAAGCGGCAACTTGTGCCATGTTAGGGGTGAATGCGGGTATTGGTGCGACTTTGGTTGTGTTCCCAAAACTGAGCGCTTACTTCGCTGATGGCCGGGCAGATCAGGGTTACTTACCAGCTGTGATTGTGTTGATGATTGCGGGTTTGTTCTTCATGCTGAACGGTTTTTATAACACCAAAGAACGCATCTCGACGAAGAGCTGTGAAAAAGTCACGCTAAAACAAACCTTTCAAGCCGTTCGTAAAAACAAGCCGTTGTTTTTTATTCTGGCAGCGTTTTTCATGAATGTGTTCTTCAATCTGGTGAATGGCTTATACATTTTCTTCTTCACATACAACATGGGTGACGCAGGGTTAGTCTCTCTGATTGGTACCATCACTTTGGTAAGTGCGATTGCGTGTTTGGCTACGCCTGTGCTGACAAAGCGTTTCAAAAAACGTGACATCTTTATTGCGCTGTGTGTTTTAGAGATCATCGCTCGCATTGGGTTCTATTTTACTGGCTATGATAATCCAACGGTCGTGATGGCGTGGTTAGCGGTGATTACAGGCATCTTTATGATGACCAACCCTCTTATCTCGGCCATGATTGCAGACACAGTAGAGTACTCGTACTACCACAGTGGCAAACGTACAGCGGCGATCACGTTCTCGGGACAAACCTTTACAGGCAAACTTTCTGTTGCGGTAGCGGGCGGCTTAACGGGGGTAATCTTGACGATGATTGGCTATGTACCAAATGCGGTGCAAACGGAAACCGCGCTCAGTGGCATGTTCTTCTGTATTGCGTTGCTACCCGCATTGGGAGCTTTAGTGCGCATCTTTATTATGTCTCGCTACACATTTACCGAAGACCAACACGCGATTTTACGAGAAAAATTACAGCGTGGTGAGTTTGCGGAAGGCGTTGACGTGAAGTCTGCAAAACCGAACGAAGCCTTGAGCTAGAGTCCATATCGTCTCGACAAGTGCTCAAAGAAAAAGCCCGCTCAATAACCTGAGCGGGCTTTTCGTTTTCAAATTACAGATTATTCACCATCAACAACGCTCGACAGAGTTTCTTCGTACTAAAGTTGGGCTAAAAATAATGGTTTCGTCTTCAATTTTTTCGTCACGAGATAGCGCCAAAGCCAAACGGGCGGCGCGTTCTGCCATCATCTCGATTGGGTAGCGAATAGTAGTCAAGCTAGGGTGAACAAAGCGGGCGATTAAGCCATCATCGAACCCGACCATAGAAACCTTACTTGGTACGTCAATGCCATTTTGATCTAACGCTGCCAGTGCGCCAGCGGCCATGTAGTCGTTGTAGGCCACCACTCCAGTAATCTCCAAAGATTTGGTTAACAGGTTGGTCATCGCAACTTCGCCACCATCACTGTTGGGTTCACCGTATTCGATGTAGCTTTTGGAGAGTTCAATACCATGTTCTTTCAATGCTGCTTGGTAACCTTGCAATCGCTCATCGGTATCTTCGATATCGTGGGATGAGGCAATGCAAGCGATTTTGCGATGCCCGTGACGAATTAAATATTCTGTCGCGAGGAATGCTCCTTTGCGGTTATCAAGGGAAATACAGCGTTCAGCCAGCTCTGGGATATGACGATTGATAAGCACCATACCTTTTACTTCTTGGGCGTAGCCAATTAGCTCCTCATCAGATAAGCCTTTCGAGTGGATGACTATTGCATCGCAACGGCTGTTGATCAGTAATTCTAGGGCTTGACGCTCATCTTCTGGATTATGGTAACCGTTGCCAATCAAGATATGTTTGCCATTTTCGCGCGCGACATTATCGACGGATTTGACCAGCGTGCCGAAGAAAGGATCGGACACATCACTCACCAACACACCCATGGTATTGGTGCTTTGGCTCACCAGGGCACGAGCTGCGGCATTGGGTCTGTAACCCAATTTACTCATTGCTTTGGTGACCGACTCTACCGATGATTGACTGGCTTTTGGGGACTTGTTGATCACGCGAGAAACCGTTGCGACCGAAACACCGGCTTCTTTCGCGACATCCTTGATCGTTGCCATATAGAACCTTTAGTGGCTAAAAATTTTGACTGGAAGTATTAAACACCCATTGTGTAATAAGTTCAATTTGATAGGAGATTTGCTTTCGGAAATGAGATCTTTACCACTTGTATTTATTAAGCTTACTGATAGTGTAAACGTTATCTTTTTAGTAAAACTTTACTGAGGTTTTAATTATGGAAACTATCGCTTACTCTGATTTTGCCAAACTGGAAATTCGTACCGGAAAAATCATTGAAGTGGCTCGTCATCAAAATGCAGACAAGCTGTACATTGTGCAAATTGATATTGGTGAAAAAACACTTCAAACCGTAATCAGCTTAGTACCTTATTACACCGAGGAAGAGTTGATGGGCAAACAAGTGGTCGTGTTGTGTAATCTTGCCAAAGCCAAAATGCGCGGTGAAACCTCTGAATGTATGTTGTTATGCGCAGAAACGGATGATGAGTCCGAAAGTGTGTTGCTTACGCCAGAAAGAGCGATGCCGACTGGGGTGAGAATTGTTTAATCAGTTCACTGGTCGCTCTATTGTAAAAACAGCTCTTAGTTTAGAGCTGTTTTTATAGATGGGATTGAGCTACGAATTTTGGGCAATCAGATTATCAATCAACTCGTAATGATACTTTTGCACGCCTGCAAGGTTGCCATATTTAGGTTGGTGGCGGTCATTTTCTTTTGCGTGTTGCCAGCCAATGGTGTGACGCACAAAATGCTCTGCAAACGCATGAGATACTTCTAAGCAACCTGCTAGCACGGTATCGACATAGCTTTGCATGATTGGGCTTTTTACGCACGGTGGTAATGGCTCGTCTTTTACGTAAACCCAGATGCTATGTTCTTGGTTAAAGTTCGCGTCCGTTTCTATTTGATCTGGCTGAATTTGAATACGATGATAACCACGCTCACGGCGATCGAATTCTGCGAGAGCCTCTTCATTCACTTCGAGTAAAACGCCGTTGACCTGCCCATCGCCTTGGTTTACAACCAGAGGAGACAGAGTGTAGCTGTCATCAATTTTTCCCCAGTAGCGCACCAGTCCATGAGCAATGACGGGAATGGCTTCTCCCGTTTGTCCGGTTAACTTACGTGACGCAGAATTAATCAAACTGCCATAGCCAAATATGTACATCTTCGTTGCATCCCTTAACTGATGGTTGTGTCTCTCACCGTTTATACCTAACCCGCCTCTGAAGCACAACTTTACCTCTTAAGTATAATCTTAACTCTTAACATGTATTTTTTATGCATGTTTATGGTAGCATCAATATTGTAGTTGAGTTAACCAGCATCGAGAGACGCTTGAGGGCAAGATAATGCTGAATATCACCGATAAAAAAGTGGAAGAAAAAATCCCCGCATGGCTGCGATTAGGCTTTCGGCCGTTTTTTCTGTTTGGGTCGATTTACGCCATTGTTGCGATCGCGTTGTGGGTGTGGATGTTCCAGAGCGGACAGCCAAACGCATTAGCTGTACCGGCATTATGGTGGCACGTACATGAAATGTTGTTCGGTTTTTCGATGGCAATCGTAGTTGGCTTTGTACTGACCGCGGTACAAAACTGGACTGGCATTAATGGCACCAAGCATTACATGCTTCTGGCTTTATTTGGCTTGTGGTTAGTGCCCCGCATATTGCTTTGGACACCAGCACCGTTGTGGTTAACCAGTAGTATCGAAGCGGTATTTTTACTGTTTGTCGCCTATGAGGTGGGCATTCGTGTGTATCGAGCCAAAGGCTGGCGTAACTTGTTTTTTGTACCGCTGTTTCTTTTGGCCATCTTTGCGAACTTTGCAAGTTACGCGACGATAAAAGGCATGCCGCCGTTTAGCTCTTCTGCTGTATGGCAGGCGATGTTGTGGTGGTTTACGTTGTTACTGTCGGTCATGGGCGGGCGTGTGATTCCATTCTTTACTGCGCGTCGATTTAATTTCGAAAAAGCGCAACCACTGGCTTGGTTAGAATGGTTCGCGAACTTGCCGTTGGTAATGCTATTTGTGCTGAGCTTTTTCCCTGTGACGTTTGCAGAATTAGGCAATCCGTTGATGCTGTTTGCAGGAGTTGCTCAGTTGGTGCGTTTTGTTCGTTGGAAACCTTGGTTAACCCTGAGCGAGCCTTTAGTGTGGTCGCTGCATGCTGCGTATTTGTGTTTGCCACTAAGCTTAATTTTGCGAGGCACTTGGGGAGATGCATTTGCCAGCCATAACCTGATTCACCTGTTTGCGATAGGTGCATTAGGCGGCTTGATTTTAGCGATGATCGCACGCGTGACGATGGGACATACTGGTCGCATGATCTACAAAGGTCCGAACATGAGCCTTGCGTTTGCGGCGATTACCGCGGCAGCTTTGGTTCGCAGTTTTGCCGTGATATTTGATCCTGCCAATATGATGCTGTGGATTAATATCAGTGGCGGATTGTGGATTGTCGCATTTGGCCTGTTTGTTTGGCGCTTTGGCGTGATGCTTATTACCCCTCGCGTTGATGGTCATCCCGGATAGGGCGCTAATGTGAGTAGAGAAAGAGGAGCCGCGCGCTCCTCTTTTGATTTTTGTTCTTTATAGGATTAGCGCTTATTCGTCTTCGTCGTCCGTTTTATTCGTGAACCCCAAGCGTTTGAATAGCCACCACTCTAGAGCAAAGATGACAATTAAAGCGATACAGAACCAGGTGAACGCCATGGCGGATTCCACGCCTGGCATACCGCCAATGTTGATGCCAAGCAAACCTGTTAGGAAGCTGGTTGGCAAGAAAATAGTCGCCACCAAGGTAAATAGATAACTGTTTTTATTAGTTTTCTCGTCACGATGATGTTTGATTTCTTCTTGAAAGAGTGCGACTTCTCCAAGATAAAACTCAAGTGTTTCATTTATGCGCGTAATATTATTGTGGGCGAAGCGATATTGATGGGGCCTTAAAGCCACCAACTCGGACTCTGATTCAACGAGATCACGAATAGCATATTGCTGAGGGCGAATAAAACGTTTGATGGAAATAAGCGCTTTTTGAGTCGCCATATGCTTGTACGTCGATTCATCATTCACATCAAACTGGTTTAACGTCTCTTCAATCGTATCAAGGTAAACATCTATTTTGCTATTTAATCCTTCAATAATCTGATGAAGTAAACCAGCAAGGCTTTTCGGACCTTTGTGTTCCGCCAATGCTTGACGAATTTCCATGATGGCACGCGATGGGATCTTACGTGTTGAAATCAGTGCGCCTTGAAAATAGAGAATTCGAATACTGAGCATGTCTTCTGGTGAAGCATCGCCATTCATATTGACTCCTCGTAAAATCAACATGAAGTTCTCGTCATCCAAAGGGTGGAAAGACGGTCGGCTTTCGTCGGCTAACAGGTGATCAACAGTGGCACGTGGCACTTGGTTTTGCTCTAGCCAGCCACGAATATCGGGATGCAGCCGTTCACAATGGTACCAATGTTTGGCTTGAATCTGCTCCGCCGTTGTGGATTGCTGAGTTGCTTCTGGGGTTGAAAAATCCCAATGTTCAATCATAAAACCCATTTTCTTTTCCTTGTCTGAGCCTTTCCCCAAATAACTCGGAAAGAGCCTGTTCTTCCACTGCATTTTTTCCGGGAAGTGCATCAGTGATAACGTTCTGAACCCAGCGCCATGAAGTTATTCAGGGATAATTATTCAAATGAGTATGATTGCATTTAACGCTAAATGTCTATGAATAGTTGCTCTTATTTGTAATCAAGTGAAGCAAGCCAAAGTGTGGTGTAAAAACAGCAAAATAAAAAAGCCTGCAGCGAGGCAGGCTTTCTAGTGGGGTGGAGAGGAGCAGTTAGCCAACTTGAGAAAGATTAACCACTTTCTGTTGTAGCTTTTCTTTTAAATAGTCCGATAAAGCCTGCTTTTCTTCATCGTTCATGTACAGACCAAGTTTGGTACGACGCCACAAAATGTCTTCATCGGTCATTGCCATTTCATGGTTCATTAAGTAGTCGATCTCACGTTGGTAAACACCGCCGGTTTGCGATGAGAACGCGTGTCCAAGGTCAGCTTCGCTTGCTGTGCCTTCCATTAAGTTCCACGTTTGGGTACCAAATTGTGTTACGTAACGAAGAATCAATGCTTCTGGCGCCCAAGCGTATTTAGCATGAATTTGTTTAGCTAATTGTTCACGACTACAGCTGAAGTTACCACCTGGTAGGGTTTGATTTGCCGTCCAGTCGCTTCCCATCTCTGGTAGGAAAGGAGCCAGCTTTTTCATTGCCGCTTCACCCAGTTTACGGTAGGTCGTCAGCTTACCACCAAAGACAGAAAGCAGAGGTGCATGGTCGTATTCCGCATCGAGTTCTAGCGTGTAGTCTCGTGTGATCGCTTGCGGAGAGTCAGATTCATCGTCACATAAAGGACGAACACCGCTGTATGTCCAAACCACATCTTCGCGAGTCAACTGGTGGACAAAGTGTTGGTTTACGATGTCGATGAGGTAATCGACTTCGTCATCTGAGATCGCCACTTCGCGTGGATCACCTTTGTATTCCACATCTGTTGTACCAATGATTGAGAACTTATCTAAGTAAGGAATCATAAATACGATGCGGTTGTCTTTGTTTTGAAGAATGTAGGCTTGCGGTTCGTTGTGGATACGAGGAACAACGATGTGCGAGCCTTTGATTAAGCGAATGTTGCGAGGAGAGGCTTGCTCTAATCCATCATCAAAGAACTGTTTTACCCAAGGGCCAGCTGCGTTTACTAGTGCTTTTGCTTTGCGTTCGAAACGTTGGTCTGTCATCACGTCATGAATTGTGACATGCCAGATACCACCTTCACGGTGTGCTTTTTCTACGCGGCAGTAGTTACGTACTTCTGCATGGTTTTCACGAGCAGCCAGAACGTTAAGTAATACTAAACGCGCGTCATCAACCCAACAGTCAGAGTATTCGAAACCGGTTTTCATTTCTGGTTTTAGCAAGCCCGATTTCGCTAAGTTGACGGTTTTGCTGCCTGGCAGAGTCGTACGTTTACCCAAGTTATCGTAAAGGAACAGACCACAGCGAATCATCCAAGCTGGGCGTAGGAATGGGCGATGAGGCAAACGGAAACGCATTGGTAGGGCAACGTGAGGCGCTTTGCGAAGAATAACTTCACGTTCTGCGAGCGCTTCCGAAACCAAACGAAACTCGTAGTGTTCAAGGTAGCGTAAACCGCCGTGGATCAGTTTAGAACTTGCCGAAGAAGTAGCGGACGCGAAGTCATTTGCTTCGTATAAGCCAACACTCAAACCGCGGCCAGCTGCGTCTGCCGCAATACCAGCCCCGTTGATGCCGCCACCAATTACGATCAAGTCTAAGGTAGTGGATGAGCTAGTAGTGGAAGCATTTTTTTGTATACTCATAAATTTGACCTCTTGGTGAGCGAACGAGCATTTTAGAACATGATCTAATCCTAGCTTAGGTTTCGTTTGTGATCATCTATTATTTTCGTTTGTGAGCGTTTTGTGTGATTTAGGCACAAAAAAACCTCTGCCTAATTAAGACAGAGGTCATTTGAGAGGCAAATTAATGATTGAAACTACTCGTTTTCGAAGTTTGTCTCGTTCGCTTCAACGACTTCAAGTGGAATTGAAGCTTCTTTTAAAATCGACAAGATTTCTTCTGGTGGCTGCTTGTTGGTAAAGATCATGTTGAGCTGAGCGATATTGCCTAGCTTCACCATGGCATTGCGCCCGAACTTGGTGTGGTCGACGGCAAGAAATACACTGCGGCTGTTGTCGATGATCGCTTGTTTGACTCTTACTTCGTGGTAATCAAAGTCTAATAGCGAGCCATCAAAGTCGATACCACTGATGCCAAGAATGCCAAAGTCGAGACGGAACTGTTTAACGAAGTCGAGAGTGGCTTCTCCAACAATGCCGCCATCGCGACTTCGAACTTCACCGCCTGCTAAGATGACTTTGATCTCTGGGTTGGGGAAGAGAATGGTTGCCACGTTGATATTGTTGGTAACCACGCGTAGCTGTTTATGGTTTTTATTGAGCGCTCGCGCAACCGCTTCTGGTGTGGTGCCAATATCGATGAATAGTGTGGCACCATCTGGAATGTGTTTGACTACCTCGTCTGCAATGACATCTTTTTCATTGAAGTTGAGCGCTTTACGCGTGTTGTAAGATGTGTTTTCAGAACTGAGAGGGATGGTTGCACCACCGTGATAACGACGAATTTTGTTGTCGTCGGCGAGTTCATTAAGATCGCGTCGGATGGTTTGTGGGCTGACATTGAATCTTTCTACCAACTCATCCGTGCTGACATAGCCTTGTTTTTTCACCAACTCAACAATCTGCTGGTGTCGAGGTATTTGCTTCACTTACCACTCCCTTGTGCATTGGTAACGGCCAATGCTTCAAATTCGAAGCTCTATTGTGCTCGAATTTGCTCGTTGTGAGAAGTAAGCGAGTTCAGGAATCGGGGATAAAGCGCAAAAAGAGCGCACAAATGGCGCTCTTTTTTTCTTATGGAGATGAGATTAATCTTCTTCGTCGTGAAGTTCAGACCATGTTTGTGCACATTTCACTGCGCGTTTCCAACCCTTGTAACGACGATTGCGCTTTTCTTCATCATCGTGCGGCTCAAACGTGCGATCAAGCACCGCTTTATTCTGCAACTCGTCAATGCTGTCCCAGTAACCCACGGCAAGACCTGCAAGGTAGGCTGCACCAAGAGCGGTAACCTCTGTTACTTGAGGGCGGTGTACTTCTGTATTCAATACATCTGATTGGAACTGCATTAGGAAGTTGTTCGCTACCGCACCGCCATCGACGCGAAGATTCGCAAGTTTAATACCTGAGTCGGCTTGCATCGCATCCAGTACGTCACGAGTTTGGTAAGCGATGCCTTCCAAAGTCGCACGGATAATGTGGTTTGAGTTCACGCCGCGAGTAAGGCCGACAATCGTGCCACGTGCGTAGGCATCCCAGTATGGTGCGCCTAAACCAGTAAAGGCAGGCACGACATAAACGCCGTTTGAGGTATCCACTTTGGTTGCGAAGTATTCAGAGTCTTCTGCACCGTTTAGGATTTTCAATTCATCACGTAGCCATTGGATAGAAGCACCACCCATGAATACGGCACCTTCAAGTGCATAAGCAGGCTCACCTTTAGGACCACAAGCCAAAGTTGTCAGTAGGCCGTGCGTCGAAGTGACTTTTTCTTGGCCCGTATTCATTAGCAAGAAACAACCCGTGCCGTAAGTGTTTTTCGCCTGACCCGCTTCAACACACATTTGGCCGTAAAGCGCAGCTTGTTGGTCACCAGCAATACCAGAAATAGGAATACGAGTACCGCCTTTACCACCAATGTTGGTCTTACCGTAAACTTCCGATGAACGTTTTACTTCTGGCATCATAGATGCTGGGATACCAAGCTCATCTAACATTTTCTGATCCCAACATAGATCGTTGATGTTAAATAGCATGGTACGCGATGCGTTAGTGTAGTCGGTCACGTGAACGCGGCCTTGAGTCATCTTCCAAACTAACCAAGTATCGACGGTACCGAACAACAGCTTGCCTGCTTCTGCGTCTTCGCGCGCGCCTTCAACGTTGTCCAGAATCCATTTCACTTTAGTGCCAGAGAAGTAAGGGTCAAGCACCAAACCTGTGTTGTCACGTACGTAGTTTTCTAGACCACGCGCTTTTAAATCTTCACAGATGTCAGCAGTACGGCGACATTGCCATACGATCGCATTGTAAACGGGTTTGCCTGTTTCTTTATTCCAGACGATAGTAGTTTCACGCTGGTTAGTAATACCGATAGCCGCCAATTGGTCGCTACGGATGCCAGACTTAGCTAGAGCTTCTACCAACGTAGAGCTTTGTGTTGCCCAGATTTCCATTGGGTCATGTTCTACCCAACCTGCCTCTGGATAAATCTGAGTAAATTCGCGCTGTGCGACGCTTACGATGTTCGCGTCATGATCAAGAATTACTGCGCGAGAGCTTGTCGTACCTTGGTCTAGGGCAACAATGTATTTTTGCTCAGTCATGGTAAGAATCCTTTTGTTTCGTTATTTATATTTTAGTAAATGTTCGAGTTGCGTCAGTTTTAAGCTCTAGCTTCTTCTGTTTCTTCTTCCGTCTCACATTGGTTTGGAATTGTACAGCCGTGGCCTTGTTGTGGAAGGTAAGCCGCAATCGCTTTTGGATACAACCAACCACCAAAACACGCACCTGCAATCGGAGCAAGTAAAGGCACGATAAAGTAAGGAATGTCTTTAGCACCTGTCAGAGCGTAATCCCAGCCTGCGAAGTAAGCGAACAGTTTCGGTCCAAAGTCGCGCGCAGGGTTCATCGCGAAGCCAGTTAGTGGACCAAGAGAACCACCGATCACGGCAATCAAAATACCGATTAACAGCGGGTTCATTGCACCTCGTGCAGCGCCGTTATTTTCATCGCCCAAAGCCAAAATCGCAAACATCAGCACAGCAGTGATAACGAATTCCACAGCAAAAGCGCCAAAGAAAGAGAGAGAAGCATGTGGATAGGTTGAGAAGATACCAGCGGTTGCTAGTGCATCTTGGCTACTGCGGACGAAGTTATGTGCGATTTCGTAGTCGGTGAAAAGGTTGCTGTATAAGCTGTAAACCAACGCAGCAGAGCAGAATGCGCCAAGCATTTGGGCGATGATGTATGGCACCACTTTCGCCTTATCAAAACCATGGAACATAGCGAGTGCGATGGTTACCGCTGGGTTGATGTGCGCGCCTGAAACGCCGGCTGTACAGTAAATAGCGATGGCGACACCTAGGCCCCATACAATACTGATTTCCCATTGTCCAAATGATGCGCCTGTTAGAACTAAGGCTGCGACACAGCCTACGCCGAAGAAGATAAGTAGTCCTGTACCGATAAACTCGGCCAAACATTCTCCGAGCAGAGAGGGGTGTTTGTTCGTTGTCATGTTAAAAGTCCTTTGATCATTTTTGCCTGTCTAGCACGATACTATTGTGCACATATAAACGTTTGCGAAAACAAACGCGCGTTAAAAATGAGCGTTTGAGCATAAAATTGTTAATCAAAGTCTTCGTTTTTGTTAAATGGCGCATCTTTTAATCGAAAAAGAAAACAACGAAAAGAATTTCTTTGCTACGAAGTGTGTTTGGGAAGCGCTCAAATTACCGATGTGAAAAAGAATGCACAACTGGTAAGAGGAGTTTTGTGAAGCTGCTACGTGCTTGGGGATTTATTACTCAGATTTTGCGTAGTAATTAACCCTAAAGAGGTAAGGTGAGGTCAAGTACATCAAGGACTAGCGGTGATATAAGAAAATGCGTTGCAATGTTTATATCTCGAGAGGAACTTGTTATCCAAATTAGTGTTAATTATGAAAATGGAGAGGAAAATAAACGCGGTTTATGTCTTGTGTTCGTGAATCACTGTCTAGGTTTGAGTTCAGATAACATTAGTTTTGTTATTTCGTTTGATACTAAGCGCGAACATTTTTCATCTTTTTAGTTATTTAGTGGTTTCGCGTAACAAGGATGGATGTGAAACACCCTTTTTACGGTTAATTTGTGTTCTTATTCGAGCCTTTGTTTCATTGGTTTCGAATTGGAATGCTCAAATGAGAGGTTGAAACATCAGTTTCATATTAACTAATTATGAGTAAAGTTGAACGATGGTCTAATTAATGTGCTCTAATTTACTGTATTTACTTATATTTAATTCATGTGCAACATTTGTCACAGAAATAAAATCCTAACTCAATACAATTCATGAACTTTCGAACGAATATTTTTTTGTTTCGTTCGCTCCTTTTGTGTTTTTTACCATCGCATACAAAATAATGAGGTTCCTATGTTTGGAATATTCAAACCTAAGGCGCACATTGATCGTCTGTCCCCAGGCAGTATCGATAGCACCTACTCTCGCCTCCGTTGGCAACTCTTTATCGGTATATTTGTTGGCTACGCCGGTTACTATTTGGTTCGTAAAAACTTCAGTTTGGCGATGCCTTATCTTATCGAGCAAGGCTTTAGCCGCGGTGACTTAGGTGTCGCGCTGGCAGCTGTTTCCATTGCATATGGTCTCTCTAAATTTCTAATGGGCAGCGTATCTGACCGTTCCAACCCTCGCTATTTCCTTAGTGGCGGCCTGTTGATGTCTGCATTGGTTATGTTTTGCTTTGGCTTTATGCCATGGGCGACTGGCAGCGTCACTGCGATGTTCATTTTGCTTTTCTTGAACGGTTGGTTCCAAGGCATGGGGTGGCCCGCATGTGGACGAACCATGGTGCACTGGTGGTCACGTAAAGAGCGTGGTGAGATCGTTTCGGTTTGGAACGTGGCACACAACGTGGGTGGCGGTTTGATTGGTCCACTATTTATTCTTGGCCTGTGGGCATTTAACGATGATTGGCGCACTGCATTTTATGTTCCTGCATTTTTCGCCACGTTGGTTGCTGTGTTTGTTTGGATGACGGTTCGCGATACGCCTCAATCTTGTGGTTTGCCACCGATCGAAGAATATAAAGACGATTATCCTGATGACTATGACAAGTCGCACGAACAAGAAATGACAGCCAAGGAAATCTTCTTTAAGTATGTATTCAACAACAAGCTCCTTTGGTCGATTGCAATTGCAAACGCATTTGTTTACCTAATTCGCTACGGCGTACTGGACTGGGCACCTGTTTACCTAAAAGAAGCGAAGGATTTCTCGGTAGATAAATCGTCATGGGCTTACTTCTTATACGAATGGGCCGGCATTCCAGGCACGTTATTGTGTGGTTGGATTTCAGACAAACTGTTTAAAGGTCGTCGCGCACCTGCTGGCATCTTATTTATGGTGCTAGTGACCGTTGCAGTGATGGTTTACTGGTTTAACCCTGCTGGTAACCCAATGGTGGACATGATGGCACTGATTGCAATTGGCTTCCTAATCTATGGTCCGGTTATGCTGATTGGCTTGTACGCACTTGAACTCGCTCCGAAGAAAGCCGCTGGTACTGCTGCTGGTCTTACTGGTTTATTTGGATACTTAGGTGGGGCAGTTGCCGCAAACGCGATTCTGGGCTACACGGTAGACCACTTTGGGTGGGATGGTGGCTTTATCATCTTAGTTGGTTCTTGTATTACTTCTATTGTGTGTTTGATGTACGCCTTCTTAGGTGAGCGTGCGCACCACGAGCAAAAAGAGCGCGAAAAGGAAGCGCTAGCGTAATATTTATTTAAAGAGGCAGTGGAATACTGCCTCTTCGCTTTATCAAGGAAATAACAATGAAAACAAAGTCAGTATGTCTTACTTTTTTAGCACTTAGCCTCTCAGCTGGTGCGATTGCGAAACCGCTTGTAATTGCACACCGTGGCGCATCGGGTTACTTGCCTGAGCACACGCTAGAAGCCAAAGCGCTTGCTTACGCAATGAAACCTGACTACATAGAGCAAGATGTGGTAATGACGAAAGACGACCAGTTGGTCGTATTGCATGACCATTACTTGGATCGCGTAACGGATGTTGCGGAGCGTTTTCCTGATCGTGCACGCAAAGACGGCCGTTATTACGCGATTGATTTCACTCTGGCTGAAATCAAATCCTTGCGAGTAACTGAAGGCTTTAATATCGATGATAAAGGTAATAAAGTCGCTGGTTATCCGACACGATTCCCTATGTGGAAATCGGATTTTACCGTTCCTACCTTTGCTGAAGAGATTGAGTTGATCCAAGGACTTAACAAGACGTTGGGTTACGACATCGGTATTTACCCAGAAATTAAAGCGCCTTGGTTCCATCGTCATGAAGGTAAGGACATTTCTAAAGCGGTGCTTAAAGTCTTGAAGCAGTACGGTTACGACTCGCAAGACGACAAAGTTTACCTGCAGTGTTTTGATGCGAACGAACTGCAACGCATTAACAGTGAGTTGATGCCCGCAATGGACATGGATTTAAAGCTCGTTCAGCTCATGGCTTACACCGATTGGAACGAAACTATGGTGTACAAAGGCGATACAGCAACGCCATACAGCTATGATTGGATGTTCGAAGCCGACGGCATGAAGAAAGTGGCGAGTTACGCCGAAGGTATTGGACCTTGGAAGCCGATGCTGGTGGATGATAAGTCAACCAAAGACAATATCATCATCAAGCCGTTGATGAAGGCTGCAAAAGACGCTGGCTTGCAAGTGCATCCATACACGTTCCGTGCCGATCCAGGACGCATTCCAGCGTACACGGACAGTTTTGAAGGCATGATGGATGTGTACTACAACCAAGTGAAGGTGGATGGTTTGTTTACTGACTTCCCAGATAAAGCGGTCAGCTTTTTAAATCAGTAATCACGCATTTTGCTGTAAGCTAAAAAATCCCCCAACAGTTTCCTGCTGGGGGATTTTTCTTAACTATTTATTAGTTGTTTTTATGCAATTCGCTGTTCAGTTCAACCGCGCTCTTGTTTGCAAGACACTCGATTTGACCTGTTACAGAGTTACGACGGAACAGTAGGTCAGAAACACCAGCAAGATCGCGAGCCTTAACCACTTCGACTTCTTGACCTTCAGAATCTAGCATGCGTACTTTAGAACCAGCAGTCACGTACAAACCTGACTCGATCGTACAACGGTCACCCATTGGGAAACCAAGGCCAGCGTTCGCGCCTAGTAGTGAGTTTTCACCAATAGAAACCACAACTTTACCGCCGCCAGATAGCGTACCCATGATCGATGCACCGCCACCGATGTCAGAGCCGTTACCAACAACCACACCCGCAGAGATACGACCTTCAACCATACTCACGCCAGTAGTACCCGCGTTGAAGTTGATGAAGCCTTCGTGCATAACAGTTGTGCCTTCGCCAACGTGTGCACCAAGACGTACGCGAGAAGTGTCTGCGATACGAACGCCAGTTGGAACCACGTAGTCCACCATTTTAGGGAACTTGTCTACGCAATCTACGCTTAGCGTACGGCCAGCTAGGCGAGCTTCGATTTGACGCTCAGCCAGCTCAGGTAGGTCGATTGGGCCTTCGTTTGTCCATGCGATGTTGTGCAACAGACCGAAGATACCATCCAGTACTGTGCCGTGTGGCTTAACTAGACGGTTAGAGATAAGTTGAAGTTTTAGGAAGCCTTCAGCAACAGATTGTGGCTGTTCATCCGTAGCTAGAATAACCAGTACAAGCGGCTGTGCTGATTCTGCTGCTTTGGTTGCGAAAGATGCGTTTGCTGCATCGCCGTTTGCTTCGAAAGCCGCCGCAAGTTCTGCGCTTTGTGCTGCAGAGATCTCGATAGCTTGGTTGCCTTGTTCGTAACCTGTTACTGCTGCTAGTGCGTTAACAAGCTCTTCATTTGGGTTAAGAACTGGGTTTGGAAAAAACGCTTCAATGATTTTGCCATCGCGGTTTTTAGTCGCTGTACCAAAGGCTAGAGAAAAGAAAGCCATAGTTGATCTCCATGTGTTGAGTCTTGTGTCTCGTCTGTTCACTGACAAGAAATAATTAAGTTGTCAGCCATCATAATGAGAGTGCTAGGGAGTTTAAAGAGGGGAAATAGATAAAGTCTGTAGATGGATACCTTTTGTCTTTTGGGAGATATGTCTGTCTGATGAGAAATGTGGTTGTGAGGTGGTCAATTAGCAGGTGTTTGTTGAAATGAAAGAAGGCGATTTGTCGTATCTGTGCTCGAAAGAAAGGGCGATCTTTCCATGATGATGTGTGCCTTCAGATATAAAAAACGCCACATGATGCGGCGTTTCTTTAACAAATGAGAGGCTTATGCAGCGTCTTCTTGCTTGTCTTCTTCTACAGATTCAAGCTTTTTTGCTTTCTTTGGTGCCGGTTTGCGTTTTGCACCCAGTGCGTAAAGCACTTCTTCTTTGTTTTGAGCGAGGTACATCGCAAGATCTTCTTGCTTACCTTCGTCTTCTAGAAGTTCACTTTTACCTAGCAGCGTGAATAGTTCGTCTGCCATGTCTAGCATTTTATCGTATGCGTCAGCTTCCGCTTTAGAGGTAAAAGTCATTTTCTCTTCTCCATTGCGTTCTACCACGTACTTGACGATTACAGCCATGGTTGGTCCCCTAACTTGGTGTATTGATACTGGCTTTTTATACAGTTTTTGACCAGTTAAGTCTAGCGACAAGCCTAAGAATGAGAGACACGTACAACTAACTGACCAGCATTTAAACTATCTCCGTTTCACTTGGAGGGCGTATTCTCTAGATAAAGGTTATTTGGTCGTTCCCAATCTTGGCAAAATTCGATAAACGTTCTGAGTAGTGGGCTTTGGTATTTCTCTTTGTGAACCAGTAGCCAGAAGCGACGTTTCATATCTAAAGGCATGTCGAGCAGTTGCACGCGACCGTCACGAATAGCAGGTTCAGCAGACAAACGTGACAAGCAACCTAAGCCTAGCCCAGCAGATACTGAGTTGATCAACGCTTCGGTGGTATTGAGCTGAAAAGCTTCATGCCAATGTTCCAAGCGCGGCGCGACAACGCGCATAAAAAATTCGCGTGAACCAGACCCCGCCTCTCGCAATATCCATTCGCTGTTTTCTAGCTCGGTTAAGTTTACTGGCCCTTCGTTCGCGGCTGGGTAATCTGGCGTGCAAATCACGCACATTTCATCTTCGCTAAACTGGGTGGATTGCAATTCAGGGTGAAGTGTTTTGCCTTCAATGAGGGCAATGTCTAACTCGTAATCGGTCAGCATGTCGCAGATTTGTGCAGAGTTAGAAATGAACAGGCTTTGAGAACGATGGTTCTTTTGCTGACGAAATTCGCTAAGCAAATAGGGCGCAACTTGGTTGCCAATGGTGTCGCTGGCACCAATGCGAAGTTGGCCCGATAGCGCTTGGTCACCATCGAAAATGCTCTCGATGTCTTTGGCTCGGTTGAGTAACTCATCCGCCAGTGGCAGCAGTTTTTGACCTTCTTGGTTCAAAATCAGCCGGTTATTAACACGATCAAACAAGTGATGGCCGATCTGCTTTTCTAATTCTGAGAGTGCCATGCTCACAGCGGCTTTTGATAAAAAGAGGCTATCAGAAGCTGCTGTGAGCGTTTTGTGCTGCGTGATCGTCGTAAACACTTTCAGTTGTTTAAGAGAAATGTGACTTGCCATACCCCCACCGTTAAGTAATTTTGAACGTTTGTTTTAAATAATTAGATATATCGGAACGAAGTGCAAGCGTATTATACGCTCCATCAAGAGTGAGTCTGGTTGAGGTCATCATGATTCAAAGAACAAAAGCAAAAGTAATGGGAGCACCAACTCCGATGGCGGGTTTGGCTCTTGGTATTGCAAGCTTAGGCTGGAGTTGGGAAAACTTCACCGAATTACATGGCTACGGACAGTGGATTAGTGCGGGTATTGCGAGCGTATTGTTGGTTATATTGGCAACCAAGTTTTTGCTACATAACCATTTATTGAGAGAAGATCTTGCTCATCCGGTTGTGGGCAGCGTGGTTCCGACATTTGCGATGGGCACTATGGTGGTATCGAACTCTCTCGGCCATTTTTACCCATTGGCTGGTGATGTACTTTGGCTGATTGCGGTGGTTCTGCACATCGTGTTCTTGGTGAGCTTTGTTTACCATCGCGCCAAAGATTTTGAATTGCACCACATGGTTCCTAGTTGGTTTGTACCGCCAGTGGGTATCATCGTTGCGGATGTGTCTTTCTCTGGTAACCCGACGTTAGCACCAGTGGCACAAGGTGCATTGATGTTTGGTATGGTGGCGTACGCGATCATGTTGCCGATGATGATTTACCGTTTCATGTTTACCCATGAAATTCCGGATGCAGCGAAACCAACAATGGCAATCATGGCAGCGCCAGCAAGTTTATCATTGGCAGGGTACTTAACGGTCACTGCGACACCATCACCAGTGATCATCGCTATGCTATTTGGTATCGCGGTATTGATGACAGCCATCATTTACCTAGCATTCTTTAAATTGCTTAGACTGCCATTTAGCCCAGGCTATGCGGCGTTCACTTTCCCGATGGTGATCGGTGCGACGGCGCTGTTTAAAATGGCGAATTGGATGGAGTTGCAAGGATTGGCTGCGCACTATGTTCAACAAGTGCGAGGCTTAGCTGGTCTTGAGTTGATTGTGGCAACATTTGTTGTCTCTTATGTGGCTTTACAGTACATCAACAACTTATTGATTCAGCCACGCTTGATGCACGCGCATCACGCTTAAATAGCAGATAGGAAAAAGCCTCTTGGTCTTACAACCAAGAGGCTTTTTTATTTCAATCGGCGTCGATGTTGGACGCTAGCCTTTTTTGTAAAATCGCGACATCTCATCCAGAGAATGACGAATGATATCGACAGGAACTTTCTGTTCTTTCTCGACTTTTAACTGGCGATTCAGTTGCTGAGAGTGCCCGCCAGGATTGACCACAAGCATCAGTTCTTTGCCGACCAATGCATAGTTGTAGTAGCTGCCAGCAATATACCAATCGCGAGGGGCAGAACTATCGAACAAGTTATGACCAACGCTGTATGAACTCGTTGTGCCTTGAACGTCAAACAGCGTATTCATCATGGTTGGCACGACGTCAAAATGGGTCGTGCGGTAATCAATTTGCTCTGGTTGACGATTTGGCATGTACACGTAAAGAGGCACATGTACTTGAACGTCACTGTAGTTACCCGTGTGGCCCCAATAGTTCATCTTATGGTCGTTAAACTCTTCACCATGATCTGATGAAATCACCACAATGGTGTTGTCTAAGTCGACGTTTTTCAGCACATCGCCAATCAAGCTATCGATGTAGTACAACGAGTTCTTGTATCGATTATGGTAAAGCGAAGCGTCAAAATCGTTGTTGAGCAAAATGTGGTCAACGCGTTCCCAGTATGGTTTGAATTTCGCAAATTCAGGCTCGGGAAACACCGTACCGTGGGCGGCATCGTAGAACAGAAAACCAAAGTACGGTTTGTCGCTGTCCTGCTTTTGGAACTCGATGAACTTGTCTGTGATCTGCTGATCGCGCTCGACGGCCGTTTCCCCAGTTTGTTTCAGGGTCAAGTCCGACACTTTTTTGAATACCGTGCGAGAGAGTGGCGGGCTGGTGAGCGGTGCTGAGCCAAAAATGCCCATGCGGTAGCCTTCTGCTTGCAGCGTATCCATAAAAACAGGAGAGCGTTGGCTTGCGTAAAAGCTTTCCCAGTAGGTCGCTGGCAAGCTGTAAAACAGGCTGAAAATACCCGCTTGAGTTGAGTTGCCGCCGCTCATGTGTTGTGTGAAATTCACTGTCTTTTCGGCGAACTTGCTGACATTTGGCATGATTTCTGGCGTCGCATCACTGTAGCGCCACGCGTCAACCAAGATAAACAAAACATTGGGCTGTTTCTCTTTGCTTTGCACTTGAATCGGCGCAAGCGGGTAGTTGAGTGAGCTACGTTCAATGTTGGTTAACTCTACGCGGTTCTTTGATGCAATGTTCTCATCCACTAGGTCGTGTTTGTAAATAAATTTACGAGCCGTCAGCGGGTAGTAAAGTGGCCAGTTATTCGAAAACTGACTGACTTCATCGTCGTAAAGCGCGTTTTTGTACGCATGAATCATCTGTGTGCTGAGCAATACAGCAAACCAGACGCTGATCAAAACGAACTTAGCTCGGCTTTGTGCCAGTTGATTACTTACCCAAACGGTACAGGCGAGCCCGATCACCAGAACGGCAACTTCACTGATGAAGATTAGCCAACTCATCCAAGAAATATCGAAGACATCACCGCCACCTTCGAAAAACATACGGATTAATAGAGCGTTGATGTGAAGTTTGTATTGCTGAAAAACGAGGATATCGACTTTAAACATGACCAATAGACAGATCGCAATAGCGACCACGATGCCTTTGAATGCTCGAGTCGGTAGAAAAGAGAGCAATAAACTCAACAACATAAATGGAAGAGCGATCAAGCCCAGCCAGCCATATTGAGTCGAAACCAAATAGTAACCTTGCAACAAGGTTAGCGGTTCATTCAGATTGTTAGACAACACAAAAGGATAACAAGCGATCGACAGATACACTGCAAAGCAAGCAAAAAAAGCAATCAGCCAAGCGCTGTTGGAAGACAGTTTGCGAAACATACTTTTTGTTTGTTTATAAATTATGGGTAGAGGGAGTATAAAACAGTGTTTTTTATTATGGAATAGTTGCTACGAATGTCACATTTTGTATGGAAGTGTCAGACTTGATTGACATGTGAAAATTAAGAAGATTCATACTCTATTTGAGTGATATATAACCTTTTGTTTTTTCCGAACGCGAGATCACTGCGGGTTTAAATAGGGCTGTGCTAAGCTAGCTAACAGTTTCAATCGGCGCTCGGTATTCCCAATTTGTTTACTGTTTATCACTCCAACCAAGTTGACGTTCTTAAATCACTCCTTGTCGAACTGATTCGAATCAGTCCGCTGGAAAACCCGTTCGAAAAAGAACAAATTCTGGTTCAAAGTCCGGGCATGTCCCAGTGGCTAAAAATGGAATTGGCCAAAGAGTTTGGTGTTGCCGCGAACATTGATTTTCCGCTCCCTGCTACTTTCATTTGGGAAATGTTTACGCAGGTGTTGCCAGACGTGCCAAAACGCAGTGCGTTTAACAAAGAAGCGATGACGTGGAAGTTGATGCATCTGCTTCCGGGGCTTCTCAACCAAGAGGTGTTTTCGCCGTTAGCGCAGTACCTCAAAGATGACAGTGACCACTCTAAGCTGTATCAGCTGGCTGAGAAAATTGCCGATATTTTCGATGGTTACTTGGTGTATCGTCCGGAATGGATCGCAAGTTGGGAAGCTGGGCAGAGTGTGCCAGAGCTGGAAGATGAGCATCCGTGGCAGCCGATCCTGTGGCAAGCGTTGTACGATCACACTGTGTCATTAGGACAGTCTCCTTATCACCGTGCCAACCTTTATGAGCACTTTATCGATACGTTAGCGAGTTTTAACGGCAATTTTGACCATTTACCCAAGCGTTTGTTTGTTTTTGGTATTTCTTCGTTGCCGCCTCGCTATATGGATGCGCTAAAAGCAATTGGTGAACACATCGACGTGCATCTGATGTTCACCAACCCGTGTCGTTATTACTGGGGTGAAGTTCGAGATCGCAAATATCTGGCTCGTTTGGCGGCGAAACATCGTCAGCACGTTGTGTGGCAGGACGATCACTCGGAAGTGCAAGGTGAAACTGAGCAACTGAAAGGATCACTGGAAGATAATGTGATCGATGAGCTGCACACCGATGTGGTTGGAAACAGTCTGTTGGCGTCCATGGGTAAACTCGGGCGTGACAATATGTATCTGTTGTCTCAACTGGAATCTCATGAAATTGAGGCGTTTGTTGATGTTGAGCGCGACAGTCTGCTCCATCAATTGCAAGCGGATATTCTCAATCTTGAAGAACATCAAGATGACCAACAGATTGAAAACAGTCATCACAAACAAGTGGTTAGCTTGGGTGATAAATCACTGAGCCTACACGCTTGTCACAGCCCGATGCGTGAAGTGGAAGTGCTGCATGATCAACTATTGGCGATGTTCGATGCTGACCCAACGTTAAAACCGCGCGATATTATCGTGATGGTCGCGGACATCAACGCTTACAGCCCTGCGATTCAGGCGGTCTTTGGTAACGCTCCGGGTGAGCGTTTTATTCCATATTCGATTTCTGACCGAACCGCCGATCAAGAGAGCCCAATTCTGGCCGCATTTATGCAGTTGGTGAACTTACCCAATACGCGCTGTTTGGCATCAGAACTACTCGAGCTTCTGGAAA
The DNA here is from genome assembly GCF_013048515.1 of Vibrio sp. 1-2 (7-a). Lineage (NCBI taxonomy): Bacteria > Pseudomonadati > Pseudomonadota > Gammaproteobacteria > Vibrionales > Vibrionaceae > Vibrio > Vibrio sp. 1-2 (7-a). Next base: position 188,023 of record NZ_VHSQ01000001.1, read on the forward strand.
CGCCATCGATATTAAAGCGTTTTGAACTCAGCGAAGATGATTTCTTACAAGCCAAACAATGGGTTGAGGAGTCGGGGATTCGCTGGGGATTGGATGCCAATACCGGGCGCGAATTTGAACTGCCGGAAACCCGTCAAAACACATGGCAATTTGGTATTCAACGCATGTTGCTTGGCTACGCGATGCCAGAATCCGCAGGTTTATTTGAAACCGAGCAAGGTAGTTTATCTCCGTACAACGAAGTGCAAGGCATGGGCGCAGAGCTTGCGGGCAAGTTGGCACACTTTATCCAACAAATTAGCACTTATCGCAGCAAACTTTCTCATGTTCAGACTATTGATGGTTGGCGAGAGACTTTGGTTTCACTGCTGGATGACTTCTTCTCAGTTGAGTTAGAAGGCGAAATGGCGCTCAAATCCATTCGCGATACGCTCAGCCAACTCAAAGAGCAATTGGCTGATGCCGCATTTGATGATGCGTTATCGCCGTCGATCATCAGCCAATACCTTCAAAACAAATTATCTGGCACACGAGTCAGCCAGCGCTTCCTGGCTGGTCAAGTGAACTTCTGTACCTTGATGCCGATGCGCTCTATTCCGTTTAGAACCGTTTGTCTGCTGGGGATGAATGACGGCGTGTACCCGCGTTCCATGCCGCCGGAAGGTTTTGACTTGATGACGGGAAGAACCAAACCGGGCGATCGTTCGCGCCGAGATGATGACCGTTACCTATTCCTCGAAGCAATGCTATCGGCACAGCAAACGCTCTACATCAGTTATGTTGGCCGTTCAATCCAAGACAACACCGAGCGAGTGCCTTCGGTTCTGGTTTCTGAGCTGATGGAATACTGCCACCAAAACTATTGTTTAAGTGGTGATGAAGCGTTGCCCGTTGATGAGTCTGGCGACAACTTATTAAATGCGTTGGTGAATACCCACGCCATGGTGCCGTTTAGCCCAAGTGCGTTCCAAGGCATGCATGCCAGCTACGCGAAAGAATGGATTCCAGCGGCATTGACTCAAAGTAGTCAATCGCAAGGCTATGTTCGTCGTGATTTTAACCGTGCATTAGACGACTATCTGTTAGGAGCGACGTTCCCACTTGAGCTCGACTTAGTCGAATTGCAACGTTTCTGGCGCTTACCTGTGCAGTATTTTTTCAATCGTCGTTTAAAAGTAATCTTTGAACCGCCACTGCCGGTGATGGAAGACGACGAACCCTTTGTTTTAGGTGGTTTGGAAAGCTATCAAATGCGTGATGAGCTGCTAGAAACCTTGCTTGAAACGACATTGATACAGCCAGAGAAAAAAGCAGAAGTGCTTAAACACTTTATGAGTCAACAGCGCGCTCAAGGCAAACTTCCGGTGGGAGCGTTTGGTGATATCGAATTTGAAACCAACCGAGTTCAGGCGGAAGAGCTAGTGGATAAACTGGCGTTTTTATCTGGTGCGCCTCAAGACGATTTGGAAATCGACCTGACGTTTGATTCCTTGTTTGAGCGAAATGAAGGCGAAGAGAAAAACGTTCGCCTAACAGGTTGGCTAACCCAGTGTTACCAATCTGGGTTGATTCGTTACCGAAGCGGTAAGATTCGCTCGCAGGATTACCTTGCAGCGTGGACCGATCACCTTGCCATGTCGGCGTCGGGTCATGCTAAGAAAACCCACATCATTGGTTACGATCGTAAAGAAGGTGCGATGCATTTGATCTACCCAGAAATTGCCGATGCGCAGTATGCCAAACAGTTACTGACTGAATTAGTTCGCTTGTTCTTCGAGGGTATGACTAAGCCTTTGCCTTATTTCCCGAAAACGGCGTTGGCTTGTGTTGAAGCGGGCTTTAGCCGCGGTCAGTGGGTAGATGACGAAGAGAAATCTTTGAAGAAAATGGCTGACGCATTCAATGATGGCTTCATGAGCCCGGGCGAAGGCAATAATGCGTACATCTCTCGAATTTGGCCTGCTTGGAATGATGAGTTGGCCTCAGAGGTTCGCTTGCTGACAGCATTAGTTCTGCAAGGTGCGCGCTTAGCGGTTCAAGACGCCGATGATGTAAAAGCGTAATAAAGACAGTTGGATAAAGATAAGGAAGAGTAGGGTGGCCGCCAGAAAATCATTATTTTTTGTAGGGCGTTCGCTGTACGGCCACAAGGTCAGAGGGACCATGATACTTTTGTTTAATTCATTTGAGTTGTGCCGCCAAAAGGGTTTGGCGTATCTCGTGGGGCGCATACTAACGGTACGTCTTATGGATAACCGTGAGAAAGATCTCACAAAGCTCTAAATTATCCAACTTGTTAAACATATTAATAGAATTTTTAACTATAGATCACATTTATTAGGTGATACGTCCTAGTAAATAATCCGGAGAGATTCAGCGTTATGGATCAAATGTCAGGTGCAGAGTGTCCTCTACATACGTTAGACCGCACAGAGCAACCTCAACCAACGCCACTAGAACCGATGACGTTTCCTCTGCATGGTGCGAGGTTAATCGAGGCATCAGCAGGTACAGGTAAAACCTTCACTATTGCAGGTTTATATCTGCGCCTTTTGCTTGGTCATGGTAGTGCGGAAACTCGACATCGCGTACCGCTTACGGTCGACCAAATTCTGGTCGTAACCTTTACCGAAGCGGCAACTGCGGAATTGCGCGATCGTATCAGGGCAAGAATACATGATGCGCGAATCGCGTTTGCGCGTGGACAGAGTTCCGATCCGGTGATCCAACCTTTGCTTAATGAGTTTGACGATCACAAGCAAGCCGCAGAAATTTTATTGCAGGCAGAACGTCAGATGGACGAGGCGGCGGTCTACACCATTCACGGTTTTTGCCAACGCATGCTAACGCAAAATGCGTTTGAATCTGGCAGCCGATTTAATAACGAGTTTGTGACCGATGAAAGTCACCTAAAATCGCAAGTTGTAGCCGATTACTGGCGTCGCAATTTCTACCCGTTGCCATTTACCTTGGCTGGAGAAATTCGCCAGCTATGGAGCTCTCCATCTGCGTTGTTGTCTGACATCAGCAATTACTTAACCGGTGCGCCGTTAAGCCTTTCTGTTCCTGCAATGAAAGGCAGTTTGGCTGATCTTCATACTGAAAATTTGAAAAAAATTGATGAATTAAAAGCACAGTGGCGAGAAAGCCAAGATGACTTCTTAACGCTGATTTCAGATTCAGATATTAACAAACGCAGCTACACCAAAAAGTCTCTGCCGACGTGGTTGGAGGCGGTGAATGCTTGGGCGGCAACGGAAACTACTGGTTACGATTATCCAGACAAGCTGGAAAAATTCGCGCAGAACGTCTTGTTGGAAAAAACACCGAAAGGCAGTGCGCCGCAGCACGCGGTATTTGAAGCCATTGAAACATTTCTTGCTAACCCAATCAGCTTAAAAGCACCACTGCTTGCTCATGCAATTGAACATTGTCGTGTGATGCTGGCCAACGCGAAAAATCAAAAACAGTGGCTCTCTTTCGATGATTTGCTGACGCAACTTTCTGCTTCTATCGATACGGACGAAAGCGAGCTTTTAGCGGCGCGTATTCGTACTTTGTATCCTGTCGCAATGATTGACGAGTTCCAAGATACCGACCCGCTTCAATACAGTATTTTCAGTCGTATTTATCTGAACAACCCGGAATGTGGTTTGTTTATGATCGGTGACCCGAAGCAGGCGATTTATGGCTTTCGTGGCGCAGACATTTTCACTTACATCAAAGCGCGTAACCAAGTAAGTGCCCACTACACGTTAGGAACCAACTGGCGTTCAAGTGCCGATATGGTGCAGGCGGTGAACCAAGTGTTTGCCTTGCCTGATAGTCCATTTATCTATGATTCGGATATTCCCTTCTTACCCGTTAAGTACAGTCCCAATGCCGAAAAACGCATTTGGACTATGGGTGGCCAAAAGCAACCAGCGCTGACTTATTGGTTGCAAGAAGCGGACGATAAACCGCTACCAAAAGGCGAGTATCTGACTCGAATGGCGGAGGCGACCGCAAGCCAAATCCAAACCATTTTGACGCAGGCTCAACAGGGGCAAGCGTGTCTGGTGAATGGCGAAAAACAGAAAGCGGTTCAAGCGGGCGATATCGCGGTGTTGGTTCGAACAGGTAGTGAAGGTCGAATGATCAAACAAGCGTTGGCTGATCAAGGCATTGCCAGCGTGTACCTGTCTAACCGAGACAGCGTGTTTACCAGTTCGGTGGCACAGGATTTACAGCGTTTGCTGCAAGCGGTGCTGACTCCAGAAAATGACCGTGCGCTGCGTGCAAGTCTTGCCTCTGAGCTGTTTGCCCTCGACGCAGCAAGTTTGGATGCGCTTAATAACGATGAAGTGGTGTGGGAAAACGCCGTAAACGAATTCAAAGAATATCGCAAACTTTGGGTTCAACGTGGTGTGCTGCCGATGTTGCGCGCGTTGATCAGCAAACGCCATATTGCCGAGCGATTACTAGAAGAAGGCGCGAGTTCACAGGGGGAGAATGGTGAGCGAGTACTTACCGATTTAATGCACATCGGTGAACTGCTTCAACAAGCCAGTAATGAACTGGATAGCGACCACGGTCTGCTGCGTTGGCTCGCTCAGTCTATCAGTGATGCGGAAAACGGTTTAGGTGGCAGTGATGACCAAATCCAACGTTTAGAATCGGAACGTAACTTAGTGCAGATCGTAACTATTCACAAATCAAAAGGCTTGGAGTATGACCTCGTATTTCTGCCGTTTGTGTTCAGCTATCGAGAAGCCAGTGAAGCCAAATATTACGATGCAGCCAATGACCGCACGGTACTGGATATCACTGGCAACGATGCGTCCATGAAGCAAGCGGATAAAGAGCGTTTGGCGGAAGACTTACGCTTGATATATGTAGCACTAACGCGAGCTGTGTATGCGTGTTTTATTGGAGCCTCGCCTTTGCGCAATGGTCGTTCGACCAAAGAGCCAACTGGCGTACACCGCAGTGCGATTGGCTATTTGATTCAGAATGGTCAAGAAGGTGGCATTAACGATTTGCACCAAGGTTTAACAAAGCAACAAGACGAGCTTGATTGTGTCGTTGTGGCCGATCCGCCGCAGCAACTCGAAGAGAAGTACGTAGCGCCACAAGAAGAAATATACGATCTTAGCGCGAAAGAGCTGCAAAACCCTATCGATAGAAACTGGCGCATCACCAGTTATTCTGGCTTGGTCAAGCAAGGCTCTCATCACGCCGAGCATGATGCCACGATTGAGATTACGGGTTTTGATATCGACTCATCTGAAGAACAAGACGAAGCGGATTTGGTGGAGCCAGAGCGTTCTATTTTTACCTTCCCTCGTGGTGCGCGTCCGGGTACGTTCCTGCACAGCCTGTTTGAGGAAATTGAATTTACTCAGCCAGCCACGACGGAAGAGAATACACAAATCATCCTTGGCTTGATGGAAAGCGAACAGCTCGATGAAGAGTGGTTACCCATTTTACAGCAATTGATTGATACCGTACTCGCAACGCCGTTGGATGGTAAGTCTTTGCTGCTGAATCAAAAAGCACCGTCGCAACGTTTGGTGGAGATGGAATTTTTGCTGCCGATCGAAGTTTTGTCTGCGCCGGCGTTAAACCGAGTCATTCAACGTCACGATCCGTTGTCGGCGAAAGCGGGGGATTTAGGTTTCCAAACCGTTCAAGGCATGCTCAAAGGTTTTATCGACTTGGTGTTTGAACATCAAGGTAAATACTACGTGCTTGACTGGAAATCGAATCATCTTGGCGACGATGTGACGCACTACCATGGTGAGGCTCTGAAATCGGCGATGGCGGATCACCGCTACGATTTGCAGTATCAGATTTATGCGTTAGCACTGCATCGTTTCCTACGCAGCCGATTGGCGAATTATCAATATGATCATCACTTTGGTGGCGTGTATTACTTGTTCTTGCGCGGCATGGATGGGCAGAGTGACCACGGCATTTTTGCCGCGAAACCAACCTTAGACTTCTTACAAGAGATGGATCGTTTGATTGATGGTCAAGCACTTGAAACGCGCTCAACTCAAGCCGGACAGATGGAGCTACTTTAATGACGACAAATCACAATCTTCATTCTGACCAAGATAGCCTATTGGTAGTGTTGGAACGCTTGGCGCACAAAGGTGCTATTCGTCAGCTCGACTACCAATTCGCCTGTTTTATTGATTCTCAAACGCATGATGAACAATCGGACAGCCAAGCACTGGCGTTTATCGCTGGTGTTGTCAGTAGTGAGCTTGGTAAAGGACATATCTGTCTGTCTCTGTGCGATGCACAAGGGCAATCTACGGATTTAGCCAGTAAGCTAGGGCTGTTTGGTGAGTCGGCATTGGCGCTTAACACACAGTTGCAAGGCATAGACTGGATTCAAGTATTACAAAATTCCAGCGTGGTCGGCGCGCAAGGAGAAGCCTTGCCTTTAATGTTCGATGGTGAGCGTCTGTATCTGCATCGCTATTGGCATTATGAAGTGACACTGGCGGAAAAGCTCAATCAGCTGGGCGCCGCAGTTAACTTGCAACCACAAGAGTTTGCGCGATTATCGGAGTTGCTCAACCATCTGTTCGCACGCCAATACCATTTTCTATTTAACGCGTTAGGTAAAGCAGTAGAAGCGGGAAACAGTAACCAAGTGTTGCGTCAGCAACTGGTGTGTGACCACCTTGATGTGGTCGCAAGCGAATCGTTGGATTGGCACGTCATTGATTCCGTGCTTAGCAATGCGCGCAAGGTTCAGGATTTACAAACACTGGACGAACTCGTGCCACTCTCAGCTTGTGTGAACTGGCAAAAAGTTGCGGCGGCGGTTGCGTTAACTCGTCGATTTGCTGTGATTTCTGGTGGCCCTGGTACGGGTAAAACGACGACAGTAACCAAATTGCTTGCTGCTTTGATTGAACAGGCGACGCACGAGAAAAATCTAACCATCAAGCTGGTGGCCCCGACGGGGAAAGCGGCGGCGCGATTAACCGAGTCCATTGGTAAAGCAGTGCAAGAACTGCCAGTTTCTCCGGAGCTAAAAGCTAAAATTCCGACTGAATCGAGTACCTTGCATCGATTGCTTGGCGCGATTCCTAATAGCGCAGAATTTCGTCACAACAAGCAAAATCCACTGCATTTGGATATTTTAGTTATCGACGAAGCGTCGATGGTTGATTTACCAATGATGTACAAAGTGGTCGATGCCTTACCGAAGCATGCGCGGCTGATTTTGTTAGGTGATAAAGACCAACTTGCCTCAGTTGAAGCAGGGGCTGTGTTGGGTGATATCTGTTCGTTCCATGCATTGGGTTATGGCAAAGAGCAGGCATCAGCCATCGCAAAACTGACGGGTTTCGATACTTTAGCGCATACGGGTAACAGTGCATCTAGCATTGCCGATAGTTTATGTATGCTGCAAAAGAGCTACCGATTTGATGCTCGCTCAGGCATTGGTCAGTTGGCAAAAGCGGTTAACTCAGGTTCTGCTGCGAGCGTAGATAATGTCTGGGCGAAAGATTTTTCTGACATCGAACATTTCGCGCTAAGTAGCCAACATTACAATCAAATGATGCAGACGTTGGTGCAGGAATACGGTCGTTACCTCAAACGCATTGGACAACAGGAAACCGATCCTAAAACCGGAGAGCCAGAGTCGCTAACGCGTAAAGCCAAAGCGGTGTTAGATACCTTCAACCAATGCCGACTGCTGTGCGCGATCCGTGAAGGTGACTTCGGTATGGCTGGGCTAAACCAACGCATCGAGAAAGCGCTCGCGGCGCGCAAGTTAATTCAGGTTCAGGATGAAATTTGGTATCACGGCAGACCCGTCATGGTTACGCGTAATGATCACGGTTTAGGTTTGTATAACGGTGATATTGGTATTTGTATGCGAGATGACAGTGAAGAAGAACCGCGTTTGAAAGTCTTTTTCGAGTTACCTGACGGCAGTGTGAAATCGGTCTTGCCAAGCCGAGTACCTGAACATGAAACGGCTTACGTCATGACCATCCATAAATCACAAGGCAGTGAATTTGATTACACCCTGATGATTTTGCCACCAGACTTTAGCCCGATATTAACCCGTGAGTTGATTTACACAGGCATTACCCGCGCGAAAAAGCGTTTAGCTCTTTACGCCGAACTCAATGTTCTGAAGCGAGGCATTAAAGTGAAAACCACTCGTGCGAGTGGTTTAGTACAGCGGCTTACTAACTAAAACAAGAAGACCGAGCTTATGGCTCGGTCTTCTTTTATGCATGTTTTGCAAACGCGTTGGTAAAAGACACGCTGCGTATTTTGTATTGCTGTTGATAAGCAAGAATAAAATCTCGGATAGCGTCATTTACGGGGAAAACACAGTGGACGTCTAGGCCTTCTAAAAACTGATTGTCAGCCATATCCCAGAAGCTTTGAAGCGAATTACAAATGATTGTTCTCATAACAGTGCTCGTCTCGGCTTATTTAAAGTCAGATTAACAACTGTCCTTGGTGTGCAATACGGAGCTAACTAGTTTTTCAATTGCCCAGTATTCTAGGGTGAAGGCTACATTACATCACCTAGATCCATTCGTATTGGTTAAAAACCAATCACTAGCGAGCAGAGTATAGCCAACCAAATGTATATTTAAAAGATAAAATTGGAACGAAAATCAAGCAATGGTTTGCGTATTTCTAAGTTGGTGTTTATATGATGACTCGCTAGCTCGAAGCAGGATTTATGTGAGGCCTTACTCCAAAACAAACTTGATGTGCAGGATTGAGCGTTAATGAGCTGAATCCCGCACCTTGAGGTTTTGGTATAGCGGAACGTTAAATTTAGCTTCGTGATTTAAGGTTAAGCTACAAATCTAGCGCTAAGATTTTTGACTTACGCTGGAAGTTATATAGCCCTTGTTTGGCTCCGGGCAAATAGTCGACACTGACTTCGTAAAAACCTTGCTCTCTGAACCAATGCAGACTGTGTGTCGTGAGGACAAAGATTTGATCAATGGTTTCGGATTTAGAACGATGTTTCATGTAGTTGAGCAGTAACAAACCTCGGTTTCCATCACGATAGTCAGGGTGAATCGCTACGCAAGCCATCTCAGCTTTACGCTCTTCTGGGTACGGATAAAGGGCAGCGCAGCCAATAATCAAACCGTCTTTTTCGATGATGGTAAATTTTCCAATCTCTTGCTCTAGCTGCTCTCGAGAGCGACGAACGAGTACACCTTGTTCTTCTAAAGGACGAATGAGGTCTAAGATACCGCCAATATCGTCAATATTAGCTTGCCTCACTTGTTCAGCGCTCGCCATAACGACTTGGGTTCCGATACCGTCGAAAGAGAACAACTCCTGAATTAGGGCTCCATCCACTTTATAGCTGATCAAGTGGCTACGAGGCACTCCGGCACGACAAGCGGCAATAGATCCTTTAAGAAAGCGCAGTGTTCCAGTGTTGTAATCTAGGTCAGGAGACGTATTTTCAGAGAGCGTCTTGATGACATGTTCCGCCTCTATTGGTAGCAACTCGGCGACAGCATTACCGTTGTCATCAATGACACCTTGTTCTGAACAGAAACCAATCAGTTTGTCTGCGCCTAATTTGATCGCCAGTTGTGTCGCGACTTCTTCAGAAAGTAAGTTAAAACACTCGCCAGTCACGGAGCTCGCAATGGGGCCAAGTAGCACAATAGAGCCTTGGTCTAGCGTGCGATTAATCGCGTCGGTGTCAATGCGGCGAATACGTCCACTATGGCAATAGTCCACACCATCATCAACGCCGAGTGGTTGAGCAATGATGTAGTTTCCGCTAACAACATTGAGCTGGGTACCTGCCATCGGAGTATTGTTGAGGCTCATTGATAGGCGCGCAGTAATCGCAAGCTGAAGTTGTCCGGCAGCTTGCATAACAACAGATAAAGCCGATTCATCCGTAATGCGGATATTTTTGTGGTAAGGCGTAGTGAGGTCTTGTTTTTCTAGCAGCTGATTAATTTGAGGACGTGCACCATACACCACCACGACTTTAATTCCGAGGCTGTGCATGAGTGCGATATCATTAATAATATTGCCAAAATTTTTGTGTGCGACGGCTTCTCCGCCCAGCATGATCACCATGGTTTTTCCGCGGTGAGCATTGACATAAGGTGTTGATTGACGGAATCCTTTTACGAGAGCAGTACTACGAATTTTCACTACAGCCATTCCTTTGTTTAATTATGTTAAAATAATGCCTTTTTATTCACTTGGTGGCAAGGTGAAATTTTGGAATAAAGCACAAACATATTGAGGTAGGTTCTTGGTCCCGTTGAGGGGGAGAGTTACAATGAGCGCGTCTTTTCTCAACACGTGAACCTCATGTCTTCTGCTGTTAATAAGAATGCTGCGATCACTGCTTCAAATCTGTCAAAAACGTCATCTAAATCAATGCTTCGTAAGTGGCTAGAGCGTTCTCTTATGCTTATAGCGATAGTTGGAACCGTTGTCGTGTGCATGCTGTATAGTGATTTGATTACTCGAACCATTAATCCGCCTATTCCTAAATCGACTATTTATGGCCGCTGGGTTGAGCAAGATGTTGCGCCTTATGCTCGTGAAGAATTTGTGTTGAGTGAGCGCGGTGTTACTGTAAATGGTTCTACAGTGGCGACCAGTTTTGAATTCGATGGGGATTCGTTTTCGTATCGAGTGGGTTCAAATGAGCGGCACTTCAATTTTGTGGGTAAGCTGCATGCAGAAATGAAGCTGGATGCCAATGCACATTATCTACCTGTATTCCGTTTAGAGGGGCGTGCAAGGATTGCGGTAAGATAGTCGTTTTTATCATTGTCTTTTAAGCTGAGAGTCCTTGCGTCTGTGAGTCACATGGATGATCACAATTTCATCTCTCAATCAGTAAATCTTACTTTCAAACATAATCCGGACAATTCCGTAATTCTTCCGCTGTTATCATGTTGCATTAACTGAATGAATTCACAACGAGTAAACGGATTGGCTTAGCGTTGAAACATTTTGTCTTTGCTTTTCAATTGCACCGTATGCATTTGTTTGCCATTCTTTTGCTATTCTCTTTTACGGAAAAGACACGTGTTAAAAAAACTCCTTCCTATTATCTCTTTGAGCCTACTCTTTGGCTGTGCTCAACAAAATGATCGTGCTCAGCAATATCTTGATGGTGAGTTTCCTCAGATCCTCAATCAAGTGGATGTGGTTGAGTCTAACAAACCACGCGATTTTACTGAATTTAACAAGCAAGCTGAGCAAGTGGTGATAAAGTCACCATCCATGGCGAAGATGTACCAACCGCTATATCAACGATTAAGTGAGTGGGCGCAACAGAGCGGAGATACCAGTGCGTTGAGTGCGTTTGGCATTCAAGCCGCGCAATTGGGTGGTGGTGATAAAAAAGGTAATGTGTTGTTTACCGGGTACTTTTCTCCCGTGATGGAACTGCGTCATACACCAAACGACATTTTTAAGTACCCAGTTTATGGCAAGCCAAACTGCTCATCAGATTGTCCGACTCGCGCGGAGATCTACAATGGAGCACTAGATGGACAAGGTTTGGTGCTAGGTTACGCGCCTAATCGTATCGACCCATTTATGATGGAAGTGCAAGGCAGTGGCTACGTGCATTTTGAAGATGATGATACGTTGGAGTACTTTGCGTACGCGGGTAAAAACAATAAAGCTTACGTCAGCATTGGCCGCATTCTGATTGAACGTGGTGAAGTCCCGCGTGAAAAAATGTCCCTCAAAGCAATCAAAGAGTGGGTGATGGACAACGACGATGCGACAGTGCGCGAGTTGTTGGAGCAAAACCCTTCTTACGTTTTCTTTGCGCCAAAAGCAGAAGCGCCAGTAACAGGCTCGGCTGGTATTCCGTTGTTGCCAATGGCCGCCGTCGCGGGTGACCGTTCTATCTTACCAATGGGTACGCCAATCTTGGCGGAAGTGCCGCTGTTGAATGCCGATGGTACGTGGAGCGGTGCGCATCAACTGCGAATGCTGATCGTTTTAGACACTGGTGGTGCGGTAAAACAAAACCATTTGGATCTGTATCATGGCATTGGTGCGAGAGCAGGAACGGAAGCAGGGCACTACAAGCATTTTGGTCGAGTGTGGAAACTTGGGTTAGAAAACTCACCAACTCAAGCGCCTTGGGCTTTACCGCCAGAAAAGCTACAATAGTCGTCCAAGAGAGAGGAACACTCTCTTATCTAGACATTTCATCAAAGAGTGCGTATAAATCGCACTCTTTGTTTTTCTATCGATCATCTGGACTTCAATATGCGTGAACTCGATACCCCAGCATCTGACAGCTACAATCAACGCTTTGGCGGCACTCGTCGTCTTTATGGCAACAGCGAAGTGGACATTCTTCGCGCTGCACACGTTTGTGTGATTGGTATTGGTGGCGTGGGATCATGGGCGGTGGAAGCGCTGGCTCGTACAGGGATCGGTGAGCTAACTCTGATTGATATGGACGATGTTTGTGTCACGAACATTAACCGCCAAATTCATGCGATGACGGGCACCGTTGGCCAAAGCAAAATTGAAGTGATGGCCGAGCGTGTCAAATTGATCAACCCAGAGTGTAAAGTCAACCTGATTGATGATTTCATCACGCCAGACAATCAACATGAGTACTTAAGCAAAGAGTTTGATTACGTGCTAGATGCGATTGACAGCGTAAAAGCGAAGGCGTCTTTGTTGGCGTATTGCCGCAGCAACAAGATCAAAGTGATCACTACGGGGGGCGCTGGTGGTCAGGTTGACCCAACGCAGATCATGGTCGCTGATTTAACGAAAACGATCCAAGATCCTCTAGCGAAGAAAATCAAAGACACCCTGCGTCGTCATCATAACTTCCCTAAGAACCCGGCTCGTAAGTTTGGTATTGATTGCGTATTTTCAACCGAGCAGCTGAAGTATCCTCAAGCAGATGGTTCAGTGTGTGGTGTAAAGTCGACAGCGGAAGGTCCAAAACGTATGGATTGTGCTAGCGGCTTTGGGGCGGCGACTGTCGTAACTGCAACGTTTGGCTTTGTCGCGGTATCGCGAATCGTTGAGAAGTTGATTTCAAAATATAAGCAGTAAACTAGAAGAAGAGCGCATCATGACAGATTTTCCCGTTTCTCCATTTGGTACAGATATCACCAGCGAAGACATTGTCGCGACTATGCAGCAATTTAAAGGCTGGGAAGATCGTTACCGTCAGGTTATTCAGTGGGGTAAAAAGCTGCCACAAATGCCAGAAGAGCTGAAATCAGAACAAGTTACCGTTTCGGGCTGTGAAAGCTTGGTGTGGTTAGTGAGTCAAGAGCAAGATGGCGTTTGGCATTTTTGTGCGGACTCCGATGCGCGTATCGTCCGTGGATTGATTGCCTTGGTAATGGCAGCTTATGACGGTAAAACGGCCGATCAAATTCAAGCATTTGATATTGATGCTTATTTTGATCAACTGGGGCTTGTCTCCCATTTAAGCCCGTCACGTGGTAATGGTTTGAAAGCTATTGTAGAGCAGATTAAGCAAACCGCCGTGTAACGAGTCATTTTCCCAATTCTTAAAAAACGCCGAATAGCCTAGCTGTTTGGCGTTTTTTGTATCTGAGTTGAGATATTTTTTGCATATGGATAAAAAGTATGCAAATGGTCGACTATTTTAGCGTTAATTAACCATTCTATTGATCCTGGTTCATTATATTGCCCACTCGCTATAAAATACCGAGGTCGTCGCGTTGTCCTTATTCTTACACGCAACATCTCCAATCGCCACCGAGTTGAAACCCTTCTTCGCCATCAAAGCCAAATTGATGCTCTTACCAACATCTACAATCGACGTGTTTTTTTCGAAAAGCTCACAGAAGAAGTTATTAAATCCCAAGCTCCGGATTATCACTCCGCGTTGTTATTATTTGATTTGGATTTTTTTAAAGTCATCAATGATAAACGTGGTCATGATGCGGGGGATTATGTCTTAGAGACGTTAGCTGATTTGGTTTCTCACTTACTCGTCAAAGACGAAATTTTCGCAAGAGTCGGAGGGGAGGAGTTTGCGATTATTTTGCCAGAAACTTCTCTGTCGGCGGCGAAAGAGGTAGGAGAGGAAGTACGTTCCCACATTCAAAATTGTCAGTTCGAATTTGAAAAGATTGAAATTCCGGTCACGGTGAGTGTAGGCGTGGTGGAAATAGGCAGAAATGAAACCACCAAACGTTTGTATGCGCATGCAGATAAAGCGCTTTATGCTGCGAAAAGAAATGGCAGAAATTGCGTGGCGACTCTGGATAGGCAGATGGAGTAACCTTGTTGGTTACTCCAAATCAAACCGTTGGCGTTATAGCATGTCGACGGCTTTTTCTACGGCGGCGATGAGTCTATCCACATCTTCAGCCGTGTTATAAATACCAAAAGAAACGCGTACCGTGCCTTTAACGTTTAGCGCATCCATCAATGGGTGAGCGCAGTGGTGTCCTGCTCGTACCGCAATGCCTTGTTGATCGAGCAGCGTCGCCATGTCTTGGTGATGAACGCCGTCCATGACGAACGTCAGTACAGAGGCGTTCGGTTGGTAGCCTAGAATATGGATGTCATCCAACGCGCTTAGTGCTTGGTAGGCCTTATCCTGAAGCACATGGAGATGATCCTTTACTTCGTGATGGTCAAAACTTTGGTACCACTCAATGGCTTTCGCTAGAGCAATCGCGCCCGCAACGTTTGGTGTGCCCGCTTCAAATTTGCCAGGAAGTGCTGAAAAGGTCGTTTTCTCGAACGAAACGCGTTCAACCATTTTACCACCGCCGTGCCATGGTGGCATGGCTTCCAAAAGTTCAAGCTTGCCGTATAAAACGCCAATACCTGCTGGCGCATAAAGTTTGTGACCTGAGAAAACGTAAAAATCGATATCTGATACCGATAAATCAAGCTGCTCATGGACGATGCCTTGAGCGCCATCAATCACAACAACCGCGCCAACGCTGTGCGCTAGTTCAGTGATTTTTTCGATAGGTTGTCGTGTGCCCGTGACGTTGGTGATTTGCGCACAAGCAACAATTTTACAGCGGTCAGACAGAAGCGCCTCAAATGCGCTGATGTCGAACTGGCAATCTGATGTCATTGGAACTTTTATGACTTTGGCGCCCGTTTGCTCTGCCACGATTTGCCAAGGCACGATGTTAGCGTGGTGCTCCATCTCGCTAATCAAGATCTCATCACCCGGTTGTAACGTGCTGCGGGCGTAAGTCTGAGCAATTAAGTTCAGTGCTTCGGTTGCGCCCCGTGTCCAAATGATCTCTTTAGAGCTGTTTGCACCAATAAAGTTTGCCACTCGTTCTCGTGCCGCTTCAAATTGGCTGGTGGCATTAGCCGTTAAACTATGACTGCCACGGTGAACATTGGCATTTTGCGCACTGTAGTAATGACTGATGACATCAATCACACATTGCGGTTTTTGCGTTGTCGCTGCGCTATCTAGATACACTAAGGGCGTATCGTTGACGGATTGATTTAGAGCGGGAAATTGCTCACGTACAGCATTTACGTCAAACATTATTCTTCACCAAGCTTATGGTAATGCAGAGTAGGCAGAGGGATCATTGGTTCAGCAACTGACCATGCGTGTTTTTTACCTGAGAGTTGAATGATTACTTCCATTGCGAACTCTAAAGCAGTGCCCGGACCTTGACTGGTGATCAGGTTGTGGTTGATATCAAAGGTCACGCGTTTGCTGCGCCACTTCTCTTCCGGGATATGTGACTGAAAGCTCGGGTGACAGGTCATCAGTGATTGTGGGAAAAGATCATGGTGTTGCAATACCAACGCCGGTGCTGCGCAGATAGCAGCGACCAATTTTCCCTCGTAGATGTGCTGCTTAAGGATTTCTATCATCACCGTGCTATCACGAAAAATTTCTGCACCACCAACACCACCAGAAAGCGCTATGGCGTCAAACTCATCATCAGCGATATCGACCAGTTTACAATCGGCTGTTAGTGTGACTCCGCGAGAAGCTTTCATCGTCAATGAGCCATCAAAAGCAGCACTCGCTACCGTAACGTCATAACCCGCGCGAACCATCATGTCGATAACGGTGACGGCTTCCATTTCTTCGGTGCCCGGAGCGATTGGCACTAAGATTTTCTTACTCATTGTTCTGTCCAGCTTTGTTCTATTTGTTTGATGCGTTGGTAAAGTTTTAAATTCTCAGGCGTATTGATGCGATGTTTCTCGGCAGCCTTTAACAAGTATCCGGTTATAAAATCAATTTCCGTTCGACGCTGATGGAATACGTCTTGTCTCATTGAAGAATAGTTCTCAGCTGTGGCGTTCACCACTTGCATTACCGTATCGAAAAGAGAGCGAAACTCGATAGCAATACCTTCTTTATTCATTACTTCAACCAGTTCTTGAGTGATGCTTTCAAGTTGTATCTTAAACTCGGGCTTCGCAAGTTCACCATTCTTGCACTGGTGAATCGCAGTCAGTGGGTTGATAGCACAGTTGATCGCTAACTTAGTCCATAACGCAGATTGGATGTGTGGATTCCAAATGGCCTCTGGAAGGGCATGATGCATAACATCTTGCAGAAAAGCGCACAGCATTCCTTTGTCATTATAACCACCCACTTGCGTTGTTCCGTGACCGGTATGCAATACGTGTTGGTTATCTGGTTTGTATGCGCCGTGCGTCGTTGTTGCGAGCACTATCGGATTGTTTGGCACAACCTTCTCCACGGCAGAGGCAGTACCCATACCATTGTGCATCAGCATGATAATCGTGTCTGTATTGATATGAGGAAGCAAAGGCTGAATGGCGTCTTCCACTTGCCAAGCTTTTACCGTGATCAAAATGAGGTCCGCTTGATTTACGGAGGAAATATCTTGATTACTGAATACGATTGCGGGTGTGTCATCCAACTGAAGTGATTGTTGTCTCTCTGAACTTCTTCCCCACAATGAAACATTGTGCCCGGCAAGCTTAAATTTTGTTGCCCAGAGTGAGCCCACCGCACCTGGACCGAGGATAAGGATATTCACCAAACGCTCTCATTAAAAAGGTTTGCTGCAAGGATAATGAGGGAAAAAAGGAAAGCAAATAAAAATGGCGCCGAAAGGCGCCATTTTTGAGCAAACTTAGTGGTTCAATTAGAACTTGTAAGTTACAGCTAGGTAGTGGCTTACACCAGTCGATTCTAGCTCAACACCTGGAGCGACTTGTAGACCGTCTTTTACGCCATATACTTCTTTGTATGCTTTCAGGCCGTAACCAACCGCGAAGCGATCTGAGTGCCAGTAAATGCCGTTGAACATTGCACCACCGTTTGACGCGGTAGTACCAAATTTGTTACCAGCATCATCATCCATACCGAATTGGTAATCAATGTAACCTTGGTAAGAAATGAATGAACCATTGTCGAAGAAGTAGAATGGTTTGAACCAGTTAGTCGAGATTTGGAAACCGTTCCAACCTTTGTTGTTGCCATCGTAAGTGCTGTACAGGTTTAGGCCGATTTTACCTAACCAAGGAACCATTACATCAGAACCTAAACCGATTTTCTGGTTGTTTACACCACCGTTATTACCGCCCCATTCCATTAGAGATGCAATGTATAGCTCTTGAACTGGACCGAAAGATAGGTCTTTACCAGTTACTGCATCTAGAGACATACGTGGTGCAAATTTCATGAACATCTTGTCAGGAGCGCCGTTCTCGATTGACTTATCTTGGTTATCTTTAGTCGCTAGGTTAAATACGTCTACGTAACCGTATAGGTCGAAAATACCAGAGCGACCGCCAAATTCCATTTCTAGGTAATCGTGAGCGTTGTCGTCAGCGCCTTTAACTCGTGGCATTTCATCAATTGAGTACATGTAGTTGAACTGCATCCACTTGTAATCGTTTTTGTGGATATCGCCGTCAGAGTAATCTGCCGCCATAACTGGAGCTGAAGTAGCCGCTAGAAGGCTAAGAGCTAAAAGTGATTTACGCATAAGGGGACTCTCTATGTTTGTAATGATTCAGAACACGCAATCTATGCTGCGCTTTCCAATTGGCGGGAATAATAGCGATAAAAATCCCAAATGAAAGTGATAAAGGGTGCAAAATTGAACGTTTTTGGTGAGTTGTGTCACGAAATTATCTTTATTTACGGAACTTTTTGTTTGTTGCATTTGATTGCAATAAATATGTGATTTGGATCGTTTGCGTAAGCGATTTTATGACTTTTTAAGCCAGTCGATTAACCAACATAAATCGTTAGTGATCGGAGTGATAAGGGATTCGTATGTATCGGTGAATCAAAGAGGACGTTTGAATGAAAGAAGTCATGTTATTCCCACTCACTTCAGTTGTACTCCCTGAAGGTAAAATGAATCTGCGCATTTTTGAGCCACGATATAAGCGAATGGTAAAGGAATGCAGCCTACAAAATGTGGGTTTTGGAGTTTGCCTAGTAGGTAGTGAAGGTGACCCTAAAGACGTGGGAAATGTTTCATCTATCGGAACTTTGGTCAGGATCGTTGATTTTGAAACACTCAGTGATGGTCTTCTTGGTATTACAGTCGCTGGTGAGAAACGCTTTGTTGTCAAACGAGTTCGTGCAGATGCGGACGGCTTACGCCATGCAGAGGTCGAATGGTTAGAAAATTGGCAACATCCAGACAACTCACCAGATTTCTTCTATTTAAGCAAGCAGTTATCCCATGTTTATGAAGAGTTTCCTCAACTTGGAAATCTCTACCAGCATCGTTTTTACGATGACTCAGCTTGGGTGACCCAGCGCTGGCTTGAATTACTTCCTTTAGACTGCAATCTGTTCGAACAGCTCGTTGGCGCAGAGAACTGCATTCCTGCGTTGCAATTTCTGACAGAAGCCATAGAAGCCCCGACTAACAAAGAGGCAAGGATATGAAAGGATTTAGCAGAGCTGCGCTAACTATGGTGGCGGCATTAGGACTGGTGGCGTGTGGCTCCGACAGCGACACCATTGAGTATTCCAATTTGCAAGCAGTACATGCGTCTTCTGATGCGCCGCTTGCAAATGTGTGGATAAACGATAAATCATCATTGACAGGTGTTGATTATGGTATGGGTTCTGGTTACATGAAGTTACGTGAGGGTATGAACTCAATTCAAGTTGATGTTCAACTTCCAGGCGATGAAACCGCGACTGTAATACCTAAAACAGAATTAGATCTCGATTCAGACCTCAATTACAACGTGTTCGTTGTTGGTGATGCCGATGGTTCACCAAACCCATTAGAACCTTTAGTTGTGACTCGCAGCGCCGATTCAATGGCTGATGCCAATAGTTTAGATGTTCAAGTTGTTCATGCAGCGTCTGGCGTTCCTGCCGTTGATCTCTACGTCACCGAGCCAGGGGCTGATCTTGCTAGCGCGACACCGCTTATGAATCTTGCATATAAAGCATCTACAGACGTATTGAACATTCCCGCTGGTGAGTACCAAGTTCGACTTGCTGTTGGGGATAGCGTTGCTTTTGATTCGGGCACAATATCTCTTGCTGCTAATTCAAACTTGACGATTGCCGCTATCGGTACCGGAGATTCAAATAGCACGTCACCAGTTAAGTTGTTGGTATTGGATGGTTCAGGATCTTCTATAATCGAGGATATGGGCAGCCAAGCTGAAGTCAGAGTCGGACATCTTGTCGATGGAGCGCCGATCGTCGATGTCAACGTTAACGGGGCGGCCTTCGGTCCTCTTGCCGACTTAGCGTTCAAAGAGATTCGTGGTTATTTGGATCTCGATGCTGGCGCTTACGATATTGACGTTTACGTGGATGGCACAACAACCAATCCTATTATCGATGTTGACGGATTAATGGTTGCGGGCGGAATGGATTACAGTGTTTACGCAGTCGGTGTTGTTAGCCCAGCGATTGATATCGAACCTCTGGTTGTTGAAGACATGAGACGTGCAGTGGCAACTAGCGCGACGCTGAATGTGACACATGCGGCGGCGAATCCCGTAGCGGAAATGGTGGATATTTATCTCACTACAAGCGCTGGAATAGATGGAAGTGATCCAACTATTGCTAATTTTGCGTACAAAGATAGCGTTCAGGGATTATATGTCGCTGAAGGTACCTATTATGTAACCGTGACAGTGGCAGGCGATCCAAGTACGGTTGCTGTTGATTCAGCACCAGTCAACGTGATGAATGGTGTTGTGTATCAGGTGGTTGCCATTGATGATGGGAACAACGGTGGCTTCAACTTGTTGGTTGATGACGTTACCGATTAGGACGAATGGGAGGAGATGGCTCCTCCCTAAAATTAAGGCCGATTATGATGAGTGATAGCCCAAAAAAACTGGGGCGCAGTGATTGGAACGATTACATGGACAAAGTGAAAGCTCGAGATAAAGACGCATTCGCTTTTGTATTCCGTTTTTACGCACCCAAGCTGAAGCAATTCGCTTACAAACATGTTGGTAATGAGCAAGTTGCTATGGAGATGGTGCAAGAGACCATGGCGACAGTTTGGCAGAAAGCGCACCTCTATGATGGGGAAAAGAGCGCGTTATCGACTTGGATATACACCATAATCCGAAACCTATGCTTTGATCTGTTGAGAAAGCAGAAAGGTAAGGAGTTACACATTCATTCTGATGACATTTGGCCGTCAGAATATTATCCACCAGATCTTGTTGATCACTATTCACCAGAGCAAGACATGTTGAAAGAGCAGGTGGTTAAATTTTTAGATATTTTACCGAAAAATCAGAGAGACGTTTTACAAGCGGTGTATCTTGAGGAGCTACCTCATCAGCAGGTCGCTGAATTATTTGATATCCCCCTCGGTACCGTAAAATCCAGGCTGAGGCTTGCAGTAGAAAAGCTAAGGCATTCAATGCATACGGAGCAACTATGAACAAACACCCAGATAACAGCTTGTTAGAAGCATACGCTTCGGGAAGCATTGATGCAGTTTCTGGTCTTGTGGTCGCAACCCATTTAGAAACATGCACCAAGTGCCGAGCTTATGTGAACCAAGTCGAAGCCAGCCAAGCGAATATCGTGAGCGACATCCCCTCTGAATATGTCCCTGAATTCGACGATATGTTCAATGATATTATCAATGCGGAGCCAGCGACAGATAACATCGTTATCCGAGATCCTGCCGCAGTGAATGTTGCAGGAAAGAGCTTTGAACTTCCCAAAACCTTAGCGCGTTTCTCTGACCTTGTAGGGTCATGGAGAAGTTACGGAGGCAAGGTTTTCAGTGCTCAGATTGATCTAGGGGAAGATGCTCGTGTTAGCTTAATGTACATCGGAGAAGATGTGCAAATCCCTCAACATACGCACAAAGGCTTAGAATCTACATTGATCCTACATGGTGGGTTTAGTGATGAGGATGGCCAATATGAAGAGGGCGATTTGATGATTAGAGACGCGTCAGTGAAGCACAGCCCTTACACTAAGGCCGGAGAAGATTGCTTGTGTTTAACCGTACTGACTGAGCCGATGATCTTTACTCAAGGTGTGGCACGTATATTTAATATGTTTGGCAAAGGGCTATACCCATAGACCTCTTATCTTATATCTCGCAAAACAAAAACCACCGAATTCGGTGGTTTTTT
This sequence comes from Vibrio sp. 1-2 (7-a), assembly GCF_013048515.1. Classification (NCBI taxonomy): domain Bacteria; kingdom Pseudomonadati; phylum Pseudomonadota; class Gammaproteobacteria; order Vibrionales; family Vibrionaceae; genus Vibrio; species Vibrio sp. 1-2 (7-a). The sequence goes on from NZ_VHSQ01000001.1 coordinate 209,605, forward strand.
GATGCGCTTCTTAGTGCTTGTGACGTGCCTTTTCCAATAGAGCATCAAAGTAATGTCGTAGCGAGTACAACATAATCAAGCTTGGCACGACCATAACAGCGGTAAGCACAAAGAACGTGCTCCAGTCATTGAGGTAGTCCACCAGTTCTCCACTGAAAGAAGCAAGAGTCGTTCGTCCGAAGTTGCCCAAAGAGGCAAGCAACGCATACTGAGTTGCCGAGAATGCTTGTCCGGTTAGAATCGTCAAAAATGAAACAAAAGCGACAGTTGAGAAAGCAGTCGTAAAGTTATCGACAATTATGGTTGCTAAGTATAGGTGCTCATTTGGGCCTACCGATGCAATCCAAGCAAACATCAAGTTGCTGGCAGACATAGCAATACCGCCGATCATTAATCCACGTACAATACCAAACCTGACGTTGAACATACTTCCGACAAAGGTAAAGAAGATAGTGGCTCCCCATCCGATCAGTTTGGAGTAATAACCAATTTGTTCGTTACTAAAACCAATATCTTTATAGAACGCGATCGACATCCTGCCCAAAAACGCTTCGCCAATTTTGAATAGGAAAACGAACAGCAAAAGAGTAATCGCGACACGGACGCCATTGCGATTAAAGAAGTCAAGGAAAGGTTCTACAACAGTCACAGTAAACCAAGCCACGACTTTTGAACCAACCACTTCTTTGTGGCGTTGTTCAGCGGCAGACTGAAGTTGTTCGCGTTGAGTCTTCGGTTCACCGACTAAAATCGTAAAGACCATTAGAATGCCGACTATCACCGCCATCCCGTAATACACGCCATTCCAACCGACGCTATCAGCATTAACAAACGCTAAATAACCCGGTAGTGAATAACCTGTCCACCAGCCAATGACCGCCATTGCAGAAGCTTGTGGCAGCTTAGATTCTTCTGATTTTGGGAAAGTATCAATACGAAAAGCATCTATCGCGATGTCTTGTGTGGCTGATGCGGTTGCAATACACAAGGCGAGTAGAGACGCGAACACCAAGTTCTCTGCTGGATTCACGCCCGCAATAAATACCGTCGCGACGAGTACGATGCTTTGACAGAAGAAAATCCAGCTACGCCTTTGTCCAAGTAGTCGATAGAGCACTGGTAGCTTCACCCGGTCTACGAGTGGCGCCCAGAGAAAGTTAATTGCATAAACCGCAAAGACACTACCAAAGTAGCCTATTGCGGATAGGGTCAAACCAGCGTCTTTTAGCCAGCCAGACATATTTGAACCGATAAGTACCCACGGAAAGCCGCTAGAGCAGCCCAACATGAAAACCCACATGAGTCGTTTATCGAGGTAACTTTTTACCGTTTCCAACCAAGTGATGGAAGGTAATGAAGACATAAATCAATCCAATAAAATGAAGCCGTTGAAAGAGAAAGCCCTTCGATTATTCAAAGGGCTTATCGTTTTGGCTATTTAAGTAGTGTTGCTTTAGTGATGACGATTTGAGTCTCGGGAACATCACGCATACCACGAGTCGTCGTAGTTGGCTGTTTTGCCATTTTTTGGATAATGTCGAATCCTTCCGTGACCTCGCCAAATACAGCATAACCCGGTGGACGAGCGCCGTAGTTTAGAAAATCATTGTCGACTAAATTGATAAAAAACTGACGAGTAGCAGAGTCAGGCGCGTTGGTGCGCGCCATTGCAATCGTCGCACGGTCGTTATTTAAACCGTTATTACCCTCGTTTTTGATTGGAGCGTAAGTCTTCACCATTTGCATATCTTGGTTAAAGCCACCACCTTGCGCCATAAAGCCTGGAATAACGCGGTGAAAAATAGTGCCTTCATAGCTACCATCTTCTACATATTTCAGGAAGTTCGCTACCGTAATCGGCGCTTTCTCTTCATTCAGTTCGACAGTAAATGAACCTAACGTTGTTTCAAACGCCACTTTTGGTCCAGCCCAAACGCTGCAGCTGAGTAGCGCGAGAGAAAGAATTGCCTTGCGTAACATTAGAAACGCTCCTGCATGTACTGACGAAGCTCAGGATCATTGGCAATTTCTTTAAGTGTTAATGTCACTACATCATTCAGTGTTTGCTCAATGTCGGCATCAGACGCACTCAATGTGCCAGAACGCTTCGCAGTGCCTGTGTAAGTTTTGACCAGCTTGCCTTCTGGTGTTTCTGCGGTGATTTCAAGCACGACTTTCGCATCCATCTCATTTTCCATCACCGAATGTTTTACGTTAACTAATGCTTCTTGAACGTTTAATTCAATTGCATTGTTGCTGTTTAGATCGGCATGGAAGCCCTGAGATGAAAACTGCTTCTCTAATGCTTCTTCTAACGCAATACGTAAATTCTGTTTAGCATGAAGAGGAAGAATGTTCGAACGGCCGTTATCCACCAACGCCACGTACTGCGCTGCACGTACATCTTTGCTGGTCAAGCTGTAAGTCTTGCCTTGAACAATTGGATTGGTGCTCAGTGTGCTTTCTGGCATCAAATTCAGCTGAGGCTGTTGAGGAGCTGAACACGCAGCAAGCAACGCAACCGAAGCCGCAAGTACCAATTTTCTCATTTTATTATTCCTTTTAACTATTTTGCTAAAGCTTATTTTGCGCTTAATTTAGCAGGATTTTTTGTGGCCTGTAAAATCACAAACTTATTGTTGGAAGCGATAAGTTTCACATTCTTATCGCCAAACAGCCGTTGTAGTTTTGCGTCGTAACCAAGATGACGATTTCCAATCACCAGTAACTTACCACCTTCACTTAATACTTGCTTTGCATCACAGAACATTTGCCAAGCAATATGATCGGTGATGGCCTGCTGTTGGTGAAAGGGTGGGTTACACATAATCATAGCGCAGCTGTTGTGTTTAAAACCGTCCAAACAATTGTTTGCAACACACTGTATGTCTCTATCTTCACCAAGGTTATCTAGCAGGTTCTGCTTCGCGGACTCAAGCGCCATAAAGCTTTCATCAACACATGTTAATCGAGCATTCGGATTCAGCTGACCAAACTTCACAGACAGAACACCATTACCGCAACCGAGATCGATAACATTATCTACCAATGGGTCTTGAGGTAGGTGCTGCAGCATAAAACGCGCACCTAAATCTAAGCTTTCTCCTGAATAGACATTTGGCATGTTCTTGAGTTCGATATCTTCGCCATCAACGCGCCAAGTCGTGAAAGGACTTACTTCAATTGTTGGTTCAACCGTTGCTTGAGCAAATACTAATCGGTGCTTTTTCCAGGCCAGAGATGTTTTTGTCTCACCCAAATATTTTTCAAACAGTTTTAGCGTTGAAGTATGAATGTCTTTCGCTTTATTAACTGCAATGACGGGGCAGGATGCAGGCAGTGCTTTTCTTAACTGACTGAGTATCCAAACGAGGTGACGGTTACTTTTTGGCAGTTGCAGCAATACGAGATCAGTATTGGAAGATACGGGATCCATCGTGGTTGCAAACGCTACCTTATTGCACTGGTTTTGCTCAAGGTTCTGCTGCACACCTTTATGAGAAATGAATGAATCACTCATTAGCGTTACATGGTGCTTTTCTGAAAACCAGCAGGAGAGGGCACCAAAGCTGTCATTAATCACGAGGATGTTTTGATTGTCTGGCAAAGCAAGTTCTTCAACATGATTAATAAGATACTCATCACCGGCATCCCACGCTTGTAGAGTTTCATTGCTGCGTTTTGGGAAACGATGAAGTGTTAAGCTTCGCTCGTGAAGATTCAGTTCGGTTTTCATAGCTAAATGTAAGTTGATTTAGAAATTAAGTGTTATTGTCGCAAATGATGACGTGTCGAGATACAAAAAGCTGTCAAATTTTACGTGTTCAGTGATGGTCGCTCTCTAGGCATGTTCATTGCGTCAAGCGCTTTGAAATCAGTTGAACGTAAAATGCATCAATAATGAGAGTGATGTTTGAGTGATACACGTCTGCTTTACTTAGGTATATACTTATGGAATTCGCATCAATGAGGAACGAATATGATCCAAGAAATCATAGAGAAGAAACTACACAGTGAGCTGCAACCAAGCTATCTCAAAGTGATTAATGAGAGCTACATGCATAATGTGCCACCAGGCTCGGAGAGTCACTTCAAAGTGATTGTTGTGAGTGATTCGTTCGCGGGACAGCGTTTGATTGGACGCCATCGCCAAGTTCATCAAATTTTGGCAGATGAGCTAGATAACCACATTCATGCACTAGCTATTCATACATACACTGATGAAGAGTGGAAGCGTGAACAAGATGGCGCTCCTGATAGCCCTATGTGTATGGGTGGCGGTCACTAAAGACGCAAAATATAAAGGTGCAGAGAAAAGGTGGCTAAGGCCATCTTTTTTCGTTTTACATTCTTTAGGGGCATTGATGTGGCACAAATTCTGGTTAAAAAATGTGTTAACAGTGTTTCAACAAATGAATGGAAATTGCAGGATATTTCAGGCGATGAATATGACTTTTCCATAAGATATGTATGGAATATGGCATTTGTGCGATCGGTCAAAGTTATGACTATTCTTTGACCTTTTAGACCTGATTCTACCGAAATAACCCCTCTATTCTAATGATTGGTCATGGCATCAAGTTCCTAAAAAATGCTAGACTACGGCACCTGATAAATCTCGCGTATTCCTTGTGACGAGATTTTTAATAGGATGTTGCGATTTTGATGTTTAAAACAACATCAAAACCGGACACTGATGTCGTGTCTAAAAGTTACGCAATCAAAAGAATCTTTTTCCCGATAAAAGTAGTGCAAGTGCGTATGATTACAATAAAGAAGGGCTTGGATCTTCCTATCGCAGGAACTCCATCCCAGGTGATTAATGATGGTAAGACCATCAAAAAAGTCGCCTTGCTTGGCGAAGAGTACGTTGGCATGCGTCCTACCATGCATGTCCGCGTTGGTGATGAAGTGAAAAAAGCGCAAGTTCTTTTTGAAGATAAAAAGAACCCTGGCGTGAAATTTACTGCACCAGCAGCCGGTAAAGTGATCGAAGTTAACCGTGGCGCTAAACGTGTCCTTCAATCTGTAGTGATTGAAGTGGCAGGTGAAGAGCAGGTGACATTTGATAAGTTCGAAGCCGCTCAACTTTCAGGTCTAGATCGTGAAGTGATCAAGACTCAGTTGGTTGACTCTGGCCTATGGACCGCTTTACGTACTCGTCCGTTTAGCAAGGTTCCTGCAATCGAGTCTTCTACTAAGGCTATTTTCGTAACTGCAATGGATACTAATCCACTAGCAGCTAAGCCTGAGTTGATCATTAATGAGCAACAAGAAGCATTCATTGCTGGTCTAGACATTCTTTCAGCCCTGACAGAAGGCAAGGTTTACGTATGTAAATCTGGCACTAGTTTGCCACGCTCTTCACAGTCTAACGTAGAAGAACACGTCTTCGATGGCCCTCACCCAGCAGGTCTTGCTGGCACCCACATGCATTTCCTATACCCAGTGAATGCAGAAAATGTGGCATGGAGCATCAACTACCAAGACGTTATCGCGTTCGGTAAGCTGTTCCTAACTGGTGAGCTATACACAGATCGTGTTGTGTCTCTAGCTGGTCCGGTTGTGAATAACCCTCGTCTAGTTCGTACCTTAATCGGTGCAAGCTTAGATGACCTAACAGATAACGAGCTGATGCCTGGCGAAGTTCGTGTGATTTCTGGTTCTGTACTGACAGGTACACATGCAACTGGTCCACACGCATACCTTGGCCGTTACCATCAACAGGTTTCTGTATTACGTGAAGGCCGTGAGAAAGAACTATTTGGCTGGGCAATGCCTGGTAAGAATAAGTTCTCGGTAACTCGCTCTTTCCTTGGTCACGTATTCAAAGGTCAGTTGTTCAATATGACAACGACGACCAATGGTAGTGATCGTTCAATGGTTCCAATTGGCAACTACGAACGCGTAATGCCTCTAGATATGGAGCCTACTCTGCTGCTTCGTGATCTATGTGCAGGTGATACAGACAGTGCTCAAGCACTGGGTGCGCTTGAACTGGATGAAGAAGATCTAGCATTGTGTACCTTTGTATGTCCAGGTAAGTACGAGTACGGTACGTTACTTCGTGAATGCCTAGATACTATCGAGAAGGAAGGGTAATTTTCATGGCTCTTAAAAAGTTTCTTGAAGACATCGAGCATCATTTTGAGCCTGGCGGTAAACACGAAAAATGGTTTGCCCTGTATGAAGCTGTAGCAACAGTTTTTTACACTCCAGGTATCGTAACAAATAAAAGCTCGCACGTTCGTGATAGCGTTGACCTAAAACGTATCATGATCATGGTTTGGTTTGCGGTATTCCCAGCAATGTTCTGGGGTATGTACAACGCAGGTGGCCAAGCTATTGCAGCGCTTAACCACATGTACGCTGGTGATCAACTAGCGACAGTTATCTCTGGTAACTGGCACTACTGGCTAACTGAAATGCTGGGCGGAACGATTGCCGCTGATGCAGGGGTTGGCAGTAAGATGCTACTAGGTGCGACCTACTTCCTACCTATCTACGCAACAGTATTCCTTGTTGGTGGTTTCTGGGAAGTGCTTTTCTGTATGGTGCGTAAGCACGAAGTAAACGAAGGCTTCTTTGTTACTTCTATCTTGTTCGCACTTATCGTTCCACCAACGCTACCTCTATGGCAAGCGGCACTAGGTATCACATTTGGTGTTGTTGTTGCGAAAGAGATCTTCGGTGGTACAGGTCGTAACTTCCTTAACCCTGCACTTGCAGGTCGTGCATTCCTATTCTTCGCTTACCCAGCGCAAATCTCGGGTGACGTAGTATGGACTGCAGCTGACGGCTTCTCTGGTGCAACTGCTCTTAGCCAATGGGCTCAAGGTGGTAACGGTGCTCTAGTTAACACAGTAACTGGTTCTCCTATCACTTGGATGGACGCTTTCATCGGTAACATCCCTGGCTCTATTGGTGAAGTATCGACTCTAGCTCTAATGATCGGTGCAGCGATGATCGTTTACATGCGAATCGCTTCATGGCGCATCATTGCGGGCGTAATGATCGGTATGATTGCAGTATCGACTCTGTTTAACGTGATCGGTTCTGACACTAACCCAATGTTCAACATGCCATGGCACTGGCACCTAGTTCTAGGTGGTTTTGCATTCGGTATGTTCTTCATGGCAACGGACCCAGTATCAGCGTCATTTACTAACAAAGGTAAATGGTGGTACGGCATCCTGATTGGTGCAATGTGTGTGATGATCCGTGTAGTTAACCCGGCGTACCCAGAAGGTATGATGCTGGCGATTCTATTCGCGAACCTATTCGCACCTCTGTTCGACCATGTAGTGATTGAGAAGAACATCAAGCGGAGACTAGCACGCTATGGCAAGTAATAACGACAGCATTAAAAAGACGCTGGGTGTTGTTATCGGGTTGAGCCTTGTTTGTTCAATCATCGTATCAACAGCAGCAGTAGGTCTGCGTGATAAGCAAAAAGCTAACGCTGTCCTAGATAAGCAATCAAAGATCGTTGAAGTTGCAGGCATTGACGCGAACGGTAAGAAAGTACCAGAGCTATTTGCTGAGTACATCGAACCTCGTCTGGTAGACCTTGAAACAGGTAACTTTACTGAGGGTAATGCATCTACGTACGATCAGCGTGAAGCATCAAAAGATGCAGAACGTTCAATCGCATTGACACCAGAAGAAGACGTCGCTGATATCCGTCGTCGTGCGAATACAGCAGTGGTGTACTTAGTAAAAGACCAAGATGAAGTCCAAAAAGTTATCTTGCCTATGCACGGTAAAGGACTATGGTCGATGATGTATGCCTTTGTAGCCGTTGAAACTGATGGTAACACTGTGTCTGCTATTACTTACTACGAGCAAGGTGAAACTCCTGGACTTGGTGGTGAAGTAGAGAACCCTTCATGGCGCGATCAATTCATTGGCAAGAAATTGTACAATGAAGATCATCAGCCAGCGATTAAGGTCGTGAAAGGCGGCGCACCGCAAGGTTCTGAGCACGGTGTTGATGGCCTATCAGGAGCAACGCTCACTAGTAATGGTGTTCAACACACATTTGACTTCTGGTTGGGTGATAAGGGCTTTGGTCCTTTCCTAGCAAAAGTTCGTGACGGAGAACTTAACTAATGTCTAGTGCACAAAACGTTAAAAAGAGCATTCTAGCGCCAGTATTGGATAACAACCCAATCGCGCTACAAGTTCTTGGTGTATGTTCTGCTCTTGCAGTAACAACTAAACTAGAAACAGCTTTTGTAATGACGCTAGCGGTAACATTTGTAACTGCGTTGTCTAACTTCTCTGTTTCATTGATCCGTAACCACATTCCTAACAGTGTGCGTATCATCGTTCAGATGGCAATTATCGCATCGCTAGTAATCGTGGTAGACCAGGTGCTAAAAGCTTACCTATACGATATCTCTAAACAGCTATCTGTATTCGTTGGTCTGATTATCACTAACTGTATCGTAATGGGTCGTGCTGAAGCATTCGCAATGAAGTCTGCGCCAGTACCATCTCTTATTGACGGTATTGGTAACGGTCTAGGTTACGGTTTCGTTCTTATCACTGTAGGTTTCTTCCGTGAGCTATTTGGCTCAGGCAAACTATTTGGCCTAGAAGTTCTACCTCTAGTGAGCAACGGTGGTTGGTACCAGCCTAACGGCCTAATGCTACTAGCACCATCAGCATTCTTCCTAATCGGCTTCCTTATCTGGGTAATCCGTATTCTGAAACCAGAACAAGTAGAAGCGAAGGAGTAAGGACGTCATGGAACATTACATTAGTCTGTTAGTTAAATCGATTTTCATCGAAAACATGGCTCTGTCTTTCTTCCTAGGTATGTGTACTTTCCTTGCCGTATCTAAGAAGGTTAAGACCTCTTTCGGCCTAGGTGTTGCAGTTGTGGTAGTACTGACTATCGCTGTTCCTGTGAACAACCTAGTATACAACCTAGTTCTGAGAGAGAACGCGTTAGTTGAGGGCGTGGACCTTAGCTTCCTAAACTTCATCACCTTTATCGGTGTAATTGCAGCACTTGTACAGATTCTAGAGATGGTTCTAGACCGTTTCTTCCCACCTTTGTACAACGCGCTAGGCATCTTCCTACCGCTGATCACAGTAAACTGTGCAATCTTCGGTGGTGTATCTTTCATGGTACAACGTGACTACAACTTTGCTGAATCTATCGTTTACGGTTTCGGCTCTGGTGTGGGCTGGATGCTAGCAATCGTTGCTCTTGCAGGTATCCGTGAGAAGATGAAGTACTCTGACGTACCTCCAGGTCTACGTGGTCTTGGTATCACATTTATCACTGTAGGTCTTATGGCGTTAGGCTTTATGTCTTTCTCTGGTGTTCAACTGTAAGTCGGGTAAACCGCAACAATTAAGGAATAGTCAATGGACATTATTCTTGGTGTAGTGATGTTTACTCTGATCGTACTTGCACTAGTACTAGTGATTCTTTTCGCTAAGTCTAAGCTTGTACCAACAGGTGACATTACAATTTCTGTGAACGATGACCCTTCTCTGGCGATCGTTACACAACCAGGTGGTAAGCTACTGAGTGCTCTAGCAGGTGCTGGCGTATTCGTATCTTCTGCTTGTGGTGGCGGTGGCTCATGTGGTCAGTGTCGCGTAAAAGTTAAATCAGGTGGTGGCGACATCCTACCAACCGAGCTTGACCATATTACTAAAGGTGAAGCGCGTGAAGGTGAGCGTCTAGCGTGTCAGGTTGCAATGAAAACTGACATGGATATCGAGCTTCCTGAAGAAATCTTCGGCGTTAAGAAGTGGGAATGTACTGTTATCTCTAACGATAACAAAGCGACATTCATCAAAGAGCTTAAGCTACAAATTCCAGATGGCGAGTCAGTACCTTTCCGTGCTGGTGGTTACATCCAGATTGAAGCTCCTGCTCACCACGTGAAATACGCAGACTACGATATTCCTGAGGAATACCGTGAAGACTGGGAGAAGTTCAACCTTTTCCGTTACGAGTCTAAAGTTAATGAAGAGACCATTCGTGCATACTCTATGGCTAACTACCCAGAAGAGCACGGTATCATCATGCTTAACGTTCGTATCGCAACTCCGCCGCCGAACAACCCAGACGTACCACCAGGCATCATGTCTTCGTACATCTGGTCTCTAAAAGAAGGCGACAAGTGTACTATTTCTGGTCCATTTGGTGAGTTCTTTGCGAAAGATACAGATGCAGAAATGGTATTCGTTGGTGGTGGTGCTGGTATGGCTCCAATGCGCTCACATATCTTCGACCAACTTAAGCGTCTACACTCTAAGCGTAAGATGTCTTTCTGGTACGGCGCACGTTCTAAGCGTGAAATGTTCTACGTAGAAGACTTCGATATGCTACAAGCTGAGAATGATAACTTCGTATGGCACTGTGCACTGTCTGATCCACTTCCAGAAGATAACTGGGATGGTTACACTGGCTTTATTCACAACGTTCTTTACGAGAACTATCTACGTGATCACGAAGCGCCAGAAGACTGTGAATACTACATGTGTGGTCCACCTATGATGAATGCGGCTGTTATCGGCATGCTAAAAGATCTAGGTGTAGAGGATGAAAACATCCTACTAGATGACTTCGGTGGTTAATCCCTCCAAGTGATTGGATCTATGGCTAGCTCTCTAAGAGCTAGCCATTATTTTTTGTAGAAGTAAAAATAATATTCAACAGTTGATATAGGTAATTGGATTTAAGTAATCGGTCCCATTCCCCATATCAATTCAACAACATTGGGAGTTAACAAGTGAAAACGTGGCTTGTTGCATTCGCTTCTCTATTGATTTTGGCTGGCTGTGAGCAGCCAGCAGATCAAATTCATCTAAGTGGCCCTACCATGGGGACTTCTTATAACATCAAGTATATCGAGCAAGATGGTATTCCTACGCCAAAAGCGATGCAGACGGAAATTGATCGCTTACTGGAAGAGGTTAATGACCAAATGTCGACTTACCGTGATGATTCAGAATTAAGTCGCTTTAACCAGCATCAAACGAGTGAGCCATTTACTGTATCGACACAAACAGCAACCGTAGTCAAAGAAGCGATTCGTCTCAACGGTCTTACTTTAGGCGCATTGGATGTGACAGTCGGTCCTTTAGTTAACCTGTGGGGCTTTGGCCCAGAAGCTCGCCCTGATGTCGTTCCTACAGATGAAGAGCTAGCGGCACGCAAAGCCAATACTGGCATTCATCATCTATCTATTGATGGCAATAAATTGTCCAAAGATATTCCTAACTTGTATGTCGATTTATCAACTATTGCTAAAGGTTGGGGGGTTGACGTGGTTGCTGACTACCTTCAATCTGAAGGGGTTCATAACTTCATGGTAGAAGTGGGCGGCGAAATGCGCCTCAAAGGCGTGAATCGTGAAGGCGTGCCTTGGCGCATTGCGATTGAAAAGCCGACTATTGATGAGCGCTCAATTCAAGAAATTATTGAGCCAGGGGACATGGCAATTGCAACAAGTGGTGACTATCGTAATTACTTTGAGAGTAATGGTGTGAGATACTCTCATATTATTAATCCACGAACAGGCAAACCAATTCATCATAAAGTGGTGTCTGTAACGGTATTAGATAAATCGTCGATGACTGCTGATGGTCTTGCAACTGGTCTTATGGTGCTAGGTGAAGACAAAGGCATGGCAATTGCGAACGAAAATAATATTCCTGTTTTCATGATTGTGAAAACGGAAAATGGTTTTAAAGAGCTGGCTTCGGAAGCATACAAGCCGTTCATGAAGAAATAACAACAGAAGTGAGCATGTTCTTATGAGTACATTTCTAATTACGTTTGCAGTTTTTGTTGCGGTAATCGCAGCGATGGCTGTTGGCTACATCTTCCAGAAGAAAGTAGTGAAGGGTAGCTGTGGCGGTCTTGGTGCAGTGGGTATTGAGAAAGTATGTAACTGTCCAGAACCATGTGACGCGCGTAAGAAACGTGAAGCACGTGAAGCGGCGCGAGCTGAGAAATTGGCTGCATGGGAAAAAGATCGAATTGCTTAAGTATCGGTCATCCAAAGAGTAATACAAAATAACCCAGCTAAAGCTGGGTTTTTTTATATTTCTCGCTCTACTTCTCTGAGAGTTTATACTTTGCTTGCTACGTTTAATCTAGGATGACCGGAAGCTTAAGTCGGTGCAGACTTCACAGCCAAGTCATTTCCCTTTAATCACCGTACTTAACTGTTATTTGGTTATATACTCAAACTAAAGCGCGTTAACTTAGGAGGAAATATGGAAATGCATCAACACGGTATGGCTGAATTGTTTCAACAACTAGGCCTCGGCAGCTCTCCTCAAGAGATAAAGGACTTTATTAACGAACATCGGCACAAAAGAGCTTCAGCCCCTCTGTATGAAGCCAGCTTTTGGACAAGTTCGCAGGCCACATTTCTCAAACAAGCCATTGAAGAAGACGCAGACTGGGCAGAGTTGGTCGATCAGCTTGATGTGATGTTACGAGATTAAAGCACGTTTACAAACTCTCATTTCTATCAATGCAGATTTAATTTATACTGTGTTTTTGAACAGTGTTTAATGGCTATGTCAGACCGAATCAGAAAAATCATTCACGTCGATATGGATTGTTTTTATGCTGCCGTTGAGATGAGAGATAATCCTAGTTACCGTGGCATTGCACTCGCCGTTGGCGGTCATGAAAAACAGCGTGGTGTGATTAGCACCTGTAATTATGAGGCGCGCAAATATGGCGTTCGTAGTGCAATGTCAACGGCGCGAGCATTGCAACTCTGCCCCCATTTACTAGTCGTTCCCGGTCGAATGCACGTGTACAAACAAGTCTCTCAGCAGATTCGTGCTATTTTTGAGCGTTATACGCCTATCATTGAACCTCTATCATTAGATGAAGCATACCTCGATGTCACGGACTCGACAGCTTGTCGTGGCTCCGCAACGTTGATCGCAGAGTCTATTCGACGCGACATTTGGAATGAGCTTGGCCTGACGGCATCGGCGGGCATTGCACCGATTAAGTTCCTTGCCAAAGTCGCCTCTGATATGAATAAACCCAACGGTCAGTTTGTTATCCCGCCAGATAAGGTCCAGGAAGTTATCGATACACTTCCGCTGGAAAACATTCCTGGTGTTGGGAAGGTGAGTCTTGAGAAGCTACATCAAGCGGGCTTTTATCGATGTGAGGATATTAAAAACAGCGACTATCGTGAATTGCTGAGGCAGTTTGGTCGTCAGGGGGCCTCTTTATGGCAGCGTAGCCATGGAATTGATAATCGAGAAGTCGTTGTTGAGCGCGAGAGAAAATCCGTCGGTGTGGAACGGACATTCAGCCAGAATATCTCGAGCTATGATGAATGTTGGCAAGTGATCGAGGATAAACTTTATCCTGAACTCGAGAAACGCTTAGAGCGTGCAAGCCCAGGTAAATCGATTATTAAACAAGGTATTAAAGTCAAATTTGCCGACTTTCAACTGACAACAATTGAGCGTATCCATCCGCAATTAGAGCTTGAGGACTTCAAGATCTTGCTAAGAGATATTCTTAAGCGCCAAAACGGACGGGAAATACGCCTTTTAGGCTTGAACGTGATGCTCAAGCCCGAGAACCAAGCGCGTCAATTGAGCTTTTTCTAGGCTCTTACTGCTTCTACCTGAGCTAATACTTGCTCAAAGCTTGTGTTGGCCATCGCACCATAACCTGACAGTTTTGAAGCTTTTAGCTGGCTAATTAAAGGGGTGCTAATGCCACACAAGAAGCGGGCGACAGCATCATTGCTGATAGCTGAAGGGGAGAGCTGAATAAATTCCTGCACCCACATTGCTACTTGAGGTGGCTCAATATCCTTACCTTGTGGTGTTGGGAACGAAGCGACTTGACCACGACACACGGAGCAGTGACCACATTGCTCTGGTGCATTGTGATCAGCAAAGTAGTTCGCCAATTGTGAGCTCAAACAGTGCTCTGACTGGAACAAGCGCAGCATGGTGTGAATTCTTTCGATATCTTTGCTTTCTTTGGATTGGAACAGTTCATACAGTTGTTGGATTAAAACATCAGAACTCTGTGTGGTTGGCAAAACAGAGTACACGTCGGTCAGTTGTTTGCTCTCTAGCTCTATCCAACCATTCTGGTGAAAATAGTCGAGGGCTGCGACAACTCGGCTGCGTTCCGATTGATAGTTCATCCATAACGCTTCTAGGTCAACTTGGCACCACACTTTGGCTTTTTGCGAGCAGGAGAAAATAGCCTCCACGAATTGACGTCGCTCGCCTTGAAATTGATTCACAATAAATTGCTGATCGTGCAAAAACTTAAAGCGATATTCCGCAAAGTAACTGTATTTTGCTTCAATGAGTTTATGTAGCTCCAAATAAACCAACAAGGTTTTGAGTGGCAATTGGCGGATATTACTTTCACGCGATAAACGCAGTGGCACTACCTCCCATTGTGGAGCATGTTCTTTCGCTTGCTCGACTACATAGTTAATCGAGGTTAGTTCAGGTGTGTCACCATAGACAAAGTTTTCCAACACCGTTAAGCCGGACGTATTGCCCAGCAGAATGCACTCAGAACGTTGCCCGTCCCTGCCTGCACGTCCAATCTCTTGTGCGTAGTTCTCGATCGATTTGGGTAAGTCGAAGTGAATGACGCGGCGGATATCAGATTTATCGACCCCCATACCAAATGCAATCGTGGCAACAATACAGTCAATTTGGCTATCCATGAACTGCTGTTGGATTTGTTCACGGATGTCGCTTTTCATACCTGCATGGTACGCGTGAGCATTAATGCCAATATGGATTAGTGATTTTGCTACTTGCTCTGCTGTCTGCTGTTGTGTCACGTATACGATAGTCGGAAGCTTAGGAGAAGAGGCGATGAGCTCACTTAGCACTTCTTGTTTCGTTGCTTCCTCGCATGGGATCACCGAGATATCCAGATTGGGGCGGTAGAAGCCTGTAACGGTAATATGTTCACTGGCAATATCGAACTTTTGTTTCATGTCTTCAATAACTGCGGGCGTTGCTGTTGCAGTGAGAAGCAAAGATTGTGGAATGTTCAGTTCACGTTGATATTGCGGTAGCTTGAGATAATCAGGGCGGAAGTTATGTCCCCATTCGGAAATGCAGTGCGCTTCATCAACCACCATCAAAGAGATCGGTACTTGGCGAATGAACTCACGAAAACGCTCGTTTTTTAGGCGCTCAACAGAAATCATCAATATTTTGATCTGTCCATTTTTTACCCCTGCCATGACGCGTTGTGACTCTTCTCTGCTTTGACTGCTATCGATAGAAGCGGCCGTGATCCCTTTACTTTGCAAAAAGTTCAGCTGATCTTTCATTAGCGCCAACAACGGCGAGATCACCAACGTAAGATTGGGCAATACGGTTGCTGGCAATTGGTAACAGAGAGACTTACCCGAACCTGTAGGAAAGATGGCCGCAGCAGAGTAACCATTCATAACCGCTTCAATAACGGGTTGTTGACCTTGGCGTAATGAGTCAAAACCAAATACGGATTGAAGTGTTTGATGCAGCGAGTCACTTTGCATAATAGGGAAACCTTTCTTTGATGGTAAACTTAGGTACATTAACACACCCTGAGTGCCAAACGCGCGTCCTAAAAGTATGAACAAAGCTGACTTAGTCCAAATTATCATCCAACATCTGGAAGAAAAACTTCAAGTGGCCCATGCATCGGCTCAGCGAGCCATTGATGCCGCGACAGATGAAGAAACTGTTCCCGAGCATAAGTACGATACGTTAGCACTTGAAGCCGCGTATCTTGCTCATGGACAAGCAATGCGAATCCAAGAGAGTGAAGACGAGCTGCGTCAATATCGCGCTCTAGTGACTCGCGACTTTAAAGGCGCACCTGTTGGTGTAGGTGCTTACGTCGTTCTCGCAGATGAGAATTTGCTTGAAAAGCACTTCTTTGTAGGCCCTTGTTCTGGTGGTCTGACTGTTAAATATCAGGCTCAGGAAGTCTTTGTCTTAACAGCAAAATCTCCTCTTGGTCGAGCGTTATTCGGGAAAGAAGAAGGCGATGAGATTGATGTAAAAATAGGAGAAAAAACAACTTGTTACGAAGTCGTGACGGTTTGCTGACATCTCATGTATCACTCAGTGTTATGTTTAACACGAGTAATGTTAAATAAAAGAGAATGACATGAAAAAGCTTTTTACACTCTCATTGCTGATGGTCAGTGCTACTGGTTATGCAGCGCAGTGTCGTGTGGACATCAATAATGAAGTCCGTATGGATGGGCAAAGCTTGGAGATTCGCCAAACGACGGGTGACAAAGCGGTTGTGGATGAAGATAACAACCTTTTCGTCAAAGGTGAGCTAATTGAACTCAATGCCGACCAAAAAGCGGCAATTGAAGACTATCGCGAAAAAATGAACGCGTATATTCCACAAGCAAAGCAATTGGCGAGTGATGGTTTAGCGCTTGCAAATGACATCATCGATGATGTTGCGGAAAGCTTAGACGCACCTGGCGCGTTTGATAACGTCAAAGTCGCAGTACAGGACTTTTTCGCTGATGTTGAATCACGTTACTACAAAGATGGCGATTTCATTCTACCAGCGGAAAGTTTTGAGTCCATGACACAAGGGTGGACTGAAGACTTTGCAAAAGCACAAGAGATCTTCAATAAAGAGTTTTTAGCGAGTTCGTTGGATGCTTTATCGAAAAAAATGAAGGAAGAGGGGGGAATAAACCTCACTGCATTATCGGAGAGTATGGCTGAACTCAGCGCGAAAGTAGAAGAGCGTTTAGCTGAGCATTCGAAAGAGGTAGAGCAACAAGCAGAAGACTTGTGTGACTCGTTGGATGACATGGCAGGGCAAGAAGACGATTTGTTGAAGAAAATCCCTGAGCTAAAAGATTACCGAGTATTTACGATTTAATTACCCTTCAAAAAGTAGAACTCAATGGTATAAAGAAAGAGAGCACAATTGTGCTCTCTTTTCGTTTTTACATACTTGAACAAGTAATGAAAGCAAGACGATATTTCCGTTTTACCCGCTTGTTCTTTGATAGCTTATTGCGCGTTCATCTGAGTGAGTTTATCGCCGACAGGTTTTGAGAAGTTAAAACCATCATGCTGATCCCAGTTGATAGACCACGTCATTACCCCTGCATAATTCGGGTAATTGAACGCTGGCTTAACGGTGCCGCATGAAGTGCCTTTGGTTAAACAATCTAGTGCGCTGATAATATTCTGTGTCGGAGCCTGACCTGAATTTGCCGAGCTAGGACCTGAAGGTAAGCCGATTGCGACTTGATCATCACGTAGTGGTGCAAACTGAGTGCCGTCGGCCAATTCAAAGCCTTCGATAAGCATTTTAGATTGCGCTACCATCATATCCACAGAGCCTTCTGGTGCACTGCCTGGCAGATATGGGTTTGGCAAACCACCGTTGTTATATAGCTGGACGTGAAGTAGGTCGAGCGTGCTGCGTGTCTCGTTTATCACAGGAATGTAAGCTCCCCAAATACCGCTGTAAGCCACATAGCCGCCTTGAACATAAGGATGCTCAGGTGCCATGGTTAGGTACATGTCGCCACCCATATTTTGCTCTATTTGAAGCAAAGCACGACCAAGGCGAGCTTGAATTTGCGAGCCATGAACCAAGTTAGATCCACTTTCTAAATCCACATCAAGACCATCAAAGCCCCACTCAGCGATAAGACCTGTTAGGCTAGAGACAAAGTTGGCTTCGTCTTGATCGGTATTCAGCGTAATCGTGCCTTCTGCGCCGCCAAGAGAGAGAACAAACTTTTTACCTTTAGCTTGAAGCGCTGCCATGTCTTGTTTGAACTGTGCTGGGTCGAGCGCTGGACAATCGCTGTAAATATCGCCTGAATATAGATTAAAGTGCACGGTACCATCACTGTTGCGGTCATTTTCGGCAAAGGCAATATCAATCACATCCCACGCATCAGCCATATCCGCTAGACGAATTGGACAGCCAGCCCCATTTACAAAATTGTGCCAGTAACCGATGAGTTTATGACGTTTCTCTGCTTGCTCAACCACCGTTATTGCTGCCGCGTCAGATAACGTCGCGCTTCCAGCAAGATCAATGGCTTGAGCGCTTACGGTAAACTGTCCGATTGCGGCAGGTGTCCAATTCGCAGAATAAGGCGCAGTCGTATCTGTGGCGACAACTGAACCATTGACCATGAAATCAACTTGTTTAATGCCTGAGGTTAAAGACGTTGCATCGGCACTTAATGCGAGGTTTTTGCCTAAGCCGACGGTTTGACCGCTGCTTGGTGAAGTCAGTGAGACGACCAAATCTTTATCGCTGACTTCCACACCAACCAAGGACTCTGACGTGTTGTTATCATTATCGGTTGCGACGGCTTTAAGCTGGTTAGCGCCAATAAGTGTGGCGTTCCAAGTAACGGAATATGGTGCTTGAGTGATGACCCCTAAGCTGGTGTTGTTCGCAAAAAACTCAACTTGCGTGACTGTGCCATCAGCATCGCTTGCGTTAGCCGTGATTTCGTTATTGCTGCCAGCGAGCACGACTTGTCCATCCGTTGGTGCCGTAATGGTAACTTGCGGTGGCGTCGAACAAGCACCTAGACCACTCCAAGCATCTCGCCAATATAGCCCTTGACCAGGCTCGTAAGCCCATGTCGCATCCGAGGAACACCAACCCGCAACATCACAACGATATTTTTGGTTGAAGTGAGAAACTAGGTCGCCAACTTGATAACTCGTTCCCGCCGCGTAAGGCATTGCATCTGCACATCCGCCCGTCCCTGTTTCTGAATTACTAACAACAAGCGTTACTTCTTGGCTCATGGTTGCGAGGTTTGTGTCATCAGTCGCTTGTGCTTTAAACGAATGTGTACCAGCATTCGCGGTCCATTGATATTCGTAAGGTACGCTGGTATCAATCGCAACGGATTGATTGTTCACGAAGAACTCAACTTGTGTGACCACACCATCAATATCATCAACTTGAGCGGCCACCGTGAGGTTCCCACCCACGTTAAGCGCTTCCGTTCCCGATGGGCTTGTCAGTGAAATACTAGGTGGTGGCAACTCGACTTGTGGTTGAACTTGGATAGAAATCGTCGTGGTGGTAACGGCTCCCTCATTATCGGTCGCAATCGCGGTCAATTGCGAGACACCTTCAATAGCGGTCCAAGATGCTTCGAATGGTGCTTGAGTTGCCACAGCAACCGTTTGGTTGCCTGCAACAAACTCAACTTGTGCGATTTGACCATCTTCGTCGGCTGCGTTGGCTAGCAAGGTGATCGCACTGCCTTCGGGAATTTGTGCGTTGTTTGTTGGAGAGGAGAATGACACTGTTGGCTCTAGATTGTTGCTTCCACCATCACATTGCCCTAACGCTTTCCATGCCTCCCAAGCCCCTGAATTGGTAACAGGGTCATTGCCTTGCGTCCAATACGCGGCCTCGTAAGCGGCTCCTTGCGTTTTTACTAAAGTGCCCGATGTATAAGTCGCAGTGCTGTCCCAGTCGGGTAAGCTTTGGCAGTTATAGGCTTGAGCTTGGTAGCTGACGCTGAGTGCTGCAACCATCGCTCCGTGAAGTAGAGTGACCTTCATTTTCCTCTCCTTGAGTCATGGATATAAATGAGAACAGAGTAATAACTAGCTGATAAATAGACATAAGGGGGAAAAAGCGAAGCACAATATTCTGCTTTTCGACACAGTATCACGAGGAACTATTCGTTCCTTACACCAAAGCTCATTATTTTTCGGCTCACTTCACGATGGGAGAATCATAAATTCTAGGCGTGTGAAAAAGACAAAAGTCGCCAGGTCTTAGGATGATGAATGTGAGATGTACGTTAAAATTTACAAGCTGAATGACTGTGAATTGTTTCAACTGTCGAGTATTTAACCGGAGCGCTCTTGTTGAATAGTGAATATTGCTATAGTGTACTAGTTAGCTAGTTCAATGATATTTTGTGTGAGTAGTATGACACAGCAAACCTCTTCTCAGCCTCGTGAGCATTTTGGCTCTCGTCTCGGATTCATCTTAGCAGCCGCAGGTGCCGCAGTTGGCCTTGGCAATATTTGGGGCTTTCCAACCCAAGCTGCCAGTAATGGCGGCGGTGCTTTCCTGTTGGTTTATTTGGTGATGATTCTTATCGTCGCATTTCCTATGCTGGTGGTTGAAATGGCGATTGGTCGTCATGGTCAAGCCAATCCGGTAGATAGTATGCGTTCGCTTACCAATCATCCGGTAGGTAAAAAGCTCGGCGGTATTGTGGGCTGGATTGGTTTAAGCGTACCAAGCGCTGTTTTAGCGTTTTACTCTATTGTCGGTGGTTGGTTGATCTGCTTTTTACTGGGTGCAATCACAGATCTAATGGGGTTAGAAGCTGCAACTCAATGGCTGAAGGGCTTTAGCGTTGAACGTAACTTGTTCGGAGCCATTACTTTTTATGTGCTAACGATTCTCATCGTACAAGGTGGCGTAAAACAAGGTATTGAGAAGTGGTCCACACGTTTGATGCCAGCATTGTTTGTTTTGTTTGCTCTACTGTTTGCTTACATCATGACGCAAAACGGTGCGATGGAAGGGCTAAAGCATTACTTGGTACCGGATTTCGAAAAGGTATGGGACCGCAAGTTGATTCTTGCTGCAATGGGGCAGGGCTTCTTCTCGCTTACGATCGGTGGCTGTTCAATGCTGATTTATGGCTCTTACTTGAGTAAGAAAGAGAACCTACCAAAGATGGCGATGAACGTGACCATGGTAGATACTGCCGTTGCTTTCATTGCAGGGTTAGTGGTGATGCCAGCGATGTTTGTTGCGATGCAAAAAGGCGTTCAAATCTATGCTGAAGATGGCTCTCTATTAAGCTCTGATACGTTGGTATTTACCGTATTGCCGTTGATGTTTGATAGCTTAGGTTTGCTTGGTCAATTGTTCTCTATTGTGTTCTTTTTATTGCTGACGATTGCGGCGCTAACGTCTTCAATTTCAATGTTAGAGTGTCCAGTGGCGTTAGTGAGTGAGCGTTTCAACACCAAGCGTAGCGCAACGAGCTGGGTTTTAGGTGGTCTCATCGCCTTGTTCAGTGTGGTGATTGTTTATAACTTTGGCGCTCTGTTTGGTATGGTCGCGACGGTTGCTACTCAGTATCTACAACCAACCGCTGCGCTCTTATTCTGCTTATTTGGTGGTTGGGTATGGAATCGCAACTCAAAAATCAAAGAGCTTGAGCAAGGTTGCCCGGAGTTTACGCAAGGTTGGTTTGGTAAGTTATGGCCAGCGTATGTGAAGTTTGTATGTCCAATTCTTGTGGCTACGGTCATCTGGGCTTCATTCGGCTAATCGAAACGTCTATTGGACAAAAGAGAAGGGCTTGATGAGTGATCATCAAGCCCTTTTTCATGTTGGTTATTCCCCGTTTCAGTTACCCGCGGTGATTGCTGCGGGTTAACGGAATTGTCCTGCTTCTGGAAGAAAGTCAAAACCAGCAGAAGCCAGTTTTGCTTCTAGTGCTGTGCGATCGATATCGAAGAAAGCTACCAGTTTATCTAAGTCACCACCGAAGTCGTCGCGTAGCTTCATATTTACAATGCTCATGAGCATGACAGGATCCATGGATTCAAAGTTCGCTAGATTCATTACTTATCCTCAAAATCTGAAATCAGTAGGTTTGCCGCAGCAAATGCCGCTTTTTCACGCACTTCTTTAGGCAGAGACTCATCCGCCGCAACATCGTTCAGCGCTTTAACAGCACATGAAATTGCCTGAGGAATGTAAGCTTGATCGCCACTACCAATTTGAGCATAAAGCTCACGAACCAGTTCACAACAGCCGTATACTTGCATGTTTTCTTTCCACTAAATGATAACTTATCTCAATATACACACAGCAGATTTGAAACTCAAAGTGCAGAGTTGTTTTGGCTCAAGTTGAGGAGTTGCTTGAGCGAGATTTAATCACTGCACTTGTACTTCTAACTGCTGAGTGACTTCTGGTGAAAGCTGAAGCTGTTTTGCCAGTTCTTGCAAATACGCTTTTTCCATGAAGTTTTGCTCATCAGCAACAATCAAAGACGCGAGATAAATTTCTGACGCTTGTTGAGGAGAGGTCGCCTGATTAGCAATTTCAGCAGGATCGAGCGGTTTGTTTAGTTCTTGCTGAACGAGTTGACGTACGTGCTCATCTGCGCCCATATCCGCGAGGGCTTGCTCGATGCGGGCCATTTCCTCTTCATCGACATGGCCATCGGCTTTTGCGGCTCCAATCATTGCTTTTAAAATTAGTACACTGTGTTTGCTGTCATCGGGGTCAAAGGTCTCATGAACACCTTGACCGGACTGTTTGGCTTGCCAGTCGTTATAAACTTTGTAGGCTAATGCTCCAAGCGCAGCAGCGCCACCGACTTTTAATGCGCCCGAGCCTATTTTCTTGGTCATTTTTTTACTTTTCTTCGAGCCCATCAGCATACCGATAAGGCCTCCGCCAACGGCACCTGCTCCTAGCGTTTTCAGGCTACTTGAGTTTGATGAGGATTTGATGTTGTTAGTTTGTTTACCTAACGCATCAGCCCCTTGCTTGAGTAAGTCTGATTTGAGTGCTTGGTTTAGAAGACTTTTTAAATCCATAACTGACCTCCTTTAGATGATGAAATCAGTTTAATAGCAAGAAGCTGAACCAAAGATTAACAAAGTGAATAGATCTAAAGGGGAGTAGTAAGGTTGCCCAGTAATAAAAAAGGGCTGACCGAAGTCAACCCTTACTAATTATTTTGAAATTATTTCAAATGAGAACCGTCGAGTGCTTACTTTAGTTGAGCCTTTACGTGCTCGATAATATCAGTCATTGCGACTGGCGTTTTCTCACCAGTAGCACGGTTCTTGTATTCGAAGTTGCCTTCTTTCATTGAGCGGTCACCGATAATAATGGTATGCGGTACACCAATAAGCTCCATGTCAGAGAACATTACACCTGGGCGTTCTTTACGGTCGTCAAATAGGACTTCGATGCCCATTGCCGTTAGCTCAGCGTACAACTTCTCAGCGGCTTCTTTTACTTCTTCTGACTTGTGCATGTTCATTGGAACGATCGCAACCTGGAATGGTGCGATTGCATCTGGCCAGATGATGCCGTATTTGTCATGGTTTTGCTCAATAGCAGCCGCTACGACGCGAGTGATACCGATGCCGTAACAGCCCATTTCTAGGATGACGTTCTTACCATCAGGACCAAGTACACCACAGTTCATCGCTGCGGAGTAAGCGTTGCCAAGTTGGAAGATATGGCCAACTTCGATACCACGCTTAAGCTGGATAGTGCCTTTACCACATGGGCTTGGATCGCCTTCAACCACGTTGCGTAGGTCTTCAACTTGACCAAGCTCTGCGTCACGACCCCAGTTAATGCCGAAGTAGTGTTTGCCATCGATGTTCGCGCCCGCACCGAAATCACTCATTACCGCTACGCTGCGGTCAACGATGAACGGCAGTTTAAGGCCAACAGGGCCTAGAGAACCAGGACCAGCACCGATAAGCTCACGAATTTCTTCTTCAGATGCCATTTCCAGTGGAGCTGCAACTTGAGGAAGGTTCTCTGCTTTCACTTCGTTCAGTTCATGATCGCCACGAATGATAAGCGCGATGATTGGTGCATCAACCTCGTCAGACGCTTTCACAAACAAAGTTTTCACTGTTTTTTCAATTGGCAGCTCGAACTGTTCAACCAATTCAGCGATTGTTTTTGCGTTTGGCGTATCTACCAACGTCATTTCTTGCGTTGGTGCCGCTGCTTCAGAGGCTGGAGCTAGTGCTTCTGCTTTTTCGATGTTTGCCGCGTAATCTGACTCGGTAGAGAATGCGATGATGTCTTCGCCACTTTCAGCCAGTACGTGGAACTCTTGAGAGCCGCTACCACCGATAGCACCGCTATCTGCTAGTACAGGACGGTAATCCAGGCCCATGCGATCGAATGCTTTGCAGTAAGCATCGTGCATTGCGTCGTATGACTTTTGTAGGCCGTCTTTATCAATGTCAAAGCTGTACGCATCCATCATTGAGAATTCACGTGAACGCATTACACCGAAGCGTGGACGACGTTCGTCACGGAATTTGGTTTGGATTTGGTACAGGTTTAGCGGAAGCTGTTTGTAAGAGCTCACTTCATTGCGAACAAGGCTAGTGATCACTTCTTCAGCGGTTGGGCTAAGTACAAACGGACGAACATGACGGTCAGTAAAGCGAAGTAGCTCAGGACCCATCTTTTCGCTGCGGCCTGTCTCTTCCCATAGTTCAAACGGCTGAACAACGGGCATCAAAGTTTCGACTGCGCCTGCATTGTCGATTTCTTGACGAACGATGTTTTCGACTTTACGCAGTACACGTAGACCAGTAGGTAGCCAGGTGTATAGACCTGAAGCCAGCTTACGGATCATACCTGCACGTAGCATGAGCTGGTGGCTCACTACTTCTGCGTCGTTTGGAGTCTCCTTCAGAGTAGAAAGAAGATAATTACTGGTACGCATTAAATTTATCCGTTTATTTAAGTTAGATACTCAAGCTTGAATAAGCTGGAGTATGGGAGTTCCCGAAAGGGAAATTTATTAGCCGTCTATAATATCAGCCAATTGCGTTTGTCAAAAGCTTTCAATAGCGGTAACCGTTATTAAGTTGCTTGTTGCTGTGAACTTTACGTTCAAGTCGAACAAATTTACCGCATATTCTTTGTCGTCCGGCTTGCTTTTCTTGTATGCAGGACGAGGATCTTGTGCCAGAACTTGTTCAATGACTGATCTTACATAGTCAGTATCGGATCGATTTTCTATCGTTGCTAATGCTTGAGCAGAAAAGGTGACTTGTGACTTTTCTGGTTCTTGGTCTGCGTATCCGCCTTGTGCTTCTGGAATAGAATCTGAATAGGGTATATAGGGCTTAATGTCCACAATCGGTGTGCCATCTACGAGATCTACACTGCCTAAATCAAGATAGATTTGATCGCCTTGCTTAGTGACTCCTTTTACTTCAACGGCTGACATTCCGATTCCGTTTGGGCGGAAAGTCGAGCGTGAGGCAAAGACACCTATTCGTTCATTGCCGCCTAGTCGTGGTGGACGGACGGTTGGCTTCCAACCTGCTTCCAGATTTTGATCAAACAAAAATAACAGCCAAACGTGAGAGAACTGTTCTAGCCCACGCACTGCTTCAGGGCTATTCGCTGCGCCTAACAGTTTTACGCGTGCTTTTGCTGTTGGTACTAAGCGAGGCTGGCGCGGTACTGCAAACTTTTCTTTGTACGGTGTCTCAATGACACCGATGGGTTCAATGGAATACATGGTGGACATCTTTAAGAATTCATTGAGATGAAAAGTATCACAAATTTCTCTTGCTTTTCTTGTTGATAATGATTACTAATTAAAACGTTATAACATAACATTTCAATTGAGAGGAAAAGTATTATGAAACCAGGAATCCACCCTGAATATCGTCCAGTGGTGTTCCACGACACCAGCGTAGATGAATACTTCGTTGTTGGTTCTACGTTGAAAACAGAGAGAACCATCGAATGGAAAGATGGCAAAACCTACCCTTACTTTACGTTAGATGTGTCGTCAGCATCCCATCCGTACTACACCGGTAAACAGCGAGTGGTTCAAACAGAAGGTCGTATTGCGAACTTCAACCGTCGTTTTGGTCAATTTAAGAGCGAAAAGGAATAAATCATGAAGGTAGTAAAATCATTAAAAAGTGCAAAAAGTCGTCATCCGGATTGCCAGGTCGTAAAACGAAGAGGGCGTCTATATGTCATTTGTAAGGCGAATCCGAGGTTTAAAGCAGTGCAGAAGTAATCGTTCTGCATATTTCTGGCTTATGGTTTTGTTTAATTGATAATTTTGACTTAACTGTTTTACATGGATGAAATATCTACATTTTTGTTTGTTATTGGTTATAAAACTCTCTAATGGTCACAGTTTGTAACATTTAGGGCTTTTCTTTAACCTTCTACTCAAGTACCCTTCGCTCGCTTTTTTGACATTTTTGTCACATTTGCACAGGAATAAAAACAAGGAGGGAACAGATGAGTTCATCTGATTCAATTAAACAAAACTCGCCTAAGAAGCCGCTGTTTACGCGCTTTTTGGATACTGTCGAATATTTGGGGAACTTATTACCTCACCCGATCACACTATTTGCCATTTTCTGTTTAGCCATTCTGGTGATGTCGGGCATTGCAGGATACTTCGAAGTTTCCGTTGTAGACCCTCGTCCTGAGGGCGCAAAAGGTCGTGCCGCAGATGGCATGATTCATGTCGTCAGCTTACTTAACGCTGATGGACTCGAACTTATCGTTACCAATTTAGTGAAAAACTTTGTTGGCTTTGCGCCTTTAGGCACGGTTTTGGTTGCGATGTTGGGTGTTGCTATTGCCGAGTACTCTGGTTTGCTATCTGCAGCTATGCGTGGCTTGGTCATGGGCGCATCTCAACGCATGGTAACAGTGACTGTTGTTTTCGCTGGTATCATTTCAAATACGGCATCAGAGCTGGGGTATGTGGTACTTATTCCACTGGCAGCAATGCTGTTCCATTCTCTAGGTCGTCACCCACTTGCAGGCCTTGCTGCGGCATTCGCTGGTGTATCTGGTGGTTATTCAGCAAACCTACTTATCGGTACGGTTGACCCGCTACTGTCAGGTATTACTGAAACAGCAGCGCAAATGATTGACCCAACTTACACTGTTGGTCCAGAAGTTAACTGGTACTTCATGTTTGTTTCGACGTTCTTCATTGCAATCACTGGTGCGTTTGTTACTGAAAAAATTGTTGAGCCAAAGCTTGGCAAATACAGTGAAGAAGAAGCCTCAGAAGATTTGTCGAACGACAAAATGGGCGGCTTAACAGACATTGAGAAGAAAGGTCTAAAACTAGCAGGTGTTGCTGTACTGGTTGTTTCCGCGTTGCTTGCTTGGACGGTTGTTCCAGCTGACGGCATCTTACGTTCTGATGCAGGTACAATTGCAGGTTCTCCATTCCTGAAAAGTATCGTGGCATTCATCTTTGTGTTCTTTGCTATCCCAGGCTTTGTGTTTGGTAAAGTTGTTGGCACGATGAAGACGGATCGCGATGTAATTGATGCAATGGCGAAATCGATGTCTTCTATGGGCATGTACATTGTATTAGTTTTCTTTGCTGCTCAGTTCGTTGCTTTCTTTAAATGGACTAACTTCGGTCAGGTATTCGCAGTTGCTGGCGCTAGCTTCTTGCAAGAAATTGGCTTAACTGGCCCAATGTTGTTCTTTGCCTTCATCCTCATGTGTGGCTTTATCAACCTAATGATTGGTTCAGCATCGGCACAGTGGGCAGTGACGGCACCGATTTTTGTTCCTATGTTGATGCTTGTTGGTTATGCACCGGAAACGATTCAGGCTGCTTACCGAATTGGTGACTCGACGACAAACATTATTACTCCAATGATGAGCTACTTTGGTTTGATTCTTGCCGTAGCAACTCGTTACATGAAGAACTTAGGTATCGGTACGCTGATCGCGACCATGCTACCTTACTCAATCTGCTTCATTGTCGGTTGGAGTGTGTTGTTCTATCTATGGGTATTCGTATTTGGTTTACCAGTAGGCCCTGGCGCAGCAACATACTACACACCGTAAAAAACGGTTACCTCACACAGCTCCATTACAAAAGCCTGCGAACGTCGCAGGCTTTTTTTATCGATCCAGATTGTGTGCACGCAGGCTTGCTTGGCTATCGATGTCGTTTTATAGCTGAAAACGCATCAACAAAGGGCGATAAAAGTGCTGAGTGAGCCAGCACAAGCTTTGCCAAATTACGCGTTTGTACCAAGGTAAGTGCGCAATATAAACATAGCTAAATTCAATTTCTGGCAGGGCTTTTCGGTTGCGTTTAAAAGCTGGAGCCCCTGAGCTCATATTAAAGCGACGCTGGCATATCATTGCGTGGCGGATGGTATAAGCAGATATTCTTCTATACAGCGCAAAACTCTGCGGCTTATTGGTATCGTAGCCAAAAATTGGGCAAGTCATGTCGTTATCAATTTCTACTATGCCTAACGTAGCCAGCATCTCTCCTTGATAAAATAGTCCCACTAAATGCACTAAGTTATTCTGGCTAGCCTGCTTTAAATATTGGGTTGAAAACTGGATGTTATTCCGGCTGTATTTATCAAGGTAAAGCATGTCATATAACACTTTGGCGCGCTGAAACTCTTCATCAGTAGCCAGTGGCTTAAACTGCCAATCTTTATCATTAAACAGCTTGAAGTCTTTCGTTAAATCTCGGTTGAAGCTGAATGCTTGCCAATCCTCAAGTAAATACACTTGTCGTGTTACCAAGCTTTGCCATTGTTGCTGTTCTAATCGCTGAATTAAGTGTGAGTGCTGAAGTTGGTTGAGGGAGCGAAGCACCAAGGGAAAGGTGGGGTATTGATCGAGTGCCATGCGACGCAGTTCATCAAGGTTTAAGGATTCCCATTGTTCGCTATACATATTGGAGGACAAGCACTGATTGTTGAGTGTTTGGACTTGATCCAATCCAGCCAATGATAAGATTGGTTTAGTCATATTAATAAGTAGCTTACATACCCATCGAACAGCCACATTTTTGACTTTGTGAAGCTCTTCTTCGGCGTAGCCACTAAGCAGTGTCATAGGGGACACGGCATAACAGTTGTTTGGTATTTTTGGTGTTACGGAGTAGGGAATGGCAACATCATCGATATAGTAGCAACCAAAGCTTGCTGTGCATTCATCAATAGGATTCGACTGCATAAGAGTGATAAAGGTTTGATGCCATTCTTGAGAGGAAAGTGTCATGATCGCAACGCTTCTCCATTCCACTCAATATCAACGGTAGAAGCGGCGCTCCATTTCGCCTTGTTCTGCCTAGCTAACCGGAGTAATTCAAACACACTCCGGATTTGGCTCCCGACCGGTAAGTTATGCTGTTGCATCACATTCACTCCAGACCACCAATCTTGCCAAGTTCGAGCCTTGAACAGGGATAATCCACCTTCTGTGATGAGTGTTATTGGCCCTAAATGATGCAATCGCTGCTTGGAAGGACTGGTAAACTCCATATTAGGAAGCAGTTGTTTGCATCGAGACGAGAGTAGGTGCAAACCACTGGTGGCTCTTGGGTTACATTCAATCACGTAGAGTTCATCTTGTGATTTGATGAAGTCAAACGACACTTGCCCATGATAAGTATGACGTTTACCAAAAGCTGCGATAAATGTATCTAGTCGTTCGCATGAGATCGGCTGAAAAGCACTGGCGGCCGAGCCGTTTACACAGTATTTCGGCACATAAGCTTGGTGTGCTTTAAGGTCACCATGTTCAAAAATGGCATAGTTACACACCGGAGTCCCATGGATTTTTTGTTGCTGAACCCAAGGGTAAAGGGGCGATATCGTGGCGGCAGAAATAGACTGAGTCGTCACATCTCTTATGACTTGCCCGCCAAACCGAGAGTAAACTGGCTTTAGAACGGTTCTCTTATTAATTTCAATCTCACTTTTATCAGTGACCAAACGAGTTTTTGGAAGTGTAATTTCTGGCAAACCTTGAAGCTGTTCAAAGACGGTCAACTTGTTGTGCAGGGCATTGAGTAGTCCCACATTGGGCAGAAAAAAATCTACTTTTGGGCATTGTTTGGCAACATGAGCCAAGTAATACACTTCTTCACAAGTGGGTATCACCATATCAATACGCATCTGAGTAATGATTTTTAGGATCTGCTGTTGATAGGTGGGAAATGCAAATCGAGGTGAAGCGGTGGGTATATAAGACTCGATGCCTCGCAAAAATGATCCCAGAGGCTTTTTTAGCGAATCGGTGAGAATTACTTCATGCCCATGATGCATACACATGGTTGCCCACTCTAGTGCAACTGGTGCTCGGGATCCGGTGATTAAGACCCGCATATGTTCACCACACGTCGTTGTTTATTCATTGGCGTCCAAATAGGCGCAGGGCGGTAACTAAATCTGACAGGATCAAGCCGCAATTGGTCAAACAGTGTTATTAAGGCTTGATGTATAACCCGATGGTGGTGAACATCCGCTTCAATTTGAATGGTTTGTGACTCTGTTTGGGTGATTCGGTAATCCACGCGACTTTGGGCTGATAGTGTTATAGCGCGGTAGATGAGATCTGGTAACACCGTCACTGGGACGTGGTTTGCGTTTAGCGTGAGGCGATCACCACATCGTCCGGCAATCGCGCCAAGAGGTTCAAATACGCCATTATCCTGTTTATTCTCAATAATATCGTCGAGCTGATAACGAATAATTGGCTGAGTTTTACGACGAAAATCGGTAATGATTGGGCTGTAGTGAGTACGTTCGGTATTCAGCCAGTGTTTTTCGATATAAACAACATCTTGATTCCAGCGCATTTGGCCATGCTGATCAGTACATGCAAGAAAACCTTCAGTACATTGATAGACTTCATGGAGCTCGCTGTCGAACCGTTGAGAAATATAATGACGGTCACTCTCGGTTAGAACCTCTGCCCCAGAAATGATCCGTTGTGGTTGAATTGCGGGTTGACCAAATTGACCGCTGAAATGGGCGCAGAGCTGAAGAGCTTGCGCACTACCAACCAAAAGCGTGGGTTGGAACTCATCCAGCTCTTTTATCCATTC
Source organism: Vibrio sp. 1-2 (7-a) (assembly GCF_013048515.1). NCBI lineage: Bacteria > Pseudomonadati > Pseudomonadota > Gammaproteobacteria > Vibrionales > Vibrionaceae > Vibrio > Vibrio sp. 1-2 (7-a). The sequence continues at coordinate 240,261 of NZ_VHSQ01000001.1, forward strand.
TTGGTAAGGTTTGGTTAAATCGGCATAAAAGAATGTGACAGGCCCTTTCGCGACGGATTTATACAGTGGGCTGTTGGCTCGCAAGGCTAGTGCAATTCGGTGCTTTTGCCATAGGTTGGGCAAAAGGCGAGCCAATATATTGCCGGCCCACAGTTGTGTTTCCTGCTTGTCAGCAAGAAACAACCCGCGCATGCCTGATGTGCCCGAAGAAAGCCCAACCGTAACATCGCCAACTTTCGAAGCGGCAAAGTTGCGTGACTGCTCTGCTTTGAGTGCCTGTTGCATTAACTGTTCAGCATCTAAGCCCTTCGTATTTAACTCTGAAAGGTTCTCCATCATGGTTTGCTTATTCATGATAGGGAAATCACTGAGTGGTGCACCTTGAAAAGAGCGGTAATACGGTGAATGACGGCATACCCAATCCAGATGTTGCGTTAAATGTTGTTGCTGCCACGTTTCGACTTGTTCCCTTGAGCCGAAAGGGCGGTAGCGGGTTCGCCAGAATTCTGAGATAAGCGTTCTCACTTAATCCATCCTTCTTTGATTAGCTGCTGGATAGTTTCCTGACAATGTGAAGGTACGAAGCGAACAACGTGGTGGGTTTGTTGGTAGCAACTTCTCAATTCGGAGAGGGTGTTTTTATAGGCCTTTGTGTCATCGCAAAGCATGTTCGCCAGCCAATGCTGATCGATATTTTCACTCAAGCTCTCAATTAACCAACATGCATCGGCGAGTAAGAACAGCCAACCTCGTTCTCTTTTAACTAATAGGCCCACTTGGCCAGCTGCATGGCCTGGCAAGCTAACCATATAAATAAGTCCATCGTCGAACATGTCTTTACAGAGCAAGTTAACCCCTTGGCACTGAGGAAGAATTTGGCTGATTGGCACAGAAAAATCACCATGAATGATGAAGTTAGATTCTAGTTGTGGAGGGAGCAGAGCTTTTAGGTAGCCTTTTCTTACGCCTCCAATTCGACCACTTTTAGTAATCGCATCTACCCCTTTTTGTTGGCAATGCAATTGAGAGTGAGAAAACTCAGACACGGCGGCAATGTGATCAGCGTGAAAGTGGGAGAGCACTAAATGCTCAATATCATGAGGTTTGAGATTTTCTTTTGCTAACTGCGCAACAATCCCATGTTCTTGTTGATAGCGGCAAGGTGTTGTCCAAGCATAAAAACGTTCAGGGAAGGAACGAGTCGCGCTAAAAAAGTGCTCGTGATATCCCGTGTCAAACAGGATGTTGCCTTGTGTCGGGTGCTGAATTAACGCAACGGCTGCAGGAAATGCTCTAGGCTTTATACCAGAGCCTGGTTTGACAACAAAGCCTGGGTGTACGCAGTGTCCAGCCTCAAAGATTTTTATTTTTAGACCAGTTTGCATACTGCTGTATTCCTTCTTGAATTGAAAAAAGCGGTTGGTAATTCAGGTTTTTTATCGCCTTGCTGATATCCAGAGTTTGATGATAGTTAAACAATCCTGCGCTGTATGAAGTGAGCCTTGGCTCTGGCTGATGTGGTAAGCGCCTTCGTATTTGCTCACTGAGCTTTAATAATGGTGATACCACACCGTATGGTAATGATTGTAACGTTACTTTTAGGTTCAACCCCACACATAAAGCTTGTAGAACAGTCTCAATTGGCATTGGTTCGTTGTTGGAAATATTGAAGACATCACCATGCTGAAGCCGGTCTGCCTGAGTGCAAGCGAGCATCGCCGCATGGGCAACGTTGTCGACATAAGTTAGATCAACCACTGGGTTTCTACCCGATGGCAGAAGCAGAGTGTTGTTTTTTATCGCCTTAAGCACTCTTGGGATAATCGCGCGATCGTTGGGACCAAAAATGCCACGCGGTCTTAAAATGATCGCTTTGCTTTGGCCTTTTATGGCTTCAAGTTCAGATAGGTATTTGGTGTGTGCGTAATCATTACACCAGTGTGAAGCAATGGCGTCGGTTTCTCGAATATTCCAACGGTCTTGATGGTCAAAGTAGACGCTGGTGGAGGAAATATGGATAAAACGCGAGATTTGATGCGTATTAGCCGCATTGACGAGGTTTTTGGTGGCATCTACATTGGCTTGATAAAACGCTTCCCACTTGCCCCATGGGCTTGAGAGAGCGGCACAATGGATGATTGCATCCATGTCTTGGCATACCGCATGAACAGCAGAGTGGTCTCTCAAATCGACTAAATGTGGGATAACATCGAATTGCTCAGCGAGTTGTTTAGCGATGACTGTATTTCGCGCTGTAAAATGCAGTTCATGTTGCTGGTGAAACATTCTTAGAATTGCGCTACCCAACATCCCACTGCCACCAGTGACTAATATCTTCATAGTTTTAACACTCCCATCCCTAGTGATAACCCGGCAGCGGTACCAGCTAATAACACATGTTTTCCTGCTGTTTCTGGCTGATTACGCAGCCAGTGTAAGTTAATCGGGAGTGAGGCGGCGACTTGGTTTCCCAAAGTCGAAAAGTGATTAACTGTTTTCTCGGTTGGTAACCCGGTGAGTGATGGCAGTTTTTTTAATCCGTGCGCACTGGCTTGATGTGGAAGAAAATAATCAATATCGCTGAGTGTTACCGGAGAGGCGTCAAAGCCTTTTTTTAGAAACGCCGGTAAGGTTTTACGCACATGTTTAAAGAGTGCTTTGCCCTCCATCTCAAACTGGCAGCTTTTTAAATAGGCTTGATGCTCTGAGGTGTGAGGGTTGACATGACTACCTCCGCCCTTAATTTGACAAAATGAATACCCGGTATGATGCGTTTCAAAGTGACTGGTGAGCAATCCATCACCGTTGTGTTCTTCGAGCAAAAATGCGGCGGCACCGTCTGCGAATAGGGTTGCAACTTCTGGTTTGAGCGTAAAATTTCGATTCAGTGTGATGCCAGTAGCGAGTTCGCTGGTGACAATGAGAATCCGACGGTACCGTTTTGCGAAGAATAGACTCTGAGCAAGATCAAGCGCAGAGAGAAATGATAAGCAGGTGCTGTTCAAATCAAAGCTTTCTAGCCATGTTGGAGCGTCTAACGCGGCGAGAACCGCTGAGGCGTCGTAGGGCAGAGACTGGTGGTGAGTGCCACTGGCGTAGATAAGGAGATTAACGGAGCTCAGGGTATGTATGTTTCCTAAGCACTGCTCTATCGCCTGCACCGCCATGTAAATAGCGGTCTCTTTTGTATTGGCTACATGACGATATTCAACGTCGAATTTATTTCGGCAGGTCCCTGGCGCCAATTTTAGGAAGCGATCCATCTCTCGATCTGACCATTGATTCGTTGGCAGGTAGCTTCCACTAGAAACGATGTTAAAGCCCATTATTCTCTATACATTTATTAAAAACGTCGTTCAAAATAAACCACGTTGCATATTGAAGCTATGGCGAGCGAGATGAAAAATAAACAGAACAAAACAAATGGGAGTAAGAGCACGCTTTGGGTGCAATGCTGAAAATGAATTTTCAGGAATGAGCCAGGCTTTGATTTGCTGGCTCAATATGAATAGAGTGAGGATTACTTCCTAAATTTAGCCAAAATACGATCTAAATGGTTCGCAAATTCGCGGCGATCGGTTTGGGAAAGCGCAGCGGGACCACCAGTCTGAATTCCGCTTGAACGCATGGTTTCCATGAAGTCGCGGATATTTAGACGTGCTTTGATGGTGTCTTTCGTATAAAGCTCGCCACGTGAACTGAGGGCTTGAGCGCCTTTAGAGATGACCTCATCTGCAAGCGGAATATCTGATGTGATCACCAAATCGTTGGCCTCCACACGCTTAACGATTTCGTTGTCAGCGATGTCAAATCCAGCTGGAACTTGCAGCGAGTGGATGTTGTCTCTTTTGGGCACCGGGACAACGTGGTTGGCGACAAACGTACATTCAATCCCCGTGCGTTCGGCGGCACGCACAATGGTTTCGCGGATGACTTTCGGACACGCGTCTGCATCTACCCATAACTTCATGATGACTTCTCACTTAGCTTGGCTTCTAGCTCTTCAATGCGAGCGACTAGTTTTTTCACCGTGCTTTCTAGCGCTGCAAGACGATCATTATCGGTATGCGCTTGCGCTGCGACTTCAACCTTGGGAACACGCTGAGCACTTTTCCAACTTTTTATTGCGGTGATTAATGCAGGCATTGGGACGGGCGTTTTCAAGCGTGCTTTTACTAACGCTACGGTTGGTTCTTTTCCTTGTTGTTGCAGTTGTTCCATTACCGCTTCTAATTCTTTAGTAACGTCTTGAGTTAACATTTTTAATCCTTAACAACGATATATCTATCATCATACGTTGAGTCCCCTAATTTGGCGAATAGCAATTTGGAATGTGTGGTGTGAGAGATCTCTTACATGGGTTGTGAGAGAAAACGATTTCGTGAGCGGAAAAATAGAAATTACAAACATCAAGTTATTGATAAATAATGATTTAACAACTATTTAACCAATGTGGAGTATAAATATTTATCTAGTATAGATTGTCAATTTTTAGGAAAGGCGTAAATTGAGAGTTGTCAGCAGGAAGCAGACATGGAACAGGAAAGCACCAAGGATTTGGTTATCGTCAGGAAGACGATTTGGTTGGTCAGGATGATTAATCAAGCATGGAGCGTAGGACATTGTATGGACACTATCATCAATAGGATGTTGATGACTAAGGATAGACAATGGACCCCTCTAGGATAGAGGTTATGGACAGCGTCAGGAAGATGCAAGGGACACCGCTCAAGGAACAAGTGATGTGTGCTAACGGGGAATGTTAGCTATCAGGATGATAAGGACACCGCTAGGACGGCGACGTAAGGAATAAGCTGACGGAATCAGCCACTATTATGGATGATGCATGGAGCACTTTTAGTAGCCGGACTGCTGCGAGTAAGACCATGACCCCGATACTTATGTGTCGGGGTCTTTCTTATATAAAAAGATACCTAGTCGTTCTCGTTGAATTAAGCACCTCGAGGTGACTTGGGTATATCAGTGTCACAAAATTTATAAATTCCTAATAACACTTAATAAAAAACAATCCAGATCAATATCCTTTCCAATCAGTTGGTTTAACTTTCGGCTTCTCTACAAGGTGTTATGCCCCGCAGTTATTGAGCATATTCAAGCTCATCGAGTTTGCGATCTGCGGATAAATAAAGTTTGTTGTAATCAAGGAACAGATGTGGCCATAGTAACCAGAAGAATGCTTCTTCTACCCTACAATGAGTCGTTGCAACTAGAGTTCGTCATGCTGAATTGCTGTGTGAAAAACCGTGCTGAAATGAACGGTCCGTATACTGTCGCGTCTGCCAAACAGATGTTTGAGAAAATACTGGATGATGAAAATATTTATAGTATGGCGGTGCTAGAGAGCACCAGTCGTGACTATATGGGGCACGTGTTCATTTCCCATCTCGATTCCGAGCCTGAGTTAGGGTTTATTTTTGATAAATCTTATTGGGGTAAAGGGTTAGCGACAGAAGCTCTAAAAGCGTTTTTCCCCAAGGCGTGCCGTGAGCTGGGGCTACATAAGGTGAAAGCTAATGTGAATAGCAACCATCAAGCTTCTATGGCGGTGCTGAAAAAACTGGGATTTGTTGAAACAAAAGAAAGTAAGGATCTATATGGTCCTTACTTTGAAATGGAATTTACAAGCGATGCGGTGGTAGGTGAAAGTTCTGCGGCCTGAAACCGACCATGGTTAACTCCCCTTGGTAGCAATCGTCACCAAGAGATGAAAACTCAAATTGATACACCGTATGCCAACGCCAGACTCCGTCTGGCGTTTTTAGTTTGTGGGCACCAAAGGCGATGCTGATTAATTGGAGATCCAATTGCTCACATTTACGCGTGATTGCCACTTTTGCGAGTTCGGCTTGACGACGTTGTTGCCAAAACAGATAACAGAAAAAGCATAGCCCTAAAATTGCTAAAAGATCACCAATCATCCCTGAACCTTTATTATCCCTTTGTTGCTTGTTGTAAGCTTACTAGCGCCTTTGCTAGTTCTTCAGATGGATTTGAATGTAACAGGGGCAATAGCACCATTCTTAACTCAGGTAGCATCACTAAATCGGCAAATAACTGATTAAATAGAGCTTGATTACCAGTTTGAGCTAAACGCAGCAAAAACTGTTCTGCTACCTTTTCATTGGCTAGTAAGTGCCAAGCTCGGCCAGCCACGCCAATCAGTACTTCCTGATGGCTTAAACGAGGGCTATGTAATATCGCTTCTAACACTGGAGAGGCAATGGCTGTTGGTGCGCCAGCCAAAGCTCGAATAAGTGCTGAAAGTAGGAAGAGATCCGGTTCGCTACTTGCGATTTCTTGTTGTGCTTTGTCGGCGATACGCTCAGCTAAACGCTCTTGTAACTTTACATGCTCAAGCGCACCCAACAGAGCATAAAGTGGTTCATTCGGTAGGTGGTTCAACGCTTTGCGTATCATTACCCCGTTTTGCTCTTTGTCCAAACGAGCGGCCATGTCGGTGATCCCTTGCAGACCTACGGTTTGCCAATTATCCCAGCCTAAGCCACCTGAAAAGTAATGCTGAGTGTGCTCATAATATTGGCTGGTAGGAAGATCGAGGTTCGCGCGGACCTGGCTATGAAACACGGCCATTTTGTCTTCGGAAGGTTTGAACGTATATGGGTTATTAGACAGCTTTTGCTGTTGCTCTTCAGTGATATCATCATTGAGGCGTGTTCCCATGGCTTCCACTACGTATTTAATGAAATTGCCGATATCCGCTTGCTTTAACAAACCGCGCTCGTCCAATTCAAACTTTAGAAACCAAATCCAAGGTTGCTTTTGTTCATTCCAATAAGCGATGGCAAGGTGTGCTCTACGCTGCATTGGGAATGGGTACGGTGCTTGACCTTTTTCTACATCGGCAAACTCTTTCTTAGCGATGGTTTTTATACGACGACCAAGATCGAAGATTTGATAATCACAGCGGCTGTTGTTCAACAGTTGAGTGAGGGTTTGAATGTTTTCCATTAAATACGACGTCCTAACGTTCTTTTCACAAGAAATGGTATCATTCTCGGCTAATTCAAGGTTCGAGATAGAATTAATGGTAACAAATACTCAATTGGTCGACTTACTTCACCAACTTGAAGCGCAGCTCAAAGAACATAAGTTGTGGCAACACACTATGCCTTCAGAGCAAGCTTTACAAAGCGTGGAGCCATTTGCGATTGATACACTGCATCCTCATGAGTGGTTGCAGTGGATCTTTATAGACAGAATGCACGTGCTAGTGGAAAACAACCAACCATTGCCAAGAGGGTTTTCTCTCGAGCCCTATTTTTCAGAAGCGTGGAAGCAGGAACCGCAGTTAGCAGAGCTGCTTGTTACAATCCGAACCATTGACGAACTGTGTAAGTAAACGAATGCTAGAACAAAAAATAGCGCGATCTTCAGCACCAGTTGAGCTGGAGATCGTTTATCAGGATGAATATTTTGTAGCGGTCAACAAGCCTGCTGGCATGCTGGTGCACCGCAGTTGGTTAGATAAGCATGAAACTCAATTTGTCATGCAAACTTTGCGCGATCAAATTGGTCAGCATGTTTTCCCACTGCATCGTCTGGACCGTCCAACATCGGGTGTGCTCGTGTTTGCGTTGTCGAGTGAAGTCGCATCACAAGTCATGCCGATGTTTGCTGAACATAAAATGGAAAAGACATACCACGCGATAGTACGCGGTTGGATTGAGGAAGAGGGCGTCTTAGATTACGCGCTCAAAGTCGAGTTAGACAAGATTGCGGATAAGTTCGCTTCACAAGAAAAAGAAGCGCAAGAAGCGGTGACGGAATATAAACCGTTGGCTAAAGTGGAAGTTCCCTATTCGACGGGTAAATTTCCTACAACGCGTTATTGCTTAGTTGAGATGAAACCTAAAACGGGGCGTAAGCACCAACTTCGTCGTCATATGGCGCATCTACGTCATCCTATTGTGGGTGATACAACGCACGGAGATGGCAAGCACAACAAGCTTTATCGCACAGAGTTTGACTCTCATCGTTTGCTACTGCACGCTTCAGAGTTACGGTTTGTCCATCCATTTACCGATCAAGAGATTGTCATGAAGGCCAATATTGATGAGACTTGGCAGCAATTGTTTACTCGATTTGAGTGGGATGAATCAATGATCAACCGATAATGGGATTAGTTAGATCTAGATAATGATTGGGTACAAATAAAAAGGGTTAGCATCAATGCTAACCCTTTTTTTAGTATTTAAGACTTAACGTTTTACTTGAGTTTTTCGAGATCTGCTTCGATCTCTGCGATCTTGCTCGAAACGACTTTTTCTAAATGACGAAGGTCTGAAAGAATTTTCTCTTTTACATCAACCTCAGGTTGTTTCGTTGGCTTAGTGATTTTATTCAGTTCATCAATGACCAATGTGAGGTTACGGTTGATTTCCGTTACTTCTTTATATTTGTGACTGCCACTGTCCACAAGAACATTTTTGATTTGGCGCGGGTATTTGAATTTAACGCTTTTGGCGAACAGCTCGCCTTTTTGCTTGTGGAAATAGATCTTGAGCACGTCTTTGTGTGCTTCTTGGCGTAGGGAATAACGTTCAATCTGCTTAGGGTCGTGAATACCCAAACCAGTGAGGTGGGGATACATAGGCTACCTCTATTACATCGAATTGATATTGATATAACTGTAGCAGCCTATGTATGAGCTAGATAGCTGATATTTAGCCAAAATGCTTAACTTGTGGGCAAGATCGCTCTCGCCCTGAACCGAAAAGATTGGCAGGTTTGGTCTAAGCAGCGACCTCATCAGATAACTTTTCGATCAATCTCTCTCTTAGCTCATCCTGTTGTTCTTCACTTAATCTTCCCCCTGCATCACTGGTTAAAATAAACAAGTCTTCTGCTCGCTCACCAATGGTGGTGATTTTTGCACCATGAAGGTTGATATTTAAATCAGCAAACGTACGGCCTACTTTGGCCAACAGCCCTGGTGTGTCTAGCGCGACAAACTCCATTAAAGTGTGCTTTTTACCTTTGGTTGGTAAGAAGTCGACTTTGGTTTTCACATTAAAGTGCTGAAGTTTGTTCGGAGTACGGCGTGTTTTAATCTTGGTCGGTCGGCCCGCCTCTAGTACATGGGTGAGGTGCTTAATCACCGCGGCGTGACGAGACTCATCAATCGCTTCGCCATGTTGATCGAGCACCATAAAGGTATCAATCACGTGCCCATCTTTGCTGGTCATGATTTGCGCGTCGTGTACATTAAAATTACGCCTATCTAACTCCGCCACGACCGTCGCAAATAAAGCAGGCTGGTCTTTCGTGTATACAAACACCTCAGTGCCGCCACGAGTGGCTTTTTTACTGATCAACACCAAAGGCTTAGTCGGATCTTCCATGCGAAGTAAGTGTTCGCAGTGCCACGCGATTTGCGTATGGGTATGACGAAGGAAATAGTCAGCTTTGAAGCGTTGCCACAATACTTCAATTTCGCGCGCGGCAAACCCCTCTTTGCGCAGCATTGCAGAGGCCATTTGTTGGTTGTGGCGAATTCGCTCACGCACATCGACAGGATTCTCTAGCCCTCTACGTAAAGCACGTTGTGTAGAGTAATACAGCTCTGCGAGTAAGGTTCGTTTCCAAGCATTCCAAAGTTCTGGGTTGGTTGCACAAATATCTGCAACTGTCAGGCACACAAGATAATCGAGAGATTCTTCGTCTCTGACTTTTTTGGCAAATTCGGTAATTACATCGGGATCATAAATGTCTCGGCGCTGTGCGGTGACGGACATTAATAGATGATGCCTTACCAACCAAGCGACAAGTTTGGCCTCGGGCTTTGATAAGCCGTGCTCAATACAGAAGTCGTAAGCCTCACCTTCGCCTATAACAGAGTGATCGCCGCCACGTCCTTTACCGATATCGTGGAAAATAGCGGCAATAATCAGCAGTTCTTTCTTTTGCATCCGTGGGTAGACGTCACAACAAATAGGGTGCTTCGCATGATTTTCTGGGTCACTAAAGGTATTAATGTGTTTCAGTAAGCGAATACTGTGCTCATCAACCGTGTAGGCGTGGAATAAGTCAAACTGCATTTGACCAACAATTTGGCTCCATTGCGGTAAATAGGCCGCCATAACCCCTAATCGGTGCATTAGGCTGAATGCTTTATGCAGAGCATTAGGGTGACGACATAACGCCATGAACTTTTCACGCGCAGCAGGAATGGTGTGCAAAAATTTGTTGAGTCGACGGCGCGCGGTGCGCAGCTGACGTAGTGTTGGTGGGCTCACCCCTTCAATGGTTGAGTCGTTCGCGATATGTAAGAACATATCCAGAATAGTTTCTGGGCGAGCTTGAAACAATGCGGGTTTCCGCGCTTCAATCAAAGAGCCACGACGTTGGAAGTCTGCATCGAGAATCTCGGCACTTTCTGTCGCACCACCATTAATGATCGCTTGGTCAAATAGTTTGAGTAGCATCTTATTGAGCTCTGCCACACGACGAAGCGTGCGGTAGAACTCTTTCATCATCATTTCTACGCCTCGGTTGCCTTCTCCGACGTAGCCTAGATTTTCCGCAACTTGTGCTTGATGAGCAAAGGTCAAGCGGTTGTCATAGCGGCGAAGCTCCATGTGCAGAGCGAAACGCACTCGCCAAAGGAAGTCCTGACATTCAACTAATTCTCGGTATTCTGCGTCAGTTAAAAATCCGTATCGGCTCATTTCCAACAATGAAGTCGCACCAAAGTGACGTCGAGCGACCCAGCTTAATGTATGAATATCGCGCAGCCCGCCAGGGGTCGATTTAATGTCCGGTTCTAAGTTGTAGGTCGTGTCGTGGTAACGTGCATGGCGTTCTCTCTGCTCTTGAATTTTAGCGCGATAAAACGTTTCACTTGGCCAAAAGGAGTCTGATAATACAACTTTCTTCAGTGCCTGAAAGGTGTCCTCGCTGCCACACAGCAGTCGCGCTTCTTGAAGGTTTGTCGCGACAGTCAAATCGGCTTTACCAATTTCCGCACATTCGTTAACGGTGCGAACTGCGTGTCCGACCTCGAGTTTTAAATCCCACAACAGCGTAATGAATTCGCTGATTTTTGCTTCTAGCGCGGTCGGTAGCTTATTGTTCGACAGAATCAAAATATCGATATCGGAGAGCGGATGCAGCTCGCCACGCCCATAGCCACCCACGGCAACTAGGGAAATGTTGTAAATATCTTTGAAGCCAAAATGTTGCCACAAACGATTCAGAAGCAGATCCATGTATTCTGCTCTGGCTAAAACCAAGCTTGTTACCGGATGATGATTGAGAAACTCTTGGTTTTGATCGGAGCTAAATTTCTCTAACTCTTGTTTGAGTTCTCCGATATTGATTTGTTCATCGGAAAAGGTAAGAGGGGACTGAAGTGTCATATTTGCCATCCGTGCAAGCTAATCTAGTTACAATCTAACAAATTTGTGGCAGATAAAAAATATCCCCGCCGAAGCAGGGATATAGTAAACAACGAGTGGTCGTAAGCTTTACGCGTTTTTCATTAGGCGAGGAATCGTATCGTCGCTACGAAGCGTCAGTACTTCACAACCTTCTTTTGTTACAACAATGGTATGTTCCCATTGCGCAGAGTTCTTGCCGTCGCCTGTGTAAACGGTCCAATCGTCTTGAGCGTCAACAGAGCAACCAAATTTACCTGCGTTAATCATCGGCTCAATAGTAAAGCACATGCCTTCTTTTAGTACGCGGCGGTCTTTGTTCTTGTAATGAACCACTTGTGGTTCTTCATGGAACTCATCGCCGATACCGTGGCCACAGAAGTCTTTCACAATAGAAAACTTGTTGCGAGGGTTGTTTTTGTTGTTCTCTTTGATGTATTTCTCGATAGCTGTACCGATGTCACCAACTGTTGAACCTGGCTTAACGGTACGCATACCAACATACAGTGCTTCTTGAGCAACCATGCATAGACGTTTGTTTGCAGGTGAAACATCACCGACTAGGAACATCTTAGAAGTGTCACCATGGTAACCTTGAGGACGCACGCTCAGATCCGCATTTTCGTCATTTGGAACGATTACGGTAATATCAACGTTTAAGATGTCGCCATCTTTTAGTACCGCTGGCTTCATTTGACCGTTGCTACCGATTTCGTCTTTTTCTGCTGGAATACCGTGGCATACGATATGGTTGATTGAAGTACAAATCGACTTAGGGAAACCATGGTAATCAAGCGGAGCAGAGTATGCGCCTTTTTCTAGAGCGTACTCATGACAGATTTTGTTCAACTCTTCTGTCGTCACACCAACTTTGATGTGTGGTTCGATCATTTCTAGAATCTCTGCGGCCAGCTTGCCCGCAATGCGCATGCGTTCTATTTCTTCAGCAGTTTTAATCTTGATTGACATTGGCTTTCTCTACTTATTCCTAAGCACGTAAACGTGCGAATGGCCGCATTCTATCAGACATCGGGGCGTTAACCCAAGTTAGATAGGAATATGCATCATTCTTAATTCGATCGTATGTTTAAAGTTTTGCTTATAAATAGGAGAAAGTGGCACGGTGAAGAAATAATTTTTACTAGCCACAGTGAGCTAAAATATGGTATAAAGCGCGCCGGAATAGAGGACTGTTCTCTTCGTTTAGCAAAGCTAAGCGGCGAAGCAAGCTTCATCCGAATAACCTTTTATCTTTAAATCACACACATTCCGTCACATATTCCGGGGTGCTGAGCAGAAGCTTGGTCGGAGTTATGGGGAATGTGGAGGCCTAACCCCATAGAGGAATTTAAAATGGCAACTGTATCAATGCGCGATATGCTAAAAGCTGGTGTTCACTTCGGTCACCAGACTCGTTACTGGAACCCAAAAATGAAGCCATTCATCTTTGGCGCTCGTAACAAAGTTCATATCATCAACCTAGAAAAAACTGTACCAATGTTCAACGACGCTCTAGCTGAACTAGCTAAAGTTGGCGAGAAGAAAGGTAAAGTTCTATTCGTAGGTACTAAGCGCGCTGCATCTGAAGCTGTTAAAGAAGCTGCAATCGCAAGCAACCAGTTTTACGTAAACAACCGCTGGTTAGGCGGTATGCTTACAAACTACAAAACAGTTCGTCAGTCTATCAAGCGTCTAAAAGATCTAGAGACTCAATCTCAAGACGGTACTTTTGACAAACTAACTAAGAAAGAAGCTCTAATGCGTACTCGCGAAATGGAGAAGCTAGAGAAATCTCTTGGTGGTATCAAAGACATGGGCGGCCTACCAGACGCTCTATTCGTAATCGACGCTGATCACGAACACATTGCAATTAAAGAAGCTAACAACCTAGGTATTCCAGTATACGCTGTGGTAGATACTAACTCTAACCCAGACGGCGTTGACTACGTAATCCCAGGTAACGACGACGCGATCCGCGCTGTACAGCTATACCTGAACGCTGCTGCTTCAGCAGTATCTGAAGGTCGTAACAAAGACGTAGCTGCAGTTGCTGAAAAAGACGGTTTCGTAGAAGCTGAATAATAGCGGCTCTGTGTCACACTTGGTCTATGTGAAACCTTTGTGTAGCATAAACTAAGTTATAGTTAGCAATGGGGGCCGACAATGTTAGGCCCCTGTTTTTTACCTTATTTCGAATCAAACGAGGAATACAGAATGGCAACTGTAACTGCTGCTCTAGTTAAAGAACTTCGCGAGCGTACTGGCGCTGGCATGATGGAATGTAAGAAAGCGCTTGTAGAAGCAAACGCTGACATCGAACTAGCAATTGAAAACATGCGTAAATCTGGCGCAGCGAAAGCAGCTAAGAAAGCTGGTAACGTTGCAGCTGAAGGCGCAATCATCATCAAAGAAGAAAACGGCGTTGCTGTTCTTCTTGAAGTTAACTGCCAAACTGACTTCGTTGCTAAAGACGGTAACTTCACTGCATTCGCAGAAGAAGTTGCAGCTGCAGCTCTAGCTTCAAAAGCGACTGTTGAAGAGCTACAAGCACAATTCGAAGACGCACGTGTAGCTCTTGTAGCTAAAATCGGTGAAAACATCACTATCCGTCGCGTAGAATACGTTCAAGGCACTGCAATTGCTTCTTACCGTCACGGTGAGAAAATCGGTGTTGTTGTTGCTGGTGAAGGCGACGCAGAAACTCTTAAGCACGTTGCAATGCACGTTGCTGCTTCTAAGCCTGAGTTCGTTAACCCAGAAGACGTACCAGCTGACGTAGTAGAAAAAGAGAAAGCGGTTCAAGTTGAAATCGCAATGAACGAAGGCAAGCCTGCTGAAATCGCTGAGAAGATGGTTGTTGGCCGCATGAAGAAATTCACTGGCGAGATCTCTCTAACAGGTCAAGCTTTCATCATGGAACCTAAGAAAACTGTAGGTGAAATGCTGAAAGAAAAAGGCGCTTCAGTTTCTACATTCGTTCGCCTAGAAGTAGGTGAAGGTATCGAGAAGAAAGAAGAAATGAGCTTCGCTGAAGAAGTTGCTGCAGCTCAAAAAGGTTAATCCTTAGAGACTGTATAAAGATTAGACCGTAGCCTTGGCTGCGGTCTTTTTATGAGCAGTGAACGATTAGCCGTGATGAATAGCCATAACTGAATTTGTGTCTATTCATGACTGTTAATCAACAACTCTCTTTGGAAGGTAAACTCCATGACTACGAACCCTAAACCAGCGTATCAACGTATTCTATTAAAACTGAGTGGTGAAGCTCTTCAAGGTGAAGACGGTTTTGGTATTGATCCTGCGGTCCTTGATCGCATGGCACAAGAAGTTAAAGAACTGGTTGAACTGGGTGTTCAGGTTGGTGTAGTTATCGGTGGCGGTAACTTGTTCCGTGGTGCAGGCCTTGCTGAAGCTGGTATGAACCGCGTAGTTGGTGACCACATGGGTATGCTTGCTACAGTAATGAATGGCCTAGCGATGCGCGATGCTCTTCACCGTGCATACGTGAATGCGCGCGTTATGTCTGCCATTCCTCTAAAAGGCGTATGTGACGACTATAATTGGGCTGATGCGATCCGTGAGCTTCGCCAAGGCCGTGTTGTCATCTTCTCTGCTGGTACGGGTAACCCGTTCTTTACAACGGATTCTGCTGCTTGCCTACGTGGTATTGAAATCGAAGCGGATGTTGTACTAAAAGCGACGAAAGTTGATGGTGTATTTACTGCTGACCCTGTAGCAAACCCAGACGCAGAGCTGTATGATAAGCTATCTTACGCAGAAGTTCTGGATAAAGAGCTGAAAGTGATGGACTTGGCGGCGTTTACGCTAGCTCGTGACCACAAAATGCCAATCCGCGTATTTAACATGAACAAGCCAGGCGCACTACGTCGCGTGGTTATGGGCGAAGCAGAAGGCACGCTAATCAACGAATAAGCTTGTCCCAAGGTGCCACCCAAAGCGTTAGGGTGGCGTTTGCTTTGCTCAACCGTTTTAGGCTTTCTTCAGGAAAGATGACATTTTTAAGGTGAAACTGTGATTAACGAAATCAAAAAAGACGCGCAAGAGCGCATGGATAAAAGCGTTGAAGCGCTTAAGAACAACCTTTCTAAAATTCGTACAGGTCGTGCACACCCAAGCCTACTATCTGGTATTTCTGTAGAATACTACGGTGCAGCAACACCTCTAAACCAAGTAGCAAACGTTATTGCTGAAGATGCGCGTACACTTGCAATCACGGTTTTCGATAAAGAGCTGACTCCGAAAGTAGAAAAAGCGATCATGACGTCTGATCTTGGTCTAAATCCTATGTCTGCTGGTACTATCATCCGTGTTCCACTTCCACCACTAACGGAAGAGCGTCGTAAAGACCTAGTTAAGATTGTTCGTGGTGAAGCTGAAGGTGGTCGTGTTGCGGTTCGTAACATCCGTCGTGACGCAAACAACGATCTAAAAGCGCTTCTAAAAGATAAAGAAATCTCTGAAGATGAAGATCGTAAAGCACAAGACGAAATTCAAAAGCTAACAGACGTTGCAGTTAAGAAGATCGATGAAGTTCTTGCTGCAAAAGAAAAAGAGTTGATGGAAGTTTAATACTCCCACACACATCACTGTTGGAAAACGCTGTGCTCACAGCTCAGCGTTTTTTTATGTTAGTCTATCCAACTGATGGAACTCAATTAACTCCCTATGCAAAATTCTCAAGCCTTCTCTGATTCCCTTCCTAAGCATATTGCCATCATTATGGACGGTAATGGCCGTTGGGCTAAGTCCAAAGGAAAACCTCGCGTATTTGGTCACAAAAAAGGCGTTAATGCCGTTCGTAAGACCGTGGCTGCTGCTTCAAAGCTTGGCATTAAAGCCATGACGCTATTTGCTTTTAGTAGTGAAAACTGGCGTCGTCCGGAGGAAGAAGTGGGTCTTTTGATGGAACTGTTTATCACGGTCCTGTCTAGTGAAGTAAAAAAACTACACAAAAATAATTTACGGTTGCGCGTGATCGGTGATACCAATCGATTTAGTGAGCGTCTACAAAAGAAGATTGTAGAAGCTGAAAATCTAACGGCAGGTAACACGGGGATGGTGATCAACATTGCAGCCAATTATGGCGGTAAGTGGGACATCACAGAAGCGGCCAAAACGTTAGCGTTAAAAGCACGTAACGGTGAGATTCGTGTAGAGGATATCAATGAGCAGCTAATCACTGAGCATTTGACCATGGCAGACTTACCTGAAGTGGATCTTTTGATTCGTACCAGTGGAGAGTGTCGCATCAGCAACTTTATGTTGTGGCAAATGGCTTATGCAGAAATGTACTTTACACCCGAGTATTGGCCGGAATTCGACGAAGACAGCTTAGTTGAAGCTGTAACTTGGTTTATCAATCGAGAGCGTCGTTTTGGCTGTACAGGGGAACAAATAAAGGCATTGATGGCAGCTCAATAAGGACTAGTTAGTTTGAAACAGAGAATAATAACAGCACTAATTTTAGCTCCCCTGGTTATTTTAGGCATTTTTAAATTACCCCTAATGGGCTTTATTGCCGCTTTAACTGCAATTACCCTATTAGGTTTTTGGGAGTGGACTCAATTTACAGGAAGCAACTCTCGCTTTGCTGCCCTCGTTCCGGCAGTCATTGTTACCGGACTTAGTTTTCTATATATTTCGCCTGACGCACATAGCCTCAACCATTTAGCAACGCCTCATTATGTTGTGCTGGGCCTTGGTTTTGTTTGGTGGATTATTGCTAGCTTAATGGCGATTACTTATCCCAAAACGACGAAATCTTGGCAAAATAATTTTGTTTTACGCCATGTGTTTGGTTTTCTGACATTAATTCCATTCCTTTGGAGTGTAGTTATTCTTAGAGCTCATGACATTACGGTAGATCCATACCACGGAGCAAAGCTCGTGTTATACGTTTGTTTCTTGGTATGGGCTGCAGATAGCGGCGCCTACTTTGCAGGCAAAAGCTTAGGCAAACGTAAGATGGCTCCTCATGTAAGCCCCAATAAAACCATTGAAGGGCTAATTGGTGGCATTATCACAGCATTAATCGTAGCGTGGGCATTTGCTGATTGGTTCGATATCCAGTTCACTAGCCCTGTCCATATGGTGCTGATTACGCTGGTTACTGTCGTTATTTCAGTGCTTGGTGATCTGGTTGAAAGTATGTTCAAACGTGTCTCAGGCATTAAAGACAGCAGTAACATTATCCCAGGGCACGGTGGTGTGCTAGATCGTATCGACAGCCTAACCGCAGCATTCCCAGTTTTTGCTCTTCTTTACTACGTATTCTAATTTATCAGGAGCGGCGTCGTCGCTCCTGAGCTTTCTAACGGTCTTACAACATGCAAAAGTTAACGATTCTTGGTGCTACTGGATCAATTGGTGCAAGCACGCTTAAAGTGGTCGAACAAAACCCAGATCTGTTTTCTGTCGTTGCCTTAGCGGCAAGCACTAACGTTGAAAAGATGATCGGTCTATGTCGTCAGTGGCAACCTAAATATGCGGTCATGGCAGATAAAGCTGCGGCGTCTCAACTTCAAGCTGAGCTACACTCGGTTTCGCCAGGTACCGAAGTGCTAGGTGGTACTGATGCGCTATGTCATATAGCTTCGCTGGACGAGGTCGACAGTGTAATGGCTGCTATTGTCGGAGCGGCTGGTCTACTGCCTACCATGGCTGCTGTGAAAGCAGGTAAGCGAGTCTTGTTGGCAAATAAAGAAGCACTGGTCATGTCAGGCCAGCTATTTATTGATGCTGTAGAAGAATTTGGCGCAGAGCTACTTCCCGTCGACAGTGAACACAACGCCATTTTCCAATGTTTACCACAGCAAGTACAAACCAATCTAGGTCGTTGTAATTTACAAGAACATGGCATTTCTCATATTTTGCTGACTGGTTCTGGTGGTCCTTTCCGTTACACTGATACCGCAGAACTGGAAAAGGTGACTCCTGAGCAGGCGATCGCCCATCCGAACTGGTCGATGGGACCAAAGATTTCCGTTGACTCAGCCACGATGATGAACAAAGGCTTAGAGTATATCGAAGCTAAATGGTTGTTTAATGCGGCTCGCGAGCAACTAAAGGTTATTATTCATCCGCAGTCTGTTATTCATTCAATGGTTCAATACCGCGATGGTTCGGTTTTGGCACAAATGGGTGAGCCGGATATGGCGACCCCTATTGCACTGACTATGTCATACCCATCAAGAGTTGAAGCTGGGGTTAAGCCACTAGACTTCACGCAAATTGGCGAATTGACGTTTTTGCAACCTGATTTTGCTCGTTACCCATGTTTAAAACTAGCAATTGACGCTTGTTATGAAGGTCAACATGCAACAACGGCACTGAATGCAGCGAATGAAGTTGCTGTTGATGCATTTTTAAATAACAGCCTAGGTTTTACGGATATCGCTCGCATCAATGAGTCTGTGTTGAACAAAATCAATGCAAGCTGCAAAGCTGAGAATGCGAATAGCTTGGAAAGCTTGTTAGAGCTAGATAGAATGGCACGAACTATTGCCCTAGAAACCATACGCGAGCGTAGCTGATGACTGGTATATTGTGGAATCTCATTTCTTTTATCGTCGCACTGGGCATTCTTGTCGCTGTGCACGAGTTTGGACACTTTTGGGTTGCTCGCCGTTGCGGCGTGAAAGTTGAAAAGTTTTCAATCGGTTTCGGCAAGTCTATCTGGAGTAAGGTAGGCAAAGACGGAACGGAGTACAGCATCTCAATGATCCCTCTCGGCGGCTATGTAAAAATGGTTGATAGCCGTGTCGATGAGGTGCCAGAACATGAGAAGCACTTAGCGTTTGATAAGAAGCCGCTATGGAAGCGAACCTCTATTGTTGCGGCAGGCCCTATCTTTAACTTCCTTTTCGCAATTTTCGCCTATTGGCTCGTATTTCTTATTGGTATCCCAGCAGTTAAGCCAGTAATTGGTGAAGTTACGCCCAATTCGATCGTCGCAGAAGCCGGAATTGAATCAGGAATGGAACTTAAATCGATATCTGGTATCAAAACTTCGGATTGGGAATCGGTAAATATGGGATTGATTTCTCATATTGGCGATGATTTGATGACAGTAACACTGACGTCAGCGAATGAAGTTGGTTCAGAAGTAACGAAAACGCTCGATCTGCGCGAATGGGAGTTCGACCCTGAAACTCAGTCTGCGATGCAGTCCTTAGGTTTTGCGCCGTATACACCGGAGGTGTATCGCGTTATCGAACAGGTTTCGCAAGGTGGAGCGGCGGAAAAAGCAGGTGTGCTTCCAGGTGATGAGATTGTCGCTATTGATGAACAACGCGTCACGGAGTGGAAGCAGGTTGTTGAAGCGGTTCGCTCTAATCCTGATACACCGATTGAATTAACGGTATTGCGTCAGGGCTATGAGCAAACATTAACGCTGACGCCTGGTAGCCGTGAGCTAGCTAACAAAGAAGTCGTTGGTTTTGCAGGTATTGCACCTAAAGTCGCAGAATGGCCAGAAAGTTATCGCTTCGACCTTCAGTTTGGTGTATTCGAGTCAGTAGGTAAGGCGGTAGACAAAACCGGCCAAGTCATTGGCTTGACAATCAGCATGCTTAAGAAATTGATTGTTGGTGACGTTGGTCTGAATAATCTGAGTGGTCCAATATCAATAGCCAAAGGCGCAGGTGCGACGGCTGATTATGGCTTGGTCTACTTTTTAGGTTTTCTCGCTCTAATTAGTGTTAACCTAGGTATTATTAATCTCGTTCCTTTACCAATGTTGGATGGCGGTCATTTGTTATTTTTTGCAATTGAAGCAGTCATTCGACGTCCCGTTCCTGAGAGAGTGCAGGAAATGGGCTTTAGAATTGGTGGTGCGATCATCTTCTCGCTCATGGCGTTAGCGCTATTTAATGATTTTACTCGTCTGTGATAGTTCAGAGACAAAAGCAGTAGCAAGGAATAATTAGAACAAGTATGGCGATTAAGCGAATTCTATTTGCAAGTTTACTGGCGACCAGTGTATCTGCAAATGGAGCAGAGAACTTCGTAGTTCAAGATATTGAAATCGATGGATTGCAGCGTGTAGCACTGGGTGCTGCGTTGTTGAAAATGCCTGTACGTGTCGGTGATACCATTGGCCAAGGCGATGTTGCAGAGATTATCCGTGCACTGTATGCATCTGGTAACTTTGAAGATGTGAAAGTGTTACGTGACGGCGGCGTTCTGATGGTTCAAGTCAAAGAGCGTCCTACCATTGCCAGCATCTCATTTTCTGGTAACAAAGCAATCAAGGACGAGCAGCTACAAGAAAACCTGAACGCATCTGGTGTTCGTGAAGGCGAAGCGCTTGACCGCACCACGCTAAGCAACATTGAAAAAGGCTTAGAAGACTTTTACTACAGCGTAGGTAAATACAACGCCACAGTAAAAGCGGTGGTGACTCCACTGCCACGTAACCGTTCTGACCTAAAGTTTGTCTTTACTGAAGGCGTGTCGGCAAAAATTCAGCAAATTAATTTTATCGGCAATGAAGTTTTCAGCGATGAGGACCTTCTTTCTCGTTTTAACTTGAATGTTGATGTGCCGTGGTGGAATTTCCTGTCTGACGAAAAGTACCA
Source organism: Vibrio sp. 1-2 (7-a) (assembly GCF_013048515.1). Taxonomy (NCBI): domain Bacteria; kingdom Pseudomonadati; phylum Pseudomonadota; class Gammaproteobacteria; order Vibrionales; family Vibrionaceae; genus Vibrio; species Vibrio sp. 1-2 (7-a). Next base: position 261,277 of record NZ_VHSQ01000001.1, read on the forward strand.
AAAACAAGTGCTTGCAGGTGATATTGAAGCGCTCAAATCATTCTATCTGGACCGCGGTTACTTAAAATTTAACGTTGATTCGACACAAGTTGCAATCTCTCCTGACAAGAAAGGGGTATACATTACTCTTGGCTTAGAAGAGGGAGAGGTTTATACCGTCAAGGACGTAAAGTTCCGTGGTGATTTGATTGGTGAGGAAGCGACGTTCGAACGACTTGTACCATTTGAAGACAATGAGACGTATAACGGCTCGTTGGTCACTTCAATGGAAGAGGGTATTAAACGTGTGCTTGGTGAGTCCGGCTACGCTTATCCTCAAGTGAATACCATTCCTGAGTTTGACGATGAGAATCAAGAAGTATCTTTGGTCGTTAACGTCGATCCAGGTAACCGAATTTACGTTCGTGATATCCGCTTCACGGGTAACAACTCAACCAAAGATGAAGTCCTTCGTCGTGAAATGCGTCAGATGGAAGGCAGTTGGTTAAACTCGAAATCGATTGAAACGGGTAAAACTCGTCTAAACCGTTTGGGCTACTTTGAAAATGTTGAAGTACAGACGGTTCGAGTTCCTGGTAGTGATGATCAAGTTGACCTAGTTTACTCTGTCAAAGAAGCGAACTCTGGTAGCGTTAACTTCGGTGTTGGCTACGGTACAGAATCGGGTGTGAGCTTCCAGGTTGGCCTGCAACAAGATAACTTTATTGGTAGCGGTAACCGTGTTGGTATCAACGCGATGATGAATGACTACCAGAAAAACATCAGTCTAGATTACCGAGACCCGTACTGGAACTTAGACGGTGTTAGCTTAGGTGGTAAGGTCTTCTACAACGAATTTGAAGCGAAAGAAGCTAATATCGTTGACTATACCAACGAAAGCTATGGTGCGAGCTTAACGTGGGGCTTCCCATTCGATGAGCTGAACCGTTTTGAATTCGGTGTCGGTTATACGCACAACAAGATCGGTAACTTGTCGCCTTACTTGCAGGTAGAGCAGTTCTTACGAGCACAAGCAGACAACATTGATTCTAGTGGAGCGTTGAACACGAACGACTTCGATTTCAATATCTCTTGGACACGTAATAACTTAAACCGTGGCTACTTCCCTACGGCAGGTAACCATCAGCGTGCATTCTATAAAATGACCGTACCTGGCTCTGACGTTCAATACTTCAAAATGCAGTACGATGTTCGTCAGTATGTGCCATTGACTAAAAAGCACGAGTTTACCCTCTTGTTCCGTGGCCGCTTAGGTTACGGTAATGGTTACGGTCAAACAGATGGTAACGATAACTTGTTCCCATTCTACGAAAACTACTACGCAGGTGGCTTTACATCGCTTCGTGGCTTTGGCTCAAACTCTGTTGGTCCTAAAGCGGTTTACCGTGATACATCTGGTTCAAACAATGGCGCAGATACAGCAACAGATGACTCTGTTGGTGGTAACGCCGTAGCGCTAGCAAGTGTTGAGTTGATTGTCCCAACACCATTTGCATCAGAAGAAGTACAAAACCAAATTCGTACCAGTATCTTCTTTGATATGGCAAGTGTTTGGGATACGGAGTTTGACTACCGCGATTCAGGTGCGGAATATGGTGACCGTTACTACTACGATTACTCAGATCCAACCAACTACCGCTCTTCTTACGGTGCGGCGTTGCAGTGGATGTCTCCAATGGGGCCACTAGTATTCTCACTAGCGAAACCAATTAAGAAATTTGATGGCGATGATGAAGAGTTCTTCACATTCACTATCGGTAGAACTTTCTAAAGAGGAAAATATTTTGAATAAAATGATCAAAGCGGCTGGGATTGGCCTTCTTGTACTGAGCTCTTCAATGTTTGCAAATGCGGCAGAAGCTGCACAGAAAATTGCTTATGTAAATACAGCTCAAGTTTTCCAAGCTCTTCCTCAACGTGAAGTTGTACTACAAAAAATGCAGAAAGACTTCAAAAGCAAAGCTGATGAACTGAAGTCAATCCAAGCACAAGCTAAAACAAAGATTGAGAAGCTACAACGTGACGGCGAGCTTTTGGGTCAAGACGAAGTTGAAAAGCTACGTATCGATATCGCGAAGCTAGACAGCGAGTACAAAGTGAAAGCACAAGCACTTGAAAAAGCAAGTGCGCGTCGTGAAGCTGAAGAAAAAGCGAAGCTTTTCAAAACGATTCAAGATGCAGTTAAGAAAGTCGCAGACAAAAATGGTTACGATCTTGTGATTGATATCTCTGCTTTGCAGTACGGCAAGCCAGAATACAATATCTCTGAAGACGTAATTAAAGCTCTAAAATAAGAAGTTATGAAGACATTAACATTAGCCGAATTGGCGACAATTACCGGGGGTGAGCTGTTTGGTGACGAGTCTCTCGTTGTAAGCCGTGTTGCCCCAATGGATAAAGCACAAGAAGGTGATGTAACCTTCTTGTCTAACCCAAAATACGCAAAACACCTTTCTGAGTGCCAAGCTACCGTTGTTATGGTAAAGGCTGAGCATAAAGAGCAATGCGTTGGAAACGCGCTAGTGGTTTCGGACCCTTATGTCGCATTTGCTCGTGTGGTCCAAGCGATGGATACCACACCAAAACCGGCAGACGATATTGCACCAAGTGCTGTGATTGCCGCTGACGTTAAGATGGGTGAGAACGTTACAATCGGCGCTAACGCCGTGATTGAAACGGGCGTGGAACTCGGCGATAACGTAAGCGTGGGCGCTGGTTGTTTTATCGGTAAGAACGCCAAGCTAGGGAATAACACCAAGCTTTGGGCTAATGTCACTATCTATCATGAAGTGTCATTGGGTGATGACTGTCTTGTTCAATCGGGCACCGTCATTGGCTCTGATGGCTTCGGTTATGCGAATGACAAAGGCGAGTGGATTAAAATTCCTCAGCTTGGTTCAGTGCGTATCGGTAACCGCGTTGAGATTGGTGCTTGTACTACGATTGACCGCGGTGCACTCGAAGATACTATCATTGAAGACAATGTCATTCTGGATAACCAACTTCAAATCGCGCACAACGTGCAGATCGGATATGGTACCGTGATGCCTGGTGGTACTATTGTCGCGGGCAGTACAAAAATTGGTAAGTACTGCCAGATTGGCGGCGCGTCTGTTCTGAATGGCCATATCACTATCGCAGATGGTGTGGCGATTACAGGTATGGGCATGGTAATGCGCAGTATCGAAGAAAAAGGCCTTTACTCATCAGGTATTCCACTACAAACGAACAGAGAGTGGCGTAAAACTGCAACTCGAGTTCACCGTATTGATGAGATGAATAAGCGCCTGAAAGCGGTTGAAAAGCAGCTGGAACAGAAAGAAGAAATTTAGAACAAGTTATCTTTCGCTCTGTATTTAACGTGAAAGCTAACAGGCTCTAGTTCCATATTCTGTACGAAGACTCGCGAAATGCGGGTCTTTTTCTTCTATAATGACGCGCTCTAAGTAGATTTAACTCCAAGATGGTGCGTATTTTGCTAGTATATTGCAAAGCGATTCGGCTTTACGACCTGTTGCCACGTTTGCCATCTTGGCGGCAAAAAATTGATATAGGAAGACGACTTTGACTACTGAAAAGAAAACGATGAACATCTCTGAAATTCAAGAGCTACTACCTCATCGCTACCCATTCTTATTGATCGACCGAGTGATAGACTTCCAAGAAGAGAAGTACCTTCACGCGATTAAAAACGTGTCGGTTAACGAACCTCAGTTCACAGGTCACTTTCCTCAACTACCAGTATTCCCAGGTGTTTTGATTTTAGAAGCAATGGCTCAGGCAACAGGCTTACTTGCATTTAAATCATTTGGTGCACCAACAGAAAATGAACTGTACTACTTTGCAAGCGTAGACGGCGCGAAATTCCGTAAACCAGTGGTTCCGGGCGACCAATTGGTTATTGAGGTAGAATTTCTGAAAGAACGTCGCGGCATTGCTGCATTTAGCGGTGTAGCAAAAGTTGACGGCGAAGTGGTATGTTCTGCAGAACTGAAGTGTGCTCGTCGAGAGTTTTAATATGATTCATGAAACCGCTAAAATCCACCCGGCAGCGGTGGTAGAAGAGGGCGCCAAAATTGGTGCTAACGTAACTGTCGGTCCTTTTACGTACATCACCTCTACGGTTGAAATTGGTGAAGGCACAGAAGTGATGTCTCACGTTGTGATCAAAGGCCATACGACTATTGGCAAAGATAACCGTATTTTCCCTCATGCTGTCATTGGCGAAGAAAACCAAGACAAAAAATATAGTGGTGAAGACACAACTGTGGTTATCGGTGATCGTAACGTCATTCGTGAAGCGGTCCAAGTTCACCGCGGCACAGTGCAAGACAAAGCAACCACGATCATTGGTGATGACAACTTATTATGTGTGAATGCACACATTGCGCACGATGTTGTTATTGGTAACCATACTCATATCGGTAATAACTCGATTCTTGGTGGTCACGTTACTGTTGAAGATTATGCCGGTGTGATGGCACTGTCTGCGATTCATCCGTTTTGTACAGTGGGCGCCTACGCGTACATTGGCGGCTGCTCAGCAGTGGTGCAAGATGTCCCAGCTTACGTACTCGCGCAAGGTAACCACGCGACTCCTTTCGGCTTGAACCTTGTTGGCTTGAAGCGTAACGGCTTTGAGAAACCAGAGATTCGTGCGCTGCAAAAAGCGTATAAAGAAATCTATCGTTCAGGTAAGACGCTAGAAGAAGTGAAGCCTATTCTGGCTGAAATGGCTCAAGAGTGGCCGGCTGTGAAGCGTTTCTCAGATATTCTGGAAACGACGGAACGTGGCATTATTCGTTAATTGGCGAATGAACCAATAAATAAAAAGATCGTGACCGAATTTGAGGTTACGATCTTTTTGTGTTTTATGGATAAGGCAAACCGTTATCCATAGCGCACAGGAAAAATAGCGAAGTAGATATGGAAAGACCATTACGTATTGGCATCATTGCCGGAGAATTGTCTGGCGATACGCTAGGTGAAGGCTTTATCAAAGCAGTAAAGCAGCAATATCCAGACGCTGAGTTCGTAGGCATTGGCGGTCCGAAAATGATAGCCCAAGGTTGCGAGTCTCTGTTTGATATGGAAGAGCTTGCGGTGATGGGATTAGTCGAGGTTTTAGGCCGCTTACCGAGACTTCTTAAAGTGAAAGCTGAGCTCGTTCAGTATTTTACTCAGAATCCGCCTGATGTTTTCATCGGGATCGATGCTCCTGACTTCAACTTACGCCTGGAGCTTGACCTCAAGCAAGCGGGCATTAAAACCGTTCATTACGTGAGTCCGTCTGTTTGGGCTTGGCGTCAGAAGCGCATCTTTAAAATAGAAGCGGCAACGAACTTGGTGTTAGCATTTCTTCCTTTTGAAAAAGCGTTCTACGACAAATTTAATGTACCTTGCGAGTTCATTGGTCATACCTTGGCTGATTCCATCCCACTTGAATCAGAGCAAGCGCCTGCACGTGAGTTGCTTGGTTTAGAACAAGATAAAAAGTGGCTTGCTGTCCTGCCAGGCAGTCGTGGTAGCGAGTTAAAAATGCTCTCTGAGCCATTTATTGAAACCTGCAAGTTACTTCATAAAAAATTTCCAGAACTGGGGTTTGTTGTCGCACTTGTTAATCAAAAACGCCGTGAGCAGTTTGAACAAGCATGGAAAGAGCTCGCACCAGAGTTGGACTTCAAGTTAGTTGATGACACCGCACGTAACGTCATCACCGCATCCGATGCAGTGATGCTGGCCTCTGGTACCGTAGCGTTGGAGTGTATGCTTCTCAAGCGTCCAATGGTGGTGGGTTATCGTGTGAATGCATTTACCGCTTTCTTAGCTAAACGTCTATTGAAAACGAAGTATGTGTCATTGCCGAATATCTTGGCGGATGATGAGCTCGTCAAAGAATATCTACAAGATGAGTGCACACCAGACAATTTGTTTACTGAGGTTTCTCGCTTATTGGAAAGCGACAATAAACCGATGTTAGATAAGTTTACGGAAATGCATCATTGGATCCGTAAAGATGCGGATCAACAAGCCGCAAACGCGGTTCTAAAACTGATTGAAAAATAGAGATTTATCATGGCTGTTAAACCAAAAGCGACCAAAACCAAAGTTGAACTCCCTCCGTTTGAATATCCACAAGGTTATCAGTTTGTGGCCGGAGTCGACGAGGTAGGACGTGGCCCTTTGGTGGGAGACGTCGTCACCGCTGCGGTTATCCTTGATCCTAACAATCCTATTGAAGGGTTGAACGATTCGAAAAAATTGACCGAAAAGAAACGCATGGCGCTGCTTCCTGAAATCAAAGAAAAAGCATTGGCGTGGGCGGTCGGGCGTTGTTCTCCTGAAGAAATCGATCAACTGAATATTTTGCAGGCGACTATGGTTGCGATGCAGCGTGCAGTGGCGGGGTTACAGGTTCAACCTGATTTGGTGTTGATTGATGGTAACCGTTGTCCGGAGCTGCCAATGGATGCTCAAGCTGTAGTAAAAGGCGATCTACGTGTTGCCGAAATCAGTGCGGCTTCAATTATTGCCAAAGTCGTGCGTGACCAAGAGATGGAAGAGTTGGATAAACTTCATCCACAATTTGGCTTCGCGAAGCACAAAGGTTACCCAACTAAAGCGCACTTTGAAGCGATTGAGCAACACGGAGTGATCAGTGAACACCGCAAGAGTTTCAAGCCAGTAAAAAAAGCGTTAGGCATAGAATAATCAAACGATCTAATTGGTGTTATAAACCCAACCTCTTTAGGTTAGAATCCCCAACAAAATAGAGTTACACGGTACCTGTTAATGTCAGATCCCAAATTCATCCACCTGCGTGTTCATAGTGACTTCTCGATGGTGGATGGCCTCAACAAAGTTCCGCCAATCGTAAAGAAAGTTGCTGAGCTCGGTATGCCCGCAATGGCGTTGACCGACTTTACCAACCTATGTGGTTTGGTGAAGTTTTACGGTACGGCACATAGCAGTGGTGTTAAACCGATCATCGGTGCTGACTTTAAAATGCAGTCGGACGAGTTTGGTGAAGAGCTGACTCAAGTGACTTTGCTTGCGGCGGATAATGTGGGTTATAAGAACCTGACGTTATTGATATCAAAAGCGTACTTACGTGGACATGTTCAACACCACCCTGTGATTGATAAAGCCTGGTTGGCTGAAATGTCTGAAGGCCTGATTGTATTATCCGGCGGTAAAAGCGGGGAAATTGGTCGCGGCCTTTTGAAAGGCAACCGTCAAATAGTGCAAGGGTGTGTTGATTTTTATAAACAGCATTTTCCAGATCGCTTTTATCTTGAGTTACTTCGTACCGGTCGTCCAGATGAAGAAACTTATCTTCACTTTGCAGTTGAATTGGCAGAGCAGCAAGACTTGCCAGTAGTGGCGACCAATGAAGTTGTATTCCTGAGTCCAGACCTATTTGATGCTCATGAAATACGCGTAGCGATTCACGATGGTTACACATTAGAAGATCCGCGCAGGCCAAAAAACTACAGTCCGCAGCAATATCTTCGTACAGAAGAAGAAATGTGCGAGCTGTTTGCTGATATTCCTGAAGCGTTAGAAAACAGTGTCGAGATAGCGAAGCGTTGTAACGTGACTGTGCGCTTAGGGGAGTACTTCCTACCAGCCTTCCCAACCGAAGGGATGAAAGAGACTGAGTTCTTAGTCATGAAATCCCGAGAGGGCTTGGAAGAGCGTTTAGAGTTCCTATTTCCAGATGAGGAAGAGAGGAAACGTCGTCGCCCTGAATATGATGAACGTCTTCAGATAGAGCTAGATGTTATCAACCAAATGGGATTCCCTGGTTACTTCTTGATCGTAATGGAGTTCATCCAGTGGTCAAAAGATAATGGAATTCCTGTAGGTCCTGGACGTGGTTCCGGTGCCGGCTCTTTGGTGGCTTACGCATTAAAAATCACCGATCTGGATCCATTAGAATACGACTTGCTGTTCGAACGTTTCTTGAACCCAGAACGTGTCTCGATGCCCGATTTCGACGTCGATTTCTGTATGGATAAACGTGACCAGGTTATTGACCACGTTGCGGAAATGTACGGTCGTGACGCGGTGTCTCAGATCATCACGTTTGGTACCATGGCGGCAAAAGCGGTAATCCGTGACGTTGGCCGCGTATTGGGCCACCCATTTGGTTTTGTTGATCGTATTTCAAAGCTGATCCCGCCCGATCCAGGCATGACGCTAGATAAAGCGTTTAAAGCTGAACCTGCACTACCTGAATTGTATGAGGCCGATGAGGAAGTTAAAGAACTCATCGACATGTGTCATATTTTGGAAGGCTGTACGCGAAACGCCGGTAAACACGCTGGTGGTGTTGTAATTTCACCTACAACAATTACCGATTTTGCGCCAATTTATGCAGACGCTGAAGGTCACTTTCCGGTTACTCAATTTGATAAAAACGATGTTGAGACCGCTGGCCTAGTTAAGTTTGACTTCTTGGGTTTACGTACCTTAACCATTATTGACTGGGCGTTAGGACTGATTAACCCACGCCTAGAGCGAGAAGGGAAAGAACCGGTTCAAATTGAATCCATACCGTTAGAAGACCCTGCCTCTTTCCGTTTGTTGCAAAACTCTGAAACGACAGCAGTATTCCAGCTTGAATCTCGAGGCATGAAAGAGCTGATCAAACGACTTCAGCCAGACTGTTTCGAAGACATTATCGCATTGGTAGCACTCTTCCGTCCGGGTCCTTTGCAATCGGGCATGGTAGATAACTTTATCGACCGTAAACATGGTCGAGAAGCGATCTCTTATCCAGATGAAAAGTGGCAACACGAGTCGCTAAAAGAGACGCTTGATCCAACCTACGGCATCATCCTGTACCAAGAGCAGGTAATGCAGATTGCGCAGATCTTAGCAGGTTACACGCTAGGTGGTGCGGACATGCTTCGTCGTGCAATGGGTAAGAAAAAGCCAGAAGAGATGGCAAAACAACGTGCTATCTTTGAAGAAGGTGCGATAAAGAACGGTATCGATGGCGAGTTGGCGATGAAAATCTTCGACTTGGTAGAGAAGTTCGCCGGTTATGGTTTTAACAAATCGCACTCTGCTGCTTATGCATTGGTTTCTTATCAGACTCTTTGGCTGAAAACACATTACCCTGCCGAATTTATGGCTGCGGTAATGACAGCCGATATGGATAACACGGAAAAAGTCGTTGGCTTGGTCGATGAGTGTTTCCGTATGAAGCTCACCGTGCTGCCACCAGACATCAACTCTGGCTTATATCGCTTTAATGTTGATGAAAATGGCGCAATTGTTTACGGTATTGGTGCGATAAAAGGGGTAGGTGAGGGTCCTATCGATGCGATTCTTGAGGCGAGAAATAAAGGTGGTCACTTTAAAGACCTATTTGATTTCTGTGCTCGAGTTGATCTAAAACGCGTCAATAAACGAGTGATAGAGAAGCTGATTTACGCGGGCGCGTTGGATCGACTAGGCCCACACCGCGCGGCGATGATGGCGTCACTCAATGATGCGGTAAAAGCAGCAAGTCAACATCACCAAGCTGAAGCGTTTGGTCAAACGGATATGTTTGGTGTGCTAACGGATGCACCTGAAGAAGTAGAGCATAAGTATACGCAGGTTCCGCCTTGGCCAGAAAAAGTGTGGTTAGAGGGCGAGCGTGATACCCTAGGTCTATATTTGACAGGGCACCCAATTAACGCCTACGTAAAGGAACTAAACAAATACACCAGTTGTCGACTAAAAGACGCAACGCCCACTCGCCGCGACCAATCTGTCACGGTGGCAGGTCTGGTTATTGCCGCTCGTGTAATGACGACTAAGCGTGGTACACGAATTGGCATTATGACACTGGATGACCGAAGTGGTCGCATGGAAGTGATGTTGTTCTCAGATGCACTGGATCGATACGCTGAACTTCTCGAAAAAGACAGAATTTTGGTCGTTTCTGGACAGGTCAGCTTTGATGACTTCAACGGTGGCCTTAAAATGTCGGCGCGTGAAGTTATGGATCTCGGCAGTGCGCGCGAGAAATACGCTCGTGGTTTGTCGGTATCGATAGATGCAAATCAGATCAACGATCAGTTTTTTGAGCAGTTCAGCCGTATTTTAGAACCGCACAAAGCCGGAACCGTACCCGTCAATGTATACTACCAGCGTGCCGACGCCAGAGCGCGGTTAACATTGGGCACCGAGTGGCGAGTTACGCCAAGTGATACATTACTCGACGATTTAAAACAGTTGCTTGGCAAAAGCCAGGTAGAACTCGAATTTAACTAAAAATTCAGCGCAATATGTTAGACGCTGAGTAAACAAGGATTCATAGATGAGCCTAAACTTTCTTGAATTTGAAAAGCCAATTGCAGAACTAGAAGCGAAAATTGAAGCATTACGTGATGTCTCTCGTCACGGTGGTGATTCTGCGATTGACCTGGATAAAGAAATCGAACAGCTTGAGAAGAAAAGCTTAGAGCTGAAGAAAAAAACCTTCAGTGACCTAGGTGCATGGGAAACAGCTCAACTGGCTCGTCACCCACTACGTCCTTACACGCTGGATTACATCCAACACGCTTTTGAGGAGTTTGATGAATTAGCGGGTGACCGCGCGTTTGCAGACGACAAAGCGATTGTGGGTGGCATGGCTCGCCTTGAAGGCCGCCCTGTGATGATCATTGGTCACCAAAAAGGTCGTGAGACCAAAGAAAAGGTGAAACGTAACTTTGGTATGCCGAAACCAGAAGGCTACCGTAAGGCTCTACGCTTGATGGAAATGGCTGAGCGTTTCAACATGCCGATCATCACATTTATCGATACGGCTGGCGCGTACCCAGGTGTGGGCGCAGAAGAACGTGGTCAATCTGAAGCTATCGCGAAAAACCTAAAAGTGATGTCTGGTCTTAAAGTGCCAGTAATCTGTAACGTTGTTGGTGAAGGTGGTTCAGGCGGCGCACTAGCAATTGGTGTGGGCGACTACGTGAACATGCTTCAGTACTCTACGTACTCAGTAATCTCTCCTGAAGGTTGTGCTTCAATCTTATGGCGTGATTCTGACAAAGCACCGCAAGCGGCAGAAGCGATGGGTCTAACTGCTCCTCGTCTTAAAGAGCTTGAACTGATCGATGAAATCATTGAAGAGCCACTAGGCGGCGCTCATCGCGATCATGTTCAAATGGCAGCGAATATGAAAGCGACACTACTTCGTCAACTAGAAGATCTAGAGCAATTGGATGAAGAGACGCTACGTGAACGTCGTTACCAGCGCCTAATGAGCTACGGTTACTGTTAATTTCGGTGATTGCTATTAAGCGTTAGCTGATATCTCAAGTGATAACAGTTAAAATAGAAAGGGTTGGATGAGAGTCCAGCCCTTTTTTGTACCTATCGGATCGCTTATGGAATCGCTTTACCCGCATTTTGCTCAAGTTCTCGGCCGCTACTATCAATCAGGCACTAAGGTTGTCTTGGCGTTTAGCGGAGGAGTGGATTCACGTCTTTTACTCGAATTACTCCGTCGCTATCAACAAGCGCATTCGATAGAGTGCCACGCCGTATATGTGCACCATGGTTTGAGCTCGAATGCCGATGATTGGGCTGATAAATGCCTACTTTGGGCAAAACAAGTGGGGATATCATGCTCGATTGAGCGAGTGAGCTTAGACATCAGCAATGGTGAAAGTATTGAACTTCTTGCTCGTGAAGCTCGCTATCAAGCCTTAACTAAGTACATTCAAGAAGGCGATATACTGTTGACCGGCCAACATGCTGATGATCAACTAGAGACTTTTCTCCTTGCTCTTAAGCGAGGCAGCGGGCCAAAAGGGTTATCTTCGATGGCGGAGAGTATGCCGTTTTCTGGTGGATCCCTAGTTCGACCATTGCTTACTATCAAGCGGAAGACCATCGAAGACGCGGCTACTAAATTAGGCTTGGAGTGGGTGGAAGACGAAAGCAACCAAGATACTCGTTATGATCGTAACTTTCTTCGTCATTGTGTTATTCCTGAATTGTCTGGTCGCTGGCCGAGTATCCATCAAGCGGTTCAGCGCAGTGCAAGCTTATGTGCTCAACAAGAAGCGCTATTGGATGAACTATTGAGCGCGGTGTTTGAACGCGCTTTACAAACGGATCTAAGTTTGAGTATTGAAGAACTGGCTAAGCACAGTGAATTAGCGCGTGCGCGCTTGATTCGTATGTGGCTGGCTAAGCTTAATACTAGTATGCCGACTCAGGTACAACTTAATCTTATCTGGAATGAAGTCGCATTAGCTCAGCAAGATGCCAACCCCAAACTACAACTTAAACAAGGTGAAGTGCGCCGTTTTCGAAATCGTCTCTATTGGGTAACGGAAATCGCTGACGTCACTGAGTGGCAAAGTACGATTCAAGTCGATACCGTTTTATCGCTTCCAGAGCGGCTAGGGGAGCTGACCTTAACGACGAGTTCTAGCAACGCAACGATTGCGCTTCCGAGTCAGCCAGAATTGCTTCGCGTGACCTTTAATCCGGAAGGCTTATCAGCGCATCCAACCACGCGTAATCACAGTCGAAAACTGAAGAAGTTGTTCCAAGAATACAATGTGCCAAGCTGGCTGCGTCGTCAAATTCCGATTTTGATGTATCAAGACCGAGTTGTTGCTGTGGCAGATCTGTTCGTTGATCAGGCGTTTAATGGTCAAGATTGTGAACTTATTTGGCGCAGGTAATGAAAATTCATGCCACAATGTCGATTATAAAATATAAAAATCCTTAAATAATAATTGATTAGGTGAAGCAATGAAGAAAACAATCATGGGCGCAATGGTGGCGCTAACCATACTCAGTGGGCAGGCTCTAGCTGCGGGAGATGCCACAGCAGGTCAAGCAAAGGCAGGAGTATGCGCTGCGTGTCATGGCGCCGACGGCATTGCTGTCATTCCGGGTTACCCAAACCTGAAAGGGCAAAACGAGCAATACATTATCAGTTCAATTAAAGCCTATAAAAACAAAGAGCGAACAGGTGGTCTTGCTGCTGTTATGCAAGCTCAAGCTTCACTGTTGTCTGATGAAGACATCGCTAATCTAGCGGCTTACTACGCAAGTTTGAAGTAAACGCGAGTCTGAAAAAGCTTGGACGATTGGGCATTGAGCAGTCCTCATCGGGGTTTTATCAACTCACGATATTCGCCATGTTAATTTGCTCTATCTGGATTTTCGCTGGTGGATCAGAGACAAACATTGAATGTTGCGAAACGCTAAACGATAATAAGCGCAATCGATTGAAGCTTAAGGGATGAACATGAAAAAAATTGAAGCGATTATCAAGCCATTTAAATTGGATGATGTTCGAGAAGCGCTAGCTGAAGTGGGCATTACAGGGATGACCGTCTCTGAAGTGAAAGGCTTTGGTCGCCAAAAAGGTCACACCGAGCTTTACCGTGGTGCAGAGTACATGGTGGACTTTCTGCCTAAAGTGAAGCTCGAAATCGTTGTAACGGAAGATGTGGCTGATAAATGCGTAGAGACGATCATTGAAACCGCGCAAACCGGCAAAATTGGTGATGGTAAAATCTTTGTGACTGATGTTGAGCGTGTGGTTCGTATTCGTACTGGTGAAGAAGACGAAGACGCGATCTAAGGTTTCTTGTTACCTGTCTCGTATTTATTATGCTAAAAGGGAGCCAAGTGGCTCCTTTTTTGTTTTTTACTTTCAGTGAAATCCAATAACCCGAGGTTGGTTGTTCCAGTTTTAGGGTGTGTATATTCAGGTTTGTCGTATGTTTAAGCGTTTTTTTCTGGCGTTAGCTTTTCTTATTATGGCGGTATTGGTCGGCTTCCAGGTTATTTTCACCGTACCAGATCAGCCGCAAATCATTACTCAAACAGGTTCAGAGCTGACGCAGGATATTAGGTGTATCGAATTTAGCGGCTCAAAAGCTCTGGATCAGGGCGGTGAAATCAATGTACTTGTCTGGAATATCTACAAACAGAACCGGACTAATTGGCAAAGCGCACTCAATGAATTCTCTGCTGATAAGCAGCTGCTGTTATTGCAAGAAGCCAGCATGACACCATCTTTTAAGCAATGGTTGGTGGATGGCAACTGGGTCAGCAATCAAGTGAGTGCCTTTAAGGCGCTGGGCAGCGGTGCGGGTGTGATTAGTATCGCTCAAGGGCAACCAGAAAAAGCCTGTGCTTATACGTCTAAAGAGCCTTGGCTGCGTTTACCCAAGTCTGCACTATACAGCCAATATCAATTAAGCAATGGCGAGAGACTCGCTGTGGTGAATGTACATGCGATTAACTTCACGGTTGGCACGCAAGAGTATGTCTCTCAGTTAACGGCTCTTGAAATGCTTTTAAAGCATCATACAGGGCCGATCCTATTCGCTGGAGACTTCAATAGTTGGAGTGAATCTCGCGTTAATGCGATGCGACAGGCCTTAAAAGCCGCGGACTTGCAAGAAGTGACGTTCTCGCCTGATCATCGAGTCCAGTTTATAACGGGATTACCGTTGGATCACGTATTTTACCGAGGACTGACCCTCAAATACGCGAAAGCGCCGCAGAGCGACGCTTCCGATCATAACCCATTGTTACTGTCATTTACGTTAGATGACTAGCTTAGGTCACCACAATATAAAGCGCCCAAATAACGTAGAAGAATACCCATGGCAGGCTTGCAATCACCAAGGCTTGCCCACGTTCAAACTCAGTCCAAGTAAGCACAACACCGTAGCCCAATACAATATACCAAGGCAGCAGTAGTGGTAGTGAGCTGGCAAAATGCGACCACTCGCTGGTAAGCGGCAGTTTTAATAGACCATTGAGGCTGTTTAAATCTGCTGCGTAAGTCATCACCTGACCATGCTTGAGTAACAGACTCGCGTAGCTTGCGATATCGCCCAATACTGCTGGGAATAAGATTGCACACGACGCGGCAAACCACTTCCAGTAACCATATTGTTGTTTGCTTGCCTTCGTTGCAAGAAAGAACCAAAGCGCAAGCAACAGTAAGGTGGCAAAGCGATTGAATACATCATTGATGATCGCACTGGCCATTAGCGTGTTTGGCTCTAATAGCTCAATCTGCTTTGGGTCGATTTGCTGAAACTGCGCGGCAAGTTGGTCACTGAGCCACGTGAAATCGACATTCGAAAAGTAAGCGCCCCAGAATAAAAACGGACTAAGCATCAAGAAGATGAACGGTTGCCATCCCCATCCGCCGCGTTGGTAAAGTGCTAGAAAGCAAGATGTTGGAGAACGAAAAATGTCCAACAGCATCACAAGTGGGTTGCTTGATGGGTTCATACACTTACCTTCGTTACGTCAACGTACAACTTAAGTTTTTGACCTGGTTGTAAGTATTTTTTCTTGTGTAGCGAGTTCCATTTCACGATGTCGTTCGTTTTTACTTTGAACTTGCTTGCAATGCCGCTAATGGTGTCACCGGAGCGAACGTTGTAGAAAACGGTACGAATCACAGCACCTTTGTCTGAGTCCTTCCAAATCACGAGCTTTTGACCAACACGCAATGGATCTTTAGGGCCCATGCCATTCCATTTTGCTAACGATTTATACGACACTTTATTTTCACGTGCGATTGACCACAAACTTTCTCCAGACTGAACGACATGAGTGAGCTTGAGTTGTCCACGAGCACGTGATTGAGTCTTGCTTAATCGATTTTGTGCCGTTAGTGCGTATTTCGCATCGTCTTTTGTTGACGTCGGAATCAGTAGGTATTGGCCAATACGAATATTGTTATTCGACAGACCGTTTGCACGTCGAATCACTTTTGTGGTTGTGCCGTATTTATTAGCTAGCACACTTAAAGAGTCACCAGACTTCACCTTGTAGCGAGCGACCTTCATACCTTTACCACGGTTTTTCTCCACCTTAGTGAGAAAAGCCTCTTTTTTCTCTACCGGAATCAAAAGTTGGTGCGGACCTTCAGGCGCCGTTGACCATTGGTTGTATGCAGGGTTGTAACTTTGTAACTCTTTCACACCAATGCCGGCATAATCTGCTGCAATGGCCAGATCAAGCTGTTCTTTCGGATCGACAAGCGTTAGAACAGGTTTGTTTGGAATCGCAGGAATATTAAGTCCGTACTTGTCTTGGTTTGCGATGACGTCAGCCAAAGCTAGCAGCTTAGGAACGTAACTGCTGGTCTCTTTTGGTAAGTCCAATGAGAAGAAATCGATAGGTTTACCGAGCTTTTTATTCTTACGAATTGCGCTAGAAACACGGCCACCACCACTATTGTAAGCGGCAATTGCATGCTCCCAGCTACCATCAAAACGCTCGTTTAGTTGTACAAGGTAGTCCAGCGCGGCATCCGTTGCTGCTGCCACATCTCGGCGACCGTCATACCAGTAGTTTTGCTCTAGTCCCATCATCTTTCCGGTGCCAGGGACAAATTGCCACAATCCAGCTGCACTACCGTGTGAGTAGGCAAAGGCATCGAATGAGCTTTCCACCACAGGAAGCAAAGCAAGCTCCATTGGAAGTCCACGCTCTTCGATACGTTTTGTGATCATGTATAGAAAAGGAGTTGCACGCTTAGACACCGTGTAAAGG
This sequence comes from Vibrio sp. 1-2 (7-a), assembly GCF_013048515.1. Taxonomy (NCBI): domain Bacteria; kingdom Pseudomonadati; phylum Pseudomonadota; class Gammaproteobacteria; order Vibrionales; family Vibrionaceae; genus Vibrio; species Vibrio sp. 1-2 (7-a). The sequence goes on from NZ_VHSQ01000001.1 coordinate 277,828, forward strand.
TGATTCGGGTGCTTTAGATACCACGTACGGTAGTAGTCCACTTTCTTATGGTTTGGGATATCCATTTCAAGTTGCATGGCGATACGTTGCCATACATCTTCTTGTTCCTGAGGGGAAAGAACTTTAGGCGCGTCGTTAGCGGATTTTTTTGCTAAAGACGATGTGTTGCCCGGTTGAGCCTTCGCTGCATTTTGTTTTGCAGTCTGCTCAGATTTATTGGTTTCTGGTGTAGAAGACGTTGAGTCTGACTGAGTCAATTGACAGCCAGATAATAACAACGCCAACGCCCAGGTATACTTCAAACGCATGGATTCAGCCTATTTAGGGCCTTTTTATCTTCACCTGCCTGTCGCGCAACACAATGTGCGTGGCAGTCGCAAGATAATAGACATCTTTTAAACACTAACTAATTAATAGAGGCAAAGAGCTTCTAAATTATGCAATGGGGAGAAATTCAAATAGATTTATATCAACCCCAAACGTAAGAGAAGCGCCAGTGGCGCTTCTCGAAAAATCAGCCCCTGATAATACTGGGGTCTTGCAAACTTACAAGCAGAAAGTGGTTAAAATTCGTTCTTCCACTCACGCAAAGCAGTAAAAACCGAGCATGGATCGCTATTTTTAATGCGACTAGCAACAGATTGAACCACGTCAGGATTGGTGGTTCGCAAGAACGGATTAATCCACTTTTCTTTGCGTATTGTTGTTGGAAGTGTCGGAATGTTTAGAGCTCGCAGTCGGTTTACATCATCGCGATATTGACGGAGCTGCTCATTATCAGGCTCAACCGCTAAAGCAAACGCCACGTTACTCGCGGTGTATTCATGCGCGCAGAAGACTTGAGTTTCTTCTGGTAGAGACGTTAGCTTGTTTAGTGACTCAAACATTTGCTCTGGCGTACCTTCAAAAATACGACCGCAGCCTGCGGAAAACAACACGTCACCGCAAAACAGTTTTCCGTCTCCAACGTAACCGATATGACCTAAGGTATGGCCTGGTAAACCTAGCACCAAAAAGATTTCGCCAAATAACTCCAGTTTGTCGCCTTCTTCCATGGGGGTGGTTAGGGTTGGAATTGGCTCAGATTTCGGGCCCACAACGGCGACTTCAGGAAAGGCACGCACTAAGTCTGGAACGCCACCAATGTGATCGTTGTGGTGGTGCGTAATTAAAATCGCTTCTAAAGTTAATTCGTTAGCCTGCAAGTATTCTAACACTGGCTTCGCATCGCCCGGATCAACGACTGCGCAACGCTTATCGCTATTTTGTATCAGCCAGATGTAATTATCATTAAATGCGGGTATGCTTTTGATCTCTAACACGATTCGTTCTCCGTCACCCATTTTAGTCAGGTGGTTAATGAAACCAGCACTCAGCAACAAAACTATACCACACCCGTCGACTTGGTCAGCAATGAACAACGGTCCGTGGGTGCTTGAGTCAATCCAGACCCGACTTGATGAATGGTGTCCGAAACTCTTCGGTTACCATATGCTCAAACTGGGCGGGTTGAGCTGTGAGCTAACCAGCTGTAATTGTAACATTCAACACCAAGTCAACGTAGATATCCAGAACCCGTTGCATAATGTGATTGCAGATGGTTACGAATTGCCCTTTTTGGAAAAAAGCTTTGATGTTGTGATTCTCGCTCATCAGCTCGACTATGCAAGCGATCCACACCGTTTGCTACGGGAAGTCGATAGAGTGATGATGGATGATGGTTATTTGATAATCACTGGATTTAACCCACTAAGTTTGACTGGATTAGCGAGTTTGCTTCCTTGGCGTAAACATAATTTGCCTTGGAGTGGACGAATGTTTACGTCGAACCGCATCAACGACTGGTTAGGGTTACTTAATTATCAAGTGATTCATTGCGATCGTTACGCACTGTTTCCGATGAAGCGCTACCGCACGATGTGGACATGGTTGGAAAACAGTCTCGGTGATTGGGCGTCACCTGCAGGGAGTTTGTATTACATTGTGGCACGGAAACGAACATACCCTCTCAAGCCTATCAAACCGCATTGGCGCTTGAAGAAAAAGCTCACACCACTTGGGGTTATGAATCGAGAGGGTAACACTATGAGGAAAGAATCTCGTTAAGAGGGTTGGTAACCGGTATCTTCCTCAGTTGGGTTTTCTGCAGCAGTACGGGCTAGCTCATCACAAATTTCGTTCTCACGATGGCCCGCGTGGCCTTTTACCCAATGCCATTCAACTTGATGGCGTGCGGTTTCTTTGTCTAGAGCTTGCCATAAATCGGCATTCTTAACGGGTTTTTTATCCGCTGTTTTCCAACCACGCTTCTTCCAGTTATGGATCCACTGAGTAATACCTTGGCGCACATATTGACTGTCAGTCGTTAAAGTGACTTTGCAAGGTTGTTTTAACGTCTGCAGCGCGACGACAGCCGCCAACATTTCCATACGGTTGTTGGTGGTTAACGTGTAGCCTTTGGAAAGCGTCTTTTCTACGTCTTTGTAACGCAATACAATGCCGTAACCACCTGGTCCTGGGTTACCTAAACAAGAACCGTCAGTGAAAATCTCAACGTGTTTGGTCATATTTTTTGGTACTATTAGCCGAAACATTTAATAAAGCATAGTCTGACATACATAACCTTATGAATACCAGCAGCAATTCTGAATATAACCGCATTGTCGTTCTCGATACCGAAACCACAGGTATGAACCGCGAGGGTGGTCCTCACTACATGGGACACCGCATTATTGAAATCGGTGCCGTGGAGATCATCAACCGTAAGCTGACTGGTCGTCACTTCCACGTTTATTTAAAACCCGATCGTGAAATCCAACCAGAAGCGGTTGAAGTTCACGGTATTACGGATGAATTCTTGGTTGATAAACCGGAATACGCGAGCGTGCACCAAGAGTTTCTTGAGTTTATTAAAGGCGCAGAACTTGTTGCCCACAACGCACCCTTCGATACGGGCTTTATGGATTACGAGTTTGGCATGCTCGATCCCAACATCGGCAAAACGGACGACTACTGCAAGGTGACCGATACCCTTGCTATGGCGAAGAAAATCTTCCCTGGCAAGCGAAACAACCTTGATATCTTATGTGAACGCTACGGTATTGATAACTCGCACCGTACACTCCACGGAGCTTTGCTCGATGCGGAGATTCTAGCCGACGTTTACCTCTTTATGACGGGTGGTCAAACGAGTCTAGAGTTTAACGCGAATAAACAAGAGGGTGGGGTAGAAACCATTCGCCGTATTGAAGGAAGAAAAGCGCTAAAGGTTTTGCGCGCAAGTGCCGATGAACTAGAAGCTCACCAAAAAAGATTAGAGTTGGTGAACGACTGTATTTGGCATCAATAGGAGAAGCTATGCTGAGGGCTTTGTTGGTCGCGTTTTTAGCGATATGGAGTAGTCTCTCGAGTGCATCGAGTGAATCTGCTATGTCTTTGTTAGACAATCGCTTTCGAGTGGATCCAACCATCGAGCAGATCACTTTTTTAGTTTATCGTGAGCAAAGTTCTCAGCCAGTTGTTTTAGTCCGCCCTGACGGTAAAAAGTACTATGCTTGGGACGCCTACGACAATGTACGTTGGTACCAAGAAGCCTCACTCGATATTATCTCCGTTGACAACCCTATGCCAGGCCCATGGCAGGCTGTGGGGAAAGTCACTCCTAAAAATAACATCCGCTTAATTTCTCACTTAAAGCTCAGCACGGATGTGTTCCCAAACCGATTATATAATGGGGAAGCGCTTAAGTTTACAGCTCGCCTAACCTCCGACGACAAACCTCTTGTACTGCGCGACTTCCTTGACCGCGTGAATCTACGCGTGACATTTACCAAGTTTGTCGAAAATGAAGATGAGTTGATCAAAGAAGCACGTCCAGTGCCGATGGTTGTGGGTGAGTTTGCTGATGATGGCCGCGGCTTGGATGAAAAAGCAGGGGATGGTGTGTTCACTGTCCAACTACCAATAGATGTTGAGCCCGGTAAGTACCGTGCGCGAATCACCTCTGGTAATGGCGTATTCTTACGAGCGCAAGAGCAAGTCATCTTGGTTTATCCGAACCCAATTTCTCGTACTTTTATTCAGGCGCGCAATCCCGACAAACCACACCAATTAGTGGTGAGTGGTGAGCAAGGTATGATCGCGCCAGGCTCAATCGCAGTCACGGTGGAACAAGATGCACCCGATGGCTTTGTTAGCTATAGCCAAGGCCAGGTTTCTAAAGATGGAATGAGAACCACGCTGAACCTCAATAATGACGCTGAGCTTGGTAAATACGCATGGCGCGGCGAGATATTTGCCACTGATTTTGCGACGCAACGTCCACTGGTGTTTCCTATTCCAGAGCAAACTTTCAGTGTAGTTGATGACGTTGATCTAGAAGCCGCTCGAATTGCAAAAGAAGCTGAATTAGCCGAGCAGCGCCGTATTGAAATGGAAAAGCAAATTATCGCTGAGCGGGAGGCTGAGCGTAAGCGCAGCATGATTATTATCGCGGTGGGTAACGTGATAATGCTGCTGATTGTGATCATTGCATGGATAGTCTGGCGCAAAATTAAAGCGAAGCGCGATGCCATGCCAGAGATGCAGTTAGAAGTGCCAAAGAAATAGTAGTAACACGTAAACCTAGAAACGGAGCCAATCGGCTCCGTTTTTGTATCAAGTTACCAAGTGGCAGAAGAAAAATGGAAAAATTATGAATATTTGAGTTTACTGTACTCAAATGTATGTTTGGGATTTCATATAAATAATATATCATTCTTACCTTCTAAATTGGTTACGTTTTTAATGTGACTAACTTTCAAAATAATTAACTAAAGATAAAAGAAATAATGAATAAAATTTTAGCTTTTTTTTGTGCAGTGATAATTGTAGGTTGTTCTTCTACTGGTGATAGTATTAATAAGCTAGATGCGGGAACTAATAATGTAAAATCACTTGATACTTTCACTTTCGATCCCTTAAGTAAAATCCAAAAAGTAGAAATACCAACTTATTACGATGGCTTGTTTGATACAGCAAGACCCTATTTAGATGAAAAGTACCCTTACACTTATGTTAGCAAACCTCAAGCATACATAATCGATGACGAAATTGTTTCTTTTGCTCCTTGGTTTCCTGTCGAAGGAAGGTTCACGGTTTTTCCAACCGCTCACTATATAGTTATAACTCAAGAAACCGAGAGTGGCTTAGTCTCGGCACGGTTTAATCATGAACAAGTAATTAAGTTGTTAAGTGAAGAATATAAAATTACTGAGCATACAAGTCCGTTTTTTCATTATGTTCTAGAGGTTTCTCCAAGTGAGCAAGCCAATTTTGTAGAAGATATTCATAAAAAATTGAGTAAACTTCCTTCAGAATAAGGATGCTTGGTTAAATCGTAATCAATAAAGTCGGGGCGTTCTGGCTTTATTGATTGCATGGAGTTCTATTTATATTGAGTTGGTATTTGTAATTAGTAGTACGCCATAATTACAAGATCCGATCTTGTAGGGTTTTTAGATAAGATTTCAGCTCTGCGTGATGAATAAGAATAAGTAAACGCGAGGTCTCTGATGAAATACAAAAAGCGTCAGAAGTACAAATACACTCTCCATTCTGAAGAAAAAATTGAGACTCACATTTCAGTGAGTAACGCGTATGACAGCCCTTTTCTTAGTTTGTCCAAACAAGGCGTGTTAACGATTAAAAAGGGCTACGCATGGGATGGAGCTAGTGGGCCGGCGTTAGACACAAAAAACATTATGAAAGCTTCTTTAGTTCATGATGCTCTTTACCAACTCATGAGGGAAGAGGTGTTGCCTCAAAGTGCTCGAAAGCATGCGGATATGTTGTTGAGAGAAACATGTTTAGAAAAAGGAATGTCTAGCTTCAGAGCAACTTATATCTATTATGGCGTCAGAGTTGTCGGTGGCTTCTTTTCCAGACCCGATACTTTGTGTGCTTAATGGGAACATCTTTCCAATTTTAACTGTTTATTTATACAGTTTGGTTATGTAAGCTCCAAGGTGATACAAAGGAGTAGTACATAATGACAATAAGATATGAAGAGCATGTGCCAAGCCCGAAAGAATACTGTGATATGCGTATAAAAGCCGGGCTATCACCCAAATCGTTGAAAGCTGCTGAAATTGGCCTACCCAATTCGTTATATGGCGTATCTGTTCGGGATGAAGGAAAGCTCATTGCAATGGGTCGGGTTGTTGGTGACGGGGCGTGTAACTTCGAAATTGTCGACGTTGCCGTTGATTCTGATTATCAAGGTAACGGTTTAGGTAGAAAAGTCATGGAATACATCGACGGTTATCTTTCTTCTGTTGCACTTGAAGGCTCTTACGTTTCTATGATTGCTGATGAACCAGTTTTTTACGAAAAGCTTGGTTATAGGCTGGTGGCTCCTAAAAGCCAAGGGATGACAAAAAAGTTTAAGCCAAAGGCATAACACGTATTCAGCTGCGAAGATAAGCACTAGAAAACAGGAGTTTAATTTCCTGTTTTCTATATTAAATTTCTATTTAAGCCACTTCTGGAATTGGTTTGGGTGGCTGCTCTAAATCAGGCTCTTTTTGAACAGTAGGAATTTGTCCCTCACCCACAGCACTGATGTAACAGCCACTAAGTTTAATGGCAAGGTACATATCAGCTCGCAGTAAGATGCCTCCTTCACTGGTGCTGATACCAGTAAGCTCACACCATTGACGAAGACGTCGTTTCCTTCCTGCGAGGATTAAGCGTACGCCTCTCTTTTTTAAAGTATTGTGAATATCTGCCAGTGTTGCCATCACACTGAGATCCAAGTGAGTAAAGCTCGATACGGCGTCGATGACAACGCAACTTGCGTCTTTGTGATGTTCTACTTGCTCTAACACTCTGCGTTTAAAGTAAGGTGCGTTGAAGTATGTCAGCGGCGAGTTAAAGCGGTAAATCACCATTCCAGGAATAGGCGAAGCTTTTCCTGAGTCGTCGATGGTCCGAATGGTGCCTTTTTCATCCAAGCCAAGTAGCTGATCACTCGGTCGCATGACAATACGTAAAAATTGAAACAGCCCTAGCAGTACCGCCAAAGTGATCCCCGGTATTACGCCTACGATCAAAACAGAAATAAAAGTGATGATTGCTAGATAGAACGCATCTTTGTCACGAGATTTTAATTTCCAAATGGCTTTGAGATCGAGCAGCGACAAGGATGCGATGATCAATACGACACCAAGTGATGCGATGGGAATAAACTGTAAAGGCTCATAAATAAATACCGCAATAATGGCAATGGTGATTGCGGCGACAATCGAAACTAATTGAGATTTACCGCCATTTGCATCATTTACCGCTGTGCGTGAGTCAGCTCCGCTTATCGCGAAACCTTGCGAAAACGCTGAGGCAATGTTGGCAAAGCCCAACGCCTGAAAATCTTTATTTGCATCAATATCATAACCGTTTTTAGCGGCGAAACTGCGCGCGGTGAGCATCATGCTAACAAAGCTGACAATCGCAAGGTTGAGCGCCGGGACCACTAGCTCACGAACTTCACCTAGCTCAAACTCCGGCGTTTGAAACTGAGGGAAACCACCTTGAGTGAGCCCAACTACGGATACGCCCATCTCTTGTAAATGGAAAAACCAAACTGACGCGGTAGTCACGAGTATCGCCAGCATGGCAGCAGGCCACGTTGGTCGGTAGCGTTTGGTGAGCAAATAAACGACAACAGTCACGATACTCAGAGTTACGGTAGGCCAATGAAGCTCGGTTAATCGTTGTGGAGCCTCCCATAAGCGTTCCAGCAAATAACGTTGTTCGTATTTCAAACCGACCACTTTGGCAAACTGACCAACGATAATCGTGAGAGCAACACCGTTGAGTAGACCCAAAAGAATCGGGCGAGAAAGGAAATCTGCAAACACCCCTAACTTGAAACGACTGGCCAGTACACACCAAATACCAGTCATCGCTGTCATGGTCATGACTAACTGCCAATGTTTTGTGGGATCACCTGCGGCAAGTGGTGTTACAACAGCAGCGATCACTGCACAAGTTGCTGCATCGGGTCCGACAATGAGTTGTCGAGATGTGCCCATCATGGCGTACACCAACATTGGCAGTACACACGAGTACAGACCGACAATTGCGGATACCCCGGTTAATTGTGCATAAGCAATGGCAACTGGCAGGGCAACCGCGACAACAGAAAAGGCGGCTCTAAAGTCGTTAACAAACCATTCTTTTTGATAATGCTTAAGCTGAACAAGCCCTGGGAACCACTGTGCGAATAATATTTTAGCCAACGGATTTACCATATATGTGAGTGAGTTACTTAAAAGTATACACCGCTTGCTTGGAACGTCTGTGAGTTAGTTATCACTGGAAATCGGGGGAAGGGGCGGAGTGCGTGGATTTTATTGCGCTTGCGCAGAGGTTCTTCGTGGTGTGAGGTGTTATGAACGCTATTCTGGTAGCAATAAAAAAACGGGAGTTGTCACTCCCGTTTTATGGTTTCAGATTAGAAAGTTAGGCAACGCTATCCATCTGAGGGTATAGCGGCTTTGCGGCGAGCAATTCCGGCTCAAAGTCGTCAACGTTGATTGTATCTAGACGATGCTGTTCCGCTTCTCTGAGTAGGTCGGCTTCTTCTTGCGTGATAAAGCCTTGCTCTAGCCCTTCCTGAGCAATCATATCCAAACGTAGGAATGGACGACGTTTGCCTTGCGCTTTACATACTTTGTCGAACACTGGCTCTGCTTGAAGAATGACTGACAGCGCAAGCTCAATCTTACCTGCTGCGTTGTGTTCTGTTGGCTCTAGGTACTGACCGCGACCAATGCGTGAACGTGTTGCACTTGGCGTTTGTAGAATGCGCGCCACTTTGCTGTCTAGCTTATCACTTGGCGCTTTGCGTACACGACCGAATGGCATGATTAACACGCGCAGTGCACGACCAATCACTTTGTTCGGGAAGTTTGCTAAGAATTCGTCTACCGCCACTTCCGCTTGTTTCAAACTGTCTTGTAGACCCCAGTGTACTAGTGGTAAATCTTCGACTGGGCGGCCATCTTGCTCGAAACGTTTCAACGCCGCAGAGCTTAAATATAGCTGGCTTAGAATGTCACCAAGACGCGCTGATAGACGCTCTTTACGCTTCAAAGAGCCACCTAGCACTGCCATTGAGATATCCGATAGCAGAGCAAGGTTTGCGCTGTAACGGTTCAATTGTTGGTAGTAACGCTTGGTTGCATCTTTGGTTGGTGATGAAGAACCTAAACCGTCGCTCAAACCAAACCAGATACTGCGAACGAGGTTACTCATTGTAAAGCTCACGTGACCAGCAAGTGCTTTATCAAACTTCTCTACAGAGTCACTGGCATCAGAGTACGCTGCGTTCATTTCTTCAAGAACGTATGGATGACAGCGAATCGCACCTTGACCAAAGATGATCATTGAACGAGTTAGGATGTTTGCACCCTCAACCGTTACCGCGATTGGCGCACCTTGGTAACCACGCGCTAGGAAGTTAGAAGGTCCCATACAGATACCTTTACCGCCTACGATGTCCATTGCGTCGATGATGCTTTGCTGACCTCGATGAGTACAGTGGTACTTCACGATAGCTGAGATTACTGATGGCTTTTCACCTAAGTCGATACCTGCCACGGTTAAGTTGCTTGCTGCATCCATCACGTAAGCATTACCACCTAGACGCGCTAATGGCTCTTCTACGCCTTCCATGTGACCGATAGGTTGTTTGAACTGACGACGAATGCGTGAGTAAGCGCCCGTTGCCATTGCCGCAGTTTTGATGCCACCTGTTGAGTTTGAAGGTAGCGTGATACCACGTCCAACCGACAGACACTCAACCAGCATACGCCAACCTTGGCCCGCCATTTTTTCACCACCGATAATGAAATCGATAGGAACAAAGATGTCTTTACCGCGCGTTGGACCATTTTGGAATGGTACATTGAGCGGGAAGTGTCGGTTACCAATCTCAACACCTTTGACATCAGTTGGGATAAGCGCACAAGTGATGCCAAGATCTTCTTTGTCGCCTAGCAAACCTTCAGGATCGCGAAGTTTAAATGCTAAGCCTAGTACCGTTGCGACTGGCGCTAGGGTGATGTAGCGCTTGTTCCAAGTCAGGCGCATACCCAGTACTTCTTTTCCTTCCCATTCGCCTTTACAGACCACACCGTAATCTGGAATAGATCCAGCGTCAGAACCCGCTTCTGGACTTGTCAGGGCGAAACAAGGGATTTCCTTACCTTCAGCTAGGCGCGGTAAGTAATGATTTTTCTGATCTTCAGTACCGTAGTGTTGCAGTAGTTCACCAGGACCCAAAGAGTTAGGAACACCAACGGTAGACGATAGAACGCCAGAAACACCCGTTAGTTTTTGTAGTACTAGTGATTGCGCGTATGCTGAGAATTCCAGACCACCGTACTTTTTCTTAATGATCATGGCGAAGAATTTGTGATCTTTCAGGTATTGCCATACTTCTGGCGGTAAGTCCGCGAGTTCATGGGTCACTTGGAAATCGCTCACCATGGCGCACACTTCATTCACAGGGCCGTCTAAAAAGGCTTGTTCTTCCGCACTTAACTTAGGTGCTTGAATCGCGTGTAGCTTTTGCCACTCTGGTTTGCCTTTAAATAGTTCGGCTTCCCACCAGACGGTACCTGCGTCTAACGCTTCTTTTTCGGTTTGAGACATAGCTGGCAGCACTTTCTTGAAAAGCGCTAATGCTTTGCGGCTTATCAAAGACTGACGTACGCCAGGAACCGCGAATACAGCGGCAGCAAGAACGTAAATCGTCCAACCAGTAACGCCAACCGCGCCTGTTACTGTAAGCGCTAACATAGCTGCTGTGAGTAAACTAATAGATTTCACGAGAGACATGCGGTGGTAGAGCGTAATGCCTAGCACGACCGTCATCGTGATGATTGAGAGCAAGATGTCCATATGTATTTTCCTTTTCAGACTTTATAAGTGTTGTACGTCTGTATGTTAGGTAAGAGGTCTAACCAGTTGGTTTAAGTGTAATCAAAATATTAAGGAAATGTAAAACATAAGATTGGATAAAAAGTGATCTAAGTAGAGTTAAAGTTCTAAAGTGCGATTTGAGTGATGGTTTCATGAGCAAGTTGACAAGTTTATTACCATCACCAATCTAAATCTGTTGGTTCACTATCGACACTAATTCTCGTTTGTGGGTAAACTCAGAGTAATCAAACCCGAGTTCAGGTTTATGAAATGTCCGATACCAAATTGGTATCAGAACAATTTGCTCAGTGAATCTAGGACTGACTGAAGCCGAAATAATAAAGAGAACGTCTTATGTACCATGATCTGATTAGAAGTGAATTAAACGAAGCTGCTGAAGTGCTCAACAAATTTTTAAGCGATGACCATAACATTGCGCAAATCGAAGCAGCGGCGAAAATGATTGCTGACTCATTCAAGCAAGATGGTAAAGTACTGTCATGTGGTAACGGTGGTTCTCACTGTGATTCGATGCACTTTGCCGAAGAGTTAACAGGCCGTTACCGAGAAAACCGTCCTGGCTATGCTGGTATTGCTATTTCAGATCCAAGCCACCTTTCTTGCGTGAGTAATGACTTTGGTTATAACTTCGTGTTTTCCCGTTATGTAGAAGCCGTTGGTCGAAAAGGTGACGTACTGTTTGGTCTGTCGACTTCAGGTAACTCTGGTAACATCCTGAAAGCGATTGAAGCGGCGCAAGCGAAAGGCATGAAGACGATTGCGCTAACAGGCAAAGATGGCGGCAAAATGGCAGGGCTTGCCGATATTGAAATCCGCGTGCCACACTTTGGTTATGCGGACCGTATTCAAGAAATTCATATTAAGATTATTCATATCATCATTCAGTTGATTGAAAAAGAGATGGAATAGTCGTTTCACAGCCACCTTTTCGAGCTGTGTTGTTAGGGAGTTTTTTAAATCATGTGTGAATTGCTCGGTATGAGCGCTAATGTTCCGACGGATATTTGTTTCAGTTTTACCGGGCTCATGCAGCGTGGAGGTCGAACTGGCCCACACCGTGACGGATGGGGAATTACCTTCTACGAAGGGAAAGGTTTTCGAACTTTCAAAGATCCCAAGCCAAGTTGTGAGTCGCAAATTGCAGAGTTAGTGCAAAATTATCCCATCAAAAGTCGCGCTGTCGTTAGCCATATCCGACAGGCGAATCGTGGCGGCGTTAATTTAGAAAATACTCACCCTTTTACACGTGAGCTGTGGGGGAGGTATTGGACGTTTGCGCACAACGGTCAGCTCTCAGGCTATCAAGACTTACATACGGGTCGACACCGACCTGTCGGTGAGACAGATAGTGAACTGGCCTTTTGTTGGTTACTGAAGCAAATGGAAGATCGATATCCTGAGCCGCCAAAGGATATGGAATCGGTATTCTTATATGTTGCTAAATGTTGTGATGAGCTAAGAGAGAAGGGTGTATTTAACATGCTTCTGAGTGATGGTGAGTATGTAATGACGTATTGCACCAATCACTTGTATTGGATCACGAGACGCGCACCGTTTGGTAAAGCCGCTTTGCTTGATGAAGATGTGGAAATTAACTTCCAAGAAGAAACAACGCCACATGACATTGTTTCTGTGATCGCGACTCAACCTTTAACGGGTAACGAAGCTTGGCAGCGGATGAAACCTGGCGAGTACGGCTTGTTTCACCTAGGTGAACTAGTGAAAAACAATGCCTCTGAACTGGTGAATGTGCCGTTTGCAGCGGCGAAACCGGGCAATCAGGCGCCAACTGAGCCGTTAGAATAGCGGTTAATTGGGAACTACTCGTAAAGCTCGCTTAATCGCGAGCTTTATTTTTATACGTTTTCAACCGAATGCGGATACTGGTGAACTTTCATACTTTCTAGCTTCCTAGTCTCGCTAAGGCTTGCCGGAAAGATGTAACTGATAGAAATTTCTCATAAAACACCACGTCATTCTGAACGGTGAGGAACGAGCCCTATTCAGAATCTACTTTCCGAGTGTCGTGTTACTCAAGTGGTTATGGGATTTTTTTAGAATGTTGGGTTTTAGGTTTCTAGTCTCACTACGGCTTTCTTGAATCAAGTTTATATGTTTCAAAATAACAAAAGGCAGCTCTCAGGCTGCTCTTTTGTGTTTGGAGTTTAGTATTCAGGACTACTCATCGGAGGCGTAGCCGTGTGCGCCAAGTTCTGCGCCATCTAAATAGGCTTTACCATCCTTCATGATCAACCGCTCGTCTACCAGCCACTTGGCCACCATAGGGTAGATTCGGTGTTCCTGAGCCTGAACACGCGCTGCAAGTACACTAGCATCATCGTCTTCGAACACAGGAACTTTTGCTTGCAGTATGACAGGGCCACCATCAAGTTCTTCCGTTACAAAGTGCACACTCGTACCATGTTCTTTGTCGCCAGCATCAATTGCTCTCTGGTGTGTGTGTAGCCCAGGATATTTTGGTAGAAGAGAAGGGTGGATATTGATCATCTTACCCATGTAATGAGAAACAAACTCGCTGCTCAGAATACGCATGTAGCCCGCCAGAATAATCACGTCTGGTTGGTATTCATCGATTTGACTCATTAGCTCTGCATCAAAGCTTTCACGCGAGTCGAATGCTTTAGGGTCGACAAAGTGACCGTCTACATCAAAGTTTTTTGCACGTTCTAAACCAAAAGCATCAGCTTTGTTAGAGAACACGGCTGCCACTCGTGCGTTTGGCATGCTGTCTTCGCAAGCTTCCAAGATAGCTTGCAGGTTACTTCCGTTACCCGAGATGAGGACCACAATGTTTTTTAGGGTATGGTTTTTCATGATGTCGAGAGTGCCTTGGTATGGTAGGTTGGAGTTATGTAGCTTCTAAACTACCTACTAATAGAATGGTTTTTAGTGTTCTAGATAGCAAAATGAGGACCTAGTCATCTAGTGTCCTCATTCTTTTTATCTTGTGAGCTCGATTTGCAAATTATTGGATTTCAACTTGCTCTTCGTTCGCTTCAGCTTGCGCGATTTGACCAATAACCCATGCGTTTTCACCTTCTTCTTGAAGAAGAGCAACCGCGGCTTCCGCTTGGTCTTTAGGTAGTGCAACGATTAGACCAACACCACAGTTAAAGGTACGGTACATTTCGTGTGTTTCCACGTTACCTTTTTCTTGTAGCCATTGGAAGATCACTGGCCATTCCCAGCTGTTACCATCGATAACTGCTTTTGTGCCTTCAGGCAGCACACGTGGGATGTTTTCCCAGAAACCACCACCAGTGATATGAGAAATCGCATGGATGTCGTGTTTCTCAATCATCTTAAGTGCTGATTTGATGTAAATCTTAGTTGGTTCTAGTAGGTGCTCACCGATAGTGCGACCTGCTAGTTCTTCGTTCTTATCTGCACCTGATAATTCTAAGATTTTACGGATAAGGGAGTAACCGTTTGAGTGTGGGCCGCTTGAGCCAACAGCGATAAGTGCATCACCAGCAGCGACTTTCGTGCCGTCGATCACGTCTTCTTTTTCGACGACGCCAACACAGAAACCAGCAACGTCGTAGTCTTCGCCTTCATACATGCCAGGCATCTCGGCAGTTTCGCCACCAATTAGGGCGCAACCTGCTTGAATACAGCCTTCCGCGATACCTGAAACAACATCCGCTGCGGTATCAACGTCTAGTTTGCCTGTTGCGTAATAATCTAGGAAGAACAGTGGCTCTGCGCCTTGCACGATAAGATCATTTACACACATCGCAACAAGGTCGATGCCGATAGTGTCGTGCTTGTTCATATCCAGTGCTAGGCGAAGCTTAGTACCTACGCCATCAGTACCAGAAACCAGTACAGGTTGTTTGTATTTGGTTGGCAATTCGCATAGCGCGCCAAAACCACCGATGCCACCCATAACTTCAGGGCGACGAGTACGTTTTACCGCACCCTTAATACGATCCACAAGCGCGTTGCCTGCATCAATATCTACACCAGCGTCTTTATAGCTAAGAGAAGAGTTGTTACCACTCACAGGGAAGTCCTCGGTATTAAGTTGGATATGAAAACGGCGCTATTCTAACAGTGCTTAAACACAGATAGCAAACGTTTGCGTCTGTTTTTTTCTTTAGTGATTTATCCTGATATCCCTGTAAAAATCATGTATAATCTGAAGGTTTGTTTAAATATTGCCAACTATAGCCGGAGATGGACATGAAAGTTGTTGAAGTAAAGCACCCTCTAGTAAAACATAAAATTGGTCTAATGAGAGAAGGTGACATCAGCACAAAACGTTTTCGTGAGTTAGCGACTGAGGTCGGTAGCCTACTTACTTACGAAGCAACGTCAGACTTTGAAACAGAAAAAGTGACCATTGATGGTTGGAACGGTCCGGTAGAAGTAGACCAAATTAAAGGTAAAAAAGTAACCGTAGTACCAATCCTACGTGCAGGTCTAGGCATGATGGACGGTGTTCTTGAGCACATGCCAAGCGCACGTATCAGTGTTGTTGGTATTTACCGTGATGAAGAAACACTTGAGCCAGTTCCTTACTTCAACAAGCTTGCTTCTAACATCGATGAGCGTATTGCGCTTGTTGTTGACCCAATGCTTGCAACGGGTGGTTCTATGATTGCTACGATTGATCTTCTAAAAGAGAAAGGTTGTAACCAAATCAAAGTGTTGGTACTTGTTGCTGCACCAGAAGGTATTGAAGCGCTAGAAAAAGCACACCCAGATGTGGAGCTATACACTGCGGCAATCGATGAGAAGCTAAATGACAAAGGCTACATCGTACCGGGTCTAGGTGATGCAGGTGATAAGATCTTCGGTACTAAGTAATTCTTTAAAGTATTACTACGACTGAACAGAAAAAACAAAGGCTTGGTGAAAACCAAGCCTTTTTTATATCTATAATACGAGAAGAATAAAATGCGCCACTCAGTAAAGCAGCGCAGACGCACTATTTCGCGTTCTCTTCTTCCATTTGTGCGTTATCTACAACGTGGTTTTCACCTAAATCGTTTGGTAGCACAAGGTTAAGAATAATTGCCACGATACCGCATAGGCTCACACCTTGTAGGCTGAACTCGCCAATACCGAAAGCCATACCGCCAATACCAAATACAAGTGTTACGGCGACGATCACTAGGTTGCGAGACTTATGTAAATCAACGTTATTCTTGATCAGTGTGTTGAGGCCTACTGTGGCGATAGAGCCGAACAACAGAATCATGATACCGCCCATGACAGGTACTGGAATCGTTTGAAGAACCGCGCCTAGCTTACCTACCAATGCAAGTACGATTGCAGTGATCGCAGCCCAAGTCATGATCACAGGGTTAAATGCTTTGGTTAGCATTACCGCTCCTGTAACTTCACTGTAAGTGGTGTTTGGTGGAGCACCCACCATCGAAGCTGCGATAGTTGCCACCCCGTCACCTGCGATTGTGCGATGAAGGCCAGGTTTTTTCAGGTAGTTTTTACCTGTAACGTTTGAGATAGCAAGCATGTCACCTACGTGCTCTACCGCAGGTGCGATAGCGACAGGAATCATGAACAAGATTGCGTTTATGTTGAACTCTGGCGCGGTGAAGTTTGGCATAGCTAGCCAAGCCGCTTGTGTTACTGGAGTGAAATCAACCACCCCGTAGAATAGAGAAACAGAGTAACCTGCAAGAATACCACCGACAATTGGAACGAGCTTCAAAAAGCCTTTTGCAAACACGCTTAGTACAATGGTTGTGAGCAGTGAGACCGCCGAGATGATGATCGCAGCATCACCATTAACAAGCTGTGCAGCACCATCACCGGTTTTGCCTACCGCCATGTTCACTGCTGTTGGAGCAAGGCCAAGACCAATCACCATGATCACAGGGCCCACGACAACAGGCGGGAGAATTTTATGGATAAATCCAACACCACGCACTTTGATCATCGCCCCTAGAGCCACATAAACCAGGCCCGCTGCCATTAAGCCGCCCATCGTTGCGCCGATACCCCAAGTTTGGATACCGAACATAATAGGAGCAATAAACGCAAAAGAAGAGGCAAGGAAGATGGGAACAGAACGTTTAGTCATTAATTGGAAGAGGAGAGTACCGACACCGGCACCAAAGAGGGCGACATTTGGATCAAGGCCAGTTAGAAGCGGCACAAGCACCAAAGCACCAAAAGCGACAAAGAGCATTTGAGCGCCTTGTAACGCGTTTTTCATAATAATTCCCTATTTTCAAGATACGCAGACAAATCCGGCGAATACTATCATCCTGCAATCGTTTGCAACGTTGCATGGATCAAACTTTCGATTGAATCTTTCCCATAAATAGCGTTTTTGAGAGTTAGTTGCTTGCAAATTGGCCTCTTTTACGAGTCTTGCGTGACGATGAAAAATGAACTGTCTAACTTGTTGAGATAGCTGGATAAGCAATGAGTTTATTATGAAAAACAACGCTAGAGTGCTCGTTGAGACCCGAGTTAACAAAGCTGGTCATAATACAGACAATTTACTCAGTACTTACCTTGCTCAAGATTTGATAGTTGCTTATTATTCGGGTTCTTGTTCAGAGGATTATAAAAACTATGCGCTATTTAGCTCTCTTACTGATAGGTTGGTTGTCCCTACCAGTATATGCATTAACTCAGGTGGATATCTATCGTGCCGAAGTGGTTATCGACAGTGAGCAGAACGACGGTGAGTCTCTGGCTCGTCAACAAGGTATGCAGGATGTGATTGTTCGAGCGACCGGTTCTCAATCCTCTTTAAGCAATCCAGTGATTAAAAAGGCACTTGGTTCAAGTGCGCGTTACATTTCCCAACTGAGCTATGGGCAGGTTGATGGAAAAGCGAGCTTAAAAATGTTGTTTAACAGCGACCAAATCAGCTCGCTTTTAACACAAGCACAATTGCCATCTTGGTCGCCAAATCGCGCCAATATTTTGGTTTGGATGGTGGAAGAGCAGGACTACGATCGTAATATTGCTTGGGAGCATTCCGACTCTTCAAACGTTGTAGCACTTCGCAGTGCTGCGAAATCGAGAGGCTTGCCGATCACGATCCCGGTTGGTGATTTTGATGATGTAACTGGTGTTAATGTTTCTGATCTTTGGGGCGGCTTTATTGAGCCCATTGGCCAAGCCAGCCAGCGATACCCAGCGGATGCCGTTTTAGTTGTGCGCGCTCAGGGTGAACAAATTCGCTGGACGTTATACGATCAATCACCAATGAGAATTGTTGAAGCACAACGCTCTCCGCGTAACGGTTCCGCATCAGGCGCTAATGCCATTGCTGAGATGGTTGATGGCATCGCTGACTACTACGCGAGTAAGAGCGCAGTGGTAGTATCTGGAAAATCTTCAAAAGCGTTGGCGGTGAAAGTCCTTAATGTAACGTCTGCCACGGACTTCTTCCGTTTAGAGAATGCGTTAAAACAACTTAGTTCGGTTGCGGGTACGGAAATTAAGCGTGTCCAAGGTGATGAGCTGACGCTCAACATCCATCTTTTGGCATCTCAACAAGCTTTTGAGAAAGAAGCTTCTTCTATTTCTCAATTAATGGTTTTTGAAGATCCTTTGGGTGAAGTTGATGCCCCAGCTTTAACTCAAGAAGCAGAGCCAATTGCTCCGATGAATGAAGCTAAAGATACAGCTATGGTAGAAAAAGTGCAGTCTGAAGTGCCTGCGGATATCGCGGCGGAAGCAAAGGACGAAACGCAACCAACTCAGCCGATGATTGTGGAGCCTGTCCGAGAACAGTATGACTTGATCTACGAGTGGCGCTCGGCATCGTAATCGCATTGATAGCTTTCCAAGCGTGAAGCGCAAGGATCAAACACCAATGTGGTAAGCGTAAAAAAGAGTCGCAATAGCGACTCTTTTTGTTTTCTAAATTCGTATTCGAACCAATGCTCAGTGATTGATTGCGATTGGCGTTATTTATTGAATTTCGCTTTTTCTTCTTTTTCTACTTGAGAGAGGCGCTTCAACTTAAGACCTAGCTCTTTGCCTCTCGCTCTAGCAAACAAAATATTGCCAGCGAAACCGAGTGAAGTCAGGAGCAACTCTACTGCCGCAAGCCAACGTTCTCCACCATCCACATAAAGGATGGTCAGCGCATGCAAGAAATACAGCATAAGAACAAAGTTAGCCCAAGCATGAGTGTAAGGCTTGCCGGCCAAAATACCAGGCAACGGAAGTAATAGCGGAATACACCAAGCAATAGCAAGTGTTGTGCTGCTGAGGTGAGGGTGAGGGGACAACGCAAGCTGCCAAATAGCGACCCAGGCCAATAAGGCTAAGTTGCCAAATAAAGCCAGGTAACGATAGGTTTTAGCCTGTGTACCGAGTGGTGTTTGGTCTAAAGAGTCAGACATCGATTAACTATCCTTGATTTTACTAACAGACTTTTAGTTTTAACGCTGCAGTTGCCAGCCTTTTGCCTAATTGTTGTGCCAGACGAATCTCTTCACTGCTGAGAGTTGCCTCATGGCCTACACTGCTGGCGCCATACGGAGTGCCTCCGGACTGCGTAGTGTGTAACTCTGGTTCGGCATAAGGAATGCCCAAAACCATCATCCCGTGATGCAACAAAGGGGTCATCATGCTTTGTAACGTTGTTTCTTGACCACCATGCATCGAAGAGGAAGAGGTAAAGACACAAGCTGGCTTATCGATTAAGTCACCACTGACCCATAAAGATGTAGTCTGATCCCAGAAGTGCTTTAAAGGCGCAGCCATGTTGCCAAACCAGACGGGACTGCCAAACGCTAGACCGTCGCACGTTTTCAGTTCCTCTAGAGTAACAATTGGATCAGAAGGGGAGTGTGAGTGAGGTGACAATTCTTCAACTGTACGCAAAATTGTTTGGCATTGAGGAGTCGATTCGACTCCTCTTGCTATCTGTCTTGCCAGTTGTTTTGTCGAGCCGTGACGGCTGAAATACAAAATAAGGATCTGGCAATCCATTTATAGAATATCCAACACTTGCTCTGGTGGTCGACCAATTTTCGCTTTGCCGTTGGCAACTACCACCGGACGCTCAAATAATTTTGGATTTTTCGCCATTGCTTCGAACAATTGCTCATCGCTAACAGAGTCTTCGCCTAGGCCAAGTTCTTTGTATTCGCTTTCTTTGGTGCGCATCATTTCACGTACAGATGAAAAGCCAAGTTGTGCGTACAGCGCTTTTAGCTCATCTACGTTAAGTGGTGTGTCTAGGTATTTGACGACTTCCGGTGTAACACCATTTTGCTCAAGCAGTTCAAGTGTTTGACGACTCTTTGAGCAACGAGGGTTGTGATAAATCACGACTGACATGGTTTTCTCCATTTCGTTATTGTAATGCCATGAATCGATCTCTTTGGATCATGAGTTGGTCAATACGGGCATCGTATCGAGCTTGCTCTAAGCTGCCCAACTTGGCCATTTTACTTGCTTCACTATAATATTGAATCGCTTTATTCCAGTTTGCTCGCAACGCCAAAATTTCCGCTCGCGCAGCCAACTCTTCATCACTACGTCCTAGCGCGTGGTAGCTCTTCGATATTAGGTGCCAGCCATTTGTATCTTCAGGATAATCATGAGTGTATCTTTGAAGAACTCGCGTGGCTTGATCGTTTTTATTGTCCTCAAGTAGCGCATTGGCATAGTTAATGGTCAATACTTTATTTTGAGGGTTCCGAGATAACGCTTTACGGAGCATCTCGGTTGCTTTTTCTGGCTGCTTCTTCTCGATATATAAATCCGTCATAGCATCCAGGTAGAACGGGTTACTTGGGTCCTGCTCCAGCAACTTTTTCAAAATAGGTTCCGCTTGAGACAAGCGTTTGCTGTCTAAATGTACGAGTGCTCGCCCATAGTCAAAAGCAGGTGTGATGTCCGCAGAGGCTTTCTTTTGAGTTCGCTCAAACCAGCCTAAAGCAGCTTGTCCGTCAATGCCGGCGTACCGCGCCACAATGCGCGCACGCGCTAGGTGATAGTCTATTGAAGGCACAACTCGCATTGGTGGATAGGTCCTTGCTCGCGCACGGCTATCGGTAATTCGATCTTCAGGTAGTGGGTGAGTCAGTAGCATTGGCGGCGGTTTACTCGCATAACGATATTCATCTGCAAGACGGCCAAAAAAACGTGGCATTGCTTGAACATCAAAACCAGCTTTTGCCAGTGTTGAAATACCAAAGCGATCCGCTTCTTTTTCATTCGCGCGAGTGTAGTTGATTTGGCTTTGCATGTTACCTGCGGTTGCCGCCGTAATTGCAGCCATCCCCGCTTCTGGTGAGGCAATCGAAAGCAGTAATGCGCCAGCGAGTGCAGCTAATGTGGCCGGAGAGCGACGTGCTTGCTCTTCCATGCTGCGCGCAAGGTGGCGTTGTGTGACGTGCGCAATCTCGTGAGCAACAACAGAGGCTAACTCGCTTTCTGAACGTGCATGAAGAAACAACCCAGAGTGCAACGCTACGTAACCACCAAAAAACGCGAACGCGTTAATATTGCGGTCGCGAATCATAAAGAAGTGAAACGGCGTTTTCACATCGTTCGCATTGGCTACTAGTCTGTGCCCGAGAGCGTCAATATATTCATTGATAACAGGATCATTAACGATAGGTTTACTGGCTCTGAGCATACGCATATAGGCGTCGCCGTAAATCAACTCTTGGTCTATTGAGAGCGTGCCACCAGCAGCCGTACCAATGTCTGGCAAGTCAATGCTATTGGCATAGGTTGTCGGCGAACTGATTGCAGCTGCAAGACATAAGCAAACTAGCGAGCGAGTGCGTTTTAACATACGTTTAAAAGGTTCTCCAAAATACATAAGCATGTGGTTAGAGGCTGAGAACCTCTCAACAGCGCCACATGCGTTTTGGTTATCCGCGAGGATATAAGCTAGCAATAAGACCGGAAATAAATGAATTGGTTTCGTAAATTATTTTATATCCGAGTCATTTCAGCATGTGGTTAAATCATGTCAGAAGTACTAGCACCAGCTCAAAAAGCCGTTACAATACAACCCTATCATAAGTGCAGAGCAATACAATGGAATCCATGTTACTTGATTTGCGTGAACAACGTTGCCCTATGGCACTATTACTTGCAAAGCGTCACGCTGCTGAAGTCTTTCAAGGAGAAACGCAGCAGTATCATCAACTTGTTATTCAAGTGGTGGATAACAGCTCTAAACGAGACATTGTGAACTATCTCAGTGCCCAAGGGTACTCAGTTGATTGCCAATCTACATCAGAGCACTACACATTGACTGTATTCAATAAGGAATCCGCATAAGATGTTTGAAATGGTTAGTCGTTGGTATAAACGACGTTTCTCAGACCCTCATGCAGTAAGTCTCGTCGCGATCTTGCTGTTTGGTTTTATCACCATTTACTTCTTTGGGCATTTGATTGCGCCATTGCTTGTCGCGATCGTTTTGGCTTATCTACTTGAATGGCCAGTCGTAAAAATGTGTCGCATGGGCGTGCCGCGCACTTTGTCGGTCATCATCGTGATCTTAATGTTCGTCGGATTGATGTTGATCGCTTTGTTTGGTTTGGTTCCGACGATTTGGACTCAGGTCGGTAATCTAATTAACGATATTCCAAACATGTACAACGGGTTACAAAAGTTTATTGTCACGCTACCAGAACGTCATCCTGAGTTAGCAAACTTAGAAATTGTAGAAACCGTGGTGACAAATGCCAAAAACCAAGCGTTGGGACTTGGTGAGAGTGTAGTAAAAGGCTCACTTGCGTCATTAGTCAGTATTGCGACGCTAGCGGTATACTTGATTTTAGTGCCACTACTTATCTTCTTCTTACTGAAGGACAAAGAAGAGATGCTAAGAATCGCGAGTGGTGTTTTGCCGAAAAACCGTAAACTCGCGAATAAAGTTTGGCATGAAATGAACGAGCAGATATCAAATTACATTCGCGGTAAAGTGTTAGAGATTTTAATCGTGGGTGGCGTGAGTTACGTGACTTTTGCCATTTTAGATCTTCGCTATTCGGCGCTGCTTGCCGTAGCTGTCGGTCTATCTGTGTTAATTCCATATATCGGCGCAGCAGCTGTAACTGTGCCTGTCGCCATCGTTGGTCTGTTCCAATGGGGCCTTGCGCCTCCGTTTTATTGGTTGCTGCTTGCTTACGGTATTATCCAAGCGCTGGATGGCAATGTGTTGGTTCCTGTTCTGTTTTCTGAGGCGGTAAATCTACACCCAGTTGCCATCATTGTGGCAGTGTTAGTCTTCGGTGGCTTGTGGGGTTTTTGGGGCGTGTTCTTCGCCATTCCGTTGGCGACACTAGTTAAAGCCGTATGGCATGCCTTACCAAGTACGGAAGAAAACGAACCAGTCGAACAAGAGTAGGCGTTACCAAAGTACGATGCTCAAAAGAAAGCCCAGCAGTTTGCTGGGCTTTCTTGTTATTTGAAGAACGGATCGCGCTTATGCGTTTTCGTTCAGGTAATTTAATACGACTTCGTGGTGATCTTTAGTTTTGAACTTGTTGAACACGTGTTCGATCACGCCTTCTTCATTGATTAGAAAGCTAATGCGGTGAAGACCATCGTATACTTTACCCATGAATTTCTTTTCGCCCCAAACGCCAAATTGGTCTGCAACGGCATGATCTTCGTCAGAAAGTAGGGTGAAGTTTAAATCATCACGCTCGATGAATTTGCCTAGGCGTTTTACAGGGTCGATGCTTACGCCAAGTACAACCACGTTGTGCGCATCTAATTCAGCTTTGATGTCACGTAGACCTTTTGCTTGTGTAGTACAACCCGGCGTCATCGCCTTAGGGTAAAAGTAGAAAAGTACTTTCTTGCCTTTAAAGTCTTCGAGAGAAACTGTATTTCCGTCTTGGTCGAGCAAAGAGAAGGCTGGCGCTGGCGAGCCTGCTGTCAGCGTATTCATGGTGATTTCCTTTACTTTATAGTGTGTTTTTAATGAAATTCAGAGAACCTTGTACGTTGAGCGACTGACAAAGTTCATCGAAATCTTCTTGTAATTGCATTAAGTTACAATCCGCACTTACTGATGCGGTAATCGCAATGTGGAATTGGTCCGCATCAAGTTGAATTTTCGACTTACTGATAGTTTGGGCGCTAAGAGAGTCCAAACCAATCTGTTGATCCGCGAAGAACTTAGTAAACTTTTCAGTCAGACCTGGGCGGTCTTCAGACTCAATAAACACTTCCATTGTGTAGCTGTTGTCGAGCAATTCGTGCGCCGACGTACGCTTCATAATCGTAATCAGGTCATGCTCTTGGCCAAGTAGGGGCAATTGCGTCTCTACTCGAGTCACACTGCTGGCGTTCCCAGTTAGGAGCATGATCAGGGTAAATTCACTTCCAAAGATAGCGATACGGCTATCGACTATGTTACAACCGGCTTGAGTAACGAGGTGTACGACTTGGTTACAAATGCCTGGACGGTCCGTTCCAACTGCTGTAAGTACCAGATGTTGCTTCATAAATGAGCTTCTTGTCCTTTCTTCAATAGAGAGATGTTAGCACAGATATTGCGGAGAAATATCGAGTCAGTTCTTTTTTTAGTTTACAAAAAAGCAGGTTGGCTCTTGAGGTGAACGATTGGAGGCAAGCAGTAAACGAGGGAGTTGGGGGAATAAAACGTTTGCATGATGTGCTTGCGTATTGTTTGGTCTTTTTATTCACTCAGGTCTGACTTGGCGAGCGCAACCCAAGAGTATATTTTCTTGGCTTGTGCACTTCAGTATTTTCCAAATCACTGATAGATTCTAAAGTCACTCGAAAGCCCAACACGATTATCAATATTGCCGCTAATCAAACCAAATAGAGCAATTAAGTTGCTAGACCTCTAACAACTGATAATTATTCATTCATTTGTACTTTGTAAGCGAGTTTACGCTCTTGTGTTTTTCAATCGCATTACAGTACCATGCAGAAAGAGTTAAATGAGGGAGATAAACATGTTTTCAGGAAGTATCGTAGCGCTGATTACGCCATTCAAAGCAGATGGCGAAGTAGACTTTGACAGTCTGCAAAAGCTAGTAGAGTACCACGTTGAAGCGGGTACAGACGGTATTGTGGCGGTAGGCACAACAGGTGAGTCAGCGACACTGACCATTGAAGAGCATGTAAAGGTCGTTAATAAAACTGTTGAGTTTGCCGACGGTCGCATCCCTGTGATTGCTGGCACGGGTGCAAATGCAACCCACGAGGCAGTAACATTTAGCAAATTACTGGCTGATTCTGGTATTGCTGGCTTCCTGAGTGTGACACCGTATTACAACAAACCAACTCAAGAAGGTTTGTTCTTGCACTACAAGGCAATTGCTGAAGCGAGTGATGTGCCTCTAATTTTATACAACGTACCAGGCCGTACTGCTGTTGATATGCAGCCAGAAACAGTGGCACGCTTGTCAAAGCTTGATAATATCGTGGCTTTAAAAGATGCAACGGGCGATTTGGACCGAATTGCAATTCACCGTGAACTTTGTGGCGAAGATTTTATCTTACTAAGTGGCGATGATGCGACGGGTCTCGATTTTGTGAAACTTGGCGGCAATGGTGTTATCTCGGTAACGAACAATATTGCAGCTAAAGATATGGCAGACATGTTCCATTTGGCAAGTGAAGGTAAGTACGAAGAAGCAGAAGCGATTAACCAACGCTTGATGACTCTACACAAAAACCTTTTCATTGAAGCAAGCCCTATCCCAGTAAAATGGGCAGCGCAAAAGCTTGGTTTAATTGAAGAAGGTGGTTTGCGTCTTCCTTTAACCACACTTTCTGAAAAATCGCAGCCGATCGTTGAACAGGCGTTAACCGACGCCGGTATTTATTAAAATTGAGCTATTAAGATTGAGTTACTAGGATTGAAGTTCATACTGGGGGCCAAAGCGCCCTCGGTGTTTTAGGAGTATAGATGAAGCTTTCAAGCCAGTTAGTGTTAAGTTCATTAGCTGTATTCGTATTGACTGCCTGTTCAGGTGGTGCCAATCAACGTCGTCAAGCAAAAGATGACTTCGAGTATTTGAACTCCCCCAATTTGGGTGAGTGGAATGTCCCACAGGGTGCACAGCCTCAGTTTTACCCTAACTATGAGATCCCTCAGGGTAACTATGCTGGTGGTGTAGGTAAAGATGTCGACATTCGTCCACCTCAACAAGTCCTAGAGCTTATTCCTGGTGCACGTCTGGACCGCAGTAGTGATGGTGAAGTGACACTTTGGCTACTTCGTAAAGATGAACTAGACAAGGTTTGGCAAACGGTACAAAACATGGTCGCGGCCAACGAGATTCCAGTTGAAAGCCAAACAGATTCTCGCATCGAGACAGGTTGGGTGACTTGGGATTCGCCAGACGAAGAGCTGGAAATTGGTAGCCGATATGAGATCGTACGTGCTGAAGCAAATGGTCGACACGGCTTTAAAGTGAGTCTTATTGACTGGCGTGAAGGCAATCAAGTGAAAGAAGTAACGGCGACCAACCGTGAGCGCTACAATGTGTTCATGACGAACTTGGTAACCGCTCGCTACGATCAAGAAGTACGTGAAGAAGCACAACGTAAAGCGCAAGAGTTGGTTAAACAGATCCCAATTACAATGGGTAAAGACCGCAGCGGGCTTCCTGTAATTGTCGCGCGTGCGCAATACAACATGCTTTGGCAACGTCTGCCTAATATTCTACCTAAGATGGGCTTTAAGATTGAAGAGCGTAGCCAGTCTCAGGGCACAATCACTGCGAAATATGCGTCTCCGGATGATGAATTCTGGAACGATATCGGCGTTAAACCAGTGGAGTTAGACGCTGGTAAGTACACATTCTTACTTGGTGATTTAGGCAACCGTACGTCTATCAATATTACGGATTCCTCTGGTAAGCCAGTAGAAGAAGAGTTTTTGAAATCACTAGCGCCTGTATTGGCTGCGACGGTGAAGCAGTAACCAAAGCGAACTTAACGCGATACGTTTACACAATAATTGAAAAGGGACCCAGTGGTCCCTTTTTTGATGCCTATATTCGGCGTGTCGAGATAAAGTAGGTGTTTAACTAACGAGGCTCGTCTTTGTTGCTTTCCTCGTCAGCGGAGCGCTGTTTATCCAACGTGTTCAGCTTATCTAAATCGTTCTTACGGCTTTTATCCATCTGACCAAACTTCATTTTTGCGGTGTATTTGAGTGCGGCAATGTTACCAATGACCACGCTCAACACTACAATGATAATGACCCAAGGATTGGTGAGTATTTCTATCATAGAGCCTCCGGCGGCGTGATATTGTGAATAAATTTGGCAACGACGTTATCCAAATTATTCAGTATGACGTCAATCCCTGCAATGTTGTCGGTCTGATTTTGCTGAATCAGCTGGTTTCTGAGCACATCAGGCGTCAATTGCGCGAGGCACTGTTGCCCGACAGTGCGGTGGCTAATGTGCCAAGGCTCAATCGAAACGCCACCTAAATCTTGCTGATAAGGGAAGAAGAAGCCGAATCGACCAAGGTTGGCTTTTAACCATTGGTAGAACGCTTGCTGGTGGCCTTCAATGTACTCCCAAGGTTCCAGCTTGAGTTTGGTGTCAGTAGGCAATAAATTGCGCGCATAGACATCAAAATCACAACCCCAATGATGACGACTTCCTCCAGGCAGTGCCGACCAGCGCAAAATGGCCATCAACTTCTCTTCGTCATTTAACTCTGCTTTGTTTAAAGGGCGGGAGTTGACGTCGAGAACTGGCAACTCACCAGAAAACTTCCCGTTCCAGATCGCTTTTTGGCGGTTGAAGTCACGAAAACCACTGGCGATTTCCATTTTAAAACCTGCTTCTGTTGCCGCTTTGATCATCTTTAGCAGATCGTCAGCTACTTCAGGGTGGAGTAGAAACGCTTTTTGACCCACTAAAGTGGATTGCAGATGAGAATCTGTGGTGCCGGTGAGTTGCTCTGGTGTCATGGTGTTCTCGCTGATTACTTCGCTAACAGGTGTTTCAACGTGTTCTCGTACATGTCAGTCAACTTTTCTAGATCGTCCACTTTCACGCATTCGTTCACTTTATGAATCGTAGCATTAACAGGGCCTAACTCTACGACTTGACCACCCATTCGAGCGATAAAGCGACCATCAGAAGTACCGCCAGTTGTAAGTAGCGCTGGCTTCGTATCATTCACTTCGGCAACAGCAGCTACAACTGCGTCTAGCAGTGCGCCCGTATCGGTCAGGAATGGGTCACCGTTGAATGTCCATTTTAGGTCGTAGTCCAGCTCATGCTTGTCCAATGTTTCGGTAACACGCTGAACAATTGCGTCATTGTTAAGCTCAGTACTAAAACGTAGGTTGAACTGAACATGGAACTCGCCAGGAATGACGTTAGACGCACCAGTGCCAGCCGATACGTTCGGGATCTGGAAGCTGGTTGGTGGGAAATAATCATTTCCTTTGTCCCATTCGGTTGTTGCGAGTTCATGAATCGCGAGTAGAGACTCGTGCACTGGGTTATTGGCTAGGTGAGGATAGGCCACGTGGCCTTGTGTTCCTTTTACCGTTAAATCGCCCGTGATAGAACCGCGACGTCCATTTTTCACCACATCGCCAACTACTTCGGTACTGGATGGTTCACCAACGATACACATGTCGATATTTTCGCCACGTGCCATCAACGTTTCTACAACACGAACGGTACCATTGATAAATGGTCCTTCTTCATCCGACGTAATTAGAAAGCCGATTGAGCCTTTGTGGTCTGGGTTCTCTGCAATGAAGCGTTCGACAGCAACGACCATAGCAGCTAGCGACCCTTTCATGTCCGCTGCACCGCGACCGTGTAGGTAACCATCAATAATCGTTGGTTCAAACGGATGTGTATCCCAGTGCTCCAGTTTGCCAGCAGGTACCACATCGGTGTGGCCAGCAAACGCAAATAGTGGCGCTTCTGAACCACGTCGAGCCCAGAAGTTCGTGGTATCTTCAAACACCATCACTTCAATTTCAAACCCGAGTGCTTTTAAGCGCTCGATCATCAAATCCTGACAACCTGCGTCTTCCGGCGTTACAGATTGTCTACTGATCAGATCTTTAGCAAGTGCCAATACTGGACTGTCTGTCATCCTTGAGTATTCCTTTATTTAAGAGTTGAAAATGGTAGCGTATTGATCAGCTTTAAAACCGATATGAAGTTGATCATTCACTTTTAAAATTGGGCGCTTGATCATCGCCGGATTTTCTACCAAAAGAGCGATCGCGTTTTCTTCGTTAAGCGTGTCTTTCTGTTCTTGTGTCAGTTGGCGGTAGGTCGTGCCACGTTTGTTGAGCACCTGTTCCCAACCTAAAGCGCGACAAAATTCGCTTACCATAGCTACATCAACGCCTTGCTTACGGTAGTCATGGAAGTCGTAATTAATATCCTCAGCTTCTAACCATTTTTTGGCTTTTTTGATCGTATCGCAGTTGGGAATACCAAACATGGTAATCGACATAGTGTTTCCTTTTTTCTTTGTTCTATTTTTCACTGGCGCGGTTAAGACGCACTTAAGTGATTTGGGCTGCTATAGCATCCTATCAAGAAGCAATCAAACTGACAAAATGCGGTGGAAAATATTTTCAGATAGATTGAGATAACTGATGTTACGTAACTTATTTACGATGAATGCACTATAAATCGAATAAAAAATCGTCTAAATCAAATGGAAAAGTCGAGTTATTGATCAAACGCAACATCTCGCTGAGCAAAAACGAAATAATGAATCAGCACAATTTTAGGAGGTGTCAATGGAATTGAGTCCTGTTTTTGCAAGGCGGCTATATTTGGCCTTGTTGGTGGAAAACCTAGAAAGGCCGAATGTGCCAAAGTTGATCGAAAAAACGGGGTGGCCTCGTCGTACAATTCAAGATGTACTCAAGGCGTTACCTGGGATCGGCATTGAACTCATATTCGTTCAAGATGGCCGACGTCATAATGACGGCTATTATCAACTTTCAGATTGGGGGCCTTTTGATAGCCAATGGGTTCTAGAGCGGGAGAGAGATATCGCTAGCAGTCTTGGATTTCGTGCATAAGCCAGCAATTGCTGGCTTTTTTCATATTCAGGCGTCATCCATTGCAGCGGTAAGCGGAGCCCAGCACGCTAAATGAGGTGATAAAATCTTGTGGGGAGACCATAAAAACGGTGTCCGCATCGATAGCCGCGGCATTGTTTTTTAAATCATTCATCGCGCCTTGCATCATCGCGTCATTAGTCATAAAAATGTAGTTATACCAATGACCCTCGCTTCCGGTGACTTCGCCTTTGTATTCGCATCGATCAGGGTTGAACTGAGCGTCAATGCGAATATGAACATCTTGGCTTTGAGCATGAGTAAGGTGAGAAGGCATCGTGCAACCAGAGAGAAGTACGACAAAAAGTCCAAGTAACAGGCGTCCCATCAGCTATTTCCCCAATACTATGTAAGCAGCAAAGCCAATCCAGCTCAGAGCGAGCAGTATCCAAGGCAGTTTGCTTGATGCATAGTTTGGCACATCGTTGGTGATGTTGTCTTGTTCGATAGCTTCTTCATGCTGACGTTGCTTTTCACGTTGCTGTTTTTTCTTTGCTTTATCGGCTTGACGATTGCGCTCTTTTTGCTGCTTCTTATATTGAGCGATGCCTTTTTCGATACCTTGAGCGATAAGCTTGGTTTGCTCTTTGGTTTGCCCCGGTTTCTGTGTGGATTTGGCAACTCTCATCGCTTCGGCTTGAGTTTCTTGAGAAGGCGCTGGGGTAGCTGGAGTTCTTTTTTTCATGTTTCTCATCAACGTCATTGTAAATCTTTGTTTAGTTTACCTGTGTAAGATGATGAAATGAACTTTAGTTCTCATCTTTGCTGGCTTGCAACTCTGAAATGATAGGTTAAAGTGGCGTTTTATCACATTAAGAAGAAGATGTTGTGCGCTACTCGTTTGACCAATATGACGCCCATGGATTTTTAAAAGCGCCGATTATTTTATGGTTTGGATGGATGTTTCTTGTGCGTTCATGGGTTGTGTTTGCGATGGCAGGCGTAAGTCGTGATAGTGGCAGTAAGCTACTCGCTATTGTTTACCCAGACTCAAGTACGCTGTATTTGGGTTTGGCTATGGGCATTCCAAGCCTGCTTCTCATGTGGTTGATGGGGCTCCGTCACCCCGATAGAGGATGGGTAAACAGAATTACTCGCTATGGTCGAGAGATCACTTTGATCTTGTGCGGTATCCAACTGGCTCAGACCATGTATCATGTGTATCTGGAACATGGTGTATTCAACTGGGCAAACGCCCTTACCATTACCTTGTTAGCTTGGTTTATGATCTATCTTCTAAATGGAAGATGGGTAAAAGACTGTTTTCATGTGCCACAATTGGGGCGCAATGAAGAGCAGCCTTCGAAGAATTAAAAACAATAACTTCCCACACCGGGGCAAAGTATAGAGGAAACCTCAATGTCACAAGCTCAAACGGCGATCGTGCCAGAAGCAGGGCCATTTGCACTGTACACTCAACTTAAAGTGAACCAAAACCGTGAAAACGTATTGGATAAGCTGAAAGCACTACCAAAGTTAGTGGAAGAGTTAAATATTACCCAGCTAGGCGCGGCGCTGACCCTTTCTATCGCATTCACAAAATCGTTTTGGCAACACCTCAATGTAGACGCGCCAGAAGAGCTTATTGATTTTACTCAACTTGGCGAAGGAGACATCGTAGCGCCTGCAACGGATGTTGATGTGCTGATTCACTGTCACTCTACTCGTCACGACTTGCACTTTTATGTTCTGCGTAAGTTTCTAGAAGAGACGGCAGAAGATGTCACCATTGTGGACGAAACGTATGGGTACCGTTACCTTGATGCTCGTGATATGACAGACTTTATTGATGGGACAGAAAACCCGAAAGGGGAGGCTCGCGCTGATGTGGCTCTAGTAAAAGAGGGCCCATTTGCTGGAGGTAGTTATGTCATGGCTCAACGCTTCGAACATAACCTTGCCGCTTGGAATCGCTTGAATGTCAAAGCGCAAGAAAAAGTGATTGGTCGTACCAAACCAGATTCTATCGAGCTAGAAGACGTTCCTGCTGCATCACACGTTGGTCGTGTTGATATTAAAGAAGAAGGAAAAGGTCTCAAGATTGTTCGTCATAGCTTGCCATACGGGACGGTGACAGGGCCTCATGGCCTGCTGTTTATTTCTTACTGCAATACACTTCATAACATTAAAGTGATGCTAGAAAGTATGTACGGCGTGACAGATGGTAAAACAGACCAAATGCTTCGTTTCACAACAGCGGTAACTGGTGCGTACTTCTTCGCGCCTTCGCAAGAAATGCTCGCAGAGCTAGCCATCAAGTAAGTTCTCAGACTTCATTTCTTAAGCCCTCTAATTGGAGGGCTTTTATTTTCTTCTTTTCTATTCCACAGACTTTTTCAAAAAAGACTAAACCTTTCGATTATTTGGTCGATAAGTATCCAAAGCCTTAATTTATTTGGAGTCTGTGTCTCTTGGCTATCACCGTTAATACCAATGTTGCAGCACTTGTCGCACAACGTCATTTGACCAGTGCAACTGACATGCTGAACCAATCCATGGAGCGTTTGTCTTCAGGGAAGCGTATTAACAGCGCAAAAGATGACGCGGCAGGTCTTCAAATCTCCAACCGTCTGCAATCGCAAATGCGCGGTTTGGATGTCGCGGTACGTAACGCGAACGACGGCATTTCTATAATGCAAACCGCCGAAGGGGCGATGAATGAAGTGACTAACATCATGCAACGTATGCGTGATTTGTCGCTTCAATCTGCTAACGGTTCAAACAGCAAAGCGGAGCGCACTGCACTGCAAGAAGAAGTGACGGCACTTAACGATGAGCTAAACCGCATTGCCGAAACGACCTCCTTTGGTGGGCGTAAACTGCTCAATGGCAGCTTTGGTAAGTCGGCATTTCAAATCGGTGCAGCGTCAGGTGAAGCTGTGCAAGTTGAATTAAAGTCGATGCGCAGTGATGGCATTGATATGGGCGGCTTTAGTTACATTGCAAACGGACGTGCAAGCTCTGATTGGAAAGTAAAAGACGGTGCGAATGATCTTAGTATGTCATTTACGAATCGTTTTGGTGAGACGGAAACCATTCAAATTAATGCCAAAGCTGGCGATGATATCGAAGAGCTTGCGACTTATATCAATGGTCAAACTGACAAAGTAACGGCATCGGTGAATGAAGAAGGTCAGTTACAGCTATTTATGGCTGGAGAAGAAACTTCAGGCACTTTATCGTTTTCAGGTGACTTAGCGAGTGAACTGGGGTTACAGCTAAAAGGTTACGATGCGGTTGATAACATCGACATTACGTCTGTCGGTGGTGCGCAACAAGCCGTGGCCGTCCTAGATACTGCGATGAAGTACGTTGATAGCCATCGTGCTGAGTTAGGCGCGTATCAAAACCGCTTTAATCACGCGATCAATAATCTCGATAACATCCACGAAAACTTAGCCGCTTCCAACAGTCGTATCCAAGACACTGACTACGCGAAAGAAACCACGCAAATGGTGAAGCAGCAGATCTTGCAGCAGGTCAGTACTTCTATTCTTGCACAAGCAAAACAAGCGCCAAACCTAGCATTGACCTTGCTTGGCTGATGAACGGCCTTGCCCGAATTTAACGCAAAACCTGCCTGTATCGACAATTCGAAAAGAAGCTTTAGCGAAAAATGAAAGTTTTTTTGCTTTTTTATCCGCTTTGTCACGATTACCCCTCCAAACGAATTATTTTCAAAAAAATCCAAAATTTTCTCTAAAGAAAACAGGGCATGCGCCGTTAATAAAAGTAACTTTGAGAGAACTACTTGGTTTTCCGAGACGTCGGAAACCGCTACACCGGAAAATCAATTGGAGAAATCACCATGGCAGTGAATGTAAACACTAACGTATCAGCGATGACCGCTCAGCGTTACCTAAACAACGCAAACTCAGCTCAACAAACTTCTATGGAGCGTTTGTCTTCAGGTTTTAAAATCAACAGCGCAAAAGATGACGCTGCGG
This sequence comes from Vibrio sp. 1-2 (7-a), assembly GCF_013048515.1. Classification (NCBI taxonomy): domain Bacteria; kingdom Pseudomonadati; phylum Pseudomonadota; class Gammaproteobacteria; order Vibrionales; family Vibrionaceae; genus Vibrio; species Vibrio sp. 1-2 (7-a). The sequence goes on from NZ_VHSQ01000001.1 coordinate 311,812, forward strand.
GTCTACAAATCTCGAACCGTTTGAACGTACAAAGCCGTGGTTTAGATGTAGCGGTTCGCAACGCGAACGACGGTATCTCGATTGCACAAACTGCTGAAGGTGCAATGAATGAGACAACTAACATCCTGCAACGTATGCGTGACTTGTCTCTACAATCAGCAAACGGCTCAAACTCGAAATCAGAGCGTGTGGCGATTCAAGAAGAAGTGACCGCGCTAAATGACGAACTAAACCGTATCGCAGAAACCACGTCTTTCGGTGGTAACAAGCTACTAAACGGCACACACGGCGCGAAATCGTTCCAAATCGGTGCGGATAACGGTGAAGCCGTGATGCTTGAGCTAAAAGACATGCGTTCAGACAACAAAATGATGGGCGGTGTGAGCTACCAAGCTGAAAGTGGTAAAGGTAAAGACTGGAACGTTGCTGAAGGTAAGAACGACCTAAAAATCAACCTAACGGACAGCTACGGTCAAGAGCAAGAAATCAACATCAGCGCAAAAGCGGGTGACGATATCGAAGAGCTTGCGACTTACATTAACGGTCAAACTGACCTAGTGAAAGCCTCAGTAGACCAAGACGGTAAACTGCAAATCTTTGCTGGCAACAACAAAGTTGAAGGCGAAGTCGAGTTTTCAGGCGGCCTATCTGGCGAGCTAGGTTTGGGCGAAGGTAAAAAAGTAACGGTAGATACTATCGACGTAACCTCAGTAGGTGGCGCACAAGAATCTGTGGCTATCATCGATGCGGCACTGAAATACGTAGACAGCCACCGCGCAGAGCTGGGTGCATTCCAGAACCGTTTCAACCATGCAATCAGCAACTTGGACAACATTAACGAGAACGTGAACGCGTCGAAGAGCCGTATCAAAGATACTGACTTCGCGAAAGAAACGACTCAAATGACCAAGTCACAAATTCTATCGCAAGCGTCAAGCTCAATCCTTGCGCAAGCGAAACAAGCGCCAAACTCAGCGCTAAGTCTGCTAGGTTAATTTCAAACCTAAGACGAGAACCTCATTGGCTCGTGGTGAGAGATGAGCGAGTAAACCCAGCTGCGGCTGGGTTTTTTTCTGTCTTTTGGAGACTCAGGATTTCTGCGAATCACGACATTAGAGCTTCATCACATTTCAGTAAGCCAAAGAAAATAATCGCAAAAAATTGAAAATTTCTTCTAAAGGATATTCATCGGTCGCCGTTAAAGGGATTGAGAGAAATGAGATGTACCTAAGTGAGGTGAGAGACACGACGGTACATTCACTAAAGCCTTAAGGAGATCAATTATGGCGATTAACGTTAATACTAACGTTTCTGCGATGACTGCACAGCGTTACCTAAACCAGGCAGCTGACGGTCAACAAAAATCAATGGAGCGTTTGTCTTCGGGTTATAAAATCAATAGCGCGAAAGACGATGCTGCAGGTCTACAGATTTCAAACCGCTTGAATGCACAAAGCCGTGGCCTAGACATGGCGGTGAAAAACGCAAACGACGGTATTTCTATTGCACAGGTTGCTGAAGGTGCAATGAATGAATCTACCAACATCCTACAACGTATGCGTGACCTATCGCTTCAATCTGCGAACGGTTCTAACTCAAAAGCAGAACGTGTTGCGATCCAAGAAGAAGTAACAGCGCTAAATGACGAGCTAAACCGTATTGCTGAAACTACCTCTTTCGGTGGTAACAAGTTGCTGAACGGTACATACGGTACGCAATCTTTCCAAATCGGTGCAGACTCAGGTGAAGCAGTGATGCTTTCTATGGGTAGCTTGCGCTCAGACACTTCTGCAATGGGTGGCAAGAGCTACGCAGCAGAAGAGGGTAAAGATGCATCTTGGACTGTTGGTGAGAAAACTGAGTTCAAAATGAGCTACACCAATAAACAAGGTGAAGAGAAAGAGCTATCGATCAGCGCAAAACAAGGCGACGACATTGAGCAGCTAGCAACGTACATCAACGGTCAAAACGATGATGTAAAAGCGTCTGTTGGTGAAGATGGCAAGCTACAAGTATTTGCTTCTTCTCAAAAAGTTCAAGGTGATGTTGAGTTCTCTGGCAACCTAGCGGACGAGATCGGCTTTGGCGGCCCGAAAGACGTAACAGTGAAAGACATCGACGTAACAACAGTAGCAGGCTCTCAAGAAGCCGTGGCTGTTATCGACGGTGCGCTTAAGTCAGTAGACAGCCAACGTGCGTCACTTGGTGCTTTCCAAAACCGCTTCAACCACGCAATCAGCAACTTAGACAACATTAACGAGAACGTTAATGCGTCTAACAGCCGTATTAAAGATACTGATTACGCGAAAGAAACCACTGCGATGACTAAGTCGCAAATTCTTCAGCAAGCAAGTACTTCAATCCTGGCTCAAGCGAAGCAGTCTCCATCTGCAGCGCTAAGCTTGTTGGGCTAAGTGGTTGACCCAGCCTGAGGTAAATACCTTAGTGCTGGGGCACCAAAGCGATAGGTTCTATCGTTAGCCCATAAGGTGGAAGGGAGATTGTAATGGATATATCCTCCTACGCATCGAACATCCAGCCTTACGGCACGCCAAGTGGCACAAAGTTTGCAAATAAAAATGGCAATGATATAGGCACGTCTAGCCCAGCAAATTCAAATGGTGAGGTTTCGCCGCAAAAAGCGAAAGACACCGAATACGACTTCTCTGTTCAAGCAGCGATCGAGATGGCAGAAAGCCGTCAAGAGCTGAACAAAGAAGAACGTGAAAAATTGGTCGCGCAAATGAATGAGTTTGTGACGTCCATAAACAAAGGAGTCGCGTTTCGAGTGGATGAGGAATCCGGGAGAGATGTGGTGACGATTTACGAAGCCAAAACGGGCGACGTGATTCGTCAAATTCCTGATGAAGAAATGCTAGTGGTATTGCGTCGCCTAGCTGAGCACACAGCCAACAGCGGGTTGTTGACTGAAAAAGTGTAAGTCGTTTTTAGAGGTGATTTGATGAGTTTAGGCCCTTTGGGGATGTCTGGCGGCATGGATATCAATTCCATGGTCAGCAAAATTGTGGATGCCGAACGCGTACCAAAGCAGCAACGCATTGACAACGAGCGCACGACAATTAATGCCAGTATCAGTGCCTATGGGCGACTCAGAGAATCACTGGATACGATGAAAAATCTCATGGCGAACTTTCGTCAAGAGAAAGCGTTTGCCGTTCGTACTGTTGAAACGACAGACGACAATATCGTATCTGCTACGGCAACCACAGATGCTATCGCTGGCAAATATGCTATCGATGTGTTGCAGCTTGCCCAGAGCCACAAAGTCGCTTCTGACGTACTGCCAGAAGACGCAAAGTTTGGCCCTGGTAAGCTGCAGATTTCGCTTGGTGATGACACCTTCAACGTGAACGTTCGTTCGAGCTCCAAGCTCGCAGATGTCGTACGCGGCATCAACGGCTCAAAAGACAACCCCGGTGTTCGAGCATCTCTCATTAACGACGTTGAAGGACCACGCCTTATCCTTGCCTCAAATCTCTCTGGTAAGGATCATCAAATCAGAGTCAGTGTGGAGGCCGACAAAGGCAACCCTCTAAAATATTTCGAATATCAAACACTTGAAGGCCGTGTTAACGCGCTTGAAGAAGCTCGTTCAGCGGCGGAAGAAGTGTTAGGTCCTCTTCAATTCCCCGAGCAACCAGTGGAACTGGATGCAAACGGCAATCCTCTACCTCCAGAAGAGCAAAAAGCGGCAGAAAATGGACAAGATGATGGCTCCCAAGAGCCAATCTCTGCTGCGGGTGCAGAAGCTGCTAAAGCTGGGCAGGAAGCGATTGATGAAGCCAACCGACGCGCGAGTTTGCGCCCTGAAGACCGAATTCCAGGGTGGACAGAAACTGCGTCAGGCACTTTGCTGGATTCTTATGAAGAGCCAGAGCTCGAACTCGACGAGAAAGCAATAGAGAAGGCACCAGATGTACCGGGTTGGAGTAATGCGGCATCAGGCACATTAACCGACTCTTACGTTACGACGAAAGAGGCCAAGCAGCTTCTTGAGCAAGAAAAAGCAGAAATTGAGCAAAAAATTGCGAGTGAAAAACAAGCGCTAGACGCAAAAGTTGAACGTGGTGAATTGACCGAAGAGCAAGCGAAACAAATTCATCGCGCTAAGCTGGATCCTCAAGAGCGTGAACGTTTAGACAAAATTGATGAAGCAGAAGCGAAAATCGCAAAAGCGCAATCTGCTTTTGAAGAATACCTTGGTATGACAGAGGTACAAGCAGGGCAAGATTCAGAAGTTCTGCTTGATGGAGTAGCAAAGCTTTCTAGTCACAACAATGTGATTGAAGAAGCCATAGAAGGTGTTGATTTAACGCTTAAAGGCAAATCAGAACCGAACAAGCCACCTGCTGAAATTGGCGTCGAATACGATCGTCAGAGTGTGCGTAACGACATCGAAAACTTTGTGGCTGCGTATAACTCGTTTTATCAAACGTCTCAAGCGTTGGCGAGTGTGGATCCGGTCACTGGTCAAAAAGGACCGTTGTCGGGTGACAGTACCGTACGCAGCGCAGACTCACGATTAAAATCGGTATTTTCCACTCAAATTGATAAAGCGCCTGAAAACCTAAAGTCATTAACTGAATTTGGCATTACTACCACGCGTCAAGGTACCTTAGAAATCAACTATGACATGTTGGATCGTCAGTTGAACAACAACTTCAACGAGCTAGAAAAGTTCTTCGGTGGCAACACAGGTTTTGCTAAACGAGTCGAAGACGCGATTCATGGTATTACAGGCATTACAGGCAGCATTCGTACTCGAGAAAAAAGTCTCACAGAACAAAATTATCGTTTGAGTGATGATCAAGCGGCATTAGATCGCCGCATGGAAAGCCTAGAAAAGCGCACTCACGCGAAGTTTACCGCCATGCAAGATGCGACTGGCAAAATGCAAGGTCAGTTAGGTGCCTTAATGAGTGCGTTGGGTTAATAAATGCAAAAAGAACTCATAGATATTAGTGATATAGATCAACTAATTACGCAAGAATTGGAAAAAGTCGACTTTAATACTGAAGAAATTCTTCACTTGGTCGATATCAGGGAACGGTTATTGCAGAACCTGTTACCAATTATTCATCAAAATCCTTTGGTTAAGCAGGATGCAGAGTGGCAAGCGTTGCTTACTCGTACCAAAAGAATTGTCGAGCTGATGCAATCGGAAACGTCAAAGGTCGGAAAAGAACTTCATAAGTTTCGTTATGGCCAGCGTTCGCTTCAGCAGTACAAAAAATTTATTTAAAAGAGGATTACTATGCGCGGTTCTTTGCAAGCATACAAAAAGGTATCAGTCGACAGCCAGCTAAGCGCGGCTTCTCCGCACAAAGTCATTCAAATGCTTATGGCTGGTGCGATTGAGCGCCTTATTCAAGGTAAAGCGGCCATGCAAGCAGGCAATATTCCAGCAAAAGGTGAGCGTTTAGGTAAAGCGCTAGACATCATCATTGCGCTACGTAGCTGTCTATCGATGGATGACGGTGGTGATATTGCTTCAAACTTAGATTCACTCTATGAGTTTATGATCACGCAAATTTCAGCTGCTAACCATCAAAATGATCCTCAACTGATCGACGACGTTATCGACATTATCCGTGAGATCAAATCCGCTTGGGACCAAATCCCTACAGAGTTTCATAATCTTACAGCAGCTGAAGTCGGTATTTAATAACCAAAACAACGCGTTAAGATATTAGAGGAATATATTTGTCAATTGCGCAACGAGTTGTGTAGCAAAGTTTCTATCAAGCTCACACCTCTTTATTGCTTGGTTGCCTTATTTTTATATTCAAATAAAATAGAAGCCATTAGTAGCCCTAATGGCTTTTTTTGTTGCTGATTTTCCTATTTTGTCTATCGTAAATTGAGTGTGGTGGTTCTGCCTTCTTTTAGCACCCAATTGCGCAAATCAAGGTTTGGCCGCAACGCACCTAAAATAAAGGCAATCATTCTTACTTATGCAAGGTTTGGCAAAGCTGCTTGTAATTGATGATGACGCATCAAGTCGTTTAAATTTAAGCAATATATTGGAATTTGTTGGAGAAAATTGCGAAGCGGTCAGTTCTGATCAGCTCAGCGATGTTGATTGGTCTAGCGTATGGTCGTGCTGTATTGTTGGTAACATTCCAGCAGGTCAAGCGGCGAATACGGTTATCTCTCATTTAAACAGCGCCTACCACATCCCACTTTTAGTCATGGGCCGATTTCCGTTGCCCGTGGATGATCTTCCAAATTTTGTAGGTGAGCTAGAACTACCTCTTAATTACCCACAGCTTAGTGAGGCGTTACGCCACTGCAAAGATTTTCTGGGTCGAAAAGGGGTCAATGTCGTTGCCAGTGCACGAAAAAACACACTTTTTCGCAGCTTAGTTGGTCAAAGCAGAGGTATTCAAGAAGTTCGTCACCTGATCGAGCAAGTCTCAGACACTGAGGCAAACGTGTTGATCTTGGGTGAATCTGGTACCGGTAAAGAAGTCGTTGCGCGTAACATTCACTATCATTCGTCGTACAGCAGTGGTGCCTTTGTGCCCATTAACTGTGGTGCCATTCCACCGGAGCTTCTAGAAAGTGAATTGTTTGGCCACGAAAAAGGCGCGTTTACTGGTGCGTTAACGGCACGTAAAGGTCGATTTGAGCTCGCAGACGGTGGCACGATCTTTCTTGATGAGATTGGCGATATGCCGATGTCGATGCAAGTGAAGCTACTTCGCGTATTACAAGAGCGCTGTTTCGAACGTGTGGGTGGCAATAGCACCATCAAGGTCAATGTTCGAGTTGTCGCGGCAACACACCGTAATCTAGAAAGTATGATTGAAGAAGGCACGTTCCGAGAAGACTTGTTCTATCGTTTGAACGTGTTTCCAATCGAGATGCCTGCGCTGAAAGAGCGCAAACAAGATATTCCATTGCTGCTGCAAGAGTTGATGACGCGTCTGGAGGCGGAGGGTGGCCAGCCTATCTGTTTTACCCCTCGTGCGATCAATTCACTGATGGAGCACAACTGGCCGGGTAACGTGCGTGAGTTAGCCAACCTTGTTGAGCGAATGATCATTCTGTACCCAAATAGCTTGGTCGATGTAAACCACTTACCAACCAAATATCGCTACAGTGATATCCCGGAGTTCCAACCAGAAAGTAATCCGTTTATTTCGGTTGAAGAACAAGAGCGTGATGTGTTCCAAGACATCTTCTCAGAAGACTTTAGTTTTGATGATCAAGACGATCTTGACCACAGCATGAACGCTCCGCAAGCGCTGCCGCCTGAAGGTGTAAATCTGAAAGAGCTGTTGGCTGATTTAGAAGTTAATATGATCAGCCAAGCGTTAGAAGCACAAGGTGGGGTCGTGGCACGAGCCGCTGATATGCTGGGTATGCGACGCACAACGTTGGTGGAAAAAATGCGTAAGTATAACTTACAACGCTAGGTAACGTTGAGATTTAAGACGATATCTAAATCATTTGGGCTATTTAGCATCGTTTTTCTGACACCAAAAACCGTTATCTGAGGGTGTCAACTTATTGTCGATGACTTAACGTCATGATAAATATAAAAAATAGCTTGGTACGCTAATTGCTTACCAAGCTATTTTAGTTTTAGCGGCGATATTTCGACAGGCAGTAATGGATAACAACACCAACCAATCCCATTTAGATTCCGTAGAAAATCAGGTTGAGCGCTATAAGCAGGTGCTTGATGTGATGCCTGCCGGAGTGATTCTGCTCGACACGTACGGCATAGTGCGTGAAGCAAACCCAGAGGCGCACCGAATTCTTGAGATTCCACTGGTTAATGAAAAATGGTTCAACATTATTCAGGCGGTGTTTGATCCTCGTGAGGATGATGGTCACGAAGTTTCCCTGCGGAATGGTCGTAAAGTTCGATTAGCCATTTCGGCTTCTACGACAGGTCAATTGATCCTGATTACCGATTTAACCGAAACTCGCTTACTTCAAGCTCGTGTGAGTGATTTACAACGCTTGTCTTCGTTAGGGCGTATGGTAGCGTCGCTTGCTCATCAGGTAAGAACGCCGCTATCGAGCGCTATGCTATATGCATCCAATTTGGGAGCGCCAAACCTTCCACCAGCGACAAGGGATCGCTTTCAAACCAAATTAATGGATCGACTGCACGATTTGGAAAAGCAGGTTAATGATATGCTGCTTTTTGCTAAAGGTGGTGATAATAAAGTCATTAAGCCATTTACGATTGCTCAGTTGGTGGCGGAATATCAGCCGATGGTCGAAACCGCGCTAAAAAATAATGGTATTGATTACTGCCTAGAAGTGGAAGAAGAACAAACTGAGTTGCTAGGCAATGCGAATGCGATTGCATCCGCGTTGAGCAACCTTGTCATGAATGCGATTCAGATGTCTGGTAAAGAGTCGCAAGTCGATATTTTTTTCCGCCCGGTAAATGGCGAGTTGCGCATTTCAGTGCAAGACAGCGGACCGGGTGTACCTGAAGAACTACAAGCCAAAATTATGGAGCCATTTTTTACCACGCGTTCTCAAGGAACCGGGTTAGGGCTGGCTGTTGTTCAAATGGTTTGCCGTGCCCATGACGGTCGATTGGAACTTATTTCAGAGCAGGGTGATGGAGCCTGCTTTACCATGTGCATTCCGCTAGAGCGAGTGCAACCAGAAGCGCAATAAGCAGCTTCTGGTAATAACAATTACTGGAGAATCAGAATGGCGCAAAGCAAAGTGCTGATCGTAGAAGACGATGAAGGTCTTCGTGAAGCCCTAGTGGATACTCTGGCTCTGGCAGGGTATGAGTGGTTAGAAGCTGACTGTGCGGAAGACGCACTACTAAAACTCAAATCGAATACTGTCGATATCGTCGTTTCTGACGTGCAAATGGCAGGTATGGGTGGGTTGGCTCTGCTCAAAAATATCAAGCAGAATTGGCCTAACTTACCAGTACTGTTAATGACGGCGTACGCCAACATTGAAGATGCCGTGTCGGCAATGAAAGATGGCGCGATTGACTACATGGCGAAACCATTTGCACCAGAAGTGTTGCTAAATATGGTCAGTCGATATGCACCGATCAAAAGCGATGACAATGGTGACGCGGTCGTGGCTGATGAAAAAAGTCTGCGACTACTTGCTTTGGCCGATAAAGTGGCACGTACAGATGCGAATGTTATGGTGCTAGGTCCGAGTGGCTCAGGTAAAGAAGTGATGTCGCGTTATATTCACAACGCATCAAACCGTAAAGATGGTCCATTCGTTGCGATCAACTGTGCGGCGATTCCAGACAACATGCTGGAAGCGACACTATTTGGTTATGAGAAAGGCGCGTTCACTGGCGCGGTTCAAGCGTGTCCGGGTAAGTTTGAACAAGCGCAAGGCGGCACAATCTTGCTGGATGAAATCAGCGAAATGGACTTAAACCTGCAAGCGAAACTATTACGTGTTTTGCAAGAGCGTGAAGTGGAGCGCCTTGGCAGTCGTAAGAGCATCAAGCTGGATGTACGCGTGCTTGCGACCAGTAACCGTGATCTCAAGCAGTACGTCTCAGAAGGCAACTTCCGTGAAGATTTATACTACCGCCTGAATGTGTTCCCAATTGCGTGGCCAGCACTGAACGAACGCAAAGGCGATATTGCGCCACTTGCCAAGCATCTTGCTGAGCGTCATTGCAGCAAGATGGGGATGCCAGTGCCTCAATTTTCAGCCGTTGCGGTAGAAAAACTGCTGCAATACCCTTGGCCAGGTAACGTTCGTGAGCTGGATAACGTGGTGCAACGAGCTCTTATCTTAAGTGAGAATGGTGATATCGACGCTGAGCACATCTTACTAGAAGGGGTGGATTGGCAAGATGCCAACAGCTTGCAGCATGTGGTTCAAAATGCAGAGATGGTTGTACCTAATGTTAAGCCAGTCGCTCAACCTGAGAGTGTGAACCGTCCGGTATCTGGCGGGGAGGGCTTGGGCAGCGAGCTGCGTGACCAAGAATACGCCATTATTTTGGAAACCTTGGTGGAGTGTAACGGCCGACGCAAAGAAATGGCGGAGAAACTGGGCATAAGCCCACGAACCTTGCGCTACAAACTTGCCAAAATGCGTGATGCTGGTATAGATATCCCAAATTAATATGTGCAATCGCCATAAGACAAAAAGTGTAAGCAAACCGCTAACTAATGTCTTATGGCACGTTAATTGCTGTGTTAATAATCAGTTTTGTTAATAGTCAATCTTTTGGCTTAGAGGTGCTAATGAAAGTTGATGGTATTCAGGCAGAAATGCGCGCCATGATGGTAGAAGCAACCAATACTGCTCCTACTGCAAGTGGGGCGAAAGTTGGAGCAGATTTTAATGATCTCCTAACTAAAGCCATCAATAACGTGAACACACTTCAAAAAGCATCCGGTGACTTACAAACCCGTTTTGATCGTGGTGATGCCGATGTTTCCCTTTCTGACGTTATGATTGCTCGTAACAAGTCTAGTGTCGCTTTTGATGCGACGGTTCAAATTCGCAATAAACTCGTTGAGGCGTATAAAGACCTCATGAACATGCCAGTGTAATTTAGGTAATAAGTGTGGCAGACAAGTCTACAGATTTAACCGTCACTGAAGGCGGCTCAGATGGTGCACTGGTAGCAAGTTCCGACGTAGATGTGGAGAGTCAAAATCCAGATCTAGAGGAGCGCAGTGCGTCAAAATTTGATATGGCAGTGGGTGACCTTGATTTACTTCGTCAAGTTGTACTTGTGCTGTCAATCTCCATCTGTGTTGCATTGATCGTGATGCTGTTCTTTTGGGTCAAAGAGCCGGAGATGCGCCCGCTTGGAGCGTATGAGACCGAAGAGTTGATCCCCGTTTTGGATTATCTGGACCAGCAAAAAATCAATTACAAGCTTGATGGTAATACCATTTCTGTTGAATCGAGCGAATACAACTCGATCAAACTTGGCATGGTTCGCTCGGGCGTAAACCAAGCCACAGAGGCGGGCGATGATATTTTGCTGCAAGATATGGGCTTTGGCGTATCACAACGTTTAGAGCAAGAGCGCCTTAAACTCAGTCGAGAACGTCAGTTGGCTCAAGCGATTGAGGAAATGAAGCAAGTTCGTAAAGCGCGAGTCTTATTGGCGCTACCAAAGCACAGTGTTTTTGTGCGTCATAACCAAGAAGCATCAGCGTCCGTATTTTTGACACTGTCGACTGGTACGAACCTCAAACAGCAAGAAGTTGATTCTATCGTCGACATGGTGGCGAGTGCCGTTCCGGGAATGAAAACTTCCCGCATTACCGTCACAGATCAGCATGGTCGTTTGCTCAGTTCAGGCTCTCAAGACCCTGCTTCTGCTGCGCGACGCAAAGAGCAAGAATTAGAGCGTAGCCAGGAACAAGCGCTGCGTGAAAAAATTGATTCAGTGCTATTACCTATTTTAGGTTATGGCAACTACACGGCGCAGGTCGATATCCAAATGGATTTCAGCGCGGTTGAACAAACTCGCAAACGCTTTGACCCCAATACCCCTGCAACCCGCAGTGAGTACGCATTAGAAGATTACAATAACGGCAATATGGTAGCGGGTATTCCGGGGGCGTTAAGTAATCAGCCTCCAGCGGATGCCTCTATTCCGCAAGATGTGGCTCAGATGAAAGACGGTTCTGTCATGGGACAGGGTTCGGTGCGTAAAGAATCCACGCGTAACTTTGAGCTTGATACCACCATCAGCCATGAGCGTAAGCAGACAGGGACGGTTGCTCGTCAGACAGTTTCTGTTGCGATTAAGGACCGTCGTCAGGTCAACCCAGATACGGGAGAAGTGACCTATACCCCTATGTCCGAATCGGAAATTAATGCTATTCGCCAAGTCTTAATTGGTACGGTCGGTTTTGACCAAGGCCGTGGTGATTTGTTGAATGTACTGAGTGTGAAGTTTGCAGAGCCTGAGGCTGAACAGCTGGAAGAACCACCAATTTGGGAGCACCCTAACTTCAGTGACTGGGTTCGTTGGTTCGCAAGTGCATTGGTGATCATCGTTGTCGTATTGGTATTGGTTCGTCCAGCAATGAAGAAATTGCTTAACCCTACCAGTGATGACGAAGACGAAATGTACGGACCAGACGGCTTGCCGATTGGTGCGGATGGTGAAACTAGCCTGATTGGCAGCGACATTGAAAGCAGCGAACTGTTTGAGTTTGGTTCAAGTATTGATTTGCCAAACCTTCATAAAGATGAAGATGTATTGAAAGCGGTTCGCGCTCTGGTGGCGAATGAACCTGAACTTGCTGCTCAAGTAGTGAAAAACTGGATGAATGACAATGGCTAACGATATCGTACCTCAAGATGACAACGCCGCGGGAATGCCAGTTGAGCTGGATGTCTCAACCATTACTGGCGAAGAAAAAGCAGCAATTTTGCTACTGAGCCTCAATGAACAAGATGCCGCTGGCATTATTCGTCACCTAGAGCCAAAACAGGTCCAGCGTGTGGGTAGTGCGATGGCTAAGGCGAAAGACCTCAGCCAAGACAAGGTGTCGGCCGTTCACCGTGCGTTTTTGGAGGACATCCAGAAATACACCAACATCGGCATGGGCAGCGAAGACTTCATGCGTAATGCGCTGGTGGCGGCTCTTGGTGAAGACAAAGCCAACAATTTGGTTGACCAGATCCTACTTGGTACGGGTTCAAAAGGCTTGGATTCGCTGAAATGGATGGACCCACGACAAGTGGCGAGCATCATTGTCAACGAACACCCGCAGATCCAAACCATCGTATTGTCTTATTTAGAAGCAGACCAATCCGCGGAGATTTTGTCTCAGTTCCCTGAGCGCGTGCGTTTGGACCTGATGATGCGTATTGCCAACCTTGAAGAAGTTCAGCCATCGGCACTGGCAGAGCTGAACGAAATCATGGAGAAACAGTTCGCGGGTCAAGCTGGCGCTCAAGCAGCCAAGATTGGCGGCCTGAAAGCGGCAGCGGAGATCATGAACTATCTAGACAACAACGTCGAAGGTTTATTGATGGAACAGATTCGCGATCAAGACGAAGACATGGCGACGCAAATTCAAGACTTGATGTTTGTCTTCGAAAACTTAGTCGAAGTGGACGATCAAGGTATTCAGAAATTGCTGCGTGATGTACCACAAGACGTGTTGCAAAAAGCACTTAAAGGTGCCGACGATTCTCTGCGTGAGAAGGTATTTAAGAACATGTCGAAACGAGCGGCTGAGATGATGCGTGATGACATCGAAGCGATGCCGCCAGTTCGCGTGGCGGATGTCGAAGCGGCACAGAAAGAAATCCTGGCGATCGCTCGTCGCATGGCCGATGCAGGCGAACTCATGTTGTCTGGCGGTGCGGACGAATTCTTATAATCTCTATTGCTCCGTGATTATCCTATTGCGGAGCGCCCTCACTTCTTAATCGAATACATAATAGGTAACCCATGGCTGGCGAAAGAAAACGTGGATTTATCCGTCCTGATGAAGATGATTCGATGATCGAACCACAACGTTGGGGGTTGCCTGATTACGGCGAGCCCAAAGCCAAGCAAGCAAAACAAACCGCGTTTAACTATGACCCGGGTTGGGTACCGAATCTTGAAGAACCAGAAGAAGAGCAAGCACTTGAGCTAACCGAAGAGCAGATAGAGCTGATCAAGCAAGGTGCTTATCAGGAAGGTTTGTATCAAGGTCAAGAAGCCGGCTTTAAGCAAGGTTACGACAAAGGCAAAGAAGAAGGCCTGCAAGCGGGCCATGCTGAAGGGCTGGAGCTTGGAAAAGCCGAAGGCGTGACCGCAGGTCAAGAATATATTCAGCAGCAAGTCGAAACCTTTATGAACTTAGCGAACCAGTTTGCTCAGCCGTTAGAGCTAATGAATGCTCAGGTTGAAAAGCAGCTGGTAGACATGGTGCTCTGTTTAGTAAAAGAAGTCGTGCATGTCGAAGTACAAACCAACCCTCAGATTATTTTGGACACGGTTAAGCAGTCGGTTGAAGCGCTGCCAATATCAGGTCATCCCATTACCTTGCACCTGAATCCAGAAGACGTTGCGATTATTCGCTCAGCTTACGGCGAAGAAGACCTTGATTGCCGCAACTGGACGTTGGTTGCTGAGCCATCACTCAATCGAGGCGACGTCCAGATTGAGGCAGGTGAATCAAGCATTAACTACCGTATGGAAGAGCGCGTCAAAAGCGTGTTGCACAGTTTTTGTGGTGCAAACCGTCATCAAGAGGGTGAGTAATCCATGCAAACATTGGCTGACCGTTTAAGAAACTACAAAGTTGAAGGCTTAACGACGCGCCCAGTTGCCTCTGGCAAACTGGTTCGAGTGGTTGGGTTAACGTTGGAAGCGACAGGCTGTCGCGCGCCAATTGGCAGTTTATGCTTAGTGGAAACCATGTCCGGTCAGATGGAAGCCGAGGTCGTCGGTTTTTCAGGTGATAACCTATTTTTGATGCCAAGCGAGCAAATTACGGGCATTTTGCCTGGCGCTAGAGTGACGCCATTAACCAGTGACGCTGGCTTGCCTGTTGGCATGGAGTTGCTTGGCCGCGTGATTGACGGGGTTGGTAATCCGCTTGATGGACTTGGCCCGTTGTATACCGATCATCGCGCCTCTTTTAATGCTGAGCCAATCAACCCGCTGGCTCGAAAGCCAATTTCAGAGCCACTTGATGTGGGCTTGAAAGCGATTAACGGATTATTGACGGTAGGTAAAGGTCAGCGTATCGGTCTGTTTGCCGGCTCTGGTGTGGGTAAATCGGTCACGCTTGGCATGATGACACGAGGTACAACCGCACAAGTTGTTGTGGTCGGTCTGATAGGTGAGCGTGGACGCGAAGTTAAAGAGTTTATCGAAGAGATTTTAGGTGAGGATGGACGACGTCGCTCTGTCGTGGTGGCTGCGCCTGCCGATGCATCACCATTGATGCGTTTGAAAGGCTGTCAAACCGCCTTAACCATTGCCGAGTACTTTCGCGATCAAGGTTTGGACGTTCTGTTATTGATGGATTCCTTGACGCGTTTTGCGCAAGCACAGCGTGAAATCGCCCTTTCTGTTGGTGAGCCGCCAGCGACAAAAGGCTATCCGCCATCTGTGTTCGCCAAGCTACCTGCTTTGGTTGAGCGTGCGGGTAACGGAAGCGCCGAACAAGGCTCAATTACGGCGTTCTTTACCGTGTTGACCGAGGGCGATGATTTACAAGACCCGATTGCGGATGCATCGCGGGCAATTCTTGATGGTCACATTGTGCTGTCCCGTGAAATGGCGGATGCAGGCCATTATCCTGCGATTGACGTCGAAAAGTCGGTTAGCCGTGTTATGCCGCAAATCACCACTGAAGAACATGTTCTGATGTCGAAAGCGGTACGTCAGGTCTTGTCGATTTGCCGCAAGAACCAAGATTTGGTCTCGATTGGGGCGTACAAGCCGGGCACCGATCCTGCTATCGATGGCGCATTTACATTGAAGCCAAAGTTAGACGAATACTTACAGCAGAGCATGAAAGAATCGGTGCCATACGATATGTGCGTCAACATGCTTAGAAACATTTTGGGCGGGTGATAGCGCATGAACAATGCGATGGAGTTCCTACTTGAGCAGACTAAAGAGCGTGAAGATCAAGCCGTACTTGCGCTGAACAAAGCGCGCTCTGAACTTGAAGATTATTACCGTCAGGTTGAGCAAATCGAAAAGTATCGCCTTGATTATTGCCAACAGCTTATCGACCGTGGCCAGGCTGGCTTAACGGCAAGCGAATATGGGCATTTAAATCGCTTTCTCACTCAGCTAGACGAAACGTTATCTAAGCAGAAACAAGCGGAAAGTCATTTCAAAGAACAGGTAGAAAACTGTCAAGAATACTGGTTAACAGTACGCAAAGAACGCAAATCCTATGAGTGGATGATCGAAAAGCGTGAGAAAGAGAAACAGCTTGCGGAAGCCAAACGAGAACAAAAGCAAATGGACGAGTTTTCAACGTTGCTTTACAGCCGTCGAGTGAAGCCTTTTAATACTTAAAAGTTGACGTTGCTTCCACTTATAACACTCGTTTTGTCACTGCGGCAATGAGCTTGTTATTGGCGTAATTTTTGCAGATAACTTTGTAGATGATCACCCCAATAACCTAAATTTGCCACCGTGTGCAATTTAGCAGCGGCCTAGCGCTCGAAGCTGCTGATAATGAGAATTTCTATATGAATGTGAATTTGTCCAATGTTTCTGCGACGAGCAAGACGTCAGTGTCTGACTCTGCCGCACAAGCACCTACAGAAAACGCGGAGAACAAGGGATTTTTGGAAACCTTGACGGATGCATTTTCAGGTTCACAAAAGTCAGAAAAAGTAGCAACGAAATCACTAAACGGTGAAGACCAAAACAGTGCCGAGATTAACAAGCTTTCGTCTGGCAAAGCTGATAGTCAAGAAGCGGTCACAGACGTGGCTCAAGCGAGCAGTAACGATGCCGAGGAGTTGCTGGCGCAAGAAAGCCAAGAAACTGCTATTCAAGAGCAAAGCCGCTCTGGTGACATGCTGACAGAGCATGCGAACACCATTCAAAGTGATGAAGCAAGCCTACTGGAAGCCAAACAAGGCGAGCACTCGCAAAATGATGCTGATGTCACTGAGAAAGTCGGTTCACTCTCGAACGCCCCTTCAGCTGCTAATGGCGCAAAAAGCGCGATGGGTGAAGGACAACAGCTGCTTGGTCGTATTGAACAAGCGAATCAAACCTTGAAAGCGAATAATGCATCCATCGATAGTGGCAAAGTTTTGCCTCAACGAGCGGGTTTAGAGCACTCGTTTAACGAGCAAACAACAGACATTGATGAACTTGCTTTGAATGACATGCCATCAGCTCAATCGCTTGAACAAGTGCAGGCAATGGCTGGGCAACGCTTAGAGCCAATTTTAGATAAGAATGGTCAACCTATCGATGTCGATAAGCTCTCGTCTGAGTTTGCTACTTGGCAAGGTATGGCTAAACAAGTCAGTCACCCAACCGAGAAGGGCATGGTCAGTGATGAGGTTGCCGGTGAACTATCGCCACTGGAGGTGGGGTTGGATGGCTCTAAAATTGATGCGCTTCAGCGTGTTTCCTTGGATGAACTCGAACTCATAGATACCAAACTGGCGCAGGGAAAACCACTGACTCAGCAAGAAACTGAGATCATAGAAGGGTTGAAAAAAGGGACGGTCATTGCCGATATTCCTGAGCAAGATCTTGCCCAGTTTGTTGCACTTCCTACTGACGTTAAACAGGTTCTCGCCGAGCAGCAAGTACAACATCATTTGGCTCGCCAGGCTGCGCCTATGGGGATGTCTCAGCAAGCCCTTCATTTGGTGACTCAATCAGCTCAGCCGCAAGCTGTTCAGAGTGCAGATAAAGTCGCATTGTCTCCGATGCCAGATGCGTTCGTCGCAGCTCATTTACCGACGGCGCTTCAAGGCGTAAAGGATGGAGAGGTTAACCAGAAAGTTGTGAATGCCGCATTGGTTGCTGGTGCACTTAAAGCGACTGCGGATAAGCAAGATAAACCAGAACTTCAACATGGTTTAGCAGGGCAGCTTCAGGCGATGGCGGGTCAACAAGGAACAAACGTGCAGCAACAAGCGCGTATTGATGCCGCGCAGCAAGCTCAGCTTCCGTTGCAACTGACCAAAGAGCTAGCCAATGAGCAAGTGGCGGAAAAAGTGCAAATGATGATGTCGAAGAACCTAAAAAACCTCGATATTCGTCTTGATCCACCAGAATTAGGTCGTATGCAAATTCGTATGACGATGAACAACGATGTAGCTAATGTGCATTTTACGGTGAACAACACGCAAGCGCGTGACATCATTGAACAGACGCTTCCTCGCTTGAGAGAGATGTTGGCGCAGCAGGGCATGCAATTGGCTGATTCTTCTGTTCAGCAACAAAACAGCGGGCAGCAGCAAGGTAGGTATACTGCTGAGCAACATGGTCAAAGCGCTCAAGGCAGCGGTTTTTCTGGACAATCAGAAGAGAGCTTTGATGCTGACGTCAATCTGGATTTGAATGTGGCTTCAAAGCGTGATGGAATTAGCTTTTACGCTTAACAGGCCGTTTAAAGGCAATAATACAAGGTTACCAAACGACTTCCTTAAGCATCTCGGTAACCTAAAAGAACAATAAGAGACAACAATGGCAGAAGAACAGTTACAAGGGGCCGATGCGCCGAAAGGAAAAGGTAAGTTACTTATCATCATAATCGCTGTTGTGGTATTGCTACTTGGCGGTGGTGCAGCAGCATTCTTTCTCATGGGCTCTGATGAACCAGCTCAGGCTGAAGCGTCTCAACAGGTTCAAGCGAAGGCATCTGATGCCTCGCCCATTGCCTACGTGAATCTTCCTCAGGCATTTGTATTTAACGTTACTGGGGACCGTCGCGACAGACTGGTACAAATTAAAGCGCAGTTAATGGTTCGCGGCGCAGAGAATGAAGAGTTGGCGCGGTACCATTCGCCACTGATTGAGAGCTCTTTGTTATCAACGTTTGCTTCGGCGACGGTTGATCAGTTGCGTTCTCCAACGGGACGAGTGGAATTGCGCGATCGTGCTTCCGAAGATATCAAAGCAGCGCTAAACGCTGCGGTCGGTAAGCCAGTGATTGAAAAAGTACTGTTTACAGATTTTGTTATTCAATAGGTAAAACGTGACCGATCTATTAAGCCAAGACGAAATTGATGCGCTATTGCACGGGGTTGACGATGTTGATGACGTCGATGAACCGATAGAAAACGACAACGAAGGTGCCGTTAATTTTGATTTCTCGTCGCAAGACAGGATTGTACGTGGTCGAATGCCGACGCTCGAACTTATCAACGAGCGCTTTGCACGACACATGCGTATTAGTCTGTTTAATATGCTGCGTAAAACGGCAGAAGTGTCGATTAATGGCGTGCAGATGATGAAGTTTGGCGAATACCAAAACACATTGTACGTGCCAACCAGTTTGAACATGGTGCGTTTTCGTCCGTTAAAAGGTACAGCGTTGATCACCATGGAGGCTCGCTTAGTCTTTATTCTGGTAGAAAACTTCTTTGGTGGGGATGGTCGATTCCATGCCAAAATTGAAGGGCGCGAATTTACCCCAACGGAACGCCGTATCATTCAGCTGCTGCTGAAGATTGTATTTGAAGACTACAAAGAAGCGTGGTCGCCAGTGATGGGGGTGGAGTTCGAATATCTCGACTCTGAAGTAAACCCAAGTATGGCTAACATTGTCAGCCCGACAGAAGTGATTGTCGTGAGTTCTTTCCACATTGAGGTCGATGGTGGCGGCGGCGATTTTCATGTCGTTATGCCTTACTCCATGGTTGAGCCGATTCGTGAACTGTTGGACGCAGGTGTTCAGTCCGACAAGATGGAGACAGACGTCCGTTGGAGCTCAGCATTACGTGAAGAGATTATGGATTGTCCGGTTAACTTCCGCGTTAACTTGCTTGAAAAAGACATCTCTTTGCGTGACCTCATGGAATTGCAACCGGGTGACATCATCCCGATTGAAATGCCAGAACATGCGACAATGTTTGTGGAAGACCTGCCGACCTATCGCGTAAAAATGGGCCGTTCGGAAGACAAATTAGCGGTGCAAATTTCTGAGGAAATTGAGCGCCCACATGTAGTCAAAACAGATTTAGCTTTCTTGGGCAAAGACATCATGTCTGAGCTTGAGAATGAAGACGATATAGACGATTAAGATACCTTATTGAACAGACATGCTTTGGCATTAAATAAGGCTTAACACAGGATAGAAAAATGGAACCAAGTGACGATCAAAAGCTAGCAGATGAATGGGCAGCCGCTCTTGGCGAAGACCCGTCTGCACCTTCTGTTGACGTAGATGAAGTATTGGCCGCGCCACTGGAAGAGCTAAAAGACACTTCAAGCCCAATTACCGAAGATGAGCGTCGTAAACTCGACACCATCATGGATATTCCGGTGACGATTTCGATGGAAGTCGGTCGTTCACAAATCAGCATTCGGAACTTATTGCAGTTGAACCAAGGTTCGGTTGTTGAGTTGGATCGTCTAGCGGGCGAGTCATTGGACGTATTAGTCAACGGTACACTGATTGCGCATGGCGAAGTCGTGGTCGTGAACGATAAGTTTGGTATCCGTTTGACGGATGTGATCAGCCAAACTGAACGAATTAAGAAGCTACGTTAAGATGAGCCGCTCAATCAAAACGCGATTGAAGCAAATCACCGGAGCACTGAGCTTAATGCTGAGTGCTCCTTATGCATTTGCTGCCGCACCAAATAACCTGGATCTTGCGACGACACTGGGCTCGCTTGTGCTTGTGATCGGCGTGATTCTTTTGTTGGCTTGGCTACTTAAACGTATGCAAGTGCCGGCGATGGGACAACAAAAAGGCTTGCGTATTGTGAGTCAGTTGCCAGTGGGCACCAAAGAAAGAATCGCCGTAGTTCAAGTGGGTGAAGAGCAGTTTTTGGTTGGAATTACCAGCCAATCAATCCAAACGTTAGCCAAGTTAGATAAGCCACTGAAAGAGGAAGAGTTGGCGACCAATGCTTTTGCGACTCAATTTAGCCAACTGATCAAAAAACATGACAAAGGGTAACCCGATTCGTTTGCTCCTGAGCACGTTGTTGCTTTTCGTCGGCGTGCTGTTTTCTTCATTTTCGTTTGCAGAGGCAGAGGAGTCTGCTCTGCCTGACAACTTGGCCGATGGAAGTAGCGTCACTGTTCAGGCGATGCAAAGTGATACTGGCGCCAGTCGTGCTATGTCCGTTTCTAGTGGTGGTGGAATCCCTGCGTTTACCATGACCACAAACCCAGATGGCAGTGAAGATTACTCGGTTACGCTACAAATTTTAGCGTTAATGACCATGCTTGGCTTCTTGCCTGCCATGGTGATTTTAATGACGTCGTTTACTCGAATTGTGGTGGTGATGTCGATATTGCGTCAGGCAATGGGGTTGCAACAAACGCCGTCTAATCAGGTCATCATTGGTATAGCGCTGTTTTTGACCTTTTTTGTTATGTCTCCTGTCCTGAACGAAATCAACGATAAAGCCGTTCAGCCTTATTTGAATGAGCAAGTCACGGCTCGAGAAGCATTTGATGCTGCACAAGCGCCAATGAAAGCGTTCATGCTTAAACAGACCCGAATCAAAGACTTGGAGACGTTTGTAACCATGTCAGGAGAGCAAGTTGAGAACCCAGAAGATGTGTCGATGGCGGTGTTGATTCCGGCTTTCATCACCTCGGAGCTAAAAACTGCATTCCAGATTGGCTTTATGCTCTTCTTGCCGTTTTTGATTATTGACCTCGTGGTAGCGTCGGTACTGATGGCAATGGGTATGATGATGTTGTCACCAATGATTGTTTCGTTGCCGTTCAAGTTGATGCTGTTCGTATTGGTCGATGGTTGGAACTTGATACTTTCGACACTCGCGGGCAGTTTCGCCCTTTAGATAAGCGCAGATAGAGGATAAGACATGACACCAGAAATGTTTGTCGAGCTTTTCCGTGAAGCACTTTGGATGGTGCTTATCATGGTCTGCGCCATTATCATCCCAAGTTTGCTTATCGGCCTTATTGTTGCGATTTTCCAAGCTGCGACTTCCATCAACGAGCAAACATTGAGCTTCTTGCCGCGTTTGATAGTCACTCTTTTGGCTCTAATGCTATTTGGTCACTGGATGACGCAAATGTTGATGGAATATTTCTATGGCTTGATTGAGCGCTTACCTCAGGTGCTTTATTAGAGGCGCCTATGGAGTACCCCACTAGCGTTGTCTTAGATTGGATCGCAAACTATTTCTGGCCCTACGTTCGTATCTCTTCCATGCTGATGGTGATGACGGTAACTGGGGCTCGATTTGTCTCACCACGAATCCGCCTTTACCTCGGGTTAGCCATCACTTTTGCAGTCATGCCAGCGATCCCTGCAGTGCCTCAAGACATTGAGTTGCTCTCGTTTCGGGGTTTTATGACCATTGCCGAGCAAATGATCATCGGTATTGCGATGGGCATGGTCACTCAATTTATGATTCAAACCTTTGTCTTGTTGGGACAAATATTGGGTATGCAGTCAAGTTTGGGTTTCGCTTCTATGGTTGATCCCGCAAATGGTCAGAACACGCCATTGCTTGGTCAGCTATTCATGTTTTTGACGACAATGTTTTTCCTTGCCACCGATGGGCACTTGAAAATGCTGCAACTGGTAGTGTTCAGCTTTAAAACCTTGCCGATTGGTTCCGGCTCGCTCAACGCGGTTGATTTCCGTGAAATGGCAGGCTGGCTTGGTATTATGTTCCAAACGGCACTGAGTATGTCTCTATCTGGCATTATTGCACTACTTACCATTAACTTGTCGTTTGGTGTAATGACCCGTGCTGCACCACAGTTAAATATCTTTTCGCTTGGTTTTGCATTTGCGTTGATGGTGGGTCTATTACTGTGTTGGTACATACTGGCTGGCCTTTACAGTCATTATGAAATGTTCTGGACGGTGGGTGAGGCGCAGATTTGTCGACTCATTCGCTTGGAGTGCTAAGAATTGGCAGAATCAGACGGTCAGGAACGCACCGAAGAAGCCACGCCCCGACGGTTACAACAAGCCAGAGAAAAGGGGCAGGTTGCTCGGTCTAAAGAACTTGCATCAGCATCTGTACTGATCGTTGGCGCCATTTCACTGATGTGGTTTGGCGAGGCGTTAGCACGTTCATTGTTTTCCATCATGAGCCGTTTATTTGATCTTCAACGAGAAGAGATTTTCGATACGGCAAAGCTATTTGACATTGCTTTAGGGGCGATGACCGATTTGTTGTTCCCTCTATTTTTGGTGCTAGCGACATTGTTTACTGCCGCCATGATTGGTGCTGCGGGTGTGGGAGGAATCAGTTTTTCTGCTCAAGCCGCTATGCCAAAGCTGTCGAAAATGAATCCGCTTAGCGGTTTAAAGCGGATGGTCGGAATGCAAAGCTGGGTAGAGTTGATCAAATCAATTCTTAAAGTGGTTTTGGTTACTGGTGTCGCGATCTATTTGATCCAAGCATCGCAGGCGGATCTGATTCAATTAAGTATGGATGTGTATCCGCAAAACATCTTCCATGCTTTAGATATTTTGCTGAACTTTATCTTGTTGATCAGCTGTTCGCTGTTGATCGTGGTTGCCATCGATATTCCATTTCAAATCTGGCAGCACGCAGATCAGTTAAAAATGACCAAGCAAGAAGTCAAAGACGAATACAAAGAGACTGAGGGTAAGCCGGAAGTTAAAGGCCGTATTCGTATGCTGCAAAGAGAAGCGGCTCAACGTCGTATGATGGCAGACGTTCCTCAGGCTGATGTTATTGTTACCAACCCAGAGCACTTTTCGGTTGCGCTTCGTTATAAACAGAAGACAGACCGTGCGCCAGTAGTGATCGCTAAAGGCACCGATCACATGGCAATGAAGATTCGAGAAGTCGCCCGAGAGCATGACATCACAATTGTACCTGCTCCGCCACTTGCTCGTGCGCTGTACCATACTACCGAGCTAGAACAAGAGATCCCCGATGGATTATTTACTGCGGTGGCTCAGGTTTTGGCATTTGTATTCCAGTTGAAGCAATACCGAAAGCGAGGTGGTCAGCGCCCCAAAATTCAGGATTACGATTTGCCAATCCCGCCAGAACACCGGCATTAATGCTAAAAGAAGCCTAATTCTAAAAAGGCTAATTGAATCAGATATTAAACTCTACTTGAGTGTTTAGTCATTATTTTGGCGTTAATTATGGTACATAGCTTGCTTAAAACGCCTTAATTATCAACCATACCTAAACTTTTAGGCCAAAGCGGTCGCGTATTAATAGTAAGAGCTAACGTGACGCTTCAATCGATTGAGATCTCTCGTAGTATGAAGTTAAGCCTGCCATTTGCAGATAAATTGCCACGAATCCCTCAGCGTGAAATGCCAGCTATTGGCGCGCCGGTGATGGTTTTGGCCACCTTAGCGATGGTGGTGCTGCCTATTCCAGCCTTTTTGCTGGATATGTTCTTCACCTTTAACATCGCGTTGTCGATGGTGGTGTTGTTAGTGACCGTTTACACACGTCGTCCGTTGGACTTCGCCGCTTTTCCGACGGTACTGCTGATCGCGACCTTGTTGCGTTTGGCGCTGAACGTTGCCTCGACACGTGTCGTCTTACTGCATGGTCATGAAGGCGGCAACGCGGCAGGTAACGTAATTGAAGCGTTTGGTAATGTCGTTATTGGTGGTAACTACGCGGTCGGCTTAGTGGTTTTCCTTATCTTAATGATCATCAACTTTATGGTGGTGACCAAAGGTGCGGGTCGTATCTCTGAGGTAAGTGCTCGCTTCACCCTTGATGCGTTGCCAGGTAAGCAGATGGCGATTGATGCGGACTTAAATGCCGGGTTGATAGACCAAGAACAAGCAAGAGTTCGTCGTTTTGAAGTGACCAAAGAAGCGGATTTCTACGGCTCTATGGATGGTGCCTCGAAGTTCGTAAAAGGTGACGCGATTGCCGGTATTTTGATTCTGTTTATCAACATCATCGGCGGTCTGTCGATCGGTATGGCGCAGTATGGATTGGGTTTCGGTGAGGCAATTGAAATCTATACTTTGCTGACGATTGGTGACGGCCTAGTTGCACAGATTCCATCGCTATTGCTGTCGATTGCAGCGGCGATGATGGTGACGCGTCAAAACACCGATGAAGACATGGGTGAACAGCTGGTCTTCCAGATGTTCGACAACCCAAAAGCACTGATGATTACCGCAGCTATTCTCGGTGTGATGGGCATCGTACCGGGCATGCCACACTTTGCGTTTTTGAGTCTGGCGGTCGCAGCTGGCGCGGCGGCGTATTTCATCGATAAACGCCAAAAGCAGAAAGCGAAAGAACCGGCTTTACCAGCGAAAGCCGACGAAGGTGCAGAGCCTTCATCACAACGCGAACTGTCTTGGGACGACGTCCAGCCAGTCGATATTATTGGCCTTGAAGTGGGTTACCGCTTGATTCCGCTAGTGGACCGAGACCAAGGCGGAGAACTGTTAGAGCGCGTAAAAGGTGTGCGTAAAAAGCTATCGCAAGATTTTGGGTTCTTAATCCCTGCGGTTCACATACGTGACAACCTTGAACTGACGCCAAACAGCTATCGAATCACATTAATGGGGGTTGCGGTCGGCGAAGCTGAGATTCGTCCGGATCAAGAGCTAGCGATTAACCCAGGTCAGGTGTATGGCATGATTGATGGCGAGCCAACCATTGACCCTGCATTTGGACTGGAAGCCGTATGGATTCGCGAAGATCAGCGTGAGCATGCTCAGGCGCTAGGGTATACGGTTGTTGACTCATCGACAGTATTAGCGACGCACCTGAGCCAGTTATTGACTAATAACGCATCGCAGTTGATTGGTCATGAAGAAGTAGAGAATTTATTAGAAATGTTAGGACGCAGCGCGCCTAAGTTGGTTGAGAACTTTGTTCCTGATCAGTTGCCTTTAGGTGTGGTGGTGAAAGTCCTACAAAACTTGTTAAACGAGGCCATTCCAATCCGCGATATTCGCACGATTGTTCAAACTTTGGCTGAGTACTCAAGTAAGAGTCAAGAAGCTGACATATTGACGGCAGCAGTTCGAATTAGTCTGAAACGTCTAATTGTTCAAGAAATCAATGGTATAGAGCCTGAGCTGCCAGTGATTACTTTGATACCTGAGCTGGAACAAATATTGCATCAAACTATGCAAGCATCAGGAGGCGAATCCGCGGGGATTGAACCGGGGCTCGCTGAACGATTGCAGTCTTCACTAAGCCAAGCGACACAGGAACAAGAATTGAAAGGTGAGCCAGCCGTTCTGCTTACTTCCGGTGTATTACGCTCGACGTTGGCGAAATTTGTGAAGAACACAATACCTAATCTCCGGGTACTGTCTTACCAAGAAATCCCGGATGAAAAACAGATCAGAATTGTGCAAGCCGTGGGTAACTGATCTCACGCATCATTAATGGATTCATAGTTTGAAAATAAAGCGATTTTTTGCCAAAGACATGAGAACGGCGCTGCTCCAAGTGAAAGAGGAGTTAGGCGCGGAAGCGGTGATCATGTCAAACAAGAAAGTGGCTGGTGGGGTGGCGATTGTTGCGGCGATAGATAGTGAATCTAACCCGTCTCAAGCAAGCGCAGCGTCACAACAAAATCGCGGTGCTTCTCAATCGAATCGCTATAACGAACATCGTCAAATGTCATCGTCTTCTGCAGATCGTTATCAAGATCGTCATTTAGATGAAGATAAAATTAGCCTGAACAGTAATAACAGTAACAACGAAAAAACAGGCTCGATGACGCAGCGATTCGCTAACATGCTTAAGCAATATAGTGGTGGTGCAGCAGATGCTGACGATCATGTAGCGGAAAATGAAGATTCGCTCTCTGCTTTATTGCAACGCCAGAATAAGCATCGCGACGGCTACAACCAAGAAAAGCCAGCGCCATATCAACCAGATTCACCTTTGGCGAAGTTAATCGCACAAGATAATCGATTTGAGCGTCCAACGCCGAAGTTGGATCCGACACGCTATGATCGCCGCCGTCCAAGTGATGAGCGAGAAGAGTCTGCAGATGAGCTGGAGAGTATGCGCGAAGAGATGACGTCAATTCGTCGTCTTTTAGAGCATCAAGTATCTGGCCTGATGTGGCAGGAAGTGGAACGTCGAGAGCCGCTCAGAGCAATGCTGATTAAGCGCTTAGAGCGTATGGGCGTTTCTCCGGAGTTAGCAGACCAAATGGCGTGCTATATCCCGGAAGATACAAAACCAGCGCGAGCGTGGAAAGCGTTGTTGTCGCTGGTGGCGGATCAAATCAATATTCCTAAACAGGACATTTTAAAACGTGGTGGTGTGGTTGCACTGTTAGGTCCGACGGGGGTGGGGAAAACAACCACCGTTGCGAAGCTCGCAGCACGTGCCGCCATGGAATACGGTGCCGACAATGTAGCCCTTGTGACAACAGATACATATCGCATAGGTGCACATGAGCAGCTCTCAATTTACGGAAGAATCATGGGTTGTCCCGTAAGAGTTGCTAAAGATTCTAACGAGTTAGCCGATGTTATATATCAGCTAAGAAACAGAAGACTGATTTTGGTCGATACGGCAGGGATGGGGCAACGAGATGTCAGGCTTTCTGAGCAGCTCGATACTCTAATGCAAGAGAGCGGAGAAGTGATTCACAGCTACCTTGTTTTGCCAGCTACCGCACAACGTCGCGTTCTACAAGAAACGCTGGATCACTTCCGACGCATACCACTTTCGGGTTGTATTATGACGAAGCTTGATGAGTCATTAAGTCTAGGCGAATTCATCAGTGTAGTGATTCAAAACGCAATGCCAGTGGCTTACATAGCTAATGGTCAGCGCGTGCCAGAAGACATTGTGATAGCGCAACCAAAATATATGCTTGCGAAAGCAAATGAACTGTTAGAGAAGTCGACAGAGAACGAACCTCACTTTTGGAATAGTGACAGTGAAGGACTCTAAGGCGGCGGACTACTATGACTGAGAATATGATACACGATCAAGCAAGCGGCCTCCGTCGCTTAACACAACCATCGTTGACCAAAGTGATTGCTGTTACTGGCGGCAAAGGTGGTGTGGGGAAATCAAACGTAACACTGGGTCTGGCGATTTGTATGGCTCGCCAAGGCAAGAAGGTGATGGTTCTCGACGCTGATTTAGGTCTGGCCAATGTGGACGTGATGCTCGGAATTCGTGCAAAACGTAATCTAGGACATGTCTTAGCGGGTGAATGTGAGCTAAAAGATGCGATTGTCGAAGGGCCTTATGGTATAAAGATAATCCCTGCAACTTCTGGCACACAGAGCATGACTGAGCTTTCTCACGCTCAACATGCTGGACTCATTCGAGCATTTGGTAGTCTTGAAGACGAAATGGACGTCCTGCTGATAGATACCGCCGCAGGCATTTCTGACATGGTAATCAGTTTTTCGCGAGCAGCTCAAGACGTCGTTGTGGTTGTGTGTGATGAACCAACTTCAATCACAGATGCATATGCGTTAATTAAGCTGTTAAGTAAAGAACACCAGGTCCAACGCTTTAAAGTTGTAGCAAATATGGTCAGAAGCTACCGTGAAGGGCGAGAATTGTTTGCAAAGTTGACGCTAGTCACAGAGCGATTCTTGAATGTCAGCCTTGAACTCGTAGCATGTATTCCATTAGATGATAAAGTACGACAGGCTGTAAAAAGACAAAAAATTGTCGTTGATGCGTTCCCTCGCTCACCTGCCGCTTTAGCTATCAGCTCACTAGCAAACAAAGCGTTAACGTGGCCACTACCGAAAACACCAAGTGGACACTTGGAATTTTTTGTGGAAAGGTTGCTAAATCGTACCGAATTCGCAGAGGACCCTTTTGGTGAATAAAGCGATAACCTATGACCAACATGGCAAGTTTAATAGCCAGCAAGCGTTTATAGAGCGCTACTCAGTGTTGGTTAAGCGCATTGCTCACCACCTATTAGGCCGTTTACCGCCGAGTGTTCAGGTAGAGGATTTAATTCAGGCCGGCATGATCGGTCTTATCGAAGCTCAGCAGAATTATGATGGTTCTAAAGGTGCGAGCTTTGAAACTTATGCAGGTATCCGTATTCGTGGCGCAATGTTAGATGACATGCGCAAAGGCGATTGGGTACCGCGTTCTGTTCATAAAAATAATCGAGAGATTAACCAAGCGATTGCGGAACTGGAAGGCGAATTAAATAGAGATCCTACTGATTCTGAAGTAGCCACGCATCTCGGTATGACACTGGATCAATATCATAGTGCTCTGACCGATATCAACTGCTCAAAATTAGTCGGTATTGAAGATTTAGGCGTTTCTGATGATGTGATTTCACCTGCAGATGAAACTGATGACAGTAACCCGTTCAAAGGGGTTGCCGACGAATCATTTCGAAAAGCACTGGTTGAATCAATAAAACAGCTTCCAGAGCGTGAAGCTTTGGTACTTTCGCTTTATTATGATGAAGAACTCAATTTGAAAGAAATTGGCGATGTGTTAGGCGTAAGCGAATCTCGCGTAAGTCAAATACTGAGTCAAGCGATGCAACGTTTGCGCACCAAGCTCAGTGCGTGGACACAAAATGACTAAAAACACTGATTTTACGATTCAGTGGAGGCAATTTTGAATAAAAACATGAAGATCCTTATTGTTGATGATTTCTCAACAATGCGCCGTATTGTTAAAAACCTGCTTCGTGACTTGGGTTTCAATAACACTCAAGAAGCGGACGATGGTTTAACCGCATTACCAATGCTGAAAAAAGGTGACTTCGATTTTGTTGTAACTGACTGGAACATGCCAGGTATGCAAGGCATCGATTTGCTTAAACACATCCGCGCGGATGCAGAACTTAAGCATTTGCCAGTTCTAATGATCACGGCTGAAGCGAAGCGTGAGCAGATCATTGAAGCTGCTCAAGCAGGCGTAAACGGCTACATTGTTAAGCCATTTACTGCTGCAACATTAAAAGAAAAATTAGATAAAATTTTCGAGCGTTTATAACTCTCTCTTTTTCTCTTTGTTATTCGAGTCATTCATACCAATTATTAAATACCTATTAAATGACTCGTTTAGCGTTTTTAAAGTGATAAGAAGAACTAAACGTAAAAGGGTCTATTCAGAATGATCTCACTAGAGCAGGCGAAGTCACTCGTTCAAATGCTAGAAAACGGGGAACAAGACCAAGCCAATATGCTTGTTGCCTCGATCTACGAAGGTGCCGAGAATCCAATGCTGCAAGAAATTGGAGCCTTAACTCGAGACCTTCACGAATCACTCAAGCAGTTCAGTCTCGATCAGCGCATGACCGAAATTGCGAAAGACGAAATCCCTAACGCAAGGGATCGTCTTAATTATGTGATCGAGAAGACAGAGCTAGCAGCCAACAAAACGATGGATGCAGTCGACTGCTGCCTTCCTATCGCTGACAACCTGCATGATTGCCTTCAGAAAGTTCGTCCTCAATGGAATGAACTCATGCACGGGCGCATCGAATTAAGCGAATTCAAAGCACTTTGTCACCGAATCGACGAGCTATTAGTTCAAGTCGAAGGTGACAGCACTGAGTTGCGTGGTCAATTGACCGAAATTCTCATGGCGCAAGACTTCCAAGACCTAACTGGCCAAATTATTCGCCGCGTAATTACGTTGGTAAATGAAGTAGAAGGCCGCTTAGTGGAAATCCTAACCGTATTCTCTGGAAATAAACCTGAAGAACACATTCAAGTTTTGTCAGAACCGGCAGATAAAAAGAATACACAAACAAGCGAAGCCGAAGGCCCGATTCTTCATCCAGAACTGAGAGAAGATGCGGTTTCATCGCAGGACGAAGTCGATGACTTGTTGTCCAGTCTTGGATTTTAAAGGTAACGTATGAGCTACGATTTAGACGAAGATATTCTTCAGGACTTTCTCATTGAGGCTGGGGAAATTCTCGAACTGCTTTCTGAGCAGTTGGTTGAATTGGAAAATAACCCAGAAGACAAAGACTTACTTAATGCAATTTTCCGCGGGTTTCACACCGTAAAAGGCGGTGCTGGCTTCCTGTCTTTGGCAGAGCTAGTCGATACTTGTCATGGTGCGGAGAACGTGTTCGACGTTTTACGAAACGGCCAACGCACGGTCACGCAAAACTTAATGGATACGATGCTAAAAGCGTTGGATACGGTCAATACCCAGTTCCAAGCCGTTCAAGATCGTGAACCATTGGAAGCAGCGGATCCTGCCCTTCTTGAAGAACTTCATCGTCTATGTAAACCTGAATCAGAAGATGAAGTCGCTGCAACCGTGGTTGAAGAGCCAGTGGTTACTCCTGAACCTGTCAGTCCTGAGCCTGTTATTGAAGAACCTGCCGCGCCAGCGTCAAGTGTCGGCTCTGTTGATGAAATTACCCAAGACGAATTCGAAAAGCTGCTGGATGAACTTCATGGTAAAGGCTCAGCTCCAGGCGCTTCAGAACCTGCGACACCAACAACGCCATCAGTGCCCCCTCAATCAAGTGCGCCATCAGTTGAAAGTGGCGATATCACTGACGATGAATTTGAACGTCTACTTGACGAACTTCACGGCGTCGGCAAAAGTCCATCAGCGGCAGAGGCTGCAGCATCTGCACCAGTAGAACCTCCTAAAGCGGCAGAACCAGCTGCGCCAGTTGCATCGTCAGCAAATCAAGATAGTGACTTAATGACGGACGAAGAGTTCGAAAAGTTACTCGATGAGCTACATGGTGCGGGCAAAGGTCCTACGCTAGAAGAACTGGATATGGCAACGAAGCCGGCATCAGCAAACGTAGAGGAAAGCCCTGCGAAACCTGAGCCTGCGGTTAAGCCAGCACCAGCACCAGCAGCGCCAACTCCGGCTCCAGCACCAAAACCAGAATCTAAACCTGTCGCGGTGAAAGAAGAGGCGAAAGCGCCAGCGGTTAAAAAGCCTCAGGCCGAGGCAACCGTTCGTGTCGATACCTCGACGCTTGATACCATCATGAACATGGTAGGTGAGCTTGTATTGGTCCGAAACCGTCTATTAAGCCTTGGTTTGAACAGCGACAATGAAGAAATGTCCAAAGCGGTCGCCAACCTTGATGTCGTAACGGCGGATCTGCAAGGCGCGGTAATGAAAACGCGTATGCAGCCAATCAAGAAAGTATTTGGCCGTTTCCCACGCGTTGTCCGTGACTTGGCGCGCAACCTAAATAAAGACATTGTGTTGGAAATGCGCGGTGAAGAAACCGATCTCGATAAAAACCTTGTAGAAGCATTGGCTGATCCATTGATTCACTTGGTTCGTAACTCGGTTGACCACGGTATTGAAATGCCAGACGACCGCGCGAAAGCAGGTAAATCACGCACAGGTAAAGTGATTTTGTCTGCATCGCAAGAAGGGGATCATATTGAGCTATCCATCGTAGATGATGGCGGCGGTATGGACCCGAACAAACTGCGTGGTATCGCGGTTAAGCGCGGCATGATGGACGAAGATGCGGCGGCCCGTTTAACAGACAAAGAGTGCTTCAACCTTATCTTTGCGCCAGGTTTCTCAAGTAAAGATAAAATTTCTGACATCTCTGGCCGTGGCGTTGGCATGGATGTGGTTAAGACGGCGATCAACACCTTAAATGGTTCAATCGATATCGATTCTGAGCTAGGTAAAGGCACTAAGATCACCATCAAAGTACCACTGACGCTTGCGATCCTACCAACACTGATGGTTGGTGTTGGCGGTCATCCGTTTGCGCTGCCACTGGCATCGGTGAGCGAAATTTTCCACTTGGATCTGAGTCGCACAAACGTGGTAGATGGTCAGTTGACGATCATTGTGCGTGAAAAATCTATCCCGCTATTTTACTTACAGAACTGGTTAGCATCCAAATCACAAAACGTCGAAGAGCGTACTGGTCACGGTCATGTGGTTATTGTACAGATCGGTAACCAGCGCGTTGGTTTTGTTGTGGATACGCTTATTGGTCAAGAAGAAGTGGTTATTAAGCCACTCGATAATCTATTGCAAGGCACTCCGGGCATGGCTGGTGCAACAATCACTAGCGATGGCCATATTGCATTAATTCTAGATGTGCCTGATTTACTTAAGCGATATGCTGCGGCTTCACGCCTTTAAGCAAAGCTGACGTTATTAAAAGGAATAAGATGGCGATTAAAGTACTAGTCGTTGATGATTCGAGTTTTTTTCGACGTCGCGTGAGCGAAATCATCAACTCAGAATCGCGCCTAGAAGTGATTGACGTTGCGGTAAATGGCAGAGAGGCGGTTGAGAAAGCCAAATCTCTTAAACCGGACGTCATCACGATGGATATTGAAATGCCAGTGATGGATGGCATTACCGCTGTGCGTGAAATCATGGCAGCGGCTCCAACGCCAATCCTAATGTTTTCGTCCCTGACTCATGACGGGGCGAAAGCCACGCTTGATGCGCTAGATGCGGGCGCATTGGATTTCTTACCGAAAAAGTTTGAAGACATCGCACGTAACCGCGAAGAAGCGGTATCACTGCTTCAGCAACGAGTTATTCAGATTGCTTCGAAGCGCGCTTTTATGCGTCGACCAATCACTCGCGCTGCTGCGAGTACCAGTGCGGCAGCTCGTCCACTAGGTTCAAGAACGGCTTCGCCAGCGACTCCAGCTCCTGCTCGACCGGCTGCGGCAAAGTTCCGAGCCTCCGGTAAGAAGTATCAACTGACCGCAATTGGCACGTCGACTGGTGGTCCGGTTGCTTTGCAAAAAATTCTGACGCGTTTACCGATGAACTACCCGCATCCGATCGTATTGATCCAACATATGCCAGCAACCTTTACTGCTGCATTTGCCAGCCGTTTGAATACCTTGTGTAAGATTCAAGTGAAAGAAGCTCAAGACGGCGATGTCTTACAGCCTGGTGTGGCATACCTTGCTCCAGGTGGTAAGCAAATGATGGTGGATGGTCGAGCGGGGGCTGCTCGTCTTCGTATCATTGATGGCGGCGACCGCATGAACTACAAACCATGTGTGGATGTGACTTTTGGTTCTGCAGCCAAAGTATACGGTGACAAAGTTCTCTCTTTAGTGCTGACTGGCATGGGTGCAGACGGTCGTGAAGGCGCTCGTATGTTGAAGTCTGCAGGCTCAACTATTTGGGCTCAAGATGAAGAAAGTTGTGTTGTTTATGGTATGCCCCAAGCTGTTGCTAAAGCAGGCATTTCTTCAGAAGATTTACCGCTTGACCGCATTGCTGAACGCATGTTGGTGGAAGTTGGCCTAGCGTAGGATTCATCATGATTGTTTGGAGTGTAGCTAACCAGAAAGGTGGCGTGGGTAAAACCACCTCAACAGTGACATTAGCGGGTTTGCTGAGTCAAAAAGGTCATCGCGTACTGATGGTCGATACTGACCCTCACGCATCACTGACTACCTATCTTGGTTATGATCCTGACGCAGTAACTTCGAGCCTGTTTGATTTATTCCAGTTGAAGACATTCTCTCGTGAAACGGTGAGGCCGTTAATCCTAGAGACAAAACTGGAAGGGATGGATATCATTCCCGCGCATATGTCCCTTGCGACGCTTGATCGTGTCATGGGGAATCGCAGTGGGATGGGGTTGATCTTAAAACGAGCTCTACAAGCGGTCTCACAAGACTATGATTATGTCTTGATTGACTGTCCGCCAATTCTTGGTGTGATGATGGTGAACGCACTGGCCGCCAGTGACCGAATTTTGATTCCCGTTCAAACCGAGTTTTTGGCGATGAAAGGCTTGGAACGCATGATGCGCACGTTAACCATTATGCAAAAGTCTCGTCCGGGTGGTTTCAAAGTGACTATCGTTCCAACGATGTATGACAAGCGCACCAAAGCGTCTTTGCAGACATTGATGCAACTGAAGAAAGATTACCCAAATCAAGTATGGACCTCTGCGGTGCCGATTGATACCAAGTTCCGTGATGCTAGTTTAAAGCATTTGCCAGCATCGCATTTTGCATCTGGTAGTCGTGGTGTGTTTGCGTATAAACAGTTATTGATTTACCTGGAGAGGTTAGCGTTCGATGAGCAGTAACGACGTGCTTTCCAGTGAACAAGCGCTTGATGACTACTTTAATGCGCTATTGGGTGATGAGGCTGAAGCAACGACTCTTGAGGAAGAGCTTGACTTGCTGGCTCAAGAAATATCATCTGCAGAGCCAGAGCCAGAGCCAGAGCCAGAGCCAGAGCCAGAGCCAGAGCCAGAGCCAGAGCCAGAGCCAGAGCCAGAGCCAGAATTGCAGTTTCAATACTCGGAGCCGGAAACTTACCAGTTTCAAGAAGCGTACCCGCCAGAATTGGAAGCCCCAAATCTGGAAGATGTGCAAAGGTTATTAAGTCAGCTTGAAGCAAGCAACCCTGTAGCCGAGTTAGATATTGATAGTATTCTTGAACAAAATACGATTGATATTGCAGCAGAAATAAAAGCGGCTGAGCCAGAAGTGCAAACCGTTAGTGAGGCGTCCGAGTTACAAACAGTTGAAGAGATACAAGACTGGGTGATTGATGCGCCAGTTTTTGAGGGAACTCAGCCAGAACTGGTTGAACCTCAATCGGTGATTGAGCATGATGTCAATATAGAATCGAACGTTGATACCGAGCTCGAGACACAAACAGGTTCCGAAATACCAACGGTCTGGGAAAGCACGAAGCGAAGTGAAGATTTTCAAGTGCTTTACTTTGATGTGAATGATGTCACGTTTGCCGTACCGCTTGATGAGTTAGGTGGTATTCATCGCATCAGCGAGCTTAACCATTTGATAGGAAAGCCCGCCTGGTATTTGGGGCTACAAACAAATCGTGAGCAACAGTTTGATGTCGTCGATACCGCGAAATGGGTGATGGCAGATAAGCTTCGCGATGACAGTTACAAAGATAATTACCAATACGTTGTCATGCTTGGAGAGAGCATGTGGGGGCTGGCCAGTAACCAACTAATGGGTACGGAAACGCTCAATATCGACAAGGTTCGCTGGCGTGAACAGGCGGGTAAGCGCCCTTGGCTAGCGGGCATGGTAAAAGAAAAAATGTGCGCCTTAATTCATGTCCAGGCGCTCATTGACATGCTAAACGCCGGTTTAGATGTCAAATCACTGAATTAGATTTAAGTCGGGAACGACATTAACGAGGATTAACTATGTCTCAAGCTTTTGAAGTAGAAGTGAAGAAAGATGCATCGAATGACGAAGTTCTTCAGTGGGTGACGTTCCAGCTAGAAGAAGAAACGTACGGCATCAACGTAATGCAAGTTCGTGAAGTACTTCGTTATACTGAAATTGCACCCGTTCCAGGTGCGCCAGATTATGTTCTGGGTATCATCAACCTGCGTGGTAACGTGGTTACTGTTATCGACACGCGTTCGCGTTTCGGCCTGATGGAAGGCGAAGTTACAGATAATACTCGTATTATTGTGATCGAGTCTGAGCGTCAAGTGATTGGTATTTTGGTAGATAGTGTGGCAGAAGTGGTTTACCTACGTTCTTCTGAAATTGACACGACGCCTTCTGTTGGTACTGATGAAAGCGCGAAGTTCATCCAAGGTGTGAGCAACCGTGACGGCAAACTTCTTATCCTTGTGGATTTGAACAAGCTCCTAACGGATGACGAATGGGACGAGATGGCTCACCTATAATGGGCTGAATAATGATGGCTGAAGAGATTCTTTTATCTGTTCCATTCCTTGCGGGTGGCGTCGCTTTTATCGTGTTGGTGTTGGTTGTTTTGCAACTGCGCATTCGCTCGGGGTTGCAAAAGCAAGTAGACCAGCAACGAGCACAGTCTCGACATGTAGATAAAGAAGTACAAAAGTTGAGTAAGCAGTTACTCGAAGTGCGTTCGGTTGTCGTTGGTCTTGGACAAAAAGTAACGGAACAACAAGACATTATTCAGCACCTAAACGAGAGAATTCGTGAACTCGAGCACGCTGATACTGATGGTCGCTTGTACAGTCGAGCTTCTAAAATGGTACAGCTTGGTGCAGATATCAATGAGCTCATTGAAGAGTGTGAACTGCCAAAAGCTGAAGCGGAATTGATGCTTTCACTACAGAAAAAACTGGCGGGAAAAGAGAAAATTCCACCACTAAGCGGTCAGCCATCAGATGATGCAGAATACCCGACGCGTGGACGCTAAAGGTTTTAAAGCGATAAAAAGAGGCGATAAGCCTCTTTTTTTGTGTTCGGTTACTAATTATCTTTTTGCAATACAGCCCTAGGTTACCTTGAGCTCTCTTCATTCTTAGCACTCGCTCCCCAAGTTAAAATGAGAGCTTATAACTACTTATAGTTAATTTTATTAAAGTGTGACGATTAATTAACAAAAATACATGAACTTACATACATCCCAGCCCTCTTATCCTGTTTTGTCATAACTAAGCTGTGCTAATATAGCGCTTCGTTCATTTTTTAGTTGAAGCTCTATGTTAGAAGTATCTAACCTGACAGCGATCCGTGATGAGAGGGTCCTGTTTGAAAACCTGCAGTTTGAAATTAAGCCTGGTGAATTGGTCCAGATAGAAGGGCGCAATGGTACTGGCAAAACTACGTTACTACGTATTGTGACAGGTTTAGGTGATAGA
Source organism: Vibrio sp. 1-2 (7-a) (assembly GCF_013048515.1). Taxonomy (NCBI): domain Bacteria; kingdom Pseudomonadati; phylum Pseudomonadota; class Gammaproteobacteria; order Vibrionales; family Vibrionaceae; genus Vibrio; species Vibrio sp. 1-2 (7-a). The sequence continues at coordinate 348,962 of NZ_VHSQ01000001.1, forward strand.
GAAGAAGGCATCATTAAGTGGAAAGGAGAAGAGGTTGAAAAATCTCGTGATGTTTTCCATCAAGATCTGCTGTTCTTAGGGCATCAAACTGGAGTTAAACGAGAGCTTACCGCACTAGAAAACTTACGTTTTTACCAATCTATTCAAAATAACCGCTCTTCTGACGAAGAAATCTTCACTGCTTTAACTCAAGTTGGTTTAGCTGGTCGAGAAGATGTGCCTGTAGCACAGCTTTCCGCAGGTCAGCAACGACGAGTGGCACTAGCGAGGTTATGGCTCAGTAAGCAAATTTTATGGATTTTAGATGAACCGTTGACCGCCATCGATAAGCAAGGCGTCAAAGTGCTTGAATCTTTGTTCGCAAGTCACGCTGATAATGGCGGTATTGTCGTGTTGACGACGCATCAAGATATGTTTTCGGACAGCCCGAAACTTAGAAAAATAAAGTTGGGTGATTGATATGATTCCATCTATGACCACCATCATTCGCCGCGAGCTATTGATAGCATTTCGCCGTCAGGCAGACATTCTGAACCCGCTTTGGTTCTTTATTATTGTTATTACTCTGTTTCCTCTTAGTATCGGGCCTGAACCAAATTTGTTAGCACGTATTGCAGCGGGCATTGTTTGGGTTGCCGCATTGCTATCCGCCTTATTATCATTAGAGCGTCTATTTCGTGATGATTTTCAAGACGGTGCATTGGAACAAATGATGCTAATGCCGATGCCATTGCAACTTGTAGTGGTTTCAAAGGTCATAGCACATTGGTTGTTAACAGGGTTACCTCTGATCCTAATTAGCCCATTATTGGCGGTTTTACTTTCGCTCGATTTCAATACTTGGCTATCTGTTGTACTAACCTTGATGATCGGTACACCGACACTAAGTTTTATTGGAGCTATTGGTGTGGCTTTGACGGTTGGGTTGCAAAAGGGTGGCGTTCTTTTGAGTTTGCTTATTCTTCCGCTCTACATCCCAATTTTGATTTTCGCAACATCAGCAATTGATGCCGCCGCGCTTGGTATGGCGTATAACGGTCAACTAGCAATTTTAGGTGCGATGCTAATGGGAGCGATGACGTTAACGCCTTTTGCCATTAGTGCCGCATTGAGAGTTAGTGTTAACTAACTCAATAAAGTGCCAATGAAGCGGCGCTTGATCAAAGAATTATTATTAAAGCACTGCTACGGTCTCAACCCTTTAGACAGTGTCCCTGAAGTAAGAGTGAGAACAAAACATGTGGAAATGGCTACATCCTTATGCCAAGCCAGAAACCGCTTACCGTTTGAGTGGTAAGTTTCTGCCTTGGTTTTCTGTATTGGCCCTCGTATGCTTATCGGTTGGTACGGTTTGGGGGCTTGCATTTGCGCCTTCAGATTACCAACAAGGTGACAGTTTCCGAATCATCTACATTCACGTCCCATCAGCTATTTGGTCTATGGGCGTTTATATGTCGATGGCGATTGCGGCATTTATTGGCTTAGTATGGCAAGTACGTCTATCTGATATGGCGGCACTTGCGATGGCGCCGATTGGTGCGGTATTTACCTTTATTGCTCTACTTACTGGTGCCGTTTGGGGTAAGCCAATGTGGGGCACTTGGTGGGTATGGGATGCGCGTCTTACTTCAGAGTTGATTCTTCTATTTCTCTATCTTGGTGTTATTGCGCTTTATCACGCGTTTGACGATCAGAAAACAGCCGCAAAAGCGGCGGGTATTTTAGCGATCGTAGGCGTTGTTAACCTTCCGATCATTCACTTTTCCGTAGAGTGGTGGAACACGCTTCACCAAGGCGCGACGATCACGAAATTTGAACAACCTTCTATTTCATCCGACATGCTTTGGCCGTTATTGCTAAACATCTTTGGCTTTGCGTTCTTCTTTGGTGCAGTGACGATGGTACGTTTTCGTAACGAAATCATCAGTAAAGAAAGTCACCGCCCTTGGGTGCGCAAACTCGCAACAGAACAAACTCAGTGAGGTAATTGATTATGCATTTTGAATCTCTGAGCGACTTTTTTGCCATGGGTGGCTACGCATCATACGTATGGAGTGCGTTTGGTATTACTTTCTTATCCATGCTGATTCTTCTGATCACTAGCCTTCGCCGCGGTGATGCATTATTGAAAGAAGTGAAAGCAAAAATTGACCGTCAAGCTCGTATCGACGCAGCGAAGAACATGGAGAACACCTTATGAACCCGAGACGCAAAAAGAGGCTAGGTATCGTACTAGCGATCTTTATCGGTATTAGTGCCACCATTGGTTTGATACTTTATGCGCTTAACCAAAATATGGACCTTTTCTACACTCCAACGGAATTGGTTAATGGTAAGCCAGATGGCACCAAGCCAGAAGTAGGCCAGCGTCTACGTATCGGTGGTATGGTGGTTGTGGGCTCGGTTCGTCGAGATCCTAATTCTTTGAAAGTGAGTTTTGACCTGCACGATGTCGGTCCTAAAGTGACGATTACTTATGACGGTATTCTTCCTGACTTGTTCCGTGAAGGGCAGGGTATTGTGGCTCAAGGTGTACTGAAAGATGCCACGACAGTTGAGGCATTTGAGGTCCTAGCGAAGCACGATGAAGAATACATGCCGCCAGAAATTGCGGAAGCGATGAAGAAAACGCATGAACCGCTTCAATACAGCACCGAACAGAAACAAGGAAGCGGCCAATGATTGCTGAAATCGGTCACTTTGCTCTCATTCTTTCGCTTGCAATGGCAGTGCTGCTGAGCGTATTGCCATTGTGGGGAGCATCGAATAATAACACCATGCTCATGAACACAGCGCGACCGCTATCTTGGTCTATGTTCCTGATGCTGTTGTTCTCTTTCGCCATTTTATGTTGGGGATTTTATACCAACGACTTCACGTTACAGTATGTGGCGAGCAACTCGAATAGTCAGCTTCCTTGGTACTACCGTTTAACCGCAGTATGGGGTGCACACGAAGGTTCACTGTTGCTATGGGTTTTAATCCAAGCTGCTTGGACTGTCGCTGTAGCGACATTCAGTCGTGGTATGCCGCAAGAGTCGGTTGCACGTGTACTTGCCGTAATGGGCATGATCTCAGTGGGTTTCCTACTGTTTATCATCTTAACGTCAAACCCATTCTTACGTACGTTGCCTTTCTTCCCGGTTGACGGGCGTGACTTGAACCCTCTGCTTCAAGACCCTGGTTTGATTGTTCACCCGCCAATGCTTTACATGGGCTACGTTGGTTTCTCGGTTGCCTTCTCCTTTGCGATCGCATCCCTAATGACCGGACGCCTTGATACGGCTTGGGCCCGTTGGTCTCGTCCTTGGACAACCGCTGCATGGGTATTTTTAACACTCGGTATCGCACTAGGATCTTGGTGGGCTTACTACGAACTTGGCTGGGGTGGCTGGTGGTTCTGGGATCCAGTAGAAAACGCATCATTCATGCCTTGGTTAGCGGGTACCGCATTAATGCACTCTCTTGCCGTGACAGAAAAACGCGGCACATTTAAAGCGTGGACGGTACTATTGGCAATCTCTGCATTTTCGTTGAGTTTGTTGGGCACATTCTTAGTCCGTTCCGGTATTTTAGTATCGGTGCACGCGTTCGCGTCTGACCCGTCGCGCGGTATGTTTATTCTAGGTTTCTTAGTTTTCGTTATCGGTGGTTCTTTACTGCTGTTTGCCGTGAAAGGGGCGGCAGTGCGTGTACGAGGTAACTTCGACTTAGTCTCTCGTGAAAACGCGCTCTTAGCCAATAACGTATTACTTATCGCAGCACTTGTTGTGGTGTTAGTGGGGACACTGTTGCCGCTCGTACATAAGCAGCTTGGTTTGGGGTCGGTTTCTATCGGTGCGCCATTCTTCGACATGCTGTTTGCGTGGTTGATGATGCCATTTGCTTTCCTACTTGGTATTGGTCCACTTATCCGTTGGAAGCGAGACAATTTATCTAAACTTGTGAAACCAATGCTCATTTCAGGTGTGCTTGCTTTCGCCTTGGCTGCGGTATGCGTGTTCCTGTTTGCCGACTTCTTCTCAACCATGGCTTACATTGGTTGGGTAATGGCGATTTGGATTATTGCAATGCATGGCTTTGAACTATATGAGCGTGCAACGCACCGTCATAGCTTTAGTGAAGGCGTTCGCAAGCTGCAGCGTAGCCACTGGGCGATGATGTTGGGTCATGTTGGTCTGGCGGTATCTGTTATCGGTATTTCGATGGTACAGAACTACAGCATCGAGCGTGATGTACGTTTAGCACCTGGCGAACATTTCCAAATTCAAGGTTATGATTTCTACTTCTCAGGCCTGCGTGATAAAGATGGTCCAAACTACGATGGCTACATCGCGGATTTTGAGATCACACATGATGGCAAATACGTGAATACGCTTCACGCTGAGAAGCGCTTCTACCGTACGGCTAAGTCTATGATGACTGAAGCTGCCATTGACCGTGGTATTAGCCGCGACTTATACATTGCAATGGGTGAACGTTTAGACGACAACCGATCTTGGGCTGTTCGTATTTACTATAAACCGTTCGTTCGTTGGATTTGGGCTGGCTCTTTGATTATGGCATTAGGCGGCGCACTAGCGATTTCTGATAAACGCTACCGCTTCCGTAAATCGCCGAAGAAAAACGCGAAGTCAAAAGAGCAGGAGGCATAACATGAATAAGAAAATCTTATTTATTCCGCTTGTCGCTTTCATGATTCTAGCGGGCATTTTCGCAACCCAATTAATGCGTAACCAAGAGGGCGATGATCCAACGAAATTGGAGTCGGTTTTGGTTGGCAAGCCAGTTCCTGAATTTCATTTAGAAGACCTGGCTGAGCCTGGAAAACAGTACGACCAATCAATTTTTAAAGGTGAACCGTTGCTCTTGAACGTTTGGGCAACGTGGTGCCCAACGTGTTATGCAGAGCATAAATACCTAAACGAATTGGCGGGTAAGGGCGTTAAGATCATCGGTATGAATTACAAAGATGATCGTAATAAAGCAATAGGTTGGCTGAATGATCTCGGCAACCCGTACTTGATCAGCCTATTTGATGGCAGTGGTATGCTTGGCCTTGACCTTGGCGTTTATGGTGCTCCAGAAACATTCATTATTGATGCAAATGGTGTGATTCGCTATCGCCATGTAGGGGATGTAAACCCACGTAATTGGTCAGAAACACTGGAGCCGCTTTACAACAAATTGGTTGAGGAGGCGAAGCAATGAGAAAGCTAATTCTTGCCGTTTTTGCTGCGATGACATTATCTCTTGCTGCTCATGCGGCCATTGAAGTGTACGAGTTTGATAATTTGGAACAAGAACAGCAGTTCAAAGAGTTAAGCCATACGCTCCGTTGCCCTAAATGTCAGAACAACACGATCTCGGATTCTAACGCTGAACTTGCTCAGGACTTACGCCATAAGGTGTACGAAATGACCAAAGAAGGTAAGTCCAAAGATGAGATTGTTGATTACATGATCGCCCGATACGGTAACTTCGTGACTTACAACCCACCATTTACGGTTGCTACTGCGATCTTGTGGCTAGGGCCACTCGCTGTGGTATTGGGTGGTTTTGGTTTGATTGTACTGCGTAGCCGTAAATCTAAAGTTAAGGCAAAAGCGAGCAGTGACGAGCAATGGGATGAGCAAAAAGAGGCTCGTTTAAAAGCATTGCTTGAAGAAGAGAACAACGGAGATAAGAAGTAATGACACTATTTTGGATTTCCACCGTTGTTCTTACGCTGATCGCTTGTGCGCTGGTGGCTTTGCCGCTGCTTAAACAGAAAGCGAACAATGATGATGTGTTACGCGATGAGCTCAACAAGGCATTTTATAAAGACCGTCTATCAGAGCTTGCAGAAGAAACCGACGAAGGGCTGGTGGAAAGCGAAGACGAACTGATTTCTGATCTAAAGCAGTCTCTCCTTGACGATATTCCTGGTGATAAAGCGCAAAAAGAAACCAAGGTTTCACCAATAGCGGTTTTAGTCCCATCAGTAATTCTGACGGTGGCGTTGAGCTATGGCTTGTATTACAAATTTGGCGCGTCAGAAGATATTGTTCAGTGGCAAGAAGTGTCTGCAAATCTACCTGAGTTATCGAAAAAGCTGATGTCGGCTTCTTCTGAGCCGTTGAGTGACGATGAAATGGCGGATTTGACCCTTGCCCTTCGAACTCGCTTACATTACCAGCCGGAAGACTCGACAGGTTGGTTACTGCTAGGTCGTATTGCGTTAGCAAATCGTGATGTCACGACTGCTATCGATGCGATGGAAAAGTCATATCGCCTAGAGCCCAAAGATCCTGATGTGATGTTGGGTTATGCACAAGCTCTGATGCTGTCTCAAGAGGAAATGGATCAAGCGACGGCTCGATCATTACTCGGCAAGCTGATGCAGCAAGACTATGTCGATCTGCGTGTGTTTTCTTTGTTAGCGTTCGATGCGTTTGAGCGTCAAGACTTTCCGGCAGCGATCAAGTACTGGGGAATCATGCAGCAAATGATTGGTCCAGAAGATAGCCGCTACGAGATGTTGTCACGCAGTATTGAGAGTGCTCGTAAGCAAATGGGCGAAGCGGTTTCACCGGATAAGAGTGTCGCTGTGACAATTAATGTGGCACCAAATGCTCAGTTAGATCCAAACGCAGTTCTCATTGTGTCGGTACATCGTGCAGATGGCTCACCAATGCCTGTTGCGGCAGCTCGCTATCCGCTGGGTACTTTCCCTCGTACAGTCGTATTAGATGATGGTAATGCCATGATGCAGGGGCAAAAACTATCTTCACTCGACAAGCTAATTGTGCGTGTGCGTGTGGACTCTGACGGTAACGTAGCAACGCGTGACCAAGATTGGCACGGAGAGAGTGACGTCGTTGAATTTGGCACGCCGGTTGAAGTGACCATTGACCAGCAATATTAATCGTTAGCGTCTGTCTCTGAAATATGACAACGGGGTAGAGTCTGTTGCCTTTAGTGGTATGACTTTAAACGATCGAGTAGAATACCGAAGGCCAGCGACTGCTGGCCTTTATTTATTCCCATATCTGAGTCATCTTTACTACGTATACTGCTCAACATACGTACAACTGTTCATTGGGTGACTTAGGTACATTAATAGTCGTTATGGAAAATAAAATGTATAACAAGGGTAAATCTACCTTCTTGTTACTGCTTGTAGTTGGACTGGTTGGCTGTTCAAGTGCGCCTGATGAAGCAGTAACAGGACAAGAAACAAATCAAACGACTTCTGATGTGTATGACCCGTTGGAAGGCTTTAACCGAACCATGTGGGAAATCAACTACGAATATTTAGATCCGTATTTGGTTCGTCCTGTATCACTTGCGTATGTGGAATACACGCCAGTTCCTATTCGTTCCGGTATCGCTAACTTCTTGTCGAACTTAGATGAGCCAGCCAGCATGGTTAATAACTTAGTCATGGGTAACGGCACGAAAGCCGTGGACCACTTTAACCGTTTTTGGATTAACTCGACGTTTGGTATTTTCGGTTTATTCGATATTGCAAGTGCCGCGGGTATTACGAAATACGACGAGAAAGCGTTCAGTGATGCAGTTGGCCACTATGGTGTTGGAAATGGCCCTTACTTCATGATTCCAGGATATGGTCCGTATACCTTACGTGAAGTGACAGATACCGTAGATAGTACGTATTTACCCCTCTCTTACCTCAACTTCTGGGCGAGTTTGGGTAAGTGGGCGTTTGAAGGCATGGAGAAGCGTGCTTTATTAGTACCGCAAGAAGCACAGTTAGACTCGTCGCCGGATCCATATATTCTTACTCGCGATGTTTATATTCAGCGTCAAAACTTTAAAGCAGAAGTTGAAACCGTCGAAGAAGTGAACATCGAAGAAGAAGAGTATTTAGACGAATACCTAGAAGACTTTTAAGCGCTGTTCTTTACAATATACAAATAAAAAAGGCTTAGCTGATGCTAAGCCTTTTTTGTATTTTTGCTGTTTGGTTAGAAACGGTAGTTTGCTTGAACACCGATTAGCCAAACATTACCCGTAGTTTCGCCTACGAATTGGCCGCCGACTTGTTCTGCAGCGTCGTCTGACTTGTAACCACGAGACTCAACGATTGGTGCGTCTTTCGCGAAAATATAGGTGAAGCCAGCGTCTAGGCTGAAGTCTTTCGTCCAATCGTACGTTGCGCCAATACTTAGCCAAGTACGGTCAGTTTCTGGAATAGTGATCGTACGGTTTTTGTCGCTTACCGCTGAAGTATCGTACGCAATACCAGTACGTAGTGCTAGCTTAGGATCAAGCTGGTAAGTAGCACCAACAGCAAAGCGGTAGTTATCTTCCCAGTTTTCTACTTTAACCATATGCGTGCCAGCAGTATCTAGACGTGCTTCCAATTTCTCGAAAGAGCTCCAATCCGTCCAGTTAAAGCTTGCGTGTAACGCAAGTTGGTCTGTTACTTGGTGGAAGCTTGCCAACTCAGCCGTTGCAGGCAGGTTTAGGTACATGTAGCCGTTGTCACGTAGTTGTGAAAGCTTAGTACCGAAGCCAAAACCAAGACCTTCAGCATGGCCTTCAAGCTTCAGTTCAACTTCAGATTTGTACGCGAAGCCGATACGGTTATTTTCATTGACCTGCCACGCAGTACCAACTTGCCAGCCCCAAGCGGTATCGTCACCTTCCATGTATTTTAGAGCGGTACCTTGAGGAACACTGATAGGATCGCCAGTGACAGGGTGCTGTCCTACAACGTTATTCTTAGGTGCTGCTGCGCCAAAGCTGCCTTCGCCGATGATGTAACGGATACCACCACCAACGCTGATTGATTCATTGACTTTGTAAGCTGCGTTTAAGTTCGCTTCCATTGTCGTTACGCTTGCTTCGTTACCGAAGTGTGATGCACCAAAGCCTTTACCTAAATCGGTTTCCATGCCGTAGTTGGTGCCAAATGCCAAACCAATCGCGAATTTCTCATTGTATTGGTGTGATAGGTAGAAGTTTGGAATGATTGCATCATGTGCGAAATCATCTGAAGATGCAGAAGAAGTACTACCGTGGAAGTTTACATCACCTTCAATATCAATATTTGGGTTCACATAGATTGCACCAACGGACACTTGAGTGCCTTCCAAATAAGTTAGCATTGCTGGGTTACGCCATTGTGCACTTGCGTTGTCAGCCATTGCTGCTTCACCAGCATATGCTCGACCTAGGCCTGTTGCAGAATATTCAGCAAGTTGGAAACCTGCTGCGTTAGCCATGCCCGTTGTGCCAAGTAGGCTTAATGCCACTGCTGTTGATAGAAGAGTCTTGTTGGTTTTCATTCGAATGTTCGCTGATTTGTTTATAACGTGGGACGAAAGTTTAAAGGTAGAGTTTTTACTTTAGAAATGAAAATCCAGCACAAGTAGTCATTTGGAATATTATGCTTTCAAGTGTTGATTTGGTGGCCTAATAATCTAACTGTGAAGGGCTTGTAAATGGAATTCAGCGAACAGCTGTGCGTCCTAATTGTGAGATTTAGATACACGTGTTCACTCAAATTGAGTGGGCAATAAATCGCAGATATGAAAAAAGGCTGGAAATCCAGCCTTTTATATAAAGTATTTTTCTACTAACTAACAGCGAAGCGTTTAGAAGCTACGGCTGTATTGTAAGCCGAATAGAATTGCGTCAGCATGAGTTGTTGCTGTTACACCGGTAGAAAGACCAGGAGCTAATTGAGTATTCTCATTAACTTTTACATCTTCACCTAACAAGTATGTGAAGCCAAAATCGATGTTTGAGCTATTATCAATATGGTAAGAGAAACCTGTTGAGAACCACTGGCGATCTGAATCTGGTACCGAGATAGACGTTACTTTATCTTGAGCGCTTGTGTCGTACATGTAACCAGCACGAAGTGTCCAGTTGTTGTTTAGGTAGTAAGTACCACCAATTGCGTAGTGCCAGCCATCTTGCCATTGATAGTCTTTCGAGTAACCACCTTTAAGTAAACCCTGATTTAGGTTCTCAAAATCAATTTGGTCGAAATCTTTCCAACCGATGTATTGGATGCTGTAGTGTACAGCAAACTTAGTGTCTTGGATTTTGTGGAAACCAGAAAACTCGGCCATATCTGGTAGAGGTAGCGTGATTTCCTGACCTTTGTCGTCTTTCGCCGTAAATTCAGGGCTGTAACGATACGCTAGACCAAAACGGTTGTTTTCATCTAGTTCGTACACAGTACCAACGTTGAAACCAACAGCCCAACCATCAGCTTTATCTACGTCCAGAATTTTTTGACCGCCAACCCCTGGGACTGAAGAGCTAGTTGTACGCTTCATTGTGCCTTGGCCGTAGATTAAATCTAAACCAGCACCAAAGCTCCATTGTTCGTTTAAACGGTAAGAACCCGCAAAGCCAAAGTTGAAGCTTTTTACATCCGTAAGACCACCGTACTCGGTTGCGGTGTAGTTATCTGAAAATTCAGTTTTAGTGCCGAAATTAGAGTATGCGTTTACGCCCCATGCAAACTTGTCATTTACTGGAACGATTAAGTGAATGTTTGGAGCTATTGACGTATCACCCACATCATCAGTGTCAGCAACATTAACAGTACTGGAACCCAAAGGAGTATTAACGTTATATTTCGCATCTTTCACTTCAATCATTGAAGTAATGCTTTCGAAACCTAGCGAAAGCTCCATTTTGTCAAATAGAGCCATTGCTGCTGGGTTACGAGCCATTACCGCGGCGTTATCTGCGATTACTGCATCACCAGCAAATGCACGGCCGATGCCAGTTGCTGATTGAGCGTTGATTTGGAAACCCGCTGCCATCGATTGACCTGAGGCAAAAGCTACCGTTACTGCTAGGAGAGTCTTTTTAAACAGACGCGTGTTCTGAGTCATTTGTTTTTCCTTATTAGATTCGTCTCTTTGGACGATAAATTGAGCTTTTGCTCAGTGGCGCAGATAGTAGTATCAATAGTTGCTTGGACAAATCCGACCATTGGATAAAATTGAATAAAAATTGCAGAAATGATGTCTAAAAGACGGGAAGTTGCACTTAAAATGCATAATTTAGAGTTTAAGCTCTAAATGCTATAGCGATGGTGAATGTTTTGTGTTCTATTTATACAAAAATGCCGCTAAATAAGATCATTTAGCGGCATTTAACCTTTTTAAGGCTGGAAATCGTCGAAGTTATTACATCGGTTTAATCATTGATGCAAGAGTCGTAGCGATAGCATCAATATTTTCACCTTCTTCTCCGACTAAAATCAGGCTTGAACTCCCGACGGGCTGAACGATTCCGGTCATGCCATCCTTATTAAAGTCGGTACTTTGTTCGCTAGGAATACCAGTAATAAATAACGTTACTTTACCTTTTGGACCTTGGAATACCATATGCACCGCATTGGATTCGCCAAAACCGCAGTGGTTTAGGTAGTAAACGTGATATGGAAAGCTTTCACTAAACTGGTAATGAAATGGCGACATTTTCGCATTAATTTGCGAGCTCGGTACATTCTCATCAAGATGACGAACAAAAGGTTCTTCATGAATAACGTGTTTCATCGCGGTATCCGCTAAACTGGCTTGTGCTGGAGAAACCAAAACATTTCCCCAGTTTACTTGACCAACTAATAATCCTGCGGTGAACGCAATAGAAGCGGCAAGTGCCATTGCTTTGCGCACAAAGTTTGGTCTGACGACCTTCTCTTCATCAAGTGCACTCGACGTCTGACTAAATAAAATCTTATCAGCGAGATCTTCAGGTACATCCACATTCATGGCTTGTTTAATTTTTACGTCGAGATCCAAAACGTCATCAACAAACTTATTGTTGGTGTCGCTACCAGCTAAAGCTTGCAGAATCTCTTCATCCTTTTGTTTTGGATCCGACAAAATACGACGACGAAATTCTAAATCATCCATTCTTTTGTCCTCTCTTAGTATCTTGAGAATCCAACATCTCTTTGAGTTGATTACGAGCGCGAAATAATCGAGTCATCACTGTATTTTTATTTAAATCAAGAATGTCGCCAATCTCTTCTCCGCTGAAACCACCGACAACTTGGAGAAATAAAGGCTCGCGGTATTCAACATCGAGTTTCATGATCTGCGCTTGCAGCCATTCTTGCTGATGATGTGGGTCATCGCTGACTTTAGCATCATTGCCGTAATCATCGATATCAACTAAATCAAATTGTTTACGTTCGAAGCGGCGCGCATTTTCTCGTCTCAATATGGTGATGAGCCAAGACTTGGCAGCTTTTTCGTCCTGAAGGCTATCGAGTGACTTCCAAGCTCTAAGACAGGTTTCCTGAACTAGATCTTCCGCTATCGCTTTATCTTTGCACAACCAGTATGCGTAGCGATATAAGTCACGATGGTATCCTCGGACGAGCGCTTCGTATTTTCTTTGCTTGTCCATATCAGAGTTGACCGGACTGTTGGAATTTTTCTTTCCAAACATTTTTAATATGGCCACAGGAGCCTCCATCCTCGCTCTGTGAGTTTCTTATTTGTTCTGAGCATGACTTTACTTTTCAATAGCCTCGTGGTTTCGGTTGAGCGTGTGTCTTAGATAACCTTTGACACGTGGTTACTTAAAAGTGTATACGCAAATGCCAAATATCATCGAACATGAATTGGTAAAGATTGTTAACAATATCATCATTAGTAATCAATGGTTTGGATAAGTTCATTCGATGGGACATAAAAAGAGACTGCTAGCGGTGAATTTTTGAATCGGTTTGCATCGCTGAGCCTTTTAGATGTGCTTAAAGCTCGTAAAATCACTATAAAATTGATCTATTTCAAAATATCAAGCAGTGAAGGGGTTATAGTACATCTTGTCATCTCGTTAGTCATTGCGACTAACATGTTGAGCAAGATGACACTTCCTTTTGAAGGCTGACTTTACTTTCTCCTAATCAGGAAACTGATTAATTTTCAATTGGCGTAAGTTAATTGTTTTATAGATATTCCGACCACACAGTTATGTGTGGTTTTTTTTTGCTTCGATTTTACCTTCCATATACCTCTTACCGTTTTAACTCTCTATAGTTAATCATTATTAATCGCATAAGAATCAAAGAAGTAGAGTAATTGATCTACTTGCTTCACGTTTATTTAAACGCATGTTTGATAAATTTAACAAATTCATTACAATACATCAGGTCAGACCTCTTGTATTTAAGGAGAAACAATGGGCAAGCAGGAAGTAAAAACACGCAATGGTGAGCGTGTCGCTATTGTCGCGGGGCTTCGAACTCCCTTTGCTCGTCAAAGCACGGAATTTAGCCAAGTGCCAGCGGTCGATTTAGGGAAAATGGTAGTAAGCGAAATGCTTGCTCGAACAGATATTGATCCGAAGTTAATCGAACAAGTGGTATTTGGACAAGTAGTACAAATGCCTGAAGCGCCAAACATCGCACGAGAAATTGTGTTAGGCACCGGTATGAACATCCATACTGATGCTTACAGTGTGACTCGTGCGTGTGCAACGAGTTTTCAAGCGGCGGTCAATGTCGCAGAAAGCATCATGGCGGGAACCATCGATATCGGTATTGCTGGTGGTGCAGACTCTTCTTCCGTCCTGCCTATTGGCGTATCTAAGAAACTGGCCGCTAATCTGCTTGCTCTAAGTAAGACAAAAACAATGGGTCAGAAGCTTAGCATCCTCAAAAACTTGAGCTTTAAAGACCTTATGCCAGTGCCTCCTGCAGTAGCCGAATACTCGACGGGCTTGTCGATGGGACAAACTGCGGAGCAAATGGCAAAGACGCATGGTATTTCTCGTGCAGAGCAGGATGCGCTTGCACATCGCTCTCATACGCTGGCTTCCCAAGCTTGGAAAGAAGGTAAGATCCAAGGTGAAGTGATGACGGCTTTTCCCGAACCATACAAAAAATGGATTTCGGAAGACAACAATGTCCGTCACGACTCAACCGTAGAAGGGTACGCCAAACTTCGACCTGCCTTTGATCGCCAGTATGGCAGTGTTACGGCAGCTAACAGTACGCCACTGACTGATGGTGGTGCGGCAGTGATGTTGATGCGCGAAGGTAAAGCGAAAGAGCTTGGCATGGAGATTCTTGGCTACATCCGCGGCTACGCATTTTCAGCGATTGGTGTGGAAAAGGACATGCTGATGGGACCGACTTATGCCACTGCGAAAGTGCTAGAAAATACAGGCTTGGAACTGTCTGATCTGACGTTGATCGACATGCACGAAGCGTTTGCTGCGCAAGCATTGGCGAATGTGAAGATGTTTGCTTCAGATAAGTTTGCTCAAGAAAATCTAGGTCGTTCGAAAGCGATCGGTGAAATCGACATGGATAAGTTTAACGTGCTTGGTGGCTCAATCGCTTACGGTCACCCATTCGCGGCGACAGGTGCACGAATGATGACGCAAACCCTACGTGAACTGAAACGCCGTGGTGGCGGTATTGCATTGAATACCGCATGTGCAGCTGGCGGTCTTGGCGCAGCAATGATTCTGGAGGTTGAGTAATGAGCGAGCAAAAAGCATTTAGTCTAAAAGTTGATGAGCAGAACATTGCTTGGTTAGCGATTGACGTACCTAATGAAAAAATGAATACGCTACAGGCGGCTTTTGCTGATGACATGAAAGAAATTTTTGCTCAGCTAAAAGACGCCAGTGGCATCAAAGGGATGATCATTCATTCCCTAAAACCGGACAACTTCGTCGCGGGAGCCGATGTTCGCATGCTAGAAGCGTGCACGACCGCAAGTGAAGCAGAAGCATTAGCGAGGCAAGGTCAAGAGCTATTCCAGCAGCTATCGGACTTACCATATCCTGTGATTGCCGCTATTCACGGTCCATGTTTAGGCGGTGGCCTAGAGCTTGCTCTTGCATGTGATTATCGTATTTGTACGGATTCAGATAAAACGCGTTTAGGCCTACCAGAAGTACAGCTTGGATTGCTGCCAGGTTCCGGCGGTACGCAGCGTCTGCCGCGTTTGATTGGCCTGTTACCTTCACTGGACTTGATCTTAACGGGTAAACAACTTCGTGCGAAGAAAGCTAAAAAGCTGGGCGTTGTGGACGCCTGTGTCCCAGATACCATTTTGCTCGACGTAGCAAAACAGTTTATCGACAAAGGTAAAAACAAGGGTACGAAAAAGCTATCCACGAAAGAAAAAGTGATGTCGGGTAGCGGGTTAGGGCGCAAGTTTGTGTTTGAACAGGCAGCGAAGAAAACCAATCAGAAAACTCGTGGTAACTATCCTGCAACGGTCGCGATTTTAGACGTTATTCAGCATGGTTTAGAGAAAGGTTTCGCCCAAGGACAAGAGCTTGAAGCGAAACGCTTCGGTGAGCTTGTGATGAGCTCTGAATCAAAAGCGCTCCGTTCTATCTTCTTTGCGACAACGGAAATGAAGAAAGAAAATGGTACGGATGCGAAACCCGCGCCAGTTCATAAAGTTGGCGTGCTTGGCGGTGGCTTGATGGGCGCAGGAATCAGCCATGTGTCTGTTGCAAAAGCGAAGGTGCCTGTCCGCATCAAAGACGTCAGCAACGATGGCGTTCTAAACGCACTCAACTATAACTACAAGTTATTCGAGAAACAGCGTAAACGTCGCATTCTATCAAAAGCCGATCTGCAAGCGAAAATGTTGCAACTGTCTGGCGGTGTCGACTTTACCAGCTTTAATCATATTGATGTCGTAATTGAAGCCGTTTTTGAAGACTTAGATCTTAAACAAAAAATGGTGGCGGATATTGAAGCGAATGCCAAGCCGGAAACCATCTTTGCGACCAATACTTCTTCGTTACCAATCCACAAAATTGCAGAAAAAGCGGAGCGTCCAGAAAACGTAGTGGGTTTGCATTACTTCAGTCCGGTAGAAAAAATGCCGTTGGTGGAAGTGATTCCGCATGAAACGACATCAGATGAAACCATTTCAACAGTCGTTGCACTTGCTAAAAAGCAAGGTAAAACCCCGATCGTAGTGAAAGACAAAGCGGGCTTTTACGTGAACCGCATTCTTGCGCCATACATGAACGAAGCGGCACATATTCTGCTGGCTAACGAACCGATCGAAAAGATTGATACGGCGTTGCTTGACTTTGGTTTCCCTGTCGGCCCAATTACCTTACTGGATGAAGTCGGTGTCGACATTGGCGCGAAAATTATGCCGATTCTGGTCAACGAGTTAGGTGAGCGATTCAAAGGACCTGACGTGTTCGATATCTTATTGAATGACGGTCGCAAAGGACGTAAGAGCGGGAAAGGTTTCTACACTTACAAAGGTAAGAAGAAAGATGTCGATAAATCCATCTACAAGCTGCTTAAGCTCGACCCTGAATCTAAGCTAAGTGATAACGATATTGCGTTGCGCTGTGTGCTGCCAATGCTGAATGAAGCGGTACGTTGTTTGGATGACGGCATCATTCGCTCGCCACGTGACGGTGATATTGGCGCGATATTTGGTATTGGTTTCCCACCGTTCTTGGGTGGTCCGTTCCGTTATATGGATCAGTTTGGCATTAAAGAACTGGTTGAGAAAATGAATGAGTTTGCATCGAAGTACGGCGATCGTTACGCACCGTGTGATGGTTTGCTTACTCGAGCTGGAGAAGGAACCACATTCTATTAAGCGTTGCTTCGGTAAAGAAAAAGGCTTGCCAGTGGCAAGCCTTTTTCATAAATAAGAAACAGTTACTTCTTCTTGTCTTTTTTATCTTTATTGTGGCCTTTACCTGGGTTGTCGTCCCCGTGAACGCTGCTGTTGCCTTTGTTGTCTTTATCTTTCCACTGTTTTGAAGAGCAATCATCTGATTTGATGGAAACATTGTCTCCGCTTAGGCGGACACAGTCGTTACTTAGCTCAAAACCATCACCTTTCACCGAGATTTCAGCGTGTGCAGATGCCAGTGGCAGTATAATAGCCGCAAGTAGTAGTGCTTTTTTCATGATTACCTCATTAATTTATTTTTAGTGTGGTAATTAGAGCATAAGCCGCAATAGCGTAATTTCAATTTTCTGCCAATTATGGTGTCGATTCTATTTATGAGACCCACAACCTCATTGGTTTGTAGGTATATACTTACTAATCGATAATTTTATTACTGCGCAATTAGATCATCCTAAGCCGCAATCTTTTGGCCTAAGTTGGAACTCTTCAATCGATCCAATTTCTTGCCCTAAGTGGATGCGCGGAGCGTCCGAATGCGATTGCCCTTGAGAGTGCATGACCAATCGGTTTGCCGTGCGAGGTTTCAACTCATTAACGACAAAGCGAATCATGTCTGCTCGGGTCAATTTCTTCAGTTCAGCAAGTACCTTGTCACGTTGGTTAAACTCGGTGTCTTTGTTTCCTATTGCAACCCAAAGACGCTGAGCACGACCTCGCAGTGTGGTGTCCGGCGTCGCTATTTGATTCCACAAGCCGCGCTTACTGCTATGCCACTGGTAATCGTTCAGTTCTAACAGCACCATATAAAAGGCATTTAAGAACTCATCGATTGAGGTAACCAGCTCGGCAGGCGCTGCATTGGGTGACTGCACATAAAGCACAATACCCGGATGACGGTTAAGTGGCATATTGCCAGTGCCCACCATGTAACCTAATTGCTGTTTTGTGCGGATCTCGTGGAAAAATGTTGCCGACATGAGATGGTTCGCCAATGAGTATAGAGCAATGCTACGAGGCTCAATATCCTCACACTGATGGTAAATAACGACCGCCGAATCTTGCTGGTTACAATGTACTTCACGTTGAAAACTGCCGTTTTTTCCCAGCATGATGAGTGGGCGGAGCGCCTCTTCATAACGCTGCTCTTTTACTCTTAGGGCATCTTTTAAGGTCGTCGCCATGTCATGCGCTTGTTGACGCTGCCAATCTCCGTAAACAAACATTTCAACGTGCAGCTCTGCAAGAATTGATTCTACGAATACTGAGAGTTCATCGACTTCGATTTCTTCTAGCGCTTCGACTAAGGTTGCGAAAGGCGGGTTATTGGGTTGAAGTAGCCCTGTAAGTGCGTTAAACAGCTGCGAAATAGGACGATCTTGTGAAGCATTTCTCCAGTTACGTAACAGTTGCTGCTTGATGGTTTCAAAGCGTGCAGGGCTGAAATCTCGAGAAGCAAAACGGTGCAGGATCATTTCCAACAATTGAGGCAGTTTTTGGCTGAACCCTGAGAGGGTTAAGGTAACCCCGCCTTGGTGAGCATACATGTTGTAACCCATCCCTGCGATTTCCGCTTGATAGGTTTCTTTTGCTAGCGAATCGAGGAACATCTCGACACATAGGCGCGTTTTGACAATGTTCTTCGGTGATGCAACAGCATGAGAGCTGTCGATAGCGACATATACAACGCCTTTTGGCACGCGAAATTCATCGTCTTGTAAATGCCAAAGTCGGAAGCCTTCGAGATCTTCAATTAACTCTGGTAGTGAACCACCATTTTCGAACGGCATGGGATCGAGATCGTAGCAAATATAAGGGTTCTTTTCTGGTAAGACGAACTGCCAGCTTGGATCGATTTGTTGATAGAAGCGGCGTTGTTCATCACTAAAAGGCGTGACGGAATACGGAGTAAAGTACCATTCGGCAGTACGGTTGTATTCCAGTCCTTTTGCAATCAGGGTTACGCGGACATTATCGATGGTTAAGTATTGCAGCAACGAACGTTGCAGTTGTTCATCATAGCCCGCCATTTTGTAGTCGCCATAAATGGTATCGTCTGGCTGATAATGCTGCATATTGATAACAAGATGGCTAACCAAATCCATTGGTCGAGATGGTTCCTGGAAACGAAACGCCGACTCAAGCACCGCTTGTTTTTCGAGATAGCGCCATTCATCTAGGCCGTCTTGTTTGATCATCGAGAGGTATTGAAAAACCGCTTGGATGATGTCGTCAACGTGGTTGAGACCCTGTGGGGTGAGTGTGCAGCTAACCGTAAAATCTCGATAGTTGCTACCACTTGCGCCGCCTCCCGCAGAAAGCGACGTAATCCAGCCCTCATTTTTTAGCTGGAGCATTAAGCTGCCTTCGCCTTCATAGCCGAGTAAATGCGCGAAGTAAGAGAGTGGTTTAACGCCGTAGTGCTTATCCATTCCCGGCATTGGGAAGGTGAGAATGAGTTTTCGAAATTCTTTGATTGGTTCAACTTGAACTAAAATCCCGGTACTTTCTTTGGTGCTAATGGGGACATCAATCGATTTTCCACGAAGGTGGTGATTTGGGATATTGGCAAACATGGCTTCTACCCACGCTTGCTGATCATCGAGCGACTGCGGCCCAAAGAGCGTCAACGTCATGAGATCGGCAGAGTATTGAGAGTGGTGAAACTCGACAATTTCATCGCGGATGGATTTACCATCTCGGTCACCTAATGTATCTAGGTTGCCGACTGAGAACTTAGAGAAAGGGTGATCTGGATTGATGACTTCTTTGTTGACTTGATACAGGCGGCGAGAATCGTCATTAAGTTTGAGTTTGTATTCGGAGTCGACAGCCTGGCGTTCTTTGTCTAAAGCTTCTTCGTTAAACAATGGTGCGGTAAAAAATTGGCTAAATCGATCTAAGGCATTTTCAAAGGCATTCGGAGTAACATCAAAAAAGAAACAAGTGTGCTCAGTACCCGTCCAAGCGTTATTTGTTCCTCCATGCTGGCTAATATAGCTTTGAAACTCGCCCACTTTAGGGTATTTTTCCGTACCCAAAAAAAGCATATGTTCTAAATAGTGTGCCAGACCTTGGCGATCTTTTGGGTCGTCGAAGTGTCCAACGTTCACTGCTAGAGCAGCTGCTGACTGTTGAGCTGTCTCGGAATGAATCAGCAGTACACGCAGATCATTGCTCAAGGTAATGTAGCGGTATTGATTTGAATCGTTAGGACTTAGATGCACGATGCGTCTCCAGATTTCGCATTACAGTAATTATGAACCCCTAGCTAGGGGGCGCAAAGTTTGCGTTTCGACAAATACTGCTTGCCGTATTTTTGTTATTCGTAGACTTCTGCACAGGCCCATCGCGTTTGCGTATGGGGAAGAACTGTTTGAATGAATGCTCTGAACTCATAGCACAGTTAAATACTGTGATGAACTGAGTACATTCTTTTTAATAGATTGTTAAGAAAGTCGCTATCTTTAGCAAGCGAATTGGTATAATGAACAGATAATTATATCAGTATTTTTGTTTCGTCATTATTAAAGTTAGCCCCGTCTATCTAATAAAGATAGCAGTCAACCTTTTGGTAGCGTTAGCTATCCCTAGGAAATAACATGAAAATATTCATCATGCGTCACGGCGAAGCCGAGCATTTTGCAGATTCAGACGCAGCACGACAATTGACCCCAAGAGGCAGAGTCGAATCAGAAGCGGTTGCGAGAGCCTGTAAAGAACAAGGTTTTGCGCAATTCGATAAAGTGTTGGTGAGTCCGTACATTAGAGCTCAACAAACTTGGCAAGAGATCAGCGAGTATTTTGCTGCAAAAAGCATCGAAACTTGTGAAGATATTACACCTTACGGCCAATCTGAGCATGTATTTGATTTTGCAAGTGCATTGATTGAAGTGGAAAAACTAGACTCGCTTCTGCTTGTCTCTCACTTGCCTTTGGTTGGTTATCTCACTTCAGAGTTTGTAAAAGACATGGCACCACCGATGTTTCCTACATCAGGTCTAGTGTGTATTGAATACGATCTACAAACGCAAAACGGTGAAGTGCTGTGGCATATTACGCCATAAGCGTCGAAACCAAATAAGCATTTAAACATTAGATATAGAATGAAGAAAGGCAGGAAATTTCCTGCCTTTTTGTTTAATTGCTTCTACAGTGAGCTAGTTACTTTTCTGGAATCGAGAGCAAAACTAACAACGCACCATCACCGCCGAATTCTAGTGGCGCTTGGTGGAAAGCCATTACGTCTGGGTGTTGTGCTAACCAAAGTGGCGCTTTCTGTTTCAGGATGTGTTTACCAATGCCATGTTGCACACACGCACAGTGAATCTCGTTTTTGACGCAGTAGGCGATCATCGCACCAAGTTCGCGTTTAGCTTCTTGTTGTGTCATGCCGTGCATATCGAGGAATACGTCCGGTACATACACGCCGCGACGTAGACGTTTAACTTCATAAGTGGAGACGTCGTCACGTGCATAACGAGTTGGGCCCTCTTCATTTAAGAGAGGGACAAACTCGTCGGAGAAGTAAAACTCAGAATCATTCGCTTCACGGTTGGAGCGCTTGATTTCTTTTTGCTTAGTATTTTTTTTTGGTTGCTGGATTATGGTATCCTGTCGCAACTTTTTTACGCCCTGTACTGCTTCCTGAAACAAGGCGAAATCGTCATCGTGTTCGGTGTCTTTTTTGCTCATTAGGTAAACAATTTCATTAATAAACTTTTATTGGCAGTATTGTAGCGCTTTTCGGAGGCAATTTTGGATAAGATTTTTGTAGAAGAAGCGGTATCGGAGCTGCATACCCTTCAAGATATGATTCGTTGGACGGTAAGCCGCTTTAACGCAGCGAACCTGTTTTACGGTCATGGTACTGATAATGCGTGGGATGAAGCGGTTCAGCTTATCCTGCCAACCTTATACTTGCCGATTGATGTGCCTCCGCACGTATTAAACTCTCGCCTAACCACAAGCGAGCGTCTGCGTATTGTTGAGCGTGTAGTAAAACGTATCAATGAACGTACACCAACTGCATACCTAACCAACAAAGCTTGGTTCTGCGGTCTTGAGTTCTTCGTTGACGAGCGTGTACTCGTGCCACGTTCTCCAATTGGTGAGTTGATTCAAGCTGAATTCCAACCTTGGTTGGTGGAAGAGCCTACGCGCATCATGGACCTATGTACGGGTTCTGGTTGTATCGCGATTGCTTGTGCGCACGCTTTTCCTGAAGCTGAAGTGGATGCGATTGATATCTCAACGGACGCACTACAAGTCGCGGAGCAAAACGTACAAGATCATGGTATGGAGCAGCAAGTGTTCCCAATTCGCTCTGACTTGTTCCGCGACTTACCAAAAGAGAAGTACAACTTGATCGTGTCTAACCCACCATATGTGGATGAAGAAGACATGAACAGCCTGCCAGACGAGTTCACACACGAACCTGAGCTTGGTTTAGCAGCCGGTACGGATGGCCTAAAACTTGTGCGTCGTATTCTTGCAAACGCACCAGACTACCTAACAGATAACGGCATTCTTATCTGTGAAGTTGGCAACTCAATGATTCATATGATGGAACAGTACCCAAAGATTCCGTTCACTTGGATTGAGTTTGAGAACGGCGGTCACGGCGTATTCATGCTAACGCGTGACCAGCTGGTTGAGTGTGCCGAAGAGTTCAAACTGTACAAAGACTAATAGGGTCTTGCACTAAACGTCAAAACACCGAGCTTTATGCTCGGTGTTTTTTTATGCATAACTCGCCGATATTAACTCTTTACATCAAAACGTAATAAAGCCACTATGAATCCACGAAGAATTGGAAAGCAGTTGCGCTCTGGTTTGAGAGGGCGTAGCGATAAAAACTTGAGGAAGTAATGGCAGGAAACAGTATCGGACAACATTTCCGAGTGACGACATTCGGGGAAAGTCACGGTATCGCACTGGGATGTATCGTAGACGGATGTCCTCCGGGGTTAGAAATTACAGAAGCAGATCTGCAAATCGATCTCGACCGCCGTCGTCCAGGCACATCACGTTACACCACACAACGTCGTGAACCGGATGAAGTTAAAATTCTTTCTGGTGTTTTTGAAGGCAAAACCACAGGCACATCGATCGGTTTGCTAATTGAAAACACCGATCAGCGCTCAAAAGATTACTCGGACATCAAAGATAAATTCCGTCCGGGTCATGCTGATTATACTTACCACCAAAAGTATGGCATCCGTGACTATCGAGGCGGCGGCCGTTCGTCTGCTCGTGAAACCGCAATGCGTGTGGCGGCGGGTGCAATCGCGAAGAAATACTTGAAAGATGAGTTTGGTGTTGAGATTCGCGCGTATTTATCACAAATGGGTGATGTTTCTATCGACAAGGTAGATTGGAACGAAATCGAAAACAACGCGTTCTTTTGCCCAGATGTGGACAAGGTAGAAGCGTTTGACCAACTTATCCGTGACCTGAAAAAAGAAGGCGACTCAATTGGCGCGAAAATTCAGGTTGTGGCAACTAACGTGCCTGTTGGTCTTGGTGAACCTGTATTTGATCGTCTTGATGCCGACATTGCACACGCGCTAATGAGCATTAATGCGGTGAAAGGCGTTGAGATTGGTGATGGCTTTGATGTGGTAAACCAAAAAGGCAGTCAACACCGTGATACGCTTGCTCCTGAAGGTTTTGGCAGTAATCACGCGGGCGGTATTCTTGGCGGTATCTCAACTGGTCAAGACATTGTGGCTAACATTGCGCTTAAGCCAACATCAAGCATCACAGTTCCGGGTGAGACCATCACAAAAGAAGGTGAGCCAACTCAGTTGATCACCAAAGGCCGTCATGATCCTTGTGTGGGTATTCGTGCCGTACCAATAGCTGAAGCGATGCTAGCGATTGTGGTGATGGATCATTTGCTGCGTCATCGTGGTCAAAACCATGGCGTAACAACTGAAACACCGAAGATTTAAGAGCTTTGTGTCATTCCAGCGAGCTATAGCGAGACTAGGAATCTAATTTCAGCGCGATGAAAAGAGAAAGAAACATCTCTGACAACAGAGTGCTCGGATAATAGATCCTGAATCATGCTCCTTCGTCGCTGTTCAGGATGACTGAATATAAAATTATGCCACTCACTTAATCGCGGGTGGCACAATTTTATCAGGCAACCTTTTTTGTTTAAGTAGTTTTTGCTTAATGGAGTGAGCCTTCCGTTTCCAAATTGAAAGAAGGGAGACGCCACTTAAAACGTACCGCGGCCATACGCAGCATATAACCGGTGATCAGTGTAATGATAGTGGCTGTTACATCGGGAACATTAAATTCTAATAGCGCTAAGTACATTCCTGATGCGATAAGAGCGACAGAAGCGTAAAGTTCTTCATGCAGCACCAACGGTGTTTGGCGACAGATTAAGTCGCGGAGTAGCCCACCGAATACACCCGTTACTAGCGCTGAAACCATACAGATCCCAGGGTGTAAGCCCATGCCCATCGCAATCTTAGTTCCGATGATGCTGAACACGATTAGACCTAATGCATCAAGGCGGATGAATAGACCTTTTAGCTTAATCACCCATTTCGCTAAGCCTGTGGTAAGTACACCCGCAATACACGTGATTGCTAGGAACTCTGGGTTTTTTACCCAACCAAGAGGGTAGTGTCCCAGTAAAATGTCACGTACGGTGCCACCACCAATGGCCGTTGCACTGGCCACCAACATAACACCAAACCAGTCCATTTTTCTTCTACCAGCACTCAACGCACCTGTCATGGCTTCAGCCGTGATACCAATGATATACAACACACTTAGCAACATAGGGAGACACTCAACGTAAAAAGTCACTACGTTCTACATGAATCATCGTAGGCGCAGCAACAACACTTACAAAAGGTTTTATCATTCTTAAAAAGTGATTAAAACCAGCAACATGCCTGTAATCAAACCGCTTAAAAAACAGCAGTTTGAGCAGCATCAAAATAAGGCGAGAGTGTAGTAGCAAATGAGTACGCTGACGAATGAGAAATTATATGGAGAAAGCGATGTTCAGATAAATTCAACTAATAACCAAAACTGTGGGAGCATCTTTACCTAATAGATAAAAACAGCGACAATACCCAGCGCATGTCAAACTGAAGTACAAACTCGACGATGACCCACGAATACCAAGACCTTATTACCATTTTTAATGACACCTTTTTAGACCAATTTAATACGAAATTGGAGTTAGGTGGTGATGAGCCTATTTATCTTCCTGCTGATGATGAACATCCTCATCATCGGATTATTTTTGCTCGGGGTTTTTATGCCTCCGCATTACACGAAATCTCGCATTGGTGTGTGGCAGGGCCAGAGCGTCGTTTGCTGGAAGATTTTGGCTATTGGTATGAACCCGATGGGCGCACGGCAGAAGTTCAAGCGGAGTTTGAGAAAGTTGAAGTGCGACCGCAAGCTTATGAATGGATTCTGGCACAAAGTGCTGGCTTCCCTTTTACGGTGAGTTGTGACAATCTACACGGCGATTTTGAACCAGATAGGCTCGGCTTTATGCAGAAAGTGCATAAAGAAGTGTTGGGTATTTTGGAAGCTGGCTTGCCTTTGCGAGTGAAAATGCTTTCGGATGCTCTGCGTGCGTTTTACCAAACCAAGCCGCTGGAAGCGTCAGACTTTTGCGTTAAATAACCTCAAATAACCTCAGAGATACACCATGATTATTGAATTTGAAGAAAAACTACTGGAACTGATTGATGCTCGAATTGAAACAGCATCTGACGATGAATTGTTTGCTGGTGGTTATCTACGTGGTCACATCTCTTTGTCTGCGGCATCTTGTGAAGAAGAAGGCATTAGCGATATTACTGAGCTGAAGTCACGCATTGAGAGCAGTTTGGAAGACGCTCGTACCGAATTAAGCCCAGCAGATCGCGTGATCGTCAGTGACTTGTGGCAAGAACTGCAGGCTCAGGCTTAATCTCCGAACGTCGTTCTCCATTTATTAGTCTAAGTCATTTACTACTTCGAAAAATTCGAACCTCTCCATAAAATTTTTGTGGTTGTAGCGAAACTGTCCAACTTTTATTCTGATCAGCATAAAACGTGAACAAAGGATTACAACCATGAAAATTGTCGCATTTGGTGCATCTACCAGCTCTACCTCAATCAACAAATTACTTGCTACTTACGCAGCAAACCAAGTCGAAGGCGCTCACGTGAACGTTTTAGACTTAAACAATTATCAAGTACCGATGTTTAGCGAAGACAAAGAAAAAGAAATTGGTCAAGCTGAAGGTGCTGTCGCATTTTTACGTGATTTGGCTGAGGCTGACGCTATTGTTGTTTCCTTTGCAGAGCATAACGGTTCATACCCAGCAGCGTATAAAAACCTGTTTGATTGGGCAACGCGCATTGAGCGCAACGTATTCCAAAACAAGCCGGTCGTTTACTTAGCAACTTCTCCTGGCCCGGGTGGCGCACAGAGCGTTCTTGCGGCGGCAACAGGTTCCGCGCAATTTTTCGGAGCAGATGTGAAAGCATCGCTATCTGTGCCGAGCTTCTACGAGAACTTTGACGTGGAGTCTGGTGAGGCGGTAAATCCGGAAGTGGCAGAACAAGTGAAACAGGCAATTGCACAGCTGAAGTAATTTCAACACGAGTGACTTAATGAGTTAGTGATTCCCGACACATATTTGCGTCGGGAATGTAAACGAGAGAATACTCTTACAGCTCAGTAATGGCTTTGCCTTTTCTTAGTTTACGAACCCACATTCGACTTGGATGAAGTTCGGTCAATACATCAACAGGTAATGGCAGCGGGTCCCCACAGATTTGTGATGCCAACACTTCAGCTAACAATGGTGCAGAGCTCAGCCCACGAGATCCTAAACCTAAGAAGCAGAATAGGTTAGTGTACTGATGAACGGTTTCTACCTCTTCTGCTTTTTGATTTTGTAAGTTGGCGTATTGCGTTTTTATAGTCTCAAAGTCACCCACATTCCCGACAAATGGTAAGTGATCTCGGCTAACACAACGAATACCTTGGCGAGATCGATTGCCCCTGATATCTACCTCTTTTGGCCATTCTTGGTTCGGTACGCATTTCACTAATTTTTCTGCGTTATCCTTCTGAGCGTTTTCATCAAATTCGTAGTCTAGGTGACTGCGATCGTAGCTCGCGCCTATGCACAGGTGCTGATTGTTTGGGTTTACAGGTGTCATGTAGCCGTCGTAACACAGCACCGTTTTCAATTGACTCAGCGTTTCGGTTGCCGGAGCATGACTGACTTGCCCTTTCACCTGTCCCATCGGCAGGGAAGCGGTTTGGCTCAATGTCTGGAACTCATGGCCATTCGCAATCACAACGGTTGAGTGCTCAAATGTTTGACCATTGACCGTTAGTGTCCAAAGCTGATGCTCTTCATCCCAATTTAATGCTTCAACGTGATGTTCAAACTTCGTTGAGAGTAACGATGTCTGTTCTAATTGTTTGATTAACCCACGCGTTAGCTCGGCAGGGCACAACCACCCTCCCATTGGGTAGTGCACAGACGACATATCGATAGGTAATCCGATAGTATTCGCAGTTTCCTCGGCGGACAGTTTTTGAATCAATTCAGAAGGAAAATTACCTGCAAGCATCTTTTCCAGCTTATCAGCAGATTTTTCATCCCACATTAGCTGAGTTACACCACACCAATCGTGATCGAATGTAACCGACTCCGCAGCTTGTTCAATAAATTGTCTTGCAAACAAAAATGCAGGCGCAAACACACGCGAAACACCAGTATGAGGACCGTTCAACAATGGATACACGGCCCCTTGACGATTACCCGACGCTCCTTCGGCTGGTTGAGTGTCTTTGCAGTAAAGCGTGACGTTTTGGCCACGACGAACCAACGTTTTCGCTAACGCCGCGCTGGCAATACCGCCTCCGATTATGGCAATCGAATCAAGATTGCTGGACGCCGTGCGATTGAACCACGGAAGATGGTTCGACTGCTTTTCGCGTTGTTCCATCGAACCTGCGATCATTTCACGCTTGGTGCCAAAGCCTTTGACTTTTTTCATTGCAAAGCCTGCTTCGTTCAATCCTCGACGCACAAAGCCCGCTGCGGTAAAAGTGGCAACTGTACAGTCTTGCTTGGCTAACTTAGCCATGTTGTTGAACAGATTTTGGTTCCACATCTCTGGGTTTTTGCTTGGTGCGAATCCATCTAAGAACCAAGCGTCAATCAGTCCTTGTTCGCCATAAGGCACTTGCGGCATGCAGTCTTTGATGTCACCAAACCAAAGGTCGAGTGTGATTGCGCCGTCTTCTAAAATAATGCGATGACATTCCGGCACGGCGGCAGGGTAGTGCTTTTGTAACTTTTCCGCGTACTCAGCTAGCTCAGGCCAAGCTTCATGCGCCTTCTTTAAATCCGCTTGGCTTAGCGGGTATTTTTCAAAACTAATAAAATGCAGCTCTTTCAATGTTGCGTCTGGATGCTGACGACGAAACTCACTAAACCACTGGCATACTGCTAAGAAGTTTAATCCCGTGCCAAATCCTGTTTCACCAATGACAAAACGTCTTTGGTCAAATTCCTGCCATCTTTCTGGGAGATGATTTTGTTTTAAGAAAACGTAGCGTGTCTCTTCAAGACCGTTTACGTTAGAGAAGTAAACATCATCAAATTGGTCTGAAACCGGAGTACCAGCTTCGTTCCAACCAAGTTCTGCGTTTTTTATTGAAGTCATAATGGTGCAAATTTGTGATTTGGCGCGGTAAGAATGGGGCGATTGTACGAATTTATGGGAAAGCTGACCACTTTTGTTGACTATCTTAGTTATCATCTAGCGGATTTTTGAATTATAGGAATGTCATAATGAAACGAGTCGTAATCACCGGTATGGGTATTGTTTCAAGTATCGGTAACAACGTCGAAGAAGTTCTAGCGTCTCTTAAAGCGGGCAAATCTGGCATCACTGCATCTGAGCAGTTCAAAGAACACGGTCTTCGTTCGCAAGTATGGGGTGACCTAAAAATCAACCCGGCGGAACACATCGACCGTAAGCAGATGCGCTTTATGGGTGATGCGGCTGCTTATGCATACCTATCAATGGAGCAGGCAATCGCAGACGCTGGTCTTACAGAGGATCAGGTTTCAAACGATCGTACCGGTATCGTTGCGGGTTCTGGCGGTGCTTCTGCATATAACCAAACGGTAGCGACAGATACGATGCGCGCAAAAGGCGTAAAACGAGTTGGCCCTTACATGGTTCCTCGTACTATGTCTTCTACGGTTTCCGCTTGTCTTGCTACGCCATTTAAGATTCGTGGTGTGAACTACTCAATGAGCTCTGCATGTGCTACCTCTGCACACTGTATCGGTCACGCGATGGAGCTTATTCAACTTGGTAAACAAGACATTGTTTTTGCGGGTGGCGGTGAAGAGCTTGATTGGTCTCAAACCATGATGTTTGACGCCATGGGTGCGCTGTCAACGAAATACAACGACACTCCAGACAAAGCATCTCGTACGTATGATGCGGACCGTGATGGTTTCGTTATCTCTGGCGGTGGCGGCATGCTGGTTATCGAAGAACTTGAGCACGCTCTAGCACGTGGCGCGAAAATCTACGGTGAGATCGTAGGTTACGGTGCGACTTCAGATGGCTACGACATGGTAGCACCATCAGGAGAAGGCGCGATCCGTTGTATGAAGATGGCGATGCAAGACGTTGACGGTGTGGATTACATCAACACGCACGGCACGTCGACACCAGTTGGTGACGTGAAAGAGCTTGGTGCGATCCAACAATTGTTTGGTGAGAACAGCCCAGCAATCTCTGCAACAAAAGCAATGACTGGTCACGCACTAGGCGCCGCTGGTGTGCACGAAGCGATTTACTCAACACTTATGCTAGACAAAAACTTCATTGCTCCAAGCATCAATATTGAAAACTTGGACGAAGCAGCTCAAGGTCTGGACATCGTGACAGAAGCACGTGATGCAGAGTTAACAACCGTAATGTCAAACAGCTTTGGCTTTGGCGGCACAAACGCAACTTTGGTTATTAAAAAGTACCAAGGTTAACTGAATTTGTTGGCGCGCCACGTGAGTGAGAACAGCGTCAACAATCCAGTTTCCAGAGCTTGATCAGTCACACTGATCGAACAGACGCAGACTCTATCCCATGGAGAGCGGGATAGGATCCTTTTGTTCTGGAACTTTGCCCGGCTATTTAGCCGGGCTTTTTCTTTTCTCAATTTCTGCTTTTTACGTTGCTTCCCGTTAAACGATTTCTTTGGAGCCAATCTCCTTGAGGTTTATTAGGGTTATTTCTTGAGATTTTTCGGGAAAAGGGCACAATCGTTTTAGTTTCGCATCTTGCGAATAAACGAACTCATACAAATGGATGTTAAAACGCTGGCGCTATGAAAATTATTGTTGATGAAAATATGCCGTACGCTGAAGAGCTATTCAGCCAACTCGGTGAAGTGATTCTAAAACCAGGTCGTACACTGACGGCTGATGATTTAGTGGATGTTGATGCCCTAATGATTCGCTCGGTAACCAAAGTGAATGCCGATCTAATCAGCAAAGCAAACAAGCTAAAGTTTGTTGGTACCGCAACAGCAGGTATGGATCATGTCGACCAAGCGCTTTTAAAAGAGAAAGGTATATTCTTCACCGCTGCGCCGGGTTGTAACAAAGTGGGTGTGGCGGAATACGCGTTCAGCGTGATGATGGTGCTCGCTCAGCAACAAGGCTTCTCGGTATTTGACAAGACGGTAGGTATTATTGGTGCAGGCCAAGTAGGTAGCTACCTAGAGAAATGTTTGAAAGGCATGGGGATTAAAGTTCTCATCAATGACCCATTCAAACAAGAGGTTGGTGATCCTCGTAGCTTTACTCCGTTGACAGAACTGATTGAAAGCTCAGACATCATTACACTACATACGCCAATCACCAAAGATGGCCCATATCCAACTCATCATTTAATTGATGAAACGGTTTTAAACTCGCTTCGTGGTGATCAGATTTTGATTAACGCCGCGCGAGGTCCAATCGTTGATAACGAGGCATTGAAGCAACGTCTTTTGAAAAACGACGGTTTTACCGCGGCGCTTGACGTATTTGAATTTGAACCAGAGGTTGATATGGAGCTTCTGCCTCTGCTAGCATTCGCAACCCCTCACGTTGCAGGCTATGGCTTGGAAGGGAAAGCTCGCGGTACGACGATGATTTTCAACAGCTACTGTGAGTTCTTAAATAACGAATTACGTGCGCATGCCAGCGATTTACTGCCAACCGCGCCTGTTCCAACTATGGTATTGGACAGAGCTTGGGATGAAGCAACACTGCATAACATCACGCAGTTAATCTATGATGTGCGTAGAGATGACGCTCTTTTCCGTCGTGAGATCAGTAAGCCAGGCGCTTTTGACCTGATGCGTAAAAACTACTGGGATCGCCGTGAATACAGCGCTGTCACGCTAGTGGGTAACAAAACATGTAACCTTGCTCCATTAGCAGAACTAGGTTTTCAGATTGAGGTAAGTCAATGAGCCAGCAATATAATGTTGCCATTTTAGGTGCGACCGGTGCGGTCGGTGAAACAATTTTAGAAGTGCTTCAAGAACGTAAATTCCCAGTGGGTGACATTCACTTATTGGCAAGTGAGCGTAGCGAAGGCAAGACTTATCGCTTTAATGGCAAAACGGTTCGTGTACAGAACGTTGAAGAGTTTGATTGGTCTCAAGCTCATATTGCGTTGTTCTCTGCTGGTGGTGAACTATCTGAAAAATGGGCGCCAATAGCGGCAGATGAAGGTGTTATCGTTATCGACAACACTTCACACTTCCGTTACGAGTACGACATTCCTCTTGTTGTGCCAGAAGTAAACCCAGAAGCGATTGCAGAGTTTCGTAACCGTAACATCATCGCGAACCCAAACTGTTCGACCATTCAAATGCTGGTGGCACTAAAACCAATTCACGATGCAGTGGGTATTGAGCGTATTAACGTATCTACATACCAATCCGTATCTGGTGCGGGTAAAGCGGGCATTGACGAACTAGCAGGTCAAACGGCTAAGCTTCTAAACGGTCTGCCGGCGGATAAGAAGCAATTCTCTCAACAGATTGCGTTTAATTGTATTCCACAAATCGATCAGATGATGGAAAACGGCTACACCAAAGAAGAAATGAAAATGGTGTGGGAAACACAGAAGATCTTTAACGATCCATCAATCACAGTAAACCCAACGTGTGTGCGTGTGCCGGTATTCTATGGTCATGCTGAAGCGCTTCACATTGAGACTCGCTCTCCAATCGATGCACAAGAAGTAGTTAACTTGCTTGAGCAAACTGACGGTATCGAAGTCTTCCACGGTGATGACTTCCCGACACAAGTGCGTGATGCGGGAGGTAAAGATCATGTTATGGTTGGTCGTATCCGCAACGATATCAGCCACCACAGTGGGGTAAACTTGTGGGTTGTGGCGGATAACGTGCGTAAAGGCGCAGCAACTAACGCGGTACAAATCGCTGAAGTCCTGATCCGCGATTACTACTAAGTCACTTACAGTTCATTTCAAAGCCTCGCACTGTGCGAGGCTTTTTTGTACGAACGGAACAAAATAGTGTGAGATTAGTACGAATATGGCGAGAGCCACACATTTTTTATTCTCAACGCTATAGTTTTGCATGTGATATCCGATATATTTAACCGATCACCATTTCAAATTGTATTTAGCACAAAACTGAGCCTTCTATGCGTCAAAATTATAAGCGTTTGTTAGCAGCCCTTGTGTTGATGAGCGCGACTCAGACATCATCAGTGGTTCAAGCCGAAGGAATTCGTCTTGTTGGACCGTCTGGTGAAGTGCAATCATCTCCGAGCTATGCTGAAGATATTGAGCGAGCATTACCTGCTCCTCCTGCAAATACTCAGCCGTCACGTTTCTTTGGTCCGACTGGTGAAAATCAAACACTATGGTCGATCGCTTCAGAATTACGACCTTCACGCGGTGTTACCGTTCAACAAACGCTTCTTGCCATTTATCGAATTAACCCTCAAGCGTTTGAGAACCAAAACATTCATGAGTTGATCCCAGGGAGTCGACTACGAGTACCGTCTCTAGAGCAAGTGCAAAGCGCGACTACAGAGCAAGCTGTTGCGATCATGAAGGCGCACGAGGCTAAGTTAAAACAGCCGAAGCCGACAAATAGAGCCACGCCAGCGCAACGCGTCGCCGAGCAACCAAAGCCACAAATAAAAGTAGAACCCAAGCCTGTTGCTCCTAAACCAGAAACCACTGTAGCTGCGGAACCAAAACCGGTTCAAAAAACAATACCAGTTATTCCTGCGCCACCTGTGAACACCTCTCCGCAGGGTGAAAAGCAGGTCAGTGCGTTAAAAGACAAACTTCAAGGCTCACAAAGTGAATTAGAGTCATTGGAAGAGAAGAACCATCGTCTTCGCTTAATGTTGTCAGAAGTGCAAAGCGAAGTTGAAACCTTGAAAAATGAGCTGAATGACGAAGAACGCATTCGCTCGGAAGTCGAGAAACTGCTTGCTGAAGAGCGCCAGCGCCTTGCTGAGCAACAACGCATGCAGCCAAGTACGATTGACAAGATTTTGTCTAATGGTTGGCTTGTCGGCTTAGCGGCGCTTATTCCAGGTGCATTGCTGGCACTGTTGGTTGTGATGTTGCTTGGTCGCCGTTCTAAAAACAAAGAGGAAGAGCCTGCTGCGCAATCGCCTCAGGAAACCGATCCATTAGCTGCGCCAATTGGTTTAGCGGCGACGGACGAGCTGGATGAAGAACTCACACTTGATGATGAGTTGTTCGCAGATGAAGATATAAATACTCAGGCTACACAAGAAGAGAAGCCAGATTTAGAAGAAGACGTCTTTGCCAACCTTGACGATGAAGAACTGGATTTCAACCTAGAAGGGGACGATGACCCATTTGCGGGTATCGGTGATGACGGCGACCTGGATGTTGGTCTGGATGAGTTTGAGTCATCGAACAATGGTATCCAAGTTAACGGCGAAGAAAAAGCGCTTGGTTTAGAAGAGATGGAGCGAGCCTTAGATGAGGTTGCTCCAGAACTAGAAGTGCTCGATGACGATGAGGCTGGCTTCGATCTTTCAGATGATACGAACGAGAAGGCAGACTCGCTTTCAGACGACGCATTTGCGGAACTACTTGCAGCAGATGAGCCGTCAGAAGAGTTACCAAGTGACACTGTCGATCAGGATATGCTTGATGACTTGTTTGCGGAACTTGGCAATGACGACTTCGACCTAGATACCGATGAACCTGAACTAAAACAGCCCGTATCGGATGATGATTTTAGCGCAGGAGAGGCATCTGATGACGATATCGATAAGCTATTAGCTCAATACGAGCAGCCTGTTACTGAGTCGACAGAAGTTGAAGGTGACGCCAGCGAAGACGCCGTTCTAGATGAAAACAGTACGGACTTACTCGATGAACTGATCGATTTTGACGAAGATGAAACAGACGACGAGTTTGACCCACTGAATGAGCTAGAAGCACTCTCTGGTTTTGAAGGTGATGACTCGATTGAAGAGTTAGATGCAGATAGCACAGATTTACTGGATGAACTCATTGATGACGTCACATCCGAACTTGATGAAGAGACAGGAACTGAGACTGAGTTAGACCCGTTTGATGATCTGATTCGAGAGGACGAAAGCCCTGCACAGACTAAATCGGAAGAGGAAGAGTTACTCGCTTCACTTGGTTTTGGCGAACCAGACGGCGAAGAAAAGCCATCTTCAATAGCTGAGTCAGAGCCAACCCATGAAGAGCCGGAAATTGAGTCTGGTTTGGACATCGATGCTTTATTAAGTGACAGTCAACCAGACCCGCAACAAACAGCGCCAGAGCAACCATTAACCGAGCCAAAAACTGCTTCAGAGCCATTTAGCAGCGATGAGTTTCTGGGTGATTTAGAGGACCTCTCACCAGAGAACGATCCTTTAATGAGCGAGCTAGACGACTTGTTTGAGTCAGACAGTGAAGAGCTTCAGCCTACAGAGCAAGAAAACGCGGACTTTTCTGCTGAACTGGATGCGCTATTTGATACTGAAGATGATTTAGCGCAACAACAAGTTGAAGAGCCGCAAGCTGAGATAGAGGAATCTTCGCCACAACAAGAAGAGGATGCCAATTCTAAGTCAACGCAAGATGCATCAGTAGAGCCTGATGCTAAAGTGCCGCCTCAAGTTGAGACAGTAGAAGACGCTCCAGCGTTCACTCCGACACCAAATACAGTAGAAAATGAATTTGGTGTTCCACAAGAAGAAGATTGGCTACTGGATGAGCCTGAACTAGAAAGTGAAACTCAACCAGAACAAGAACAAAACTCGGGTAAAAAAAGTGAGCCAGAAAGTTCAGAGCTAGCATCAGAAACTGATTCGGCCACCAATGCAGAAGAAGAGTTCAATTTTGATGAACTCGAACTACCAGAGTTCAGTGAAGAAGATGCACTGGCATCCATGGCCGACGAACCTGCGTTTGATGAACCAGAGCCTGTCGAGCCTGAGCGCTCTGAAGTTGAGTTGGCGACTGAAGCAGAAGATGAATTCAATTTTGATGAACTCGATCTACCAGAGTTCAGCGAAGAAGACGCACTGGCGTCCATGGCAGGCGAACCTACGTTAGATGAATCAGAGTCTATCGAGCCTGAGCGCTCTGAAGCTGAGTCGGCTACTGAAGCAGAAGAGTTCGATTTCGATGAACTCGAACTGCCAGAGTTTAGTGAAGAGGATGCATTGGCGTCCATGGCAGGCGAACCTACGTTAGATGAACCAGAATCTATCGAGCCTGAGCGCTCTGAAGCTGAGTCGGCGACTGAAGCAGAAGAAGAGTTCGATTTCGACGAACTCGAACTGCCAGAGTTCAGCGAAGAGGACGCATTGGCGTCCATGGCAGGCGAACCTACGTTAGATGAACCAGAATCTATCGAGCCTGAGCGCTCTGAAGCTGAGTCGGCGACTGAAGCAGAAGAAGAGTTCGATTTCGATGAACTCGAACTGCCAGAGTTTGGTGAAGAGGATGCATTGGCGTCCATGGCAGACGAATCTGCGTTAGATGAATCAGAGTCTATCGAGCCTGAGCGCTCTGAAGCTGAGTCGGCTACTGAAGCAGAAGAAGAGTTCGATTTTGATGAACTCGATCTACCAGAGTTCAGTGAAGAAGACGCCTTGGCATCTATGGAAGAAGAGCCAGAATTACCGAGTTCTGAAACCGCAGATATAGAACCAATCTCCGGTGAGGATGAAGAGCTAAGTTTTGACGACCAAGACCTTCCTGGGTTCAATGAGGAAGATGTTCTCGCATCAATGAATGAGAGTGCGCCAGAGACTCCTAATGTTGAAGCTGAGACATCGAGACCAACTCTTCAAGCCGATAACGATCATGATGCTTTGTTTGAAGTTTTTGCGCAGCAAAACGGTTTTGATACTGAACCAGAAGTGCAGCCAACGGCGATAGAGGGTGAGCCGCTAAGTGACTTAGATGATGAATCTTCAATGGCTAACCTTCTTGCTGAAGACGCAAGTTCAGAGGTATTTGAAGGTCAGTTAGACAGTGACACCATCGCAAGCGCAGGTATGGATTTTGAAACCATGCTTGATGTTGGAGATGATTGGGATGGCTTTAAACCCGCTGCCGATAGCGTAAGTTCTACGGAAGATGTGCCTGAGGACCAGCGTGATGTTTGGAATTCGAGTGACGCACTAAGTCAGCCAGAGATCGCGCAAGAAAACTGGGCAGAGCAAAGCAACTTGGATGACTTCGACCCGAAGAAAAATCAATTTATGACGATTGATGAATTGATGGCTCAGGTCGATAAAGAAGGTGGTGAGTTCGAAGAGGAAGATCTGAAGCTTGATGTCGGATTGAACGAGTTTCCAGATGTTATCGGTGAGATCGGCGATGTTGACGTAGATAGCAACGCTGAAGCTGCTGGAAAACTGGATCTTGCTAAAATCTATCTCGAGATGAACGATTCTCAAGGGGCGATAAAATTACTAGAAGAGGCGATTGTTTACGGTGAAGATGATATTCGCCGCGAAGCAAAGAGCTTGATTGATGCCATTAATGGCCGATAAATCGAAAAGGGTAGCGTTAGCTACCCTTTTTGTGTCTCGCTAGTATGATGCTACCTCTACGTCATCCTTGTTGAAACTGGCAACTTGAGGTGACTTGAGTATATACTTCCCGCCCCATTTTAGAGTTCGAAGGTTAAGATGAGAATCGCATTAGGTATCGAGTACAACGGTACAAACTACTTTGGTTGGCAGCGCCAAAGAGAAGTGAAAAGTGTCCAAGAAGAGCTAGAGAAAGCATTGTCCGTTGTCGCTAATCACCCAGTTGAAGTTCAGTGTGCTGGTCGGACAGACGCTGGCGTGCATGGCACAGGACAAGTTGTGCACTTTGATACCAACGTTACTCGAAAAATGGTAGCTTGGACCATGGGCGCAAACGCGAACATGCCAAGTGATATAGCGGTTCGTTGGGCTAAGGAAGTCCCAGATGATTTCCATGCACGATTCTCAGCGACAGCGCGCCGTTATCGTTACATTATTTTCAATCATGCTTTACGGCCTGGCATCTTAAACTCTGGTGTGAGCCACTATCATGGTGAGCTCGACGAGAAAAAAATGCATGAGGCAGGGCAGTATCTGCTTGGTGAAAATGATTTTACGTCGTTTCGTGCGGCGCATTGTCAGTCTCGTAGCCCATTTCGAAACTTGATGCATCTGAACGTTACGCGCCATGGGAACTATGTGGTTATTGATATTAAAGCCAATGCGTTCGTGCATCATATGGTTCGTAACATCACGGGTAGCTTGATAAAGGTTGGACGTGGTGAAGAGAGCCCTGAATGGATCAAATGGTTGCTAGAGGCTAAAGATCGCAAACTAGCGGGTGCGACAGCGAAAGCGGAAGGTCTGTACCTGGTAGATGTAGACTATCCAGAAGAATTTGGGTTACCTGAAGTGCCGATCGGTCCACTGTTTTTGCCAGATAATTTGAACTAATTTTACAAACTTATTTCAAAATATCGGTAGTGTTTACATTGAATGTGAGCGGAAAACATACGCTATTTATGATATCAAAAATAGGTACAACCAGTTTTTTATCTACAGTAGCTGCAAGATATGGTTTAATCCGTCGGTATTATGTCGAATTTATATCTTTCGCAATGAAGCGGAAGAGTTGAGAGAAAAGGTCTTCCATGAGTTGGCTTGAAAAGATTTTAGAGAAAAGCAACCTAGTAAGTTCACGCAAAGCTTCTATCCCAGAAGGTGTGTGGACTAAATGTACCTCTTGTGAACAGGTTTTATACCATGCTGAACTAGAGCGTAACCTAGAAGTTTGTCCAAAGTGTAACCATCACATGCGCATGAAAGCGCGTCGTCGTTTGGAAACGTTTTTAGATGAAGGCAATCGAGTTGAATTAGGTACCGAACTTGAGCCACAGGATAAACTGAAGTTTAAAGATTCTAAGCGATACAAAGAGCGTATCTCTGCAGCACAAAAAAACAGCGGAGAGAAAGATGCGCTAGTTGTGATGCAAGGTGAACTGCTTGGTCTGCCCCTTGTGGCGTGTGCGTTTGAGTTCTCCTTTATGGGCGGGTCAATGGGGTCAGTTGTTGGTGCTCGCTTTGTAAAAGCGGTGGATGCAGCAATTGAAAACAACTGTGCACTTGTTTGTTTCTCAGCAAGTGGTGGCGCTCGTATGCAAGAGGCATTGATGTCTCTTATGCAAATGGCAAAAACCAGTGCTGCGCTTGAGCGTCTATCAGAAAAAGGTCTGCCGTTTATTTCGGTTCTAACTGACCCTACAATGGGTGGTGTATCAGCAAGTTTGGCTATGTTGGGTGATATCAACATCGGTGAACCTAAGGCGCTGATTGGCTTTGCTGGTCGTCGTGTTATCGAGCAAACAGTGCGTGAAGATCTTCCTGAAGGTTTCCAGCGTAGTGAGTTCCTGCTTGATCACGGTGCGATTGATATGATCGTTGACCGTCGTGAAATGCGTCAGCGTGTGGGTGGTCTAATCGCTAAGATGACTAACCACAAGTCTCCTTTGGTGGTTTCGGTTAACGAATCTCCAAATGAAGAACCATATTCTGTACCAGAAGCGGACGAAAAAGGGTAAAGTATCAACTAACATAAAAACCAAAGAATTTAATGGTTAAAGTTAGATGACCCAAAACCCAATTCCTCAAGCCACATCTTCATTAGAGATGTGGCTTGATTATTTAGCAAATATTCATTCCTCAGCAATTGATCTAGGCTTAGACCGTGTCCAAGCGGTAGCAAACAAAGCCAATCTTACCAAACCAGCTCCAACCGTAATCACTGTTGCCGGCACCAATGGCAAAGGCTCAACGTGTGCGTTAATGGAAGCCATTTTACTCGATGCTGGCTATTCAGTCGGTGTTTACAGCTCTCCGCACCTGATTCGTTACAACGAGCGTGTACGCATTAATGGCGTCGACGTTGTAGATGCAAAGCACTGTGAAGCATTCGACTATGTAGAAAAGCAGCGTGGTGATATCAGCCTTAGCCTCTTTGAATTCGGTACGCTTGCTGCGCTACGTATTTTCCAAGCAGAGAAAGTCGACGTTGTGTTGCTTGAAGTAGGACTTGGCGGCCGTCTAGACGCCACCAACGTTGTTGACCATGATGTTTCTGTTATTACGAGCTTAGCGATCGATCATGTGGATTGGCTTGGTGATGACATCAATGTCATTGGTTTTGAAAAGGCAGGCATTTACCGTCCAGGGAAGCCAGCAATTTGTGGTCAACCAACGCCACCGGCGACCGTGGCAGCTCATGCTGACGATATTGGCTCTGAGTTCTTCCAAGTTGGTATTCAGTATGATTACCAACTAACTAACAATGGTTGGAAGTGGAGCAGTGGCGCATTTGCGTTAGAGGATTTACCTGTCCCATCGTTACCGCTACAAAACGCGGCAACAGCATTGATGGCGTTGGGAGCATCGGAATTGCAAATCACTGACATAAACATTGTCAATGGCTTGAATAATGCTCGCCTGGCAGGGCGTATGCAGATATTGCATCATGAGCCGGAGATAATCCTTGATGTCGCGCACAACCCGCACTCTGCTGAGTATTTGGTAGAGAAAGTGAAGCACCAATATTTGGGTAAGAATATCCATATTGTAGTCGCGATGCTGCATGACAAAGACATTAAAGCAACCATTGAAGCGCTAACTCCAATTGCAACACAATGGTATCCAGCGTCGCTAACCGGACCGAGAGCGGCGACTGCTGGAGAGTTGTGCCAATACTTACCCGATGGGCAAGTTCATTTTGAAAACCCTGTTGACGCCTTTGAGAATGCAAGAAGCCACGCAAAGCAAGAAGACGTCATTCTGGTGGTTGGTTCATTCCATACTGTCGGAGAGGTATTGGAACATTGGCAATCAAAGAATAAATAAGCAAAGGTATTTTGATGGCAAGTAAATTCCAAAGTCGTTTAGTCGGCACCATCATTCTAGTCGCAGTCGGAGTGATTGTTCTTCCCGATGTGCTAGATGGTAAGAAACTGCACTACAAAGAAGAATTTGCCAGTATTCCTATCAAACCTGAACTTGATAGTGATGTGGAAAACTTCGAAATATTAGAGCCAGTGGAAGACGACATAGCGTTACCGGACTCTCCAGTTGAAGCGGTGGTGCAGGAGCAAGAGGGCGCCCAAGTGGCTGCTTCTGAGCCTGACCCAACGCCGACGCCTAAACCAGAGGTCATCAAACAGCCAGAGCAAGTTGAGGTGGCCACTCGTCCTGTGCAAGAAAAAAATCAATATGAAGATTCTGCTTGGATCATTCAGTTGATGGCGCTTAAGAATCACGAAAATGCGGTCGCGCTTGTCGCTGATTTGCAAAAGCGTGGCTATCAAGCTCATACAAAGAAAGAAAACGAGTTTACGAGAGTGATTGTTGGTCCTGATGTGTCAAAAAGTAAACTTGAACGACAAGTCAAGGAATTACAAAAAATTACAGGCTCAAAAGGTCAATTGCTTAAATTTAAGCCATTAAATCCATAAGAAAACGTTTGCGTCAGCATTTTTTCTGTTAAAATGCGCGCCAACTTAAGATGAAGAAAACATGAATTGGATAGATTTTATCATTTTAGGTGTGATCGGATTTTCAGCTCTGATCAGTTTAGTTCGCGGTTTTGCTAAAGAAGCTTTGTCTTTGGTGATTTGGTTTGGAGCGTTTTTTATCTCCAGCAACTACTACGCCAAATTGGCGGTGTACTTCACCAACATCGAAGATGACATGTTTCGTAACGGAGCGGCGATTGCGGCTTTATTTGTCGCGACCTTGGTAGTTGGTGCAGTGGTGAATTACGTCATTGGTCAACTGGTACAAAAAACAGGGCTATCAGGTACGGACCGAATTCTTGGGATTGTATTTGGTGGTCTACGCGGAGTCTTAATTGTTTCTGCGGTGCTGTTTTTTATGGATGCGTTTACTGCATTCCCAAGCTCGGATTGGTGGAAAGATTCACAGTTGATCCCTGAGTTCAGCCGTATCATCGCCCCATTCTTCGAGCATTTACAAGCAACATCAAGTTTTCTGTCTGGCACTATCTAGTAGTGCCAGCTACTGTCGCAAATCGAGGATTAGGACATGTGTGGTATTGTTGGAATCGTGGGCACAACGCCTGTAAACCAGTCTATTTATGACGCGTTAACGGTGTTACAGCATCGTGGCCAAGATGCCGCTGGTATTTGTACCATAGAAAGCAATCGTTTTCGTCTGCGCAAGGCGAACGGTTTAGTCAAGGATGTATTTGAAGCAAGACATATGCAGCGCCTGCAAGGCGAGGTCGGAATTGGTCATGTTCGTTACCCAACAGCAGGCAGCTCAAGCGCTTCAGAAGCTCAACCTTTCTACGTAAACTCTCCTTTCGGTATTACACTTGCCCACAATGGCAACTTGACCAACGCTAACGAAGTTCGTCAAAAGCTGTTTGAAAAAGATCGCCGTCATATCAATACCACTTCAGACTCCGAAGTATTACTAAATGTACTGGCACACGAAATTGACTCAGTAAAAGGAAATGTCACGACAGAAGACGTATTCCGCGCAGTCACCAATGTGCATCGCACAATTCGTGGTGCTTACGCTGTGACTGCCATGATTATCGGTCATGGTATGATTGCGTTTCGTGACCCACACGGTATTCGCCCGCTGTGTTTAGGTAAGCGTGAAGTTAATGGCAGAGCGGAGTACATGGTTGCGTCTGAATCGGTAGCATTGGATGCCGTCGGTTTTGATTTTGTCCGTGATGTTGCACCTGGTGAGGCAATCTACGCAACGTTTGATGGTGAACTGTAC
Organism: Vibrio sp. 1-2 (7-a); assembly: GCF_013048515.1. Taxonomy (NCBI): domain Bacteria; kingdom Pseudomonadati; phylum Pseudomonadota; class Gammaproteobacteria; order Vibrionales; family Vibrionaceae; genus Vibrio; species Vibrio sp. 1-2 (7-a). The sequence continues at coordinate 390,981 of NZ_VHSQ01000001.1, forward strand.
ACGAAGCAGTGTGCAGATAATCCTAAGCTGAACCCTTGTATTTTCGAGTTCGTGTACTTTGCTCGTCCAGACTCGTTCATCGATAAAATTTCGGTATACAGTGCTCGCGTTGAAATGGGTAAAAAGCTAGGCGAACGTATTCGTGAAGACTACGCAAATCTTGATATTGATGTCGTTATTCCTATCCCTGAAACGTCGTGCGACATCGCACTTCAAATCGCTCAAGCGATCGATATCCCTTACCGCCAAGGCTTCGTGAAAAACCGTTACGTGGGACGTACGTTTATCATGCCTGGTCAGCAACAACGTAAGAAATCTGTACGTCGCAAGTTGAATGCAATTCGCTCGGAGTTCAAAGATAAGAATGTGTTGCTGGTGGATGACTCTATCGTTCGTGGTACTACGTCAGAACAAATCATCGAAATGGCACGTGATTCTGGTGCGAAGAAAGTGTACATGGTATCAGCAGCACCAGAAGTTCGATTCCCGAACGTGTACGGTATTGATATGCCAAGTGCTACCGAGCTTATTGCTCATGGCCGCGACAACGATACAATTTGTAAGCAGATTGGTGCTGATGCATTGATTTATCAACGTCTAGAAGATTTGGTTGAGGCTGTCGGCCTTGGAAACCAAGATATTACTCAGTTCGATACATCCGTGTTTAACGGCGAATACGTAACGGGTGATATTGACCAACAATACCTAGACTTCTTAGATGGTCTTCGTAACGATGATGCGAAAACACAACTTGAAATCCAACAGGATTTAGCAAACCTAGAGCTGCATAACGAAGGCGCATAATAGGCGTTTCTTGAGGCGTAAAAAAACCAGAGCTCCGGCTCTGGTTTTTTGTATTCGCTATCGAATTAGTGAATGTTGTAAGCGATCACAAAGTCGATAAAGAGACGAACTTTCTCTGGCAGGTGATCTTTGTGGTTGTAAAGCATATAAATGTCGCGCGGGTTTGCACTCCAATCTGGCAGTATGCGTACCAAATCGCCGCTTTCGATGTATTCTTTGATCATGACATCTGGCATTAGCGTGATGCCTAAACCTTCGGAACAAGCACTGCGTACTACATTTAGTGCATTCGCCTGAAAGCGACCACGATCAACGTTTACGACAGACTCGCCTTTGCTATTAATTAAGGTCCACTTGATAAGAGGGTAGCCTTTTAGCAATGAATGGTTAGAGAGCTCTTCTGCGTGGTTTGGTGCCGGATTCGAGGCAAGGTAGTCAGGACTTGCGACAAGAATATCCTTCACTTCGCCAATCTTGCGTGCGATCAGGCTAGAATCACGTTGGGGCCCCACTCGAAAAATGACATCCCATTCAGTCGGGTCAAGCTTGTCTGCATTATTTTCTGTCGTTAGTTCGATATTGATGTCCGGATACTGCTTCATAAAGCTGTTGAACATCGGCATCATCATGCGCTTAGTTAAGTTATAAGGCGCCGATATCTTAATCTTGCCTGATGCTCCTCGGCAGTCGTCAGTGATTTCCTCTGCTGCCGTGGTTAGCCTTTGTAGCAAAGGAGAGCACTCATGGTAAAAACGTTCCCCGGCTTCTGTAAGCGAGAGTTTGCGAGCGTGACGGTTCAACAGTCGAAGATTGACAGAGTCTTCTAGCGCTTGAATGCGTCGGGTGATGGTCGCAACCGGGATCATGGTTTTTCGCGAAGTTGCGGTGTAGCTCCCATTTTCGACAACCAGTCGAAACAGGTTTAAGTCATCTAATTTCATATTTCCAGACACATTAAATTACCGATTACGGCTAATTTATAATTAACTTTGTGATCAAAGCTTGCTTTAAGTCAACATGTTGCATCATTTGAACACAGCAACCCTGTTTGAGTAAATACTGTTATACCCCGTAATATTTGTATAAACGCCGTTTTCAAGCTACGTTTTATAACAAGGCGGAACGGCCTCAAGTCTTGCTGCGCAACGTTTCGCCGGATGTAAACACAACAAAAATAATGACTTAATAATAAATCTGTTTTTTGACTTAGCTTTGTGAGGTGTAAAGGTATGTTTAAGACTCACAGTCAAACGGCAATGGTCTCGGCACAGGAAGTGGTTAATCAAAAACTAATTATGTTGGTGGATGATGATCCAATATTTCGTAAAGTAACCAATGCTTATTTAGAAAGTCAGGGTTTTAAAGTAGTAGAAGCTGAAAACGGCCTAGAGGCGCTTCAACAACTCAGGGAATGCCAACCCGATCTTATCTTGTGTGATTTATCGATGCCGGTATTAGATGGCATTGAATTCGTCGAAGAAGTCAGTCTTGAATATCCATACTTGCCGCTTATCGTGGTATCCGGCACGGATGAAATGTCCGATGTCGCGAAAGCGTTGCGATTTGGTATTAAAGATTTTCTTCCTAAACCGATAGGTAATTATGAGCACCTATCTCAGGCGATAGACAATACGCTCGAAGATACCGATAGCCATTTCTCAGAACAGCGAGACTTTTCAAGTCAGTGGTTCCGAGTCGATGACGGTGGCGAAATCCCAGATGAGCAAGAGCTTCACTGGCATCTAGAGTATTTGCAGCAGAACCCGAGTGCTGCAAGAGATTTACTGCATGCTCTATTGCCAGAGAAAGATGCTTCTCAAGGTGATTGGCGCTGCTCATACCGTTTATTGCAATCGACGGACGTTATGCCACTGGTGTTTGATTATCGTTGGTTAATGAACGGGCAATTTGCGTTCTATCTCGTTGACTCTGCTTCCCAGAGTAATGATGGTGTCGCGACGACATTGCTTGTTAGGGCTTTGTTTGACGATTACCTGCGTAATTTGAAGAGTTTCAGTGCTGATCTGAAGGATATGGTAGGGATCATTGAAAAAGGAATCGAGTGTTCAGAGTGCGCTGGTGCGGTTAATGCTGTATTTGGTGTCGCTGATCTGGCTTCGTCCTCCGTTTCTATCCTGCCTGCGGGTTTAGATAGTCATTGGTCTGACGGAAATACTAATCAACATATCGCGGCAGGTAACTGTTTAGGGGCAGGAAGTATGAAAAACTTCATAACCCGAGATTTACCGCTAGGTGTTGCTGGTCAGCTATCCATTGGTTGTTTAGGTTCTTCAAGTTTTAGCTTAAATATTGCCCGGAAATCACGACTGGTATAATTCTGACTTCATAACACAATAAGCAGCGTCTTGGCGCTGCTTATTGTCTTTTTAGAACCACAAAAAACAACAAATGCTCGAACAATAACCTTACTTTTTGCTGGTGTTTAGATTTGGCTGTTTAAGGTATAGTCAACGCCTAAAACAATAATGACCCATTTGTGCAACGATAATTTAACGCTGTGCCTTGGGAGAAGCAAAGTCAACTAGTGAGAAGATACATCATGGCAGACAAAGATTTTAAAGAGCCTTATAATATTTTTTACTTTTTAGGTTTCATTGCAGTACTTTTAATTCCAACACTACCTGCAACGCTAACCTGGCTTCGTGTAATGAATGGTTACGCAGGCTTTTAATCTAGCTATTTTGTACCGGAGTTCACCATTCGTATTAAGCGTTACTTTTTCAATACCGTTGGTGGACTCTGTATTGTGCTCGGCATTGCCGGCATAGCCCTTCCGCTTTTACCCACCACTCCTTTCATTCTACTTGCTAGTGCATGTTTTATGCGTGGTAGCCCCGCATTTCATCATTGGCTACATAACCACAAAACGTTTGGACCGATTCTCGATAATTGGCATAAGCACCGGGCTGTTACTTCAAAAGTAAAACAGCGTGGCGCCATTTTTATTGCACTTAGTTTCATGGTTTCAATCGTTGTTGTTCCCCTTGTTTGGGTGAAAATTGGTCTTTTAGTGATGCTAATCGTTTTACTCGGCTGGTTTATGCGTCTGCCTGTGATTGAGTTGGTTGCTGACAGAGAAGAAAATCACTAAGATTGTAGAGAATAGTGTGCCCGCTCTTCGAGTGGGCGTTTGTATTTTCAGCGCCTGTGACTCTTACGAAAATAAGCACATAGTGGTGAAAACCTATTGTTCGTTGCCCTCGTGATACTGCGATTAGAGAGGGCGATGAGCCAATCTAAGTAAATCGGTATTATGACTACAGAAACAATTTCACTGATCAAATCTAGCATCAAAAGCATCCAAGACTACCCAAAGCCAGGCATTCTATTTCGTGATGTGACGAGCCTTCTTGAAGACGCAAAAGCATACCAAGCGACGATCAACTTACTTGTTGAACGTTACAAAGATATGGGCTTTACCAAGGTTGTGGGTACGGAAGCTCGTGGCTTTTTATTTGGTGCGCCTTTAGCGCTTGAGCTAGGTGTTGGTTTTGTACCAGTGCGTAAACCAGGCAAGCTACCACGTCCTACTGTTGCTCAATCTTATGAGCTTGAATACGGCGTTGACACACTAGAAATCCATACAGATGCCATCGTTGAAGGCGACAAAGTACTGGTTGTCGACGATTTATTGGCAACGGGCGGTACTATTGAAGCGACGACTAAGCTGATTCGCCAACTGGGCGGTGAAGTTGAGCACGCTGCGTTCGTTATCAACCTACCAGAAATCGGTGGTGATAAACGTTTAGAAGCACTAGGTCTAAACGTATACAGCATTTGCGATTTTGAAGGACATTAATACATTCAATGAGTTATTTAGCTTTAGCGCGAAAATGGCGTCCTAATCAGTTTGACCAAGTTGTCGGACAAAAACATGTCCTGACGGCGTTGGAAAACGCACTGGCGCAAAACCGTTTACACCATGCTTATCTGTTCAGCGGGACTCGTGGTGTGGGTAAAACGAGTATCGGTAGGTTGTTTGCCAAAGGCTTGAACTGCGAAACCGGTATTACCGCGACACCTTGTGGTAAGTGCGATACTTGTCGTGAAATTGATGAAGGTCGCTTTGTCGATCTTCTTGAAATCGACGCGGCATCACGTACTAAAGTTGAAGACACTCGCGAACTGTTAGACAACGTTCAATACAAACCTGCTCGTGGACGGTTTAAAGTGTACCTCATCGATGAGGTACACATGCTATCGCGTCACTCTTTCAATGCGTTGTTGAAAACCCTGGAAGAGCCGCCAGAGTATGTGAAGTTCTTACTCGCGACAACCGATCCACAAAAGCTGCCTGTTACTATATTGTCGCGTTGTCTACAGTTCCATCTCAAACCGATCAGCGTTGATGATATTCATCAGCAACTTGACTACATTTTGGGTCAAGAGCAAGTATCGGCAGAACCAAAAGCACTGGGTATGATTTCACATGCTGCAGATGGCAGTATGCGTGATGCTCTCAGCTTGACCGATCAAGCAATTGCTTTAGGTAACGGTACGGTGCAAACCGATATTGTCAGCCACATGTTGGGGACGATTGATACCGACCAAGCGATTCACTTGCTGGAGTCAATCAGCAGCAAGCAACCTCAACAAGCCATGGATAAAATCCAGCAATTAGCAGCAAATGGTGTTGAGTGGGATGGTTTGTTGCAGCAAGTCGCAACACAGCTTCATCGAATTGCGATGTATCAAGCGCTGCCAGCGTCGCTAGACCGAGCGCAGCCAGATGCAGAAAAAATCGAGTTGTTGAGTAAAGCACTAAGTCCGCAAGACGTTCAGCTTTACTACCAAATTGCATTGAAAGGTCGTGAAGATTTGACTCTCTCGCCAAACGGGCGAGTCGGTCTGGAAATGATTGTGCTGCGTATGATGGCGTTCCGCCCATCAAATAACAGTGGGGCAAATATTGTTTCTAGTAACTGCGAACCAGCTTCAGCCCCAGTTCAAAGTGCCAGTCAACCAAAGACTGCACCAGCTCAGACAGTAGCTGCTCCTCGAACTCAGCAGCCGAGTCCAGCGCAAAGCACACCACAAGTGGCGCCTCAACCTTCATCTAATTCACAACCTGAGTATCACGCGAGTGGATATGAGACGGTTCCGCCACAGTATGATATGGCGCCGCCGATGAGCGAAAACCCAGCGCCGCAGCATGAAACGCCACCTCAACAAGTGCAAGAGAGCGTTTCAACACCGGCGCGCGGTGGTCTAAGCGGTTTACGTCACCAATTACGTTCTCAGCGTCAAGGCCTACAACAGAACACTCCTCAAAATGGTGGCTCAAAAAAGCCTAAAGCGGCATCTGCACAACCAGAATCGGTTATCGACCGAGTAGCGCAATTGCATGGCAATTCCGCGCAGGTGTCGCCAAACTCAGCTCCGAAGTCGACGGAGCCACAAGTTGAGGAAGCGTATCGCTGGCGTCCAAGCAAGCCTGTTGAGACAAAAGTGAATACAAAACTGACACCTACGCAGCTCAAGCAGGCACTTGAGCATGAGAAAACGCCTGAAATGGCACAAAAGCTCATCGATGAATCGTTAGAACATAATGAATGGGCGAAGCTAATCAGTTTAATGGAGATCCCTAAGCTGGTAGAGCAACTTGCGCTAAACTCTCATTATAGTAAGGAAGGAACAACCGTTTCGTTACTATTGAGAAGCAGCCAAGCTCATTTGAATACTGATAGAGCTCAAGCCGAATTGCTTAAAGCACTTAATACCGTGTTAGGTGAAGAGTGTCACATGAGCATCGAAATAGGGGAGAGTGGAGAAACACCACTTGAACTTAGAGATAGGCTCTATCAAGAGAAATTACAGCAAGCTCTGAATAGTTTAGAAAACGATCCAAATGTTCAATTTATTGAACGTCGTTTTGCTGCAGAGCTTGATAAAGATAGTGTGCGCCCTATCTAATAATCGAATGGAATGGGGTTGAAAACCCAAAGGTATAACCCCATTAATTGATGCAACACCTCATTAAACCAGAGAGATAAACATGTTTGGTAAAGGCGGTATGGGCAACCTAATGAAGCAAGCCCAGCAAATGCAAGATCGCATGCAAAAGCTTCAAGAAGAAATCGCGAATATGGAAGTAACTGGCGAGTCTGGTGCTGGCCTAGTTAAAGTTACTATCACTGGTAGTCACAGCGTACGTCGTGTTGACATCGATGAAAGTTTGATGGAAGACGACAAAGAAATGCTTGAAGATTTGATCGCTGCGGCGTTCAACGATGCGGCCCGCCGTGTTGAAGAAACTCAAAAAGAGAAAATGGCTTCTGTAACTGGCGGTATGCAACTACCACCAGGTATGAAAATGCCATTCTAATCTGCTGATATTTAATTAAGCGGACTTTTAATGCGTACCAGTCATATGCTGGAGCAATTGATGGAGGCCTTACGTTGTCTACCTGGGGTTGGCCCCAAGTCGGCGCAGCGTATGGCCTTTCATTTGTTACAGCGCGATAGAAAAGGCGGTTTGCAACTTGCAGATGCGCTTAGCCAGGCAATGACAGAAATCGGTCATTGTACTGAGTGTCGAACCTTCACCGAAGAAGAAGTCTGTCATATTTGTACTAACCCAAAACGCCAAGAAAATGGTCAAATTTGTGTGGTAGAAAGCCCGGCAGACATTGCTGCAGTCGAAGCAACGGGCCAGTATTCTGGTCGATACTTTGTTCTTATGGGACATTTGTCACCACTAGACGGTATTGGTCCAAGTGATATTGGATTGGATGTGCTGGATTACCGCTTACGTCGCGGTGATATAGCCGAAGTGATTTTGGCAACAAACCCGACGGTTGAAGGCGAAGCCACTGCACATTACATCGCAGAGCTATGTAAAGAACACCAAGTTGATGCCAGCCGCATCGCGCATGGTGTGCCTGTCGGTGGAGAACTTGAGCTTGTCGATGGCACGACGTTGTCACACTCGCTGTTAGGTCGACACAGAATTTAATAAAAAGCCGCTGAATTCAGCGGCTTTTTTGACCTTGTGAGTTGGGAACGATTAATCGTTCGATTCTTTACCAAGAAGGTTTTTGTAGATGACTGCACCAAGTACACCACCCAAAATAGGCGCAATCCAGAACAGCCATAATTGAGAAACTGCCCAGTCACCCACATACATTGCGACTGCTGTACTACGAGCCGGGTTTACTGAGGTGTTTGTCACAGGAATGCTGATCAGGTGAATAAGAGTCAGACACAAACCAATCGCTATAGGTGCAAAACCTTGAGGTGCACGTTTGTCTGTCGCCCCCATGATCACGATAAGGAACATCATCGTCATCACGACTTCAGAAACTAGCGCAGCAAGCATGGAGTACTGACCCGGCGAGTGTTCACCATAACCGTTGGCGGCAAAGCCAGAACCCACAACATCGAATCCAGCTTGTCCTGTCGCGATGACATAAAGAATGCCACCAGCGATAAGCCCACCGAGCACTTGTGCGATGATGTAAGGCGCAACGTCTTTTGTCTCAAAACGACCGCCAGCCCAAAGACCAACCGTCACTGCCGGGTTCAAGTGGCAACCTGAAATATGACCGATTGCAAATGCCATGGTTAAAACGGTTAAACCAAAGGCCAGAGCAACGCCCAGCAGACCAATACCCACATCTGGGAAACCTGCAGCCAACACTGCGCTACCGCAGCCGCCCAATACTAGCCAGAACGTACCAAAAGCCTCTGCCAAATACTTGTTCATGTTACTTCCTAATTTCTACTTAAATGACCCGCTGAACATAGTCGAGAATTGTCAATAAAGTGTGAGGGAGATCGCGTAAAGACTGCAAATAGGACGGTATGTGGCAAGAGTTCTCAAGGATGAGAGAAAAGCAAGGAGAGGAGAGGTTGAATTTTAAGGTTGCCTTGGCCATCACTACCTGAGTAACAGCCAAGGCAAAGTAGGTTTTAGCTAAATGCGACGAAAGGTGATACGCACAACAAAATACCAGTCGCAATAATCAAGTAAAGCGACGCGCCTTTGTATTTGTGTAAAGAAGGCACTTGATAGACAAGGTAAGCTGGAATCAAACAGCCAATCAAACCAAAGATAGGGCTACATACTGATGTGAAGCTCAGAACTGGTAGATTCAATACAATTGCACCCCACGCCATGAGAATCGCAAAGAGAATGATTCCCTTGGTGACCAAGTCTTTGTTGATTTTCTCTTCAGGCATGACCTTTTTTAGAGCCAGCATCGCTAGACCTTGGCAAGAATCGCGAAAACCTAAGTACACGCCAAAAAACGCAGTCATTACTGAGAAAATATTCAGCATCAAACTCATTAGTTTTAGCGTCGTGCCGTCCATACCTTGCGCAACCATCGCAAGAGCAGAGATGTTCTCTTCTGCTGCTTTAACCGCTTGTTCATGTGACATCGCAAGCGTAAAGGAAATCGCGTAGAAGAAGACGGTCACAAACAAGATACCGAAAGCAATTTTCATTGCGCGCATGGCTTTAAAGCGAGCAACCTCAATCGATTTTTCTTTTGAGCGGTATGAGATCACCATTGGGCTCAAGCTTTGAATGAAGAGAATAGACGTTAGAGTAAACGGCAGTAGCTCAATTGCATCTTTCAAACCAGCGCCTGTTTCTGGAATTGCACCGACATTCGCTACATCCCATTTTTCGATCATCATGACGCCAAGTAATGCAACGGTACAAAGTTTAATCAGTACAAGACCAGTACTGACCTTAAACAAAATCTTTTCACCACGAGATGCAATAGCGACCAGCGCGCACACTAAAGCCAGACCATATAGCGGGTTTTCAGACAATAAACCTTCCGTGATGCCAAAACTATGTAGGAAAGATGCCGAGTCATTGTTGATAGCTGTTGAGTAAACAAAGACCCAAATCACCAACATGATGAAGTAGAGCACACCTAATAACGCCCCCCATTTGTTACCAAGGTAGCCGGAAATGACGCCAGCGTAATCTTGGCACTTTGGTGAACTTGAGAGAGTGTTGATGAAAAGGCGTTGGAACAAGTACATCGCTGGGTAGCCGATTACGGCAGAGGCCAAGAATACCCAAAGGCCCAATACGCCAACTTTTACTGGTAAAAAAACAATACCGGCGCCGATTGCCATGCCGATACTCATGATCACCCATCCCCAGTCTGTGCTATCAAACTTGATCGCGGCTTTCCACTCATCTAGGGCCATGCCTGCTTTTACGTGCGGTGGCTCTTTACCGATGGGTAAGGTTTGTGTAGGTGCTGTCACGCTCATTTTATTGTTTCTCTTGTTAGTATGAATTTTTCTCAAATTTAATTGAGAAAATGCATATCACCAATTTTTTTGTGGAAAATTCAGATAAATTTGAGATCTTGGCGAGGAAGTTCAAATAAATTGGAGTTTTTAACGAATTTTGTGATCTGATCTAGTTGTTTGGTTCATATTTAATTGAAAAAATAACGCTAATACGGAAGTTAAATTAGAAACTTATTAATAAAAAATAAAATTTATGTGAGGATTTAAAAATGAAAAAATTGATTTCATCTGAACACGCGCCTGCTGCTATCGGACCTTATTCACATGGCACTAGCTATGGCGATTTGATTTTTACTTCTGGCCAATTACCCGTTGATAAGGCAACAGGAAAAGTAGTTGAAGGCGGCATTAGTGCACAAAGTCATCAATCTCTTACTAACTTGAAGCACGTTTTAGAGGCTGGTGGTGGCAGTATCGATACTGTTTTAAAAACAACGTGTTACCTATCGAATATTAATGACTTTGCCGAGTTTAACAAGGTCTACGCAGAGTTTTTCCAACAAGATTGTCCGGCACGCAGTTGCTTCGCAGTGAAAGATTTGCCTCTTGGCGTGTTAATTGAAGTCGAAGCGATTGCTCATAAAAAGTAATACGGAGAACAGAGCATGAACCAGCAATGGACACAATATATCCAAATCATTAAGCAAGTTGTGAAACCTGCATTAGGATGTACAGAACCCATTGCTGCTGCGTACGCGGCAGCAGTTGCTAGAAAAGAGTTGGGCACATCCGATATTGATGCGATAGAGGTGCGTGTTTCAGACAACCTATTTAAAAACTCGATGGGTGTTTTCGTACCCGGAACGGGCAAGATAGGCCTCAAAATTGCCGCCTCAGTTGGTGCATTAGCCGGTGACCCAACAGCAGAACTGGAAGTGTTGGCTCGGATTAATGAGCAGGATGTCGCTGCTGCGCAACAATTGATAGATGAAGAGCGAGTAACTGTAGCGCGCGTGGATACGCAAGAATTCATTTATTGCAGCGTAACGCTCACCTCTGGTGACGATGTTGTTTCGGTCACGATCAGTGGCGGTCACACCAACATTCTTCAGATCATGCGTAATGGCGACGTGATTTTTGATGCCCCATCACAGCAACGCGTTGCGACCGCTTCCGTTTGTGAAGGTGTGGATATTTCGATCAAACAAATCTATGAGTTTGCCACTCAAGCGCCTTTTGAAGAGATCAAATTCATTCTCCAAGCTGCAGAGCTTAATACCTTGCTGGCTCAAGAGGGTATCGACCGAGGTTACGGCCTAGAAATTGGACGCACGCTAAAAGGCAACATCGAGCAAGGCTTATTGGGTAATGACTTAATGAGTCGTATACAGATGATGACATCCGCGGCGTCTGATGCTCGCATGGGAGGGGCGACGTTGCCAGCCATGAGCAATTTCGGCAGTGGTAACCAAGGTATCGCTGCCACAATGCCAGTTGTAGTTGCGGCAGAAGTATTCCAAAACGATGAAGAACAGCTGGCTCGCGCGTTGATCATGAGTCATTTAGGGGCTATTTACATCAAATCTTATTACCCACCGTTATCCGCATTTTGTGGCAACACTGTTACCAGTGCGGCGGCATCTATGGCGCTGGTGTATTTAGCTGGTGGTACATTTGAGCAATCATGCTACGCCATTCAAAACGTCATCAGCGATAGTTCAGGTATGGTGTGCGATGGTGCGAAGTCTTCTTGTGCGATGAAAGTGTGCACTTCGTCGACAACGGCGGTGCGCTCATATTTGATGGCGATGGGTAACCACAGTGTTAAGAATCAAGGTATAGTAGGCGAAGAAGTTGAGCAAACGATAAGAAATGTTGGCTCAATGGTTCGTTTCGGTATGCCGTATACTGACAAATCTATTATCGATATTATGTCGGCCTAACCTCCAGTTTTTGCTAAGGGAAGTAACATTGCTACTAAAGAAACTCACCAAGAGTGATCTCGATATTTTGAACTCTATGAAAAACGTCGTGGATGGCATTGCACGTATGTATGGTGAACACACTGAAGTGGTTCTCCACAGCTTAGATGCCGAAGCGCCGGAAATCATCAAAATCGCAAATGGGCACGTGACGGAACGCAGTGAAGGTGCCCCAATTACCAACTTAGCGAGAATGAAGTTAAGAGAGGGCAAGGACGTTTCTGATTCGTACCTGACGAAAACGTCGAACGGAAAGACCTTGCACTCCATTACGACCATTGTCAGAAATCCAAAAAACAAACCGATTGGTTTGCTGTGTATCAACGTGGATATGGATGCACCGATGCAGGCATTTTTAAAGGCAATGCTGCCTCAGCAACACACCGAGTGTTGTGTTGGTGGTGCTCGCTCACCAGAAACGTTTGCGCGTAATATCGATGAAACCATCATCAGCACGATAGAAACCGTACAAACAGAAGTGTGGGAAAATGAAGCCATTGCGCCTTCTAAACGTAACCGTGAACTGGTGACGCGACTGCACGGCTTAGGCATTTTTAAATACAAAGATGCTGTTTTAATGGTTGCAAACCATCTTGGCATCTCGCGCGATACCATCTACTTGTACTTACGAGAGCTTGGTAACGACTAAACGGGGGCTCTGAATAGATTAAGTAAGTTGCTCTAGCTCAGTGATGTTGTCGAGCGCTTCTTGGTTGGTTTTGCCACACACAACCGGACACGGTTTAAAATCGTGACAAACGTTGGGGCGCTCAGGCTTACCAAACAGCTTACACAAATTATCATCGTTGAGTTGTACGCAACGAACACCTGCTGGTTTGCCCTTGGGCATTCCAGGTATCGGTGAAGAGATACTTGGCGCAATACAGCAAGCTCCGCATCCTAATCGACAATCCATAATGTAAACCTCTTAAAAATTGAGGGGCAATTATGGTCATTTTGACGTGGATTGGAAGAGTCGCCTAAGAAAAAATAAAAAGGAGCACTCAATAGAGTGCTCCTTTTGGCTTCTAAACCGTTGTGATCATCTCAAGAAGCGGTTGTAAACAAACAGCAGAATAAATGCGCCTAGCGTTGCGGTGATGCTGCTACCGATATTTACGCCAGTTGCCCCGCCGAAACCCAGAATACCGCCAAGAAAGCCGCCGACAAACGCCCCAGCAATACCGAGTAGCATTGTCGCAATCCAGCCACCCCCATCTTTTCCTGGCATGAGCCATTTTGCGAGTGCACCGGCGATTAAGCCCAAAATAATCCAAGAAATAATACCCATGAAAACTCCTTAATGCGTTCTTGATCAATTGAGTAATGGAAACTTGTTTAAGAATAGAACAGTAAAGCGAAAGTAGTTGAATATCTCTACTGTTATGTGTGAATGATTCGAGATCTTCTCAAAACTTGAACTTTTGCGTCGAGAGGGGTATAAATCGCCCCCTAAATTCCCTTGGTGAGACCTGAAGTATGAGCACTCCATTTTGGCAAAGTAAATCGTTAGAGCAGATGACAGAAGAGGAATGGGAATCTCTCTGTGATGGTTGTGGTAAATGTTGCCTGCATAAGCTAATGGACGAAGATACCGACGAAATCTATTACACCAATGTGGCCTGTAGCTGGCTAAATAGCAAAACGTGTTCTTGTAAGGATTACCCAAATCGTTTTACTTCGGGTGAAGAGTGCACCAAGCTGACGCGCGAAGACATCGACGATTTTACTTGGCTGCCGCATACGTGCGCTTATCGCCTGTTGGCTGAAAAGCAGCCTTTACCAGAATGGCATCCGTTGATTACGGGCTCGAAATCTGCGATGCACGCGGCGGGCGAAAGTGTCCGCAATAAAGTGGTATACGAGATTGATGTGGTGGATTGGGAAGACCATATTCTGAATCACCCCAATCGCCCGTAGTTAAATTTACACAAGCCTTTCATCTAATAATGAAAGGCTTGTTTGTTATTGGGTTTCTCAACTTTGACGCCCAACTAACGAAATGCTGCTCAGTTTATTATTTAGTGTTGTAAACTTAGGTATATAATTTCAAGGCTTTACACTTCTATTCTTGGTCGTTTTGATCAGAACTGTTCCCTAAGAGGTAAACATGACGTTTCATTTTCCCCAGAAAATACGCCTGACATCTTGGGTGGCATTATTCGCGCTCATCCTCGGTATGATGGCCCCGATGGTCATCAATGCGAAAGATATTCAGGATACGCCAGAGCCCTCTGCTGCCGAAACTTCTATTGATAACTTGAATCGAGAAATTGTGGATTTATCCCAAGGTCTCTCGCAAGCGAGTGGTGATGAGCGCGACGCGCTTCAACTGCAGTTGTTCCAAAAAAATGAAGAGTTAAGAAGTCAGTTAGCATCAGCGATTGAACGTGAAACTATCCCTCGTGACAAATTGATCTCCTTGGTTAAAAAGCAGGAAAAATACTCCGAGGACGCCACGAACTATCTGTCGGAAAAAATAAAGAAAGTCGTTGAAGATTTAAATAAAGCCAAGGATGAAGAGAAACTTGCTCTTGTTAATGATTACCGAGAGTTACAGCATTACCTCGATGTCAGCTTCGATTCAAGTTGGCAAAACCTTGCTTGGCTGAAAGAGTTAGGGGCTCAAAATGAGCGCGCAGAAGCGGAACTAAAGGATAAAGTTGATAAACGTATGCGTTTGCTGTCTGCCTCAATTGAGTACTTGAGCCAGCAAAGTGAAATCATCGGCTCTCAACTTTCGTCAAGCCCTGAATCGGAAAAAGCGTCACTGCAGCTAAGTCAGCTTATTACTAAACAAAGACTGAATATTGCGACGGAAAGCCTACGCAATTTAATTTCGATTGGCGATAAAGTCGGTTTAGAAACGTCCGAATACAAACGCCAAATTTTCGAAGTGACAGGGAATATCACCCACGATTTACTGAATACCAAAGTAGTGTGGTCAATACTGAGCCATTGGTCCAACTCTGCGCTAGACTGGTTTGCCGAAAATGCGCCACAGCACATTTTCCAGTTGTTTGTATTTGCGCTGATTTTATTGATCGCTCGTGGGCTTGCGAAGTTAACGCGCAAAGTGGTCAGCAAGGCGGTTTCATCGAAAAACTTAAAACTCTCACACTTGATGCAGGACTTCTTTATCTCAATGTCCGGCAAATTCGTGTGGGTGATTGGTATCATGGTGGGCCTATCTCAGCTCGGATTGAACCTAGCACCGATCCTAACCGGTTTTGGTATTGCTGGTGTGATTATCGGCTTCGCCTTACAAGACACCTTGTCCAACTTCGCGGCGGGTATGATGTTGCTTATTTATCGCCCATTTGATGTTGGTGACTTTGTGTATGCTGGTGGTGTGGATGGTAAGGTAAGCCATATGAGTTTGGTGAACACCACAATCCGTACGTTTGATAACCAAATTATTATTGTACCTAACAGTAAAATTTGGGGAGATGTGATTAAGAACGTCACACACGAGCGCATTCGCCGTGTGGATATGGTGTTTGGCATTGGTTATGCGGATGACTTGCTGAAAGCCGAGTCAGTGCTGTCTGATATCATTACTTCTCACCCTGCAGTACTTCGTACACCAGAGCCGATGATCAAAGTGCATACGTTAAACACATCATCTGTAGACTTTATTGTTCGTCCTTGGGTAAAAACTGATGATTATTGGGACGTGTATTGGGATGTGACAAAAGAAGTGAAACTGCGCTTTGACCGAGAAGGCATTTCGATTCCTTTCCCACAACAAGATGTGCATTTGCACATGGTAGAGAAACAAGACGCGTAATCACAGCCAAAACAGTACGAAAAGGCACTCTAGAAAGAGTGCCTTTTTATTTGCATTAAGCGGTGTTTTTACAGTTCGTTAAAGAACACCAATTTCGGTTCGCATTCTAGCAAGTTGTCTATTTGGCTAATCAAAAGAGCAAAGTGTTCTGTTTCACCATGAAGATCGAACGCTTGTTGGCCTTTAAATTGCTCTTGAAAAACGAAGTGGCACGCATTGTCTTTATCTTGGAATAATTGATAACGAACACAACCTTCTTCATTGCGAGTGGGTTCAAGTGCCCGGGTAAGCACTGCTTTCAGTTCCTGTTCTTTTCCCGGTTGTGCGTGAAAGGTAGCAGTCAAGTGAATCATGATGTTTACTCTTTTTGTTATAGGTAACGCCCTTGGCGTTGTAAGAACTCAATTTTGTAACCATCAGGATCAGTCACAAAAAAGAACGTTGCCAAATGTTTTTGTTGGTGATCAAAAGCTTTGATGTCACCCGCTTCAATACCGAGAGATTTAATGCGTTTGTGAGTTTGTTCGATGTCCTCTACGCTGACAGCAAGGTGACCGTAGCCTGAGCCGTGAGTGTAAGGCTCAGTTTGATCGTGATTGTGTGTCAACTCTAATTCAAAGCCAGTTTCTTCGTTGGCTAGATAGGTTAGAGAAAAACCATCAAAGATGTATTGGTCTTTGATTTCTAGCTCAAGTACGTCGCGGTAAAATTGTAGAGAACGGTCCAGATCGCTGACTCGGATCATGGTGTGAATCATTTTTGTCATGGGTACTCCTTGATAGTCCGCATAGGTTAGCGAGTTCAAAAGGAGTCTGGGTAGTACTCTAGTACGACAAATTAGAACATGCTCAATGGCTTACAACTCTGTTGCATAGCCTAAGAGGGTTATTGGTAGGTTGGTCAGCGGTTGGTTGTCATTAAGTGTTTAGTTGTGTCAGTGCTTGACGAATCGTCTCTTTAGGTTGGCGAGCGTAAGTGAGACAGGCGCAGCGGAGTAGGGAGGCAAAGTTGTTTACTTCACCATTGTATTCGAGCGCTTCTTGATAGACCGTACTAATAAACTTAGGAACAGTCATGTTTTGAGCGTTAGCAATTTCCTCAAGAATCGTCCAAAAGCTTGCTTCAAGTTTTACACTTGTGGCGTGACCATCAATACGGATAGAGCGGGTGATGAACTGGTAGTTGTCTTGGGGCTGCTTAGCAAATATTTCGCACATTTTCTTCATTCATATAATCAAAGACCTATAATTATTGAGGTTTATTGTTTAAAACGTCAACTATTTTCATGTATAAAAAAACGCTCCCTTACGAGAGCGTTTGAACATCACGAGTCGTGAAGTAAGTGCAAGCCGATTATTTGATTTGTTGCTTTAAGTACTCACCTAACTGAGAGTGGTGCATGATTTTTGATACCGGAAGGATAGTTTCTGCCGGCCCCCAAGCAAATACGTTGACTGGGGTATGCGTATGAGTACCCGTTCCCCATACTGTGTTTTGCTTTGTTGCATGCTCACGAGCTAGCAAGTTGCCACGGTCGTTGTAAGGAAAGAACGCATCAAAGTCATTGATTGTAGGAACGTTCTCTTCGCTTAAGTATTTGTGTCCAGCGAGTCGGTATGGATTTGGTTTACTTGCTAGTACGCGTTCAGCTTGCTCAGGCGTAATCGAAAAATCGCTATTTGCGTTCACGACTTCTGCAAACTTCGTTGGGGTTTGCTCTTTCTTATCAAGCGCTTGGAACTCACTGATCATGCCGTAGTAGCTTTTCTTTTGGTTGTATAAACCATCAAGGATCTCGAACTTACCAAAGTTGAAGTTTGGCGCGTAATCTTGATTTTTGAATGCTTCGCCATCGCGTTTTTGCGGTTTAGGCAAGTTTGCTGATGAGTAACTAAAGCCGAAAGAACCGGTCTCGTGGTCAGCGGTAACAATGATCAGTGTGTCATCACGGCCTTTTGCCCACTCATAAACCGAGTCTACCGCTTCGTCGAACTTGATCATTTCATGCAGCATCGTACCCGCATCGTTACTGTGGCCAGCCCAGTCAATTTGACCGCCTTCAACCATTAAGAAAAAGCCATCTTTGTCTTTTGAAAGGATGTCGATTGCTTTGGTGGTCATTTCTTTCAGTGATGGCTGCGTACGTTTTGGATCGTTTTTGCTTTGACTGTAGGCAATACCATCGTTCATGCCAGAGTAAGCAAAAAGTCCAAGTAATTTGTCACCTTTAGCTTGTGTGAGCATATCGCGGCTGAAAGCCAGGTTGTAACCTTGGTCTTGCGCCTCAGTAAGCAAGTTGCGCTCATCTTTACGTTTCGACTTTAGGTAGACATTACCTTCAGTGAGCTTTTCAAGTTGCTCGTATGTCTCTCCCTTGTCGTTTGTCGACTTTGGAATCCAATGACGAAGTCCGCCAGACATCATCACGTCTACGCCAGTTTCTAGCATGTCCGCCGCAATACTGTTTTCTAGAGAACGGTGTGGTTGATGAGCGGCAAATGCGGCTGGCGTTGCATGAGTCATACGTGTATCAGAGACGAGACCCGTAGCCTTACCTTTGCTTTTGGCTTTTTCCAAAATGGTTTCAACGTGGTTGCCTTGGCTATCAATGCCAATGACTTCAGAAGCGGTAGGTAGTCCTGTTGCTAGCATCGTTGCGGAGCACGCAGAGTCGACGACAATCGCGTCTTCTGGATTGGTCAGTGATGATCCAATCACACCTTCTTGAGCGAGTTTATACAACGCGGTAGTTTCGCCTTTGTAAATCGAGTTAGGTGCGTGTTTGGCGTAAGTCTCTAGTAGACCAACTTGTTGAGGCCCCATGCCATCGCCGATCATCAGAATAACGTTTTTGATTTCGGCCGAGAGTGCATTAAAAGAGAGGGTTGATGCTGCCACTGCGGTAACGATTGGAGATACTAAGCGCTTCATTATATTTTCCTTGTTTATTGAAAGCGCTGGCATTAAAACAATGATTTATGAAGATTTTATGTCGGTAATAAAAGTTTAACTAAATTGTCGTCTTTGCTTGGGTTTGTAGAAAAAGTGAATCAGCCTCTAACGTTTGTGAATTTAGAAAGAAGAAAGCCCACAAACGTGGGCTTGGATTACGCTTAGGAGTTGAAAGCATGGACTAAAGTTATCCATTCAGTGCCTTCACAAGAAACCTAGTTTAGGGAGCAATAAACGAGTATGCGTTCTAAGGTCATAAGAGCGGTCGAATTGAGGAGTATATAACCTACGTTTACGACATATCGTTCTTTGACGTATCAAATTATGGGCTGCAGTTAGTGATTTATTCAAATAGGATTTATTGTCGTAACGATTATTAGACCAACGCTAATATGATGCCACCGACAGTGAGGGCCGCAGAAAGGTATTGACCCGCAGAGTATGAGCCGTCTTCTTCTTCCTCGATTTTGTCAGGGTGATCCATGCCAAGTGCGCCATGTGTAAAGGACTCCACTTTTTCACCAACAGATTTATCTTCTGCTTCTACTCTCTTACTGTCGTGTTCGATTTGCTGCAGAGCGGCGAGGAGCGCTTTGCCCTCAGTAGACAGTGTCACCTTATTGTGTTCGACTTTTAGCGGCGAAGCGATGCCTTCCTCTTGTGCAATACTTGTTTGCTTAGAGGCGACAGATTGTTTGGCATAGCTATTAACAGAAGTGCTTCCTACTGGATTCATCGAATACTCCTTGGAACATCGACACTCGTTCACTGAGTGCGGGTAAAAAGCAGTTATATTACTATCGGCGGCAAAGTCTATTTCTGAAGCTATTTGGATAAAAACAGGTCTGCTTTTGCCGCTTCTGGTTTCTATTCGTGATCATTAGCAAAAAATAGACCAGCAGGAAGCAGACCGTTGTCACTCTATGAACTCGGAGCAGTGTGATGATGCAACGCAACGACAAGGTAGTAACTTAAATTGGAGACCAGCTACTTACATTGAAGATCGCTATTGCGCTTAGTGAGGTGTTGATATGCCGCCATGCGGTGAGCATCTTGTACATACCGTACTGGTGGTGCAAGAACCTCTAACTGATAATCAGTATGATCAGCAAGCACATTATCTGTTGGGCTAATTACAACCACTTTTAAGCTCGGGTTGCGGCTTAAGATGGATGCAGCCGTACCCAACCCTTGCTCGGTGTGAAACTTGCCCGCAACATGGACAACCTGAGCGCCTGGGTTGTCGTCTAGGTAGCTAACGATAGATTCCGCCATAGTTTCATCCCAAGTAACTTGAGCTGCAAACTGTTTTTCCGTCTGCTCTGGCTTACCGTGATGCATGGATGCCATGAACTTTTCTTTGTACGGACTACTACCAGTGTTGATGGCTTGTGCAATGAACATCCGCTGATCATCATCGAGCTTGTTAATGTAATCTAGCCCTTGTCGACCAATACATCGGACAATGCCCTTTGGTGCATTCGCTGCAATCACCGGGAGATTTTTCTGCTTAGCAAACTCAACGAGAGGGCGATAGTCGCTCTCATAATTGGGCCAAGCATTGGCTTGTTTCATCAAGTACTGTTCACCGATTTCCCCACGCAGGTAAGCGTCAACAACAGGTTGTTTGTCGCGGGTAAATTGTTCCATTGATAACGCGAGTGGGCGGTCATAAGATGAAAGTTGTTTGAGCATATCTGTTTGAAAGCGATGAACGCCGGCATGTGTGTGCCATTCACCAATAAGAATGACATCTGCTTGTTGCAGCTCTTTTGGTAGTTCACTTAGAGCGATGTGCTCGCCAGAAGGAGTGTAAAGTTGGTAGTCGTAAAAAGTAGTGACTTCCGCAGAGGTAGGGTGAGAGTTAGTTGACGGAACAGAAGAACAACCAGTAAGTAAGCCAGCAAAGAGCAAGCTTAAAATAGAAAAGCGCATTGAAAAGCCTCCAAAAATGTCCGGATGATATTAATGGAGGCTGAGCAATGAATCAATATAAATGATAACTATTTGCGTTTGTTGTCTGCCACTATTATTACTGAGTGGACTTTTTGCGATATACGCGTAGCATAAAATCAGCCTCACATTGATAGAGTGTAGCGGACTTCAACTCTTCACGAAGTGCATCGGTTGCTTTCCATGCGAATGGCGTCATTTGCAATAAATCGAATGCGGCCCCGTCCTTCAAATTCATAACATAGTTAAGATGTTGTTGATGCTCTAATTCATATCCTTCAATATGTTCTGGCTCTTCACTGTGAAGACGAACATCTTGATAAATGCGTTCACGTAGTTGGTATAAGTGACGGCTTGCAGGTGTCACCGTGATGACCACACCGTTCTCTTTTACAACGCGTTGCAGCTCTTCTGCCTTGCAAGGGGCATAAATGCGCAAAATAGCATCTAAGGATTCATTCGCGAAAGGAAGCCGATGGCTAGAAGCGACGCTAAAGTGACACTGTGTGTAGCGCTTCGCCGCATAACGAATCGCAACTTTTGAAATGTCCAATCCATATATAGTCGCATCGTCCGTTTGCGTTTGTATCGTTTTCTGCACTTGATCCGTGTAGTAACCCTCGCCGCAACCAATATCTAATAACTGATGATCGGTTCCCTCAGTGTATTTCGCGCACAGCTGCGCAACCTCTTGGCGCATTGGGTTGTAGTAATTCCCTTCAAGGAATCGACGACGAGCTTGCATCATCTCTTTATTGTCACCAGGATCTTTAGAACGTTTGTGGTGCGCTGGCATCAAGTTAACGTAGCCTTCTTTTGCTAAGTCAAACTGATGATTGTTTTCGCACTTAAACGTTTTTTCATTTAACGCTAGAGTTTGGTGGCATAAAGGGCATTGATAGTTCATGACGATCTCGAACAGAAAGTAGGGCGGCAAATTCTATCAAAAAGCGTGGTCTCAAGTGAAACAAAAAGAGCCGATGGAATCGGCTCTTATTCAGTATTAGTGGAAGAAGTCGACTTGCTCTTTCAAGTTCCGAGCTTGTTGTTGCAGTTCAATGGCACTTTGCGAGGTTTTCGCGCTGGTGTCGCGGCTTTCTCGGTTTAGCTCACTGATAGAATGGGCATTTGCAGCAATTTCTTGGGATACTTGCGCTTGCTCTTCTGAGGTCGCAGCAATGGCGTCGGCTTGAGACGCTATCGACTGGACTTGTACTGCGATGGCCTCTAATGCTGTACCTGCGTCTTGTGCTTTGTCTAAGACCTGATTGGCACTGCGTTGGCTGTCGGTCATCATATTAACTGCATTGTGAGTAGAGCCTTTTAGCTTCTCAATAATTTCAACTACATCCTGAACTGAGCTTTGTGTACGGTGCGCAAGTGTGCGCACTTCATCTGCTACAACTGCGAAGCCACGACCTTGCTCACCTGCTCGTGCGGCTTCAATGGCTGCATTCAACGCAAGTAGGTTGGTTTGCTCTGCAATCTCATCAATCATCTTCGTGACGGTTTGAATACTCTCACTATCGCGATTGACTTGCTCGATAGCCGCTGCTGATTGATCCAACTGATCGTTAAGTTGAGCAACATCGATACATACGCCTTCCACAATCGCGAGACCAGATTGACTATCGGTATTCGCTGAGCGTACGTTTTCCGCAATGCTTTCGACTTGTTGTGCGACAGATTGAGCGGAAGAGGCCATTTCTTCAATCGCTGTCACAACTTGCTCGACTTCTTGTTGTTGTCGGTCGGCTTGGGTCAAATTGCTATGGGCATCGTTGGCAACGCTGGTGGAGTTGCTCTCCACTAAGTCGCTTGTTGAACGGATCTTGCCAACAAGTTCATTGAGCTGACCTGCCATACTGGCAACACCCGAACTCAAGTTCGTAATTTCATTCTTTGATGCTTTACGAGACGCTGGGACGTTCAAGCTGACCTCGCCGCCCGCCAAGCGAGTCATATAGGAGTTTAGAACGGTCAGAGGTTTTAAGCTGCGATTCAAGAAAAGTGTCAGTACAACAAAAGTAATGATTGCCGCTACCGAAGAAATGATGGCGATAAGTTTGAGTAGTGTATCACTGCCTTTGGTCACTTCTTTGATGAACGTACCACCCAGTAGTTTCCAGTTCCAGCCTGGTACTTCGGTAAACACTAAGTACTTTTCGCCGACTGTTGAGCCGAATTGGTAAGGGTAGAGAATTAATCCGCTCTTTTGTTCAAAAATTTTATGGAAAGGCTTATTACCCTCGTAGTCACGAACTTCTGTGATTGAAGGGTCGGTTGCACTTTTGGTCGGATGGAGTAGGTACTTACCAAGATTGTTGTCGTCGTTGTCGACAATGATGGTATAGCCAGTATCGCCCCATTTAATCTCCTCTAGCGCATCGAATAGCGTTTGTGTTGCTTGATCTACAGGCAAACCAATAAACGATAACCCTGCAACTTTTCCTGTAGCATCTTTAATTGGAGAGTAATAGGTAATGTATCGTTCGCCGTACAACTTTATTTGAGCGTAATATGGCTGACCAGCTTTTAGTTGCTGATAACCTGGGTGGTCGAGACCTAGCGTGGTTCCCACTGCTCGTTGACCTTGTGGATCTTTTAGTGAGGTAGATACACGGATAAAGTCATCTCCCAAAGGCGCGAATAAAGTCGCGATAGCACCGGTATCACGTGTGAAGCTATCGACCAGCTTTGTGTCGTTAATTAAGTTTTCACTGTATTGAGTGATGTTTGGTATTTCGTGACCCATGAAATCAACGGTATAGTTTTCGACATAAACACCGGCAAGGTAGCCATTACGAAAAGTGGACTCGAGCACTTTAGCGGTATGCAGATAAGCATCGAATTGGCCAGCAATGGTTTTTGCCATCGACTCTACTTTAGATTGGTGCTCTTTAAGGGTGCTTTCCAGTAGAACATCGGAAGCGTTACGGTAAACAAGCGCAGCAATACTGCTGAAAGCAATGAATAGACACAAAGTGATAACCAGCTTTAACTGGAATCCGACACTTTGATTTCGGTATCTCTCTAACATAGATCAGTTCCTGATATTTTTATTATTTATGAGTTTTGTATCGGCATGCTATCGGTTTATATGATCGAATTTTTTGATATTTATTAATGAAATAGTCAAAAGTGACTGATAACCAATAAGTTAGTTGAGAGAGGACCATCTAGTCGGGGCTTTTATTACAAAAAAGGTCGGGTATTCCCGACCTTTGATCTGGTTATAACTACTGCACTGAAATTACAGTGACAAGTTCATGAGTCTCACCTGGCTGGAGCGTTTTACCTTGCTCGATACTTGGAGCGTGAACAGTAGATTCAACACACAGCATGGTTTGGTAACCATCGTCAGCCATATCAGCCATACCTTGTGCACCTTCTGCCCAAGGGTTCCAAAGTACCGCGGAGTTATGACCATGGTTTTCCACGCTTAATGTACGATTCAGTTCCGGATCTTTTACCAAAATTTTCGCTTCTGGTTGCGTGTAAACGCGATCAATGGTGTCTGTGAGTTGCAGAACATCACCACCTTGGCATACCGCATCAGCTTTCAAGCTATCAATGTACTCGGCACCCATGCCTGTTGTTTGTGCTTGCTTAATGTCTCCAACGTTTAGGTAAGTATGTAACGCGCCAGAGAAGGTCCAAGCTTCGTCATCGATGTTCATGACTTTGAGTGTCACTTTTAGCTCATCGCCAACTTCAACCACTAAACGAGCGTCAAACATATGTGGCCAAATATCGTGGATTTCTTCTGTCGGGAACAGAGCAAGTTCAACAATCACGCCGTTATCGTTCTCGCGATGTTCAACCAGCTCCCATTCAGCAGTACGTGCGAAACCATGAGCCGGTGCTGCAATACGGCCAAACCATGGCCAGCAAACGGGAATGCCGCCTCGCAGGGCTTTTTTCCCGTCGAAAATCGCCTTCTCGCTCATCCAAATCAAATCTTCATGACCAGCAGGAGTGAACGAAACAACGTGACCACCATGTAAGGATATGCCTGCTGTCGCTTTCTCATGAATAACACGTACTACTTTGACCTGATCAATTTCAACGACAGTAACGTTATCAGATAACACGGTTAGAGCTGGGAGAGTTTTTAAATCCATGTGCTGTTTCCTATCATTGGGGAAAGTAGGGTTTCGACATCCGTCGCAAATACAATGCAACAGCGCCGAGGTATTCTCTCAAATTCCAGATACAAAAAAGGCGACTCTAGAGCCGCCTTTTCTTTAACGAAGTTATTCGCTAATTGCTAACTATCTAATTACTTAGAGATGTGAGCGATTAGGTCTAGAACTTTGTTTGAGTAACCGATTTCGTTGTCGTACCAAGATACAACTTTAACGAAGTTATCAGTTAGAGCGATACCAGCTTTAGCATCGAATACAGAAGTTTGAACTTCACCGATGAAGTCTTGAGATACTACTGCATCTTCAGTGTAACCTAGAACACCTTTTAGTTCGCCTTCAGAAGCTTCTTTCATTGCTGCACAGATAGCTTCGTAAGATGCGCCCTCTTTTAGGTTAACTGTTAGGTCAACTACAGAAACGTTAGCTGTTGGTACGCGGAAAGCCATACCAGTTAGTTTGCCGTTTAGTTCTGGAAGAACAACGCCTACAGCTTTAGCAGCACCAGTTGAAGATGGGATGATGTTTTGAGAAGCACCACGACCACCGCGCCAGTCTTTAGCAGAAGGACCGTCTACAGTTTTTTGAGTTGCTGTAGTAGCGTGAACTGTAGTCATAAGACCAGATTCGATACCGAACTTGTCGTTAAGAACTTTAGCGATAGGCGCTAGACAGTTAGTAGTACAAGAAGCGTTAGAAACGATGTCTTGACCAGCGTAAGTAGCGTGGTTAACGCCCATTACGAACATTGGAGTAGCGTCTTTTGAAGGACCAGTTAGAACAACTTTCTTCGCGCCAGCTTCGATGTGCTTACGTGCAGTCTCGTCAGTTAGGAAAAGACCAGTTGCTTCTGCAACAACGTCAACACCGATTTCGTCCCACTTAAGGTCCGCTGGGTTGCGCTCTGCAGTAACACGTACAGTTTTACCGTTAACGATTAGGTTACCGCCTTCAACTTCAACAGTACCGTTGAAACGGCCGTGAGTTGAGTCGTACTTAAGCATGTATGCCATGTAATCTACGTCGATAAGGTCGTTGATACCTACAACTTCGATGTCAGCACGCTCTTGCGCTGCACGGAATACGAAACGACCGATACGGCCAAAACCGTTAATACCTACTTTGATAGTCATTATAGTTGCTCCACAACTTAATTTCTGATTAAAGATAACTGGTAGTAAAATTACAGAATCCAGTAAACATCTGCAAGTGATAATCGGACTTAACTTGTTTAAAGTCAAAAAAAAGCGACGCTTTTTTTAACAATTCTTCGCAAATGTTCGTTTTTTAAACTTTTAACTGATTCTTCTGTAGTCCAGTTGGCGTAATATAACTGGTGAGATAAGTGCTCTTATCAAATTAATTACGCATGGTGTCCTGGTGAGAAAGTATGTGCTACAACTGTTAAGAGAAGCAAGTTTTTTGCTAAAAAAGTCAATACCAAAAACAGTAAAGAAGGAGCAGAAAGTCGTGGAACAAAACGGGAAAAAAGTGGCGAAGTCAGATGAGCAGTGGCGTGAGCAACTTTCTGAAGAAGAGTTTCGTGTCTGCCGAGAGCAAGGTACAGAACCGCCTTTCAGCGGTAAACTACTGCATAATAAAGAGACGGGTGTTTATGCTTGTACCTGTTGCAATGCCCCTCTCTTTGTCTCTGATAACAAGTATGACTCTGGCTGTGGTTGGCCAAGTTTTGATGCGCCCATCAATGATCAAGCGGTGCGCTATTTAGAAGATCTGAGTCACGGAATGGTACGTACAGAGATTCGTTGTGCCGCATGTGATAGCCATCTAGGGCACGTTTTTGAAGATGGCCCACAGACCACGGGTGAGCGTTTTTGTGTTAATTCAGTGTCGTTAATTTTCAACAAATCAGAACAATAACGACAAAATTGTGCTCGATAGTGTTTTATCCTTTCAATACGATTTGTTGTAAGTAGAAAACAGAGTGTAGTTTCACCCAAAGAAAAACTCCCGCCAATTGCGGGAGTTTTTTCGTTTATATCTCTTTGGATATCATTGCTGGAGAGTAGTTCCCTCTCTCTATGGCTTTTGCCACCGATTCAGCTAATTCATCTAGCTGCTGATATTGCTCTGCATGACTAAAATTAAACATACGCTTGAGCTGCTTTTCATCAGCAAGCGGGACGTCGAATCTTTTTGCAACCATTGCCCACAGATACGCGCGCTTTTTTTCTCCAAGCCCTTGATGAATGCTTGCCATTGATTTGAGAATGATCGGATTAAGGTTGTCTTCATCCGATAAAGACAACGCTTTATTCAGCAGTATCAACGTTTTCTTAGCATCTCGATTAGTATAGAAAGTAGCTAATGCATATTGCATCTCAGCAGTATTTAACTTGGGTGAGCCTTCCATTTGTAAAAATGCGCGACGAGCTTGGATGTCACCCGTTTGAGACCACAAAAAATACAAAGTAGCGGGGTCTTCTGAGCTTTTTAACTCGTTTACGATGCGTTCTAGCTCATCAATACTGTGTACCAAAGCGTTAAAACGCTGTCTCTTGAGAGCACTTTGATCAATAGGTGTGATCTGAGAGGCGAGTTCTAAGCATTTCCTATATTCAGCGACCAGACCGTATTCGATAATTTGACTGGCTTCTGATGGATGTTTCAGTTGCTCAAACCGATGCCATACTAAGTTTGTTCTGGGAACTCGACATTGCCCGTCATCCATATTGAGCTGTTTGCAGCGCAGCTCTGGTGTTTTTTGGCACAACTCTTCGGTTGTCACGTTACCTTCGAAACAGCCCGTTAGTGCGAGACTTGTGAGGCCGAGAAGTAACCAGTGTGTTCTTTTCATGGCTTTGCTTGTGATCCGTTACACCAATTCATTTTCGTATTCTTGACTCAGTTTCTTAACCCGTTATGTTCTGTAAATAGAATGTAATAAGAAGGTACATTATGGACGCAGAACAACTATTACAAGCGATGACTCCAGAAGTTTATGATCGCTTAGTCTATGCAGTAGAAACGGGAAGATGGCCTGAGGGTACAACACTTTCTAAAGAGCAGCGAGATTCGTGTATGCAAGCTGTGATGTTGTATCAATCAAAACATAATACTGATGCGCAGCACATGACGGTTGCGGCAGGTGGTGAAATCAGCTTTAAATCGAAGCAAGAACTTAAAAAACAATTTAGCGGAGAAGAGAGCGACATTGTTCGTGTCAATCCGAACATTGATTAAGCGAACCTTTGATTTTTACAGGGTGTCGTTTACCGCTACTACTTTGACTTTAAAAGAAAAAAGCCCAATCTCTATTGGGCTTTTTAGATCGTAGTAAGCTTGAATTTACAGGCTCATCTCACCACGCAGTACTTGCTGCATTCTCTCTTTCACTTCTTCGTAAGAAAGGTTTTGGCTTAGAAGGTAATGCAGTTTTGCTAGTGCCGCTTCTGGCGTCATGTCAAAGCCGCTGATAACTCCAGAGTCTGCCAGTGCACAACCCGTGGCGTAGCCGCCCATATTCACTTTGCCTGCCAAACATTGAGTCAGGTTCACGACAATAACGCCGCGCTCAGAGGCTTCTTTAAGGTGGCCCAGTAGCTCAGGGTTTTGAGGCGCATTGCCCACACCAAAAGTCAACAGAATCATCGCATTTACAGGCTGACGAAGCGTATTACGAATAACTTCATGTGATATACCAGGGTACATGGTGATCACACCGATTGGTTGTGGTGTGATGTTGTGAACCTTAAATTCACCTTCTGGTTGTGCACCAACGGTTACGCTGTTGCTTACTTGAATATTGATCCCGGCTTCCAGTAGTGGAGGAAGGTTTGGTGAAGTAAAGGCATTAAAACCGTCCGCATGAGATTTTGTGCTGCGGTTACCACGCATCAACTGATTATTGAAGAACAAAGTCACTTCGTTGATCGGGTAGTTTGCGGCAATATGCAGAGCATTCAATAGGTTTGCTTGACCGTCAGAACGCAGCTCCGCAAGAGGGATCTGTGAACCCGTAACAATCACTGGCTTGCCAAGGTTTTCAAGCATGAAAGACAATGCAGATGCTGTGTATGCCATGGTGTCAGTACCATGTAGGATGACGAAACCATCGTATTTGTCATAGTTGTCACGAATATCATCCGCAATCTGCTGCCAGTCGGCAGGCGTCATATCTGATGAGTCAATCAGAGGATCGTATTCGTGGATAGTGTAATTCGGCATTTCAGGACGGTGAAACTCTGGCATGCTTGCTAGTTGCTTTTCCATAAAGCCAGCAATAGGCACATAGCCGTGATCCGATTTTTGCATTCCGATGGTGCCACCGGTGTAAGCGATGTAGATGTGTTTTCTAGTCATCGTTTTTTCTTTCATGTAGGGGAACAGAGGCGGGGATTATATACCTAAATAACCTTGAGATGCGAGGCTATGCGCACAGCATCAGAAAGTCATCTGAGGAGATGTTGAGCGTAATAAAAAGGGCACCTCAAGTAGAGATACCCTTTGTAATATTAGTGAAAAAGCTACTGCACTTGGCAGTTCAAACAAAATGCGTATTGACCTTTAGGATCGTTAAAGCTTTGTAGCAAGCTTGCGTCTTGTTCGAACTGTTGAGCTACGGGTTGAAGACTTTTTGGTAGCAAGCTGGTTGCATCAATACCTAGAGAGACTTTCACCTGTTTCATGAACTCTTGTAAAAATAGTTCAGTGGGAGAAAGCGGTTCTTCTACCCAGTAAATGCCGTAATCGGTCACATTCGCCAGTTTTGCCGCTAGTTCTACGGCATCATCAAAGTCACCCATCTGGTCGACAAGACCAAAGGATAGTGCGTCTTGGCCAGTCCAAACTCGACCTTGAGCAACTTTGTCAACTTCCTCTAGAGACATATCGCGATTCTCGCCAACTAGAGAAATAAAGCGCTTGTAACCGTGCTCGATACCTAATTGGAATACTTGAGACGCGCCGTCAGAAAGGCCAGTGGTAATGCCGTCACCAGAGAACGGCGATGTGCCAACGCCATCAGTATTAATGCCTAACTTACTAAAGCCTTTTTCAAACGTGGTGATGACACTAAAAATACCAATGGAACCCGTCAGTGTTGTTGGCTGAGCAACGATCTTGTCTGCGCTCATTGAAATCCAATAACCACCAGAAGCGGCTAAACTCGACATGGATACAACAACTGGCTTGCCTGCTTGTTTCAGTGCTTCTACTTCGTTGCGAATCACTTCAGAGGCAAAGGCACTACCCCCAGGGCTATCTACTCGCAACACGACCGCTTTCACCTTTTCATCATTGCGTGCTTGACGCAGCAAGCTTGCGACGGTGTCACCTCCGACAGTACCACGAGGTTGTTGACCATCCATAATCGCGCCACTTGCTAGAACAACGGCGATATCGTGCTGAGGTAGTGTGTAATCAGGACGAATCGTTGCAAGGTAGTCGTAGTAACCAATCGCGTTGTAGCTGTCTTTGCCGTCACTACCAAACTGTTTGGCAAATAGAGTGCGAATGTCTTGGCGTGTCGCGAGTTCATCAACCAAGCCCATTTTAACCGCGAGCTGAGCAAGATCACCATTCACTGACTTCATTTCGTCAATCAGCTCATCCATGGTTGGGTTAAGCACTTTCGCATCAATATTTCTGTTTGTGGTTACGTCATCAACAAAAGCACTCCACAACTGAGTAACCCAGCGTGTTGCAGACTCTTTCGCGGCATCGGACATGTCATCACGAATAAAAGGTTCGATAGCGGATTTATAAGTACCTACGCGAAAAACATGAGTAGAAACATCGAGCTTTTCCAATAACGTTTTGTAGTACATTGAATAGGCACTGTAACCTTTAATCAATACGCCGCCATCAGGTGCTAGGTAAACTTTATCAGCGTAACTTGCCAAGTAATATTGGCTTTGGTTGTAAAAATCACCTACGGCGTAAACGGGTTTACCTGACGCTTTAAATTCGTTCAACGCTTTCGCGATGTAACGTAATTTCGTGAGATTTGTTTCTGGCATGTCTCGCAGTGCTAGCACTAATCCAGACACTTTAGGATCGTCTTTCGCGTAGCGAATAGTATCAACGATATCGAAAAGGACGTTTTCTTTCGGTAACTCATTGCCCAAAAGGGAACCAGCAAAAGAGTCCATTGGATTTACATAGCGTCTTTGTTCGACAATCGGACCTGAAAGGTTCATCACCAATGCCGACTCTTTTTCGACGACGGGTTGACCGTCTCCGGTATAAGTAAAAGCAAAGTAGAAAACGGCAATCATCAGCAAGAAGATCAGGTTTGCCAGTGCGAGTCTGATAAAGGTGATGCTCTTCCATATCCCTTTAAATATCAAACCAATAAATTTGAAGAGTTTTTTCATCTTGTCTCCATAACGAGATAGTTACGCCGAGTCTAACAAAGTATGGGTTCTTATCTCTAAGATCTCAAAAGATAACATTTTTTTAGCTTATCACGACCACTCAACAATTGGCATATTTTCACGCGAGATTGATCGGTGTTACAAAAATGTAAACGCTTGTTTGATTTTTTGGTTGAGCGGGCTTAATCTGGTCAGACCATGATAATAACAATGGATGTTAAGTGATGTCTGCCATGTACCCAAACCTATTAAAGCCACTGGATCTCGGTTTTACACAATTACGAAACCGAGTCCTGATGGGATCAATGCACACGGGCTTAGAAGAGCACAAAGAAGGATTACAGAAGCTCGCGGCTTTCTATGAAGAACGCGCGAAAGGCGGTGTTGGACTGATTGTAACCGGAGGTTTTTCTCCGAACTTACGCGGTCGTTTGCACCCATTGAGTGCTGAGTTCAGCAAGCCAAAGCATGCCAAGGCCCACAAAGTTGTGACAGAAGCGGTGCACAAGCACGGTGGCAAAATTGCCCTACAAATTCTTCATGCTGGGCGTTATGCCATGCATCCATTCTCGCAAAGTGCGTCTGGCATTAAAGCGCCAATTGCAAAGTTTGCTCCGAGTGAAATGAGCGACCGCCAGATTAAGAAAACCATTGATGCCTTTGCGAACAGCGCTGAGTTAGCCCAGCTTGCTGGTTATGATGGCGTCGAGTTAATGGGCTCGGAAGGTTACCTGATAAACCAATTCTTATGTAAGCGCACGAACATGCGTTACGACGATTGGGGTGGCAGTTACAAAAAACGTATGCGTTTTCCGCTAGAAATTGTCAAAGCGGTTCGTAAGGCGGTGGGCGACAAGTTCATCATCATTTTCCGTCTCTCTATGCTGGATCTTGTCGAGCAGGGCAGCACATTTGAAGACGTTATCGAATTGGCGAAAGCGCTTGAAGAGGCTGGCGTCACGATTATCAATACGGGTATCGGTTGGCACGAGGCTCGAGTTCCTACCATTGCGACTCAAGTACCACGCGGTGCGTTTACGTGGGTTACGGAAAAAGTTAAGCCTCACGTTTCGGTTCCTATCATCACTTGTAACCGAATAAATACGCCAGACGAAGCAGAACGTATTCTATCTTCTGGGCATGCCGATATGGTTTCGATGGCGCGCCCATTCTTGGCTGATCCTTACTTTGTTGCTAAAGCCGAACAGGAAAAAGCGCAGCTTATCAATACGTGTATTGGTTGTAATCAGGCGTGTCTAGATAACGTGTTTAAAGGTAAGCGCGCCAGTTGCTTAGTGAACCCTCTAGCGTGCTATGAAACCGAAATTGTTGTTGAACCAGCCTTTAAGAAGAAAAACATTGCAGTTGTTGGTGCAGGCCCTGCGGGCTTGGCTTGTGCGACTACACTGGCTGAACGTGGCCATAAGGTTGATTTGTTCGAAAAGAACGACCGCATCGGTGGTCAGTTCCGTCTTGCGATGCAGATCCCTGGCAAGGAAGAGTTTCGAGAGACGATACGATATTTCGCTAACCGTATTGATGAAACAGGCGTGAATCTGCACTTATCGACGGAAGCGAACTATGACTTACTCACAGAATACGATGAGATAGTGATGGCATCGGGTGTTGAGCCACGTAAAGTCAATATTGATGGAATTGATAACCCAGAGAAAGTCGTCGACTATCAAACTCTCATTCGAGACAAAACGCCAGTCGGTGAGAAAGTGGCTATCGTTGGTGCTGGTGGTATTGGCGTAGATGTCGCGACCATGCTCACAGAGCCAGTTGGACAAACGTTGGATGACTGGTTGCATGAATGGGGAATCGACAAAGAGATGTCTCAACCGGGTGGTTTATACCCTTACCCTGATGCGGTCAGCGATAAAGAAGTCTGGGTGCTTCAGCGTCGTAAAGGTCGTGTAGGTAAAGGTCCGGGTAAAACGACAGGTTGGATCCATAAACGTACCCTTGAAAAACGGGGCGTACATTTAGTCGGTGGCGTGTCTTACGATAAAATTGATGATCAAGGTTTGCACATACATGTAGACGGAAGCGCGCAGTTACTTAATGCAGACAAAGTTATCATTTGTGCGGGGCAAGAGTCTGTACGTCCATTTGAAGATAAATGGTCTGAACTTGGAGAAAAGATTCATATCATTGGCGGAGCTGACCATGCGGGTGAACTTGATGCTGTGCGTGCGATTCGTCAAGGTGTTAAATTGGCGGTAAAACTTTAGTCTTTCAATGTGTGTTTACTATGAAAGCTGCGCTTTGAGCGCAGCTTTTTTGTATAGAACTAGTCACTGATATCTGGCAGTTGTTTGGCCATTACCACGCCAGCAAGAGTAATAAAAGAGAACACTAACACCACAGCTGAAAGGCTCAAAAAGTTCGACATAACACCAAGAGAACTCATTAGAAGCAGCATTATCCCAACTACCGTGTTACTCACGGCTACATAGCTTGTCCGTTTGTCACCTTCCGCGATATCAACTAAGTAGGTTTTTCGTCCGACTCGTATTCCGTCGTGGGCAATGCACACACAAAAGTAGAGCAGAGGAATCACGAATAGGAAGCTTTGGCTAGCGGTGACCCACGTATCGTAAACAAATAAAACAACGCCAAGTAGCGCGCTCATCGTTGCGCCGATGACCATCACACTGCGGCTAGAGCGATCGGACATTCTTCCCCAGAAAGGACCTGACACAAAGGAGGCCAAGCCACTCGCAAACATAAAGAGAGCTAGCACCCAGAGCTGTCCACCGAGAGATTGCTGTGCCAGCACAATGTAGTACGGTGCACTCAGCGCAGAACATAAAAATAGTGTCCGCGTGATAACGAATCGACGAAAGGTCACGTCTGTTTTAAGTAACGCGAGTTGTTTAAATGCCTCAAGGACGCCATTTCGACCACCGTCTACCTCACCGGCATACTCATTAATTCGTGCATAAACTAATGCCGCAATAAGCCATATGGCGCCCGCTAACCCTAAACTCAGACTGTAAAAGCGCTCCGTCGGCTCTACGTCCCATAGCCAGGCTAGTGCCAGAAGGCTAGCGAAAAGCAACGTAACAAGGCCAGCAGCGCTTGAAGACCAGCCGTTGACTTGACCTCGTTGGTTTTTGGGGATGGTTTTTCCCAACACATCTTTTGATGCGACGGAATTTAAACCGCGTGAGAGGCTGAAGATCACAAGACATGCAATTACACCATAACCCGCAGCAGCTCCTGTCAGAGTTAATGCGACCACTCCGATTGCAAATATGGAAAGAGCCTGCAAGATGCTGCCAATTACCCAGAACCATTTTCTTACTGGAATGCGTCGGATGTAGTGCGCGATGCTAAGTTGTGGGATAAGGGAACCTGATTCACGAATAGGAACGAGCCAACCAATTAAGTAAACCGGTGCCCCGAGACTTTGTAGTATCCACGGCAACGTGACTTTGGGGTTGATTAACGCATCGCCGACCTTCGTTAAAAACTGAGCAAGAATGATTTTAAGAAAGTTGCCGGGAACTTGATGACAAGCTGATTCAGGAATCGCCTTACAGGCACGGGCATCTTCGTCATTAACGATCTTTTCGTAAATGCTGTTTTGTTTATCCTTGTTCATCAACCTGCCTATGTTCAACTTATTCATTTCGCGAATAAATTAACATTAAATCCAGTTTGATGTTAAGTGAAGCACGTTATCAAGCCCACAGAAAACCGGTTGTTATTCGCAGGAGCAGATTGTGCTAAAGTGGCGTAAACAAAATAACAACGATATTCGATAAGGATTCTTTCATGGACGCTCTCGATCTTTTGCTCAATCGCCGATCTATCGCGAAGTTATCTGCGCCTGCACCAGAAGGTAAAGCGCTTGAGAACATCATTCGTGCAGGCCTTCGTGCGCCTGACCATGCGGGATTAACCCCTTGGCGTTTCGTTATCGCACAGGGCGATGGTTTGAAAAAACTGTCAGATATCTTGGTAAAAGCGGCAGAAGCTGAAAATAGTGATGAAGCGGTGGTCGAAAAGGTGAAAAATGCGCCATTTCGTGCGCCAATGGTGATCACGGTGATTGCTAAAGTTACGGAACATGAGAAAGTGCCTGCACTAGAGCAACACTTATCTGCGGGATGTGCCGTACAATCCATGCAGATGGCAGCGGTAGCGCAAGGCTTTCAAGGATTTTGGCGCTCAGGTAAGTGGATGTTCCATCCAGAAGTTCATCAAGCGTTTGGTTTAGAAGGCGACGATGAGATTGTTGGTTTCTTGTACCTAGGTACGCCTGGTTGCACACCGATGAAAGTTCCTGAGCGTGACCTCTCTCAGTTTGTTGAATTTCTATAACTGAAAACTTAAACAAACTTGACTGTTTATTTATACAGTTTTTCTTGATTTATTAGGGCTACATTCGTTAATGTGGCCCTAATTATATTTATTTCCAAAACGTTATGTCTCGTCTGTTTATTGCTGAAAAACCAAGCTTAGGCCGTGCGATTGCCGCTGCACTGCCAAACCCTCAAAAGAAAGATCAAGGATTCATCCGCTGTGGGAACGGGGATATCGTTACTTGGTGTATCGGCCATTTGCTCGAACAAGTCGAACCTGACGCTTATGATGAGCGTTATAAAAAGTGGAATATGGCAGATTTACCAATTGTTCCGCAGCAATGGCAGCTCAGACCGAGGAAAAGCGCAAGTAAGCAATTAACAGTGATTCGTAAATTGCTCAAAGAAGCTAACGAAGTCATTCATGCAGGAGACCCAGACCGAGAGGGTCAGCTGTTAGTTGATGAAGTTCTCGACTATTGCAAGTTATCTAAAACCAAGAAGGAATCCACACAGCGTTTGCTGATTTCCGACTTGAACTTACCTGCGGTTAAACGTGCACTCAGTTCTATGCGCAGTAATCGCGAGTTTATCCCACTTTCAGTTTCTGCATTGGCTCGCTCTCGGGCTGATTGGTTGTATGGCATGAACATGTCTCGTGCTTATACCTTGCTTGGTCAAAAAGCAGGGTATCAAGGTGTTCTCTCGGTAGGGCGAGTGCAAACGCCAGTTCTTGGCTTAGTGGTGCGTCGTGATGAGGAAATCGAAAACTTTGTACCGAAGGACTATTTTACCCTACATGCTCTGATCCCATATCAAGATGCCAATGGTACTTTTGATATTCGTGCTCGTTGGAAGCCAAGTGAGGCATGCAAGCCTTGGCAGGATGAAGAAGGGCGAGTGTTAAACCGTAAGTTAGTGGAAAACGTTGCAAACCGCATTGCAAATCAACCCGCGAAAGTGACGGAGTCGGAACAGAAGCAAACCAAGCAATCCGCACCACTACCTTATTCATTATCTGCTTTACAGATCGATGCAGCAAAGCGCTATGGCATGAGTGCGCAACAAGTGCTAGATACTTGTCAGGCATTGTATGAAAAGCACAAGCTGATCACTTATCCACGTTCAGATTGTCGCTATTTACCGATGGAACACTACTCACAAGCAGGGACGGTGACAACAGCTATTGCGAATAACGCAAAAGAGCTGCAAGGTGCCGTTCAGGGAGCAGACTTAACATTAAAGTCCAAAGCCTGGAACGATAAAAAAGTGGATGCGCACCATGCGATTATCCCTACACCAAAACAAGCTAATGTGAATGCGCTTTCGGGCAATGAGATGAAAGTGTATCAATTGATTGCGCGCCAGTATCTCATGCAGTTTTATCCGGCGGCGGTTTACGCAGAAGCGAAATTAGTTTTCGATATCGCTGGTGGTACGTTTATCGCGAAAGGTCGTCAGTTAGTTTCGCCGGGTTGGAAAGCGCTAATGGGCAAAACTGACAAGGAAGATGAAGGTATTGATGCCGTACCACCGTTACCAGAAGGCACCGTGTTAACTTGTCGTGAAGGGGAAATAAAAGACCGAAAAACCGAGCCACCAAAGCACTTTACCGAAGCATCGCTGTTGCAAGCGATGACCGGGATCGCCCGTTACGTTGCGGATAAAGAACTGAAAAAAATCCTTCGTGATACTGATGGGCTAGGTACGGAAGCGACTCGCGCTGGTATTTTGGACACGCTGTTCAAACGCCAACTGCTCACGCGTCAAGGTAAATCAATTCTCAGCTCTCCTGCGGGAAGAGGTCTCATTCATGCCTTGCCACAGGATTCAACGTACCCAGATATGACGGCTCATTGGGAGCACCAGTTACAAGGTATGGCAGAGAGAAATCAGGCATATCAGCCGTTTATGCAAGCACTAGAGCAACGCATTGATGGCTTGATGGCACAAGTAAAAGCAGGGCCGATCCCTGATTCATTGCGTCATCTACCCAAAGTGGAACGTCCTGCGTTTAAACGTAAAAAGCGTAGTTATTCAAAGAGTGGTGGCGCAACTAAATCTGGTGCAGCCAAAGGTAAGCGGGCATAGGACAAGCGCGGCGTAATTAAACACCGCGCATGCTTGAAAATAGATTACTCGAATAGGTCACCGTGGTTTTGGATCGCGCCTCTTACTTCACCTTGAGTTAACACGCGTTTGTCCAGAACCTCTTTCACCTGGTTGCCCAAGTCAACTAATGTATCTCGATTCGCTTGAGTTTGGCGTTTACCAGCACTTCTCAAGCAGTAGTTTAGCTCATGCTCTTCGCTAAAATTAACCAAATCCCTATCTGCTGCCATCGTGCCTTCTCCTTAATTGTTCTACTTTTTCATAAGTCTGGATTGGATATAGATAAATTCAAGTTAGATTGCGCGAATTATGCTGGTAGATCGCCGATGAACATTATGTTTGCCAACCAAGTCACGATTATGAAGCCTAGCTTAGGTGTTATTTGGTTTATTGATGGTTGTTTCTTAACGCCGCTACCAAGGTAGCTCAGTACCATCGTAGTTAATAAATCGACCTGAAAGTTGCGGTGTACTCAGCTCTATCACGTTCGCTAGGCCCTGCGCGGAGGTTTGCGTATCGATCAATGCATTTGGCCCGCCCATTGCCGTTTTTACCCAACCAGGATGAAGCGCTAAAACGGTAAATCCTTCAGGTGTTAAATCATTACTCAAGCTTTTAACAACCGAGTTTAGCGCCGCTTTCGATGAACGATAAATATAACCGCCACCGGACGTATTTTCGGTCATGCTCCCCACTTTTGATGAGATACAAGCAATCTTTTTCATCTTGCCTTGTTGTAAACGTGGGTAACAGTGCTCAACCAGTTTTAACGGTGCAATGGTGTTCACTTCGAAGACTTTACGCCATTCTTCTACGTCAGTGTTTCCAAAGCCATATCCCCTGGGGCCATAATATCCTGCATTGTTAATGAGTAAGTCGATGGCCGGGAGTTTATCGGCAAGCTTAGCGACTTGTTCGTAGTGAGTGACATCCAGTTCGTGCAAAACTAGATTGCTGTAATGTGAGGCTAGAGTTTGTAGTTCTGAACTGTTCTCTAAGGAACGGCTAGTAGCGTGTACTTGATGGCCTTGCTTCAGGTACAGCTCAGTTAAGCTAAGGCCAATGCCGCGATTTGCTCCGGTAATAAAGACGGTTTGACTCATACAAACACCTATATTTTTTTGATTTCAGTTGAAAGTCATTGTGTTAGCTAAGCGCAATGAAATCAACCAGCCACCACGCACCAACAACGAAAGATGAAAATAGGGACAGAGCACAAAGAGAGCCAAACAGTGCGCCGAGAATAGCAAAGAAAGTAGAATTCATATGTATATTAAATTTAATTGATATTGAAAATCATTATCAATTAAATTGCATTTTATTCAACCCTTGAAGTTGATACTATTTCGTTACCATTGTTATTAAGAATTTCTCATGCTGCCATTTATCTACCACCCGATTTATTCTCAACTTGAGTTGCCAGAGGGGCATCGTTACCCAATTATGAAGTACCAGTACCTCTATGAATCGGTATTGGTACATATGGAGAAAGATAACTGGAAAGAACACGTGCAGTTTTTCCAGCCAGAAGCATTAACTGTTGAGGAAGTAAAACGTGTTCATGACCAGGAATACGTCGACTTGCTAGTGAATGGAAACATGCCAGCTGCGAAAATGCGCCGAATAGGTTTTCCTTGGAGTGAGTCTCTCATTACCAGAACGCTAACTTCAGCGGCGGGCACGGCTTTGACCGCAAATAAAGCACTTGAGTATGGTGTGGCCATTCATTTGAGTGGCGGGTATCACCACGCACACAAAGAGTTTGGCAGTGGTTTTTGTTTATTTAATGACTTAGTGATCGCGGCCAGGCAAGCGCTCGAAGTCGAGCATGTCGATAAAGTATTGATCATTGATAGTGATGTTCACCATGGGGATGGAACAGCAACTTTGTGTCACGATGAGCCAGATATCATCACGCTTTCTTTCCACTGTGACAAAAACTTCCCGGCTAGGAAGCCTCAGTCTGATCTAGATGTGCCTTTGGTGCGAGGAACAGGTGATGAGGATTTTTTAATGGCGTTTAAAGAAGTGGTCGATATGGCACTTAATCTTCATCGCCCTGATTTAGTTATCTACGATGCTGGTGTTGATATACATCAAGACGATGAGCTTGGATATTTTGATGTGTCGACGCAAGGGATTTTAGAGCGTGATAGATTTTTAATGCAAACAATGAAATCGCGAGGTATCCCTGTCGCAGCTGTCGTCGGAGGTGGATATCGAACGAATCATGGAGACCTCGTCCCAATCCATTTGCAGCTCATTAATGCCGCTAAAGAAGTTTTTGTTGGTAAGTAAATACAACTAGACGTGAGTATCAACCTGATTCAGAACGGGACACTGGAACGAAAAGGGCGCTAATTTTCTAGTGGGTTCTTTCTGAATGTGGCGATTGCTTAGCTTGTATTCAAGGAGGGATTTGTACAAATCTTTTCAAATCTGGATATACGAAAAAGCCCGCTAATTTCTTAGCGGGCTTTTTCTAAATGTGGCGGAGAGATAGGGATTTGAACCCTAGATACGCTATTAACGTATGCCGGTTTTCAAGACCGGTGCTTTCAACCACTCAGCCATCTCTCCGTTGTTGAGGCGCATAATATAAGGCTTTGAAAATGTTGTAAACCCCTAGTTGAACTGATTGGATGTTTACTGCGCAAATTTGTGGTTTGTGTTGTTTAAATAAACACAAACTCCCCAAAAAGGGGAGTTTGAATAGTATATGGATTGCTAGGTATTAATCGTTTTTAGAATAAAAACGCTGTAACTCAGTTAAACCTTGCATCAAAACTGGCAACTTCGGTGCATCATCTCGAAGTCGTTTGTAATTTTTGTCATACAACTTGTAGTTGCCAAACTTATCGATCACTGTGGTTTGTGAGCTAGTAATTAAGGCAAGCTCACGAGTGTCACCCGCTAGGATCCAACGGCGACGACTTTCGTCAAATAGGTTACGACCACTACTGTAATCATATGGGTTGGAAGATACGCCGAGCATATCCTGCAACAACGTGACCGAAAGGTCCAAGTGGCTTGTGCTGTGATTAAATTCACCAGCCAACATTCCTGGCCATTGGATTACCATAGGAACTTGTAACTGATAACGGCTGTAGTTGCTGTTTGCGCCCCAGCTGTTCGTATTGGTTTCGTTAAACTCACTACCGTGATTAGAAGTGATAATCACGATGGTGTTTGTCAATAGTCCATTTTTTTCAAGCTCATCAATAATGCTAGCGACGGTTTTATCCGCTGATTTCACCGCATATTCATAAGCTTTTTTGAAGCGATCACTTGCGGACATTTCTTCGTCATTATTTGAAGGGATCGATTCAAAATTATCAACGGTGGTGACTTCGATGTAACTAAACCATGGTTGACTCGCTTTCTCTGTTAACCATGTATTCCAGTTCGCGATAGATTGCTTATCGGTATGAGCTTGTGTGCCATCGAGGTCTTCCGCTAGTTTTAAGTCGCGGAAAATAATCTCTGAGTAGAGATCATCTTCAAACCCGCTGCCACTGAATAGGCCGAAGTTGTAACCCTGATCTTTCAGTACATCGAGTAACACTGGCGAAGCACCTTGCGCCTTGATGCTTGAGGCGTAACTGGTTGGTAAGCCGTAGAACAAACCAAAAGCCCCGTAAGTATCATTACTTGAACTGTAATGATTACGGAAGTTCTGATTGTTTTCGGCAAACTCATAGAGGTTAGGCATCTCTTCTGGATTCAGCGCGTCTGCACGCAGGTTGTTTACGCTGATCATCAACACGTTGAGCTTATTGACTCGACGGTTAAACTCTAGCTTTTCCAGAGGGTAATTGACTAACTCTACGTTGCCTTCATTTTCCGCTAAGCGTTTTAGGTATTCCTCACGGTCAAGTAGACCATGTTTTTCCATAAAACTCTTCGCCGTCATCGGATAAGACAATGGGAAGTTTGAACGCTGACTGGTAATTGGATTGTAGAAGTATGCATCTGCCCAAATATAAACCAAATGGCTGGTCATAAAGCTGAGGAAAAATACAGCTGCTAGAGGACGTCCTACGTGCTTATGAGATAGTTTGCGCTGTTTTCGCCATACCCATTCGGATAGAGCGAGCTGAATAAGGAAGATCAGCGGCATTACAACAAACAGATGTTGTAGATCAGTGCTGAGTGCACTTTTATCTTCGCTGAATAGTAACTCCCAAACGACAGGAGTTAAGTGCAAATTGATCGACTGATACGCTTGGGTATCAATCAATAATATGGTTTGCCCAACGGTCGCGAAAATCACTGCCACCAAACGGAACAATTTCCGCGATGGCAGGATAAACGTTAACGGGAATAGAACGAGCAAGTAAAGCGCGAAAACTAGAAAGCCAAAGTGACCAACCCAAGAAACCGCCAGATAAAACTGACCAAGTAACGTCTCGGGCCAAGGAGACTGAACAATGTAGCGTGTGCCTATCAACATCGATGCAACGATATTGAAGAATGCAAACCAGTGACCCCAACCAACCAGTCGAGATACACGTTCGCCGTATGAGTTTCCGCTGTCTACCATGTATGTGTTCTATTGTCCGTTATTAGTGTGTTTTTGGTGTTTCTAAAGAAGACATCAGCGCCTGAGCAAATTTTTCAGCA
The DNA here is from genome assembly GCF_013048515.1 of Vibrio sp. 1-2 (7-a). Lineage (NCBI taxonomy): Bacteria > Pseudomonadati > Pseudomonadota > Gammaproteobacteria > Vibrionales > Vibrionaceae > Vibrio > Vibrio sp. 1-2 (7-a). Next base: position 433,236 of record NZ_VHSQ01000001.1, read on the forward strand.
ATCGCTTTACGTTGTGAAGCAGCAACACGTTGATTTAAGACATTGGTTGCGATATTTCCGGCAATCATTAGCGTCAACTCAGGAGAAGCAGCGTGTTTTTCAAGAACTGTTGCTACTTCAGCAAGAATTTTCTCTACTTGCTCGTCAGTATATTTAGATGTAATCGGCATAAAGACTCTAATAATGATAGTAAAAGCGGCTTATGATAACCTACAATGCCCATCAACTAAAACCTTGTAGCAAGATAAAATCACTATGAGCCTTCATCTTTCAAACGTTATTCTGCATCAACTGTGCAAAAACGATCAGGACGAGCTAGTTGTAAACTTTCGTCCAGCATCATTAGAGAACGATGCATCTACTGAAAACTTAGTCGCTGAGCTTCACCGAGTATTCCATTCTAAAGCTGGTAAAGGTTTTGGCTCTTTCCAGTCAGACAGCGAATTTCAATTTTGGCTTCAAGAAATGCGCAAAGGAGAGCGAGATTTTTACGACTTCTCACAAATTAGTGCAAATCGCTTGAAAGAAGAGTTGATTAAGTACCCATTTGCGGATGAAGGTATTTTGGTTTTCGCTGAGTATCAGAGTTTAGCAACGGACTACTTGTTCATCGGTATCTTACCAATGAACCAAAGTTTAAAAGTGACCGAAGGTTTGGACATCAGTGCGACGGATTACCTAGATATCACCAAAATGGATATTGCGGCACGAATTGACTTGTCGAGCTACGACACTGACAAGGAATCTAATCGTTACTTGCAATACATCAAGGGACGCGTCGGCCGTAAAGTAGCGGATTTCTTCCTAGATTTCCTGCAAGCGGACATCGGCTTAGATACTAAACAACAAAACTTAGTGTTAATGCAGGCGGTGGATGATTTTTGTGCTGATTCGAAGCTAGAAAAGCAAGAAGTGAACGAGTATAAAAAGCAAGTTTACGACTACTGTAATGAGCAAATTAAATCTGGTGATGAGGTTCAAATCTCAGAGCTTTCTGGAGAGCTTCCTCCAAGCCAAGATGGCACAAGCTTTATGGATTTTACCAAAGAGCAAGGGTACGAGCTTGAAGAATCTTTCCCTGGTGACCGTGCGACGGTTCGCAAACTGACTAAATTTGTTGGTGCTGGCGGTGGCTTGAATATTAGCTTTGATAGCCTATTGCTTGGCGAGCGTATTTTTTATGACCCAGAGACGGATACCTTAACGATTAAAGGTACGCCACCAAATCTAAAAGATCAGTTGAGTCGCAACTAAAACCGTATCGTCAAATTAAGAGAGCCAATGGCTCTCTTTTTTATGTGAATAAGAAACATCCATAGTATATGCTTGTAATTAATGGAGATACGCGAGGGGCGAGTGTTGCTGAAGCTAAAAGAAGGAATGGGGCGGTTTGTTTGGTTCTGGTTCGTGTTATGGTGTGTTTTAGCGCTAGGGATTTGGTTGCAAGCCAAACAAACGATTCAAACCATTTCAACAGTGAATGAGCTAGGAAGCAAAGTCGAAGAAGTCAGACACTTTTTTAACTTTGATCTGCCTTATCGTGTTAAGCACGTCGACCAAGTTTCACTAAAACTTCAGTTAGCCTATGCAGTTCGTTTACAGCTTGAAAGTGAGTTTTCTGAAGGAAAAATCACACCAGATATTACTCAATTGCTTTATGCGACCGATCGATTTTTAGAAAGTGCTCGAGCCTTTGTAGGAAGTGACAGTGAGCTAGTCTCATTAGCCGAGCAGTTGCGAACAAGCCGCGCCCGAGATGAAAACTCTGAGCAAATTCAATCAATGTACTATCGCTTAGGCGCACTTGTTTTGGAGTCTATTTTTAGTGACTCAGCAACGAATAGCGATACTTATCGTGATTTAGACCGACTCTTTATCGAGTCGGACACGCTTTCTCCTCAAGAGCGAAGTGCTTTTCAGCGTCAACTAGCCCAGACTTCAAGCGCGCTATCTGCCAAGGCGCAAGGCAGCTATCTAGTTAATCAACTGCTTAATCCTGATTTCCCGAACCAGTTAACTTCGATAAATGACCAGTTGGAACAAAAGTTGATGACCTTTGTTACTTGGTTGTCAGTAATCAGTGGTTTATTTCTTTCTCTTATTTCATGGGGGCTTTTCTCCCAAAGAACCGTTCAGCCGCTAATACCATCAAGAGCAGAGGATAAAGAGTCTGAGCAAGTTGGTGGGTCTTATGTTGTTTTTTCTGCTCAGTCCGAAATCTCTCAAAGCAGCCAAGTTAACGAACAGAGCCCTAATGAGCCGAACATATCGCAAGTGGAAGTCGTGGAACGTGAGCCGTATATAGATATCAATAAGATGCTGGACTCGCTATCGGGAGATGAAAGCGCGGTGCGAATGTTACTTGAAGTCTTTATTCAGGATCACTCTGGCGATGGTTCAAAAATGCATCGGCTATTAGAAGAGGATAAAGAGCAAGCGCAAAGAGCGGCTCATAGTCTTAAAGGGGTCTCGGGAAGTTTAGGGGCAATGCCATTGCACTGCATTTCGGGTGATATTGAACTGTTGATTAAACAAGGGCAAAAAGTGCCGGAAGAGAAACTGACACGTTTAGATGATGTCCTAAAGCAAACCATACTTTTCGCTAACCACGTTCTCAATAGTGAAAAGATACAAGAAGCGCTAACAGATTGATATTGCTCTGACTTACAATCATCAGAGTTGGGGTATTAAAGGCCCGAACTATATGACTTAGTTCGCTTTATTCCTGTTCCATACAATTTGTTAAAGGTACTTTCATGTCCGTTCGTCGATTGTCTTCAATGATGTTGATAGGGTTGGTTGTGATGCTTTCAGGGTGCTCCCTGTTAGAAGTGAAAATCGAGAGTCAAACCGTCCCTCTTACCAAACAAGAGCTTAATATGCGTCTCCTGGCTCGTGAGTATGCGCAACAGTTTTTTGCTCAGGTAGAGCAAGCTGCTGATGCATTGCACGATCAATATGAGCCGCATGATAAAGTCCATCAATCTTATATTTTGCTTTGGAAGATAAATGCTGAAGAAGGTCTTCAAGCAGCAGCATACCAAGTCTCGCCAATGGCAGCACTTATTGATACTTGGACTTTTACGCTACAGATGGATCAATTCTTTACGACTGGCCCTGGTAATGAACTATTTGCGACAGATGAGGCAAAGTTAGTTTCTGCTCACTTAGCGAAAGAGGTGGATAAACTGGCTCAATCTCTGTTGAAACAAGAAGCGTACATCAAGACACAAGCGTTTGTTGCAGAGTTCGTTAAGCAACATCCATTCGCGGACTTAAGTATGATCAGGACGCCAGCTTACCGTGGGTGGTTAGATGCGAATCAAATTAGCGAGGAAGAGGCAGTGACTACGCTAGGTACAATGCCAGAAGCATTAGGGGATGTCTCGGATCGTCTAAGCCTTGTATCAGAACAGACCCCCAAAATTATGACTTGGAAGGCGCAGTTATTAGCATTAAATAGCTCTGCCAGCATCGAAAAAGTTAATGCTGCGCTAAATAGCTTACAAGTTACGGCTGATTCGATGAAGGACTTTATTGATAACAATCCAGAGTACATGCGCTATTTGGCAGAGCAAATGGCGGTAGAGTTACAACCTTTGGTTGACGATATTGACCAAAAAACGCAAGCGCGTTTATCTCAATTGGGTGAGGAGCGCCAAGCTTTAGAGCTGATGGTAGCCAGAGAGCGCCAAGAAATCGCGCAGATCATTACCCATGAGCGTGAGAAGTTTGCTCAAGATATGGACCGAGTCTCGCAGGAAGTGGTCAGTTTAGCGATGACCAAGCTGATTGATCTCGTTAAAAGTACCATTATCTACTTCATCTTGTTCATTGCCGTTATATTCTTTGCACCACTTGGCTTGGGCTATTGGTTTGGTAAGCGTGCAGCAGTGAAAACGCAAGCCAAACAAAGTTAACGTTTGGTTGAGATATAAAAAAGAGCGCTCACGCGCTCTTTTTCTTTGTCTTTCACTCGGAAAGAGAGATTCTTCCTACCTATGCGAACTTAAGCGGTTTGCTGCTTCAGTTCGCCTTCTGCTTGTTCAACTGCTTCCGCCGTTGGTTCGCATTTATCAACAAACCAACCCATGTAGGAGCTGATGATAGTCACGATGATACATACAAAGCTTAGCCACATGAACGGTGCATAAGATAGTGTCGCAACACCCAGAATACTTGCCATGTAGATACCATTGTCACTCCATGGAACCATACCTGAGGTTAATGTGCCGCCGAACTCTGCGTTACGAGACAAGTTCTTACGTTTGTAGCCTAGGCGATCGTAGTTCTTCGCACAGATTTTTGGTGTCAGGATAAGTGAAACGTACATCGCTGAACCAAATACGTTCCCCATAAAGGCTGTACCGATTGTACTTGTTGCCAGTGAACCTGCACTTTGAACGCGTTTTTCAAACAGCTTAGCGATAGTTTCTAACACCCCCACTTTATCTAGTAGACCACCAAAACCAAGGCCGAATACGATAACTGCTACCGAGCCAAGCATTGAAGACATGCCGCCACGGTTAAGAATTGAGTCAATGAAATCTACGCCTGAAGAAATCGCAAACGGAGCCCAAGCGGTGTTGAACGCGGTTAGGAAGTCCACATCTTGAATCATTACTGCCCAAATAATACCGAGCAGAGAACCAAAACTGATCACTGGGAATGAAGGCATACGCATTGCTAGAAGTGACAATACGATGATCACAGGAACAAATGAGTAAGGCGTGATGTAGAATTGCTGCTCCATCGCTTTAATTACAGAGTCTACCTGGCTCATGTCAACTTGACCTGCGTAGTGGAAACCAAATGCAGTAAACATAATGCCTGTAATAATGTAGCTAATGAGTGCGATCGGCAGCATGCCTTTAATATGTTCCATTACTTCAACGTTAGACATAGATGAAGCAAGGATGACGGAATCCGATAGAGGCGACATTTTGTCACCAAAGTAACAACCTGAAAGCACCGCACCAGCTGTAATTGGTGCAGGAACGCCAAGGCCTTGGCCAATACCCATCATCGCAATACCAGCAGTACCTGCAGCGCCCCAAGAGGTGCCAGTCGCTAGCGCAGTCAATGAACAGATGATCATGGTTGCGAGCAAAAAGATAGAAGGGTGAATTGCTTTAAGGCCGTAGTAAATGATGGTTGGAACAATACCACCAGAGATCCACGTACCAACAAGCGCGCCAACGGCAAGAAGAATTAAGACGGCTCCAAGTCCATTGGAAATGCCATTTAGTGCAGCTTTTTCCAGATCTTTGTACTGATGACCAAGCTTAATGCCTAATATCATGATAATGAACCAACCGATGTACAGCGCTAGCTGGATCGGTAGGTCTAGCTTGGCAGTGAACGAAAATGCCAGCAGTAGAAATAAACCGAGCGAGATAAATACCTGTATCAAGCTTGGTAGGCGTGGTGTAACTTGCTTCATATGTGCCTCTGTCAATCTTGGAGCAATAGAGGAAGGCGCTCCTTGTTGTAATCGCGCATAACATACATTAACAAAAATTATATTTCGAATATTTGGTGTTTTATCTTGATGTTCGTCGGCAAAAACGTTTGCTTGTGAAATTAACTGTTAGTTTGTTTTAACTTTTTTGGTTTTAAATGTTGTGTAATGTGAAATTATTGTGCTTCATGTGTTATTTTGTCACTGAGTGGTAAGACCAATTTGGAGTAACAGGGCTTTCCCTACTTGAAAAATGGCCGAAATCGCAAACCAAACACTAAAAAATCTCGTTTAACACGAATTTTCATAGGAAAAGGTTAAAAAATAGGCTTATTTACAAAATAAGGGTTGAGATTTTGATGCGAAAAATTAACTATGGGGTAGGTTTTTTAATACATGGAGAGTTAATACGATGAGAGTTGGTTTAGTTGGTTGGCGCGGTATGGTTGGTTCAGTCCTTATGCAGCGTATGGTTGAAGAGAAAGACTTCGACCTAATCGAACCAGTATTCTACAGTACTTCTCAAGTTGGTATTCCTGCTCCTAACTTAGGAAAAGACGCAGGCTTACTGCAAGACGCGTATGATATTGAAAGCTTAAAACAGCTTGATGCGGTAATTACATGTCAAGGTGGTAGCTACACAGAAAAAGTTTACTCAGCACTTCGACAAGCCGGTTGGAAAGGCTACTGGATTGACGCAGCATCTACGTTACGTATGGCGGAAGATTCCATCATCACGCTTGATCCTGTGAACTTAAAGCAAATCCAACAAGGCATCCACGGTGGCACGAACACATTTGTTGGTGGTAACTGTACGGTTAGTTTAATGCTAATGGGTCTAGGTGGCTTATTCGAAAAAGGCCTTGTTGAGTGGACAAGCGCAATGACATACCAAGCCGCTTCTGGTGCTGGCGCGCAAAACATGCGTGAACTGATCTCGCAAATGGGCGTTATCAATGACTCTGTAAGTTCCGAACTTGCAAACCCATCAAGCTCTATCCTAGATATTGATAAAAAAGTTGCAGACACAATGCGCAGCGGTTCTTTCCCTACCGATAAATTCGGTGTACCACTAGCTGGCTCGCTTATTCCGTGGATCGATGTGAAACGTGATAACGGTCAGAGTAAAGAAGAGTGGAAAGCGGGCGCAGAGGCAAACAAAATTTTGGGCTCACAAAGCTCGCCTGTGCCAATCGATGGTACTTGTGTCCGTATTGGTGCGATGCGCTGTCACTCTCAAGCACTCACTATCAAGCTTAAGCAAAATGTCCCAATGGATGAAATCGAAGAAATCATCGCCACTCATAATGACTGGGTTAAAGTGATTCCTAACGATCGTGACATTACTGCGCAAGAACTTACACCTGCAAAAGTAACAGGCACTATGTCCGTACCAGTAGGTCGTCTACGTAAGATGGCAATGGGTGATGACTTCCTAAATGCTTTCACTGTTGGTGATCAACTACTTTGGGGCGCAGCAGAACCATTGCGTCGTACGTTACGCATTATTCTTTCTGAGAAAGCATAATCACATCAACCTTTGTTTGATGACAAAATAAAAGAGCTCCCTAGGGAGCTCTTTTTTATGCTTCGTCTTCTCCACGAACAACGCGTTTGTCAGGATCGGCCAGTTCACTACCACAGTGTTTACAGTAAGTCGCATCAGAGTCGTGCCCGGCGTGAGAACAGTTCGGACACTTCACTAATACTTTGTGCGATTGCATTTCTTGGTGAAGCTCTGCTGTGAAAATACCAGTAGGGACCGCCAAAATTGAATAACCCAACAACATGGTGAGTGAGGCAAGCCCTTTTCCGAGATCTGTTTGAGGTACCAAGTCACCATATCCAACCGTTGTGATGGTCACAATAGCCCAATAAATACTTTTCGGAATGCTAGTAAATCCGTTTTCAGGCCCCTCAATGACGAAAATCAGCGACCCAAAGATCGTGACCATAATGGCGACAGAGCTAAAGAAGATAAAAATCTTTCTGCGCGCCATCAGTAGAGAACGTAAGAGGATGTTGGACTCTTGAAGATAGCGGACCAACTTGAGTATGCGGAATATTCGCATTACTCGCAGTGCTCTTATTACGCCCATAAAGGAGGCAGAAGGGAAAAACAGTGCTAAGTAAGTAGGTAAAATCGCGAGTAAATCAACGACGCCATAAAAGCTTTTCGCATAGGCCGCTGGTTTTGGAGAGCAGTAAAGTCGGAGAAAATACTCAATAGTGAATAAACCGGTAAAAGAGTACTCCAAGTATTTCAGCTCTTTTGCCCACTCGGCGCGCACGGATGGTATTGAGTCTAAGACCAGTACGATTAGAGAACTGATAATCGCGATAATGAGTGCAATATCGAAGGTTCGACCAGCTTTGGTATGAGTACCAAAAATGGTGACATAAAGAGTATGTTTGAGAGAGTCAGTCGTCATGACAAAGCGATCCATTGTTGAATCGCTCTATCATACAATTTTATAGAAACTCAGGCTAATCCTGGAAATAAGTTGCGTAAACCATTGGCGATAAACTCAATACCCAATGCGCCTAATATCAAACCCATGATACGGGTAATGACGTTGATACCAGTTTGGCCCAAAAATCGCACGATCAGTGGGGCAGAGCGGAACAACAGCCACGAGCATAGACAGAACAAGCCAATTGTAATGCTGATGCCTACCGTATCAAACATGCTTGGGTAGCGTGCACCGTAAACAATAGTCGAACTGATTGCGCCTGGTCCTGCCATTAGCGGCATCGCAAGAGGAACAACACCGATCTGCTCGCGACTCACGTATTCTGATTTTTCCTGTTTGTTTTGTTTATCTTCCCCCAGTTTACCGCTCATCATCGAGAACGCGATGCTAAGCAGCAGTAGCCCACCTGCAACACGAAACGAATCCAGAGAAATGCTGAACATATCTAATAGTAACTGGCCAGCAAAGAGCGAAATGATCAGGATGATCGCAACAGCCACGTTCGCTGTGGTTGCCGTATTGCGCTTTTCGTCTGGTGTCATATGTCCGGTTAGTGACACAAACACAGGCATGATACCAACAGGGTTTACTGCGGCGACCAAACCAAGAAAAAACTGCAAGAAGATAGCAAGTTCAAAAGTTTGCATGTTGCGTACTCATTAAAGTTCACATTAGTGAAAAGGAGAAGGGGTAATTTGGGCGTAATGTAAGGCAAAAGTTGGGTTGGAAGAAATGAAAAAAACTAACGCATTTCCTACTGTTTTAGTGAGAAAAACTAATTCTTTAATAAACTGTATCTAATCTGGAAAAGAATTGTTGCGTATAAAGTTGCTGTCAAAGCGTGCTGTTTTACATAAACGTTAACATTCGCACACTTTTGATAAAAACTAAGGTGGTTTGTAGAGAGATGTATTCGGTTCGATATACTCTCAGTAGCACAAGGAATTGGGCCTACATGTAATTTTGTTGGCTAAAAATGAAACTTTTTTACAGGTTGTTGTAGTTTCTTTTATTTATTTGTCTATTTGCTTCTTTTTTGTTCAATAAAAAGTGAAGATTAATTTATTTGTTTATCAGTGAGTTATGTCGTTTTAGTGTGATGGGGCACCACTTTGGTGGTATTTAGGTCGTGAGAACTGATCCAAGTCAATTTTTTTCACACTCTGAAATATTATACTCAGTCCTGAAAGCAATTTACTAAGACGTTTGTTTTCTAAGTGACTGATAAACAGTAAAAACGATAAGTAATAGCCTTAGTAAAAAGTTTTTAATATTTGTTAATTTTAGGAGATTCCCTATGCCTGTAACTAATATGGCTGAACTAGATGCAATGGTCGCTCGCGTTAAGAAAGCGCAAGAAGAGTTCGCTACTTACTCTCAAGAGCAAGTAGACAAAATCTTCCGTGCAGCGTCTCTTGCAGCTAACCAAGCCCGTATCCCGCTAGCTCAACAAGCGGTTGAAGAATCTGGTATGGGTATTGTTGAAGATAAAGTAATCAAGAACCACTTCGCTTCTGAGTTTATCTACAACAAATACAAAGACGAACAAACGTGTGGCATCCTAGAAGAGGATGACAACCTAGGTACTATGACTATCGCTGAACCTGTAGGTATCATCTGCGGTATCGTACCAACGACTAACCCTACATCTACAGCGATCTTCAAATCTCTAATCTCTCTGAAGACTCGTAACGGTATCATCTTCTCACCACACCCACGTGCGAAAAACTCGACTAACGACGCAGCGAAACTGGTTCTAGATGCAGCAGTAGCAGCGGGTGCACCAAAAGACATCATCGGTTGGATCGACCAACCTTCTGTTGAGCTTTCTAACGCTCTTATGAAACACGATGATATTGCTCTTATCCTTGCAACTGGTGGCCCAGGCATGGTTAAAGCAGCTTACTCTTCTGGTAAACCAGCAATCGGTGTAGGTGCAGGTAACGTTCCTGTTGTTATCGACGAAACTGCTGACATCAAACGTGCAGTGGCTTCTATCCTGATGTCTAAGACTTTCGACAACGGCGTAGTATGTGCTTCTGAGCAGGCTGCAATCGTCGTTGACGAAGTGTACGACGAAGTAAAAGAGCGTTTTGCTTCTCACAAAGCTTACGTACTAAGCAAAGCAGAAGCAGAAAAAGTTCGTAAAGTTCTTCTTATCGATGGCGCGCTAAACGCGAAAATCGTAGGTCAGCCAGCAGCGGCAATCGCTGAAATGGCAGGCGTTAAAGTTCCAGCAGATACTAAAGTTCTTGTTGGTGAAGGTCTGGGTAAAGTTTCTTACGATGACGCATTTGCTCACGAGAAACTATCTCCAACTCTAGGTCTATTCCGTGCTGACAACTTCGAAGACGCGGTTGCTCAAGCGGTAACTATGGTTGAGATCGGTGGTATCGGCCACACATCTGGTCTTTACACTAACCAAGATACTAACGCTGACCGTATCCGTTACTTCGGTGACAAGATGAAGACAGCTCGTATCCTAATCAACATCCCGACTACTCACGGTGGTATCGGTGACTTGTACAACTTCAACGTTGCGCCTTCTCTAACTCTAGGTTGTGGTTCATGGGGTGGTAACTCTATCTCTGAGAACGTAGGTCCTAAACACCTAATCAACAAGAAAACTGTAGCGAAGCGAGCTGAAAACATGTTGTGGCATAAACTACCTAAGTCAATCTACTTCCGTCGTGGTAGCCTTCCAATTGCTCTAGGCGACCTAGAAGGTAAGAAACGCGCATTCTTAGTAACTGACCGTTTCCTATTCAACAACGGTTACGCAGATGACGTAGTAAGCCTACTTAAAGCTCAAGGCATGGAAGTTCAAACATTCTTCGATGTTGAAGCTGACCCAACGCTTTCTGTTGTAGAGAAAGGTGCGGCTCAAATGGCTAGCTACCAACCAGATGTTATCCTAGCGTTAGGTGGTGGTTCACCAATGGATGCTGCGAAGATCATGTGGGTAATGTATGAGCACCCAGAAACTCACTTCGAAGAACTAGCAATGCGCTTTATGGACATCCGTAAACGTATTTACAAGTTCCCTAAAATGGGTCAAAAAGCTGAGCTTGTATGTATCACTACAACTTCAGGTACTGGTTCAGAAGTTACACCATTTGCGGTTGTTACTGACGACAAGACTGGCGCTAAATACCCACTAGCTGACTACGAAATCACGCCAAATATGGCTATCGTTGATGCTAACCTAGTGATGAACATGCCTAAGTCTCTAACAGCATTTGGTGGTTACGATGCAGTAACTCACGCTCTAGAAGCTTACGTATCTGTTCTTGCGAACGAATACTCTGACGGTCAGGCTCTACAAGCACTTAAGATGCTAAAAGAATACCTACCTTCAAGCTACGCGAACGGCGCTAACGACCCAATCGCTCGTGAGAAAGTACACAACGCAGCAACTATCGCTGGTGTGGCATTTGCTAACGCATTCCTAGGTGTTTGTCACTCAATGGCGCACAAACTAGGTGCTGAGTTCCACATTCCACATGGCCTAGCAAACGCACTACTTATCTCTAACGTTGTACGTTACAACGCGAACGATAACCCAACTAAACAAACAGCGTTCTCTCAATACGACCGCCCACAAGCACGTCGTCGTTACGCTGAAGTTGCTGACCACTTAGGTCTAAGCCAAGCTGGTGACCGTACTGCTCAGAAAATTGAACGTCTACTAGCATGGTTGGATGAGCTAAAAGTGAACCTAGACATCCCAATGTCTATCCAAGCGGCAGGCGTAGCTGAAGCAGACTTTATCGCGAAACTTGATGAGCTAGCAGTTGAAGCGTTCGATGACCAATGTACTGGTGCGAACCCTCGCTACCCACTAATTAGCGAACTTAAAGATGTGTTAATGGCTTCTTACTACGGTAAAGCATTCGTTGAAGGTGAAACTTTCGAAGGTACAACAGTTATCAAGAAGAAAGCAGACCAAGAAGCAGCGAAAGCGGCGCCTAAAGCAAAGAAAGAAAAAGCTGACGCGTAATCAAGAGTCGTGTGAGTAAGGTTTTCGCTAGCACGAAACCTTAACCGGGAAAAAGTAAAAGCCCCAGTCATTTGACTGGGGCTTTTTTGTTGAGAAAGTTGAGTAATAGCGATCCATTGACGCAACAAACACGTTGTCCATTCATACTTCTGTAGCAACCACTCTGCCACTAAAATACTCATTTGATACGATATATGCGGTATTGCGAACCAATTCATCTTGGATCTCGGCCCAGTGTCTTTCGTTAAGTTCTTCTCTTGTATGGTTTACCGAAGGAATGACGCCACCCACCCGAATATTAAATGGAGTGAGCTCTTTTGCCCAACTGTGAGTAAAACCTGACACCAAAGCAGCCATGCTTTCGACTCCCGTTAAATCTTCATGGCTGTCATGGGAAATGACGTTAACAATTACCCCTTTCTTATTTCTAGCGCGAAATCGTTCGGCTCCCACCTGGCCATAGGTGTAGAGGAAACGTGCTGCAGAAGACAAGTGATCAATGTAAGTACTCATAGGTTCGGGAGCCATCAAGCCTGGCATGGGAGAGCTCGTCCAGCAATTGACTATCACGTCTGGTGTCGCACGCAGCTGCGATTCTATTTGATCAAACAGTAAGTTAATGGACGTTGTGTTATCACTGCACACATTCATCGCATAGACTTTATCTGTGAAGGCACTAATCTGCTCATAGCTCGCTTTTAGAGCGCTAGAGTTTTGGTCACAAAGAATCAACGTCGCTCCAAGGTGAGCAAAGTGACTAGCGCAAGTCCTTCCTATAACAGAACCTGCAGACGTGACGAGAATAATTGATTCTTTAATATCCATAACACCTTCACTGTATCCCTGTGTGAAAAAAATACACCAGTGGTTTGTGCTATTAGCATGGTTGAAATTAGAAAGGCTCAGTGTGAAAGACTTCAAACTAACGCTTTTGGATGAGGACTATTGTGCGGTAATTTGTAAGGCGTCACATTTCTGACTGTGGATACTGCAAGCTGTTGGTTGAACAATGATCTCTATACTTGCAGTTGAATTTGATACTGACGTTGAGCCGTCACTAGTTGACTGTATAGCCCTGCATCTGGGATGAGGTTTTTGTTGCGCTCGCCCAATTTGCGTCGCTCATGACCGGATAGGTTGTGATAAACGTCTTCAGGAAGGTTAAACGTATCTTCCGGCAAGTAGGTCAGGGCGTCTGGTTTCAAGTAGTGACTCAGTTTCGCTGAGGGTAGACCTGCACCGTGGAATTGTTTTGCTTGCTGTGCTGCTAGCTCATAGCTGCTGCTATCAGAACGAAGAGCTTGAGGCGTTGACAATTCAAGTTGTTGACGGAGTATATCTTCGCTAGTGGCTACTTCTTTGATTTCCTCTACAGGTACAACGTCGCGTACATCGCTAGAAAACATCGACAAAATCAGTGCAAAATCGGCACGACGTCCTTCGTGGACAGCATGGTTGATACCATTGCCGAACTGAAGCTCGTTAATAATTGCCGCTTTGTCTAAAGTATGAATTTGCATGATGTTCCTCGCTCGATGCCATTTTAACGGCGTGTCTGAGAAGAACTTTAGGAAAAAGAAGAGATTAAATTGGAGTTTTTAAGCGAAAAATAAAAAGCTCGCTGGTTCAGCGAGCTTTTAAAATAAGACTAAATTGAACTTAGGGGGAAGTAAAATTACTTCGCTAGGTTCTCAGCTACGAAGTCCCAGTTTACAAGTGCCCAGAAGCCGTTCATGTAATCAGGACGTACGTTGCGGTAATCGATGTAGTATGCGTGTTCCCACAGGTCAACAGTTAGAAGTGGTGTTGTACCTTCTTCTGTTAGAGGAGTAGCAGCGTTAGAAGTGTTAACGATCTCTAGAGAGCCGTCAGCTTTCTTAACAAGCCAAGTCCATGAAGAACCGAAGTTGTTGATTGCTGAATCAGTAAACTTCGCTTTGAATTCTTCGAAAGAACCGAATGCTGCGTTGATTGCGTCAGCAACTGCGCCAGTTGGTTCGCCGCCCGCGTTTGGAGCAAGACAGTGCCAGTAGAACGTGTGGTTCCAGATTTGCGCTGCGTTGTTGAATACGCCACCAGTAGAAGTCTTGATGATCTCTTCTAGAGTTTTGCCTTCGAACTCAGTGCCAGGGATAAGACCATTTAGCTTAACAACGTAAGTGTTGTGGTGCTTACCGTGGTGGTAGTCTAGAGTCTCTGCTGAGATGTGTGGTTCTAGTGCGTCTTTCGCGTAAGGAAGAGCTGGTAGTTCAAATGCCATTACTCGATTCTCCATTGATTTGAAAGGATGACCTTTCGATTGCTTCCAGTGTTTTTTATAGCTATGTAGCCTTTAAGGCTGACTTGCTAAGTATTTTAGCAAGTTTTTACTTTATTAAAACCCCGATATGAAAATATTTTAAGGGGTTAGCGGCTGTGAAGTGCGGAATTGTTCGCCATCAAGCAATCTGAATTTAAGCCTTATTAATTATATGGTTTTTATTCTGTCGTTATTGAGTAGAATGTGGCAAATAAACAAAGTTCAAACCCATGAATGAGGAAGCGATGGAAACTATCGACAAAATCAAACAGCAGATCTCTGAAAACTCAATCCTGCTGTACATGAAAGGATCACCGAAACTGCCAAGCTGTGGTTTCTCTTCTCAAGCGTCACAGGCTCTAATGGCATGTGGTGAGAAGTTCGCTTACGTAGACATTCTGCAAAACCCAGATATCCGTGCTGAGCTACCAAAGTACGCACAATGGCCAACATTCCCTCAACTATGGGTTGAAGGCGAGCTTATCGGCGGTTGCGATATCATTCTAGAAATGTTCCAAAAAGGTGAACTTCAGCCTCTAATCAAAGAAGCTGCAGCGCGCGCTGAAGATCAAGCTGAGTAATTCGTAAATACTCACATTTAGCGATAGAATACGAAGGAGCCGTACTGGCTCCTTTTTCTTTTTAGGTTAGTGGAATGAACATAAAGCTTTATTATATGTTGTAACCTTGCCTAACCTCTCCAATCGCTGCTATCCCTTGCTATATATAGAGTGTAAGAAACTCACCAATCTGATGGTGACTTATGCATAACGAAGAAATCTGACTTGTGCCGCCATTTTGTCGCCATACATTTATTCGAATGCCTTACTGCAATCTAAGAGGGCGAGCTCTCTGAAGCCTATGCTAAAAGAATGATGAAGTATTTCATTAACTGTTTGTGGATACGACTCATATTACTAGTTTCGGTGTTTACCCATTGTTAATGTAAATCTATGGATACAGTTGTTTTTTTTTCAAGGTACCTGATCATATTGAGCAAGGTTTTATATACTGAACACATCTATCGATATATGTTGACAATATTACTGAGTTACTCAGTTTAGCGGAGGAGTAATGAAAAGAATTAACCCCTACATGTTAAGTATTGCGATGCTATTAACATTCTCATTTCCTTCTTATGCCGATGGTAATGACTTGTTAGATAATTGCCTAGCAGCGGAGAAGTTTATGGACACACAAGAAATGAACAATCCATTTGGTATAGGTGTCTGTTTCGGGATGGTACAAGGAGTCAGGAACACTATGAGTATTCTTGGGAAGAATAAAGTAGTAGAAGCATGTCTTCCCAAGAATGGTATTACTAACGGACAAGCAACGCGAATCGTAGTGTCATATTTAAAGAGAAACCCCGCGATATTGCATTATGACGAGGTGCTCTTGACCATGGCCGCTTTTGGCGAAGCATATCCTTGCAAATAGAACGCTACAAGCCTTTTTGTTCTCAGCACTAGATATCTAGCGCTGTAAGCGGATTAAACCTCACCGCATCACTCAAATGGTTTGGTGAAAAGTGGGCGTAAATCATCGTGTGATCGATATGCTGATGGCCGAGGATTTCCTTCAGTACGAGAATGTTGCCTCCATTGGTCATGAAGTGACTTGCGAAAGTATGGCGTAAAACGTGAGTCGCTTGTCCTTCTGGTAAGTGGGGCAGGGCTTTAGTTAACCATTTGTATGCTACGCCATAACCGCAAGTGAAAAGGCGATCATTGGTTGGCTTATAGATTTGGTTATACAACTCCTCAGAGATCGGTACAGTTCTGTTCCGTTTGCCTTTGGTGTTGTTGTAGGTAATACGATATTTCGTCAGGTTAGAGCCTTTAAGATAAATCGCTTCTCTAATGCGTGCCCCCGTCGCTAGGCATACTTTGTATATCTTCGTTAGTTCATCACCAACTGGGCTTTGTTGAGCCACTTCAAACAAGTGGTGAATTTCCTGCTCAGTCAGAAACGTTAGTTCGGACTCGGGTTTTTTGATTGCCTCAATACCATCAGCTGGATTAGGTAGTCTCCACTCTCCAAGCTTTATTAACTTATTGAACATCGCTTTTAGCTGCCCAAAATCCACGTTATTCGAAGCGATAGAAAGTTCTTTGTGTTGCTGGCCTCTGCCTTTGTTGGCACGGCTAGCTCGATAAGTGGCAAGTTGCTTTGAATTAAGCTGTGAACCTATAGGGTTGCCCAAGTCGAAAACCATACTTTCTAAGCGCTGGCGAGTATGGTCACCTGACTTGAGATTCTTACCATGCAGCTTAAACCACAATTCGACTAAATCAGATAATCTGCGGTGGTCAGGTTTCGAACCTAGCCATGGCTTATCATCCACTTCTTTCATTAGATGCAACTCAAAAGCTGTAGCTTCACCTTTGGTCGCAAAGCGCTTACGAACGCGTTTACCAGTGCGGCCTTGCGGATAGCACTCGCAAAGCCAAGGTTTTTTACTGCCGTCTTTAATGTTTCTTATTGTCATAATGAGATAAATACAACTGTTTTTGTATACAGTATTTATGTGTGGCAATTTTTGCAATGTTTAAGATGATAATGAACGAACAAGAATGACGAAAAGATGGCTGATACTATCTATGGTGTTTACAGTTGCTTGAATGGTTTGGCGAGAAGTGGGTATAAATTATCGTGTGATCGATATGCTGATTGAAGAGGATGTCTTTCATTACAAGAAAGTATTTACGCATGCGGTTAACATCGCCTTGTGGATAACATTCACAAGGCGATGGCTTTTACTGTCGTATTTTAGATTTCAGATCGACATGATTACTTGAAAAGCAGAACTTATTTCAACTTAAAGAATTTATCTGTTTTAGATAATGATAATACTTCTAAATGAGCTGTATCCAAATAAGCCGGTAGCTTGTCTCTTAAGACAGGTAGAACATATTGACAGTTCACTTCATTGACTAATTCTGTGAACAAGTTGGTTATTTGGTTTGAATGTACATTCTCAATTTGGTCTTGCAAAACAAAGTGAAGGCAAGGGATGTCGTTATCATCAGCAAACGCAATGTATGATAAATCAAATGAAGCCATTTGGCTTTTCTTTGTTCCTGTTCCGGGATTACCTTCAATATTAGTAATAGAAAACCTATAGGTACCACTATCTGCTTCCGCACTTAAAAGAGAGTGTACTCCATCGAGCCTACTAGAAAAGCTAGAAAATATTTTATTAAATTTTGCAATTTGCTCTTGAATAAGGCTGTCCTTTGATTCAATTGAAGTGGAAATGTCATCCAGCTTCCTATTGATATTTTCAAGTTTTTTATTACTATTTTCCCAAATTGACTTTTGCTCTTCAAGCTTCCCTTTTTGTTCATGGAATGTGTTTAGTTGAGTTATAATTTCTTGTAACTCGTCTACAGCACCTGATTTTTTTAATGCTTGAGATAGTAGTTTTTCTTCGGATAATAGCTTTGTAAGCTCCTGCTTATTAGAAAATAAGCTTTCTTGGATAGCGGGTATGTCTTTGCTAATGAAGTCTATTTTTTCCTGAATCATCCCATTATGGAACTTTAAAGTATCCTCGAAGGTTTTTTGTAAATTAGGAATGAGTGACTTAGCATCCTCGTACATCTTTTTGATATACTGAATGTTAGCTTTAGAAAAACCCTTGCTTAAATCTTCTACACTTTCTTCGATAAGTTCTTTTCTCATCTCCAATCGTGATATTTCTTCACTCAATGAGTTGATATTTGATTTGACTTCATTTAAGCGACTTAATTGGGTTTCATAATTTTCGTTAAGGTTGAAGTTGTTTTTCTTCTCAGTTAATTGTTCTATTTCATCGTCTACAATTAATAATTTTTGATTAATTTGAGGTAAATTGTTTTCTTTCCTCAAGCGTGTTTGTAGTCGTTCTTCAAGGTTTTTTTCTCTTACTAAAAGATCTTTATCTTGGTTAGTTCCGACACCAAACCAAAATAAATGTAACGCTTCATAAGCTACATCCGTATCATAAGGACTTAAAACACGAATTGTATTTATGAGTTTGTTTTTTTCATCTCTAATATTTTTAGATTTTAACTGTTTAAATGTTGGCTTTTCGGATGATGTTTTAAATATTCTTTTTTTAAGTTCTAAAGAAAATTTATCATTAGTGTATTTTTCGCCATCAATGGTTTGTATCTTACTAGATCTTTGTAAAAAATTACGACAAATAGTCAGTGTTTTTGCTTGTTCATCTAATATGTTTTCTGTCAAAGTTAATGTAATTGTTACATTGTTTTTTGTTAGAAAATCTTTAACTTTTTCATTTGCACCATTGAATTCAGGGTCATGATATATGTTCTTGGCATTACCATCTAAACAGTAATCAATCAGGCGTAGAACCGTCGTTTTACCAACACTATTTCCTGAGTCTGTTTTAATGACGTTTTGTGGAGTATTATCCACAATAAGGTTTATACCTTTGTGGAAGTTGATATTTCTAAGTAATTCTTCGCCATTTTTTACAACCAAAGACTTTAAAAACATTTCTGAATATTCCCCGAGTTATCGTTATCAATAACACCCAATAAATATAACCAACTGACAGATAGTGAAAATAATTGTATAGATACTTCGTGTTCGTCAGACACTTTTTCGTGAAGTCTAAAAAAGTCAACAGAATGCCCTTCAATTTTTTTAAGGGCATTAATGATATGAGCACCTATGACATATAGGTCTTTATCAGGGTGAGTATTTTTACTAATAATCATTGTTTGACTCGTTTGGGACTGGTGGTTCTTCCAAAATCTTACAGCGCATGAATGCATCTACCATGACGACTCTCAGTGCTGGAGCAAAGTCTTCAAGCTTGACACTTTCGCAATCAATAAGGCTCAGTAACTCATCGAAAACGTCTTCATAGATAGCATCTGAGTTTTGTTGAATGATGGGCATGTAATCATCACTACATCCTACATACTTTCCTGATGCTTCTAAGTAAATGTGGTGGATATTATCTAATAAGCTCTCTTTTTTCAAAGATCCTGCCTTGTCAAGTTCATCATAAAGCATGTTGAGTTTATGGTAGTAAGCACTTAGCTCGTTGATTACACGTCTTTTTGATTTTACAGCGTTATGATTTAATTTATTTGTAATGTTGAACGCTGTTGTGCTTTGGCGGTCTTTAAGAGAACTTAAGCCTAGTTCCGCTATTTTATTTATAGCAATCTGTAGCATAGAGGTGGACTTGCCTAGATTTCTCGCTGTAATACTAGCCTCATGGTTGTCCTTCATCTGTTTCAGAGCTTCTACCGTATATTTTTCAACGTCGTTCGTTTCATCATGATGTTGGACGCACAACAATATCAAATTTTCATAATCGGCGCGTTCTTTATCAGTCATATCCTCTCTATAGCGTTCGCCATCGTCATTTGCCGCTTCGATATGACAGATATTTGAATCTTTTGCGTTAGTTTGATTTACCAGCTGCTTAGTACATCCAGGGAAAGCACATTCATTACCCGAAAGTGCAAAAAGTTTTTTTAGCGTTAGTTGAGAATAGTTTCTTGCTTGTGTGCCCATGGTTTTACTAGCCGTTGTAAGTGTTAGTTATATAAGTTAAGTGCTCGTTTTGATACTTCGATCTAGAATCCAATTGTGCTTAACATTGGATCTTCTGGCTAAAAGATAGAAACTGAAATGGATTCATGTTTCCGAGTCTACTCCACTCCCATTAGCCTAGAGCGCTATCATTTTATCTGTTAAGAAGATTATTCTTCTGGTTTAGTAGTTAAATTCTTAAACTCTAAATCAGAAACAGTGAACTGAAGGTTTTCCAATTCAAAATAATCTTTAAGAGTTTTGTTGTTTACCAGCTTGAAATCCACATTAAATGTTGCAATTTGTGACTTATCATCAATGGATTGGAGAATTAAGTTTGCTTTAGTTGGATGTTTGGAGGATTGAACGAAGTAGTTACCTTGCCAGTTACAGCTTGCACTTAGCTCATCAGAACTTTGCTGCGCTGAAGTTACAGAATAACCTTCGCGAACATTACTTCTGAAGATTATTAAGTCACAAAAATTGTTGTCATCATTTATTACTGTTATAGACACAGCAGGTTGGTTCGCCATGGTGTAGCTAAAGTCAGAAGCGGTGGTTGAGTTTACAGCAAATTCTTTTTTTGCTCCGCACCCTATAATAAGCAGTGCAGAGATTAAAGCTACAAATTTTAAGTTCATATTTTTATTCCTAGCCAATTTAACAATTATTCTTTTCTTAATGTTACCGCTACGCGGCCAACTACTTTTATATCTTTTTCTGAAACTTCAACGGTGCTATCACCAAACACAACAGCCAGTTTTTTACCTGGTAAGCGCTGGATATGGTTGATCGACAAAGTATCGTCAATATCTATTAAATATTTGCCTGAAGCTGGGTTCGTAGAGCCTTTATCAACTAGGTATAAAGCCTCATTAGTTTCAATTTCAATCGTCGAATCAGGCTTAAGGTTAAAGCTGTTAAGTCTACGGATAGCGTAGGGTAGTTCACCAGTATCTAACAGCTCCCCATTGGTTAGACAATAGCTTTTGATCTGGACTGAGCTGTATTGCGGTGAAGGTGTAGTGCTCGCGTCTTCGGCAGTATGTTTTGTTGCTGAGTGAGCCTTCTGCCTATCTTCTGGCTTTAACGCCAACTCTACCATTGGAATTCCCAAAGCTAAGTGAGCTCTAACCATGAGTTCATGAGAAGTTCGATTATGAGTATTCCAAGTGCTGAAAGTGCTTTTCGGTACGCCATATACGAACGCCATTTCTTGAAAGTTCTTACACCCTGTCAAACGCTTCAAATTTTCTGTGAAATCAGTGCCTTTCAAATAATCGAAAGGTTCTATTTTACGAATTCTCATGACTAAAAGTTCTCGTTTTCGAATTAAATTGTCATTTTTTTGTTGAAAGTTCGAAAATGACGATCAATAATTCTTGTATGTTTCGGATGTCACGCCGACCAAAGCAAGAGACAACCGAGGAAGATAGACATAAATGCAAGGATATCACCATGTTAACGTACAAGATACCTCCACTAAGTCCATATGTGACTTACGAAGAATACTCCCGCCTTACTGGTTTGCCTATGGGCACCATCAAACAATACGTGACTGAAGGTCGCGTGATCATCAAGCCAAAAGACAAACGTCGTGATAAGCCATTGATTAACATGGTTGCTATGCACGAAATGGCGGCACGCGAAGCCATTGCTGCGCTTGGGTAAGTAATGGGCTTTTCCTCTCTTATTCCAACTAAAACGCACTGCCCAATGTGGCTAAATGTGTTCTCGTTGGTTGTCATTCTCGTACCGCCTTTCATGTAAGAGTGTGGATCATGGACGCAAATATCGCTATGTGCGGATTCCGCGAACGCAAACAGCAATCTTTTAACGCTGCATGCTGCGACTTCGCTATCAATCATAATATGGAAAAGCTAGCTCAACGCATCGGCCTAACTGGGAGAATGCTGCGTAACAAGCTAAATCCAGAACAGCCTCACAAACTGGACCCAGTGGATTTGGCATTGCTGAGCAAGGAATCCGGCGATTACACCATTGTGAACACACTCTTTGCTGACCTAGGTGTCGTGACGGTTCAGTTACCCCAAGACGGGGAAGAGAAGAACCTTTTAGAGCGCACGCTACTTAACAACCAATATTCAGGTGAGCTGTCTAGCGATGCAATGCACATGTGCAGTGCAGACCGTTTACCTCGCAGTCAAAAGCGCAAAACCATTGCCAAGGTTCAAGCGGCCATCGGCAACTTAGTTTTGTTCGTCAACGATTTAGAAAACCGCACCACCGGCTTTCAGCCACTCATGCAAATGGGCACAGATTTCCTCGCCAACGGTGCGCCACTTCCGGGCTTAGCCTAAGGAGAGTCAATGAGTCAGTTAGCTATTCAACAGGAACAACAAAAGAAAATACCCAACGCCAGCGAGAGCATTGCCGCTTGTAAAGCTTTGTTCAATGGTTCTGCTACACGCGGCAAGTTGAAAAAGTTGTGGGACGCTATGCCACCACGTTTTCGCGGTATGGTTTTAGTCGCTGGTGATCTGAAAGCCTCGGAGCACGTGCGAGAGTTTGAAAGCTTTAATGATTTGGAGCTTCAAAAAATCCGGAACGGCATGCAACAGATTAAAGAAATCGCAACGTTGTTCGATCGCAATCTTGGTGACGTTCGACGCCTCAAGCATTACCAATTCAGTAGTACCCATTAATTCTCCAAGCCTTTGCCCCTGTAACAGGGGGCTTTTTTTCGTCTTAGCGTAGGAGCATAAAAGATGAATCTAAATGAAGTCGCAAACAAACTCGCGATCCAAACAACTATTAATAGTCTGTTCGCTTTGGCGTTGGATAGCTCAGATGTCATCAGTATTCGTATCGAGTACTCATCAAAAATGAGTCTTCTCAACGTGATTGTGTTTGATGAGAACACAACGAATCACGCTCACAACGTTGTATTGATTGATAAAGAGCGTGCGCTAGAAGAACTACTAAATATTGAAGATTACCTGATTGAACTTATTGCTGTTCGCCGCGACCAAATGGAATCGGAGGATGCAGCATGAGTATTAGTTCGAGCGAGGCCAACCAGTTAATTGAAATGTTGAAAGATCGATTGGAAGAGTGTTGTGACTGCATTGAAGCTGGCTATGAGATCACTCGTTCTGCTGGATACACGACTATCGATGCAGAGTTAACGGTGGAAGGCGGGCGCTCTTTCATTGATGAGGCGAGTCGCTACTTAGAAGAACAGGAGTTCGAGTCATGCAATACGCCGCAATAATGCTTTGTCCAGCTGGCGGTGTTATCCGTCATGAAGACACTCAAGAAGTTGCCAATGTAATGGTTGGCGACTTCGACTCGCTAGACCAAGCGATCGAACAAGCGTGTGTATCCCTCAGTTGCACTCATTTAACCAAAGGCGTTTTGAGCAAAGGCAATGGGAAAGGCGGCTTTATGTTGGTAACGACCCAAGAACTGGAGGCGGTATGAAAAATAAAAGGATCACTTCAGTTAGTGTCGGTGATGATGTCATTCAAATTTTGGAAGGACGAACAAAGACATATGAAAAGTGTGCTATTGCATATTTTGCTGGGCCGGAAGGATGGGGCATAACTATGACTATTCGACTCGAAGAGGTCGAAGGTTTTCTGAAGTCTCCTGATACACAGAGACTATTCGTTAAGTTTTCGAAAGAAAAATTAGGGATAGAGTATGAACCAGTCTGACCTTCTCTATATCGGTGGGGCAGTGATGCCCCTGGACCGAATCAAAAATAATGACGCCAGCTATAATGCTGGTTTTTTAGGTTCCAAAATTTACTCAGACCAAGAACAAGCGCTTCTGGATAGCGGAATGGTCAAAAAAATAGCGATATATGACCGCGTTCCCAATCGAAAGTCTAAGCGTGAGCGAGATCTTCAAGAGCGAACTGACTTCTATAAATCTGTCAATTACCTCTCGGAACACGACCGCGAAGCGGCGGCGAGAATCGCCGAAGAGTATAGGCTAGTCAAGGGGCGCAAAAGTCCGACAGAGAAATTTCGCCACAGAAAAGACAAGCAAATTAAGCAATTGATGAGTCTGAGCAAGTCTCTACGCCCTAAAAATATCATCAGCAATGCCGACGCCAACTTTAGCCATGATGCTTTGTATGAAACGAACGAGCGCTCCAAACCAGCCATTCTCAATCAGAATGGAAAACGAGGACAAGGCGAACCTAAAAAGATTCCTATTTCAATGCAGCTAATGCACCGGTCTTGGAATGAAACTTATAAGTTTCAGGCGGTAACCGAAACGCCATCTAGTGCTGCGCCTTCGGAAAACAGTGGTGAGAGGTTCTCGGAAAAGCTGACGTCCCGTTCTGTTTCTAAAATCTTTGAGGCAGGGGCTTACACTGCAGCTTGCCATGGTGGTTTCTCTACTTTTCTCACGCTGACTTTCACCAAGGCACAACGAATGGCCATATTCGGTGGAATGTTGGATGGAAGTGAGTGTGTCAGTATGGGGTCACATCATCCAATAAACTATAAGCGCAACATGGTGACAGTACATCCTAAGCGTGGTGAAAAGAAAGTTGACCAACCAATCACGGATATTGGTGGAGAATACTGGCTGTTTCCAACCTTAGATAGTAAGCGTGTTAAAGCTATGAACCAGGGCAGTGTCATAGTCGGCCCATATTGCGATCTTAAACAAAAGCCCAAGCAAGAGTTCTCGATGGAAAAAACTTTAGAGACAACAATAGGTAAAGAAGTCTCTCGTTTTCTTGATGGCGCAAAGAAAATGTATCAACGCGGCTGGGTTGCGGACCATACCATCCAAGTTGATAAAGATAGTGGACGAAAGTACTGCGACTTATCTCAGGAGAAAGTTGCTAAACATGTTCAGCCTAGCGATGTTGGCCCGACTAACTTGCCTGCTGATTTCCATTACATATGGGTAGCCGAGTGTCCAGCCAATGAAGATGGAGAGCCTAATCCACACGTTCATATTTTGCTACGTTGGACAGTACCAGAGCATCTCTTTAGTCCTTGGGCTAAGCGACTTGAAAAAATATGGGGGCACGGGTTTGCTAAATTAGAGCGAATCAAAAAGCCCAAAGCCGCCGGTTCTTACATTATCAAAGCAGTCGGTTATGCCGCTAAAGGTGAAAATGCTGACCAAGGGCTAATCAAGGGAAATCGATACAATATCGCGAAGTGCTCAAGAGCTCCTGCCTGGGAAACTCTTGCTTCGTTTGAAGCTGGCAATATGACCGCAATAATTAAGGAGTTGGGCTACAAACTTGAGCAATGGAAAAAGCCAATTAAGCGGCAAATCCGCAAGCTACGAAATGCCAAAGAGCAAACCATCAAGGCCAAAGCGATCGCCAAAAAGCAGCAGAAATCTGAGGAGTATCAGAACAAGCTTTATCAGAGAATCATCCGTTTGGAAAAGCAGGCCGAAAAGCTGAGTCAGAATTTGCATAGCAGGGGAGTACACGTGAATACGAGCAATCGCTTCTGCATTACGTTTGAGGGAGAACTGGCTAAGGATAAAGTAGACAAGTTTATGGTTTGGGCTGCTGGTGCAAGAGGGTGGTCATTGAATTGCAGGGATTTGGACCTGAGTGATATAAAACAAGACGCGAGCCACTTCTATCAATCTGAATATCAGCGATTTAAGGAGAATCAGTCCTATTGGCAATCACTATTACATGAATCTATACCACACATGGAAGTTGATGAAAGTGAGCTTTCTTATTGGTATAGCATTACGGCAGACTATCTCGAAGGGCGGCTTTTTCCAGTGTGTCATCGGGTCAATGTGAACTTGTAGTACAGTTCCTAAAATATGCAAATGAATGCAATGCTGAAATATTTTATATGACCGAGTTCTAGAATAACGTGTTGATAATTCGCTCGCTTCTACTCTAAGTGATATCCAATCACATTTTAAAACAATGACTAGGTTGGCAGCCATGAAGAATAGTTTGAGTCGTGTTGGGAAAAAATCTAATCGTCCTAGTAACCCAACAGCAGCAGAGTTAGCTTTTGATCGTTTTGACCAATTAGTGACGGACTTTTACGATAAGTATCGTAAGTCTCCGCCAGCAGGAGAAACTAAAGAGCAAAAAACAAAAAGGTTTTTTCATGAACAGAGAGATTATGACTTCTTGAAGCTTAAAAGAAGAGAGCTTATAGCCCATGCGCAAGTTAGAGACCTTGAAGAGAAGCTTAAGAGCTACACAGATAAGAACTTAAATAAGAAACCGTCGGAACTATTGTCAGAGAAGCACCACCCGACTAAAAAGCTTGCGAATAATCTAACAGCTGCAGGAGAGCCTCAACCTACCTTAAGCCATGAAGCTCACCATATCATACCTGGTAAAGGGCGACATCGTCAGGCTGATATAGAAACAGCTAGAATCAATATGCATATGCACAGGATAGGTATTAATGCTCCCCAAAATGGTGTTTGGTTGATGAATTACGCTAAAAACGTAGACCTAAACTGGGAAAGCCCTGACTCTCCAGCGCATCGTTCAATACATACTTATAACTATGAATCTTGGATCGCGTCAAAATTTTCATTAACACCTCTTAATAAGCAGCTTTTTGAAGCCTCTCTCCTTCAAGTAAAAAACCATTTGAAAAAAGGAACATACCCTAAGACCATACTTGAAAGTAAAAATGAGGACTGGAGAGGTTAATGACGGTTTATAAAATTTCCGACTGTCACAATGAATATAAAATCGTGAGCACTACGCCTAGTTCTGTAGCTAGGCAGTTAGGTGACATAGATTTAATAGAAAAAATCGTTGTGCAGCCATTAGAAAACTTTTCTTTAAAAAGTATATGGGGTGAAGTAGATATTGAGTTTGAAGATGTTCTCAAGAAAGACTCATTACTTCCTGATATCAGTTTATGGTTACGGGTTTTCTTAGTGCTTTCCCCTAAAGCTTATGCATCTTTAAAAGAGCCATTGAGCAAAGTAGGCGAGTTCTTATCGATTCGCTATAAAGGAGAGGAATGGTACCTGTATACACCATTGGAGTTTGGGCAAGAAGATGAAGATAAGTGCATCCAAAAAATTGAATATGGCAGCTTAGCAGGTGTAGAGGTTTTAGTATTTAATGAAAGCGACGTTGCAGAAAAGGTTGTTTTTAAATCAAAGATGCTAGGAGCGAGCTTTCTGTATTGTACTGAACATTTTAAGAGTTTGTGCGAACAAAATGAGCTAGGTGGCGTTGTATTCTCATCTAATCTGACAGATCCATTCAGTTAATAGCAGTTACACAATATAAGTAGAATTACGAAAATGAGAGTGAGGCCATTTTAGAGCGCTCTTTTGGGAGGGCTTTAGTCTCTACTTCATCCAATAATTTAGTACAACTACGCATGTATTATCAGTAGCAACCGTCATTTCATCATTTGGTTTGTTGTTTTCGCTTGTGCAGATCGGAATTATATAAACCAAAGAGTTCTTTGTTGGGTGTTGTGATTGCCCAAACTTGACGATGTGTCCTCCAAGAGCATTTTGAGGACACATTGCACCCGTAGCACTTCTGTGCCCGGGGTCTATGCCACACTTGTCTCGGTATAGGGCTATCCAAGACTTATTATCCACTTTGGGGTCCTTAGTTGATCCAATTACGTTTAAAAACTTCTGCCCTTTGTTCCAAGTAGCTGTACTGTTAAAAGTTGACTTAATGACGATATCACTAGGTTGCTGAGTTATGGCTTCTGGTGAACTGCAGCCAACCACAGTTAGTACACTTATTAATACACTTAATAAAGTTTTCATTTACACAAATTCCCTTATAAAAGTGGTTGGGGCTTTAGCTTTAAGAAGCCCACGTGATGTGGGCTTCTTATCAGTAATACATAGTAAGACTAGGATTATCTATCTTCTAGACAGAGTGCTCTTATAGTGCTGCCTTCTTTCACTGGGGTTGTCATATTTTTAATCCAGTCCTCAACGGTGACTTTATACTCTTTGGCAAAAAGCTCTTTAACCGAGTCCCAGTTGGATGGTGACAAAGAATACATCGCTTGCGACAGTTCGTATTCAGAATGAAAAGTAATTATGCCTTTATGTTCTGAAACTGAAATTTGGAAAGTACTGCTATATAGGCAGAACTCTACATTGCCCGAAGAGTCAACTTGTAAAAGATTTTGAGCAAAGTTAGATAGCCTCTCTGTCTGATCAGCATAAGATAATGCTGCTGATGCTAGATTTCGCACAGACTTGACTATCTGCTCTTTATCTCCTTGTGTAATACCCCAAAAACCATCAACAAAGGAGTTTATTAAGACATCTGCATTGCGACTCTTTTGTTTGATCTGTGTTGTTGTGGCCCATTCCAAAGTCACAAAAGGCATTGAACTTATATTCTGAGTAAACTCTATGAAGCGTGCTCTGTTACCTTTACCTTCGGGATCTAAAGGATTGTATTGAGCCTTCGTTCGGCACATGTTAACGGCTGTCTGCATACCGTCAAACACGCTCTGTGGAGCAGTACCTGGTGTTGATGCTTTTTCCGCTTGGGCTCTGTAGTCACCAACAGCCTCTGAATTGGCAGGGTTTTCTATCAGGCTATCGCTTTCTAGCATAGCCAAAGCTCCGGGCCTCATAAAGATAGTTTGCGGCAACAAAATGTTCTCCGCACTATTGATGTGCTCTAGCCAAGCATTAGTTCTTTCTAATAGATTAGACATTTCTATATTTCCTATTGTTAGGTGAATACCAAGACTACCCGTTAGCTGGAGAACTAATACTTCAAAACTGCACCCCAACAATTTGGGTATGCAAACAGGTTCGTATTGAGTTGGAGATTAATCCATTAGTAGTTTTATTTTTGTGGTTATTTTTTGTGCAGTAGTGATCCAGTTATCATTGTTTTGTTGTTGTTGTATGTTGGTTTCATTGCATTTGTGATTCATGCCGCATTTTTATCACGAATATGCTTAAAATTTTGTTTGAACATGAGTACTGACGTCAGTACGAGTGCTGTAATTCTTATGACTGAAAAAGATATTTAAGAATCAGAAATCTATACTGCAGCATTTCATATGCTAAATTTAAGCCAATTTTTTTAGTCAGCTATTGAGCGTGCTAATAGAGCTATTTTGACGCTGGTCGATGATGATTTTTGCTGGTTTTGATTAGAGCTTTGCATATGCCTATTGATACAAAGTTTTTTAATGAGTGAATTGTATCTAAAAACCACTGTGGAAAACTGTATGGATATACAGTATATTTCACTGATGATTGGTAAGGGTGTTGATATGTCGAATAAAAATCAAAACGATATCTTGTTGTCTGCTTTAGAAATCGTCATTGATGGTGTGGCTAATAGTGAGGCAACAGAGAGGACTAGAGCGGCAGGTGCATATATTGCTGGCTTAATACTGGCTGATACAAAAGGGCAGTTGGACTCCGAAAAACAAAAAGCCATCTTGAGCATTGTCGAGATGGCTTCTGAAGTAGATAGCACGGCGTTTATACAAGATTCACTATAGTATCGAGAGTTGATGTTTGAGCTGTTGTCGTGCCTCTGGCGGCAACGCCTTACATAAATCAAAAGCCATTTGACTAGTTGTTTTTGCCGATGGGCTCAAAGTGTGACTATAAGACAAGTTCATCACAAAACTATGCCCGCATTCTGGGTCACTACAACTGCAATATAAATCGGCATGACTATTGGATAGTCGATTGGATTTTTGAATTCGGCTTTTACAACCACACTCCGGACACAATACTCTCATACAAGCACCTAACTTATTGACTGACCAAATAATGATACGTCAAAGGGCTGTGTTTTTGTACAGGTTTATGGACTTTCTCCAAACGTAGTATCAAATTTTAAATGTAGATTTTTGATATTTTTTATCTCGGGATCGTTGTTAACTTCATCCATAATTAGTTCGCATACGGGGATGATTTCGTCTTTGGCATACTCACTGCCAATTTTGACGGGGTCACCCAGATTAGTCGTTCCCTGGGGAATGATTCCTGCTTTTCCTATAGGGAAGCGATGCCCTACGAGAATGTCTTGCGCAGTGATGTTTTTGATTCGCTCAAATTCATCTTTTGTCGCTATATCGCCCACCGGGATTAGCTGAATCCCTTTTTCTGCACCGCCTGGAATATTAACAAACATACTTCTAAAGTTACCCACCCCTTTGGAGCTCGCGATTTTTTCCTTCAGCATTTGTTCGTCGTCATCACTAAGGTTTGGATCCGTGGCGTAAAAAATGAATCCCATGTGTGCACCGTTCTTGTAATAGCGACGACGAAATAACGTTGCATCACGGTTTAGTAAGCTACTTTGTAAACTACCTAGATAGTCAGGTAGTCCATAAACTTGCTGCTGCAGATCTTCTTGAGGCAAAAAAATGATGTCATTCTCTTTGTATACTCGTTGCTTGTTGTCTCGCTCTAGCAAAATGAAGTCCCCATTTTTACGTCTACGTAGATACATGGTCGGTAGAGGAAACAAGCGCACAACACGTTTGAAGTGGTCGCGGATTTTTAAAAATGCGGCATCACCAAACGTGAAGTAGTTATTACAAAAAGATTGAATCTGCCGACGTCTTGAACCGCCACCTGAAATAAAACGGGCAGCAACATAATTTGCTCGAGCTTTAAGTAAAGACCCGTGATAGGCGTTTGCACGTGAAGTTTCTGCTAAGCCCTGGCGTGAGATTGGAGGTTCCCAGTAACCATCAGTGTCGTTATAGAAAAGTTCAGAATATGAAGTCATCCAACTGGTTGAGTCAATTGCCTCAGGCGTTGAATCAATGTGATAAACAGATTCCGCATGTTGCTCCTGTTGTACTAGTTTGTCTTTTTGATTGATCATGCTGCAGTCGCCCAGGTTGATTTCGTTGGTGTGTTGTGGTCTAGCGGCTCATTGATAATGGCGTGTGAAATGGCCCAAAACGCATCGGCGTGACCTGTTGTTTCACTTCGCTCTGCTTTAAAGGTCATAGCGTTACCGCTATTGGTCGGTACTCGTTTAATCGCCATGAATGCCATAGCAATGTCTTTGTGTTCTGCATCAAACTGCAGTCGTTTTGCTTCTACGATATCGATCATCTTCATTACTAGGCGATTCTTGTTTTCGTTGCTGTAATGTATGGCGTGGGCTTCACGAGGGTACTTTTTCTTAATTAAGTCCCAAACACCGCCGCCAATGCCTGTAGTATCAACGCCTATGTAAGTGACTTTGTAGCGTTGAAATACCTTTTCAATTTCACTCACGTGGTACTGGAAGTTAAGCCCTTTCCAGTAGTGCTTCTCTAAGACACGAAACTTTTCACCTGCAACTGCCGGTGGAGCTATTACTACCAAACAAGCATTGTCTCGCGTTCGGCTAGGGTCATAACCCAACCATACTTCACGCCCGGCAAACGGTGATTTTGTTTTCGGCTTGAAGTCCTGCCAGTGGGCAGAGTCAACCATGCCTTTTTCGAGGTCAGAGAATTTGAATACAGACAAAGAGCCGTCGACGAAGATACACATAAACAGGTTATCGAAATCGTCTTTACTGTATTCGTCCTTTAGTTCTTCAATATCAAATAGTTCACAGCCGCCTGCTGCAGCGTCTTCAATCGTGACGACATATCGCCACTGCTTATCAGGGCAAAGTACACCACCATCGCGATATTCATCGAACGTTGGAAACTCAATTTTGGCGCGTGAGTCTCTGCCTTTTCGCCATTGGTCCCCCGTCCAAAACGGATATGCCTGGTGCATTTTCGATGATGGTGTTGAAAAGTAGGTTTTACGCCATTTTTTATGGGTAGCCATTGCCGAAGCGAGTTTGTTTAGTTCGTCAAACTTCGGTATCCAGAAATACTCATCAACATAAACATGGCCGTGGTAACTCTGCGCGGTTTTGCTATTGGTAGATAAAAAGCGAAGTTCAGCACCATTGGAGAGAATGATCGGGTTTCCAGTCAGCTCTATGTCTAAGAACTCTTTTGCAATAGCAATGATGTAGCTGCGGAAAACTTCCGCTTGAGCTCGTGATGCTGACAAAAAGATTTGGTTATCGCCGGTCAGAATCGCATCTTCTAACGCTTCACCACTGAAGTAGTAAGTTGCGCCAATCTGGCGGGACTTAAGAATGTTTCGAATACGCTGTTTTATGTTGTTGCGCATTACATGCTGATAGGCAAACAGGGAGTCATGCCATGTGACAAAGTCCTCTTCACTCAGTTCGCTGATGTCATTCTTTTTACTTTTACGTTTCTTGGTCGATTTTGAATTACTGCTAGATTTCTGGCTGTTACGGCTATTTGTACCGTCATGCTTTTTATTCCCTGTATTTAAAGGTTGCTCACCTTGCTGCTTTTCTTGTGCCCTTTGTTTCTTTAATGCAGCGTGATGCTTGATAAGCCGATCGAGCATGTCTAGTTGGTTTTTACTGGGGTCAACAAGTTCAAGCAGTGTTTGAATTCGATTTGCTATCGCTTCATCAATGGTTTGTTCACGCAACATATCGCGCCAACCGAATTTGTCTGCCCAGTAATAAATGATGCGCTCATTATTCAGGTTCAGTTCGGTAGCGATTTCACGTGGCGTCCAAGCTTTCAAATAGAGTGCTCGGGCGGCTTGTCGTATTTCGGGAGAATATGCCATAAGCGCATCATACGCGCCGAAAACTTGCAGATGACTAAACAAAGTTCGGATGAATTCGGATAGTAAATATATCCGAATTACAAGGAATTGAAGTAGCTGAAACGACACATTCAAAGGCGTATTGTTTGCTCGAACCGTATGTGATTGACAAGTTTGAGTACAAAAATGCCAAAGATTAGTGAGTGGAAAATCATCGCGACAGAAGGACCGACCGTCGACGGGCGTAAAATAACCCGTGATTGGATTGAGCAAATGGCCGCTAGTTATTCGATGGATGAGTACACCGCACTAATTTGGCCTGAGCATCGTCGATTTTACGGTTACGGTGAAAACTGGGGCCGAGTGGTTGAAGTAAAAGCGGAGGAACAAGGCGGGAAATTACGTCTGTTCGCCAAGCTAGAGCCGAATGACTATCTGCTTGAAGCCAACCGTAAAAAACAAAAACTATTCACATCTATTGAGCCAAATCCCGACTACAAGGGGGAAGGGCGTTGCTATCTAATGGGCCTAGCTGCGACTGACTCCCCAGCCTCCACAGGAACATCGCTCCTTCAATTCTCTCGTGTTCATGGGGAAACCACCGAGATCAAAGCAAGCCATTTAGAAGAGGTGGACTTTTCAGATTGCTTTACTCGCAAAGACCGCTTTTTTGCGGCATTCAATGAATTTTTCTCTTCTGACGATGAAGAGCCAGAAACGCTATCAACTGCAGAGGGCACCAACGTGACCGAAGAACAATTAAAAGTCGCACTAAAAGAGCAGTTTTCTGCTTTCAAAGGTGAGTTTAAGCAAGAACTAAAAGAAGAGTTCAATTTGCAAAACACACCCGATCAACCAGAAACACCAGAAGTAGCAACCAAAGATGCGACGGTCGAGCAGTTTTCCGCTGCGCTGGAAGAAAAGCTAAATCCGTTGTTTGAGAAAGTGAACGGACTAGAAACTAAGTTTGCTGAACTATCACAAGAAGTCCCTGACCAGGAACCTGATCCATCAGGTGCTAGTGAATCTTTCTCATCTAAGGAGATGTTTTAATGCTGAACGCACTATCTACCAGTTATTTACAAGAGTTTTGTACAGCGACGTTATCCGCCGCAAATGCTCCGCAAGGTACACAGTCGTTTAACTTGACGCCCCCAATGGAAACTAAGCTACGTCAAGCAATTATGGAATCGGATGCTTTCCTAGGCATGGTTTCATTGCTGCCAGTTCAGCAAATCAAAGGTCAGGTTGTTGATGTTGGTGATGATGGCCTTTCGACTGGTCGCTCTGGTTCGGGACGTTTTAGCGTGGAAGTGGGCCAAAGTGGTAATACCTACGAGCTTACAAAGACAGATTCAGGAGCACACATCCTTTGGGAAACTATGACGCAATGGGCAAACTCTGGCTCTAAAGGTCACTGGTTGAGCATGATGAAAAGCGCGATTTCTCGTCGTTTTGCATTGGATATGTTGCGTGTCGGTTTTAACGGTACGTCTATCGCAACTAATACGGACCCGATTAAAAATCCATTAGGCCAGGATGTAAATAAAGGCTGGCTCACGATTGTTAAAGAGAAGAGATCTAGCCAGGTACTCGCATCAGCAAAGCTTGACCCAACAGGCACTGCGACTGATTCATACAAGAATCTTGATTCACTTACGCAAGATCTAATCAACACGACGATTGCTCCCGAACATCGTCAAGACCCAGATCTCGTTGTTTTAGTTGGGTCGAATCTAGTCGCGGCTGAGCAGCACCGCTTACTTGAGGCTGCCGATAGTCCAACAGAGCATAAAGCGGCACAAAGCCTAGCCAAGACAATTGCTGGCAAAAAGGCTTACACACCACCATTTTTCCCGGCTGATCAACTTTGGGTTACCAATACCAAGAACCTACAGATTCTGACGCAAGAAGGCACTCAGTGGCGTAAGCAGAAAAACGATGAAGATGAGCTTCGTTTCAAGCAAAACCATATCCGTATGGAAGGTTACGCTGTGGGAAATCTTAAAAAGTTCGCTGCTATCGAATCTGTTTCAGTCGTCGAATCAGCCGTTGCAGGGGTGATTAATGGCTAGTCCTTTAGCAAGGCAGCGTCGTCAGCTTCTAGAAAATCAAGTCAGTCATTCTGCATCGAAGTTGAGTGCTAGTGCAAATACCGAAAGCCTGCACATCAAGCTGATCGATTTTGAAGAAGACCGCAAGTATCTAAAACAGCTCAATGCTATCGAAGACAAGGTGAAACATAAGCGTGATGTTTTGGTGCCCAAGTACAAACCGTACGTGGAAGCTTACCTAGCAAAAGGCGAAGTATTCGAGAACCCAATTTTCACCAATATGGTTATCTGGTTGTTCGATGTCAACGACATGGAAACCGCGATTGATTGGTGCTTGAAAGCCATAGCGCTTGATTTACCTACACCAGATAACTTCCGACGTGACTGGCCAACCGTGTGCGCCGATGAAGTTTTAGCTTGGGCGGAAAAAGAGTCTGGCAGAGGACATTCTATCGAGCCTTATTTCAGCGCGGTTTTTGAAAAGGTTGAGAGCGAATGGCGACTACACGAAGAAGTGCATGCCAAGTGGTATCGATTTTCTGGGTTGCACTTACTTCGAAATGAAGAAGGACAACCGCAACCGACGTCTATCGGTTGTTTAGATACCTTGGAAAAGGCCTTGTTGCTACTGCAGTGTGCTCATGAGAAGTACGCCAAAATTGGGGTGAAAACCAAAATTGGTCAGGTAGAACAACGTATTCGAGCGATTAAAGACAACAAAAACTTGTAACAGCTCCTACGCCGCCGAGCCTCGGCTGGTGAGGTAAGAGTGCCAATAGGCTAACTCAATACCGTCGACCCAGTGGCTAGAGGCTCACTTATTAAAAGAGGAATAACGATGTTTACGGGATCTTCCGGTTCGGATTATCAAGCGACAGAAATCACTAATGACGGTTTTTGGCCGAACATCAATGCCGGTGATTTTGAAAAGCGTCGCGGTATTCCTGCTGCTCAAGACTCAGAACGTATTGCTATCGCTCTAGTTCATGCTGTTTCGGAAGTTAATCAGCAACTCGAAGACTTAAAAGCTAAGTATCAGGAAGAGGGGTATGCAACTGCTGGCGATGTTCCTGCTTTTCCGAAAATGAATGATAAAAACCGTGTTGTATATCAATACGAATCAGCAGTATTTGCGAGAGCCAAAGCTGATTTGCTGCCGGACATTGCAACTGTTCATACCAAGGACAAGGGCGATCACATCGCAGACAGAAGCGTAGAGGTGCGCACTGAATTACTTTCAGAAAGCCAGCGCATTATTCGAAATATGAAAGGGCTGAACCGTTCATCGGTGGATTTGCTATGAGAACGCAATACCAAGCAGGTTACAAGCTGCGTGATCTAAACGCATTTTTAATCAGCGTTGTGGGCGACAAGATAGCCAAGCGCATGGAATGTGAAATGGGCAAGGTTGAGTTGAAACTAGAAACCAAGTACATGGGCCATGGTTTTGACCTGCTGTATCAGCGTTATGTTGCTGACTTCTACTTCGACAAATTCCCTTTCAAAGAATACGACCCAGCGGTGCTGTTCGCCAATGTTGGAGCGTGGTTGATGGACAACGATTCTGACCGTTTCCGCATCGAAGACTTAGACGACCCAGACGTAGACGTAGTACTGGAAGATGAGAAAAACGCCGAAGTGTTGGTCTCAGTCATGTTTGAAGAACCCGTCAAAGTGGCTGCAGACCCAGACGGGCCAATCTATTGGAATGGTCAACGCTGGAAGATTGAAGAGTACGAGATTTGGCAGGCGGAAAGGCTATCAAATGTAGTTCTCCGCAATGTATGAGATACGGGCCGATAAGCGCAGTTATTTGCGAGTTAAAGAGCAATTCGAGCTGCTAAAGCTTGAGAAAAAAGCCAGAGCCCGAGTGCTGAAAGAGCTTGGTAAATACATCACCAAAACGACCAAAAAAAACATTCGAGCACAGCGTGACCCAGACGGTAAAGCGTGGTCAAAGCGCAAAAACGGCAGGCGAAAAATGCTTAGAGGTTTCACTAAGAAGCTAAAGCATTTTCAAAAAGACAATAACCGGGTTTTGGTTGTTGGTTGGCCATCAAGACGAGGAACCGTTGCACTAGCTCACCATACAGGTGAAGCAGAGGAAAGCGGATTACAGCAGCGATTCAAGCAAGCCAAGAAAGCGAAAGAACCAAAGAAAACCGACCCGGCAACGAGAGAGCAAGCGAAAGAGTTACGCGACTTAGGTTACAGACTTCCGCCCCAAGGCAGGCAGAAGAGAGGCAAAAAGCCAACGCTCAAATTCATTACTCAGAATATGACCGTCGCTGAAGCCGCAAAACTGATTAGTGATCTGGAAAATAAAACGCCATCACGTAAGTGGGAAGTAGATCGCCCAGAACGCCGATTGATAGGCATTAGTCCGAAACGGGCAGCAATGATTATCAAGCGAGAAATGAATCGAAATAGGAGCAACTAAACATGGCATGGCCTACCGTCATTATTAACATTCTGAACATGATGCGCGGACCGATCCCGGGCGTTGAATTTCACTTTCTGTTTGTTGTGTACGGCACAGTTGCAGGAACAGAGCGCAACCTAATTATGGTGGATAACACCACGGATTTTTCAGACAGCACATTCGATAACATCGACCCTATACACATGCTCACGCTAAAAGCTGCTCAGTTAAATGGGAAACAGAACTGGACTGCCGGTGTGATCGTTTTAAACCCATCAGATAGTTGGCAGGCTGCGGTTTTTAAAGCCAATGAGACATCAAGCTTTGAAGCTGTTGTGTTGGATAAGCCAAATACTGGAGCGTCCACTCTTGAAGATGCAGTCGCATTTCGCCATGAACTTAAAGCCAAGCTTGGCCGAGAAGTTTTCATGATCTGTTCCTTACCAGGAATTAATGATTCCGAGGACGGTGAAACATGGGCCGAGTGGTTAGCGCAAACGATGAATGTGCCAAAGAGCATTGCAAGTGAATACATCACCGTAGTGCCACAAGTACACGAAGGAAACTCTACAGTTGGCATTTATGCAGGTCGGTTGGCCAATCAAGAAGTATCTATTGCTGATTCACCGGCACGAGTAAAAACAGGCAGCATTCTGGGCAGTATGAAATTAGCAAAAGATAAGGATGGAAAGCCATTAGAGCTAGCAACACTTAAAGCACTAGAAGCTGCTCGAATCGCTGTGCCGATGTGGTATCCAGACTATCCGGGACAATATTGGACAACTGGACGTACGCTAGATGTCCCTGGTGGTGATTATCAAGATATTCGTCACATTCGTGTCGCCATGAAAGCAGCACGTAAAGTGCGGGTACGAGCAATTGCACGAATTGCTGATCGAGAATTCAATTCCACACCAGGCAGTGAAGCCAGCGCAAAGCTGTATTTTACTCAAGACCTCCGTGAAATGGCGGTAGTGAAAAAAATTGGTGATTACGAGTTCCCTGGTGAAATCAAACCACCTCAAGACGATGACATCACCATTACATGGGTTAATAGTGAAGAAGTTGAAATTCTACTCGCAGTTACACCTTACGAGTGCCCAGTGAAAATCACCATCGGCATCATGCTCAATCAACGACTAGGGGAGTAAACAATGAATTCTCGTTATACAGGGCGAAGCTTCGACATAAACATGCTGGGGATTTTGGTTCATGTGGAGTCGGCTACAGCAACCATCAATGATGAGTCTGCTGTTGATAAAGAGCGCGGCATTCCCACTGGATTTACTCATGGAGCTGTGAGTTGTGATGTTGAGTATGAGCTGGACTTGAACAACTTCCGTAAGCTTCAACAAAAAGCTCGCGAAGCTGGCAGTTGGCGCGGTATTAAGCCACACGACTGTATGTTCTATGCAAATACTGGCGATGATGAAGACAAAGTAGAGCTGTTTGGTGTGAAGCTTCAAATCTCAGATTTACTTAGTGTTGATCCAAACAGCAGTGATAAAACCAAGCGCAAGCTTAAAGGCTTTGTGACGAGCCCTCACTTTGTTCGCATTAATGGCATCTCATACCTAAGTAATGATGATACCCGCGGTTTGCTTTAAGCCTATCAGAGAGAGAACGAATGCCTGACTTTATCGACCATGCTAGTAGTAACGAAACCAAGTTTACTGAAATGGCAATCGCAAACCAGCTTAAACAGTCTATGCAGACAAGCGAACAAGAGAGTGCAAAAGAATGCCTTGAATGTGGTGACCCTATCCCTGAAGGGCGTCAGATAGCTATAGCGGGATGCCAGTTTTGCGCACCTTGCCAGGCTAAGTTGGAGTAACGATATGAAAGATTGGTTCGACAAATTAACCAGTGGAGTTGCTTACCTTGTGTCATTGGCAGGAATGACTTTCAGCAAGCTGACATTTGAGCAGTGGTATTTCATTTTATCACTAGTGATTGGCCTTGCAGCACTGGGATTGAACTATTGGCACAAGCGAGCAATGCAACGTATTGCTAGCGAAAAAGGAGTAGCACTGAGTGAAACTGACTAAGCGCATCATTTGTTCTGTCGTCGCTGTGATCGGCTTGGTAACAGGTGGTACGGCTGTTTATGGACCTGAATTGACGCAGCCCATTGGGCAAGTTGTGGTATCGGAACGAGACTTAGGAACGCTGCGCATCACCCCTAAAGGACTGAAGTTGATTGGTGATGCAGAGGGATGCCGGCAGAACCCTTACGTTTGTCCGGGAGGTATTCCTACTAATGGAATTGGGAATACTCATGGTGTGCCAGATACGCCAATCACATTGGAGCAAGTCGCGATCGACTGGGTGAAAAATATTCAATCGGCCGAACGATGTGTGACCAATGCAGAAAGGATTTCAGGAGCGCAAATGAGCACGGGTCAATTTGACGCATTTACCAGCTTTGTTTTCAACTTCGGGTGTACCAAGTTTCGCAAAAATAAGGACGGCTCTGACACTCGGATTTACGCAGCAATCAAACATGGCAATTATCCCAAAGCCTGCGGTCACATTA
This sequence comes from Vibrio sp. 1-2 (7-a), assembly GCF_013048515.1. Lineage (NCBI taxonomy): Bacteria > Pseudomonadati > Pseudomonadota > Gammaproteobacteria > Vibrionales > Vibrionaceae > Vibrio > Vibrio sp. 1-2 (7-a). Next base: position 472,605 of record NZ_VHSQ01000001.1, read on the forward strand.
CGGAGTGGGTAAAGAGTCAGGGCGTTGTACTTAAAGGACTCGTCACTCGAAGAGGATTAGAACGTGATCGCTGCATGGAAATGGATTAAGTGGATTGGTCTTGCGGTGTTGGTGACGACCATCGCGGTGCTGAAGCTGCAGCTTCATACCGTCAAAGCAGAGAAAACCACATTAAGTGAAAAGCTCACCAAGGCAGAAGCAGACAACCAAATCAACTTAACCACCATTGAATTTTTGAAGGGTGAAAGTGAGCAAGCTAACAACATGTTAGTTCAGCGGCAACGGCAACACATAGCAGCAGAGGAAAAACTCAATGCAGACCTGGCAGCACTTAAAACAGAGCTGGCAAACGTTCAGTGCCATATCCCTGCCACTGTTACTGACCGCCTGCGCGAACCCTACTGAAACCGTCGCAACGCAGGTGTTCATGAAATTGCCACCTGCTGGAATGTTGGTGCCCTGTTCAAAACCACAAGTTCAAGGGACATGGCCAGAAGTGGTTACCGACGACATTCCCAAGCTGAAAAACGCACTGACTGAGTGTGATAACCAGATTGAAGATTATTTGCAATGGCGTGCTAAGCACGAAAACAAGAAGAGAAGTAAAAATGACTAAACCTACCTTTACATCAAAACCTGTCGTAGTCGCTATCGGTGGCACTGACTTCGTATTTACGCCAACGGTACAGGATGCAAATAACTATACCAATGACATGATGCCTAACAACAAAGTCGCGCCTGCCTATACGTACTTAACGCGTACTGTGAACCCAGAGCAAAAAGATGAGCTCACTGAGTTACTTGATAGCGTTCCCGGCTTAACTATCGAGCTTTATGCCACGGTAAGTAACGCTTCTAAAGGTGGTATCGAAATCACACTAAAAAAATAACAGATAGGGCAAAGCGGATTGAAGATAATCCTTTGGAACAAGCCTTTGCCCTTCGTCGTCATTTTTTGCCGAGTGAACCAGACGACGAAAGAAGTTTAAGTCGCGCTATCTGGCTGGACAAACATCAGTTCGAACGCGAAGAAAGAGCGGTAATGAGTGCTATCAGCCGACTGTTTAGTCATTAACAGGCATAAAGAGCGAGTGAGTATTACGCGATGAGCATGGAAAAATTGTTAATGCACATAGCGTTGGTTGATCAAGTCACCAAGCCGCTGCAGGGGATTACTAAAGAAGTACAAGCTTCGATGGACGCTGGTAAGCAAGGCATGCAAAACATGGCGGCAGGTGGTGCGGGTTTAGTCGCCACGGGCTTTGCTATTCAAAATGCGCTGATGCCAGCGATTGAAATGGATAGAAAGCTAGGCGAAGTGAAGTCGTTAGGGGTTCTGGATGAGGATCTCACGAAGCTTTCAAAGACCGCACTTTGGACATCGGTACAGTACGGGAAGTCCGCCACAGATATTGTCGGCGCCTCATATGATATCAAGTCAGCATTTGGTGATATTGATGGAGACAGCCTTTCTGACATCACCAAAAGCTCTGCCGTTTTAGCTGCTGCGACTAAGGCTGATACTGCAACCATTACGGATTATATGGGCACCATGTATGGTGTTTTCAAAAATCAAGCTGATGAAATTGGGGTTGGTATTTGGTCCAAACAGATTGCCGGCATGACTGCGCAGTCTGTTGAAATGTTTAAGACTACAGGCGCAGGCATGAGTAGTGCTTTTACTAGCATCGGAGCGAATGCGACCAGTGCAGGCGTTGCTATCGAAGAGCAGATGGCGATTTTAGGCACTCTTCAATCAACCATGAGTGGCAGCGAAGCGGGTACCAAATACAAAGCATTCTTAGCGGGTGTGGCCAACGCTCAAGATAAGCTCAATTTGTCGTTTACCGATAGCCAAGGTCAGATGCTGCCTATGCTAGATATTCTTGAACAATTGAAAGGTAAATATGGTGACACCTTAAGTGTTGCTGAAGCGGCTGATTTGAAAAAGGCATTCGGCTCAGAAGAAGCCGTTAGCATGATTAAGTTATTAATGGCTGATACCGAAGGACTCGCAGGCAGTATTGACCAACTTGGTCAAATCGAGGGAATGTCGAAGGCCGAGCAAATGGCCAGCACCATGACAGATCAGTGGGAACGGTTGGAAGCGGCATGGTTTGCGGTTCGTGCAGCGGTATTTGGTGCGATTCTTCCTTCAATCAATTCGGTTGTAGGCACCATGGCTGACGGCTTAATGGTGCTTGTTGGTTGGACGGACCAATTTCCTTGGCTTGCTGAAATTCTTGGCTATGTCGCCATCGCAGGCCTGTCTCTTGGCGGGGTGATTGCAACATTGTCGCTTGCCATGGGGATCGGGCAAATGATGTCTGCTGGTTGGACGGTTACCATGACGAGTTTAAATAGCATCATGAAACTACTGCGTATTAGTACGCTGGCGAGTACTGCTGCTGCATGGCTATTTAACGCCGCGCTTTGGGCCAACCCGTTAACTTGGGTTGTCGCTGGTATAGCGCTGCTTATAGGTGGTATTGCTGCGGCAATCTATTGGTGGGACGACTTAACCTCCGCGTTTAAAGATACGGCTTGGTTTGATGTTATTGCTCATGCTATCGAAGGGCTCGTTGATTTACTCAATATGATCCCAGGTGTTGATATTGAACTGGGGAGCCAAATTGAAACGCCAGAGATGACAACGGCCGTCCAAGCTGAACACAGTACTCCTATATCACAGAACCTAACTCCGGGTGATGCGTCAGAAGTTAAGCAATTAGAACTACTTCAACCTCAAATGAGTTACGAGTCTGCGATAGCGACGAACCAAGACGTTTATGGATATAAGCCAGAGCAAATGGCGCCGTTCAAAATTGCAGAAAGCCAGGTTATTTCTCAGCCAAGCATCAACGTTGAAGCTCCAAATCTAGATACTCAATCGCCTCAACCGTTTATCGAATATAAAGGGAAGAGCAACGAGCCACGATTGCCTCCTCAGGTGGTGAACAATATGAAAACAACCAATCACAGTGATGCTAGTCGAGTTAGCTCTTTTGGCGACGTGTATATCACTGCCCCTAACGGAATAACACCAGACCAATTAGCAGAGTGGGATGAGCTCAATGTGGGATAACGACTTAACAGAACGCAAGCGCTACAACGATATCAAAGTGGTCGAGGGTGGCTGGGATATGGACGCAGGCCAACAGCCTAAAGAGTGCAGTGATTTATACAGCATCGCGCAGGACATTAAGCACGCGATCATGGAATCAGGATTGGCTCGCCAATTGGTTGCTGAAAGAAACCCAGCGTTACGCGCTGATGTAATGGTGCAAATTGAGCAACTTTCTGAGAGAGATGTAAGAGTGGTACCGGGTTCAGCGACAGCAAGAGAAACAGAAACTGGTGATATCACCTTAACCGCTAAGGCTTATGAATATGGGGAACTTGAGGTGAAAGTATGAGTAAACGACCAAGTACGGATTTTGTTCAGGTGCTAAGTGAATCGGGTGTGCCAGTTACCGAAAAGGACTTTGAAACCAAACTAAAACAAGAAGTCGTGGGGGCTGGTAGTAAGGTTTCGAATGACTCCGAAATGTCACCGTTTTGGCGTTGGGTTCGCGCTGCAGTGGTCACGCCATGTGTTTGGCTGATTAGACATCTATTGGCTCAGCACGTTATGCCCAATATGTTCGTGGCAACCGCTGAGCGTTGGGCTCTGGACCTAAAAGCATGGGAGCACAATATCGCGCCGAAAGTAGCTCAAAGAGCACAAGGCTACATCACACTAACTAAAGCAAATGCTGCTGATGCGGTGACGATTGAGAAAGGGGCGGTTATTCAAACGCTACCTATAGATGGCGTTATGTATAAAGTTCAAGTTATTGAGCCTGGAATCATCGAGGCTGGTCACTTAAAGGGTGAGGTGCTTGTCGAAGCACTTGAAGCGGGCTCCGCGTTTAACTTGCCGGCGGGGTATTTCAACATTATTCCTGAAGCGATACCGGGCATTGTTGATGCGGTGAATGAACCTGACTGGCTCTCTGTACTCGGTGCTGACGCAGAGACTGATGAAGAGTTAGCGCTTCGTATTCAAAATGCCTTTACTAGCTCTGGTGAATGGCACATCGATGATGTGTATCGCTCTATCATCGCCAGCGTAGCGGGGATCCGAAGTGATAACATCTATTTTAGAAATACAGGGGACATAACCCCTGGTTCAGCAGAAGCATTGATTTTGATGGAAGTGGGACCAACCCCGCTAACCGTTCTTGAACAGCTAAATGAGCACATAATGTCTAAAGGGCATCACGGTCACGGTGATGTACTTACCTGTAAAGCCATTCCCGATACGAAACATGAGATCACGGCGGATGTCGTCTTAGCTGAGAACTTAGACAGCGCCACCAAAGTGAATGAACTTCTTGAAGTGGAAGAGAGGATTAGAGCGGCTTTTCGAGAAACAGCAGCTTACCCAGAAATGACACGCGCGAAACCTGAGCATCGTTTTAGCTTATCTTTGCTTGGTACTGAGATACATACGAACATGACGGAAGTTGAATCGGTAAGGTTTACCGTAGACGGAAAAGTCCAAAAAGACATTATCAGCAAGCTAGAACAGCCTCGATTGAAATCACTCGCAGTTAGGGAACTCGTGGATGTTTGAGTCTCGAAATTACGACCAAAGCCGACATTCCCCTCGCTTACCAGAAATTGTGATCCCATGGTGGCAGGACGGAAGAACGACGGCGGATGAAGTCAAAGAACCTCACTTTTTATCTAAAGGCGTTTTTTCATTCTTCCAGATAGTTTGGAGCAGTCTGCTATTTCCGCTTCGCCAAATGGATGCGTTGACCTGTAACGAAAAAGCATTGGAATTAATGGCATGGGATAGAGATATCAAAAGGTTTGAGAGTGAGCCACTTTCACTGTTTCGAAAGCGAGTGAAATACGCAGAAGTGAACGCCAAAGACGCAGGTAGCGTAGCGGGCTTCAAGCGGATTTTTGAAAGGTTAGGCATTGGCATCGTTAAGTTCAAAGAGCGTCAAAGCGAAGTTCAGTGGGACGTTTGTACTATTGAGCTAAGTGATGGCGATATCTCGCAAAACAGCAAGTTGGTTCAAGTGCTCATAGAGCAGTATGGGAGAACTTGCCGTCGATATCGATTTGAAGTTGTTTATCCCATTCAGGTGCACATTCGTACGGCCTGTTTCAGCCAAAGTCAGCAGCTATTTAGTGCAAAACTAGAGGAATAATACAGTATGAGCCAAACCATTATCCCTGCTCAGTTTGAGCGCTATTTAGTGGATAAAATTACAGCGGGTAGTACGACAGACATGAACGAGTTTGTGTTTGCTCATATTCCTAACTTAGACGCTGAATCACCGATTGACCGTGCCCTAGGCCTGCCTAGTGAAGCGTATATCGTGCATCGTCAGAAAGTAGACCAGGCTGCGCGACTTAATAGTAATACGTTGGTGTATTCCGTCATTCTTCAGTCAACCACACCGAGTTTTAAGTTCAATGCGATTTACCTCCATGACAAGCATGTTGAGAACTCCTGTGGCTTGATCGTGTATAAGAACACGGAAACTAAAGAAGAAAACATGACCACTATTAAGTCCGTCGCGCAGGAGTACAGTGGCGCTGCAGCGATAGCAAATATTCATGTTGATCCAGGAACTTGGCAGATAGATTTTCATGCGCGCTTAATGGGCATTGATGATGATTTACGTTTGGCGAATCTTGACCATTATGGCCATTCGGCCTTTGTTCGTGGCTGCTCGGTCGTCGCTAAAGGAAAGTCAAACACGTTTGTTGTTAGTCCCGGAGTTGTTTATGTCTCAGGGTTACGTGTTGAGCTGTCAAAAAAAGAGGTGATGGTCAGTGATGGCGTTCCCTGCGGCTTGTACTTAGACGTGGTACGCCAAGGCAGCGCACTCTCTCGTTGGGAAAACATAGCGACAATAAAAAGCTCAAAAAAGGAACTCAATAATTACGTTGATGAAAACGGTCAACAACATTACATCGCCCGACTTGCTGGCATTGATTCCCATGGCAATGTTACTGATTGGCGCGTGTGGGATGTTATCACTCAGCAACAAGCTGAAGCTGGTGAGGATGAACACCGTAGTCTATGGAGTGCAAAACGAGTTTTTCAGTCTGTCGCGTCATACATTAATAAGAATGTGAAGAATGCCACTAAAACAGCCTCCGGTTGGATGAGTGCAAGCGATAAGAAAAAATTAGACGGGATTCAGAGTGGGGCTCAAGTCAATGTAGCAACTAACTTGAGCGTGTCTCGCAACGCCAATTCTCAAACGGTTAATAGCTCTACGGGTAAAGATGCCACTTTAAGTGCCGCAACAACATCGAGCGCCGGGGTGATGACCGCAGCAGATAAGAAGAAGCTGGATGGCATACAAGCTGGAGCGCAAGCGAATATCGCAACTAACTTGACGGCATCTCGCAACGCCACAACTCAAACGATCAAGAGTTCTACGGGTAAAGATGCGGTTTTAAGTGCGGTGACGGCATCTCATGCCGGGGTAATGACGGCAGCAGATAAGAAAAAGCTCGATGGAGTTGCCACTCAAGCTACGAAAAATCAAACAGATGCACATTTAAAGAACCGAGCTAATCATACTGGCACTCAAGCGATTTCTACGGTGTCAGGATTACAAAACGCTCTGAATAAAAAAGTGAATATCGGTGACTCAATCCCTCCTAAGGTCTATACGGGCACCAACCCTAATCACCTGGACTATCCGATTGGGACAGTATTGAAAGCATTCTCAACTATTCACACAAAGGTTAACTCACGTGCTGTATTGGCTATAAATACGGATGCGCAATGGGGAGGTAATATTTTCTGGTGTGACCAAAACCCTAGAGGTGGGAAAGGTAGAGTATTAGCGGGTACTTGGGCGAAAAGAGGAGGGGTTGTCTCTCTTTCAGCTTCTGCTACAGCGGATTATGAGCGAATACTATGATGAAAATAACAACAGCAAGAAATTTACAATATACGTCGCACGATAAGACGACAATTCACGCTCAGGTGCAATGTGTCCCAAAATTTGGCCAACAGTGGGTTGATTTTATTATGTCCCCTAATGATTGCATGGAGTATGGCCGTGATGCGCATCGAAGAGCACTAGAGGGGGAGTTTGGCTCTATTTCAAGTTATATAGAGCCCCAATATACACCTAACGAAGAAGCTCAGATTTTTGCAGAGAAAGAAAATTTATGGGTAGAACAAGAAATGCTATTTGCAGATAGGCAGATAGTACTACATGAAGATGCGGACGCACGTGCAAGCGCAACTATAGAGCACTGGAGAGTCTACCGTCGAGATCTGCGTAATTACGTGAAAGATAATGTTGTTTCAATGGTGGAGAGGCCTCAACGACCTACTAATAACTCTTTGATGAGTGAAGATAGTTTATGATGTGGCAGCTTTCCCAATTAAATTGGCCAAGTTACTCGCAGAACATTCAAACCAAGGCTGAGTGCGTGACAGACGCAGTCGGCGCCGCAATGAATGAGGCGATTAACCGGTTAACCAGCCATACAAGTGACGCCAATTACGGGCGTCACTCTTTAAGTGAAGAGGCGAGCGCTTTGCTTAAGCTGCGTAGTGAACTTCAATCCTTACTTGTCTCAGGAACCGTACTTACAGTGTCGCCATATCAGTTTCAAGTGGGGACCCGTTTGGACTCGGGGTGTTACCTCAATCCTAGTACTGCAATTAAAACGCTATCTAATAAGCTGCGGGATTACGCTGATAGGCACCGACCAAATGGCCATCTTCACGGTATTGCGATAATGGTAACGGCCTCTCAATTGAATCAATTCTCTCGGCAGCTCATTGAGCTTACATCATTGTTTCCAATGCCTGAGTGGTGCCAAGTAGCTAGGCAAAGTCATGCTTTAAATACCAATGACGTTGATAAGTTCCATCAACCTGCGGCGATCGCTCTACCACGCTTTAAGCCGATGGCTTTACTCAACGCTAATCCGTTACATGATGCTTTACATTGGCAAGGTGCCCAAGTAGCTACGCTAGAGTCATTAGCAGACGATGACCATCACGTAATTGACAAGTTGCAGTTACTGGCAGCGAAACGCAATAAAAAGATGGAAGAAATCAAGGCTCAGCTCAACGCCCTGAAGAACTTAAAAGGAAGTATCTATGCGTTCTCCGTGGAGGGCAATGCGGAAAGTATAGCAACACGACTTAATCAAGCGGGAACGCCCAACAATTATCAATTTACATTAGCAAGCTTATTGCTTAGCTATGAACCTATGACGTTTTTTGAGGAGCTATTATGCTAGCTCTAGATGGTGTGCCAATTAGCTTAGACTCGATGACCGTTGAAATGTCCATGGAGTTTAAAGACCAGGACATGAGTGGGCAATCTTCTGGTACTGAGGTGGCAGAGCAAGGTGACAAAGGCAAAAAGCTTACCTTTAGTGGTCGTGTTCCATTCATTCGTATAGAAACACTGACCCAACTTTATGCGTTTGCTTCGGACAAAGATGAGGCGAATGCTAGACGTATTTATCGAATCGGCAATGACATTGCGCTTGCACTTAAAATTCGCAATGTGAAGTTCACTGGACGTATTCAAGCAAGAGAACATGAAACTCTACAGGCTTGGAATGTTTCTTTTGAGCTTCGGGAGTACAACAGTGTCGCCGAGCAAAAAGAGCAGCGGATTAAAGCGCAAAGCAAGCCAGAGCAGCGAGAGAATACTCGGTTGAAACAGGCACTCATCACCGCAGAGGAGGCGACTCAATGAAGTTAGAGAAGCGCTTGTATATAAGCGGCGAAGAAGTCAAATTGGCAAGTAACATGGTGAGCTTAAAGCTTTCTTTGGGTAGTGTGGCCATCTTTGAAATTGAAGCAACACAACCCCTGAAATTATTCGAGCCGGTGCGTTTTGATATTGGATATGAAAACAAAACGTCGCCTTGGTTTGAGGGCTATGTTGATAAAATCCAATCTACAGTTAATGGCTACCAAAAAATCACAGTAAAAGAACTGACAGGTATTTTGAGTAAACGTTGGTCTCTCAGTTTAGAGCATCCAAATGCCGAGCAGGTTATTGATGCGCTCTCTCACCTTACTGGTCTCGAGTTTAATCTGCCTAATAAAGAATACATGAAGACCGCGATCCCAAACTTTGTTTGCCAGGGAACGGGTTATCAATGTTTAGATCAGGTCGCTAAGGCTTTTTCTATTCCTGACTGTGTTTGGTTTCAACATACTGACCAGGTAGTTTACTTTGGCTCCTATCAAGATAGCCATTTCAACGGCAAACCAATGCCACTACCTGAAGAGTTTACGAGTCGTCAAAATGGTAACAGTGTCACCTTTGTTCCGTTTCCTATGCTTAGACCAGGTCGTGTTGTGAATGGTAAGCGAGTCAATCGGGTTGACTTAATACAGGATGATATGACCGCATATTGGAAAGCTGAGCAGTCTGAAGTCATACCTAAAAAGCGAGAAACACTACAGCATTTTCCTGAGTTAGCAGCAGGCTTTCACTTGCCAAAGTTCGGGCGAGTCGAATCGGTCAGAGACAGTGCGACGGTGGGTAAAATATCTGATCCATTTCGGCCAAGACTCTCTGTTGATGTGCAAGTTCTAGATGAGAATTTGCAACCAGATAGTAACGTACCGGTTTATCGCTCGATTCCACTGCCGGTTAACATGAGCGGACATGAGTCCGGATTGTTAGCGTATCCATTAGAAGGGACATTGGTTGAAATTGCTTTCGCTTATGGTCGAAGCGATAGACCCATCATACGTGGCGTTTATGGACGTGAATATGCGCTTCCCTCAATAGAGCCTGGTGAACAACTACAACAGCAACGTGAAGAAGTGAGTTATCGAGTCGATGCCGTAGGAAATACAACACTGCAGACTGACCAAACTCAAAATCAGAGAGCGTTTGATAAGTTAGACCAATTTGAACGGTATAAAGGTGAGTTTGGCCAGCATCAGCTTTTTGTAAATGAGCACAGTACTGAAGAAGTGAATGGTAAGAAGCTTATTGAAGCGCTTGGCGCTATTAATTTGTTGTCAGGAGATGATCTGGTGTTAGGAAGCTTGGGTAACATGCAAACGGCTACCGCTGGCGAACTGATTGAGACCATCGGAAAATTTCGCCGAAGTATTGCCGCTGAGCACCAATGGCTGCAATCACCTAAGACTTGGATAGGCTCTAAGCAAGAGAATGTGTTGATTCTTTTATCGGAGCTAATGCAGGTGGTTAAAGAATTGGCCGACACTTTAGCAACGCATACACACAGCGGTGTAGCACCAGGACGAGCAAGCACCAAAACACCAGTGCAAGCGAATGATATTACTGGTCATGGGGAGGATAGTGAGAAGTTGAAGGGAAGACTCGATCAAATAACACAAGTGAGCTAGCTCTCCAATATACTGAGGAAAAATTTGTAGAGTAGTTAAAAGTACTACAGGACCATGTTGCCTTAGAGCGACTAGCAACTAACTTATTCACCTCATAGCTTGACTCTATTTTTGTAATTTTATTAAGTTGTACAATAACCTAAGAGCTGAACCATATTCGGAATACGTAACTTAATAGCATCGTGAAAAGTAATCATAATAAAGGCAGAAGTCGTGAAAAAAGAAATAGAAGAAGCAAAAAGTTTTGTTATTAATAAAGTGCTTAAGCCAGCAATTGAATCGAATTTAGTCTCTCAAAGAGTAAAAGATATTACGAAAAACCAGATACCTTGGGTATCTAACTTCAAACGAGTTGGTGATGTTTATAGGTACCTACTTAGTACAACTAAAACAAAAGACGAGAATGTAGTTGCGTTGGAACTGGCCGGATTAAGAACTTATGAAGACATTATTCCTGAGTTTGAAAGTCGCTTTTCCTCAGGGTTACTTGATGTGTCCGATTTTTCAGACTTCATTGAGAACCAAGATTATTCATGGCGTGAAGTCCTATCTATTACCGGCCAGTATGACACTCGAAGCGGAGGGATACAGTTACATAAAGTGAATGATGAATTGCATGCTATCGCTATCAAGGTAACCTTAAATGGCGGGAAGTACCTAAATGAGTGGCTGATTCCTGGAAAGCTCCTTAAGTATTACATGAAGAGTATTCAAGGTGTTTTTAAAGAGTCATACAGCGATAATTTTGCAATTATTAACTCCCAAAATGTACCAATCCATGTTTTTGTTAGACAAAATGATAAGCAAAAGAAGTTTGCTTATAAAGGACAATTCAAATACATCAAGCACTTTAACGATAATGGCGAAAAATGGTTTCAACTAGAGAAATTTGGAGAGTCTACGATATATTCTCAGCAGGAGCATATTGAGCATTTTGAAGCCTCTGTTCGTGATTCAGTGGACGACTCCTCAGAGAGACGAAAGAAACGTCTTAGCAAAGCGCCTAAAAAGCCTAGAGTAAGAGTTGTGACAACTGTAGTTTACGATCGAAACCCAGATGTTGTTGCAGAAGTACTTCTTCGAGCAAAGGGAATATGTGAAGGCTGTGGTACCAAAGCGCCTTTTATTAAAAGAACTTCTAATGAACCATACCTCGAAGTTCATCACAACATAGCTTTGGCTAAAGGTGGTGATGATACTGTTGAAAATGCAGTTGCTCTTTGTCCTAACTGTCATCGAGAGAGACATTACGGCTGAGGGCTTTACACTCTCTCTTGCTTTGAATTCCCCTTTACTTCTGACGGTCAAGAGTCACGACGCTCCCAGTAGTAAGAGCTTACAACCAACGCAGCCATATGGCTGCGTTTTTTTATGTTTAAGTCAGGACGAAGTCTATACGTCGCGGGGAAGAGCTATAGACTCACGGAATACACTGAGCGGATGACAAAATCCGCACTCTCCTCACCCGCCTGCGAGGTTTTTCGAACAGTTTTTTTTCAGTTTTTGTGTACTGAAATTTAGTGGGGAGAGTTCCTCGAGTGTCTCGTGGGAAACCATATATATAGCGGGGCTTGCGAGAGAATAGAGCTACTTAGAGCCTAGACTGAGAGTGTTTTGAAAATTTCAAAGATTGAAAATATTTTCAGTAAATTCCAATTTTAATGATCTGGAAAGATCAAAGTGACTTTTGTAAGTGCATGAAAAATAAGTATTGTTCAGAATTTTGTGAGAAATGTAGATGATCAGGTGAGCGAAGATAAGATCTGATTAAGAGGGCATAGAGCCTTACTCTATAAGGCTTTAGAGCGAATTATTAAGATAAAGCAGTTTTTCAATTTATGAGACGGTATAATTAAACTCAGATGTCAAAATCACTGTGCAGTTAACGGGACAAAACCGCTGTTTACGTGTTGATGAAGAAGAGGGGAACGAGTGAATGCTGGACCTATATTGTTATCAGGGTTACAAGCAAAACTCGTTAACTCTTAAGCAGAAACCAAGCAATAAGATTTAAATGTGTCGCCACTTTATCGCCATTTATTATTCTTGTTTCATTTAACTAATTGATTTTATAGGTTAAAAAATTAAAGTGGATATAAAGCTTTACTACGTGCATGACCCAATGTGCAGTTGGTGTTGGGGTTACAAACCGACGCTTGATAAATTGAAACAGCAACTGCCAGGCGTTATTCAGTTTGAGTATGTGGTGGGTGGTCTTGCGCCAGATACTAGTTTGCCGATGCCACCAGAGATGCAACAAAAACTCGAAGGTATTTGGAAGCAGATTGAGCGTCAGTTGGGCACCAAGTTTAACTACGATTTCTGGAAGCTTTGTACGCCAGTAAGAAGCACTTACCAATCTTGTCGCGCAGTTATCGCAGCGGGCTTTCAAGATTCTTATGAGCAGATGCTAGAAGCGATTCAACATGCGTATTACTTACGTGCGATGCCTCCTCATGAAGAAGCGACTCACTTGCAGCTAGCTAAAGAAATTGGTTTGAATGTTCAGCAGTTCAAGAACGATATGGACGGTTCTTTCTTAGAAGGTGTGTTCCAAGATCAACTGAGTCTTGCAAAGAGCCTAGGCGTGGATTCTTACCCTAGCTTGGTTCTTCAAATTAACGACGCTTATTTCCCGATTGCCGTGGATTATCTGTCAACAGAGCCTACCTTGAAACTGATACGTGAGCGTATTATTGACAATATGCCAGCGCAATAATCGCGATTTCAAATAACAAAAAGCCGCTCAATGAGCGGCTTTTTCGTAACTAAGTATATCCATCAAACAACGGTACTAAAGCACCATTGCAGCAATCCAACCAAAGATGATCAGTGGGATGTTGTAGTGGATAAAGGTTGGAACAACCGTTTCCCAAATGTGCTCATGCTGACCGTCGGCATTTAGACCAGATGTAGGGCCTAACGTAGAGTCGGACGCTGGAGAACCAGCATCACCCAAAGCGGCAGCAGTACCAACTAGCGCGATTGTTGCCATTGGCGAAAAACCAAATGCCAACGCGAGAGGAACGTAGATTGTCGCCAAGATTGGAATGGTTGAAAACGATGAACCGATACCCATTGTTACCAACAGACCAACAATTAGCATTAATAGCGCAGCAAGCGGCTTATTATCACCAATGCTGGTAGAGAGAGACTGTACTAATGTCTCAACGCCACCTGTTTGCTTCATTACCGCAGCAAAACCTGCGGCAGCGATCATGATGAAACCAATCATAGCCATCATATGCACGCCTTTTGTGAAGACATCGTGCGTTTCTTTCCAAGCAATCACACCGCCAAAAGTAAACACCATAAAGCCAGCTAGAGCACCAATAATCATTGAGCCAGTGTAAAGCTGAACACCCAATGCGGCGACAATGCCAAGAGCGGCCACCAAGATGTGCTTTTTATTGATAGCATGATCTGTCTCGTGAACGACAGTCAACTCCGTTTCTTCGTAGATGCGCGGTTTACGGTAGCTAACAAAGATCGCCAGCAATAGACCAAACAACATACCAGCACCTGGCAGTAACATTGCCGTTGGAACTTGGCTTGCAACCACGTTTTCCAAACCGTTGTCATGTAGGTTCTTTAATAGAATGTTGTTTAAGAAAATACCGCCGAAACCAACAGGTAAGATCATGTAAGGTGTGATCAAACCAAAAGTAAGAACACACGCGACCAAACGTCGATCGAGCTTAAGTTTCGCGAATACGCCCAAAAGAGGTGGAATCAAAATTGGAATAAAGGCGATATGGACCGGAATTACGTTCTGAGATGACATAGTGACAAGAACGAGCGCGACTAACACCGCGTACTTTAACCCGGTAGTTGACGCCGAGTTTTCTTTACCATTTAAGCGCTTGATAACACTTTTTGCCAGTAGGTCCGTGATGCCAGATTTAGAGATAGCAACGGCGAAAGTACCTAACATTGCGTAGCTTAGAGCAATAGTCGCACCGCCACCTAAACCACTTTCGAACGCGGCAACTGTGTCTCCAAGGCTCATGCCTGCGACAAGGCCACCAACGATGGCACTAAACGTGAGGGCAACCACCACGTTTACGCGCATCAATGCTAACACGAGCATGACGCACACTGATATAACGACAGGATTCATACTTTTCCTAATATGTTGTGTTTACTTATTATTCTTCGTCAACAAGCGGCCAACCGCCGAGGGCCTTCCATTTGTTGACAATGCCGCAGAATAATTCTGCTGTTTTTTGTGTATCGTAAAGCGCTGAGTGTGCTTCACGATTATCGAATTCCATCCCGGCCGTTTTGCATGCTTTCGCGAGAACCGTTTGACCATAAGCAAGGCCACTCAATGTTGCCGTGTCAAAAGTAGCAAAGGGATGAAAAGGGACTCTTTTTAGTTTACAGCGCTCATTGGCTGCATTTACAAAACCTAAGTCGAATGCTGCGTTATGGGCAACCATAATTGCGCGCGAGCAATCTGCGGCTTTTTGTTCTTTGCGAATAAGCTTATAAATCTCTTTTAACGCTTCTTGCTCAGAAACTGCACCACGAAGAGGGCTATATGGGTCACGAATACCATTGAATTCTAGCGCTTCTTTTTCTAAGTTAGCGCCCTCAAATGGCTCAACATGAAAATGAATGGTGGATGCCGGATGCAACACGCCATCTTCGTCCATTTTTAACGTAACGGCGCAAATTTCTAAAAGTGCATCAGTTTGAGCATTGAAACCTGCGGTCTCAACGTCTACTACCACAGGGAAATAACCACGAAAGCGTTTTTTCAAGGTCAGAGCTTCATTTTCTATTGTCATGTCGGCTTATTTTTGTGTGACGAAGGCTGCATTATTGCAGATTATACCGACGAGAAAAACCGCAATTTAGGAGAAAAACGGAATTCTATTTTGCATCTCATCAATACGCTCGATCGCATTTCGGGTGATTGAGTTACCATGATTAACGTTAATTGTAATATCACGATATTTCGCACGTTGGCGAGGTTTTTGCATGCCAGGTGAAGTGGTTTTATTGATTCAAATTGACGGCAACAGACTGCCGTTTAAGAGACAGTACTTAGATGAAGAAATGGCTGATTACTAGTGGCGTTGTATTTTCGTTGTTTAGCACAAGCAGTTTTGCTGTGATGGGCAAACGTTATGTTGCCACTCCACAGCAATCTCAATGGGAAATGGTGGTCAACACACCGTTAGAATGCCAACTTGTTCACCCTATTCCAAGTTTTGGAGATGCGGTATTTTCATCTCGTGCGAATAAAAAAATCAATTTAGACTTTGAGTTAAAAATGCGTCGTCCGATGGGAGAAACACGTAACGTCAGTCTCATTTCTATGCCGCCACCTTGGCGACCAGGTGAACACGCCGATCGAATTACAAACCTAAAGTTTTTTAAACAGTTTGATGGTTATGTCGGAGGGCAAACAGCATGGGGCATTTTGTCTGAGCTGGAAAAAGGGCGTTATCCGACCTTTAGTTATCAGGATTGGCAGAGCCGAGATCAGAGAATTGAAGTCGCATTGTCATCCGTGCTGTTTCAAAATAAGTACAACGCGTTTAGCGACTGTATTTCCAATTTATTGAAATACAGTTTTGAAGACATTGCCTTTACGATTTTGCACTACGAAAGACAAGGTGATCAGTTAACCAAGGCTTCCAAAAAGCGTTTATCACAAATTGCAGATTATATCCGACATAATCAAGATATCGATCTCGTGCTGGTGGCGACGTACACCGATTCAACCGATGGCAAAAGTGCGAGCCAAAGTTTATCTGAGCGACGTGCAGAGTCACTTCGTGATTATTTTCAGTCTCTAGGGCTACCGGAAGATCGAATTCAAGTGCAAGGGTACGGCAAGCGTCGTCCTATTGCAGATAATGGCTCGCCAATAGGAAAAGACAAAAACCGCCGAGTCGTAATATCACTCGGGCGAACCCAAGTGTAACGAATATAAAAACGCCGAAGCTGAAAGCTTCGGCGTTTTTAATTTACTGACGTTGTTAATAATATTTTAATGGGATTTTGCTAAGTACCTTTCGGTGATTCCGGCTGTATAATTTGGATGTTAGTTTAATCGGAATTTGGCAATGACTTCGCAATTTGTTGCGGTATCGATTTTTTCAACCTGTTTGGCAATAGCCGGATTAGGGTGACGTTTCATGAAGTCTATTAATGCTTTAGTGCAACATCCTATTGAGTCGATAAAGCTTGCACATTCTTTATTTGGGCATTGTGGGATGAGTGTTAAGACTTTCTCTGAAGCCAGCTGAAGGTATTTGAGTTCATAGTCAGTGTCTCCGGCCCAACGCCAGAACTGAGCTAAGTTATGACAAGAAATCACAGAAATTAATAATCGCTCGTCTGCTTCAATTTCCACACATTCGCTAATATCTTCACTCAGGCTTAGGGCTTGCTGGTAATGAAGAATGCTGCGAACAGGGTCATCTAGTTGAAGTGCCGTATCGGCTAGAAGTGTGTGTTTTTCCCATTCACTGATCATTATCGTAATCCCGCATATCGAAGTTGCGAATAAATCTAAACGATAATTATTATCAAGTAAAGTGTTTTGTTTATAAAAGAACAGGCAGATCGCAGACCTGCCTGTAATCGATGTTCAACTTGCAGTACAAGTGATTATTAGAAGTGCCGCTTAGCCTTCAAGACCTGCTGAAGCTTGCTTGTTTTGGATAAGCTCAATCATATAACCATCTGGGTCTTTTACGAATGCAATGTGCGTGCTTCCGCCTTTTACTGGACCTGGTTCACGCGTCACATTACCGCCCGCCGCTTTGATAGCGTCGCAAGTTGTGTAGATATCATCAACACCAATGGCGATATGACCAAAAGCAGTACCTAGGTCATATTCAGTTTTACCCCAGTTGTAAGTTAGCTCGATCACAGCACCTTGGGATTCGTCACCGTAGCCAAGAAACGCCAGTGTGTATTCGTACTCTTTATTCTCGTTCGTACGAAGCAACTGCATGCCCATAACTTCAGTGTAAAACTTGATGGATTTGTCTAGATCACCTACGCGAAGCATAGTGTGGAGAATTCGACCATTTGACATTTTTTGCTCCTAGCTTTGATTTTCAAATAGCGTTAGCTATCTGGATATACTTTCTCTTTATATTCGCACAAATCTTCAATAATGCAGCTACCGCAGCGAGGCTTTCTCGCCAAGCACGTGTAGCGGCCATGAAGAATGAGCCAGTGGTGCACATCGAGTTTGAACTCTTTTGGCACAACTTTTAATAGCTTTTGCTCGACATCATCAACCGTTTTGCCCATTGCAAACTTAGTACGATTCGACACGCGATAAATGTGCGTATCGACGGCAATGGTTGGCCAACCAAAAGCGGTGTTGAGCACGACGTTTGCGGTCTTGCGACCTACGCCTGGTAGCGCTTCTAACGCTGCACGATCTTCAGGAACTTCACCATTGTGTTTTTCCAACAAGATCTTACAAGTCTTGATAGTGTTTTCTGCCTTTGAGTTAAACAAACCGATGGTCTTTATGTATTCTTTTAAGCCATCAACTCCCAAATCGAGAATACTTTGCGGTGTATTAGCGACAGGGAAAAGTTTGTCGGTGGCTTTATTGACACTTACATCGGTTGCTTGCGCTGATAATAATACCGCGATTAGCAGCTCAAAAGGGGAGCTCCAGTTAAGCTCAGTTTGAGGATTCGGATTGTTTTCTCGTAATCGCTCAAGAATTTCGATTCTTTTTATTTTGTTCATTGCTGACTTCCAATACCGTCTCTGCGGTTTATGAAAAAGGCTCCTATGACAGAGCCTTATTTTGTTATGCGTTGGTGACGCGAGCACGTTCTATGGTTGGTTTTTCTTCTTTTGGTTGACGTGCCTGGACTGAATTATCGATGACATTTTTAAGCGCTATCAACAGACCAACACCGATAAATGCACCGGGTGGAAGAAGCGCTAGCAAAAAGCTGTTGTCAAATTGGAAAACTTGGATGCGGAGAGCGGATGCCCAGTCTCCTAATAGCAGATCTGCCCCGTCGAATAGCGTACCATTACCAATTAACTCACGCATGGCACCTAGCACGACCAAAACGCTTGTCATACCAAGACCCATCCATAAACCGTCTAATGCTGCAGGCGCAACATCATTTTTTGAAGCGTATGCTTCAGCTCGACCAATAATGATGCAGTTGGTTACAATCAGAGGAATAAAGATACCAAGAGACAGGTATAAACCATACGCATAGGCATTCATCAATAACTGAACGCAGGTAACAAGTGAGGCAATAATCATCACGAATACAGGAATGCGGATCTCTTTTGGTACGTAATTACGAATAAGAGAAACCGTGACGTTGGAGCCGACCAGCACTAGTAAGGTTGCAATACCAAGACCTAAGGCATTGGTTATTGTGGAAGAAACCGCTAGTAGTGGACACAGACCCAGCAGCTGTACGAGAGCAGGGTTATTACTCCACATACCGTTTTTCATCAGCAATTTATTCTCATTCATTACTGCTCTCCTTCACAGCCCAAAGGCTGGCTAAGAATGTCTTCACGAGATTGGTTTACGTAGTTAACGGTATTTCGCACCACTTTTACGACGGCTCTAGGCGTGATCGTTGCACCAGTAAATTGATCGAAATCACCACCATCTTTACGAACTTTCCATGAGTTCCAGTTACTTTCCGTGACTTGTTTGCCCGTAAAGCTCAGGATCCAGTCGGTGACACGAAGATCAATTTTATCGCCCAGGCCAGGGGTTTCTTGATGGCTTAAGACGCGTGTCCCCAAAATATTGCCCTGATTGTCAATCCCAGTAATAACTTTTATCTCACCATTGTAGCCATCTGGCGCGATGGATTCTATTGCGATTGCTGTCGGTTCACCATTCTTCGTGGCGAGGTAGGCTGGCATCGCACGTAATGTCCCCAGTTCTGGTGACGTGACCATAGTGCAGGCTTGCGTGAGTGCGTTGTCATGCATGTTTTCTGGAATGACTTGATTCAAAACAGAAAGCAATTGTTGTTGTTCTTGTATCTTGATTTGGTCTTTTGTTAGGTACTGAGTAAAGGCGACTAATCCGGTTGTTGCACAGGCAAAGATCGCAAGTGTCAGACCATTTTTTCTAATAGCGGTTAACATGTTTACCTCAGTGACCGTAAGTTCTAGGTTTGGTGTAGTAATCGATCAGTGGCACACACATATTTGCAAGTAACACTGCGAATGCAACACCATCAGGGAAGCCTCCCCAACTGCGAATGATAAAGACCAAAGCACCAATAAGCGCGCCAAAGATCAAACGTCCTTTAACGGTTGTCGACGCCGACACGGGATCGGTTGCAATAAAGAATGCGCCAAGCATGGTTGCACCTGATAGCAAGTGGAAGATTGGCGACGCAGTTTCCCCTGGGGTCAGTAAGCTGAACACGAGGCTAAATAGCGTCAGGCTCACTAGGAAACCTACGGGGATATACCATTGGATGATGCGTTTTTTGATCATCACTAAACCACCAAGTAAGTAGGCAAGATTTACCCATTGCCAACCAATGCCAGCTAAGCCATCGAATATTGGCTGCGACAGTACTTCGCTTGGGGTTGCACCTGTATGAATACCAGTTTTAAATGCATCAAGTGGCGTCGCCATTGTCACGCCGTCAACCCCCGTTCGAACTTGCTGAAGCGATAAGCCGTCGTAATCATAGCCCGTAAAAATTAAAGAGAGTGTATCTGCAAAATTTACGTGATCAGGTATGAGTGACGTCGGGGCACTCCAACTCGTCATTTGCACTGGGAATGAGATCAACAAGACCACATAAGCGACCATGGCAGGATTGAATAAGTTTTGACCAAGGCCACCATATAGGTGTTTAGCGATTACGATCGCGAAAATAAGTCCGATCACCATAATCCACCACGGAGACCATGGTGGGATAGCCACGGCTAATAACCAAGCGGTAACGATCGCACTGTTATCACGTAGTGCTCGCATCGGCGAACGTTTACGGAAGACCATAACTAAGGCTTCAAGTGATACAGCGACTGCGATGGCAAAAATCAGCTGAATAAGCGTTCCCCACCCAAAGAAGTAGGTCTGAGCCGCTAAACCTGGGAGAGCACAAAGTGCCACCCATTTCATTAAGTCAGGTGTACTACGACGGCTGTGGGTATGCGGTGAACTGGCAATAAAAAACGACACTACTCGTTCTCCTCAGTATTATTTTTATTAGCTTCTTGCTGCGCTTTGCGAGCCTTCGCGCGCGCAATAGCAGCAGCGACAGCCGCTTTTTTCGGATCTTCAGTTTGTTCAGCAGGCGTTTCAGCTTCTAACGTTTCGGCTGGTTCTTCTTGCTTAGCTTTACGCGCTTTGGCACGCGCAATAGCCGCAGCGACAGCCGCTTTTTTCGGATCTTCAGCTTGTTCAGCAGGCGTTTCAGCTTCTACCGTTTCGGCTGGTTCTTCTTGCTTAGCTTTACGCGCTTTGGAACGCGCAATGGCAGCAGCAACCGCGGCTTTCTTCGGATCTTCAGCTTGCTCAGCAGGCGCTTCAGCTTCTACCGTTTCAGCTGAGTCTGCTTGTTTCGCTTTACGAGCCTTAGCGCGTGCAATGGCAGCTGCAACCGCGGCTTTCTTCGGATCTTCAGCTTTCTCAGCAGGCGCTTCAGTTTCTTCCGTTTCAGTTGAGTCTGCTTGTTTCGCTTTACGCGCTTTGGCACGCGCAATGGCAGCAGCAACCGCGGCTTTCTTCGGATCGTCGGTTGGCTCAGTAGGCGCTTCTGCTTCTACCGTTTCAGCTGAGTCTGCTTGTTTCGCTTTACGAGCCTTAGCGCGAGCAATAGCAGCAGCAACCGCGGCTTTCTTCGGATCTTCGGTTTTCTCAGTAGGCGTTTCAGCTTCTTCAGTTTCAGTTGAGTCTGCTTGTTTCGCTTTACGTGCTTTGGCACGTGCAATGGCAGCAGCAACCGCGGCTTTCTTCGGATCGTCGGTTTGCTCAGCAGGTGCTTGAGCTTCTAACGTTTCGGTTGGTTCTTCTTGTTGAGCTTTTTTCGCTTTAGCTCGGGCGATGGCTGCTGCAACTGCCGATTTCTTATCATCAGCGTTGTTGTCTGGCGTTTCGCCTTGCTCTTTTTGTGCTTTACGTTCGCGGGCTAGACGTTTGCGTTCTTCGCGCAGTTTTGCCATTTCTGAGTTATCAGGTTCACTAGAGCCTGCTTTAGCGGCTGCGGCCTGTTTTGCCTTCGCTTTGGCAATGGCTGCAGCGACGGCAGGCTTAACGGCTGGCTCTGCTTTTTCTGTTGTTTCTGTCTTCTGAGCTTTCACTCGTGCGATCGCTGCTGCAATCGCATCATCACCACCAGAAGATTTCATGTCTTTACGTCGCTGATCGGCTGCTTTCTTAAAGCGATTTTCACGTTCTGCTTTTTCGCGTTCCATACGCGCTTTCTTCTCTTCAAAACGCAGCTTCGCTCGCTCCGCAGCTTCCGCTTCTTGTGTTCTGGTGCGAATTTCCGCTTTTGCTTGGCGGTAATACTGTACTAGAGGAATTTCACTTGGACACACAAACGCACAAGCACCGCACTCGATACAATCCTTTAAGTTTAGTTCTTCGAGTTTGTCATACTCTTCAGCTTTTGCATGCCATTGCAGTTGCTGAGGTAGCAGTGAAGCAGGGCAAGCTTCAGCACATTGGCTACAGCGAATACATTCCATCTCATGTTGGTGCGGAGAGATCTCACGACGAGTCGGAGCAAGGATACAGTTTGCTGTCTTGGTAATCGGCACTTTAGAGTGGGGAAGGGTGAAGCCCATCATTGGTCCACCCATGATTAAACGTTGTAACTTCTTATCGGCTTTATAGCCAAACTCATCCAATAACGCCTGTACTGGTGTACCTAATAATGCCCAAACATTGCGTGGTTGTTTGAATGTTTTACCGGTGAGAGTCACCACGCGTTTTATCATCGGTTCACCATCGATGATTGCGCGTTTGATTGAGTAAAGAGAGCCGACATTTTGAACCAAAATACCAATATCGGCTGGAATTGCGCCGCTTGGTACTTCTTTATTGGTCAAAATTTTGATCAGCTGTTTTTCGCCACCAGAAGGGTATTTAGTCGGGATAACGCGAATAACGATATCTTTGTTTAGAGCCGCAGCTTCTAACGCTTTGATTGCCTCTGGTTTGTTGTCTTCAATGCCAATAATCGTGAGCTTTGGTGTCAGGATATGTTCGACAATTTCGATACCTTGAATAAGCTCTTCGGCATGTTCTTGCATGAGCTTGTCATCAGACGTGATGTATGGCTCGCACTCTGCTGCATTAACGATAAGAATCTCGGTACGAGCAAAACCTGATTGGATTTTTTTTGCAGTAGGGAAGCCTGCGCCACCCATACCAGAAATGCCTGCGAGACGAATAATATCGATCAGAGCGTCAGGTGTTTCTTGTTTGTAATCCGCGACGGGTTTTCTGTCACACCATGTATCGTTACCATCAGGTGTAATGACCGCACAGAGTTCACTCAGACCTGAAGGGTGAGCAACGGTTCTGGGCTCAATTGCGGTGATCGTACCCGATGTAGGAGCATGCACTGGAACGGTAAAACCAGTTTCGGATTGCGTTAATGGCTGACCTTTTAATACGTGGTCACCTTCGGCAACCAATAAGTTACCAGCCTTACCAATGTGCTGTTTTAGCGGTAATACAATTTCTGATGGGATAGCCGCGTGAACGAGCTCAGTTTTGTTGGACTGCTTTTTGTTTTCTGCCGGATGCACACCACCAGGGAAATCCCAAAGCGAGCCTGTACGAATTTGTTCAATCAAAGACAACATGCGAAACCTTACTTAATTGAATCTTTCACGTTCGCTGCATCGTCGGCAGCATCCGTAATGTTGAGTACTGGAATGGAGTTAAGTTGCCACTTCCAGCTTTCCGTGGTGGTTGCCACAGGAATCATTTCAATACAATCAGTTGGACATGGTGCAACACATAAATCACACCCCGTACATTCGTCTTTAATTACGGTATGAACCGCTTTTGTACCGCCTACAATTGCATCCACTGGACACGCTTGAATACACTTAGTACAGCCAATGCACATATCTTCATGGATAAACGCAACGGTTGGAATTTTGCTGTCGAGATCGTGCGCAGATTCTTCTGGCTCAACACCCATTAAGTCGGCGAGCTTTTCGATTGTTGCCTGACCGCCTGGCGGACATTTGTTGATGTGGTCGCCATTTGCAATCGCTTCAGCATAAGGGCGGCAACCAGGATAGCCACATTGACCGCATTGAGTTTGAGGTAAGATTGCGTCGATTTGATCCACAATTGGGTCTGCCTCGACTTTGAAGCGAATAGAAGCAAAACCAAGTATCGCGCCGAAAATCGCAGCAAGAACCGCTAACGCGATGATCGCAATTAAAATCGTACTCATTGTTTACTTCACCAAACCTGTAAAGCCCATAAAGGCTAGTGACATTAAACCCGCTGTAATCATTGCAATCGATGCACCTTTAAAAGGCACTGGTACGTCGGCGGCAGCTATGCGCTCACGCATGGATGCAAAAAGTATCAACACCAATGAGAAACCAACAGCGGCGCCGAAGCCGTAGATAATCGATTCGATAAAGTTATGGTTCTCATTAATATTAAGAAGCGCGACGCCTAATACCGCGCAGTTTGTAGTGATCAGCGGTAAGAAAATACCAAGCAAGCGATAAAGTGTTGGACTTGTTTTGTGCACAACCATTTCGGTGAACTGCACCACAACGGCTATCACCAAAATAAAACTCATGGTTCGAAGGTACTCAATACCCAGTGGACGAAGAATGTAGCTTTCCACTAAATACGCACACACTGACGCGAGCGTTAGCACAAAAGTTGTCGCTAAGCCCATACCTATTGCTGTTTCCAGTTTTTTGGACACACCCATAAAAGGACATAGGCCCAAAAACTTCACCAGTACAAAGTTGTTCACCAGCACAGTGCCGACCAACAACAAAACATATTCGGTCATAGTTATTACGTTCTTAAAATCCGATCTTGATATTATCGTGTTTTGTGACACCAATAACAACCAGTGAACGATGTGGTTTTACATACACGATGGAAAAATAGTCGTCTATGTGAGGTATTTTGATGAATTAATAAGAAATTGAACAGTTTGCTGAATGGATTTTACAAAGACGCTGGTGCTGCCTTTCCTCAAAGAATCTTTTGCTCAGAAGGCGGGAATTACATTTAGCGAGTAATTTTAAGTTGTCACTTGAGATATTGATGGTGAAAGAAGTTTTTGATTTCAAAACGAAAAAAGCCGTGTCTTGCGACACGACTTTTCTGGAATTTGGCTCCTCCTGCTGGGCTCGAACCAGCGACCTGCGGATTAACAGTCCGTCGCTCTACCAACTGAGCTAAGGAGGAATTGCTTTGCTTGAAAGCGGAACGAATCTTACCGAGCAGCCAAACTACTGTCAACAGTAAAAAAATACATTTTTAGCAAAAAATATTGGGGGAAGGGCTTTACTTTTCTGTACTGCTTGTCCGTAAAGGTGTGAGGTTAGTTATCCACTAATTTTGTGGATAACTATGTTGATGAGATCTGAGTAAAGATCTTTTATATGCAACCTGGTTTTTATTTAGTGAGTTTTTAATCAGAGTTATACAGAGAATATGCAATTAAAACATAGATTTATTGATGTTAAGCAAAATGTATTCAAGGTGGATGAAAATCTAGCTTTTGGGGATAAAGAGTGTTTAGGCCAATTTTTGGGGAAAAGTTGTGGAAACTGCAATGTGAAGAATGGGTGTGGCTCTTCAGCTAGGGCGAAGTACTATATCAGAGTAGGTTTTGTATGGCTACAGCATTCTAGACAAACAAGAAAATTTATTAACAATGGTGGGTAAATTTTCGATAGACGTAGATTTCATTGGCTAAGGTGTATATATATACAGCCAAAGCGCAGTAAAGTTGAGGAAGGGTATGAGTAAAGTCTATGAATTGGTCTCCGATTATCAGCCATCGGGTGACCAGCCGGGAGCGATCAAGCAGCTGCTTGAGGGGCTCGATGCTGGACTGGCACATCAAACACTATTGGGGGTAACGGGATCGGGTAAAACGTTCACACTAGCGAATGTTATCGCTCAAGCCCAGCGACCTGCAATATTACTTGCTCCAAACAAAACGCTCGCAGCGCAATTATATGGCGAGATGAAATCATTCTTTCCCAATAATGCGGTGGAGTACTTTGTTTCCTACTACGATTACTACCAGCCTGAAGCTTATGTCCCGACGACGGATACTTTCATTGAAAAAGACGCATCGGTTAACGCTCACATAGAGCAAATGCGCCTTTCCGCAACGAAAGCACTATTGGAACGTAAAGACGCGATTATCGTTGCGTCTGTTTCTGCTATCTATGGTTTGGGTGACCCAGAATCTTACTTGCAAATGATGTTGCATTTACGTCGTGGTGACGTGATTGATCAACGGGACATGCTACGACGTTTGGCAGAGCTACAATATTCAAGAAATGACGTGGCATTTGAGCGAGGACAGTTCCGGGTTCGTGGCGAAGTGATTGATATCTTTCCAGCGGAATCTGACCAAGACGCAGTTCGTGTCGAAATGTTTGATGATGAAATTGACTGCATCAGTGTTTTTGATCCATTGACTGGTGTGGTGAAACAGCGAGATTTACCACGCTACACCATTTATCCTAAGACGCACTACGTGACACCAAGAGATCGCATTCTTGAAGCGATTGAAAATATTAAGGTTGAATTAGAAGTACGCAAAAAACAGCTTCTAGACAACAACAAGCTACTGGAAGAACAGCGTATTAGCCAGCGGACTCAATTCGATATCGAGATGATGAATGAGTTAGGTTTTTGCTCAGGTATCGAAAACTATTCTCGCTATCTCAGCGGACGATCGGAAGGCGAGCCGCCACCGACATTGTTTGATTACTTGCCTCATGACGGCTTGTTGATCATCGATGAATCTCACGTGACGGTGCCGCAGATTGGTGCCATGTATAAAGGTGACCGCTCTCGTAAAGAAACGCTGGTGGAGTTTGGTTTTCGCTTACCTTCTGCGTTAGATAATCGTCCGCTCAAGTTTGAAGAGTTTGAAGCGTTAGCACCGCAGACGATTTTTGTCTCTGCGACGCCAGGAAATTATGAACTAGAAAAATCTTCAGGCGATGTGGCGGATCAAGTTGTTCGTCCAACAGGCTTGCTTGACCCAGAATTGGAAGTTCGCCCAGTAGCGACCCAAGTAGACGACTTGTTGTCTGAAATTCGCCTCCGTTCTGCTAAAGATGAGCGAGTTCTAGTGACAACATTGACCAAACGAATGGCCGAAGATCTCACCGAGTACTTGCACGAACATGATGTTAGGGTACGTTACTTACACTCAGATATTGATACCGTAGAACGTGTGGAGATCATCCGCGATCTTCGTCTTGGCGAGTTTGACGTGCTGGTGGGAATTAACTTGCTACGAGAAGGCTTGGACATGCCTGAAGTTTCGCTGGTTGCAATATTGGATGCAGATAAAGAGGGCTTCTTGCGCTCCGAGCGTTCACTGATTCAGACCATTGGTCGTGCTGCGCGAAATCTTGAAGGTAAGGCGATCTTGTATGCTGACCGAATCACCAACTCCATGAAAAAGGCGATGGATGAAACTAACCGCCGTCGCGAGAAGCAGAAAGCGTACAATGAAGAAATGGGCATTTCGCCGCAAGCGCTCAAACGAAATATCAAAGATATTATGGAATTGGGCGATATTACCAAGTCTAAACGTCAGCGTAATACTAAACAGGTACCGTTGTCGAAAGTGGCAGAGCCTTCGCAAACATACGAGGTCATGTCTCCTCAACAGTTGGAAAAAGAAATCAGTCGACTTGAGGCGGCAATGTATCAGCACGCGCAAGATTTAGAGTTTGAATTGGCGGCGCAAAAGCGTGACGAGATTGAAAAACTAAGAGCGCAGTTCATCGCAAATAGTTAAAAATAAGCTTAATGATCTAGCTTAGCCAAGTGTTTTAGATTGCTTGCAGAAAAAAAGAAGCCAATAGGCAGTCGGGTCTATTGGCTTGTTTTGTGAACATCACGTTCACTAACAACGTCAGTTGGCTAGGTGACCCGAGGGGTCACTAAACTATCAGCATGGTTTATGCCATTTTTTAAATAATTGATATTATTTTTGAATCCTTTCTTTTACCCATAATTTAGCTAATGTTATTTGCAAAATGCAAAGCGTAATGCGATTATTGTTTAAAACACAACAAAATATTAGCTAGGTTATGCAACAAAAATCTGAAGGTCCTAAATCTCGTTACCTTTTAATGGTTGAGGATACCGCATCTGTTGCGGCACTGTACCGCTCATACCTGACACCACTTGGTATAGATATCAATATTGTCGGTACAGGTAGGGATGCCATTGAAAGTCTCAACCATAGAATTCCAGATCTTATTCTGCTCGATCTTCGTCTTCCAGATATGACGGGGATGGACGTTTTACACGCTGTAAAAAAGAGTCATCCAGACGTACCTATTATTTTTATGACCGCTCACGGTTCTATCGATACCGCGGTAGAAGCAATGCGTCATGGCTCTCAAGACTTTTTGATCAAACCGTGTGAAGCTGACCGCTTACGTGTCACGGTTAACAATGCGATTCGTAAAGCGACTAAGTTAAAAAACGAGGCTGATAACCCGGGTAATCAAAGTTATCAAGGCTTTATTGGCAGCAGCCAAACTATGCAACAGGTCTACCGTACGATTGATTCAGCAGCGAGCAGTAAAGCGAGCATCTTCATCACTGGTGAAAGTGGTACGGGGAAAGAGGTATGCGCCGAGGCAATCCATGCGGCAAGCAAGCGTGGTGACAAGCCTTTTATTGCGATTAACTGTGCTGCAATTCCAAAAGATTTGATTGAGAGTGAACTGTTTGGTCACGTGAAAGGTGCTTTTACCGGCGCAGCAAATGATCGTCAGGGTGCAGCGGAATTAGCGGATGGTGGCACACTTTTCCTTGATGAACTGTGTGAGATGGACTTAGATTTGCAAACCAAATTGCTACGATTTATTCAAACCGGCACGTTCCAAAAAGTGGGTTCTTCAAAAATGAAGAGCGTGGATGTTCGCTTTGTTTGTGCAACTAACCGTGACCCATGGAAAGAGGTACAAGAAGGTCGATTCCGTGAAGATTTGTACTATCGTTTGTATGTCATTCCTTTGCATTTGCCACCTTTACGTGAACGAGGTGAAGATGTCATTGAAATTGCATACTCACTGTTAGGCTATATGTCGCACGAAGAAGGAAAAAGCTTCGTGCGTTTTGCGCCTGATGTAATCGACCGATTTAATAGCTATGAGTGGCCAGGCAACGTTCGTCAGTTACAAAACGTGCTGCGCAATATCGTTGTTCTAAACAACGGTAAAGAAATCACGTTGGATATGTTACCGCCACCGCTGAATCAACCGCTTGACCGTCCGTCTTCTGTGGCGAAATTCATTGAGCCGAAAGTGATGACTGCGTCTGAGATTATGCCGTTGTGGATGACAGAAAAAATGGCGATAGAGCAAGCGATTGAAGCGTGTGATGGCAATATCCCCCGAGCGGCGGGATACCTTGATGTCAGTCCGTCGACGATTTACCGCAAGTTACAGGCTTGGAATGGCAAGGAAGAGCGGCAAAAAGTATGAGTGTGAATGTATTAAATCAGCAAAAAATCGATGAACTGTCAATGGAGATTGGCAGTGACAATGTTCCTGTTTTACTCGATATTTTCTTGGGGGAGATGGATACCTACATCGAGAATTTATCTCAGTTTCAAGGGACAGAGAGATTACGTTACCTAAAAGAAATCAGTCACGCGTTAAAAAGCAGCGCAGCGAGCTTTGGAGCAGACCGTCTTTGTCAATTGGCGATGTCGATAGATAAAAAAGCCAAAGCAGGTGAGTTAGTTGAAGAGTCAGACGAGTTAAAAACGATGTTCGATCTTTTGCACGAAACACGCGACGCTTACCGGGATTGGCAGCAGTAATGCGTTGTTCTGATGAGGCTCTTACACAAAACCCTTCACGTACGTGAAGGGTTTTTTCATTGCTGGCAGCGAGTAAACTTGAAGCCATCCCCTAGCTTTAGAGGGCGTTTTTTAAATTGAAAGCCTTAGCTGGCTCTCAATAGCGAGCTTGAGTTTATCTCGGTCGTGACGCCAATCTCGGTTCGACGAAGCTAACGATTCCGTCACTACATTCCACTGGCTCAAGACTTCTTGCTCGGTTTCCTCTGCTAGAACCACGTCTATCTTCCTACCTTGGCAGGCACGCTCACACCATTCTAATTTTTGTGCCATGGTCATTCGTCCGGCTGGGCCGTACTCTGGGCTCAAGTTGGCAACGAAAATGACTTTTGCTTTCTCATTGGCGGCAATGGCTTTGCCGAGCTCAGGCAACAGCAAAGGAGGCATGATGCTGGTTAAAAAGCTGCCAGGACCAAGAATAATAGCGTCTGCCTCTGCCAGTGCAGTTACTGCTTCTTTAGTTGCAGGGACTTCTGGTGATAGATCGAGACGGCGTAAATCGGTGTCCATCTCGTCTACATTCGTTTCTCCCGTGACCCACTTTCCATCCACGGATAACGCGGAAAGATCGGAAGGGTGTTCAGACATAGGAAGAATGTTAACGTCGACTTTTAACATGTTTCGAATCAGATTGATGGCATCTAACGGTCTGACCGATAAGTTATCGAGCGCTGTGAGCATCAAGTTACCGAGGTTATGACCATCAAGCTCGCCAGTACCTTTGAAGCGATATTCAAACATCATTGAACTGATCGACGGCTCTGTAATCAGCTGATTAATGCAGTTCCGTGTGTCGCCCCAGGCAATTCCACCTTGGCAGTGACGAATTCTTCCTGTTGAGCCACCATTGTCTGTTGTGGCGACAATGCCAGTTGCATTGCCGCCAAAATCCCGTAGTGCGGCCAACATTCGACCTAAGCCATGACCTCCGCCAACAGCGACCACTTTTTTATCCGTGTAGATATTCATTACGTTCTTCTAATAATCTTGTAAAAAACGGCTACAATTTATCTTAAGGAGTGCTTGAAAGGTACTCACTTAGCGGTAAATTGTGTCTCTAGAGAGTTTTTTATCACTCAAGTCTGGATTCCAGTACAAATATTAAGTATTTTACACCGCAAAGCTATCAGAGGTTTCATATCTCTGGTTGCCATAACTCCGAGCTCACTATTGCTAAGTCCGAGGATAAGCGTTTTGAGCCAGTGGCGTACTGTCACAAGGGCATGATTGGAAATGGCCATGCCTCCCGTGTTTGGAAAGGTGTTCCGTGGCGCAACAATTCGAAGACAAATTTCATCGTAAGTTCTATTACTTGCGTCTGTCTGTGACCGACGTATGTAATTTCAAATGTACCTATTGCCTTCCTGATGGCTATAAGCCTTCGGGCAATAAAAACTCGTCTTTTTTATCTCTTCCTGAAATCAAACGGGTCGTAAAAGCGTTTGCTGATTGTGGCACGTCAAAAGTGCGCATTACTGGCGGTGAACCAAGTTTACGCAAAGATTTTACCGACATTATCCACTCAGTGGCGACGACGCCTGGTATCCAAAAAGTTGCAACGACGACCAATGGTTACCGCATGGCGAAGCAAGTCGCAGACTGGCGTGAAGCGGGCTTAACTCACATCAACGTTAGCGTGGACAGCCTTGATCCGCGCATGTTCCATCAAATCACGGGTGAAAATAAGTTCACTGAGGTGATGAATGGTATCGAGCGTGCGTTTGAAGTTGGTTATGAGCAAGTCAAAGTTAATGTGGTTTTGATGAAAGATCTTAACCATCAAGAACTGCCAGCATTTCTCAACTGGATAAAAGATCGTCCAATCCAACTGCGCTTCATCGAGTTGATGCAAACGGGTGAGATGGATGATTTATTCAATAAGCATCATGTGTCCGGCGTAGCAATTCGTAATCAGTTGATTGCGAACGGTTGGCTGCTTAAAGTGCGCTCTCATAATGACGGCCCCGCGCAAGTGTTTGTTCATCCAGATTACAAGGGTGAAATTGGCCTGATCATGCCTTATGAAAAAGACTTTTGTGAGAGCTGCAACCGACTACGCGTCTCTGCGATGGGTAAGCTGCATCTGTGTTTGTTTGGAGACCACGGTGTAGAACTGCGTGATCTATTGGAACGTGACGAGCAAGAAAGCGAGCTTATTGAACGCATCCAAGCGCAGTTACAAACTAAGTCGGTAAGTCACTTCTTGCACGATGGTAATACGGGTATGACGCCGCATCTGGCATCTATCGGCGGCTAAATCAACTCAAATTTTGTAGGGAAAGCTTATTTATAGGCTAGCTTTCCCTCGCTTTTCTAGAATCGATACCAAACGTATCAAAGTTAAAAGAGAATAGGTGAACACATGGGTCACGCTGAAAGCAAATTTCAACCTGCAAATATTGCCGTTCTAACGGTATCTGACACTCGTACCGAAGAAAACGATACCTCTGGTCGCTACCTTGTTGAACACGCTCAAGAAGCGGGTCACAATGTTGTCGATAAGCAAATTGTTATTGATGACATGTACAAAATTCGCGCAATTGTTTCTCAGTGGATTGCGGACGACAATGTTCAAGCGATCATGATTACTGGTGGTACAGGGTTCACGTCACGTGACAGCACGCCAGAAGCGCTGAAGCCTCTGTTTGATAAAGAAGTAGAAGGTTTTGGTGAGTTATTCCGCATGGTGTCTTACGAAGAAATTGGTACGTCAACGATCCAATCGCGTGCAATTGCAGGTTTTGCGAACCATACAGTTATCTTCGCAATGCCTGGTTCAACAGGCGCGTGCCGCACTGGCTGGACGAAGATCATCAAGCAGCAGTTAGATGCAAGCCATCGCCCTTGTAACTTCATGCCGCACCTATCTGTATAACCTTTCCTAAAAGCGAAGGAAAAACAATGACTCAATTTACCCATATCAACGCGTCTGGCGAAGCTAACATGGTCGACGTGTCTGCAAAAGCTGAAACGGTTCGTGAAGCACGTGCGGAAGCATTTGTTCACATGGCCCCAGAAACCTTGCAACTGATTGTTTCCGGGCAGCATCATAAAGGTGATGTGTTCGCGACGGCTCGAATTGCTGGTATCCAAGCTGCAAAGAAAACGTGGGATTTGATTCCACTTTGTCATCCTCTGTTGCTTTCTAAAGTCGAAGTTCAGTTGGAGGCTATTGAGTCAGAAAACAAAGTTCGTATTGAATCTGTTTGTAAGCTTGCAGGTAAAACGGGCGTAGAAATGGAAGCGCTCACGGCGGCTTCTGTTGCTGCACTGACGATTTACGATATGTGTAAAGCGGTGCAAAAAGACATGGTTATCGGTCAAGTTCGTCTCCTAGAAAAGACGGGTGGAAAATCTGGACACTTCAAGGCGGAATCATGATTAAAGTACTTTTTTTTGCTCAGACTCGTGAGCTGATTGGTATCGACAGTGTCGAATTAGATGATCAATTTGAAACGGTTGAAGCGATTCGCGCACATCTCGTGGAAGAGGGCGCTGATAAAAATGGTAAGTGGGATTTGGCTTTAGAGCCAGGAAAGCTACTTGCTGCTGTTAATCAATCTATTGTCCCACTTGATACCGAAGTAAAAGCGGGGGATGAAGTTGCATTTTTCCCACCGGTAACCGGAGGTTAAGATGGACCCACGCGTCTCTGTACAAGTTGAAGACTTTTCCGTTGATCACGAATATCAACGTTTATCCGAAGGTACGGCTGCTGGTGCTGTCGTAACATTCATTGGTAAAGTTCGAGATATGAACCTTGGCGATAATGTTGTTGGTTTGCACTTGGAACATTACCCAGGCATGACTGAGAAGAGCTTGAGCTACATTTGCGATCAAGCTGAATCACGTTGGCCATTATTGGGCGTACGCGTGATTCATCGCGTTGGTGATATGGATAGCGGTGATCAAATCGTCTTTGTTGGTGTTTCAAGTGCACACCGCGGAGCAGCATTTGATGCTTGCGAGTTCATTATGGACTACTTGAAAACCAAAGCACCATTTTGGAAGAAAGAACGCACGACGAGTGAAGATCGTTGGATTGATTCGCGCGATACTGATCACCAAGCTGCACAGCGTTGGGAAAAATAGAACCCACTCCTCATTCTAGTGAAAAAAGCTAAGTGTCAATGGCACTTAGCTTTTTTTGTACTTATCTTCATAATTCTGCTCATTTGACTTCAACACAACCCGTACTCGCTCTGGTGATATTCTTCACAATAAAAGTTTTTAGCCCAATATATAAACAATTATTTGTTAGACTTCATTTGTCATAAATGTTAAATAATATGTAAATATCTAGCATAAGATGCTATCAAATGGTTTAAATATAGATTAATCGAAAGTTTTGTCTGTGGAATGTCGCTTCTGGTCTCCATTTGGCTGGTGAATACTTTTTGATTAGAGTTTACTGCTAGATATGTGTGGTTTAGTCAGGATTATTGGTTTTTTTGCTACATTTTTATGGCAAATTACTTCAATGATTGCTAATGTGTGCCGCAGTCTTTGTAAGGTTTTAGGCTTTTGTGCTCAGAAAATGCACTAAAAAAATCTAAAACTCTGACCGTTCCAGGCCCTTACAAAGAAGTCATGGATGCTAACGAAAAAATTTGGAGTTTTACGCATGTATAAGAATAAAATCACGCGCGCTTTATTTATTGGTGCTGGTCTTTCTCTCGCTTTAGCTGGTTGTGGCGAAAAGCCTGCAGAGAAACAAGCTGCTGAGCCTGCTCCGGCTCCAGCCCCTGAAGCTAAATCTGATTCTAAAGAGCCAAAACTTGCTGCTGTTCAAGAATTGGTGCGTGGTAACGGTACAGAAGTTGCGACAATAGACCCTCATAAATCTCAAGGTGTTCCAGAATCCCACGTGATTCGCGATCTTCTTGAAGGCCTAGTAAACCAAGATGCGGACGGTAACACTATCCCTGGTGTTGCAGAATCTTGGGAAACTGAAGACAACAAAACATACACTTTCCACCTACGTGAAGACGCAAAATGGTCTAACGGTGATCCTGTTACTGCAGGTGATTTTGTATACAGCTTCCAACGCGCAGTCGACCCAGCAACCGCTTCTCCATACGCTTGGTACATGGAATACACCAAGATGAAGAACGCAAAAGACATTGTTGCGGGTAAAAAAGACAAGAGTGAGTTGGGTGTTAAAGCGGTTGACGACCACACGTTAGTGGTTGAGCTAGACACTGCTGTACCATACTTTGTGATGATGATGGGCCACACAACAGTGAAGCCTGTTCACCAAGCAACCGTTGAAAAGTTCGGTGATCAATGGACGAAGCCTGAGAACTTTGTGGGTAACGGTGCTTATGTAGTTGACAACTGGGTTGTAAACGAGCGTTTAGTTCTAAAACGTAACGAACAATACTGGGACAACGAAAACACGACGCTTGATCAAGTTACTTTCTTGCCAATCGAAAACCAAGTAGCGGAAATGAACCGCTTCCTAGCAGGTGAAATCGACTTCACGAATGAACTGCCTACAGAGCACTTCAAGCGTTTGAAGCAAGAGCATCCAGAAGACGTGTCTGTGTCGGGTAACTTGTGTACTTACTACTACATCTT
Organism: Vibrio sp. 1-2 (7-a); assembly: GCF_013048515.1. Lineage (NCBI taxonomy): Bacteria > Pseudomonadati > Pseudomonadota > Gammaproteobacteria > Vibrionales > Vibrionaceae > Vibrio > Vibrio sp. 1-2 (7-a). The sequence goes on from NZ_VHSQ01000001.1 coordinate 507,651, forward strand.
CAACACGAAGAAAAAGCCGTTTGATGATGTTCGCGTACGTAAAGCGATTTCTTATGCGATTGACCGTAATATCGTGACTGATGCGATCCTAGCACAAGGTCAAAAGCCAGCTTATTTCCTAACGCCTGAAATCACGGCGGGTTTCAACCCAGAAATTCCTGCATACGGCAAAATGACGCAAGAAGAGCGTAATGCTGAAGCGGCGCGTCTACTGGAAGAGGCGGGCTACGGTGCAGACAACCCTCTTGAATTTAACCTTCTATACAACACGTCAGAGAACCACAAGAAACTTGCGGTTGCACTGGGTTCAATGTGGAAGAAGACGCTTGGTCTAGACGTTACGCTAGAAAACCAAGAGTGGAAAACTTACCTATCTACCAAAGATTCTGGCAACTTTGAGGTTGCTCGTGCAGGTTGGTGTGGCGACTACAACGAAGCTTCATCTTTCCTAACGCTGATGATGAGTAATAACACTACTGGTGGTATTCACTACGACAGCAAAGAGTACGATGCAATCATGAACAAAGCATTTGCTTCAACTTCTGACGAAGAGCGTCAAGCGCTTTACCTAGAAGCAGAGAAGTTGATGGCAAAAGATATGCCAATCGCACCTATCTACCAGTACGTGAAATCACGTCTACTATCACCGAAAGTTGGTGGCTTCCCAGTAAATAACGCGGAAGACAAGATTTACTCTAAAGATCTCTACATCACAGAGTAATTCGTAACTCGATAGAACTATAAAAATGAGGCTCTACATGTGAGAAATTGCATGTAGCGCCTATCTTTAGTCCAAAAGAATTGGACGACTTCTTTAATTTAACTGTCACAGACTGAAAGAGTGAGTTTATGCTTAAATTCATCGCAAAAAGGATATTTGAGGCGATCCCAACAATGTTGGTTTTGATCACCGTATCTTTCTTTCTTATGCGCTTTGCACCGGGAAACCCTTTCTCGACAGAGCGTCCATTGCCACCCGAAGTAATGGCAAATATCGAAGCTAAATATGGCTTGGATAAACCTGTATTTGAACAATACACTACGTATTTGACCAATGTTATCCAAGGGGATTTCGGGCCGTCATTTAAATACCTTGATTACTCGGTTAACGAGCTGATCGCGGTTGCCTTACCTGTTTCGGCTAAAGTGGGCTTCATCGCCTTTATCTTTACCCTGATTATGGGGGTTACCGTCGGTACCATTGCTGCGCTCAAGCAGAATACTTGGATTGATTACACCATCATGTCGACAGCGATGCTCGGTGTGGTAATGCCTTCTTTTGTATTGGCACCTGCTCTTATCTATCTGTTCTCGCTTCACTGGAATATCTTCCCTGCGGGCGGTTGGCAAGATGGTAGCTGGCAGTATTTAGTGCTTCCTGTCATTGGTATGTCACTACTGTATGTTGCAACCTTCGCTCGTATTACGCGTGGTTCGATGATCGAGACACTGAACAGTAACTTTATTCGTACGGCTCGTGCTAAAGGTCTAAGCTACCGTTACATCATCATCAAGCACGCTCTTAAGCCGGCACTTCTCCCTGTTGTTTCTTACATGGGTCCTGCTTTCGTAGGTATCATCACTGGTTCTGTTGTTATCGAAACCATTTTTGGTCTACCAGGTATTGGTAAGCTATTCGTTAACGCTGCGTTTAACCGTGACTACTCGCTAGTAATGGGTGTAACCATCCTGATTGGTTTCCTATTCATTTTATTCAACGCGATTGTAGATATTCTACTTGCAATGATTGACCCGAAAATTCGCTACTAACAGGGACGTTTGGTTATGTTAACGAAAAAAGAAAACCTAGAAGCGATTGAGAAGTTCTCCGAAAACTTGGAGATTGAAGGTCGCAGTCTTTGGCAAGATGCTCGTATCCGTTTTATGCGCAACAAAGCGGCAATGGTGAGCTTATTCCTTCTTGTTCTAATGACGTTGGCGGTGATTATTCTGCCAATGATCGCACCGCACACCTTTGATGATACTGACTGGTACGCGATGCACGTTGCACCGAATGCTGACCATTGGTTTGGTACTGACAGCCTAGGCCGTGACTTATACGTGCGCACGCTAATCGGCGGTCGTATTTCGTTGATGGTGGGGGTCATGGGTGCCTTTGTAGCCGTACTGATTGGTACGCTCTATGGCGCAGCATCTGGTTTTATCGGTGGTAAAGTTGACCGTGTGATGATGCGTATTCTAGAGATTTTGTACGCGGTACCGTTTATGTTCCTAGTTATCGTACTTGTGACATTCTTCGGTCGTAACATCATGCTGATCTTTGTCGCGATTGGTGCTATCGCATGGCTAGATATGGCGCGTATCGTACGTGGTCAGACACTCAGCTTACGTAGCAAAGAGTTCATCGAAGCTGCACATGTGTGTGGTGTTAGCAACTGGAAAATTATCACTCGTCATATCGTGCCGAACGTACTGGGCATCGTAGCGGTTTACTCTACGCTGCTTATCCCGAGCATGATCCTGACGGAGTCATTCCTATCATTCCTTGGTCTTGGTGTTCAGGAACCGATGACAAGTTGGGGCGCTCTTCTACAAGAAGGTGCACAGACAATGGAAGTGGCAATCTGGCAGCTGGCATTCCCAGCCGTGTTCATGGTTGTGACGCTATTCTGCTTCAACTACGTTGGTGACGGCCTGCGCGATGCGCTGGATCCAAAAGACAGATAATTAAAAGATAAGATTAAGGAAGCAATGATGAGCTTATTAGATGTCAAAGATCTGCGCGTCGAATTCACCACGCAAGATGGTATCGTAACCGCAGTAAACGATTTGAACTTCTCCCTCAACCAAGGCGAAACCTTAGGCATCGTTGGAGAGTCGGGATCAGGTAAATCTCAAACCGTATTCGCAATCATGGGCCTGTTGGCTAAGAACGGTATTATTTCTGGTAGCGCAAAGTTTGAAGGCAAAGAAATCCTAAACTTACCAGAAAAAGAACTGAACAAAGTTCGCGCTGAACAGATCGCCATGATCTTCCAAGACCCAATGACATCGCTGAACCCTTACATGAAGGTAAGTGACCAGTTGATGGAAGTGCTTATGCTGCATAAAGGCATGGGCAAAGCGGAAGCATTTGAAGAATCAGTACGCATGCTGGAAGCGGTGAAAATCCCTGAAGCGCGTAAGCGTATCACGATGTACCCGCATGAGTTTTCAGGCGGTATGCGTCAGCGTGTAATGATCGCGATGGCGTTATTATGTCGCCCTAAACTGCTTATTGCCGATGAGCCAACAACAGCACTTGATGTGACGGTTCAAGCACAGATCATGGACCTGCTTAATGAGCTTAAAGACGAGTTCAACACGGCGATCATCATGATCACGCACGACCTTGGTGTTGTTGCAGGTTCGTGTGACAAAGTGCTGGTGATGTATGCAGGTCGTACGATGGAGTACGGCAACGTAAACGAAATCTTCTATAATCCAAGCCACCCTTATGCAGAGGGTCTGTTGAAAGCGATCCCTCGCCTTGATACGGAAGGTGAAATTCTGCCAACCATCCCTGGTAATCCACCAAACTTGCTTCGTCTACCACCGGGCTGCCCTTATCAAGAGCGTTGTCACCGAGTGATGGATCGTTGTAAGCGTGAAGCGCCAATTCTGACTCCATTTGGTGATGGCCGTCAGCGCGCATGTTTTTCTGAATGGGAGGCTTGGAACAAATGAACGCAGTAGATAAAAAGCTAATTCTGGACATTTCAGAGCTGAAAGTTCACTTCAGCATTGCGTCAAAATCGGCATGGCCATGGTCAAAGCCTTCAAGCCTAAAAGCGGTTGATGGGGTGAACGTTCGATTATACGAAGGGGAAACGCTTGGTGTAGTGGGCGAGTCAGGTTGTGGTAAATCGACGTTTGCGCGCGCCATCATCGGTCTTGTTGAAGCGACGGATGGCGAAGTAGTTTGGTTGGGTCAAGATCTAACTAAGATGAAAGACGTCCAACGTCGTGAAACGCGTAAAGAAATTCAGATGATTTTCCAAGATCCTTTGGCTTCTCTTAACCCACGTATGACGGTTGGCGACATTATTGCTGAGCCTCTTGAAACGTTCTACCCAGAACTGTCTAAGCAGGAAGTGAAAGACCGCGTTAAAGAGATGATGGCGAAAGTGGGTCTACTACCAAATGTGATCAACCGTTATCCGCACGAATTCTCGGGTGGTCAATGCCAGCGTATCGGGATTGCGCGTGCGCTTATCCTCAAGCCCAAGATGATCATTTGTGACGAGCCAGTATCGGCGCTTGATGTATCTATTCAAGCTCAGGTTGTTAATCTGCTTAAAGAGATTCAAAAAGAACTAGGCCTTTCTCTGGTATTCATTGCGCATGATTTGTCAGTGGTTAAACACATCTCAGATCGTGTTTTGGTCATGTACTTGGGTAATGCTGTCGAGCTCGGTGAGGCGGAGGCGCTGTTTGCTGATCCTAAGCACCCATATACACGCGCATTGATGTCAGCGGTTCCGATTCCGGACCCGAACATTGAACGCAGTAAGAAAATCCAGATGCTGGAAGGCGACCTTCCTTCGCCGATCAGTCCACCATCGGGTTGTGTGTTCCGCACTCGTTGCCCACAAGCAACCGAAGAGTGTGCGAAGACGAAGCCAACGATTCAAGGGAACGACGTTCACGCGGTATCTTGTTTGCACGTTAGTGTATAAATTCAGCCTGTGACGGGCTTAAGCGCGACACCTTCATCGGGTCGCGCTTTTTTTATGCATCTGATTTATACATTCGAATTTCTTGAACATGATGTCCTAAGTTCAGTGATTTTCTGTTTGATAGGAAACGCTAATATAGACATAAACAGAATGAGAGGAGCGCAATCATGGGTAAGTTGGTCGAAGGTGTTTGGCATGACGTCTGGTATGACACAAAATCAAATGGTGGCAAATTTGTGCGTGAAGATGCCGGATTCCGTAACTGGGTTAAAAACGAACCTGATGCGGAGTTTAAACCGGAGTCTGGTCGATACCATTTGTATGTCTCTCTTGCTTGTCCTTGGGCACACCGAACGCTCATCTTCCGCAAGCTGAAAGGCTTAGAACCCCATATTGATGTCACGGTTGTTTGCCCGGATATGTTAAGCCAAGGCTGGCAAATGGGGCTTCCTGAGCCACTATTTGGTCACACTCGTATGCACCAAATCTACACGCAGGCCAAACCAGATTACACAGGCCGTGTAACTGTGCCTGTGCTTTGGGATAAAAAGACCAATACGATTGTGTCGAATGAGTCGTCAGAAATTATTCGTATGTTTAACACGGAGTTCAATGAGTTAACAGGAAACCACGATGACTATTATCCAGAACAGTTAAAGCATGTTATTGACGAGTGGAACGATTTTGTTTATCCAAACGTCAACAATGGAGTGTATCGCTGTGGTTTTGCGACCACGCAAGAGGCATATGAAGAAGCATTCGATTCTTTATTTTCTGCGCTAGATAAAATCGATTCGCACCTAGCGACGCATCGTTATTTAGCGGGGAATACTATTACTGAGGCTGATTGGCGTTTGTTTACGACTCTGATCCGTTTCGATGCCGTGTATGTGGGCCACTTCAAATGTAACAAGCAGCGCATCGCAGACTACGAGAATATTCAAGGATACTTAAAAGAGTTGTATCAAGTCGAAGGCGTCGAAGAAACCACGGATTTCTACCATATTAAACGTCACTACTATTTCAGCCACACCGGGATTAACCCGACGCAAGTCGTACCCAAAGGGCCTGATTTAGACTTAAACTCTCCTCATGGAAGAGAAATAATTGGCTAGTTTGTTGCCTCCATCAGAAATGAAAAAGTACTTAACGGTAAGCAATGTCGTTAAGTACTTTTATGCCAACTAAATACTAGGAGTAGGAGAGTGACTTTTAAGTGTGCGCTCGTCTTACTTAGCGCGCACGACGTCCATCACTAATTTTCCGTCGACTTTTACAGGTCCATCTTCTTTGGCTCCGAGTGTATATTCAAATACGCCAGTCTTCATTCCCCCGTTTTCTCCGTGGACCATTAGCATCAGCATGTCGCCAGACTCAACCGGTTCCATCAAAATTGCATTCACGTTCTCATTCTGTCCCATCTTTAGTGGGGCATAGCCGATAACAGGGCCAGGCTTCATTGATTCGTCTGTTCGGTGGACTACCATCCATCCGTTGTCGTCAGCATGAGCCATTTTTGCGGTTACCGTTCCTCCGGACATATCTTGATCAACGCCTTTAATGCTTGGGGCAGAAAAGCTGAATGAAGAAAAACTGAACAGAATTGCAGCTAAACCAAGCTTTAGCAGTGAGTTGTTGATGGAGTTGTTCATATGTATTCCTTACTTATGTGTGAGTTTGCTTAATAGCAGTCCATCTTCGTTACGTAGTTCGAGTAAGAAAGTTCAGTTGAAATGTAAATAATGCTGATAAATTGAACAGGGAGGGCCGCTTCGTTCTATTACGTTTTGGTGGTAGATAAAAGAATAATGAAATTATAAGACGCAATGGTAAGCAGGGAACCGGGGCCATTTTCTGATTATCCTCTCATCGTCACAGCTTCTTACCCATATTCAAATAAACTAATGATATAACAACCGCTTTTTAACGGGGTGATGCATGGATATCAATGAGTTTGTCAGTGGCGAGCATCTAATTTGGAATCTGCTTATTGCTCTATTACTAGGGGCAATTGTTGGCACCCAACGTGGCTGGGTGATGCGCAATAGCGTAGAAGGCAGTCGTGTAGCAGGCATTCGTACTTTTTCTTTAGTCGGTTTACTCGGTGGTTTAGTTGGCATTCTCGCCAACATCTATACACCTTTACTCATTGGTTTTGCGCTTATCGCTTTAGTCATCCTCACTTGCATCGCTTTTGTTATACAGCAGAAAAAGAGCGGAGATGTGAGCATCACTGGCGTGGTTAGTATCATGGTGGTGTTTGTTCTGGGTAACCTTACCGTGTCGGGTGAGGCTGTTTTGGCTGCAGCAGCGGCCGTTATTACCGCGGTGGTGCTTGATAACAAAAGAGAGCTACATCAAGCGCTACAAAAACTGCAAGAGTATGAGTTAGACGCAGCACTGCGTTTATTACTTATCTCGATAGTCATGTTACCCCTGTTACCAAATCAATCTTACGGCCCTTGGAATGCACTTAACCCGTATGAGATTTGGTGGATGGTTGTGTTGATCGCTAGTATCTCTTTTGTCGGTTATTTTGCGATAAAAATCGGCGGGGCGAAGCGAGGTATTTTGTTTACGTCTGTATTTGCGGGGCTTAGCTCTTCGACAGCATTAACGTTGCAGTTTTCCCATCTTTCTCGTGAGCAAGCGAGCATCAGCCCGTTACTCGCTAGTGGTATTCTTTTGAGCTGCGGAACCATGTTCCCTCGTTTACTTATCGTACTGTCCGTTATCAATCCACAATTAGTGAAACTGCTTTGGCCAATTGTGATGGCGATGATGGTTGCGCTGTACATTCCGGCATGGTGGATTTGGCGCAGAAGTGAAGTTGAGCAGATTGAGCAATCAAATAAGCAAACGAACCCTCTTGCTTTGCAGTCGGCACTGTTCTTTGGCCTCGTGTTGGCGTTGATTATGCTGCTTGCTCACGCTTTGTCTGACTGGTTTGGCAATGCGGGGGTGTTGATCCTTTCTGCTTTATCAGGGATTACTGACGTTGATGCGATCTCGTTAACCCTCGGACGTCAAAGTACGCAAACATTAAGCGTGACCACTGCTGCGTTAGGCATTTTGATTGCCGCTTCGGTTAATACCATTGTGAAAATGGGGATGGTTATCGCGATAGGGGATAAGAAGCTTTGGCGCCGAATCGCACCCGTGATGACAGGTTGTGTTGTGGTTGGGGCTGGGGTATTTATGGCGCTATATTCATAAGAGCGTATTAGTGCTATTGCTCATAGCCTCTTTGCTGTGTGGCCAACAATAGAAAAAGCCCTCGACGAATCGAGGGCTTTGGATAGTTGTCCAACTAGATGTCAGAAGCGATTATTTAGCTTCTTGGTCTGCTTGGATTGCTGTTAGAGCGATTGTGTACACGATATCGTCTACTAGCGCGCCACGAGACAAGTCGTTTACAGGCTTGCGCATACCTTGCAGCATTGGACCGATAGAAACTAGGTCAGCTGAACGTTGTACTGCTTTGTAAGTCGTGTTACCCGTGTTTAGGTCTGGGAATACGAATACTGTCGCTTTACCTGCCACTGGAGAGTTAGGCGCTTTAGACGCTGCCACGTTTTCCATGATAGCTGCGTCGTACTGCAGAGGACCGTCGATCACTAGATCAGGACGCTTCTCTTTCGCGATGCGAGTTGCTTCACGTACTTTATCAACGTCTGCACCCTTACCAGATTCACCAGTAGAGTAAGAGATCATAGCAACGCGAGGGTCGATACCGAATGCTGCTGCAGAGTCAGCAGATTGGATAGCGATTTCAGCAAGCTGTTCAGCGGTTGGATCTGGGTTGATCGCACAGTCACCGTAAACCAGTACTTGATCAGGCAGAAGCATGAAGAATACTGAAGATACGATAGACGCATTTGGTGCAGTCTTGATGATTTGGAACGGAGGAACGATAGTGTTCGCCGTAGTATGAACAGCACCAGAAACTAGTCCGTCAACTTCGTCGTTCTCAAGCATCATTGTGCCTAGGAATACTGAATCTTGTAGCTTCTCACGAGCCACAACTTCAGTCATGCCTTTCGCACCGCGCAGCTCAACTAGACGAGCAACGTAGTTTTCACGAACAGCATCGGCATCGATGATGGTTACGCCAGTACCTAGCTCAACGCCTTGTTGAGCAGCTACGCGACGGATTTCATCTGGGTTACCTAGAAGCACACAGTCTGCAATGCCGCGTTCAGCACAGATGGCTGCCGCTTTAACAGTACGTGGTTCGTCACCTTCTGGAAGAACGATACGCTTGCCTGCTTTACGAGCAAGTTCAGTTAGTTGGTAACGGAACGCTGGTGGGCTTAGACGACGAGACTTCTGAGTACCTTCAGTCATTGACTCGATCCAGTTACCGTCGATGTGACCAGCAACGTGCTCGTTGATGAACTCGATACGCTCTTTATCGTCTGCAGGTACTTCGATGCTGAAGCTCTGTAGGTTTAGAGATGTCTGCCAAGTGTTACCTTGTGCTTTGAAGATAGGTAGACCAGTGTCAAACGCTGGTTTACATAGACCTTCGATTTCGCGAGGGATGTCGTAACCGCCAGTTAGCAGTACAGCACCAATATCCACACCGTTCATTGCAGCAAGAGAAGCAGCAACGATAACATCAGGACGGTCTGCAGAAGTAACAAGTAGAGAGCCAGGTTTGAAATGCTCAATCATGTTTGGCAGAGAACGTGCACAGAAAGTGATGCTCTTGATGCGACGAGTGTTGATGTCACCTTCGTTGATGATATCTGCTTTCAGGTGCTTAGCCATGTCGATTGCACGAGTCGCAATCAGATCAATGCTCCATGGCACGCAACCTAGTACACGAATTGGAGAAGTGTTGAAGATTTCCATCACTTTCAATTCGTTTTGTTTTGCGCTATCTGCATCGTCAAAGATTTCAGATAGGTCAGGGCGAGTACGGCCAGCTTCGTCAACAGGAGCGTTTAGCTTGTTGATGATAACGCCAGAGATGTTTTTGTTCTTAGTGCCGCCGAAGTTAGAACATGCTACTTCGATACGCTCTTTCAGTTGCGCTGGGTTATCAGTACCTGGAGTCGCAACTAGCACGATTTCTGCACCAAGTGTTGCCGCGATTTCCGCGTTTACTTGGTTTGCAAATGGGTGCTTACGAGTAGGTACAAGACCTTCGATTAGCGTAACGTCTGCGTCTTTGTTGATTTGGTTGTAACGTTCAACAACGGTTTCTAGCAGCTCGTCCATGTTGTCGTTACCGATTAGGCTTTCAGCAACAGACATCGCCATTGGTTCACCGATCTTCATATCGCTGTTGTGGCCAACGATAGTTGAAGTCAGATCTGGCTGATCACCACCTGAACGTGGCTGACAGATTGGCTTGTAGAAAGAAACTTTAACGCCTTTACGCTCCATAGCGCGAAGAACACCCATGCTAACGCTTGTTAGGCCAACGCCTGCGCTAGTAGGGATAAGCATAATAGTACGAGACATTCGTAGAGTACCTTTAGCTATTTGGGGGATAAAAGCTCAACTCTTATTCCATGAAGCTCGAAGAATAGGAGTTGAGCCCCTAAGAAATTCGTTTGAATGAAAATCTGGCTAGCCGAGTGGCTAGCCAGTAATTCAATTAAAGACCTGTCAGGCGTGCAGTGTCTTCAGCGATGACTAGCTCTTCGTTAGTAGAGATAACCATTGCAGGGATACGGCTGTTTTCAGTCGTGATAACACCTTCGCCGCCGAAGCGAGCTTTAAGGTTAGCTTCGCTATCTACTTCGATACCGAAGATGCCAAGACGGTTTAGAACCATTTCACGGATAGGGCCAGAGTTCTCGCCGATACCGCCAGTGAAAGTGATTGCGTCTAGACGGCCGTCCATTGAAGCCGTGTAGCCAGCTACGTACTTAGCTAGACGGTGGCAGAACACGTCCATTGCGCGTGTTGCTTCTTCTTTCTCACCGTAGTTGTCTTCAACGAAACGACAATCAGAAGTCACTTCAGTTAGACCTTGAAGACCAGACTCTTTAGTTAGCATCGTGTTGATTTGATCAACAGAGTAACCTAGAGCGTCGTGCAGGTGGAAGATGATCGCAGGGTCGATGTCGCCACAGCGAGTACCCATTACTAGACCTTCAAGTGGAGTAAGACCCATAGAAGTGTCTACAGATTGACCGTTCTTGATTGCACATACAGACGCGCCGTTACCTAGGTGACAGTTGATGATGTTTACTTCTTCAACTGGTTTGTTTAGTAGGCCAGCAACTTCACGAGTGATGAACAAGTGAGAAGTACCGTGCATACCGTAACGACGGATACCGTGTTCTTTGTATAGGTTGTATGGAAGAGCGTATAGGTAAGACTCTTCAGGCATAGTTTGGTGGAACGCAGTGTCAAATACAGCAACGTTTTTCAGCTCTGGGAAGTTTTTCTTAGCCGCTTCGATACCGATGATGTGGGCAGGGTTATGAAGAGGTGCAAATGTTGCAGCGTCTTGAATACCTTTTAGAACTTCATCAGTGATTAGTGCAGATTGAGTGAACTGCTCGCCGCCGTGAACGATACGGTGACCGATTGCGCCTAGGTTAGCTTTAAGCTCTGGCTTAGAAGCAAGAATAGTTTCTACCATAAACGCTAGTGCTTCTTCGTGAGCTGCACCATTGCCTAGTTGAGCTTCGTGCTTGCCATCAAGTTTCCACTTGATGCGAGCTTCAGGAAGGTGAAGACACTCAGCAAGACCTGATAAGTGCTCGTCGCCGTTCTCGGCATCAACAACGGCAAATTTAAGAGAAGAACTACCGCAGTTTAAAACTAAAACTAGCTTAGACATGTATGACTACCTGTTATTCGTCTGATAAAAAATCAGTTAAAGAATGAAAAATTAATCACAAGAATAGCCGATACCCAGAAGGCTGCGTACTAATCCTGGTCAAAAATTGTTCTAATTCCATATAAAGAAATAGTGATGAACCCATCCATCACTATGATGCGATCCGTGCAGATAGATATCTCGGAGTTGCTTAAATTGTAAATAACAGCAACAATGAGATTGAGGGTCTGCAAAGGATAGCGATAATAAGCAATGATAACAAAAAAAATTTGAAAGAATATTAACTTTCATCAATTTTTTGTACCTTCAGTTGAAATGTTCAACTATTTTTTAGTGAGAGAGCGGTATGAGTAATAAAGTCGGATTGATCCATAGCCTGAAAGATGGCCAGAATTACATGGAGATCTGGCCGGTTCGTAAAGAGCTAAGCGCCATATTTCCGGAACAGCGTATCATTAAGGCGACTCGCTTTGGCATTAAAGTCATGCCAGCCGTCGCTGCGATCAGCGTACTCACTCAAATGGCATTCAACAATTACCACGCGTTACCTCAGTCTATTGTTGTCGCCTTGTTTGCGATTAGCTTGCCACTCCAAGGGATTTGGTGGCTTGGTGCTCGATCCAACACGAAACTGCCGCCTTCTCTGGCATCTTGGTATCGGGAGCTGCATCAAAAAATTGTGGAAACAGGTTTTGCACTAGAGCCTGTTAAAGCTCGCCCTCGTTATAAAGAGCTTGCGATAATACTGAACCGAGCGTTTCGCCAGCTCGATAAATCGTCACTAGAGCGTTGGTTCTAATTTAAATTGTTTGAAATGGAGTGTGCACTAGCCGCTCCATTTTTGATCCTGCCTCTATTACCTACTTTGACGGTCGTTGATGAAGCGAGCGAAGCTTTGTTTACCAAAGATTCTTTCCGGATGAAGAAGTCCCCCGATCACAAATGTTGCTTTAGTGTTAAATCTTTCTTTTCTTTACTAAGACTTAGTAGTAATAATAAAAACAAGATGCGCAAGAAGTGCACAGTTATACGAACACAACATTACCCCCTTCAAACATTTGAATTCACGAGTCGATATTCATGTTGAATGCTCGCGAAACAAGGACGAAGTCACATCAAGGAGTTATGATGAAAACGAAACGTTTATTAGCCACTGCCGTTCTATCTGCTACTGCTATTTTCTCTTCTGCCAATGTACTGGCCGCCACTGCAACCGTTGCAGTTTCACAAATTGTCGAACACCCCGCGTTAGACGCGACGCGTCAAGGATTGCTTGATGGTTTAAAAGCGAAAGGCTACGAAGAAGGCAAAAATCTAGAATTTGATTATAAGACCGCACAGGGTAACCCTGCGATTGCAGTGCAAATTGCCCGTCAGTACGTCGGCGAAAATCCTGATGTGTTAGTGGGTATCGCGACGCCTTCGGCACAAGCCTTGGTGTCGGCAACGCGCTCTATTCCTGTTGTCTTTACTGCGGTAACAGATCCGGTCGGTGCGAAATTGGTTAAGTCGATGGAACAACCAGGCAAAAACGTAACTGGCCTGTCTGATCTTTCACCCGTTGCTCAGCATGTCGACCTCATCCAAGAAATTCTCCCTCAGGTGAAAAGCATCGGGGTTGTATTTAATCCCGGTGAAGCTAATGCCGTGACTTTGGTTGAACTGCTAAAAGAAAGCGCAGAAGCAAAAGGCATACAAGTGGTTGAAGCGACCGCACTAAAAAGTGCTGATGTTCAGTCTGCGACTCAAGCGATTGCAGCGAAATCAGACATTCTTTACGCCCCAACAGACAATACAGTTGCAAGTGCGATTGAAGGGATGATTGTGGCAGCGAATCAAGCGAAAAAACCTGTCTTTGGTGGTGCGACGTCATATGTCGAAAAAGGAGCAATTGCAGGCTTAGGTTTTGACTACTACCAGGTTGGTGTGCAAACCGCTGATTACGTGGCGGCGATTCTTGATGGTCAAGAACCAGGCAAATTGGATGTAAAAGTCGCGACGGGCTCTGACCTCGTAATTAATGAAAGCGCGGCATCTAAGCTCGGTATCAAGCTGCCAAGTTCTGTGGTTGAACGTGCGACAAGCATGCAATAAGTAACGCTCTTTTTTGGGGTTAGGGCCGTCACGTCTGTTGATAGAGGCTTGCCCCAAAATTGATACTCGCCGGACTTCTCGTGTAGAGCATTCTGCTAGAGAAGAATGGGAGTATACGTTAGAAGTCTTAAGTTCAGGTTGGTATTCGTCAGCCTGAACATGCAGAAAGGAGCAGTTATGTCTGCATTTGCTTTTTTTGGCGCACTCGAAATTGGCTTAATTTATGGCCTAGTTGCCTTGGGTGTGTATCTTACATTTCGTGTTCTCGATTTCCCCGATTTGAGTGTGGATGGCAGCTTTCCAATGGGAGCGGCGGTGGCTGCAACGGCGATTGTCGCAGGTATTAATCCTTGGCTTGCGACAATAATGGCGATGATAGCCGGTAGTATGACGGGTTGGATAACCGCTTTTCTGGCTGTTCGATGTGGTATTTTGCACCTGTTAGCTTCCATTCTTACCATGATCGCGGCATTTTCAATCAATATTCGTATTATGGGCAAACCTAATATGGCGTTGCTTGGAGAGGATACGATTCTCACGCCGTTTGAAGCCTTGGGCGATCCGATGTTCATTCGTCCTCTGGTTGTTGGGGTCTTAGTTCTTTTGTCCGCTTTCTTTGTGATTCGCTTGCTCAACAGCGACTTTGGTCTTGGTTTACGAGCCACGGGCGTGAATGCGCGTATGGTTTCTGCGCAAGGGGCGAGCACTGGTTTTTATACCTACTTTGGGTTGGCTTTATCCAACGGTTTTGTCGGATTCGCAGGCGCGTTGTTTGCACAAACGAACAGCTTTGCAGATGTGACCTCTGGCGTGGGCACCATTGTGGTTGGTTTGGCTGCTGTGATTTTGGGCCAGACCCTTATTCCCGGGCGAAAAATTTGGGTTGCGGTATTTGCTGTCATCATCGGTTCGGTACTTTATCGTCTTGCTGTGGCTTTCGCTTTGAGCTCTGGCATGTTTGGTTTACAAGCTTCAGACCTCAACCTGGTTACCGCAGTATTGGTGGCTGTGGCGCTTATTGCTCCAAAGCTAAAACAGAGCATGAGAGCGAAACAACGCGTTACTGATGCTAAACAAGCGGCATCAAAAAATGGTTCTGGGGAGGCGTTATGATTGAACTTAATAACATTCAGGTCACGTTCAACCCTGGGACGATTTTGGAAAATCGTGCACTGAAAGGTGTCTCTTTAGAGGTTCCAGAACATCAGTTTCTGACTGTGATTGGTTCTAATGGCGCAGGAAAATCGACGTTGCTTGGTGCGGTAACAGGTGAGACGCCGATGATAGGTGGTCAGGTGATCATTGATGGCAAAGACGTCACCAAGCAGACGGTAGCCCAGCGTGCGACGCAATGCGCACGAGTGTTTCAAGATCCATTGGCCGGAACCTGTGGAGAGCTAACGATAGAAGAGAACATGGCTTTAGCGTACATGCGTGGTAAAAAACGCAGTTGGGGTTTGGCGCTTTCAGCTAAACGTCGCAAGCTGTTCCAAGAGCGAATTAGCATCCTAGGGCTTGGCTTAGAAGATCGTCTGGGCGATAGCATTGGCTTACTGTCCGGTGGACAACGACAAGCCGTTAGCCTTGTGATGGCGACGTTATCGGAGAGTAAGTTGTTACTGCTTGATGAACACACGGCTGCGCTTGATCCTCGTATGGCGGCGTTTGTTATCGACTTAACTAAACGTATTGTCGATGAGTTCGATTTAACCGTGATGATGGTGACGCATTCGATGAAAGACGCATTAGCATGTGGCGATAGGACCGTAATGCTTCACCAAGGTGAAATTGTGCTTGATGTGGCTGGAGAGCAGCGCGCTAACATGCAAGTACCAGACTTGTTGGATATGTTCTCCAAAGTGCGTGGTGAAGAGCTGGCAGATGACAGTCTCTTGTTGAACTAAGCGGTATCCGACAAGTCACTACGCCTACTAAGTGTGATCCTCCTTGGGAAAATTGGCTGATATGTCAACTCGCAAGGAGGATTTCTTGTCTCTAATTCTTCAATAACATAGTGGCATATCCGATGACGAGGAGTGCCCATAATGAACCTGCCATTTATTTTTCATAGTCAAACTATTGATGGTTTAGCTTTTAATCAAGAGCAAGTCACAGTCAGACTGAAAACCGAGACATTGGATTTTGATTCCGTATATGTGCGTCTTGAGCCGGACAATGAAGAATGTCTGGTCGACATGACTCAAGTAGGAACTGCTGGGGAATTGTTACTATGGGAAGCATCGTTCCGCCCAAATCGAGATCGAGATGTAACACATTATGTGTTTAAGCTTCTCAAAGATGGACAACAATACTGGCTCGATGCACGAGGCGTACAAAAGCGTATTCCACCCAAAGAGTTCCACTTTAAGTTGAATGTAAACCATCAACCACCAAGCTGGGTCCAGGAGCAAGTGTTCTATCAAATCTTTCCTGACCGTTTTTCTGCTAGTAAAAGTGAATCTGACATTCGTAAAGCTTATGCTCAGCATGATTCAGAAGCGATCATTAAATCGTGGGGAGAAGCGGTAGGCTCTCACCAAAATACCGGGGCACGTGAATTCTTTGGCGGCGACCTCAAAGGTGTAGAGCAGAGGTTGGATTACCTTGAGCAGCTCGGCGTAACAGCGCTTTACTTCAATCCGATTTTTTCTTCACCAAGTAACCACAAATACGACACTACTGATTACTTTACTGTTGATCCTATGCTCGGCACTAATGCTCAGTTTGCGGAACTGTGTGAGAAGATTCGCGGTAAGAATATGAAGATTGTCTTAGACGCGGTGTTTAACCACACGTCAGTGCATCATCCTTGGTTTGATATCCAACAAAAAGGAGAAGGGGCGTATGGCAATCCGCAGTCAAAGTTCCGCGATTACTACTTTTTCGAAGGCGAAACCAACCACTACATTGGTTGGAAAGGCATTGGTAACTTACCGGTTCTGAACTTTGAAAATGAACATGTGCGTGACTATATCTACCAAAGTGAAGAGTCTGTCATCAAGTATTGGCTGAAGCCACCGTACTTGGTTGATGGCTGGCGGTTTGATGTCATTCATATGCTTGGCGAAGGAGAGGGAGCAAAAAACAATGCTCATTATGTTGAAGCGTTTCGCCATGCGACTAAGTCAGTCAATCCGAATGCCTATGTGCTAGGTGAGCACTTTTTTGAAGCAACACAGTGGCTGCAAGGTGATCAAGAGGATGGGGCGATGAACTACTACGGTTTTGCTCATCCAGTTCGAGCTTTTATCGCGCAGCAAGATATTATGTATGAACCAATCAACATTGATGGTTTGGAGTTTAAAGCATGGTTGGACGAAGCCAGAGCAAAAATTCCATTTTCGAATCAGCTATCGCAGCTAAATCAACTCGATAGTCATGATACTGCTCGTTTTATCACACTGGTTGATGGTGATAAGCGTAAAATGAACATCGCACTTGCTCTGCTCATGACATACGTCGGTACACCTTGTATTTACTATGGGAGTGAAGTCGGACTAGAGGGAGGGCTGGACCCAGATAATCGTCGCAGTTTCCCTTGGAATGAAATTGAAAACTCAGCATGGCTGTCGATTTACAAGCAATGGATTTCGATACGTAAACAGTACAAGTCTTTACAGTCTGGTAGTATTCAATGGCTGCATTGCGATACCAACGTGCTGGCTTATGCGCGCGTACTTGGAAGTGAAGCGATCGTTGTTGTGATGAATCTAAGTGGCGATGAGTGTTCAATTGACTTGCCTCTGTGGCAACTTGGTTTGGAGGCTACCCATCTTTCGTCACTGCTGGATGGACGCGAACTTATTAATTATAAGGGTCATCTTTCTGTCAATATGCCTGCGCAGAGCTTCAAATTGTGGCAACTGAAGTGACACTACGTTCTATATTGATTAAACTTCTTTAATATATAAACAGTCTCCTACAACACGTACACATTTGTTGGTTATCTGATTTTCTGGCGATGCGCGTTATGTATTGCCAGTTGGTAAGACAGCGTAATCGCGTTATTTGATAGAGACGATATACCTTTCACATACATGGTACTCAATGGTTAACTCAAGGCGATTTAGTCTCTCATTTGTCATCTTTTTCCCTCTCGCATTATGTATAGTGGTTTTGCTTGTTACGACAAAAAACTACTACGATGCGCTCAACCGCTATATTGATTCTGAGTATGCACGCATTGATCGTGCCATGTCCCGTGGTATTAAAGTCCTCACCGCCTTAGATTATAGTTTTACTAACTATACGAATTACGCTAACCCATTGTCTGAAGAGCACAATTCTTTAGTCAAAAAGGGGCTTTGTTATATTTGGCCGATAGACGTCTTGTTGCTAGAGAGTGTCTACAGTGAGGGGTTACCTGCGGTTGATCTTGATTACATGATTGTGGGCGATGAAAGTTTATGTCAGCAAGGTTCAACGCTTAACCAATTAGCTGAACAAAAGGCGGGTTTTGCACCGTCATTGTCTTTTCTGCACGATATTGAATCCCATATCGTTGGTATTCATTACATCGATAAGCGTGGTTACGTCATTTCGTCTCCTGACACATACGCGAAAAACTTCACTAGAGAGCTTTGGTCAACGCTAAAAGCGCGCCCATTTTGGCAAAAAACCGCACAAGATAAAGTGAACATCACCTTGGCCGGACCTGGGCCGATGTTGGATTCGATGGAAGGTCAAATCATTAGTATGACGGTGCCTATTTACGAAAAAGGGAGGCATCAAGGTGTGCTGTCCATTGATTTTGATGTCAATGCGTTGATGGCTTCGTCGTTAGGTCTTGTTGGTAAGTTTCATTTGGTTTCCAATTTACAATCCATTCCTTCAAACAGTACACGAATCAAACCAGTCGAGTTAGATCGATTGAGTGCGAATCACAGCATGTACTACGAGTACAACCTTTGGGATGAAGCTAAGAACCTAGCGGTGTTCGAAAAATACAGCCTTATTGTTGCGATCTCTATTTACGTTTTGAGCACAGTCGTATTGTTCTATGTGAATATGCATAGTGAGCGACGTTATTTTAAAGATCTCGCCGCCAGAGATCCGATGACGAGCTTGTTGAACCGTCGAGGAATGCAAACCGTGTGGCGCAATAAGATGACGAAAAAACAGGTTGCATTAGCAGTGTTCGATATTGATAACTTCAAGAAGATCAATGATACCTATGGTCATGATGTCGGCGATTCTGCGATTCAGCTAGTTGCAAAATGTATACGTGAAAATATTCGCCACACAGATGTCGCCTCAAGATTTGGTGGCGAAGAGTTTGTGTTGGCGATTTACGACGAAGACTCGGAAGGCATTAAGCTAATTTTAGAGCGGGTAAAAAAAGCCATAGACGAACGCTCGACACGCGTGACTAAAGAAGGCTTTACGATCTCTGGCGGTGTGGTGTTCAGTAAAGAGAACCGAGTGGAAAGCTTTGATGAGTTATTTAAAGCGGCGGATGAAAAGTTATATCAAGCCAAGAGTACAGGCAAAAATAAGATTTGCTACGAAGATCTAAGCGCTTAAAGGGCGAGCAGTTCGCCCTTTGCAATGCTCAGATTTTATGCAATCTGAGAATTTAACTCATCACGATAACGTTGAATATGCTCAACAATCGGCGCGGCTTTGTTAAACGTTCGGATTTCTCTGAATAGATCTTTTGCTTCAGGATAGGCCTGACGTAAGTAAGAGAACCATTGTTTTACACGGTTTGGATAGTACAAGCCTTTGTCGCCTTTCATCTCAAACTTGGAGTAGTAGATCAGTAGCTCAACCACCTCGGGCCATGACATTGGCTGGTGGTTGTGTTTTACCATGTTGCCCAAGTTAGGGATATTGAAAGCGCCGCGGCACACCATCAAAGAGTCAACGCCAGTCGTTTCAATGCAACGTTGACCATCTTCATAATTCCAAATTTCGCCATTCGCAATAAGCGGAATATCAAAACGTTCGCGAATTTGGTTGATGTAATCCCATTTTATCTCAGACGCTTTGTAACCACCCTGCTTAGTCCGAGCGTGAACGGTGAGTTCATTTGCACCAGCAGATTGAATGGCATCAACAATTTCAAAGCAATCTTCAGGGTTTTCCCAGCCAAGACGAATTTTTGCGGTCACAGGAATAGCCTCTGGAACAGCTTCTCGACAAGCTTTAACCACACGGTGAATTAGCTCAGGATGCTGAAGTAGAGCAGCACCACCCTTACTTTTATTGACCATTTTGGCTGGGCAACCAAAATTTATGTCGATGCCTCTGGCGCCTAGGCTCGCCGCTTTAATTGCGTTCTCAGCCATCCAGTTTGGTTCTTGTCCTAACAATTGCACATGTACTGGCACACCTGATGCGGTTTGAGAACCTTGCAACAGCTCCGGGCATAAACGGTGAAATACATGATCGGGCAATAACTGGTCGATGACTCGAACAAATTCCGTAACACATAGGTCATAGTCGTTTATCTCGGTCAGGATTTGGCGCATCAAATGGTCTAAAACGCCTTCCATTGGGCCTAGTACAACTCGCATAGTTTGCCTAATACAGTTTGGTGATAAAAAGGAGGGCGATTGTAGCGATGTCAGCTAAGTTTGTCATTAAAAGACTCAAAGCACTCAATACAGTCAAACTCGCAACTCCCGGTTACGTGCTTTTATGCTCTGAGGTATAATGCCGCCAAATTTATGGGAAACCAGATGTCATGCAATACACATTGATTGAGAAAGGCGAAATTCACATCGATGAATCTTGCCTATTTATCGAAGGCGCAGTGCTCGCTGCTAATCTGACGACAAAACCACTCGCTCCTGAAAAGTGGTTAGAGCCGCTATTAGGTGAAGGATTCAAAGCGATTCAACCGGCAGTAGAAGAGCAAATTCACAAGCAGCACAACCGAATTCAACGAAACGAATATTCCGTGCTAGAGCTAACAGGCAAAGAACCTGAACAACTTGCTGATTTTGCCGAAGGCTTTATGTCTGTTTGGCCAATGATTGAAGAACAATGGCAAGGCGTTGAGCTCAATGATGGATTGCAACGTATGCTACAAGCATTACTGACCACTTTGATGCTGGCTATCGATGAGTCGGCAACGCAGCAACAGATGCGCGACGCCGGTATTAAAACGCCTCCAGCTCTTGCAGACTTGGTCGACCAGCTTGATTTGATGGTTGGTGAAGTGGCGTTAGGCGCGGATGAGTTGATGGTAGGCAATAAGGCTCAAAGCCTAAACCCATTCAAAGGTATCGGGCGCAATGATCCTTGTCCTTGTGAGAGCGGCAAAAAGTTCAAGCAGTGTTGTGGTCAATCACGTGGTTGAGTTAACTTGGTTAAGTTAAATAGCCGCGATGTTTACTCAGTAAAAAGCCGACCATCTGGTCGGCTTTTTTCGTTATCATTTCTCTGAAGGATTAACGAATCGGATTAGTGCGTCTTGCTGGGAAGAATTGTGCGATCACAATTAATGCTAAAGCAATTAAATTGCCAGCGAAAATAACTACTAACCATTGTGGCATTGATAAATCGAGGAATTGCCAAACAATCTTCGAGCAATCGCCGTATGCTTCGAACATCCAAGGAACCCACTGATTAAGCGGAGCCCAACTAGGGAATGTTACGAATAAATCACAAGTCGCGAATGGTGATGGGTTAAACTGATAATCAACGTGCTGCTGAGCAAGCAACAGTCCTTTGTAAGAGCTTAATCCCCAGCCAATCAAACCTAGCCAACGGAAAACTGGGTTATTTGGTGCCATAAGACCAACGATTGCAGCGACACCCACTCCCATCATCGCGACTCGTTCGTAGATACACATGACACATGGTGCAAGCATCATGACGTGCTGAAAATAGAGGGCACATGCTTCAAAGAAAACGACGAATAGCAGAAGCAGCAGCCACGATAAGCGTCCCTTCGAAAACTGGTTAAGTGAATTTAAAATAGTCACGTTTTTGTTCCTGTCTGAAATAGAAAAAGCTCTGAATACTCAGAGCTTTTTAACGTGGATAAGTTTCCTAATCAACTCAAATTTTAGTGACCGCCAGAGACTACGGGAGTCAGATCACCACTATGAGGTAAAATCCAGCCTGCATCGTAGAAAGAAGCCGTTGCAGGCTCTAGGAAGAACATAATGCCCATTAGCCCGACAATCGCAAGAACGATGGTGTAAGGCAGCGCCATGATAACCATTCGACCGTAAGACAGACGAATTAATGGAGCGAGAGCCGAGGTGAGTAGGAATAGGAATGCTGCTTGACCGTTTGGCGTGGCAACAGATGGTAGGTTAGTACCAGTGTTGATAGCAACTGCCAGTAAGTCGAACTGCTCGCGAGTAATGAGACCCTCAATGAGTGCTGTTTTTACTTCATTGATGTAAACCGTACCGACGAATACGTTATCCGACACCATTGATAGTAAGCCATTCGCGACATAGAACAAAGCTAACTGAGTGCCTTTATCTTCAACGGCAAGCACCGCGTCGATAACTGGTTTAAACAACTCTTGGTCGATGATTACCGCAACGATCGAGAAAAATACCGCAAGTAGTGCAGTGAAAGGCAGAGCCTCTTCAAACGCTTTACCCATGGAATGCTCTTCAATGACGCCAGTGAAAGCCGTCGCTAAGATGATCACTGAAAGACCAATTAAGCCTACCGCAGCCAAATGCAAGGCTAATGCCACGATCAACCAAACAGCAATAAGCCCTTGAACCCATAGCTTTGCAACGTCTTGATTGGTACGCGTTTTGCGCTCTTCATTGTCAAAGTCAACGAGGATTTGACGAACGTTGTTAGGAAGTTTTGCACCGTAGCCAAACACTTTAAGCTTTTCGACTAGAGCACAAGTGATGAGACCGCAGAAAAATACGGGTAGCGTCACTGGAGACATACGGATTAGGAATTCACCAAATAACCAACCCGCTTGGTCTGCAATAATTAAGTTCTGAGGTTCACCCACCATAGTGGTTACGCCACCTAACGCAGTACCTACACCAGCGTGCATCAACAATGAGCGTAAAAAGGCGCGGTAATTTTCTAAGTCATCACGCGTTAGCTCAGTGATCGTGTCATCTTGTGTGTGGTCATGGTCACCAATCGGATTACCTGACGCCACTTTGTGGTAGATAGAGTAGAAACCGATCGCCACACTGATAACAACGGCGATAACCGTCAAAGCATCCAAAAACGCAGATAAAAATGCAGCGGCAAAGCAAAACGCAAGTGATAGAAGGGTTTTGGAGCGAATACCAAGTAAAATTTTGGTAAAAATGAACAGCAATAAATGCTTCATGAAGTAGATACCCGCAACCATAAATACCAGAAGCAGTAATACTTCAATATTTGCCACCAACTCGTGCTTAACTTGCGCAGGGCTAGTCATGCCGATAGCGATGGCTTCAATAGCAAGTAAACCACCAGGTTGTAATGGGTAGCATTTTAATGCCATTGCAAGCGTGAAAATAAATTCAGCAACCAGCAACCACCCAGCAACAAATGGGTTTATTAGGAAGAATACAATCGGGTTAATTATTAAGAAGGCTATAATGGCAACTTTGTACCAATCAGGCGCTTTACCAAGAAAGTTCTTGATAAAAGCGTTTCCGAGCGATATCGGCATGATAATTCTCTTTATAACAAAATTATGAATAGACACTACAATAGTGCTTAAGTATCTGTTTGTTAGACTTATTAACTAGTCTTTTAAAACAATAACTTAGTAAAACAACAATCCTTTGTTTATTGCAGTCTTGCCAAGTTACTTCCCCTGAACTCAAGCACCGCTCACTTTCGACCGCAAACTCTACACTCAGGCATTTATTAGTCAATAACAAAACGTGATGCTACCGACTAAAATGACTTTTTAAATGTAATAACGCGATCAAAACGGCGTTACTATATCATGAAAGGCTCAAAAAAATCCTCTTGGATTTTAAATGACGGTCAGTGACGAGAAAAGGCAAATTAAGAAAGAATATTAACTGTGATATACAAAGTAATTTTTCATATTTTGAATATAAAATTGTGACGCAGTAGTCTTTATTTCTCCGCAATTTGTGAGCTGTTTAATTAAACGAAAATTCAGATTTTACCGCTTTCACTCGCACGTCAGACCGTCCTAGATTGACATAACATATAGAGTATTAACTCTATATTGTGGAATCGTTTCAATTATTGATCGTAAATTTTCTCAAACCGTTAAGTAGTGGTATGATGAGTAGTATCGACCCTCAGAAATCAATATTGGATAAAAAGTAGAATGGTCATAAAGGCGAAAAGCCCTGCGGGATTCGCAGAAAAATATATTATCGAGAGCATTTGGAACGGCCGTTTTCCTCCTGGCTCTATTTTACCTGCTGAACGCGAGCTGTCTGAGCTAATTGGTGTTACTCGAACGACTTTACGAGAGGTTCTTCAACGACTAGCCCGTGATGGTTGGTTAACAATCCAACACGGTAAACCAACGAAGGTAAACCAATTTATGGAGACCTCTGGTCTGCATATTTTGGATACGTTGATGACGTTGGACGTAGATAACGCAACAAACATTGTAGAAGATTTGCTTGCAGCACGTACCAACATCAGCCCTATCTTTATGCGTTATGCATTTAAAGCAAATAAAGAGAACTCTGAGCGCACGATCAAGAATGTAATTGAATCTTGTGAAGCTTTAATGAATGCTGCTTCTTGGGACGATTTCATCGCTTCTTCACCTTATGCTGAGAAAGTCTTACAGAACGTGAAAGAAGACAACGAGAAAGATGAAGGGAAGCGTCAAGAAATCTTGATTGCTAAAACGTTCAACTTTTACGACTACATGTTGTTCCAACGCCTAGCATTCCATTCAGGGAATCAGATTTACGGTTTGATTTTTAATGGCTTGAAGAAGCTCTATGATCGCGTTGGTAGCTATTACTTCTCAAACCCAGCTTCCCGTGAGCTAGCGCTGAAGTTTTACCATCAGTTGCTAGAAACTTGTGAAAGTGGTCAGCGCGAACAACTGCCAGTTGTGATTCGTCACTATGGTATGGAAAGTGCGCTAATCTGGAACGAGATGAAAAAGCAATTACCAACGAACTTCACAGAAGATGACAGCTAAGCGCTGAGAAGTTAGATGAATTAAAAACCGCAGAACCTAAGGTCTGCGGTTTTTTGTTTTTACCCATAAATACCAGTTACGTTCCTGTTGTGACAATTGGCACGGCACTGTATAGAGCTTATCTTGCTACAGAGAGTTTGGGCAACGGTAGATACAATGCTTCAACGATGTCTGAAAGTACGTGGTCGTAAGTATTGAAGATGGTCAATGATAAGTCTGATGTGACTCCATAAAGCTCTGCTTCTGTTAAATCGACATGACTTCCTGTCACATAGTTATTTAATGTCTGTATTGAGCGTGTGGAAGCAGGAGAAACGATACTAAGCGGAGCGATAACTGCTAATTGATTTAGCTTACGTGTCATAACCGATGCGTAATTTTTGAAACGCTCATTCCCCCCTTGCTCTCCCAAGTCTTGAATGCTAATTCTCAATTGAGTCAGGGTTTCTAAGCTATCCATGATGTTTTGCCAGTTCATGTGGTACTCATTATGTAGATCATCTCGTTGTTCTACCGCTAACCAAGCAATCGTGACTTCATCCATCAAGAACAAGCAATGACGAATTAACTTACCATGCTCCATCTGGTTCCTTGCAACACTGTGATCGTTCCATTGTTCAAGCAGTTTTCCTACTTTGATCTGCAGCACGCGATACATGGGTTTATTTTCAAAGCGTGAGGTTTCGACCAAAAGATGCAGTTTGTTGGTGAGATCGTTATGAAGGACTTCTAATTCTTGTTCGTTATTTTGTTGAAATTGAAGTGAGTAGTGCGTCGCGGCTCGATGGCGTCTCAGCAGATGAACAACATCTCTCAATAATGTTAACAGCTGATATTTACGCGCGTGTTGCTGCTCTCGTTTAGAAGATAAGTGATATATTCCGGCTAAAATAGCGATAGATAATAATGTGGAAATCAAAACAAACATAACCAACTCCTTGTTAGTGTTTGGACCTAGCAAGGAAGATTGCAGTTTTGATGCCACTAATTAACTTCCATTAAAACAGTAAGTTAGGCTTGTGGTGGGAAAGGTGCTGTACAAGTTTGGTGCGCAAACTCACCAAAAGTGTGAATTCAGTCAAAAAAAGTCCCCGCTGAACTGGCGAGGACTTTTTAAATTTGATCGTAAAGCTACAACTTACATTACGCGCATGCCAGGTTGAGCGCCTTCGTGTGGCTCAAGAATCCATAAGTCGCTGCCACCAGGGCCCGCTGCTAGGATCATGCCTTCTGACATACCAAACTTCATCTTACGAGGTTTTAGGTTTGCTACCATTACCGTTAGTTTGCCTTCTAGCTCTTCAGGTTTGTACGCTGACTTGATGCCAGAGAACACTTGACGAGTTTCACCACCGATGTCCAGTTGGAACTTAAGCAGTTTGTTTGCTTTTGGCACTTCTTCACAAGAGATGATACGAGCGATACGCATATCTACTGCTGCAAAAGCGTCGAACTCAATCTCTTCAGCGATTGGCTCTTTGTCTAGCTCAGTTTGGCTAGCCTTGTTCTTTTCCGCTTCTGCTTTCTCTTTCGCCGCCATTTCTGCCGCCGCATCTTCTTTAGATGCTTCGATCATCGCTTCAACATTCTTCGGATCGATACGGTTGAACAGTGCTTTGAACTTAGTGATCTCGTGGCCTGTTAGTGGCGCAGCGATGTTTTCCCAAGTCAGCTCTTGGTTTAGGAATGCTTCAGTACGTGCAGCAAGTGCAGGCATCACTGGTTTCAGGTAAGTCATCAGTACACGGAACAGGTTGATACCGACAGAACAGATGTCTTGTAGCTCCTGATCTTTGCCTTCTTCTTTTGCTACAACCCACGGTGCTTTTTCATCAACGTATTGGTTAGCTTTGTCTGCCAGTGCAGTGATTTCACGGATTGCACGACCAAATTCACGTGTTTCGTAAAGCTCAGCGATACGGTCAGCCGCAGCAACAAATTCGTTGTAAAGCTCAGGCTCTGCAAAGTTGTCAGACAGTTTACCTTCAAAACGTTTCGCGATGAAGCCTGCATTACGCGATGCGAGGTTAACGATCTTGTTAACAACATCAGCGTTTACGCGCTGAGTGAAGTCTTCAAGGTTAAGATCTAGATCGTCGATACGGCTGTTTAGCTTCGCCGCGTAGTAGTAACGCAGACACTCAGGGTCTAGGTGCTCTAGGTAAGTGCTCGCCTTGACGAAGGTACCTTTAGACTTCGACATTTTCGCGCCGTTTACGGTTACGTAACCGTGTACGAATACGTTGTTAGGCTTGCGGAAGCCAGAACCTTCTAGCATTGCTGGCCAAAATAGGCTGTGGAAGTAAACGATGTCTTTACCGATGAAGTGGTACAGCTCTGCTGAGCTGTCTTTTTTCCAGTACTCGTCGAAATCTAGATCGTCGCGCTTGTCACATAGGTTTTTGAAAGAGCCCATGTAGCCGATAGGTGCGTCTAGCCATACGTAGAAGAATTTGTTCTTCTCTCCTGGGATTTCGAAGCCAAAGTATGGCGCATCACGTGAGATATCCCATTGCTGCAAACCAGATTCGAACCATTCTTGCATCTTGTTCGCGGTTTCAGCTTGTAGCGAGCCAGAGCGAGTCCACTCTTTTAGCATGCTTTCAAACTGAGGCAGGTCGAAGAAGAAGTGCTCAGAATCTTTCATTACTGGCGTCGCACCAGAAACCGCAGATTTAGGATTGATCAGTTCTGTTGGGCTGTAAGTCTCGCCACAGTTGTCACAGTTGTCACCGTACTGGTCTTCTGACTTACATTTTGGACACGTACCTTTTACGAAACGGTCCGGTAGGAACATCTCTTTTTCTGGGTCGAACAGCTGAGAGATAGTGCGGCTAGAGATAAAGCCGTTTTTCTTCAGCTCAAGATAAATGTGTGACGCTAGCTCACGGTTCTCATCTGAGTGTGTGCTGTGGTAGTTATCAAAGCTGATATCAAAGCCAGCAAAGTCTTTCTGGTGCTCTTCGCTAACTGCGGCAATCATTTCTTCAGGAGTAATACCCATCTGTTGCGCTTTAAGCATGATTGGCGTGCCGTGAGCATCGTCAGCACAGATGAAGTTTACAGTGTTGCCGCGTAGGCGTTGGTAACGAACCCAAATGTCCGCTTGGATATGCTCAAGCATATGACCAAGGTGGATCGAACCGTTAGCGTACGGAAGGGCACAAGTTACCAGCATTTTCCTTGACGGAAAGTTTCTTGGATCGTTTGCCATACTTAATATTCGCTTTTCTTGATAGGTATAAATAAATTTTGATGGATAATACTACCCCATGAACTCACTAACTCCAAGGTGTCAAACTGCGGAATGCCTTAGTTTTTTTGGGGTTCTGGTTGAGGCAGGACGGTGTTAGCATGACATCTAAAAGGAGGACTTATGCATCAGTTCACTTCAAAACAAGATTTTTGTCACTGGTTTAACCAATTCCAGCATCCACAGTTGGTGGAAAATTGGGCAGATATTCATGGCGCAATTTCGATTACGGCACAAGGTTCTGTTGAGATAACGTTGCCATTCGCAAGTAATGAGCTTCAAACCATATTGCATGACTGGATTAAACAGCAACAAACCGCAGATAAAGTGGCTGAATTCCCATTCAATATTCGCCTTGGAGTTAAAGCATTAGAAACTCAAGTGGCCAATCCGGTTAAAGGTGTTAAGAACATCATTGCCGTTAGTTCTGCGAAAGGTGGGGTCGGTAAATCAACGACTGCGGTTAACTTAGCGTTGGCGATTGCTCAATCTGGGGCGAAAGTGGGATTGTTGGATGCGGATATTTATGGCCCGTCTGTACCTATGATGTTGGGGCAAGAAGATGCAAAACCAGAAGTTCGTGATGGCAAGTGGATGGAGCCCATTTTTGCTCACGGCATCTATACTCATTCTATCGGCTATCTAGTGGACAAATCAGAAGCGGCAATATGGCGCGGGCCAATGGCTTCAAAAGCGTTGTCGCAGTTATTAACGGAGACAGACTGGCCAGATTTAGATTATTTGGTGATTGATATGCCGCCAGGCACGGGTGATATACAGTTGACGTTGTCACAACAGATTCCGGTAACAGGTAGTGTGTTAGTCACTACACCGCAAGACCTAGCCCTTGCCGATGCAAGGAAGGGAGCGGCAATGTTTAACAAAGTCCATGTCCCGGTTATTGGTGTTGTGGAAAACATGAGTTATCACATTTGTAGCCAATGTGGCGCGAAAGAGCATATTTTTGGCATGGGTGGTGCAGAAAAAATGTCGCAAGAGTTTGGCTTGGCACTGCTAGGACAAATTCCGCTTCATATTTCTATGCGAGAAGATATTGACGCTGGCGTGCCAACAGTAGCAAGGCGTCCAGAAAGTGAGCATGCAGGGTATTACAAGCAGCTTGCCGATCGCGTATGTAGCACGATGTTTTGGCAAGGCAAAGCAAAACCAGATGCGATTAGCTTTACAATGGTGAAGTAAGTTTACTATGCCTGTTGGTTGATAATTGCACATTTTAACGTTTGCTCGGAGGTTAATCCTCTGAGCAGGCAGAAACTTATGACTAAACCCTAATTCCAGCTAGTAACTATGGGGTGAACTCCCTATAATCAGGCAGTTTATCTTTTTATGTGACTAGAAATCATCATCGGGTGCAAACTAATGTCTGATAATAATCAATGCGTCATCGTAGGTATTGCTGGCGCTTCTGCTTCTGGAAAAAGTCTGATCGCGAGCACTATTTATAATGAGCTTCGCGCGAAAGTAGGCGATCATCAAA
Source organism: Vibrio sp. 1-2 (7-a) (assembly GCF_013048515.1). Lineage (NCBI taxonomy): Bacteria > Pseudomonadati > Pseudomonadota > Gammaproteobacteria > Vibrionales > Vibrionaceae > Vibrio > Vibrio sp. 1-2 (7-a). The sequence continues at coordinate 537,063 of NZ_VHSQ01000001.1, forward strand.
TCGGTGTCATCACGGAAGATTGCTACTACAACGACCAAAGCCACCTAAGCATGGAAGAGCGAGTAAAGACGAACTACGATCACCCGAGTGCGTTGGACCACGACCTACTGTGTGAGCACCTTGAAAAATTGGTACGTGGTGAAGCAGTAGAAGTACCTGAGTACAGCTACACTGAGCACACAAGAACAAGTAACACGACCACAATGACGCCTAAAAAGGTGATCATTCTAGAAGGCATCCTTCTTCTTACTGACCCTCGTCTTCGTGATTTGATGCACGCGACAGTATTTATGGATACACCGTTAGATATTTGTTTGCTTCGTCGTGTTAAGCGTGACGTGGAAGAACGAGGCCGAACTATGGAATCTGTTCTCAAGCAGTACCAACAAACAGTACGTCCGATGTTCATGCAGTTTATCGAACCTTCTAAGCAATATGCGGACATTATTGTTCCTCGCGGTGGTAAAAACCGTATCGCAATCGATGTATTAAAAGCTCACATTGCAAGACTTTTGAAAGCTTAAGTCTTTAGACGGCTATATCGCTTTATTTTTGAGAGAAGAAGTGGCACCTTAAGTGCCACTTCTTTTTTTGTTTTTAAATTAGTCAGTTGCAGGTTAAAACCAGACATTTTTCACGCTTTTGTGGAACTGTCAGCGGTAAATTGAGTCTGCGCTTATAATTGTAAAAACACTCGAGCAAGGAAAAACAAATGAAGAAACTGCTCTTAATTCTAGCAATACCTATTGTGGTCATTTTGGTCGCAATTTTAGCGTTAACCATCTTCGTCAATCCTAACCAGTTTAAGCCCATTATTGTTGAGCAAGCGCAAAAGCAAACGGGATTAGAATTGGTGATTGAAGGGGATATCAGTTGGCAATTTTTCCCATCGATCGGCTTTGAGTTGGGATATACAGAATTGCGAAACCCACAAGGCTTTAGTAAGCCCAATTTATTCAAAGTTGATACCGTTGGTGTAGACATCTCTGTCATGCCACTTTTTAGTCAACAACTTGAAATTGGAAATGTCACGCTTGATGGGGCTGAGTTCTATATCGAAACCAAGAAAGATGGCAGCAAGAATATTGATGCATTGACGAAAGCCCAAACACAACAAGCAGAGCAAGCGAGCGATACTGCGCCTACGCAAAATGGTGAAACGCAGCCTTCTGGCTCTGATTGGAGCATTAATCTTGCTGGTGTTACGGTTTCTAATGGCTCATTAGAAATGCAGGATAAGCAAGCCGGTAGTTACACCAAACTTTATGATATCTCATTAAACCTTTCCGAATTCGCTTTTGACAACTGGACAACGGCTGATTTTGGCGTGAAGGGCGAAATGAATGACCAAAAGTTCACAGCGAAAGGTCAGGCCGACTTTAAGCTAGAAAAAGGTTTGACAAACTACGCGCTAAAGAACATCAACTTTGATGCGACATACTCTGACCCTGCCAATAAGATTGAATCGGCAACGATCGGTTTAGATTCGTTTGAATTCGATAAAGTAAATAACCTGACTTATGCCATGAAAGGCGACGCTGGTGGTATGAAGTTAGATATGCAGGGGGCTGGTCAACTTATCGTGGACAAGGCTATCAGCAAAGTGCAGTTGGATAAGTTAACTCTTAAATCGACTTTTGAGGGTGATGCTTTACCTCAGTCACCGATGAAAGTCGACATGGTGTCTGATCTGTCTTTCGACCTAACGAAAAACCACCTGAGTTTTGTCCTAGAGAAGTTAACAGCGAATGCTATCGCCTTAGATGGTAAGGCAGATGTGACACTTGGCGATATTCCTAAAGTACGATTTGCTCTCCACAGCCCAAATATCGATCTTGATGAATTCTTAGGATTAGATCAGCAAGATTCCGAAGGTAATAAGCCTGCTTCTGGTGGCGAGAGTGCTCCAGCTGGGTCTGAGGTTGAGCCTGATTTGTCTGCGTTGAAAACGTTAGATGTAAAGGGTGACATTACCATCGACAAATTCAAAGCGGCAAATGCGAAGATGGAAGCGGTAAAAACGAGCTTCACTGTAAATCGTGGCGTATTTGAGCTTACTTCATTTAGTTCGAAGCTGTACCAAGGCACAATCTCAGCGACAGCGAAGTTAGATGCACGCAAGTCACCAGCGACTTACAGTGTGAAAAAGTCAATCAAAGGCGTGAAAGTTCAACCGTTACTTATTGATGTCGCTGATAACGACAAGCTTGAAGGGACGGGTAACATTGATGTGAATGTTACCGGTAAGAGTCTAACGCCTACCGGTATCAAGAAGAATCTTTCTGGTACGGTTGTTATCAATTTTGCTGACGGTGCGGTAAATGGCATCAACGTTGCTCAATTGATTCGTGAAAACTACGCGAAATTTAAAGGGCAAAAAGTCGAAGGCACTAATGAAGTTAAGAAAACAGATTTTAGTGCGATGACGGCGACATTGAAGCTCAATAAAGGTGTCGTATCAACGGATAATATGCAAGCTCAGTCTCCATTGCTCCGTGTTCGTGGTAAAGGCACCGCAAACTACATCAATGAAACTGTTAACTTTACTATCAGCACATCAGTCGTAGGTAGCCTAGAAGGCCAAGGCGGCAAAGATATAGATGAGCTGAAAGATATCACGATTCCAATCAATGTGTCTGGTAAGTGGGCGGATCCTAAATTCAAGCTCGTATTCGATGATGTTCTGAAGCAGAAAGCTCAGAAAGAAATCGATCGTGGCGTAGAGAAGCTAACGGACAAGATCAAAGACGAAAAAACCAAAGAAGCAGTCGATGGTTTGATAAAGAATCTATTCAATTAGATTCGAGCCAAAGCAAAAAGGGTTGGCATTAGCCAACCCTTTTTTAATTCTGCTGGTGAGCTTTACCAGTCGACACCTTTCAGCGCTTTGACGCCTGACTCAAATGCATGCTTTACATTCTTCACTTCAGAAACGGTATCAGCCATTTCAATCAGAGTGCGATGAGCGCCACGACCAGTAATGACAACCGACTGCATTTTAGGGCGGTTGTTCAGCGCTTCAACGACCTCGTCTAAATCAATGTAGCCGTAGCTCACCATGTACGTCAGCTCGTCAAAAAGAACCACATCGATAGATTCATCTTTGAGCATGCGCTTACATTCTTGCCATACGCCTTGCGCTGCTTCGGTATCAGCGGCTTTGTTTTGAGTTTCCCATGTAAAGCCGGTCGCCATTACTTGGAATTCAACGCCGAGTTTCTCAAGTAGGTTGCGCTCACCATTATCCCAAGTACCTTTAATAAACTGCGCGACAGCACAATTCAAACCATGACCTACTGCGCGTGCTATCGTACCGAACCCTGATGTCGATTTACCTTTACCATTTCCGGTAATGATCAGTAGCAGACCTTTTTCCTCTTGAGCAGCAGCAATTTTTGCGTCTACCTGTTCTTTGACTTTTTGTTGGCGAGCCTTATGGCGTGCTTCTTTATTTTCTTCGATAGACATAATACTTCCTCAATTCCTTTTCGTGCTGTGCCCAAGCTAATTTGGGTTCATTGATTTATCTCGCTATGATAGACCAACATATCGTGAAGAAAAACCACCGATAATTCAGGGAATAAAATGAAGAAAATACTTGTTGTTTGTATGGGAAACATTTGTCGGTCACCAACCGGAGAAGCAGTGTTAAGAGCGAAAGCTCAAGAGTTGGGTATTGCCGTGGAGGTTGATTCGGCAGGTACGATTGGCTACCACGCAGGAAACCCACCGGATTCAAGGGCAATGGCCGCAGGAAAGCAGCGAGGTTACTCTTTTAAAGGAATGCGTGCGCGTCAAGTTACCATTGATGACTTTGAAAAGTTTGACCTGATATTAGCCGCAGATAAAGCAAATTTAGCCGATTTATTGGATATTTGTCCGTTGAAGTATCGACACAAAGTATCGTTATTTTTAAGTCATTCTGGGTCAGGTTACGACGAAGTCCCTGATCCATATTATGGTGTAGAAGATGGCTTTGAACTGGTGCTTGATTTAATCGAAGAGGCATCAGACGCGATTTTGAAGAAGCTATAATCGCCGGGCTTGAAGACAATAGAAAAAAGGATGAGCTGAGCTCATCCTTTTTTATTCGTGTTAACCCGCTAGAATGTCGGTTGCGACTTTGTAGCTTGGGTCTTCCTTCACGTTAATTTCAACCAAGCTACCCGCTTTATCTAAAAGCTTGCGGCAATCTGGACTTAGGTGGCGAAGGTGTAGTGTTTTACCTTGAGAGTTGTAACGCTCTGCTAGTGTTTCAATCGCTTCAATTGCGGAGTGATCAGTCACGCGAGAGTCTGCAAAATCGACAATCACATCTTTTGGATCTTCAGGCGCGTTAAACAACTCCAAGAAGTTAGCGGCAGAACCAAAGAAAATAGGACCGTGAATCTTGTACTCTTTTGAACCTTCCTCGTTTAAGCACGTGTCAGCATAGATGTGCTTAGCGTGCTGCCATGCAAACATTAATGCAGAAACGATAACACCAACCGCTACGGCAACGGCTAGGTCAGTAAGAACAGTAACAACGGTCACAAGAACAATAACGAAGAAGTCTTGCTTCGGTACGCGACGCGCTAGTTTAAATGTTGCCCATTCGAATGTACCAATTACAACCATGAACATCACACCCACCAGAGCAGCGAGTGGGATCATTTCAATTAACGAAGAAGCGAATAAGATAAACATCAATAGAGCGATAGCAGCAACGATACCAGATAGACGACCGCGACCACCTGAGTTTACGTTGATCATCGACTGACCAATCATTGCACAACCACCCATAGCACCAAACACAGAACAAGTCATGTTTGCCATACCTTGACCGATACATTCGCGGTTAGATTGACCACGAGTGTTCGTCATCTCATCTAAAACTGTCAGCGTTAGCAGAGATTCAATTAGACCAATGGCCGCTAGAATGATCGCGTATGGAAGAATGATTTGTAGAGTTTCTAGCGTAAATGGCACCGCCGGAATAGAGAAGGTCGGCAGTGAACCTGCGAGTGTTGCCGCTTCATCACCAGACATTGTACGCAAGAAGTCAACAACAGTGCGAGTTTCCAGATCCAAACCAACCACTAAAGCAGTCACCGTTACGATTGCAACAAGTGAAGAGGGTACAGCCGTTGTGATTTTTGGTAGAAAGTGAATGATTGCCATAGTTAGCGCAACCAAACCAAGCATTAGTAGCATTTGGTCTTGTGGTAGCCAAGTAAGCATGCCGTTGATATCTGGCGCTTTAAACTGACCCAACTGAGCTAGGAAGATAACAATAGCCAGACCGTTCACAAAACCAATCATCACAGGGTGAGGCACGATACGGATGAACTTACCCAATTTAAACATACCAGCGGCAATTTGAAGTATACCAGCGAGCATGATGGCTGCGAATAGGTACTGGACACCGTGAGTCGCGACAAGCGAAACCATTACGACTGCCATGGCACCTGTTGCACCAGAGATCATGCCGGGACGACCACCGAAAATGGAAGTAATAAGACCAACGATGAATGCAGCGTAAAGACCGACCATCGGATCTACGCCTGCGACGAACGCAAATGCGACAGCTTCAGGAACCAATGCTAGCGCAACGGTTAAGCCTGATAGCACATCATTTTTTACGGAGTGCTTAGAAAATTGGGGAAATTCGAACATGTTTGTTTTTAAGTTCTCTTTGCAATGAGTTAAACCCGACACATATTCGTATTTGCACAAGCCACTGAGTGGTTGATTTCTGATCAAACATTGCAGTGTAAACCGTAGTATTAAAAGAGCAGCATCAGAATGGTGTCGAAAACTTGAGTCGGCGCATGCTACCGAAAAGTGTGATTAAGTTCAAGAATGATACGAATAATGGCGTACAAATGTGATCACGAATTGGTATTTATATGAACAATTTATTGGGCAAATATGAAGATAAAAAAGGCTACCAGATGGTAGCCTTTAATTTATTTATGCCGTTAAGCAGTTGAACGTAATGATTTAGCCTAGTTAAAGTTAGGCTTTGTCATCTCTGCTGATGCGCGGTTTTTAGCCACTTGGCTACCCGCACCTTTAGCTTGGTAACGTTCGGTTTTGAACGGTGCTGCTGCAACCGTGATTTCGCGTAGCTCTTGAGGGCCAGGTGCTTTCGTCATCGGTGCGCTAGCGTTTAGCTTAGCCGCAACTTTAATGGCTTCGACTTTAGGCTCTGGTTTAGCTACTGGCGCTTCGGCTGCAATCTCTTTTGCTGCTTCAACCACAGGCTCTTCAGCAGGTGCCGTTTCTACAATGGCATCAACCGGTTCAGTCGCGGGAGTTTCAACGATAGGCTCTACCGAAGCTGTTTCTACTACTGCCGATTCAGTTTTTTCTGCGATTACTGCTTCCACAACAGGTGCTTCCACTACTGGAGCTTCCACTTTCGCTTCAACTGTTTCTTGAATCTTTGATTCAACAACTGGCGCTTCTGTTACAACAGGTTGCTCGCGGCGAATAATCACTTTACCCATAGCCATCTCTGGACAAGCAAAACCACCTTGCATTGTAGGTACTGCTGCTACTGTTTCTTCCTTAACTTGCTCTTCTTTCTTAGGTGCTGGTTTCGGAATGTAGCGTGGCATTACTTTACCCATAGCCATCTCAGGAGAAGCTACACCACCTTTACGCAGGCGGAACGGGTTAGGACGGCGATCGCGACCACGGCGACGGCGCTGGCCGCTTGCACGCAGGTGACGTGGCGAACGACGGTTACGACGTTGCTTAGACTCTGCTTGCTTGTTGTCTTGTTGTGCTTCTACCGCTGCTTCTGTTTGCTTCTCAACTTTGGTTTCAACCGTTTCTTGAGTCTTAACCGCCGTTTCTTCTGCTTTCTTCTCAACCGCTTCTTGGTCTTTAACGCGTACAGACTTGTTCAGTTTGCGACGTTGACGACGCTCCTTCACTTTTTCTGCTTTCGCGTTTTGTTGCTTTGGTTTGCTCTCTTCTGGTTTTGTTTCAGTTCGAGCTTCTGCCGCTAGCTGCAGGCCTTTTTCCGCTACTTTTGCATTTGCTTTTTGCTCTTGGGCTTTATCTGCTTGTTGAGTTTTAGGCTTACGCTTTTGGTTGCGGTTTTGCTGTTTATTGGTTTGTTGTTGAGCTTCGTTTTGCTCATTCGCTTGCTCATCACGAGGCTTACGACGACGTCGGTTATCACGGTTATCACGATTGTCGCGGTTCTCACGATTATCGCGTTGGTTGTTATTGCGACGACGATCATTGCGATCACGTTTGTTGCGTCGATTATCGCGATTTGGCTTTTTCTCTTCCTGAGGTTTCGGTTCTTCTTTTACCTCTTCAGAACCGCCGAATAGGAAACTACCAAGTGCTTTAAACAAACGGCTGAACAGTCCAGGTTTTTCTTCTTGTTCAACTTTCTCTTCTTTCTTCTTCGCCTCTGGGGCAGGTTTAGCTGCTGGTGCAGGTGCCGTTTGAGAAGGAGCCGCAAAGCCTTTAAGAACAGGTTCTTCGATTCGTTTAGGTTTTACGTCAACTTCCGCGGGCTCTTTACCTTCCGCTTCTTTCATTGCTTCCAGTTTTTTAGGAAGTAGGTAAGAAATCAGATCGAACTCTTCACCTTCACGAACACGGATAACTTCGAAGTGCGGCGTTTCCATGTCAGAGTTTGGAACAACCGTAATCTTCACTTCTTGAATGCGTTCGATATGGTTCACTGAACGACGTTTTTCGTTCAACAAGTAAGAAGCGATTGGCACAGGTACAACTGCGAGAACTTGCGCTGTATTGTCTTTCAGTGCTTCCTCTTCGATTAAACGAAGTACAGAAAGTGCTAGAGATTCGTTGTCGCGAACGACTCCAGTACCGCTACAGCGAGGACAGATGTGGTGGCTTGCTTCTGCTAGAGAAGGGCTTAAACGTTGACGTGACATCTCCAACAAACCAAAGCGAGAAATACGACCGATTTGTACACGAGCGCGATCAAGACGAACGGCTTCACGTAGACGGTTTTCTACTTCTCGTTGGTGGCGAACAGGTGTCATATCGATAAAGTCGATAACCACTAAGCCACCCAAGTCACGTAGACGTAACTGGCGAGCAATTTCGTCGGCTGCTTCTAGGTTCGTGTTTAGGGCTGTTTCTTCAATATCGCCGCCCTTGGTTGCACGAGCAGAGTTGATATCGATAGACGTTAGTGCTTCGGTTGGGTCAATAACAATAGAACCACCAGATGGCAGACGCACTTCACGTTGGAAAGCTGATTCAATTTGGCTTTCGATTTGGTAGTGGCTGAATAGTGGAACTTCGCCTTCATATTTCTTAACGCGGTTAAGGAAATCAGGGCGCACCAATTGAATGTGCTCTTTTGCACGTTCGTAGATGGTGTTGCTGTCAATTAAGATTTCGCCAATATCACGACGCAAATAGTCACGGATTGCACGAACGATAACGTTACTTTCTTGGTGGATTAAGAATGGAGCAGGGTTCGAGTCCGCTGCACCTTTGATTGCACCCCAGTGGTTAAGTAGTACATTCAAATCCCACTCAAGTTCTTCAGCACTCTTGCCAACGCCAGCAGTACGTACGATTAGGCCCATGCCCTGAGGCAGTTCCAAAGTACTTAATGCGGCTTTTAGTTGAGTACGCTCGTCACCTTCGATTCGACGAGAAATACCGCCAGCACGAGGGTTGTTAGGCATCAGAACAAGGTAACTACCAGCAAGAGAAATGAAAGTAGTAAGAGCTGCGCCCTTGCTTCCACGTTCTTCTTTTTCCACTTGAACGATAACTTCTTGGCCTTCCGTTAGCACTTCTTTAATGCTTGGACGACCTTGGTAGGTGTAACCTTCAGGGAAATATTCGCGGGCAATTTCTTTGAGAGGGAGGAAACCGTGACGCTCGGCGCCGTAATCAACAAATGCGGCTTCTAAGCTTGGTTCGATACGTGTGATACGTCCTTTGTAGATATTCGCTTTTTTAGATTCATGACCTGGACTCTCGATATCAAGATCGAAAAGTCGCTGGCCATCAACCAGAGCGACACGCAACTCTTCTTTTTGAGTTGCGTTAATTAACATTCTTTTCATTGAAAATTCTCGTTGTCTTTTCTTTTATATCTTTCTTGTCGACTTGCCACTGTTTTTTCGCTCTTTCACGGTGCCTGATCCCATGGCTTGTATTTTGCAGCCTCCCGGCTGGAAGGGGATGCTCTCGGGCACTTCAGTCATCACAAGCCTCTTGTGGTTTCTGTTGGAAACGTAGACTTGTGACCCGCTATTTGGGCGGTAGGTACTCAACGTGAATATGCGAGGAGTAGGGTGGCAAGAGTGTTGAATTCGATGTGTCTCACGCCAATGCTGCACTCGACCTTCAACGATCTACTCACATTGCTTGAGGATAAATGATTGGTAATGAATAAAATGTAACCAAACCTTCCTTAGCAGCTGTGAACTATAGCAGTGCGCGTGGCTATCAGCAATCTGCTTTCACGCAAACGATAGAAAATTTGCCGCTAAACTCAAAATTTCTAATTTATAACTGGCTGTTTCATAAGCAATTGAGATGTGTAAACTGATCAAGACAGAAAACAAATTGAGAACTCGATTGAGAGTTTTAATAATTTAAACAAAAGCTTGGCGAAATTTAGACCAGTTTGTACTATCAAGTGTTTCTTTTACGACAAGAATAATGTGAAGTCGCGCGAAATTGAGTTTACAATACCGCCCATGAGCGAAATAAGAACAAAAGTCCAGTTCGTCGACATTGACGAAGATATGGCGGGTCAGCGCATTGATAATTTTTTGCGCAACCAATTAAAAGACATCCCTAAAAGCATGATTTACCGAATCGTGCGTAAGGGCGAAGTACGTGTAAATAAAAAGCGTATAAAAGCAGAGTACAAGTTAAAAGCAGGCGATCTCGTTCGTATTCCACCGGTGACTGTCGAGAAAAAAGATGGCGATGTCGCGCCAAGTACGAAACTAAACAAAGTCGCAGAGTTGGAAGATATGATCATCTTCGAAGATGATCATATGTTGATTCTAAACAAACCATCTGGTACCGCTGTGCATGGTGGCAGTGGCTTAAAGTTTGGCGCGATTGAAGCGCTTAGAGCTCTGCGTCCTCAAGCTCGCTTTCTTGAACTTGTGCATCGTATTGACCGTGATACTTCAGGTATCTTGCTGGTTGCTAAGAAGCGTTCTGCACTTCGTCACTTGCAAGCCCAGTTTCGTGAAAAGACAGTGAAGAAGTTTTACTTAGCTCTTGTCATGGGACAATGGAAAAGCAGTTGTAAGGTTGTGAACGCGCCACTGCTTAAAAACGAAGTGAACAGTATTGTTCGTGTTAACCCTAACGGTAAGCCGTCTGAAACGCGTTTTAAGATTTTGGAAAAGTTTGAACAAGCAACATTGATTCAAGCGAGTCCGATTACTGGTCGAACTCACCAAATCCGAGTTCATACACAATATACGGGCCACCCAATCGCTTGGGATGATCGCTACGGTGACCGCCGCTTTGATGCTTACACAGGTCAAGTTGGTTTAGATCGTTTGTTCCTACACGCGGCAAACATCAAGTTCCAACACCCATCAAATGATGAGTGGATGGAAATCAACGCACCGATGGAACCGAAGCTAGAAAAAGTGTTGGCGGGTTTAAGAAACGCGTAACCATGTTTTCCTCGCGGATGCAAGAAGGGAGCCTGTGGCTCCCTTTTATCATATTTTGATCAAATTTTGATCAAAGGACATCGAGTCCTTGAACATGCAACATATCAATCAAATCAATCAGTGGTAGCCCGACAAGTGTGTTCGGGTCTTTCCCCACTAATTTGTTAAACAAACAAATTCCCATTCCTTCGCTTTTAAAGCTGCCTGCGCAGTAAAAAGGTTCTTCCCTGTCGACGTAGCGCTCGATTTGTTCAAGCGTCAAATCTCTAAAGTGTACTTCGAAAGAATCAAAGCCGACTTCTGTATGGTTTGTGACGGTGTTATGTACCGCAAGACCAGTATAGAAAGTGATGACTTTTCCACTTTGAGACAAAAGTTGATTTATTGCGTTGTCTCTATTTAAAGGTTTGCCAACGATTTCACCATTAATGACACAAACCTGGTCACTGCCGATAACTAAACTTGCTTTATCCGTCTGGCAAGATGTTGCTTTCTCTTGGGCCAATCTTTGCACCAGTTCAAGAGGCGTTTCCTGGTCAAACGGTGTTTCATCGCAATCAGGTGATAAACAAATGAACGGTAGTGAAAGCTTTTCAAGCAGTTGTTTACGAAAAGGGGAGGTTGAAGCTAAAACCAGTTGGTAATTTTTCATTTTGAATTACAATTCGTGGGAGCATTTCCGATAGGATAATCGATCAAAAATGATTCTGGCTAATGCTCTGTATGTTAAGCGTAAAAAAGTACAACTTTTTTGCCTTTTTCTTTGACTAATTTTGATTTGGAAGATAATATTCGCGCCCTATGCAAAAGGTAAAAATACCGCGAACGGTTGACCCAGCGAAAGCTGCACAGAAACGATTAGATTACGATGGAATCATCCAAGCTAGTCTTTTCAAGCGCTTAGCGGAAACAACTGAAGGCGTAAAACGCGACGCAGAAGTCTCATTGTCATTTGGGATGGATGAACAGCGACTCGTTGTTATCTCTGGTAAAGCTAACATCGAAGTCGATTTAGAGTGTCAGCGTTGTAATGAGGTATTCGCACATGAGTGCGAAGTTGAATTCCTTTCTACTCCTTACTACGGTGAGAAAACGGAACAGGAAGCACCAGAAATTTATGATTTGGTAGATCTAAATGAATATGGTGAATTAGACCTTATACAACTGGTTGAAGACGAGTTCATCTTAGCATTACCTCAAATTGCGATGCACGATGAAGCGGATTGTAGCGTTGATTCAAATAACATGGTTTTTGGTGAGATTCCTGAAGAAATTGAGGAAGAAAAACCGAATCCATTCGACGTTTTGAAAAGTCTGAAAAAGTAATAGGTGTGGTAACCGATTCTTCTTCAGGTTTTTAACCCAATAGTATAGGAGTAGGGTCAATGGCCGTACAGAAAAACCGTAAAACTCGTTCTAAGCGCGGTATGCGTCGTTCACACGATGCGCTAACTACAGCTGCTCTATCTGTAGACGCGACTTCTGGTGAAACTCACCTACGCCACAACGTAACTGCTGAAGGTTACTACCGTGGTCAAAAGGTTATCAACAAGTAAGGTTGAACCTTTGCAAAGTATTACCGTTGCACTTGATGCAATGGGCGGGGATTTCGGTCCACGCGTAACAGTGCCTGCCGCCGTGCAGGCACTGTCTCATTTCCCAGAGCTAAAAGTGATTCTTATAGGTGATCAATCTCTGATCACGTCTCAATTATCTCAACTCGGTACCTCGACCAGTTCCCGCTTGACTATTCTTCATAGTGAGAAAGTTATCTCGAACTCAGAAAAACCTTCATTGGCACTACGTAATAGCCAAAATAGTTCCATGCGTATGGCTATCGATTTGGTTTCTGAGCAGAAGGCGGATGCTTGTGTTAGTGGTGGCAACACCGGTGCATTAATGGCACTATCGCGTTTCATTCTTAAGTTACTTCCTGGTATTGAACGTCCTGCTTTAGTTTCAGCTTTACCGACGATTACTGGAAAGCGTACTTGGATGCTAGATCTAGGTGCGAATGTATCGTGCGATGCTGATAGTTTGTTCCAATTTGCTGTAATGGGCAGTGCACTAGCAGAAGAACACTTAGGTTGTCCTCCTCGCGTTGCTGTACTCAATATTGGCGCAGAAGAGATTAAAGGTAACGATTTAGTCAAACGTTGCGCAGAAATGCTTTCTCAGACCGACGCGATTAACTTTGTTGGTTATATTGAAGGTAATCAAATTTTGCATGATGTTGCAGACGTCATTGTATGTGATGGGTTTGTCGGCAACGTATGCTTAAAAGCCAGTGAGGGAACAGCTCAACTTTTTATCGAAAAAATTAAAACCAGTATGATGGCGTCAACGATAAAGGGTTGGATTGCTAGAAAGTTGTTTTCTCGGCTATTTAATGAACTAAAAACACTGAACCCCGACCAGTATAACGGCGCAAGTTTGCTAGGATTGCGCGGCATTGTCATAAAAAGCCATGGAAGTGCGGATGTATCTGCGATTGTCAATGCACTTGGCGAGGCAGTACACGAGGTCAAACGACAAGTACCAAGCCGTATTAGCGATCGTTTGGAAGCGGTTTTACTCGAGAGGCATTATTAGTCTTCATGTATAGCAAAATTTTAGGTACTGGCAGCTACCTGCCATCTCAGGTGCGTACAAACGCAGATCTAGAGAAAATGGTAGATACAAGTGATGAGTGGATCGTTGCTCGCACGGGTATTAAAGAGCGTCGAATTGCTGCAGAAAATGAGACTGTAGCGGACATGGCATTCTACGCAGCTGAAAACGCTATCGATATGGCGGGTATTGATAAAAACGATATCGACCTGATTATCGTAGCCACAACGAGCAGTAGCCATACTTTCCCTTCATCTGCGTGTCAGGTGCAGGCAAAGCTTGGCATTAAAGGTTGTCCAGCTTTTGACTTAGCCGCTGCTTGTTCTGGTTTTGTGTACGCATTATCTGTTGCAGACCAACATATTAAATCGGGTATGTGTAAAAACGTACTTGTTATTGGTTCAGATGCTTTGTCTAAAACGTGTGATCCGACAGACCGTTCAACCATTATCCTATTTGGTGATGGTGCTGGAGCCGTTGTCGTAGGCGCTAGCCAAGAGCCAGGTATTATTTCTACCCACATATACTCGGATGGTCAATTCGGTGAGCTACTAAGCCTACCTGTACCTGAGCGTGGTCAAGATGCTGACAAATGGCTTCATATGGCAGGTAACGAAGTATTCAAAGTCGCTGTCACTCAGTTATCGAAACTAGTAAAAGATACGCTTGAAGCCAACAACATGCATAAGTCTGAACTAGACTGGCTAGTACCGCATCAAGCGAACTATCGAATTATTTCGGCAACAGCGAAAAAGCTTTCAATGTCTTTGGACCAAGTCGTAGTGACATTAGACCGACACGGGAACACTTCTGCGGCGACAGTACCGTCTGCGCTGGATGAAGCTGTGCGCGATGGTCGCATTAAACGCGGGCAGACTTTATTGCTAGAGGCGTTTGGTGGCGGTTTCACTTGGGGCTCTGCTCTGGTGAAGTTCTAAGTTTCACGAGAATTCAAAATTTAAGGTGCACTTGGTGCATCTTATTTCTTTTTACTTTGCTTAAAGGAAAACAACATGAGCAAGTTTGCTATCGTATTTCCAGGTCAAGGTTCTCAAGCTGTAGGTATGCTTGCAGAACTAGGCGAACAATATGACGTAGTAAAACAAACATTTGCAGAAGCATCTGACGCACTAGGTTACGATCTATGGGCGCTTGTTCAAAATGGACCTGCAGAAGATTTAAACGAGACTTTCCGCACTCAACCAGCTTTGCTAGCTTCATCTGTTGCAATCTGGCGTGTATGGCAGGAGCTTGGTTTAGAGCAACCAGCAAACCTAGCCGGTCACAGCCTAGGTGAGTATTCAGCACTTGTATGTGCGGGTGTGATTGACTTTAAAGAAGCAATCAAGCTGGTTGAATTACGCGGTAAGCTAATGCAAGAGGCGGTACCAGCAGGTACTGGCGCTATGTACGCGATTATCGGTTTGGCTGATGATGCGATTGCAAAAGCGTGTGAAGACGCAGCGCAAGGTGAAGTGGTTTCTCCAGTAAACTTTAACTCGCCTGGTCAGGTAGTTATCGCGGGTAGCAAAGACGCTGTAGAGCGTGCGGGAGCGCTATGTAAAGAAGCTGGGGCGAAACGTGCGCTTCCTCTTCCTGTTTCAGTTCCATCACACTGTGCGCTTATGAAGCCAGCAGCGGAAAAACTTGCAGTAGCTCTTGAGTCTATCGAATTTAACTCACCACAGCTGCCAGTTATCAACAACGTTGATGTGGTTGCTGAGACAGATCCTGCAAAAATCAAAGATGCACTTGTTCGTCAGCTACATAGCCCAGTTCGCTGGACTGAAACAGTCGAGCTTATGCATGAGCAAGGGGTAGAACAGCTTCTTGAGCTTGGTCCTGGTAAGGTTTTAACAGGTCTAACAAAACGTATCGTGAAAACGCTAACTGCAGCAGCAGTGAATGATGTTGCGTCGCTAGACGCGGCGAAGTAATCCATCAAGCGATAAAACTTGCGATAAGAAAAGGAAACACAACATGATGAATCTAGAAGGTAAGATCGCGCTAGTTACCGGCGCAAGCCGTGGTATTGGCCGCGCGATCGCGGAACTTCTTGTAGAGCGCGGTGCGACGGTTATCGGTACGGCTACTTCTGAAAGTGGCGCTGCTGCTATCAGCGAGTATCTTGGTGATAACGGTAAAGGTCTGGCACTGAACGTGACTGATGTCGAGTCTATCGAAGCGACACTAAAAACGATCAACGAAGAATTTGGTGTGATCGATATTCTGGTGAATAACGCTGGTATTACTCGTGACAACCTATTGATGCGTATGAAAGATGATGAGTGGAACGACATCATCGATACCAACCTAACGCCTATCTACCGCATGTCTAAAGCGGTTTTACGCGGCATGATGAAAAAACGTGCGGGTCGTATCATCAACGTAGGCTCTGTTGTTGGTACCATGGGTAACGCAGGTCAAACTAACTACGCAGCAGCGAAAGCGGGCGTGATTGGTTTTACTAAATCAATGGCTCGTGAAGTTGCGTCTCGTGGTGTAACAGTGAACACTGTTGCCCCTGGTTTCATCGAAACTGACATGACAAAGGCACTAAATGATGAGCAACGTGCGGCAACGTTGTCGAACGTGCCAGCTGGTCGTTTAGGTGACCCACGTGAAATTGCATCAGCAGTAGTTTTCCTTGCTTCGCCTGAAGCAGCGTACATTACTGGTGAAACTTTGCATGTAAATGGTGGCATGTACATGGTTTAATGAGACAGTTTGTGCAAAATAAGCTATTTTACATTGTGAAAAATAGCCTATAGTTGCAGTTAACTGTCATGAACTTGTCATGCTTATGCGCAAGATTTGTGCATGATTTAAGTCAAAAATGTATTGAAATTCGGTTAAATTCGCTAATTTTGTGGTTTGACCAGCAAGGACCCCCTTGCAACTTTCAATAGTTCGAATAAACTACGGAATCATCGCATTAGGCGAAATCTGTAAAGGAAAAGAAAAATGAGCAACATCGAAGAACGCGTAAAGAAAATCATTGTTGAACAGCTAGGTGTAGACGAAGCAGAAGTTAAAAACGAAGCTTCTTTCGTTGACGATCTAGGTGCTGATTCTCTAGACACTGTAGAACTAGTTATGGCTCTAGAAGAGGAATTCGACACTGAGATTCCTGACGAAGAAGCTGAGAAGATCACTACTGTTCAAGCTGCAATCGACTACGTAAACAGCGCTCAGTAATTAGCTCTCCCAGGCGGTCTCCTAGACCGCCTGTGTTCTTTCTAACTTCTTCTATCCTCTCATAGAAATATTCAATTCCCGGAGAATTATATCGTGTCCAAGCGTCGTGTAGTTGTCACTGGCATGGGTATGTTGTCACCGGTAGGCAACACAGTAGAATCATCTTGGAAAGCCCTGCTAGAAGGTCAAAGTGGTATCGTGAATATCGAGCACTTTGATGCTACGAACTTCTCAACTCGTTTTGCAGGTCTTGTTAAAGATTTCGATTGCACAGAGTACATGTCTAAAAAAGATGCTCGTAAGATGGATCTTTTCATCCAGTACGGCATTGCAGCGGGTATTCAAGCTCTTGATAACTCTGGCTTACAAATTACCGAAGAAAATGCGGCTCGAGTTGGTGTTGCTATCGGCTCAGGCATTGGCGGTCTAGATCTGATCGAAACAGGTCACACTGCATTAGTAGAAAAAGGCCCTCGCAAAGTTAGCCCATTTTTTGTTCCTTCGACCATCGTAAATATGGTTGCAGGTAACCTATCTATCATGCGTGGTCTTCGTGGTCCAAATATCGCGATTTCTACAGCATGTACTACTGGCCTACATAACATCGGTCATGCTGCACGAATGATTGCGTACGGCGATGCAGATGCGATGGTTGCTGGTGGCGCAGAAAAAGCGTCTACGCCTCTTGGCATGGCTGGCTTCGGTGCAGCTAAAGCGCTATCTACTCGTAATGACGAACCTCAAAAAGCGTCTCGTCCATGGGATAAAGGCCGTGATGGTTTTGTTCTAGGTGATGGTGCTGGCATGATGGTGCTTGAAGAGTACGAACACGCGAAAGCACGTGGCGCGAAGATTTACGCAGAACTGGTTGGTTTTGGTATGTCTGGTGATGCTTACCACATGACTTCTCCAAGCGAAGATGGCTCTGGTGGTGCACTTGCGATGGAAGCGGCAATGCGTGACGCGAACATCACAGGTACCCAAGTAGGTTATGTGAATGCTCACGGTACATCTACTCCTGCTGGCGACGTTGCAGAAATCAAGGGCGTGAAACGTGCTCTTGGTGAAGAAGGTGCGAAGCAAGTACTTGTATCATCAACTAAGTCTATGACTGGTCACCTATTAGGTGCAGCAGGCTCTGTTGAAGCAATTATCACGGTTATGTCTTTGGTTGACCAAATCGTTCCACCAACGATTAACCTTGATGATCCAGAAGAAGGTCTAGACATCGACCTTGTGCCGCACACTGCGCGCAAAGTTGAAGGTATGGAATATGCTATCTGTAACTCGTTTGGCTTTGGTGGTACAAACGGTTCTTTGATCTTCAAAAAGTTCGCTGAGTAACACTATCTAACCTTATTTAGGTAAGCGAAACTTGTATTCTAACGGCTCGATGCTTAGCATTGAGCCGTTTTGTTTTATTTGTTGTCTGCTAATTTGAAGGTACGCGAATGTTTTGGGTAAATGGAGTTCCACAAACGCATGTAGAACTGGGTGATCGCTCATTCCAATACGGTGATGGAGGTTTTACCACCATCCTGACCCAAAACGGAGAGTTGGTTTACTGGCAAGAACACATTGAGCGTATGAAGTCCTGCCTTGACGCATTGAAGATCTCTTCCCCTGACTGGCAAGTTGTGCATGATTGGGCAAGCAAAGCGGCTTTATCTGACGCACAAGCTGGGGTGAAAATTCACGTTAGCCGTGGTATTGGTGGGCGAGGGTATAGTCCTAATGGGATTGAAGGCCCTATCGTGACGATCTCCAATTTTGCGTTTCCTTCTCATTACTCTTCTTGGCAAGAAAAAGGCGTGGATTTGGGCGTTTGTGAGACTCGTCTCGGGATTCAACCTTTACTTGCTGGACACAAGCACAACAACCGTTTAGAGCAGATTCTCGCCAAGGCTGAAATCGACGATACCGAGTTTGCAGATGCAATAACGTTAAATGTGCAAAACCATGTCATTGAAACTACAATGGCCAACCTTTTTTGGGTTAAAGGTAATAAAGTATTTACACCGGAGCTGACCTTATCTGGCGTTGCGGGCGTAATGCGTCGTAAGGTGCTTGAGTTACTAAAAGTAAGTCATATTGAAGTCATCGAGGGGCGTTTTATACTTCCAGATTTGCTGAGCGCAGACGAGGCTTTCATGTGTAACTCAATATTAGGTGTCGCACCAATTCGCAGCATAGTGGCATCTAACTCTAAGACTATATTTCCGATAGGAAAATTGACTCAACGACTGCAAGGGAATTTAACTACGTGATTAAAAAACTGTTGGCTTTTGTTGTGCTGATCGCAGTGATAGGCGCAGCAGCTGTTTTTTATATAATTTCACAGGCTAAACAATACGTTGAAAAGCCTATTCTATTGGAACAACCTCAGCTGTTTACTGTAGAAAGTGGTACAAGCTTTCATCATGTCATGCGCGCCTTAGTTGAAGATGAGGTAATTGAAACGTCGGAGTACATCCGTTTAATACCTCACTTATATCCAGAACTGTTGCAAGTGCGAGCGGGTACTTATCAACTAGAGCCTGGTATGTCGCTTTCGCAAGCATTGGAGCACCTGAATACCGGAAAAGAATACCAGTTTGCGATCACTTTTGTTGAAGGCAGCCGCTTTTCTGAGTGGGTAGAGCAATTGAAAAGTGCTCCTTATTTAGAGCATGACTTAACCGATCTATCAGAAAAAGACATGGCAGCAAAGTTGGGTATAGAGCGAGAAAAGCTTGAAGGACTGTTTTTAGCAGAAACCTACCATTACACGGCGGGTGCAAGTGAAAGCCAGTTATTAAAACGAGCGCATCGAAAACTCAATAAGATTCTGGATGCTAACTGGGAAGCTCGTCAAGAAAAGCTGCCATTGCAAGACAAATATGAAGCCTTGATTCTGGCGTCTATCATCGAGAAAGAGACGGCTATTGACTCTGAGCGTGAGCGCGTCGCTTCTGTGTTTATCAACCGATTGAACAAACGCATGCGTTTACAAACGGATCCGACGGTTATTTATGGTATGGGTGATGCTTACGACGGAAATATTCGTAAGAAAGATTTGCGCACGCCGACACCATATAACACCTATACCATCAATGGCTTACCTCCAACCCCAATCGCGATGGCAGGTGAAGCCTCTATTGAAGCGGCTTTGAATCCAGAAAGCAGTAACTATTTATATTTCGTAGCAAGTGGAAAGGGCGGACACGTATTTTCGAAATCCCTTGCAGAGCACAATCGTGCTGTTCGAGCCTATTTAAGAGAACTAAGAAAGAACAAATGATGAAAGCAAACTTTATTGTCGTTGAAGGCCTAGAAGGCGCGGGTAAAAGCACTGCGATTAAAACCGTTTTAGATACGCTAAAAGCGGCAGGTATTGAAAATATCGTAAATACTCGTGAGCCAGGAGGCACGCCGCTAGCAGAAAAGATGCGCGCTCTGGTGAAAGAAGAGCATGAAGGCGAAGAACTTAAAGACATGACGGAGTTGCTTCTTCTATATGCTGCACGTGTCCAGTTGGTTGAGAACGTGATCAAACCAGCTTTGGCGAACGGTCAGTGGGTGGTGGGTGACCGCCACGATATGTCGTCGCAGGCTTATCAAGGTGGTGGCCGTCAGATTGACGCGTCGCTAATGAAAAACCTTCGAGACACAACGCTTGGTGATTTTAAACCTGCTTTCACTCTCTATATGGATATCGACCCTCGCGTTGGGCTTGAGCGTGCGCGTGGGCGTGGTGAGCTCGATCGTATCGAGAAGATGGATATCAGCTTCTTTGAACGTACACGAGAGCGTTATTTGGAGATTGCTCATGCTGATCCTTCTATCATTATCATTAACGCTGAGCAGGCGATCGAAGACGTGTCGCGTGATATTCGGGACGCTCTTAACGAGTGGTTAGCTCGTCAATAATAAGTGAAACTTAAATTTAGGTGACTCATGTTAAATGATTATCCATGGTTGCAACCAGTATGGGATAACCTCAAAGTAGGGCTAGAGTCGGACAGAATACCAGGTGCGCTTTTATTGCAAAGCGAGCAAGGCTTAGGCATCGAAAAACTTATCGAGTTTTTTAGCCAAGCACTTCTTTGCCAAAATTACGCCAGTGAAGCGTGCGGTTTTTGTCATAGCTGTCAATTAAATCAATCACACAACCACCCAGATTTACACTGGATCAAACCAGAAAAAGAAGGAAAAGCGATAACGGTGGACCAAGTTCGAGCTTGCAACCGTCTTGCTCAGGAATCATCACAGCTTAATGGTTATCGCCTATTTGTTATAGAGCCAGCAGACTCTATGAATGAATCGGCATCGAATGCATTGTTAAAAACGCTAGAAGAGCCTGGGGCAAAGTGCTTGTTTTTGCTCGTTACCCACAATCAGGAGCGCCTGCTTCCAACGATTCGTAGCCGTTGCCAACACTGGGTTGTTGCGCCGCCGTCAACGGAACAAGCGATGCAATGGATGCGCGAACAAGGGGCGCAGCAAGTTCCTGCTTACGCCTTAAAACTGAATATGGGCTCTCCTATAAAAACATTGGATGCGTTAAATAATGGCGATCTCGATGCTTACTTGGCTTTTGAGCGCACTTTTATTAAGGCGATGTCTTCTCCTGCCTCAGACATTTCTGAGTGTGCTTCTTTAATGGCTAAACACTCGGAGCAATCACTAGACTGGGCGTGGTATTTACTGACAGACGCTCAGAAAGCGCAGTTTGGTGTATCAGAAGCACAAATGCTTCCTGGCGCTATAAAGTTTCAGCCGAACAACTACAACGGTTTGTACTCATCAGCGAAGGCGCTGATGGACCTCAAAGCTCAGGTGCAAGCCTTTCCTGGTCTAAACCTTGAGCTACTATCAATGAACTGGTTAATTGAATCACGAGAGGCATTATGTTCGTAGATTCTCATTGTCATTTAGACAAATTGAATTACGACGATCTCCACATCAATGTGGAAGACGTTATTAACAAAGCTAAACAAGCAAAGGTAACCGAGCTGCTTTCTGTGGGAGTTACGCTGGATTCTTTCCCTAAAATGATGGAAATGATTGAGCCTTATGAGAATGTTTATGCTTCGTGCGGTGTACACCCACTTGATGTTGAAAGCGACTTTTCGATGGACGTGCTACGTCACCACGCATCGAATGAAAAAGTCGTTGCCATTGGTGAAACAGGCTTGGATTATCATTATAAGCCAGAAACGGCAGCGTTACAGAAAGAGCGTTTTGAGCAACACGTTGATCTTGCGGTGGAGCTTAACAAACCTTTAATTATCCATACCAGAAACGCACGTGCGGATACTCTAGATATTTTGCGTAAGGGTGGGGCGGAGAAATGTGGTGGTGTTATCCACTGTTTTACAGAAGATCTTCCATTTGCTGAAGCTGCACTTGAGCTGGGGTTTTATATTTCTATCTCGGGGATTATCACTTTCCGTCAAGCTACAGAGTTGAAAGAAGTGGTGAAGACTCTACCTCTAGAGAAGCTTCTCATTGAGACAGATTCTCCTTACTTGGCTCCAGTCCCTCACCGAGGTAAAGAGAATCAACCTGCTTATGTTGTCGAGGTGGCTTCTTATATTGCGCAACTCAAATCGTGCTCTCTTTCTGAAGTGGCACAAAAAACCACCGAAAATTTCCGAAATCTTTTTTTGCGATGAAAAATCAATAAGAGCATAAAAAAGGAGCGCATGCTCCTTTTTTGTTGATAAAAACAACAGATATACTCATGAGTTTAATGTTTACTAAAAATGTTGATTTAATAACATTCAAAAATCACAAATGTAATTTTGTTACTAAAAATAACATTGTAGCGTATTTTATTTACGCCTTAAAATTAATTATATAAATAATAAACTCTTTATAAAACAGTAATATAACTGCAATGCAAACCTTTTCATCAGCTGTTTTTGGGTGTGATCCAAGACTTGTTTTGAAACTAAATTTCGTAACTGTGTGGAAAGTTTGAGGGTCATCAATATATATTTAGAGCCGGAAAATATAATGCAGTTGTGGTTACATTTTCATTGGGTGCTAACCTTTAGGCTACGGGGGTGTGCCGTTAGTGCCCAAATAATACTTATAAATTTATCAGGAGCATAAACATGTTTAAGAACCTTTTTGCTAACCTGCAAAAAGTTGGTAAGGCGCTGATGCTTCCAGTATCAGTTTTACCAGTTGCAGGTATTTTATTAGGTGTGGGTGCTGCCCATCTAAGCTTTATTCCAGAGATCGTTTCTAATCTTATGGAACAAGCTGGTGGCTCAGTATTCGGCCAAATGGCACTTCTATTTGCAGTAGGTGTAGCTCTAGGCTTCACTAATAACGACGGTGTTGCTGGTCTTGCAGCAATCGTTGGTTACGGCATCATGACGGCAACGCTAGGTGTAATGGCGGGTGTTATGGGTGTTGAGAAAATCGATACAGGTGTACTAGGTGGTATCCTTGTCGGTGGTGTGGCTGCTTGGGCATTCAACCGTTTCTTCAAAATTCAACTTCCAGAGTATCTTGGCTTCTTCGCTGGTAAGCGTGCAGTGCCTATCATCACTGGTTTTGCAGCGATCATCCTTGGTGTTATCCTTTCTGTAATTTGGCCACCAATTGGCGGTGCAATCTCTGCATTCTCTGATTGGGCTGCGCACCAAAACCCACAACTAGCATTCGGTATCTACGGTGTTGTAGAGCGTTCTCTAATCCCATTCGGCCTACACCACGTATGGAACGTACCGTTCTTCTTCGAAGCTGGTTCTTGTGTTAACGCTGCTGGTGAAGCTCAAAACGGCGTACTAACTTGTTACCTAGTTGCTGATGAAGCATCTCGTGCTGCTGGTAATGGCTTCGGTCAGCTAGCGGGTGGTTACATGTTCAAGATGTTTGGTCTACCAGCTGCAGCAATCGCAATTGCTCACTGTGCTAAACCAGAAAACCGCGCAAAAGTAATGGGTATCATGGCGTCAGCTGCACTGACTTCATTCCTAACTGGTATTACTGAGCCTATCGAATTCTCATTCCTATTCGTTGCTCCACTACTATACGGTATCCACGCTCTACTAGCTGGTTCTGCATACATTGTTTCTAACACTCTAGGCTTTGTACACGGTACTTCTTTCTCTCACGGTCTGATCGACTTCCTAGTTCTATCTGGTAACGCTCAGAAGATGGGTCTAATGATTGCTGTTGGTCTAGTATACGCAGTGATTTACTACGTAGTGTTCCGTGGCGTAATTACAGCACTTGACCTAAAAACTCCTGGTCGTGAAGATGAAACAGAAAGTGCGGCAGCAACTTCTGGCTCTGACATGGGTGGTGAACTGGTTGCAGCGTTCGGTGGTAAAGCTAACATTACTGGTCTAGACGCATGTATCACTCGCCTACGTGTCGCGGTTGCAGATACAGCAGCTGTTGACCAAGACAAACTGAAACAACTTGGCGCTGCTGGTGTTGTAGTTGTTGCAGGTGGTGTACAGGCTATCTTCGGTACTAAGTCTGACAACCTAAAAACTGAAATGGATGAGTGGATCCGTAACCACGGCTAATCACCGTCATTCATAACAATGAATAAAAGGAGGCTTCGGCCTCCTTTTTTAGTTCCTCTCCCATTGCTAAAAGTGCTTTCTGAGTGTGATCCTAAACTCATCTTTACTTTTGCCAGTCTTTTCATACATCGCGCTTACTCATCGTTGACATATTGAAACACCACTATGTTTGAATAACGCATGATGTTTTTTTAATAATTGATAACGTGTATGAAGAGCAAATTAATTTTATTAGCAGGACTAGTTTCTAGTACCGCAATGGCGGCAAATGAGCCAACAAACTTGTCTGTTGGTATGGCTGTCGATCAACAGTTGAGTGTTGTTGTTGAGTTAGATAATAAGTATCGCGGCATTATCGGTAACGATGGTATGGCGTTTGATTACATCGCTAAACGTGGAACATTCGATCAAAACATGCCTGTGACTTGGTATGTTGGCGTTGGTGGTTGGTATGAATGGGATGATGAGTTTGGCGTGCGTGTACCTCTCGGTGTGAACTGGGATTTATCACGCGGCTGGGATCTTTATGGTCAAATACACCCAGAGCTAGATCTTTACAAAGGTGCTGACTTACAACTTGGTGGTGCCGTTGGCATCAAATACAGTTTCTAGAATAAAAGAAACATAAAAAACGCCGGTAAATACCGGCGTTTTTTATGTTTGGAATGCAATACTGCTATTGCTTATCCATGGCTCGCTTGATACAAACGGCAGCGCCGCCCCAAGTGATACCTAAACCAATAACCATCATAATAATTGCGCTGATTGTCATTTCGCTGTCTCCTTGCGATTCACTGCGTTAATCACTAGACCAAAGATAAATAGTGCGGCGATAAGTGCCCAGCCTACAGTTAGATCATAACCACCGTAGCCTTCAGTAAATAAAGCATAAAGCTTAGTCGCTAAGATAATGGCGAGCATAATCGGTGTTACGAAGCGTAAACAGATCTCAAACCATTGACCAATAGAGAAATCAGAGCGCTCATTTACGTAATTACGTACTTCAGGCACGCGTTTCAATAGCCACGCCATCAATACAATCTCAACCAAGCCGCCTACCATAATGCCAACGTTGTTTGCAAAGTGGTCTACTAGGTCTAGCAGCAATAGACCGCCATTTGTCGCGAACGCCATAGAAACCACAAAACCAGTTCCGATTACAACGTTTGCAGCTTTTTTTCGGCTCCACTTTAGCTTATCGATGATGGCGGATGTTACGGCTTCCATGATAGAAATGTGCGAACTTAGACCAGCAACCACCAGTGCAAAGAAGAACAGAGGACCAAGAATATATGGTGCGGGTAATAAGTTAATTGCCGCAGGTAAAGTAACAAAAGCAAGGCCAACGCCTGCAGATACCACTTCTGTTAGCGGTTTACCTTGTTCTTGAGCCATGTAACCCAAGACAGAGAAGATCATAATACCAGCTAGGATGGAGAAGCCACAGTTGATCAACACGGTCATAAACGCGTTATTCGTGATGTCTGACTTTTCTGGCAGATAACTAGAGTAAGCCAGCATGATCGCGAAGCCGATGCTTAGGGTAAAGAAGATCTGACCGTACGCAGCTGCCCATACTTTCACATCCCAAATTTTGCTGAAATCGGGTTCAAACATGTAGTTAACGCCATCCAAAGCTCCTGGCAAGAAAACCATACGTCCGATTAAAAAAATCACCATCAAAAATAGTATTGGCATCATGATTTTAGATGCGCGCTCAATCCCTGATTTCACGCCTTTGGCAATGGCGGTGTAAGTAATAGCCCAAGCAATCACCATAGATAAGGCAATTTTCCATTGAATACTGCCTAAGTCTGTTGGTGAGTTATCACCTAACTTTAGGTACTCACTAAAGAAAAATGCGTTTGTATCGGTTCCCCAACCTTGAGTGAACGACAACCCAAAGTAAGAAATTGACCAACCGATAACTGCAACATAGTAAACGGCGATAACTGCTGCAACACCAACTTGGAACCAGCCAAGCCATTCAAATTTAGAATGAATTTTCGCTAGCGTTTTTGGTGCTGAGCCTCGGTACTTTTGTCCCATACTGAACTCAAGGATCATAAATGGAATACCGGCCGTGATCATGGCGAAAATGTAAGGAATAAAAAATGCGCCGCCACCGTTTTCATAGGCCATGTATGGAAAACGCCAAATGTTTCCCAAACCGATAGCAGACCCGACTGCTGCTAAGATGAATCCCGCTCGGGATCCCCATTGTTCTCGCTTCATATTTGACTCCTATACGACTCCCTGAGGAATGAAGCTCTCTCCGTAACACAGTAATATTTGCGCAAACCGTTGGAAGAAAGGACCGCTGTTATCCATCAGCTTTTCTATCCTTAATTCTAGCTTATTATAATTTTATAGAGCTATATTCTGGTTACTGTGAGAGAAAGTAGATTATTAATCTTAAAGTTTTGATGTGTGTTTGATAAAACTGAAATATTTATCTGTTTTCACTAATCAGACTAACTTCTAATAATACTTAGCGCAATAGAATCTAAATGTTAACTCAGGTGCGTTGTCTGGTTTTAATCTTGTTAAATTTGAGTTTGATTATGGTTTTGTGTGGGGGATTGGTTGGTTGTATGGAACAAATGACTAGAATCCAATAATCGACTTGGTGTTTAAAACTATTTTGATGAACTAGGGCGTACGGCTATCTTTTGCGCACCCCGCTAGAGAATGCTTCGTTACTTTTCTAAGCGATGATGTTTAGATGATATTTTCTATCTGCTTTGTGTAGGACTCGCCCAGCACTCTTTGTGGCGAGTCCTACGAAGTGAAGTGTACAAAAAATTAGAAACGGAAACTAAAACCAATATTTGATTGGAATTGGTTCATCCAATCGGTATCGAACTTAATGATGCAGTTTGAGCCGTCATTAGGTAGGGTGCAGGCTCCAGAGGTATCGTTATCAACGACCGTTCCCAACCATCTCAATTGGGCTGTCAACGCAAAGTTCTTTGAAAACTCATATTCCAGCCCTGCAAAAGCGCTAGCCGAAAATCCGTATTTTTTGTCTACCCAATCAACATCGGTGTAAGAGGCTCCCAAGCCAACACCAATATAGGTTTGCCAGTTTTCTGCAACAGGGTAGTACATGCTGCTTTGAAATTGCAGGTAATGGATGTCTGCCGAATTTGATAACTTTTCAAGTTCTGTTGATTGGTTGGAGTAAAATAATCCAATTCTTCCTTTCTCAAAAGGCGTCTCGATTGAAAGTGCGTAGTTCACTGCGGGATCGAGGTCGTATGTATTGCCACCTTCGTCTTCTACTTGACCGCCACCTGTATAGCCTATGAATGGAGTAACGATAATATTGGCTTGTGCACTTACCGCGGTGCTGAGCAGTATGCTTCCTACCAGCCAGCTGAGTTTTTGGTTCATGTCCTATCTCCTTATTATGACTAAGCTAATTGTGATGGGTTAGTCAAAATTGCGCGACTAAATTAAGCAAATCTTGAACATATTTCACACTGGTGTTATTAATTTGTTACATATCAAGGAGGTGTTTATGGAACACGATCTAAAATCCGCGTTAATCATCGTGGTGACTGTTTTTGCAGTACTTTTGTCGTTTGGCATCATTGCGATTACAACGGCTTAAGATAACTACTTTTACTAAGTGTTTTAACAAAATGGCGTGAGCCTATGATACGTAACAGCGGTATAATCACAGAAAGCCACACTGCGCTTGATGTCAAAGTTTATGAGCATTTCAGGCATGGAAAAACTGCTTTAGTCACGCAAGGTGGCGGGCAGAGAGGGATTTTTACCGCTGGCGTATTAGACGCATTTTTACTTTCCAACTTTGATCCTTTCGATGAATTCTACGGTACCTCTGCTGGGGCACTCAATTTATGTTCTTACTTATGTCGTCAACACGGTATGGGCAAAGCTTTTATTACCGAGCTGACAACGTCTCCCGAATTTTTTAATCTGTTTCGTTATATTCGAAAGCAGCAGTACTTGGGTTTAGAGTGGGCGTTAGAGCGGATTCAAGATTTCCCTTACAAGCTCGATCTTGATTTAGGCCGCAGTGCACTAGGAGGACGAGGTGCGTTTGCAGCGGTAACAAATGTAGAGACGCTATCGGATCAATATTTACCAATCTTGGGTGACACGTGGTTTAACACCATGTTAGCAACATGCGCGATTCCTAAGTTGTACCACGGACCTGTCGACGTTAATGGCAATAAGTTTGTTGATGGTGGTGTGTCGGCTTCTATCCCTGTTCAAGAAGCGTGGCGTCAGAATGCTCGCAACATTATTGTCATCCGAACAGAACCGTTCTCGGAGATTGAAGCGAGAGCGCAAAGTGAAGTAGGGGATGTGCCTGTCGAGTGGTATCGAGAGTCTATTAATTCGGTGCAGCAATCATGGCAGCAAAAAGTGAATCGATGGAAGTTGGATTGGGCTTCGTTCTTCCAACAAAAAATTAATGCCGCCCATCAATCGAAGCTTGCCGGAAAAATGCTATTGAATGGAGGCCGTTGGTTGTTCGGTGCTGATAATTTGTATCGTTTAAGCCATTTAATCGGTGAGAATTTTGACTCAGGTTTAGCCGACATGCTGATGATTCACTATCAAACATTTGAGCTCACTCAGGCCTTTATATCTGCTCCACCTGACGATACTTTCATTTTACAAATCGCGCCTAAAGAGGGGCTTCGTTCTTCTTCTTTGTTAAGTGACCAAGAATCACTAGAGCATGATTATCAACTCGGACTTCAGGCGGGGTTTAATCTGGTTCAACTCTATGACCAACTGAATATTGAAATTGATGGCAGAGAGAGTGCATAACCTTTTGTATTAACGACATAAGCTAAATACAAAGTGAAGTGTAAATAAATGAGGCTCCGTTTTCGGAGCCTCATTCGTGTGCGTACCTAATCTCTGTGGTTAATAGGGTTAGGTATAAAGGTTATGCTTGCAGAATTCGCATGCAGTTGGTTGAACCAACGACATCCATTACATCGCCTTGAGTGATCATGACTAAATCACCCTTGTGCAAGAACCCTTGTTCTTTAAGGCTGGCAATCGCAGCTTGAGCTGTCGGTAAACCTGCATCACTTTTTGACTCGAAATATACCGGTGTCACGCCTCGGTATAGTGCAGCTCGATTGAGCGTTGATTCATTACGTGATAAGGCAAATATTGGTAAGCCAGAGCTTAAGCGAGACATCATCAACGCAGTCCTGCCAGATTCTGTTAACGAGATCATCGCTTTAATTCCTTCCATGTGATTCGCAGAGTACATGGTTGCCATTGCGATGGTTTCTTCAGCGGTTTCGAAGGTGCGATCTAAGCGATAAGTGGATAGGCTTGCCTCAGACATTTTTTCTGCGCCCACACATACCTCGGCCATGGATTTGACCGTTTCTACAGGGTATTTACCTGCTGCGGTCTCTCCAGATAGCATCACGGCGTCAGTGCCGTCTAGAACCGCATTGGCCACGTCCATCACTTCAGCACGCGTCGGCATCGGGCTAGTAATCATGGACTCCATCATTTGTGTCGCAGTAATCACGATGCGGTTTAAGCTGCGTGCGCGGCGAATCAGCTTTTTCTGGACGCCAATAAGTTCAGGATCGCCGATTTCTACCCCCAGATCGCCACGCGCTACCATCACCACATCGGATGCGAGAATAATATCGTCAATAGACTCATTGGTCGCGACGGTTTCTGCTCGTTCGACTTTGGCCACCAGCATGGCTTCGAGGCCCGCATCTCTGGCTAGGCGTCGAGCATAATGCATGTCTTCGCCGTTACGTGGGAACGAAATAGCAAGGTAGTCCACTTGAATTTCTGCGGCGGTAAGAATGTCGGCTTTATCTTTCTCTGTGAGCGCATCGGCTGACAATCCGCCGCCTTTTTTGTTGATCCCTTTATTATTAGATAGTGGACCACCAACAATCACACGGGTATGAACTTTATTGCCTTCGACGCTGGTGACTTGCAGTTGAACGCGTCCATCATCGAGTAACAGAATGTCGTTTGGTGACACATCTTGCGGCAGTTCTTTATAATCTAGCCCTACGGACTCTTGGTTGCCTTCACCTTTTGGTAAATCACTGTCTAATGTGAATTTATCGCCCACATTTAACATGACTTGGCCGTCTTTAAAGGTCGATACGCGGATTTTAGGGCCTTGCAAGTCGCCGAGGATAGCAACTTGACGCCCAAGCTTTGCCGCAATAGTACGGACTTTTTTGGCGCGTTGAATGTGGTCTTCACTGGTTCCATGTGAGAAATTCATACGGACAACGTTTGCACCGGCTTTGATGATCTCCTCAAGTACATTGTCCTTATCCGTTGAAGGACCAAGCGTGGTGACAATTTTTGTTCGTCTTAGTTTGGAAGTCATAGATTCTCCGATGAATGTATGTGTAAAGGTAACTTGAACTCTATCCTTACTTTCCTCAATCGCTCTCAAGGTCCGCCTCGTTGCTGAGCCCACACCTTAAAGCTGCTTGAGTATAAGTATATGCACAGAATGTTTACATTAAGAGTAATCCCGGTAAAACAGACAGATATTCCATAGGCTTCAGCCTCTATTGGAGAGAATGCGCTGTTGTAACAGGAGTTGCTTCATAATTTAGTGAATAAAAATAAGTTATTTTTCAAACAATTTAACAGGAGTAGATTCTTCGTTATTTGATTGAATACACAAACAAACAGGTTTATACGTGATGCTTGTCACGGGGATTTATTAATTCACTTCACAATTAGTTCGCAAAGTAAAAAAATTGTCTCGTTATAGAATTTCGGAGTGCAAGATGTACATGGCTCAACCGGGCCATATTGATCATATCAAACAGGTCAATGCTGGTCGTGTATATAAACTAATTGACCTAAAAGGTCCTATTTCTCGAATTGATTTGTCCAAGCAGAGTGAGCTTGCTCCTGCCAGTATCACCAAAATCACTCGAGAATTAATTGAAGCGCACTTGATTCATGAAACCACAGTACAAGAAGCGACGAGTCGTGGTCGACCTGCCGTCGGTTTGCAGGTCAACAACGAAGGGTGGCAATTTCTGTCAATGCGTTTGGGGCGAGGTTATTTAACTATTGCTCTGCATGAGCTAGGTGGCGATGTGTTGATCGATACTAAAATCGAGATACACGAACGTGACCAAGACGATGTGCTTGAGCGTCTGCTCTACGAAATTGATGAATTCTTCCAAACTTACGCGGATCAACTTGACCGTGTTACCAGTATTGCAATTACGCTGCCTGGCCTTGTGAATTCAGAGCAAGGTGTCGTGCTGCAAATGCCTCATTACAATGTCGAAAATCTTGCTCTTGGACCAGAGATATATAAAGCAACGGGCTTGCCAGTTTTCATTGCCAATGACACGCGAGCTTGGGCATTAGCAGAAAAGCTTTTCGGCCACTCTCAAGACAATGACAACTCTGTTCTTATCTCTATTCACCATGGTTTAGGTGCCGGCATCATTCTGGATGGGCGCGTTTTGCAAGGCCGTCACGGCAACATTGGTGAGCTTGGGCATATTCAAATCGATCCAAATGGAAAACGTTGTCATTGTGGCAACATTGGTTGTTTGGAAACCGTTGCCAGTTCTCAAGCAATTCGTGAAGAAGTCGTAAGACGAATTGCTGATGGCGAAGACTCTATTCTTGCTGAGCAAGAAGAAATGAGTATTGAGAGCATTTGTGAAGCGGCAGCGAATGGTGATCCGTTGGCAGTTGATGTGATTGAAAAGCTTGGACGCTATTTAGGCTCTGCAATAGCTATTGTGATCAACTTATTTAACCCTGAGAAGATCTTGATCGGTGGTGTGATTAACCAAGCAAAAGATGTACTTTATCCTGCGGTGCGTCGCTGTATCGAAGAGCAGAGTTTACCGGTTTATCACCAAGATCTTGAGCTGGTGGAATCTCGTTTCTATAAGCAAGCAACAATGCCTGGTGCCGCGTTGATCAAGCAAGCGTTGTACGATGGTCAGTTATTGATGAAGGTTGTGGAAGGCTAATTGCTTCAAACATGATGAAGTGCTTAGGTGTCGAGCCTATACATTTTTAGATGATTTAGGGTGAGGCTTAACAGCTCACCCTTTTTGATCGCCTATTACTAGAAGGTGAATTTGAGTTGTGCTGCATTGCTATATCTGCGCCATTCATGTAATTTCCTAAAAAGCTCAAGTAAATAAACCCAAATGGCTTTCAATGTGTAGAGTGACTTTGTGTCTGATACAAATAGAAGGGAAGTAATGCGCTGAAACCGTTGTACTTTCAAGCCATGCTCGAAAAACAAATATCTTAAGGTTATTTGGGTTTAGAACATTGATGTGTCTGTATTGATTTCGAGTAAAAATAAGAATTATCCATAATTTAGGTAGTAGTATGTCCGGAGTGTTAAATACGGTTGACCAGCGTACAAACTTGGTTGGTGAAAACCGACTAGAGCTTCTGCTGTTCACTTTAAATAGTCGCCAATTGTTTGCGATTAATGTGTTCAAAGTGAAAGAGGTCATCAAGCTGCCACCGTTAACCAAGCTTCCTGGCTCACACTACAACATTCGTGGGGTCGCTTCTCTACGAGGTGAAGCAGTGCCAGTGATTGATTTGCGTGGCGCGATAGGTTTCCCAGCTTTGCGTGGTGAAGCGGAAGAAGAAAATTTGATCGTGACAGAGTACAACCGCACGGTGCAGGGCTTCTTAGTCGGTCCGGTCAAGAATATTATTAATACGGCATGGACTGAAATTCAGCCGCCTCCTTCCACGTCTGGTCGCTCGAATTACCTCACAGCTATCACGCAAATCAAAGAGGGGGATGCCTCTCAAATTGTCGAAATTATTGACGTTGAAAAAGTTTTAGCAGAGATCGTGCATTACGATGTAACGATTTCAGCGGACATTCTTGATCAAGAACTTGCCCAAGCAATGGTCGGGCGTAATGTTCTGATTGTGGATGATTCCTCTACAGCTCGTAATCAAGTTCGCGATACGCTTTCTCAATTGGGTATGAATATCATCGAGTGTCGTGACGGGCTAGAAGCGCTAACGGTTTTAAAACGCTGGTGTGATGAAGGGAAAGACGTAGAAAAAGAGCTGTTGATGATGATTACGGATGCTGAAATGCCTGAAATGGATGGTTATAAACTGACTCATGAAGTGCGCCAAGATCCACGTATGTCTAAGTTGTTTATTACGTTGAACACCTCTCTGAGCGGCAGCTTTAATGAAGCCATGGTACAAAAAGTAGGCTGTGATCGTTTTATCTCTAAATTCCAACCAGATCTGTTGGTTGAAGTTGCTCAAGAACGATTACGCCAGATGCTTTCTAAAAGTGCATGATTAGATATAGTGAAATCAGAGGGGGAGCCGCTCTCCCTCTGGTTTTTAACGCCTCGCTTATTAATATCTCTGTACTAATGAAAGTCGCGAGATTTACTTTGTAGATTATTCAAATAGTGCGTGCAATCAATCAACTTGCCAGCAATAACGTGCGTGACTTCTCCCTCTCTTTCAAGAATGCCTTTCACCATTAATACTTTAGCGCCTAAATACGCTTGCTTTTGGGCTCGTGCTGTCGCTTGCCAAACGACCACATTAATGTTGCCTGTGTCATCTTCTAACGTAAAAAATGTCACGCCAGCGGCGGTGCCTGGAGATTGTCTTCCCGTTACCACGCCTACCACTGTGACCAATGACCTATGCGGTTTCTCTGCCAGTTGCCTCATGCGGGTAAAATGAGGGAGTTTGCCCGTTTCTTCTAATAATTTAATCGGGTGGCGGCTAAGAGATAGTCCCGTGCTCGCGTAA
Source organism: Vibrio sp. 1-2 (7-a) (assembly GCF_013048515.1). Taxonomy (NCBI): domain Bacteria; kingdom Pseudomonadati; phylum Pseudomonadota; class Gammaproteobacteria; order Vibrionales; family Vibrionaceae; genus Vibrio; species Vibrio sp. 1-2 (7-a). Next base: position 570,847 of record NZ_VHSQ01000001.1, read on the forward strand.
TCCTCAATTAAATTTTCATATTCTGAGGGCTGAGTTTGGTAGCTAACACTGGGTTCTTCGACCTTGTGAAACAATGGTAGGTCAGATAAGGAATCCATTGCTGCCCAGCGTGCGTTATAACGATTCCCCGATAGGATCTGAAATGCATTGGCTGAAGCCAATAATTCAATGTCACTTCGGCTTCTTAATATCTGCTTTACTTCTTGAATCGAGCGGTAACCATTAAGTGGTTTGCGCTCAATAAGCCTTTGCGCACTTTCTGCGTTAAAGCCTTTCACCAAGCGAAAACCAAGTTGCACGCCTAGCCTGCCATTCGGGCGTGAGACGAGATGATGCTGATATTTTGAATGATTGACGCACACCGGCAATACTTCGACTCCATGTCGGCGGGCATCTTGTACTAATTGCGATGGGCTATAAAATCCCATTGGTTGGCTGTTCAACAGTGCAGTGTAAAATTCTGCTGGGTAATAATATTTTAACCATGCAGAACAATATGCCAGCACTGCGAAAGACGCTGAATGGCTTTCAGGGAAGCCATACTCACCAAAGCCGCAAATCTGATCGAAAATGCGCTCAGCAAACGCTAAGTCATAACCTCTCTCTTGCATACCATTGATCAGTTTTGGCCTGAATTTAGCGAGATCGCCATTCTTTTTCCATGATGCCATTGCTCGACGGAGTTGATCGGCCTCGCCGCCGCTAAACCCAGCTGCTACCATGGCTAGCTTGATGACTTGCTCTTGGAAAATTGGGACGCCCATAGTCCGCTCAAGAACGCTTTTTACTTCTTCCGATGGATAACTGACAGGCTCTTTGTGAGCACGCCGTTTTAAAAAAGGATGCACCATATCACCCTGAATAGGGCCTGGACGAACAATCGCAATTTGAATCACTAAATCGTAATAACAAGCGGGCTTTAAGCGAGGGAGCATGCTCATTTGTGCACGAGATTCAATTTGGAATACGCCTATCGTGTCGGCTTTTTGGATCATGCGGTACACGTGTGGATCATCTTGTCGGCGAGTGATCTCAGAAATAGAGAGGGATCGCTGGTGGTGTTTCTCGACCAGTTGAAAGCACTTTCTGATGGCGTTTAACATGCCGAGTGCGAGCACATCGACTTTTAATAGCTTCAAGCTTTCTAAATCGTCTTTGTCCCATTGAATGATAGTGCGATCTTCCATCGAGGCATTTTCAACAGGTACCAACTCATATAAAGGGCCAGATGAAATTACAAAACCACCCACGTGCTGAGATAAGTGGCGTGGGAAGCCAATTATCTCGTTGACCAATTGGATAAACTGCTGCCCTTTGAGAGATTCTGGTTGTAAGCCAAGTTCAATAATTTGAGCTTGCCAGCCTTGGCTGCGATCTCGGCGATTAACGTTCTTAATGAAAAAATCTAATTGGGTCTCTTCAATCCCTAGCGCTTTACCGACTTCACGCACGGCACTTTTAAAGCGATAGCTGATCACTGTTGCAGAAAGTGCTGCACGCTCACGGCCATATTTTTTGTAAATATATTGGATAACCTCTTCACGGCGCTCGTGTTCAAAGTCCACATCAATATCCGGCGGTTCCTTACGTTCTTTACTGATAAATCGTTCGAATAAGACTGCGATTTGTCGAGGGTCGACGGCGGTAATTTCCAGGCAATAGCACACCACAGAGTTTGCGGCGGAACCTCGACCTTGGTAAAGAATGCCTTGTTGTTTCGCGAACATTACGATGTCATGGATGGTAAGGAAGTAGTAGTGGTATTTCAGCTCTTGAATAAGCGCAAGTTCATTCTCGATGGTTTGATTGACTTCTGCTGGCACGCCTTCAGGAAAACGCAGCTTTTTACCACGCTCGACTAACATACGTAAGTAAGAGTCGGGTGTATAACCATCTGGGATCAGCTCGGTAGGATATTCGTATTTTAAATCGGAGAGCTTAAACTCGCATAAATCGGCGATGTAGGTACTTTCTTCCAGCCATTCTGGTTTGTAAATCCGAACCAATTTTTTAAAAGGACGAAGCGCTCGTTCTGTATTCGAAATACGATCAAAACCGAGTTTATCGACGCTACACCGATGCTTTATAGCGGTAAGTACATGCTGTAATGGCAAGCGTTCAACATCATGCATGAGAACGCCTCCGCAGGCAGTTATAGGTAATTGAAATTCATGTGCTAACTGCTCGCAGTGCGCAATGTACTCAGTATCGTTGTTACTCAAATGGCGCTGAATCGCTACCCACAAACGATTAGCGTGGTGTTGATTGAGCCAGCGTCCCCAATAGTGGTCACTCTCTTGATGTGTGGGCAGCCACAATACCAAGCAATGTCGAATCGACATCAAATCCCATTCGAACAGTTGATAGTTGCCTTTTTCACTTCGTCTTCTTGCGTTTGTGATGATACGACACAACTCGGCATAAGCCTTGCGACAAGGGCAAAGCAGTACGATTTGGCATTCATCATTTAACCAAAACATACTTCCAACGATTTGTTTGATATCGAGTTTATGTTGTTCGATGGTCGCATGGGCTTTGACAACGCCCGCGACCGAACATTCATCAGTTATGGCTAGAGCTTGATAGCGATAGAAAGCAGCTTGGAGTACTAGCTCTTCTGCATGAGAAGCCCCAGTCAAAAAAGAGAAGTTAGACTGACAAAATAGTTCCGCGTAACTCATAATGATCCAACAAAAATAACTGTCGATTTAACAAAAATAGCCATGAAGAAACCAGTGCTTGTGCTGATCGCGAAATATCCATAACCAGCGGCCTTGCTTGGTGTGTGCAATGTAGTAATCACGCATGATCTCATCACCATCCCACCATCCAGAAACGATTCGCTCAGGTCCGTGGACCAAAGAGACTTGCTCTTGCAATGCAATGGGAGTGGGCAATTGCATTGCGGGGCGTAGTATGGATGGTATGGCGTGATCCTTTTCATCTGGAGCATCCGCCGGGCGATATTGACTGGCCTTTTCTGGTCTAGGATCACAAGCGATGTTGGGTTTTAACACAGCACTTTTCCCCAATTTAGCTTGCAGTAAAGAGAGCAGCTCTAAAGCATTCATGTTCCCTTTTTGCCCAGCAAAGAGATCGCGTGATGCACTAAGAGGCTCACCTTGACGGACGACTTTTAACGTTAGCCCTGTGACTGGGCCATTGAGCGAGAGTGACTCTAAGCTTAAACTCGCTAACTGCTGCCAACGCTGACATAGGTAATCACCTTGCGCAGAAGTGAGTTGAAGGTGTTGCTCTTGTTTCTCACGCTGGTGGAGTGTTAAACACAGTTCAAAAGCGACCTTATCTCTTAATTTAAGAAAGGTTTCGAGTTGACGAAGTAATTTGGCCAGCGGCTTTTCAATCCACTGGACGTTTTCGAGCTCAAATAACAGCTCTAAATAAACTTGGAAGGATTCGGTCGGGTGATAAAAGTCGACAGGATGCTTGAACTGCCCAGTCAGTCGACCAACGTAGTTCACCAAATCGATATCAAAGCGTCGTGCGATGTCTTGCAACGGCAGTTCAAGTAACCCTTTTAAGGAAGTAACGCCTACGCGGTGCAGTTTTTCAACCATAGAGCTCGATAAATCGGTTAGAGGCAGCGGTAATGGGAATAACATTTGTTCGATAAGATATTTATCGTCACTAAGCATGTTCGCTCCTGCCAATGCCATTAACTTGGCCGACAGAGGTGAAAAGCCACAACCAAATTGAAAGCTTAACTGCAGTTTAGTTAAGTGATTACTGACTTTATTCCAGTAATTGTCTAACCCTCCATATAGGGTGAGCATCGGTGTGGCACGCAGCAAAATACCTTGGTTTGGCATCAACACAACGTCAGATGTGATCAAATACAACCACTGAGCTACCTCTTGTAATTTATTTAATTCGGTTTGCGGATGATAAGGATGCACTTGTAAATCTCGACACAAGGACGCAGCACTGCCTAAGCCCATACCAGGCTTAATACCTTGTTGTTCGGCAATCTCGTTGTATTGAATGATCTGACAACGTTGGCTTTCGACAATCACCACGGGTTGATCTTGGTTATCACCAAAGAGTGCGTCTAGCTGTAGGCGAGGGAAGTGCAAGTAAATCCACAAAGCCATATCACTAACCTTGGTTCGCCAGTGGGAAATTGACCACAGTCGAGTGCAGAGTTTCAGATGATGGTTTCACCAGTTGCGGGTAATGGTGTTGGAAGCCGATACTAACGCTACCTCTATTCCAGCCTCCTTTCCTTTTCAGCACTTCAACATTAATCCCTTGCTCGTCGCCTTTTAGTTTTAAACTGAGTGACACAGGTAAAGACAAGCGGTTTGTCATATTAGGCTTGAGCATAAATAGAGGACAAGTGCCTTGCTCACTCGCTACCTGTAAGCGTTTCACTTGATGTATTTCAAGCTCTTCTTGCCATAATAAAACATTACTGCATACCCCACTTTTCAGACATTGCTCTGCAGCCCAAAGAGCATCTTTGGGGTGAGTTGGAGTGACGACCCACACTTGGTTTATATCCAAACCGATGTAGTGTAAGAACAGAGAATTCACTAACGCGGGAGGTTGAATAAATGCAGTCACACCATTGGTCTGGGTGGCTTTTAAATAAGGAGCGAGCAAACGCAATTCACCAATACTACCAATAGATTCCATCTCCACTACGCCATGAGGTGGAAAGCCTCCGCCGAGCAAATCATCTAATTCAGAAAACCCGGAACTAGTCCGCAACTGCTGAGGATCTGTTTTCGTTAAATTTGCTTGCCAAACAAGGTGCTGGCTTTTTAAGTGCTGAATAATATCGTGCATAATAAATACCTGTATATATATACAGTATATTTCTGTGGCAGAAAGTCGCAAGATTTTTATGAAGAGAGAAATGAAAAAAGGCAGCGTTTGCTGCCTTTTCAATCGATTATGTGAGGTAACCTGAATTCGTTATTTACGCTTCGGTTGAGCGTCGATGCACTGACCATTCACATCGGTAACCGCTGGATCCATTAAGTGCAAATATAGCGGCATGATATCCAATGGCGTTTTGAGAGTATTCGCATCTTCACCCGGATATGCTTTTTCACGCATGCGAGTACGAGTGGCACCAGGGTTAATTGCATTAACGCGGATCGGTGTATCACTCAGCTCGTCAGCCAAAACTTGCATCATGCCTTCTACGGCAAATTTAGAGATAGCGTATGGCCCCCAGAAAGCGCGACCAGAGTGGCCGACGGTCGAAGAGGTAAAGATAATACGCCCAGCTTCTGATTTACGCATCACAGGCAGTAGTGCTTGAGTCATTAACACTTCTGCTTTCACGTTGATCTGCATGATATCGTCGAAGTCTTCCTCTTTGATTTGATCAAATGGACACAGCGAACTCAAGACACCTGCGTTGTGTAATAGGCCATCCAAACGACCAAACTGTCCTTCGATTGTCTCTGCCATATCAATGTAATTTTGCTTAGTTGCTCCCTTGAGATCCAGAGGAATGATAGCAGCTTGTGGGTAGCCAGCTGCTTCAATCTCATCATAGATAGATTCAAGGTTTTGCACATTTCTACCCAAGAGAATAACAGTTGCACCGTGCTCGGCATAAGAAAGCGCGGCTTGACGGCCGATGCCATTACCAGCGCCAGTAACAAGAATGACTTTACCTTTTAGAGCATCAGCTGAAACGGAGTAGTTCACGGCGATAAATCCTTATTATTGTAAGAGGGTCCATGATAGTTAATTGACGCTAAAAAACGCCTGTTTCTCAATGGAAAATCTTGGTAATCGTGACAAGATGGTTACAATACACCAATTCATGTGTTATACCAATTCCAGAACTTTCGTTAGGTATGCTATCAATCAGAACAAGTGGTTACAAACCGCGCTGCCTTCTCGCTGATGTTTCTGCGTAACATACTAACGTCATCTGAAATGAGATAAAGGAGCTCTCGTTGGAATTTTTATTAGATTATGGTCTGTTTCTGGCCAAAATTATCACGGTGGTTGCTGCGATAATTGTTCTGCTCATTATTGCAAAATCGGCTGGTGGCAAATCGGGTGCGGCGAAAGGGGAGTTAGAGATTACCAACCTTTCAGAGCAACACAAACAATCTGTTGAGCAGTTAGAACATCATTTGCACGACGATGCTTTCATCAAAGCTCGAGATAAAGCGGTCAAGAAAGAAGAGAAAGAGAAAAACAAATCTCGTGAAAAAGAGATCAAACAAGCGAGCAAAGACGGTTCATTAGATAGCAAGCGTGAACCACACCTATTCGTTCTTGATTTCAACGGTAGTATAGATGCAAAAGAAGTTGCGTCTCTACGTGAAGAGATCACTGCTATTTTGGCTGTCGCACGTGAAGGTGATGAAGTATTACTTCGTTTAGAATCTGGCGGTGGTATGGTTCATAGTTACGGCCTTGCCTCTTCTCAACTGGACCGAATCAAAGCTGCGGGTCTTCCTTTGACCATCTCTGTTGACAAAGTTGCGGCAAGTGGCGGTTACATGATGGCATGTGTCGCAGATAAGATTGTTTCTGCACCGTTTGCAATTGTGGGCTCTATTGGCGTTATCGCGCAAATTCCTAACTTCAACAAACTGTTGAAGAAACATGACATTGAGTACGAACAACTAACCGCGGGTGAATATAAACGCACGCTAACGATGTTTGGTGAGAATACCGATAAAGCGCGCGATAAGTTTAAGCAAGAGCTTGAAGAAACACATGTCTTGTTTAAAGACTTCATTCGCGAGCGTCGTCCTAGTTTGGACCTAGACAAAGTAGCCACAGGTGAGCACTGGTTCGGTACACAAGCGAAAGTGCTTGGTTTGGTGGATGACATTAGTACATCTGATGATATCGTTGTTGCGGCATGCAAAGATAAAACCGTACTTTCTGTGCATTATGTGCAGAAGAAAAAGCTGGCAGACAAGCTAGCAGGTGTCGCGGGCAAAGTTGCTGACAGTGTGATCTTAAAGTTAGCTGAGCGTGGCCAAAAACCGATTGTTTAATCGAACCTAAGATCATGACATTTAAAACGGCAAGGGTGGAAGCTCTCGCCGTTTTTGTTGAACCTTATGTTTATTGATGAATCCAATTGCGCATTAGGTGTAATGCTTTACACGACATTTTTCCTCGCTCCAAAGGGCGATTACCCGTATAATGCGCGCCTCGAAAACCGAGCAAATTGCTGAAAAGAAACTATAGGTGGAGAAGAACATGTCCTCTCAAACTCCGGTTGTAACCGTAGATGGACCTAGTGGTGCAGGTAAAGGCACTTTATGTATGTTGCTGGCGAAAAAGTTGGGTTTCCAACTCTTAGATTCTGGCGCAATTTATCGTGTACTTGCACTCGCTGCGATTCACCACGGTGTCGACACAGAGTCAGAAGACGCACTTGTCCCACTGGCAACACACCTAGACGTTCAATTTATCGCAGAGGGTGACTTAGTTAAGGTCGTTCTAGAAGGCGAAGATGTGTCAGGGGAGCTTCGCAAAGAAGAAACGGGTATGGCAGCATCTAAAGTTGCGGCTCTGCCACGTGTTCGTGAAGCATTATTACGTCGTCAGCGTGCATTTGAGGCCGCTCCGGGCCTAGTGGCTGATGGTCGTGATATGGGCACAATTGTATTCCCAAGTGCACAAGCGAAAATCTTCCTTGATGCGAGCGCAGAAGAGCGTGCAAATCGACGCCTTAAACAGTTGCAAGAGAAAGGGTTAGATGTTAAATTTGCTGACCTTTTAAGCGAGATCCAAGAGCGTGACGACCGAGATCGTAACCGCCCAGTGGCGCCATTACGCCCTGCTGAGGATGCGCTTGTGCTAGATTCTACGTCGATGACTATCGACGAAGTAGTAGAAAAGGCACTACAATATATCGAATCGAAGCTAGCTGAGTAATGATACTCGGCTAGACTAAGAGCGTTGGTCGCAAGGATGATGACTGGCGAATTTAATAACCCCATGCGGTAGGATACCCGTGGAAGTTTAATTTATTGAAGATTAACTAAATGACTGAATCTTTTGCTCAACTCTTTGAAGAGTTTCTAAACGAAACAGAATTCCAACAAGGCAGCATCGTTAAAGGTACTGTAGTAGCTATCGAGAACGGTTTCGTTCTTGTTGACGCTGGTCTTAAGTCTGAATCTGCTATCCCTGCTGAACAGTTCAAGAACGCTGCTGGCGAACTTGAAGTTGAAGTTGGCGCTGAAGTAGACGTAGCTCTAGACGCTGTTGAAGATGGTTTCGGTGAAACTCAACTTTCTCGTGAGAAAGCTAAGCGTCACGAAGCTTGGATCGTACTTGAGAAAGCTTACGAAGAAGCTGAAACTGTTGTTGGTATCATCAACGGTAAAGTTAAAGGCGGTTTCACTGTTGAACTAAACGGTATCCGTGCTTTCCTTCCTGGCTCTCTAGTAGACGTACGTCCAATCCGCGACACTGCTCACCTAGAAAACAAAGAGCTAGAGTTCAAAGTTATCAAACTTGACCAAAAACGTAACAACGTAGTTGTTTCACGTCGTGCTGTTATCGAATCTGAAAACAGCGTTGAGCGTGACGAGCTTCTAGAAACTCTACAAGAAGGTTCTGAAGTTAAAGGTATCGTTAAGAACCTTACTGACTACGGTGCGTTCGTTGACCTAGGTGGCGTTGACGGTCTTCTACATATCACTGATATGGCTTGGAAGCGCGTTAAGCACCCATCTGAAATCGTTAACGTTGGTGACGAGATCCAAGTTAAAGTTCTTAAGTTCGACCGTGAGCGTACTCGCGTATCACTAGGTCTTAAGCAACTAGGCGAAGATCCATGGGTAGCAATCGCTAAGCGTTACCCAGAAGGTCACAAACTAACTGGTCGCGTAACTAACCTAACTGACTACGGCTGCTTCGTTGAAATCGAAGAAGGCGTTGAAGGTCTAGTTCACGTTTCAGAAATGGATTGGACTAACAAGAACATCCACCCTTCTAAAGTTGTTAATGTTGGCGACGAAGTTGAGGTTATGGTTCTTGAAATCGACGAAGAACGTCGTCGTATCTCTCTAGGTCTGAAACAGTGTAAAGCTAACCCATGGCAGTCATTCGCTGAAGCACAAGCTAAAGGCGACAAAGTTACTGGTAAGATCAAGTCTATCACTGACTTCGGTATCTTCATCGGTCTAGAAGGCGGCATCGACGGTCTAGTTCACCTATCTGACATTTCTTGGAATGTTGCTGGCGAAGAAGCTGTACGTGAGTACAAGAAAGGCGACGAGATCTCTGCAGTTGTTCTAGCAGTAGACGCTGAGCGTGAGCGCATCTCTCTAGGCATCAAGCAAATGGAAAACGACCCATTCAATGCTTACGTTGCTGACAACAAGAAAGGTGTTCTAGTTAACGCTACTGTAACTGCTGTTGACGCTAAAGGCGCTACTGTTGAAATCGCAGAAGGCGTTGAAGGTTACATCCGTGCTTCTGAAGTATCTCGCGATCGCGTAGAAGATGCTTCTCTAATCCTAAGCGCTGGTGATGTTGTTGAAGCGAAGTTCACAGGTGTAGACCGTAAGAACCGCGTAATCAACCTATCTATCAAAGCTAAAGACGAAGCTGACGAGCAAGAAGCAATGGCATCTATCAACAAGCAAGATGACAATGCATTCGGTAACGCAATGGCTGACGCTTTCAAAGCTGCTAAAGGCGAATAATATACTCGCTTAAGCAAAAAAGGAGCCGCAAGGCTCCTTTTTTATATTTGAGCATATTTAAGTAGTAATACTAATGACGGTAAACTATCTTAATAAAAGGCATTTCTTCATTGCGCATTTTGCATAAAATTTGTCTAGAATTGTCAGCAAGTGTTTGTTGGAATTAGTATTACTTACTATAATAAGTGATAAAGATACTCAAAGAGGGCAACTATGACTAAGTCTGAACTGATTGAAAGACTCTGCGCTGAGCAAACACACTTATCAGCGAAAGAGGTAGAGGATGCTGTAAAAGATATTTTAGAGCACATGGCCTCTACGCTAGAGAGCGGTGACCGTATCGAGATCCGTGGCTTTGGTAGTTTTTCTCTTCATTACCGCGAGCCTCGCGTAGGTCGTAACCCTAAAACGGGCGATAAAGTGGAATTGGAAGGTAAATACGTTCCACATTTCAAACCTGGTAAAGAGCTTCGTGAGCGTGTAAATATTGGCTAACGCACTCTTATTAGTTTGAAAAAAGCGGCATACGTTTGTGTATGCCGCTTTTTTGTAATGTGTCCAAGCAGTTTACGAAGCGAGCTGTTGATTCTGGCTGTTTTCTTTGCAGCTTTCTACACCCAAGTAACTTTAACTTCTAGGCGTGTCTACAAACTAAGCATCTTGAGGTTACTTGGGTATAGATTATTGCTAATATACGTAGTCTGAAGAAGCATTTTCCTGCATAATCTTACCGACTTACTCCTAGAAGGGTGATGTAAATGAAAATTATAAAAATCGTTGCTGTTTTAGCTCTCTTTTTAATTGCATTGGCGTTAGGTTCCCAAAACCAAGAGCTCGTGACTTTTAACTATCTTCTAGCCAAAGGAGAGTTCCACTTATCTACACTATTAGGTGTGGTATTTGTGGTTGGCTTTGCTTTAGCGTGGGTTATCTTTGGTAGTATCCAGTTGAAAACTCAGCTACAAGTTCGTCGTTTAAAGAAAAAACTGAAAAAGTACGAACCTACAGATGCAAACAAACCTGCTGATAAGCCAGCCATCGAAAAACAGGCATAAGGATAAGGCTTAACTTTAATGCTTGAACTACTCTTCTTGTTATTGCCTATAGCTGCTGCGTATGGCTGGTATATGGGGCATCGCAGCGCTCAGCAAGACAAGCAGAAACAATCTCATCAAATCTCTCGTCAGTATATGACGGGTCTTAATCTGCTGCTCTCTGACCAATCAGATAAGGCTGTTGATCACTTTATTGAATTGCTCCAAGTTGATAACGAGACAATCGATACTCACCTTGCGTTGGGTAATTTGTTCCGGTCTCGTGGCGAAGTCGACCGCGCAATCCGAATTCACCAAAATCTCATTTCTCGCTCTGGCTTAACACTGGATCAAAAGAATCTCGCACTTCAACAGTTGGCGAAAGATTACATGGTCTCTGGTTTTCTCGATCGTGCAGAGAAAATCTTCGAACAGTTAGTCGAAGAGCCAGATTACAAAGAAGCGGCCCTTCAGCAATTGGTAACCATTTACCAACAAACACGTGAATGGGAAAAAGCAATTTATTACGCCAATCAATTGGCTAAGTTGGGTAATAAACGCTCCAGAATGCGTGCGAATATTGCTCATTTTTGGTGTGAAATTGCCATGCTCGACCAAGCCGATGGTAATACTAATAAGGCAATACAGCACTTTAAAAAAGCCCTAGCAGAAGACCCAAAGTGTGTTCGAGCGAGTATTGCTTTGGGACGAATTTATCTAGAGTCTGAAGATTATAAACACACGATAAAATACCTGACGGGTGTGCTTGAGCAAGACAAAGACTTTATCAGCGATGTCTTACCAACCATTGCAGAGTGCTACCATCATTTGGGCCAGGAAGATGAACTTGTAGAGTTTCTGCGAGCTTGTATTGATAAGAAAGCAGGCGTATCAGCCGAGTTAATGTTGGCTCAGTTGGTTGCTCACCACGAGAACGTAGGGGCTGCACAAGAGCTGCTGACCAAACAGCTGCTGAAAAATCCAACCATGAAGGGTTTTTATCGATTAATTGACTACCATATTGCTGAAGCAGAAGACGGGCGCGCGAAGGACAGTCTATCGACGCTACAAGCGATGGTGGGTGAACAGTTAAAAGTGAAACCACACTACCGATGCCGGAAGTGTGGGTTTTCTACTCATTCCCTTTATTGGCACTGCCCATCCTGTAAAGGGTGGGGGACGATCAAGCCAATCCGCGGATTGGATGGTGAATAATTTTAATGCAGCTGGCAGAATTTCTGTCCGCTGCATTTTTTTAACTTTTTATTTAATAAGAACCAAAATAGTTAGGAGATGAAATGATCGACCAAAAAGTTATTGTCGCACTGGATTATGATAACCAAGCAGACGCACTTGCGTTTGTAGATAGAATTGATCCTGCGTCATGTCGCCTAAAAGTTGGCAAGGAAATGTTTACGCGATTTGGTCCTGATTTCGTACGTGAACTCCACAAACGTGGTTTTTCAGTCTTCCTGGATTTGAAATTTCACGATATTCCAAATACGTGTTCTAAGGCGGTCCGCGCAGCCGCAGAATTAGGGGTTTGGATGGTGAATGTGCATGCGAGCGGTGGGGAGCGCATGATGACGGCATCACGTGAAATTCTTGAGCCATACGGTAAAGATCGCCCACTTCTGATTGGAGTAACGGTACTAACCAGTATGGAACAAAGTGATTTAGCGGGTATTGGTTTGAACGTTGCGCCTCAGGATCAAGTTATTCGTCTGGCGACATTGACCAAAAACGCTGGTTTAGATGGTGTCGTATGTTCAGCTCAAGAGTCTTCATTGCTTAAGAGCGAACTTGGTCAAGACTTTAAGTTAGTTACACCAGGAATCCGACCTGCTGGCTCTGAGCAAGGTGACCAGCGCCGTATCATGACACCAGTAGAGGCTATTCAGTCAGGCTCTGACTATCTTGTTATTGGGCGTCCAATTACTCAAGCTGTGGATCCTGCTGCAGTGTTGAAATCGATCAATGATAGCTTGTCTAGTATGTAAGCACAGTCTTGTATTGTATAAAGAAAGGTGAGGCTGTGATGCCTCACCTTTTTTGTATCTAATAAAAATACCAACCGTAGTAAGCAACTGCTCATTTTTACCAGTTATATCTGCTCGCTTACTTGCTTGCTTTAATTGGTGTAGGGGGGATCTTATTCGGATAAAGGTTCTACGGTTTATTATGAGGAAAGTAGGGCTTGGTACTATATCGATCACACTTTTGTAACATAACTCACTGTGATGCATAGAAAATGCGACCATGTATTATTGATGACTTGCGTTACAAAAGCCTAAAGAATACTATGGCGAAGATGCATTCACTGCGTTGTAAGGTCTAGGATGACCTAGTGAAACTCTTTGAAATTAATATAGAAGCTGGCAGGAAGTCACTTCATATTACGCTCCTATTATTTCCTATCTGCGTATTTTCTATTTGCAGCTTTCACACGCCGTCTTCCTTGCTACGACCTTAATCGCAAACACAACAAGGAAGAAACATGACTAAAAAACTGCCATTTTCAGTACTTGCAACATTGACCGCTGCCAGTTTTCAACTGAGTGCGGCAGAGCTACCTGCTGATATAGAATGGATTTCAAATAACAATGAACCTCTGTTCGCCTCTGAAGAAGCGGTACGAGGTGGTACTTATCGTACTTACATTCAGAGCTTTCCTCAGACATTACGAAGTGTTGGTCCAGATGCGAACTCCGGCTTGCGCCAATATTTAATGGATGGTTCACCAAAGCTTGCTCAGCGTCATCCAAATACTGGTAAATGGATCCCCCAACTTGCTAAGTCATGGGCATTTGGAGAGGACAACAAAACCGTATTCTTTAAGCTTGATGAAACGGCCGAGTGGTCAGATGGTGAAAAAATTACGGCAGATGATTACGTCTTTATGATGAAGTACTACACGTCAAAAGACATTATCGACCCGTGGTACAACGACTTCTTCACGAACAGCGTTGTTGGTGTTGAAAAAATTGACGACTACACGATCAAAGTCAATCTTGCTGTAGCTCAAAGTCATGACTCGCTCATGGTTATGATTAACATGCCGAGTAATGGTTTTCAGCCTCGTCCGGAACACTTCTTTGAAGGAGAAAAGGACGCAAATAACGATGGCATGCCTGATAACTTTGTCAGAAAGTTCAACTTTAAATCTGAGCCAACTGCAGCGCCTTACTACATTGATAAAGTGAAGAAAGGTAAGAGCGTGACATTCAAACACGTCGGTGAAGATTGGTGGGGGTATAACAACCGCTACTATAAAAACCGCTACAACGTAGAAAAAGTCCGCATTAAGGTGATTCGCGATCCTGATATTGCCATGAAGCACTTTGAGAAAGGCAACTTGGACTACTTTGAGATGGTGCTACCAAGCTTCTGGCATGACAAAACCGATAGTGATGTGTACAAAAAAGGCTATATCCAAAAGTACTGGGGCTTTAACGAAGCACCACAAGGCGCTGGTGGCCTTTGGATGAACACCGCGATGCCGATGTTGGATAACCTAGAAGTGCGCAAAGGTGTTATGGCAGCGACTGACTATGACGGCATGATTGAAAATATCATGCGTGGAGATTATTCACGTAAACCACATGGACTCGGCTTTGGTCATGGCGAATACGATGATCCTAACAATACACCGCCTAAGTTTGATGCCGATGCGGCGGTTAAACATTTCGAAAAAGCGGGCTTTGACAAAGTTGGCGCAGATGGTATTCGTGTCAACGACAAGGGCCAACGCTTGAGCTTTGCTATCACCTATGGATACAACTCTTGGACACCGCGTATTGCGTACTTGAAAGAGCAAGCGAAACTCGCTGGTCTTGAGTTCACGTTAAACTTGGTTGATGGTTCATCTGCGTTTAAATACATTCTTGAGAAAAAGCATCAGTTAGCGTTCTTGAATATGGGTTCTGGTGAGATTCCTGCGTATTGGGAATATCTACACTCGGATAATGCGAATCGACCACAAACAAATGCTCACACCAACTACAGCAGCCCTGAGCTGGACCAGTTGATTGAAGCTTATGACTCTGAGTTTGATCAGGAGAAGCGTTACGATTTATCGCATCAAATCCAAAACTATGTCAGCAAAGCGAATATCATCGTTCCTGGGTACATGGTGCCTTATTCTCGAGTTGCACATTGGCGCTGGGTTAAAATTCCTAAAGATGGCATGACAAAAGCGACAGAATGGGTGCTTCATCCAATGGATATTGGTAATTTCTGGATCGATACCAAAGTAAAAGAAGAGACTGAGGAAGCGATGGACGAGGGTAAAACCTTCCCAGAGACAACGGTCATTGATGATCGCTACAAGTTGTAACTCCACAACTTAGCGGCGATAAAAATGAAAGCCCCGGTAATTAAGTTACAGGGGCTTTTTTATTTTTACTTAACTAAGTAGGACGCTTCTAAAAGGTAGGTTTTCACATCACCAAGCAAAGAGAAGGCCTTGTCGATGGTTTTAAATCGCTCATCAAGTGAGTCACTAGATATAAGTTGGCTGAACGTTTTTACCGAGAAAGCTTCGTTTGCTTTAAAGAACTGATGCACATTTTCAAGCTGAACTTTATGAATATGCTCCACCTTATTTAGGGCGGTGGTTAAATCGGAAATGTTAATCGACATTGCTACTCAAGAACCTTATCAACAAGACCTCTACATAAGGCCATAGGATGGGGCTTTATATTTTGCCGTAGAGTAGCACCAAAGAACGGATTGCAGTCTGACTAAGATCAATTTGTCTCGCTTGATTATCTACATCTATTTCGATCTAAAAACTTCTCGCAGCACAAAAAGGGAAGCAACTTGCTTCCCTGTAATTAACATCGATCTTAGATTTTTTTGGCAATGTCCGAAGTAAGTTCTTCCAACCCGACGGACAGTGCGTCGACAAGTGCTCCATAGCCTTCGTCCTGTAGAGGCTGAGAGATTTGTATTGGTGCACTGTTTTCTACCTTACCTTCAGCATTGATGAGTAACCATTCCCCCTCAATTTCGATATTGCCTTTGTAGCTACCATTAAATTTATTTAACGTAAGCTGTAGTTTGGCTTCACCATTTTGAACCAACAGGTTGTTCATTTCAGTCGGCCAGTAATGAGTCTGTTTGTGGCGTAGTTCTGTGACGACTCTCTGAGTGATTTGCTCGGAAATACTATGCGCCCATTGATTGTTTCTTGCCTGGATAACTTGAGTCTCAGAGGTTCGGTAAACGATACCACTGTCGTTTAAATAACTTGCCAGTTTTACTGGACGAACAACTAAAGTAGGGCGCTGTGAGATATCAGAAGAGCTCAGAGTCACTGGTTCCGCCTTAGGTAGAAGGTACAAAGCCCCTTTAGTTTCTGGAGTGCTACTGCAACCCGTTAGACCGACAAATAGCGCGATAGACAAAAAGAATACTCGTTTCATTAGTTTTGGCCTTTAACTGGGATTGGGTCACTGATTTCATCTTCTCCAAACACGAGAGAGTTTGGCTTTTCGTTTAGCTGTTTAAGTACGGGTTTAAACTCTGTCATCACGCTTTCTAGTTCTTTGAGCGTGGCTTCCATTTCATTGTACATGGTTGAGTTTGGTCCATAACCATCGAGTGTTTTTTGCAACTGCTGCAAGCTTTGGCGAATATCTGTTGGGATCTCTTGCGTCTCTTTTTGATTTAAAAGTTTATCAATACTGTCCGCGACACGTTCTGCTGACGCCAACGTCTTTTCCGACGTTTTTAACGTTGAATTGAGAGAGTTAAGCGTTTCTTCCATTGGTAAGCTATTAATCTTATTTAGGAAGTCATTGACTTGGCGCTGGACTTGGGCAAAACCACCACGCATGGTTGGGAAAACATCTAAACCTTCAAATTCACTTGGAACGTACTGATCATCATTAGGATAAAAGTCTGCATCAATATAAAGCGCGCCAGTTAACAAGTTACCAGTCTTTAAGGTGCCACGGAGACCGCGAGCAAACTCTTCCTTCAACTTCTCTTTGAACATAGATAAAGATTGGGATTCTAAATCTCCGTACACTCGACCGAGCTCAACGCGCACCAAAACAGGAATTTTTTTCGCAGAGAAGTTTTCTTCTGGTGTTGGTAAACGCATCGGTACTCTCGTTACGGTACCAATACGAAGACCGCGGTACTCAACAGGCGCATTCGCTTTTAAGCCACGGACAGATTCATCAAATAACATGACGAACTCAATGTAGTCATCGTACATACCCTCTCTCAGCTGCTTAATATCATCGTATAAGCGGAAGTTAACCATGTCTTCTGTGAGTGGTTCACCGGACTCAAGGCCTGGAACAGTATCGAAGGTAACGCCACCCGTTAGCATGCTCTCTAGCGAGCCAAACTTAACTTCAAACCCTTCGGCATTGAGCTGTAAATCAACACCAGAATTCAGCCAAAACTTAGTACGAGTGCGCACTAAACTGTCATAAGGTTTGAAAATAAAGAGTTGATACAGCGCCTTGCGAGTATCAACATCAAAGCTGGTTTTCTCTACACGACCAACGGTAAAGCCTTTATAAATAACCGGGTCACCAACACCTAGTTTGCCAGCTTCGCGGTGCGTTAATACAAGACGCAGGCCTTCTGCATCAGGAGAAGCGACCGGTGGCACATCTAATACCGTAAAGTGCTCCTTTTCTACTTTGGATTTACCCGGCTGAAGTTGGATGTAAGCGCCAGAGAGCAAGGTCTCTAAACCTGAAACGCCATCACGGCCAATTCGAGGCTTCACCACCCAAAACATCGTGTCATCTCGCAGCATGCGCTCCGCGTCTTTATTCATCTGCGCTTTGGCGATGATGTGATCATAGTTCTCACTGAGAGTGACTTCGGTAATCAGACCGACTTTAACATTCAATGCTCGGATCTCGGTTTTACCAACCTCAATCCCATCTGCGGTCGGCAGTTGGAGAGTAATTTGTGGGCCTGTACTGTTGATGTATTGGAACAGCATCCACGCTCCCATGGCTAGCGCAAGGATCGGGACAATCCAGATCGCAGAAATCTGCTTTTGCGGTTTTATTTGAGCGGTTACGTTGTTCTCATCACTCATATTTGGCTTTCTCGTTTAAGTTGTCAGAAATCGGCTCCTGCACTTCGTTTTGTGGCAACTGCCACAACAAACGTGAGTCAAATATCATTGCAGAAAGCATAGTGAAAATGACCACTGCCGCGAAAGAGAGCGCAGCAGGGCCTGGATAAATCGCCATTAAGTTTTGCAACTGAACCAGTGCAACTAAGATGGCAACGACAAAGATATCGATCATGGACCAACGACCAATAAACTCAGTTAAGCGGTATATCTTTAAGCGTGAAATACTTTCTTCAGGAGGAAGATATCGCGCTTTTTGCGCATTGTAATACAGCCACGCGAGTGCCAGCATTTTCGCCATTGGAATGAATACGCTAGCAAAGAAAATTACCATCGCAATAGGGTAAGAACCTAAATGCCAAAGCAGTATTACCCCTTCCATGATAGTCGAGCCTTCTGAATGTCCAAGGCTTACGGTATACATCATTGGATAAAGATTCGCGGGGATATAGAAAATGACTGACGCAAACAAAAGCGCCCAAGCTTTTTGTAAATTATCTGCTGGGTTGTATTTATGAATAGGGCTTTTACAACGAATGCAGTATTGGTGCTTTTTCGCTTCAATTGGGTTGAGTTGGTGACACGTATGGCAACCAATATGGTTGTGGTTATGGTGCGTATCGCCCTCATTTACATCGGGCAGCACGATGGCTGGAATGAAGTGTCCCCAGAGCCAGCTTTTGTCAACCATAGAAATACATTTGACTACCAGTACGGTATAAACGCAGAACGCCCAGAATGAAGTCCCCATTCCAATGTCTGCCAGAGAAGCGATTTTAATTAAGCTGACTAATACGCCAATCAAGAATACATCGACCATCAGCCAGGGTTCGACTCGAAACAGAAGGCGACATAAAACTTTCGTCATTCGTTGCTGTTTTTTGGATGGCGTATGTTTACGCGCTTTTAATGCTTCGAGATGAAGAAAGAGAATGAGACCGACATAGATAGCAGGCAATACGACGACCGTTGCGAGAAGTAACACACCTAAAAGTACATTTTGAAATTCAGCCAGCATTTTGGCTGCATGCAATAAGGTGATTTCTTGCGATAGCCCTTGCACACTGAACGACATAAAAGGAAAAGAAATGCTTAACACCAACATGATCAAACATGCCGATGAAATGGCGATCACGCTTTGATAGGGTTTAGCATTCACTTTTGTCAGAGAATGCGCGCATCGAGGACATTGAGCTTTTTGCCCTTGATCGATATCGGGAATACGAACAACAAGGCCGCATTCTTCGCATGAAATTAACTGACGGGAATTAGGTTGAATACTCATCGGGTAGGTTTTGGATTCATTTGTCCTAAGAATACTCTTTTTTCATTAGACACGCTTGTTTTGATTCAGGAGTTTACGAGTTTCTTACTTTTGCAATCGCCGTACTCGTGTTGCTAAAACATGCCAAGCAATGCTGAAAAGTATGCAACATTTTACTGCTAGGGTTTGAAATTGGGAAGTCGTTACCGCATAGAAGTGGTTTGAGTGAAGCAAATGAAATGGTGATCTTTGGGATGAGAGAAAGAACCTGCCCAAGCATAGGGCAGGAATGTACATAAGGATATAGTTATACGGCAAGCTCTAACGTTGCTATTCAACCGTTCCGCTTGCAAATGCGTTTTTACCTATTTGCTTACCGTTTAGTGTTTTGCCGTAGTAACCTTGGTGCTGGTGGTATTTTTCAGCATTTGCGGTGACGCTGCCTTTAAATCGAGGATCTTGTGGGCGTTCGTGACTATTGATGTACGCAGCAACGTCCCAAGCTTCTTGCTCAGTCAGCTGCACACTTTTTCCAAGTGGCATGTTCTCATAAATAAAATAGGCCGCAGTGTTAATGCGGTGCATACCTGCACCCCAGTTATACGCAAATTCGCCCCAAAGCGGAGGAATGTATGAATGGCCGTCGGTGCCTTTGATACCCGAGCCGTCGGCGCGATGGCAAGTTTCGCAGTTCTTTTCGTAGACCAGTGCGCCTCGCTCTGGTGATGGTTCTTGCTCAGGGGCGGCGATTTTTGGGTAACCACGTCCAGAGAGATTACCTCGTTCTTCAATTGGTAATGCTTGTGCGATGGCTTCGGGCAACGGGAAGTCTTTTGCTTTTCCACCAACTTGCAACGCTTTAGCGTCTAGCTCTGGAATGGGTTCATCCGTCATACCATGTTTGTCGAGCAAGCCGCCCATCGCCAACCAGTAGGCGTAAGCACTAAGAGCAACAATTTCTGGCGAATCGTAAGCGGGCGCTTTACCGTTCATGGAATATTCGAAACAACCCTGGATACGGTCAGCATAGTTGTTTACGCGATCGTTTTTCTTGCGATAAGCCGGGTAGGCCATGTAAGCCGCCCACAGCGGTGCTGCATTGGCTTTTCGTCCTGCTTCCATATGGCAGTTCACACAGTTTTGCTCATTGCCAACGTATTTGCCGCGCATCTGTTGCGAGTTAACAAATAGGGAATAACCACGTTTTACTTGCTCACCAAAGGCGGTGTTTGGAATTTTACTCAGATCGCGAGGCTGCAAATATTCACCGTGATTTTCTTTTTCTATCGCAGGTAGCTCTTTCTGGCGGTCCGGTAACGGGTCGTTCGCTAGTACGAGCGTAGAAATGAAAGGCAGTGCGAACAAAGAATAGAAACGTTTCATGACTGCTCCTAGTAACGTAATGAGGCAAAGTAGTAAGCAAGGTTTTCGATCTCTTTGTCAGTGAGATTTTTTGCGATGGTCCCCATCATATTGAGCGGATCGCCACTGCGAGTGCCGTTTTTCCATGCCATCAATTGCGTTTTTAAGTAATCAGCATGTTGGCTTGCGAGGCGAGGGAATTTGTCGACGCCCATTCCGCTGGCTCCATGACAAGTCGCGCAAGCTGGAATGTTTCTATTCCAATCACCTTGGAAGATTAATTTACGATACGGGTTACGAATGTCGGCTTGGTCGCCGCGTTGCTCTGGGTTAGTGAACTCGTAGCTTGGAAGGTTAGCAAAGTAATCCATGACTTCTTTACGAACGGCAGGATCGCTAAGCTCTTTCGCCATGCCTTGCATGACCACATTTTGGCGTTCACCACTAAGGAATAGTTCGATTTGAGTGTTGAGATAATTCGCGTTCAGACCAGCGATCATCGGAGCGATATTTGGTTGACCCATGCCATCTTGGCCGTGACAACCACTACACACGCTGGCTTTTTCCGGAATAGACGAGGCGCTTGCGCCCATTGTGGTTGCCAGCAAACAGGCCGTCACCACAGGTAGTATTTTTGACATGCTGACTCACTTTAATTGTTATTAATATCTCCAAGTGTCTACTGTGATAGTGACTTGGGTGCTGTATTGTCGGCTTTATCAATAACTAAAGGTATTGTGGATTTCCACATATTTAGAGGATGGGAAGAGCTGCTAAATGGCAGCTCTTCAGGTTTGGTTGTCTACTAAGCTTTGCGGATTTTGGCTGGTAATGATTGGCGAGCCGCGGCTCCTACCACCCAATCCAACAACACGCCTTTCCCTTCTCGGGTTGGGTCAATTAATCCGATGTCGTTAATGTTGACACCATCTTGGCTGCGAGTTTTTATGGGTTGCTGTTTATCGCCGATCCAGTGCGAGCGTTGTCCTAGCTCGGTATGACCAAAACCATGTTCAAATCCTAGTGTGCCAGGGCGAATCCCGCTGACTATCATCGCAAGTGCTTTGGTGCTTGCAGATGGCGTTTCGATAACAAACTCATCACCCGTTTTAATGCCTGCGTGTTCGGCATCGACTGGATGGATGTACACTGGGTTTACGCCTTTGATCGAGTTCAACCTTGGCGATAGGTTGGATACCGCACTGTGAATGTTGGATTTAAAGTTAGTCAGGCTGAAAGGCCATTCTGAGCTTGGGAACTGGTCTTCCATTGGTGTGCCGTCGGCCAGTTTTTGTGGATGCCATGTTGGGCAACCCGTGTAGAAATCTCCCGTCATGGTGTTTCTTGCGCTGCCGACACGTTCATTCCATATCGCAACAGGTCGTGTCCATTTGTGCTTCATTTGATCACCTTGATACGCTTCGGTTGCATTTTCAAAGCGTCCGCCGCGAGCAAAAATAAACGCCACTCGTTTCATCTCATCCGCTGTTAGCGTTCTTTGCATCGCTGGCATTAAACGCTCTAAGCCTGACCATGCAATGTCTTCTGCCGAAACTTCAGGCACGCCGCCTTTCACATAAGCCAAGTTTGCTGCAGCTCGCAAATAGAAATCTTCGGCGCGATGGAGAGCGTGCCAGTTGCCTTGTGCATCTTGAATTGCATTGTCACCAAAACCGCCCAGCTGCATTTTCTTAGCAACATCAATCAGAAAGTTCTCTAAGCAAATCGAGCGACCGTCGGCGGTTTTCTCTGTTCGCGCTTCCACTATCGGCCAACGAGCGGTGACGGTTTTCACCGGAACATCGTGCCAAGGCGTTGCCATGCCCCAGCTTTCGTAAGTAACGGTGTCCGGCACAATGTAATCCGACAACGCGGTGGTTTCGTTAATGAACGCATCAACAGACACAATCAAACCGAGCTGCTTTGGATCTTTAAGCTTGTCTTCCAGCAGTGTTTTCAAACCGGGTACACCATACATCGGGTTCGCCATGTGGTTGATCCACGCTTTAACGCGATATGGATACCCATCAATAGCCGCAGATAGGTGCTCTGTCAGCAGTGGCGCGGCAAACGGATACCAAGGGGCGCGAGTTGGGTAAGGGGATTCACCTGCCTCAACGCGACGTTTGTATTCGCTGGTCTTGTGGTATGGGAATTTACTGCGCGATAGAAAGATACCTCTCGGGCCGACTTTGCCAGCAAACTTGGTGAAGTCGTAACGAGGACCCGCAGCGGAAGTTGGGTAGCCACCCGCTTTCGCCATCGCTCCGCCTTTCATGTTGATGTTTCCAATCAACGCATTGAGCATCATGATGGTAAACGAGTTATAGAACCCATTGGTGTGCATGTTGCCACCGTGGGTATCGACCACCGCTTTTGTTCCGTAACTGGTGAAGCGCTTTGCTAGTTCAACAATTTGTTCGACAGGAATCTCACATTGTTGGCTGTAGAACTCAAGGCTGTATTTAAACGCCTCTTCTTTGAGTCTTTGCAGGGAAGATTTTACTCGCACTTCGCCTGATGCAAGCGAAACCGTTTTATCGACAAACAGTGCCGCTTCCCCTGTCTGGGTATGAACACCAAATTCGCCGCTTTGAGCATCCACGATGACGTACGGATCGGAATCAGACAACGCTTCGCCCTCGAATGGCAGATTCAGATCCGACGCGCGTAAAAACGTGCCGTTTCTCGGGTGCTGCTCATCGCTTATCACGAGATGCGTAGCATTACACCAGTGCGCTGTGCCTGCACGTTTCATCGCATTCGCCCCCGGCTGCGCCAAGAAGGTTTTGTTGTAGCGTTGGTTTTCGATGATCCATTGGATCATGCCAAGCACGAGGGCAGAGTCGGTGCCCGGTTTGATTGGTACCCAGCGGTTGTTGTCACCGGCAGCCAAGCTCGATGAACCCGCAGGCAAACTTGGCGTGATGATGGTGTATTCCAAGCTACCTTTTGTTCGCGCATTGGCGAGTTGGCGCGCCTGACGCTTAAAAGGGTTGCCAGCTTGAGCTGGCGACATACCGATGAAGATGATGTATTCCGCATTATCAAAGTCTGGCTTTAAGTGTGCGTTCTTATCTAAATCGTTCATAAATGCGCCGCTACCAGCACGAAATGCGTAGCCACAATAAGAGCCATGATGCCCAAAGTTACGCGTACCAAAGCTGTTGAACGCGAAGCGTTTGAAGATGTCGTCTCGGCCTTCGTTACCAGCATTGGTCATTAACAGTTGATTGGCTTTCGGGCCATATTCTGGGTTTTCAGGATCTACGGGCGTTGTTAAATCGCGAATGTCGCGTAAGCCATCAACATGACCTTCACCAAATAAATCACCACCTTCAACGACTTCTTCTATCAATTGCTCGTAGCTGATCGGAATCCATTTTCCTTCGCCGCGTTTGCCAACTCGTTTCAGCGGTTGAGTGATGCGGTACGGACTGTTGCGAATTTCTAGCATCCCGTTTCCACGTGCGCAGGCGGTGGAGCGACCTTCAAGGCCCGCTTCTCCTGCCAAACTTAAATAAGCATCTTTGACTGGCGTTTCGAACGGAATGTGTTGCTGATGAGAGAGTGGGTGATATGGGTTGCCAGTAATACGCAAAATCTCGTCGTTGCGGTTATCAATGCGTACACGCAACCCGCACAGTGACCAACAACCAAAGCACATGGATGGCGCAACGCGCTGATTTGGATTCGGGATTAGGTTGCCTTTGTTGTTGACCTTGTATTCTGGTTCAAGCGAGTTACCGTGGTGAATATCACGCGTTTTTTCTCCGGCGGTGCCTTCAAGCGCACCTTCGACCATATGTTTGGTTGTGGTGGCGTAACCCGCAGCGAATGCGCCAAGCCCACCCACTGCAATGCCTGATTTCAAAAACTGACGGCGTTTGTTATCCATGATGAAATCTCCTTTGATTAGCGTTCAGTTAAGGTGAGTGATGAGGCTTTTGCTTCGATATTTGGTTTTGGCTGAACCAGCTCCGAGCCGAGCAGTGCCAGTGCAAGCCACAATCCGAGCATGCCGATAATGCCTATCCAGCCATTTCCATCCATAGTGAGTTGGTATGGATACAGCCCTGCATCGAACTTGGCGATGGTTTGTACTTCCATGATGGTAAACCAGCGAATCAGCCACGCACTTGCCAACGTGATCAACGACAGGCACAAGGTGCCCATGACATGATACATACGAGACGTTGTTGACGATTTGGCGTTTCTCATCGTCATAAGCGCGAAGATGATGCTGCCTAAAATAACCAAAGTGAGCAGAGCTATATTTTGTATCCATTGCTCGCTGGAATAGAGTGAAAATGCGGAATTGTTGGATGCCCAAATGGGTAGGAGAATCAGCGTCAGAACGCCGCTCGTTACCACCGATTTTTTCAGTAAATTAGTATCGCCAGATGTCAGCGTCTTTGACTGACTAGGCAGCAAGAGCCAAATCAGCAGAGCGAAGCCGACTGCGCCCATAAAAGCAGTAACAAACCAAAGAATCGGTGACGCTGGTTGGTGCCATAACGAGCGTGATTTTACGACCGCAATTTCAGCGCCTGTGTAGACTGCAATGGTTATGCCTGATAGCACCGTGATGGCGGACACCATAAGCATGGCTCTACGAGAGAGCACCCATTCACCCAGTGACAGCTTTGAAATTAGAGGCAGTACTTTCCCTGGCTGATTACGTAAGTTGATCAGATTCTGGCGGAGATACAGCCATGCAGTCACTACCGCTAAACCTGAGAAAACAGGCAAGAAAAGCGATCCTAAAGACATCCATGACCACGGCGTGATGTGCGCGTAAAAATGCCATGCGCGTCCCGGTTGGTGTAAATCACCAGTTAACGCTAATGGCCCCACGATGGCGCCGATGGCCAGCGTCAGCACAAGCGCAGCGCGCAGTCTGTGGCTGGTGTGTTTTTCAAATAATAGGGCGATTAGGAATAAAATAGCAGCCGCATAAGCCGAACCGATGTAGAAGAAATACTGTACCGCCCACGGGAGCCAAGCCATCGCTTGAGGTTGGACTAACACTTCGGTGATGTTCATGCGCGATCTCCTTGTGGGTCGTAAATAGCTGGTTGTCCGTCGATATGGCTGGTAAAGCGTTCATCCATGCCGATATAAAACACGTGTGGATTGGTACCTTCATTGGGTTTTAGCACTTTGATGTCGTCTTGGTGCTTCGCAATTAAGCGGCGGACTTCACTTGATGGATCATTCAAATCACCAATTACACGTGCACCGCCAACACAGGTTTCCACGCAGGCAGGCAATAGACCTTGTTCTAGACGGTGAGCACAGAAGGTACATTTATCTGCGGTGAGGGTGTCCTCATTGATAAAACGCGCATCGTAAGGGCAAGCTTGTACGCAATACGCGCAGGCGACGCAGCGACTGTTATCCACCATGACAATGCCATCTTCGCGCTGAAAGGTCGCTTGAACCGGACAGACAGCCACGCAGGGTGGGTTTTCGCAGTGGTTACAAAGGCGAGGCAGCATAAAGGCTTTCGCTTCTCGCGTGGTTGTAGAGCCATCATCCAGCGTGACTTCGTACTGCTTTACTGTGGTTCGGAACTGACCGATAGGCGCTTGGTTTTCAATGCTGCAACCCACAGTGCAAGCCTGGCAGCCGACGCATTTACGCAAATCCACCACCATGGCATAACGTTTCCCCACTTGTCCTTTTCGGTCAGCGGACTGGTTATTTCGAATAATGTTTCCCGCAGTTGCCGTGCCAATGCCTGCGACTGGAATTAACGCGGCTCCGGCTGTGACCGCGCTGAGAAAGCGACGTTTGGTGGAATCCATAACTCACCTGCTTTTTTTGTTGTATTTGAATTGACTGATTCCATTGTGAGAAATGCACCGCGAGGCTTATATTGTGGATTTCCACATACCCAGATCAAACTTGATCTAAAACAAATGTGGTTTAGGGAAGGTAGCTGTTATTCTTGCTTCATTATTTTCGAAGGAACGATTCGACTCATCATGAACAAAACGCCACGGTTGCTTCAGTTTTGGATTCTTTGCTTGGTTGTCTTTGCATCTTTAGCTCAGGGCGCTGTTTCTGAACAAGCAGATCTGCAAGAGCAAAAAGCAGAGCAGCCACAGGCCAAGCAAAAAGTCGAAGTGGGCGTGTTAGCGATACGTGGTCATCTTTATGCCGAGCAGAGATGGCAACCGACCATTGATTGGCTCAATCAGCAAATTTCCGATGTGCATTTTGTCCTTCATCCCCTTAACTTGGATGAAATGGGCGAAGCGGTGAAGTTTCAGACCATGGATTTCATCTTAACTAACCCAGGTCAGGCAGTGCGGTTGGGTAGGCAATACGCACTGTCGTGGATGGCAACGCTAACCAGCAGAGCACCACAAAACTCGAATTACGGCATTGGTTCGGCGCTGGTGGTTCGAGCCAATTCAAGTTATCAAACGGTGCAAGATGTCTCAGGACGTCCTGTTGCGGCGGTATCAGAAAAAGCGTTTGGTGGTTATCTAACGATGCGCTATCAAATAGTCAAAATGGGGCTTAATCCAAACGATTTCTTTTCTGATGTCCGCTATCTTGGTTTTCCTATTGATGCCAACCTGTATCAATTACGTGATGGCAATGTGGAAGCGGCCGTTGTCCCTGCTTGTTTATTGGAACAGATGCTAAGTGAAGGGCTTTTACAACCGAGTAATTACCGAGTTTTAAATCAACAGCCGAACGAGCGCTCGTTATGCGCTGTTTCCACACCGCTTTATCCTAACTGGTCATTTGCCAAAACAGAGCGCGGCTCAGCTCAGATCGCCAAACAGATTGCGCAAGTATTGTTAGCGATGCCACCTGAACGCCCTGCGGTTATTGCGGCAGGCGCGTCAGGTTGGACGTCCCCCGTCAGCTTGCTGAGCATCGACAAACTTTATCAGGCGTTGGATCTCCATCCGTTGCAACAACCTTGGTGGAGTGAGGCTCTACGCTGGCTGCGTAGTCATCAAGAATGGGCATGGGCGCTGTTCATGTTTGTGATTGTGTTGAACGCGTACCACTTTTGGCTTGAGTATCGATTTAGCAAGAGTAAGCAAGCGTTGGAGCAGACATCGTTACGATTAAAAGAGAAAAGTGAACAGTTAGAACATTCACAAAGGGTCGCGATTGTCGGAGAAATCGGCACTAGTCTTGCTCATGAACTCAATCAGCCATTGGCAGCCATTCGCAATTATAGTGAAGGCGGTTTACTTCGCTTGGCCAAAAAACGCCCACATGAAGATATTATCCCTGTACTTGAGAAAATACAGGGCCAAGTTGAAAGAGCCGATGCAATTATTCAGCGATTAAGAACGTTGATTCGCAAGCGCAGTGTCGACAAAACGTCGTGTGACCTTCAACTACTCATTGATGACACGATTGAGTTGCTCCATTTTAGAATGCAGAAGCAAAACATTTCTATTGTGGCCAGTATAGAAGGGAACATTCGTCCGTTACTTGTCGATGCAGTTGGCGTACAACAGGTTTTAGTTAATGTGATCAGCAACGCGATTGATGCGTGTACTTTGTTCCAAGAGAAATATCACTCATCAGGTTATCAAGGTAAAATTGCCCTGCATTGCGATTACCAAATCAGTCAACTCTCTATTCGAGTGTTAGACAATGGTACAGGGTTGCAGCAAGAGAATCCGACTCAAGCGTTTGTGAGTAGCAAAGAAGAAGGGCTTGGGCTGGGGTTGGCCATTTGTCGCGATGTGATGGAAATGCATGGTGGCGAGTTTGTCATCAGCTCGATAGCACCACATGGTTGTTTGGTTGAGCTTGTGTTTCCATATCAAAACTAATCTGAACTAGGCATAGGAGCATTCAATGAGCAGCGGTGAAAAGCAGCTACCTGTTTTTGTAGTCGATGATGATGAATCGGTGCGTGACTCGCTCGCTTTTATGCTGGAAGAACATGATTTCAACGTCACCACTTTTGCTGATGGGCAGTCTTTCCTCGATGAGGTGGACGTTCAGCAAGCGGGGTGTGTCATTCTTGATAGTCGAATGCCAAATCTTCGTGGTCAGCAAGTCCATCAAATTTTAAATCAAGCCAACAGTCCCTTGGCCGTTATTTACCTGACCGGACATGGTGATGTCCCGATGGCGGTCGATGCATTACAAGCTGGCGCGGTCAATTTTTTCCAAAAGCCAGTCAAAGGCGATGAGTTGGCACAAGCCATTTTGCAGGGGCAAGTGCAGTCGGCTGCAAACCTTGATATGGCGGCGGCAAAATCGGCGTATGAATCGCTCACTCCCAGAGAAAAAGACATTTTACGTTTGATCATTGCAGGCAAGCGCAACATTCGAATTGCTGACGAACTTTGCATTGCAATGCGCACGGTTGAAGTACACCGCGCTAACCTATTGAAAAAGTTCTCAGCGAAAACCGTCGCAGAGTTGGCATATATTTATGGCAAGCTAGATTAGAGCTTAGTGAGTGAAGCTTCTTAATGTTATTTGTGGATACAACTTGAGCTTTATGACGACTCGCGTATTATCTTCTTCGTTCCTACTTTATCTGAATTCTTATGAGTTTATTGACTAAACGACATCACACACCACATAAACGGGTGAAATGGCTACTAGCGATTATTGGCTGGGTGGTTGTCGTGTGTCTGATGCAAAATTCAGGTTTTGCATCGTCATGCTCTATGAAGTACGAGACGGTATCGCCTGCTGTTTCACTTACTGATGAGGGTTCGAGCGTCAAGTCGATTGATGCTAAAGAAACTAGCAAATGCGAATTGTCTGAAAAGTTAATTCAATTTTCTCAACATCAGATCGATGCATTTATTGTTGTTCTGTTTGTCGGTCTTTTGGCGTCGGCTATTTGGATGTGCTGCGCTTATATTCGCGCACAATATTGGACGGAGCCGATAGGTCGTAAGTATCGAGTCCATCTGACTTTCTGTGTATTCCAAGAATAAAAACGTGCTTTCTGACCAATAACGTCAGCGGTTTAGCACATTTGTTTTTATTATTAGGAATTACTATGAATCAAATTACCAAACTGACTCAGTTCGCGTCTATGTTCTTTATGACGCTGGCTTTGAGTTTGTTCTCTCTGAATATTTCAGCACAAACTACCGATACCGGTTGGATGACCAACCCGCAACATCCTCCAGTGCAAACGCGCTTTGTACTAACGGGTCAACAAGATCTGCAAGCCAAAACACTTACAGGTTATTTGGATGTCAAGTTAACCGGAGACTGGAAAACTTATTGGCGATCGCCGGGCGAGGGTGGTGTCGCGCCATCGATAGATTGGCAAAACTCGCAAAACCTGAGCAAGGTTGATTGGCAATGGCCATATCCGCAAAAGTTCGAGTTATTGGGCATTGAGACTCTCGGTTACAAAGGCGACACTTTGTTCCCAATGACGCTGCATATCGACGATATGTCGAAACCCGTCACGATTGATGCAGTGCTCACGCTTTCTTCCTGTACGACGATTTGTGTGCTGACGGACTACCAAATCCAATTGACGTTCTTACCTTCTGAGCTGAAAGTGGACGAAGACGTGATGTTCAGTTACGCCCAAGCGGCGAGTAATGTTCCTCAATCTTCGCCTTTTGTTGAGGTCACGCAAACAAATTGGGATGTGACTCAATCCAAATTACAAATCAAACTAAAGAACACGCAAGGTTGGCAAAATCCTCAAGTGTTGGTGGATGGTGTTGGTGATGCGATTCGTGACTACAGCTTTAAGTTGGATGGACTTCAGCAAGAAGGTGATATCGTCACAGCAAATTACTCGGTTGATACCTGGCTGGGTGAGGTAGAGCTTAATGAACAATCGTTATATGTTTCTATCAAAGATGATAACTTGCTGGTCGAAGAGGTAACACAAGCACAAGCAGGAGCGGTTACATCGTCACTGCCAACTACCTCTTTAGCGAGTATTTTCTTATTTGCACTGTTAGGCGGTTTGATTTTGAACATCATGCCGTGTGTTCTTCCGGTTTTGGGGATGAAGCTCAGCAGTATTGTGGCTGCGCATGGTGTAGAGCGCCGTCAAATTCGTACCCAGTTTATCGCTTCTTCTCTGGGGATTCTCACTTCGTTCTGGCTGATAGCTGGATTCATTTTGGTGTTGAAGCTTACGGGTAACGCGATCGGTTGGGGCGTGCAATTTCAAAGCCCTTGGTTCCTAGGATTGATGGTACTAGTCACTGCTTTGTTCGGCGCCAATATGTTGGGGTTATTTGAAATCCGTCTGTCATCGGGTACCAATACATGGCTCGCATCGAAAGGTGATAACTCTCTAGTGGGTCACTACGTTCAAGGTATGTTCGCTACTTTGCTTGCGACACCTTGTTCCGCACCGTTTTTAGGCACTGCCGTTGCTTTTGCCTTGGGCGCGGACGTATTAACGTTATTTGCAACCTTTACAGCATTAGCATTGGGTATGGCACTGCCTTGGATCTTAGTCGCTGTGTTTCCAAGTATCGCGCTAAAACTACCAAAGCCTGGTCCATGGATGAATGTCGTTAAGATCGTGTTTGGCATAATGATGTTGGCAACCAGCGTTTGGCTACTTTCATTAATGGCAAATCATGTACCGATGTTATGGATTGCACTCATCGCTGTGGTTGCTTTTGTCGTCATGATGGCAAGAGTTAAGCGTGTGTATGGTGAGAAAGTACTTGCTGTATCAGGGACCGCATCGTTAGTGTTAATAGCTGGCGGCTTACTACTTGGCAGTGTCACTGCTGACCAGTGGGCAACGCCACTTCCGGATGATCTAGCTTGGCAAAAGCTTTCTAATTCAGCAATTGAAGAGCACGTCAGTAATGGGCGAGTGGTGTTTGTGGATGTGACTGCGGATTGGTGTGTCACGTGTAAAGCGAACAAGATCGGCGTGATCTGGCAAGATCCTGTCTACTCATTGCTGCAAAGCCCTAATGTGGCGACGTTAAAAGGAGATTGGACACATCCGGACGGCTCGGTAACGGACTTTTTACGAGCTCATGGGCGTTACGGCGTGCCGTTTAACATCGTCTATGGCCCGGCGGCGCCACAAGGTATCCCGTTACCTGTGATTCTGACTAATGATGTTGTTTTAAGCGCGGTGAAACAAGCGAGTGGGGGAACCATTCAATGAGTTCGACAAAGCAGCGTAGAACATTCCGATATTGGCTCATTCAAATCGTACAGATGGTGCTCATTGTCACCGTTATTTCTATCGCGATGGATTGGTATCGCACCAAAGATATTCCTAAACAAGAGGCACCACCATTGAGCTCCGTATTGAGCGATGGTGAATACTTCGATGCAATCGCGCAAAGTCATGAACAACCTGTCGTTGTTTATTTTTGGGCGACTTGGTGCCCCGCTTGTAAATTTGTAAGCCCAAGCGTGAGCTGGCTGAGTGATGACTATGCCGTAGTTGGTGTTTCTGGCTCATCAGGGCCAAATGAGCGTGTGGCGCAGTTTATGCAGGCAAAAGAATATCGTTTTGAAAACATAAACGATCCTTCAAGCGATATTATGCGTGAATGGAAAATTAGCGTGACTCCAACCATTTATATTTTAAGAAATGGTGAAGTGACCTCTATTACGACAGGCATCACAACGCCGATAGGAATATTGGCGAGAATTTGGTTGGCTCGATAACGAAATAAAAATCCGATATTCAAAATATTGAGTATCGGATTTTTTTGTTGTCCTAAACAACCAGTCTGTCACATACCATAAAGAACTAGTTAACCAATAAGTGTCTAGATGCTTATTGCGTGCTACATTCGAGCATCGTTCTGGTTATCAAGGAGGAAACGATGAACGTAGCAAAAATGTATGATGATGTGTCGGATCGCTATCAAAAGTTGGTGGATGACAGTCACTACGTCGGTCCACGTTGGATTTCTGAGAAGTTAAAAACCTTTCCCATCGAGCAAGGCTCGGTTCTCGACCTAGCCTGTGCGACTGGCAGTATCGGCCATGTCGTAAAAAGTCACTATCCAGAACTCGCCATCCATGGCTTAGACATCTCGTCCAAAATGGTTGATAAAGCGCGCCAAACTAACCTCTATCAAAGCGTCGCGGTTCATAATCTCGATGAGCCATTTTCCCCTTTGTTTGAACAAACCTTCGACCTTATCACCGCACTTGGTTTTACTGAGTTTCTAGCAGAGCCTCAACAACTTCTGGAGTGCATTTCGCATAAGCTAACTGCGAATGGACGATGTTTTATCAGCTTTCAATACCACGATCCGGATGGACAAGATTTGCCCCGAAATACTTATAGTGGATCGGTCGTGCATACGGCATATACCGAAAGTGAAGTTGAACAACTCTGTCAGCAGGCGGGGTTGGAAGTGGTTTCCCTAGAAAATGTGATTGGTTATGTATCTGGTGTTGGTTATGTGTGTCGATACTTGATGCTAGAGCTGAAAAAGTCACACCGCTGAAATAAGTAACAAACAAGGACTGTTTTTGAAAACACAAGATTTAACCGAGTTCGGATCGGGCATTGAATACGATGCCCAATACGAGCAGCATTACCATCACGACATTGCTTTCATCAGAAGGTTAATCGAAGAAACCAATGCTCGAAGTGTACTGGATGTCTGTTGTGGTTCCGGCATTGTCACGATTCCAGTCTCTGAGCCACTCAACGAAGCCATTGGCATTGATATTTCTGAAGGGATGCTCAAACACGCAAAGGACAAAGCCAAAAGCAGGAGTAACTTGCGTTTTCTTCATCTCGACGCAACGCAGTTTTCGTTAGGTAAGAAGTTTGACCTAGCCATAATGACAGGGAATGCATTTCAGGCCTTTTTAAGTGACGACATGCTGGCAGGCGCACTGAGCTCAATATCAAAGCACCTAGAAAAAGGTGGGCGATTTGTCTTCGATACGCGGTTACCAACGCCAGAGAATCTAGAATTGGATAATGAGATGGCACTGTGGCAAACCTATGTTTCTCCAACTTATGGTGAAGTGAATTATTTAGGTATGAAGGCCGAGTATGACTCGCAAACATCCATCATGTATTTGAAGAAAGAGCGCCATTTTGAAGGTGGAGCGATTGAGTATTCCAGCATTGATTTAAAATATCGTCCGCTGGAAGACATAGAGGTTTTCCTTGAACAAGCGGGATTCAGAATCATAGAGAAGTACCAGTCTTGGTCAGCGCAAGCATTTGAGGTGAATGCCAACTCGCTTGTCTGTGTGGCTGATAAAATATAAATCAATGTTGAGGGATACAATGCAAGGGTTTCGAATTACCACGTCGTTAGATGACATGGATTTAGACGTTATCTACCAGTTCATTTCAAACAGTTATTGGGGAAAGGGTATTCCAAGAGAACGCTTTGAGAAGTCATTGCGCCATTCGTTCTGTTTCGCGGTTTTGGATGACGAAAATCAACTCGTCGCTTTTGCTCGGTTAATTACCGATCGCACCACGTTTGCGTATCTTGCCGATGTGTTTGTAGTGGAGGCACACCGTGGTAAAGGCATCAGTAAGTGGTTGATCTCAGAAATTGTTGCTCATCCAGAACTACAAGGCTTGCGCCGTATGATGCTCGCAACTCGTGATGCTCATGGGTTGTACGAACAGTTTGGGTTCACTCCTATTGATCCAGTAGAAAACTTCATGCAAATCTGGAAACCGAATGTTTATCAGAGCTAAATCATGATGAGAGTTGAATCTCAACAAGTGGCAATCAGATACCTCAAAACAACAGACGCTGATCCTCTGTTTGAAAACTATTTAGGCGATGAACAAGCATGCCACTTCCTCAATCGCCAAGCCCACCAAAATGCTAACCAAACCCTTGAAGCTATCGAAAGATGGCGCGCTCAATATGATCAAAAGTCCCCCAATCTATTAGTCTTCGCTATTGAAGAACTCACTTCTCAAACTCCTATAGGCTGTCTGGTGCTGATACCTGAGCAAGACAGCAGTGAAATCCATTTTGGTATTTCTGCTCGCTATCAGGGAAAAGGCTATGCAACCCAAGCCTGCAAACTTGGCGTTGTTTACCTGCAAAGCTTGGGTATAACGCGCATTCGCACTGCCCCGCATATTGGCAACCACGCGAGTATTCGTGTGTTGGAGAAATGTGGCTTTATCAGCCAAGGCATTTTAACAGCGCATGCGGTTTTTCCTGCTTTAGGACGTGAGGCGCAAGACTGTATGGATATGCGATTGGAGGATACAGAACTGCGCCATTTTGCACATTGTTCAGAATGAAATGGGTGGCGGTTGAAACGAGCGGTTACAGAGCATGTTAGTCGCCATCGTAGACAGCGTCTTTGCTGAATGACTCGTCGAAATTTTTTGGTCTTTGATTGTCAGAGACGACTGACAAAACCATACCAACTGTGACAACCAAACCGCTATTAAAGCAGGATATTATTCCTTCAACTTTGTGTTTTAGGAGTAGTCATTAGACTACCCAATAATTGTTGGAATAAATAATGACGAAACGTTGGCTTGTCTCCGCTGTGAGCATTGCGCTGCTCGGCGGTGGTACGTATTTCTATCTCCAATCTGCCGCTCAACCAGAATTACTGCCTACATTGATTGTGGAAAAAGGCACGATTGAAAAACAAGCGGTGGCTGTTGGTAAAATTGTCCCTGCACACTCTGTGTCTATCAAGTCACAAATCGACGGTATCGTCGGTGAAATTTACGCGAAAGTTGGTGAAAAGGTGAAGCAAGGCCAACCGCTGATCAAAGTGCGTCCAAACCCAACTCCCCAAGCATTAACGGATGCATCGGCAGAACTCATGCGTAGCGAAGCCGATCTGGAATCCGCCAAACAAAAACTGTCCAACTTAGAAAGCTTGGTCAAGCAGGACATTATTCCAAGTAACTACGACGAATACGTAAGTGCGCGCTCGGCAGTCAAATCTGCGCAAGCGGACGTATTGCAAAAGCGCCAGAATCTCGAACTCATCCGCAGTGGTGAGGCGTCGATCGGCGATGCGCGTTTAACGTCGACGATCTACGCGCCAATTGATGGCACGGTACTCAACCAGAAAGTTGAGGTCGGAGAGCCGATCATCTCGACTCAATCAAGCCAAGCCGCGACTGAAATGATGTCATTGGCCGACATGAACAGTCTGATTTTTAAAGGCAGCGTCAGTGAGCATGATGCTGCGCAGTTGTCTCCGGGAATGCCCGTTATGTTGACGGTTGCGCCTTATCCTGATGTGGCGATTTCTGGTGTGCTAACCAAAGTGGCGATTCAATCTGAGAACCTTAACTCACCAGAAGGCAACGCTTCGGCAAAAAGTTTTGATAACGGTTTTGAGGTTGAAGTGGGAGAACTCAAGATCCCACAAGATGTGTTGCTTCGTTCTGGGTTTTCGTCGACGGCTCAAATCATTCTTAAGAAGTCTGAAAACGTACTCACTCTACCGGAGCGCGCTCTGCAATTTGATGGTGACGCACCGAATGTTCTGATCCCCGATAGCTCAGAACAAGGGTTTCATAAACAACCTGTGAAACTCGGTCTGTCAGATGGCATCAATGTCGAAGTGCTTGACGGCGTGGAGCTTGATGAAGAGGTTATCGACAACAGTATGATGGGAGCGGCGCATGGTTAAGCTGCAACGATCAACAATCGCCTTTGCATTGTTGGCTGCCACGCTCAGTTTGCCGACCTACGCAATTTCTATTGAACAAGCTTGGCAACAAGCAAAGCAGAACGATCCAAATTACGAAAAAGCGAAAATCGGCGTCCAGCTTGGCGAGGTTGGCGTACAGAGTAGCCGCAGTGCGTTATTGCCGGGTTTAAGTGCCAGTGCGTCAGCGGATTGGAATGAGTCCTCAAGCCATTCGAACAGTTACGGCGCTACCTTATCTCAAACTATTTGGGATAGCAGCTTGTGGTCGGAACTGGATCAAGCGAATGCCAATTATCTCAAAGCACAGTTAGAGCTATCTCAATCGCATAACGAGCTTGCGCAGAAGTTTCTCACTGCTTACCTAGATGTGGCAAGCGCACAGGGCGACCTCAAATTGGCGCAGTCCAAGCTGGAGGAGGGGAAAGAACTTCTCAACATCATCGAGAAACGCTATCGAGCAGGCAAAGTGAAGTCGGTTGATGTTGAAGAGATGCGAGCGAATCAAGTCTCTGAGCAAGCAAGTATCCTCAATGCAAAAGCCGATCTCGAAGTGAAAAAAGCAGAGCTTGCGGCGTTAATTAATCAAATGCCCGAGAGTGTCGACCAAATTCGAACGGATTCTTTAATTCAGCCGCCGATGCTGGTGGACTCTCAGGAGCAATGGCTAAAGCTGGCTAAAGACAGCAGTCCAGAGCTGTTGGTAGCGGCGCAGATGGTGAAAGCGAGCGAGTTCGCGAAAGATTCAGCTAAAGGTGGATACTACCCAACCGTCAAAGGCAGTGTGGGCTACAGCGATGGTGACAATCGTTCAAACGGCGAGTTTAACGCTGGGATTAGTTTGAGTTTGCCGATTGACCTCAATGGTGCAGTGCGAGCGAAAGTGGACGAAGCATCGTTGAACATTTTAAGTGCTAAGCAAGATATGCGTAGAGTGGAAATTGATATTCAGAAACGAGTTATTCAGCAGTTTACGCAGGTCGATATCAACTGGAATCAAGTTTTGATAGCGAACGAGCTGGTTGAATCGCGCGCCAGAGTGTTGCAAAGCAAAGAGAAGCTTTACGACGCTGGCCTGCTTGAAGTGTCGGAAGTTATCAGCGCACACAACAGCTTGTTTGAGGCGAAAAACAGTCTGCAAACCAACTTGTACAGCTACTGGCGTAAGAGAATCGGCTTACTGCAAACCGCAGGGAAACTCGATGACGATACCATGGCGTTGATCTCTCGGGCTTTTCATTCATGAGCAGCCTATTGCAACAAACTTGGCAAACGTTGATGGCGCACCGCATGAAGAGCGTTCTAGCCATTATCGCGATTGCTTGGGGCGTGATCTCTGTGGTGGTGTTAATCGCACTTGGCGAAGGCTTTTATCGCCATCAGACTCAGTCGTTTTCATTTATGATCAACAATGTGCAAGTGGTGTTTCCGTCGAGTACCAGTAAACCGTGGCAAGGGTTACCTTCAAGGCGACAAATTGATATTCCACAAGAAAAAGTCGACATGATCAAACAGTCAGGCTTTGTGCAACAGGCGTCGAGCGTTTACGCCAAATGGGATGCGAATATCACCAATCTCAAAGGACAGAATTTATCGAGAACGGTCAGCGGTATTGATACGTCTTACTTTCCTTTAATGCAACGCAAGCTGCAATCCGGTTCGAGAAACCTGTCACCAAGTGATATGGACAACCACACTCGCGTGGCGGTGTTAGGCGATCAAATTGCGCAAATGGGTGGAATCCAAATCGGGGATAGGCTCAAAGTCAACGGCATTCCGTTTTTGGTGATTGGGATAACCGTTGGTGAGGACACTGGCATTTCATTCGGCGATAGCCGCACGGTTTTCATTCCTCAAACAACGTACCGCGATTTGTGGGATGCGAAACCTTGGATGGTATTGATGAAGCCGAGAGAAGGGATGGATGCATCGTCATTTCGACAAAATATCGTGAACTTTTTCGCCAAGCAGCTTCATTTTGACCCAAGTGATAAAGATGCGGTCGAATTACCCGATTTTAGTGAAGGTGCGGCGGTCATCAGTGGAATTTTGCGTGGCATTCAGATTTTTCTTGGAGCGAGCGGCGCGATGACCATGGCGGTCGGTGCGCTTGGCGTTGCCAACATCATGTTTTTATCTGTCACGGAGCGCACGCGTGAAATCGGTGTGCGTTTGGCGATCGGGGCGACTCAAAAATCCATACTCAGTCAGTTTATTCTTGAAGGGCTTATTTTGGTAGCTGTGGGCACGGCATTAGGTCTGATGTTTTCGTATGCAGTGGTGTCTGTCCTAAGCAGCATGGCATTACCGGAATGGATGGGTTTGCCTGTGATCACGCCAGATTCCATTGCTTGGTCTTTACTTGTGACGCTTATCTTGGCATTGATGGCATCGTATTTCCCAGCAAGGCGAGCATCGCGTCTCACGCCAGTCATTGCTTTGAGTGCGAGGGCTTAGTCATGTTGTTACCGATGAGACAAATTTTACAAGAAATGGCCGCAGAAAAGCTGAGATTGGGTTTGACCATTCTAGCAGTAGCGTGGGCGACCCTCTGTATCGCTGCTATGTTGGCGGTAGGTGAGGGTATTCGTCAGGGCGTATTGAAAACCGCACAAAATGGTAACGGCAACTTGATCTATTTGACCGGAGGGATGGCCACCGTCGACCACGGTGCTTTTCACCAAGGTAAATTTCTGACATTAAAAATGGACGATTCAGAGGTCGTTCGAGCGTTACCCGATGTAAAAAGTGTTGCGCCAACTGCGAAGTGGA
Organism: Vibrio sp. 1-2 (7-a); assembly: GCF_013048515.1. Lineage (NCBI taxonomy): Bacteria > Pseudomonadati > Pseudomonadota > Gammaproteobacteria > Vibrionales > Vibrionaceae > Vibrio > Vibrio sp. 1-2 (7-a). Next base: position 609,658 of record NZ_VHSQ01000001.1, read on the forward strand.
AAGAGCGCATCACCGTTGGTGACAGAAGCTCGTGGCAAGAGCCCTTAGCGGTCACGAGCGAGTTTCAATCCATGACCAATTTGGTGCCGATGGCGGGGGGACGATGGTTAAATCCACTCGATCAAAAAGAGACGCGCAAAGTCGTTGTACTGGGTTATGAACTGGCAGCCGACTTATTCAACCCGAATGAGGACTTTAGTTGGTTTGCGACAGTCACATTGCAAGTCAACCCTGTGGGGCAAAAGGTAAAAATCGGCAATGAGGAGTTCACCGTTGTGGGCGTATTGGAGAAAAACAGCGCTCAAATAGAGCTGGGGGATCTTATCAACTATTCCAGCTTTGTGCCGTTAGCGACGTGGAAGCGATTTCATGTCAACGGTGAAATTGGTGGCATCAATGTGCAACCACAAGCCGATGTAGACCGAGAAGCCTTAGCAAAGACGATCAGGCAAGTGATTGCCCGTAAGCACGGGGCAAGTGTCAGCGATGAGCAGATCGTCCAAGTCGATGATATGTTCCTTAAGCAAAAGAGTATGCAGCAGTTTCTGATAGGTTTGCAGAGTTTTCTTGGCATTATCGGCTTCGTGACGTTAGCTGTTGCTGGCGTTGGCATCGCCAATGTGATGTATGCCACCGTAAAGCGATCTACGCGTGATATCGGCGTGCGCATGGCAGTCGGTGCAACTCCAACGGCCATTCACATGCACTATTTAGTGCAGTCTTTATTGACAATGATGATGGGGGGCGCGCTTGGCTTAGGCGTGACGTACGCGCTGGTGTCTGCCATCAGTTCCATTCCTTTAGAGGGCAATGCCTTTTATGAACAACTGGGTAAACCTGTCCCTGAGTTGTCGTGGGTCGTTGTCGCGATTGTCATCCTCACCTTAGTGATCATTGGTGTGGCATCTGCATGGTTACCTGCAAACCGAGCCGCAAAAGTCAGCCCGTTGGAGGCGCTACAAAGTGAATAACAACAATAACTCTGGAGAGAACATGTCGAACAAGTCGCTTGTTGAGCTGACCAACATCTGTAAATACTACTCAAGCGGGGAGGCGGAAGTTCGCGCGCTAGACGGCGTTGACTTAACCATTAATCAAGGCGAGTTTCTTTCGATTCTTGGCCCGTCCGGTTCAGGCAAATCAACGTTGATGAACATGCTCGGCTGTTTAGATAAGCCCACCGATGGCGAGTACCAACTTGGCGGCCAAAACGTCGCAAGTTTAAGTGCGAATGAGCTGGCTGGCATTCGTAACCAAAAGATCGGATTTGTCTTCCAAAGCTTTAACTTATTGGAATACGCGACGGCGCTTGATAACGTGGCACTGCCGTTGGTTTACTCTGGTATCAAAGCCAAAGAACGTCGCCAGCGCGCCGCTAAATTGCTAGAGCAAGTCGGGCTAGGGGATCGTTTAGATCATAAACCAAACCAGCTTTCTGGCGGTCAAAAACAGAGGGTCGCGATTGCAAGAGCCTTGGTCAACGATCCGCAAATCATCTTAGCGGATGAACCAACGGGTGCATTGGATTCAAAATCCGGCGCAGAGATTGAAGCCTTGTTCAACCAACTCCACGCCGAAGGTAGAACGCTGATCATCGTGACGCACGATAACGCCCTCGCAGAACGCACCAAACGCATCATCACGATCAAAGATGGCAAGGTGATTTCGGATAGGGCTCCGGAGGGAAGATAAATTAATTTTTCTTGATTGAGACTGGAGTTACTTTAAGGAAGATAGCCATGGAATAGGAGAAGCTATCTTCCTTTATTTTTATTCGCGATGTTCGCTTTGTCTCTCTTTTATCAAGTCATGCTTTTGTTCTTTAAGTAGAGTGATTGCGAGCTTAGTGTCCTCAATCAATTTACTGTTATCGTTGAGATCTTTGCTCTTCAAAGGCAAAACCAGATAATGAATGCTGCCATCCTCATTCTGTACTCCGGTAGCAATGATGACATCACCTTCAGACGCCGTACCAAAATACTCTGAAACCACTTTGGTTTCGCTGACACCGTAACTATCCAAATAGGATGATTCCGTGTTGTCAAACAAGATAGGAACCCCTTGCTTAGCTAATGTTCGCAATTGTTCTTGCTTTTGCTCGTCGAATGGATAGTCGGTTGTACTGATATAACTTACCTGTTCAGCTTCAATAAAATCGTACAGTTCATTGCTCAATTCATTTAATGGGGCAGATATCCAAGGTGTAGCTGGAATGACGTCGGAAGTAGCGTCATTGTCATTCTGTGGTGTTGGAACGGTAACCACCTCTTGAGCAGCATCGCTCTCAGGAGGCGTTACACTTTTTGTCTCAGTTTTCTCTGTCTTGATTTGCTCGTCAAAGCTTGCAACAGAATCGCTCTGGGAATTCTTGTTATTTGAATTAATTAGAAATATGGCGAGTACTGCACCAAGTGCTAGCGCCGATCCAGTCAAGAGTTTTTTATTACTTGTCATGTCTTACCGTTTATTTCATTAGTAAATACGGCGGCCACTTATTCACTCCGTGGCCGCAGGCTAATAAGTTAGTGGTAGAGCGCGTCATTCCAAGAGATAGTTACGGCTCGGCTAGTCTCTGTCCATTGACTGCTATCACGATTTTTCTTCCAGGTATTTTCTGGGGTGGTATACCAGCTACACCAGTCACGACCAAAGTAGTAATTGGTTTTTCGCCAACCTGCAACCAGCTTGACTTCTGATGTATCTAGGCCATCTTGAATATCATTTTTTCGATATACAACACCGACTTGCGGTTTAAAGTCAGAGCGCATCACGACAGGTAATTCGCTATAGTCAATTAAGTTGCCCATGTCACAGCTGGTCCAACGGTATAATAACCAGTCTTTAGGTGGAGTATTGTGGCGGATAGTCTGGTTTTCGATAAGCCAATTAATGCTCTCATTGGTCTGATCAAAATCAGCCACCGTCTGAAATTCTGGTTGATCGTAAGTTACGCGGTTGCTCCAGGAGATACCACCGCTAATATTTGGAGAATCAGAAGCACTGAAGCCAAGATTAAAGTCCAAAGACTCACTGACAGATGCTGTTGCAATAGTGTTTTCTGGAGCATGGCTCATATGACGTAAAGGGGCACCATTTAAATAACTCAGTGCCAGTTTAAAGGCTGTTGGGATTGTGTAACGGTAGTCTCCACCGGTGGCAAAACCATAGATCTGCTCTTTATTCGGTACATTAGTCATGTCGAAACCAGAGCCTCCGTTTAGAAGCAACTTGGCTTCCTTAGCTCCATTCGGCAGCAAAGATTGGTTCCAGACATTTTCTAATGAGTAAATTAAGCGGATTTTCTTCGAGCGTGCATCGCTATCATCGAGCTGTAGCAAGGTCGAAGTGTAAGCTTTTAATGTATCTTCAGCATGTGCTGGAGCTAGAGAACCAAGTAATGCGAGCGCGATAATACTCGCGGAAAGATGCTGTTTTTCCATTGTTGTTTCCTATTAGTCAGCCCATAAAGGTTATTATTGGGTTTTAACAATAACTCTATGGGTGTTTTATAATTATGGACTGGTTATTAATTGGTGCTCAATAATTGAGCGGTGAAATATTGCATCTTGTTTTTTAATAAAAAAAGGAAAAGTATAGATTCGTGGGATTAATGTCTCATAGTTTTTAAATTCACTACTCAACTATAATAAATAAGAATTCGGTTATTAAGTCTTGCCTTTTTAAGTTGTTACTTAATTTTTATTTTCTAATATTATGTTTAAATTTCCTTATTGACAGAAGTGAAATTTATAAGTGTTAACCATGTTATTGTTGAGGTTTTTGTTATGCCAAACTAAGTAAAGTGTCGTTATGTGGTCATTACGGCTTCCTGACTTTAATTTAAATTAAAGCAGCGGTTTATGTTTGTTTTGTTATTGGTTTTTCGAGCTTAATGTAATAGTTGGGTGACAAAGTTCGTCAATGAATTTGTCATATTCGTGTATGAGATTATATGTTCTTTTAAAACGGAAAAATTAAACTTTACGTTTGAGATGGTAAATATAGGAAAGAAATAAATAATCATCTTTCCGAGGATATAAAATGTAAGGTGCTTTTAATTAAACGAATGCTTGAATAAATTATGGAGTGTGAAAAGTGCTATTTAAGCTACGCTGTCCTATATTCCAGGTAGCGTCTCGTTTATACAATGCGTTTTCTAGGCTTAAAACTGGTTTACGTACTGTTAATCCCTTATCAGTTTCTTAATTACACATATTGGCAATATGCTCGCCAAGTTACGTGTATTGGTGTCAATGAAAAACAGTATCTACGATAGTTCCCTCTGGGGTGGAACTCCCACTATGAATTTCTTTCATGTTCAATGTGAAGCAATACCAATATTACTCAACTCGTGAAGCAAGTATAAAAAAAGGACTGCTCTGGTGTTAGGCACTGCGACCGTCATTTTTAGAACGAACTGTTCGTCGTAAGTGCTGTTGAACCTAACGATTGGGAAAACCAAAAAACAAAAATGTCCCCATGCACAGAGTTAGGAAAAGTCTGCTTTATCTAAGGAAATAGGATACCAACTCACGATGAATAACGATTTCACATTTGCTATCAAAAGCATTCGCTTTGATGAGAATTACCAACCATCAGACAACACGCGAATCACTACCAACTTTGCTAATCTGGCTCGCGGAAACTACCGCCGAGAGAATCTGCGCAATGCACTCCGAATGATCGACAATCGTTTTAATGCGTTGGCATATTGGGATAACGCGCAAGGTGACCGCTACTCAGTAGAGCTTGAAATCATCTCTGTTGATATGGGTATCCAAGGCAGTGGAGAAGCCTTCCCAACGATTGAAGTGCTCAAAACTAACATTGTTGACCACAACACTAACGAGCGCATCGAAGGCATTGTGGGTAACAACTTCTCTTCATACGTGCGTGATTACGACTTTAGCGTTTTGCTGTTGGACCACAACAAAAACCAGCCACAGTTCAGCATCCCAGCGAACTTTGGTGATTTGCATGGCAAACTGTTCAAAGCTTTCGTTAATTCTGAGTCTTACAAACAGCATTTCAAAAAGCTGCCTGTGATTTGTTTGAGCGTATCGGACAACAAAGTATACCGACGCACCGAAAATCAACATCCTGTTTTGGGCTTTGAATATCAGCCGAACGAATCTTCGTTGACGGAGCAGTACTTCAAAAAGATGGGCTTACAGGTGCGCTACTTTATGCCACCAAACAGTGTCGCACCATTGGCATTCTATTTCTTCGGTGACTTGCTGAACGACTACTCAAACCTAGAGCTTATCAGTACGATCAGCACGATGGAGACATTCCAGAAGATTTACCGACCTGAGATTTACAATGCCAACGCGGTTGCCGGTAATTGCTACCAGCCAAACCTAAAAAACCTAGACCACTCGCTAACTCAAATCGTTTACGACCGAGAAGAGCGCAGCCAACTGGCGATTGAACAAGGGAAATTTGCCGAGGAGCATTTCATCAAACCTTATCAATCTGTGCTTGAACAATGGTCTGCAAACTACGCGTAATCTACCACGAGAATCTAGAAAGGAATGACGATGAAAACACTATTGCCGACTTCAACGGCTGGCAGCTTACCGAAACCTTCTTGGCTGGCCGAACCAGAAAAACTTTGGTCACCGTGGAAACTGCAAGGTGAAGAACTGATTGATGGCAAACGCGATGCGCTACGTGTCGCTTTGCAAGAACAAGAACTGGCAGGCGTTGATATCGTCAGTGATGGCGAGCAAACTCGGCAACATTTTGTGACGACCTTTATTGAGCATTTAAGCGGCGTAGATTTTGAAAACCGTAAAACGGTGACCATTCGCAACCGTTATGAAGCAAGTGTTCCGACGGTGGTTGGCCCAGTAAGCCGCACAAAGCCCGTGTTTGTTGAAGATGCCAAGTTCTTGCGTCAGCAAACTAAGCAGCCTATCAAGTGGGCGCTGCCGGGCCCTATGACGATGATCGACACACTTTATGATGATCATTACGGTAGCCGTGAAAAGCTGGCTTGGGAATTTGCAAAGATCCTCAATCAAGAAGCGAAAGAGCTTGAAGCGGCAGGTGTCGACATCATTCAGTTTGATGAGCCTGCGTTCAATGTGTTCTTCGATGATGTGAACGAGTGGGGCATTGCATGTTTAGAGCGTGCGATTGAAGGGCTGAAATGTGAAACGGCGGTGCATATCTGCTATGGCTACGGCATCAAAGCGAACACGGATTGGAAGCAAACGCTAGGCACTGAATGGCGACAATACGAAGAAGTATTCCCTAAATTGCAGCAGTCGAATATCGATATTATCTCGCTCGAATGTCATAACTCACGAGTGCCTATTGAGTTGCTTGAGTTGATTCGCGGTAAGAAAGTGATGGTTGGTGCGATTGACGTTGCAACCAACGAAATTGAAACGCCAGAAGAAGTGGCGAACACACTGCGAGAGGCATTGAAGTACGTTGATGCCGACAAGCTTTACCCATGTACCAACTGCGGTATGGCACCTTTGTCTCGTGAAGTATCAACCGCTAAGCTCAATGCGCTAAGTGCGGGAGCGGAGATCATTCGTAAAGAGTTGGTGGGGTGATATTAAGACTTGGGCTCGACACCATAAACTAAAGTTAGGGTTATTCCAGTATATGGACTCCCTAGTTATTACAACTGGTTTAGCGAGAATAGATTAGATGCATGCGTATATTCGGGTTTTAATGAGTAGCTAACTCGACCCTCGATGTATTCGCACCTTGATGCCATTTCGCGAGCGCGGAAATAATCCAAAGGAATGCTCTGGCTCTTCAAGGTCGGTCTTACCTGTTCTTCGCTATACCAAGATGTAAGTAACGTCTTTGACTTACTACTCGTAAGTTAGAGGCGCTTGATACTCACTGCCATAATGAAGCAACGCCCAAACCGTTCTTGTGATCTTATTTGCTAAAGCAACCGCGGCTTTCATTAAACCTGCACGCTGAATCAGTGACTTGAGCCAAGTCTCTTTAACATTCCTTGGCTCTCGTTTATTTACAACCTTCGCAACGGCAAGCGCTCCCTGTATCAAGCTTGAACGTAACTTCTTCTGTCCAACTTTTTTGCTGATACCCCAAAGGGTAACCCTTCCTCCAGTACTATGCTGCTTTGGAGTAAGCCCAATACAAGCCGAAGCTTCTCGACCATTTTTGAAGTTACCGCCATTGGCTCCTAATGAAAGATAAAGCCCTAAAGCATTGACTGGACCAACGCCCTCTAGAGCTTCAAGTTTTCTACATGCATCATGGTGCTTGAGGTGTTGGGTTAAGCTCGTTTCTAAATCTGCCCTCTTTTTGCCAAGGTTTCATGCAAATGAAATGCGTTTGCTACGTGTTCTCTTAAGATATCAGGAAGTGAGTTCTGACCATCTTCCAGAATTTCAATAATGTGCCTTTTAAAGCCACTATGTCCTTTGGGGATATTGAAGCCGAACTCTGAGAGCAAGGAACGAACCATGTTACTTGTCGCTGTCATCGAATCGGTTAAGTGCTGTCTTATCCTATCGATCGATTGTAGTGCCTGTTCATCAATAGACTTTAAAGCGACAAAATGGACGTTAGCTTGCTGAGATGCGACAGCAATCGCTGTTGCATCATTCTTATCTGTTTTTTGTCCCGTTCGATATGCCGTGACATATTTGGGGCAATGAGGCGAACCGAATGCTCATGGTTGCAACAGAACCGTCCCCAATAATGGGCGGTAGAGCATGCCTCCATAACCACGGTCGTTGGAGGTTGTTGTATTAACCAAGCTTTTAATTTATCGCGAGTAAATGCTTTATTAAACTCATCAGAACTTCCATGAAGCTTACAAACTTGGAAAGAGTGCTTTACTAAATCAATGGCGATAGTAGTAGACTTTGTCATGTATGGACTCCTTAGATTTAGGCTTTGACACTATAAATTCTAGCTCCCTCCTGGGGGGAGGGAGTCCATACATCGCGAGCCTAGGCGTGGATGCTCTTACCCACAACACTTCTTAAACTTCTTGCCGCTTCCGCAGATACATGGATCGTTGCGACCGACCTTTAGACTACTTACCGACTGGCTCAATCGTGGATCCTGTTCTGGTTCTTCTTCATGAAATGTGCCGTCAATGTAGTACCAAAGCCCATTTTCTTTTACGAAGCGAGAACGTTCTGTCATACAGTAGCGTTTGCCGTTTTCATCAAAATAAGCGCTAAACTCGACAAAGCCTTCATTGTCATTACTGCCAGCTTCTGTTTTTAATACTTCAAGTTTGCACCAATCGCTGTCGATAGATTGGGCAATGCCTTCACGTTGCTCTTCTGCATTACAGCTTGGGTGGTATGTGTTCACCACGTAATCCACTAGACCTAACACATGCGCACTGTAACGAGAGCGCATTAACTGCTCCGGAGTGGTAACGTCAGCATGGTTATTGTGGGCAATTTCACAACACTGTTGGTAGGTGCGGTTAGAGCCGCAAGGACAAGAAGAAGCCATAAAATGAAATCTCGATTAATTAAGCGGTAAAAACAAACAACCTCACAATTGCGAGGCTGGAGGTGAGGCATTATAGCGGTTTAGGGCGTTTGAGACAGCAGTTCTTGAGCCCACTCGGTAGATTGATTAAAAGCGTCTGCTAATTGAGGCTCGGTTAATTTAAGAACGGTACAATACCGCTCAGCTAATTCCCAGTCTGCTTGTTCGTAGGCGATCGTCATTGAAAGTAAGTGGCCAAGTACGCCTTTTCGACTGGTTAATGCGAGTTTTATATCTTCGTCAACGGGGATATCTTCAATGACATCCGAGAGCGGTTGATCGAGCAAAGATCCGAGTAGAGAAAACATTCCTGTCAAAAAAGCCTGCCCAGGGTCATACCTAGTGTTCATTTGACTAAGTAACAGTTCACACATTCTTGCACGCTGAATCGCTAAAGAGTAAAGAGAGTCAGGTTTATCCTCTTGAACGGATGCAATTGCAACTAAGGAAATAAAGCGTCGTAGTCGCTCTTCACCCAGATAAATAAGTGCCTGTCTGAACGATTTGATCTTAGTCGTTAATGTATATCCTGAATTTACGTAAGTAAGCAACTTGTATGACAGCGTCACATCAATCGAAAACAGACGTTCAACCTCATTGAAGTCGATGGGCTTATCTGCAATCTCTTTACACAGCTGTATGACGGTAAGAAACGCGGGGTTCAACCGTTTTTTCTGGATCATCTCAGGCTTGCTGAAAAAATATCCTTGAAAATAGTTAAAGCCGGCTTCTAAAGCTTGCTCAAATTCTTCATAGGTCTCAACTTTTTCAGCAAGAAAGTCGATTTTAAATGGGCTTAATGCCTGAATAAAAATAGCGGCTTTCTTGATCGGTACGAGTCGAATGTCAAACTTGATCATGGAAACGTATGGAAGAAAACGTTTCCAAGCCTTCGTCGGCACAAAATCATCTAAAGCAATTTTGTATCCGCACTCATGAAGGTGCTTGATGGCTTCTAGCAGCTCTTCTGTCGGTTCACAATCTTCAAGGACTTCAATGACGAGAGACTCTTTGGGAAACAGAGTTGGGACTAGATTCACCAAGCTTTGATGCGGAAAGTTAACAAAGCCAAGTTTGTTCCCTAATGTATTGTAATGCGTCGACAAAAAATGATCGGATAGCAGTCGACTAGTAGCCAGCTCTGGTTCTACTTCAGGGAAGGTATTTTTAGGACCGTCTCGAAAGAGAAGTTCGTAACCTATGGTTCGTTTTTCTCTATCCAGAATCGGTTGGCGAGCTACGTAAGAATACTTCAATTAGGTACTTCGTTCTGTTTAACTTAGTATTATGATAATAGCGATTTTTTACAAAATATCTACGACTTGAGCGTGAATCTTCTACACGCTCTACATGCTTAACGCAAATTCTGTATGAATGGTCTCGTTTGTAGGTCAAAGCCATCAGAATTTACTTGTAAAACTGAGCCTTGCGTATACCAATCCCCTAAAACTATCCGGGTCTTTTTAACGCCATCGACGTCAAAAAAATGTGTATTCGGGCGATGAGTGTGACCATGAATCATTAAGTTGACGCAATTCTGAGACATCACTTTCTCGACTTCATTTTGATTGACGTCCATGATGTCCAAAGGCTTGCTCATTTTATCATCACGAATATCGGATTGAACTTTTGAGACAATTTTCTTCTTAATAAACCAAGGAATGTGATTAAACAGCCACTGCAACCAAGGTTGATGAACAGTCTTACGGAATTTTTGATAATCAATGTCGTCAGTGCACAGGGTGTCACCGTGGAGAATAACCGCTTTAGTACCATAAAGGTCTATGAGGCTAACTTCATCCAGTAATGTAATGCCTGTCTCTTTACAGAAGCGTTTTCCCAATAGGAAGTCGCGATTGCCCTGAATGAAATAAACAGGAACGCCAGTCTTTGTGAGTTGCTGGAACTCTGTACGGATTTGATTGGCAAAAGGAGTTTTGTCATCGTCTCCAACCCAAAACTCGAACAGATCGCCTAATACATAAAGTGCATCGGCTTTCGTTGCTTCTGTTCGCATGAACGTCACAAAACATTCCGTAATATCCGGACGCGATGGGGTGAGGTGAAGATCGGAAATAAATAATGTTGTCATAGAAATAAGGGGAAGCGATGCCTCCCCATTAACTTATCTCTTAGAAATAATTCTTACGAATTATTCTTCAATTGTTGTACCAGTGATTACTACGTCCTCTAGAGGTACGTCTTGGTGCATGCCGTAAGAACCAGTGCTAACGCCTTTGATCTTATTTACGATGTCCATGCCTTCTACAACTTCACCGAATACACAGTAACCCCAACCATCTAGGCTTTCGCTACGGAAATCTAGGAATGTGTTGTTGTTTACGTTGATAAAGAACTGAGAGCTTGCTGAATGCGGTTCCATAGTACGTGCCATAGCAAGTGTACCCACTTTGTTGCTTAGGCCGTTGTTTGCTTCGTTCTTGATAGGTGCACGTGATGCTTTTTCACGTAGACCAGGTTCCATGCCACCACCTTGGATCATGAAACCGTCAATAACACGGTGGAAAAGAGTGTTGTCGTAAAAGCCATCGCGGCAGTACTGAAGGAAGTTTGCGCTAGTCTCTGGCGCTTTCTCTTCGTTTAGTTGAATCTTGATGTCACCAAAATTAGTGTGAAGGGTGATCATGCTACTTTCCTTTACTGTGTTGTGTTGAGCCCGAGATTCTAGCCTAAGTTCTAGTGCTTTAAAAACTCAGGAAGAGGAAATTCTTCGTTTTGTGCTTGAAGTTTAGCCGATTATCGTTTTATCGGTTAATTGCTATTACCTAACCAGGTCGGAGTTGATATACTCGACCTTCTTTTATTCATTCACAATCATAGATAGAGATCATGTTAAAGATATATAACACACTCACAAGACAGAAAGAGGAATTCAAACCAATTACAGCTGGCAAAGTCGGCATGTATGTCTGTGGAGTTACCATCTACGATCTCTGTCACATCGGTCACGGTCGCACTTTTGTCTCCTTTGACGTGGTATCACGTTACCTTCGTTACCTAGGTTACGATCTAACGTTTGTACGCAACATCACAGACATCGATGATAAGATCATTAAACGTGCGGCTGAAAATGGCGAGTCTTGTGACTCATTGACCGAGCGCTTGATCGGTGAAATGCACGCAGACTTCGACGCATTAAACATGAAGCGCCCAGATATTGAGCCTCGTGCAACCCAGTTTATTCCAGAAATCATCGAACTTGTTCAAAAACTGATTGAACGTGGCTTTGCTTACGTTGCGGATAATGGCGATGTAATGTTTGAGGTTCGCAAGTTTGACGAATACGGCAAACTGTCTAAACAAGATTTGGATCAGCTGCAAGCGGGCGCGCGCGTTGATGTCGAAACAGCCAAACGCAGCCCACTAGACTTCGTTCTTTGGAAGATGTCTAAACCAGGTGAACCTACGTGGGAATCACCATGGGGCCCTGGACGTCCAGGCTGGCACATTGAATGTTCTGCTATGAACTCTTCAATCCTAGGTGATCACTTTGATATTCACGGTGGCGGCTCTGATCTTCAGTTCCCACACCACGAAAACGAAATCGCGCAATCATGCTGTGCACACGACACTAAGTACGTAAATACTTGGATGCACAGTGGCATGGTGATGGTAGATCGCGAGAAGATGTCTAAGTCTCTAGGCAACTTCTTTACTATCCGTGACGTACTTGGTCACTACGATGCAGAAACGGTTCGTTACTTCCTTATGTCTGGTCACTACCGTAGCCAGTTAAACTACAGCGAAGAGAACCTAAACCAAGCACGCGCTTCGCTTGAGCGTCTATACACTTCTCTACGTGGTTTGGATCTAAATGCTGCTCCTGCTGGTGGTGAAGAGTACGTATCTCGCTTTACAGCAGCGATGAACGATGACTTCAATACGCCAGAAGCGTACTCAGTTCTGTTCGACATGGCGCGCGAAGTTAACCGTCTGAAAACAGAAAACCTAGAGAAAGCGAGCGAGCTAGGTGCGCTTATGCGTGAACTAGCAGATGTGATCGGTATTCTTCACCAAGATCCAGAAGCCTTCCTAAAAGGTGATGCAGGTAACGATGATGAAGTGGCTGAAATCGAAGCTCTTATCAAGCTGCGTAACGACTCTCGCGCTGCGAAAGATTGGGCGAATGCAGATATGGCTCGTGACAAGCTAACCGAAATGGGCATTGTTCTGGAAGATGGTCCAGAAGGCACAACGTGGCGTCGTAAGTAATTGAATTTTCAATTTTAAAGGGCTGATAATTCAGCCCTTTTATTTTCCATTTCCATAAATTAAAACTTTAACTTTAGGTAATGCTCTGTGGCTCAGATGTATTTCTATTACTCAGCAATGAATGCGGGTAAATCAACAACGCTTCTTCAATCCTCTTTCAACTATCAAGAACGCGGCATGACGCCAGTTATTTTTACGGCTGCGCTAGATGATCGCTTTGGTGTCGGTAAAGTGAGCTCTCGTATTGGTCTTCAATCTGACGCACATTTGTTTCGTCAGGATACCAATTTATATCAAGAGATCGCAGCTCTGAATGAGGTTGAGAAACGTCACTGTATTCTTGTTGATGAGTGTCAGTTCTTGTCGAAAGAGCAGGTTTACCAACTTACTGAAGTTGTTGATAAACTACATATTCCAGTATTGTGTTACGGCCTTCGCACCGATTTTCTAGGCGAACTTTTTGAAGGCAGTAAGTACCTGTTATCTTGGGCAGACAAGTTGGTTGAGCTCAAAACGATCTGCCACTGCGGTCGCAAAGCGAATATGGTTATTCGTACCGATGAACATGGCGTGGCGATTAAAGAGGGCGATCAAGTTGCGATCGGCGGTAACGACAAATATGTCTCCGTGTGCCGTCAGCATTACAAAGAAGCACTCGGTAAATAATCCGTATTAATACTGAAAAGCCACCGTAATCGGTGGCTTTTTGTTGTCTGCTAGAAAGAGCTTAGACTAAGTCAAAACCAAATCTCTCTAGCAAAACCTGATAAGATGATTCTACCTGCGGAGGGATGTTTTGCTCGGTTTGAAATCCTTTCTCTGGATAGCTTTTTACACGAGAGAAATCTTCCATTAGTGCTTCTAGCACCATCATTAGTGGCATGTCTTCATTAATATATTCAAAAAACGGATGAGCCGTAGAGCTTACTTGGATCTGGGAGTAGGGTGACTGCCACTGTTTTTCAAATGTCGCTATAGCTCTGCGTTCCATAAATGGTTTTTGCACCAGAATAAACGATGAGCAATGTTTTCCTTCTTTTTTCAATCGTTGCTCAGTAAAGCGAACGTTTTCTCCACTATTGGTGGATTCAGTTTCGAGCAAAATTGCTTCACTGGGCACACCTGACATCTTGGCAATCTCGGCAAAAGTTTCCGCTTCGCTTTTTTCAAACAGTCCATCGGTAAAACGGCCTTCTCCCCCTGAAAATACAATCAAAGGCGCTAACTTTTGGTGGTACAGATTTGCTGCATGCTCCGCTACACGCACATCGTTACTGCACATCACAAACAAACAGTCTGCGGGTTTCAGCTCATGTTTGAGTTGCATGTAATCCCAAAGTGTTTCTATGTGTCGATAGAGTTTCATAGCGCGTCCAAAGTTGAGTTGAAATGAAATTGATAGCCAAGTGAGAGTAGTTTGTCTGCGAGAATGCGCTTATCTGTTTGTTCTGTGACTGGTGGAAGAGGTATCTCACTCTCGCTCTTATTTATAGCGGCTTGGTAGAACTCCGCCTTGCTGACGGTATGCGGTGTGGTCACGTTAATAACTTGGTTGCTTAAATTATCTAAAGCAAATTTGACCGCCGATACTGCATCGTCTTGATGAAGCATATTAGCAGGCGCTTTACGACTGACTTGTTTTAGTCTCAGTGCAAAGCGAGAAGGGTGCCTGTCTGGCCCAATTAGCCCGCTACAACGCATAATGACGAAGCTAATATTAGAGTCGATAACATGCTGCTCGGCTTGCAGCATAATACGTGCATTGTCAGAGAAATAAGGGCTGTCGGCTGCTAAAGAGAGTGACGCATCTGCTTCCTCCATATCAGAAGCTAGGTTGGGATACACCGTTGTAGAGCTAATCATAACGAGCTTTTCAACGTTGTTTTGCTTTGCTGCGTTTGCGAGCATTTGCCATTGTTGGGCGTATTCTTGTCCGCGTCCTTTACGAAAACCAGGGGGAAAAGCACCGACAACGTGAGTAATTTGATGTTGCTTAAGCAACTCATCTAGCCGTTTCGCCGCGTTAAGTTGATTAAAATCGAATAATGCGGAGTGAGTTAATGAAGCGGGTAACTCGTTTAACCGAGCTTGGTTACGACGAGTAACGACAACGTGGTGTCCGTCTTTCATCAAAGTTTCTGCTAGCGGAGTTCCGAGCCAGCCTGCACCTACGATCAATGTATTTGCCATTTGGGTCTTCCTACTTACTTACTTACTTACTTATTTATGTCTGCTCGAATAGATTGAGCAGCTCTGCTTTGGCTTGTTGATGGAGGGGATCTGAATGCCATTTCTGATGTTGAATAAGGTCAACATTGACTTGCCAAGCCAGCTTTGTGAAATCATCCCCAACTCTTTTCAGTGTGTTCGGTGAATACGCGACTAAATGCTCTGGAAGAAAGCACCAACCAAACCCTTTATTCGCTAATTCCAACAAAATATAGTAGTTATCAGCGTACCAGATATCCGGGCTGAATGCTTGATTGAGACCACATGGCTCTGCGTTTTTGGAGCGTATGACCAGTTGACGATGTTGTTTGAGTTGATCAATGTGAGTGACGCGTTGCTGTGCCAGAGCGTGCGTTGAAGAGACATAGACATCGAACGCAATGTTACCAAGATTAGTGAAATCGATATGTCTTGGCATTTGTAAGTCACTCAAAATAATCCCAGTAGTGGCGCGCTCCGATTTGACCAATTCAATGATATCCGGACTTGAAGCAGTCAAGCATTCAACTTGCAAATGTGGAAAGTGTTGCTCTAAATTTTTTAGCACGTCGGGCAAGCGAGTCAGAGGAATCCCTTCATCAATGGCTAAAACCAATTTGTTCGTTGGTGTTGAAAAAAGCTGTGATGCTCTGTTGTTTAATCGGTCGAGTTGGCTGATTGCCGCTTGTGCATAAGGTATGAGCGCGAGGCCACTCTCGGTTAATTTCGGATATCGACCAGAGCGATCAAATAGATCAACACCACAGTCGACCTCCATATTTATGATGTGTTGGCTGACAACGGATTGAGCTCGCCCCAGTTTTCTTGCCGCGCTTGAAAACGATCCGGTTTCTGATGTAGCAATGAAAGCTTGCAGTTGTTCGATGGTAAACATATCGTTTTTACCGATGGTATCTAACTTTTTGTTATCTGAATAATAGATAAAATTCTAAGCATTGAGTAGAACTATTTGGACAGAGAAATATGACTCGTAACGAACGAATTTTTCATGCAGTACTTTTTGAGTTAATCGCACTCGCGATCATTGTGCCAGCGGCTTCATTGATCACCGGAAAGGGATCGAGTGATCTCGCGTTGGTTGGGATTGGGTTGAGCATGTATACCGTTGTGTGGAATTACATCTACAACTTGTACTTTGATAAGTGGTTTGGCAGCAATCGAACTGAACGAAGTTTAGCGATGCGTTTTGGGCATACAATTGGATTCGAGGGAGGATTGATCTTTATCTCTATACCCGTCATTGCTTGGTTCTTAGAAATTACGCTTCTCCAAGCTCTGGTGTTGGAAGCTGGCTTCCTAGTGTTCTTCCTATTTTATGCCACATGCTTTAATTGGTTGTACGACAAGGTTCAGCCATTTAGCAAAATGAAAAAACGATTAGCACCGCAGGTTTCGGCAGGAACAAAATGCAGGGACCAATAAAAAACGCCACCGAATTCGGTGGCGTTTTTGTTCAAATTACACAGAAAGGACTCTTAAAATCTTATCTGCATGCTCTGCAACTTCAATACCTTCATCTGTTAAATAACCACCATCAGGCTGTGTACAAAGTTGCTTCTCGTATAGACGAGCAACGGCTGCCTGCATTTCTTCTGACGCGTCTGTATGAACTTTAATACCAGTTGCAGCACTACTTAGGTCGAACTGAAGAAGTAGGTTCAATTCGGCGATATGTTCAGCTGAATATTTCATAAATGATTCCTTTACGCTTTTTTTACCAAGCTAGTCTGAAAAGAAGAGTTGAGCAACATTAAACGATAAGAAGTGTTAAGTATGGCGCTATCAGGCTGATATAACGCAGGATCTTTGTTCGAAAGGCAGAATACTTGTTAAGTATCAATGATAGTTACGATTGCGAATGATAGTTGACCTTTATCGGTTGATCTCTCGATAACAACATTTTTAGTAAACATGTCAAATAGCGCTTGAAAAAGTAGGGAAATGGAGCGATTATCCGCGCCTCTTTAATTGTTTCTAAATGTTACACCACAATGAACTTCAATCAGTTTGACTCACTATTACCGCCTCAGGCTGCGGAACGCGCGGCTGAAGTGGGGGTAGGTAAAGCAACTAAAGCACCGATCAAATCTTTTTTATTGGCAATTTCTGCCGGACTTCATATTGGTATTGCGTTCATCTTTTACACCACGGTGACAACCGGTGCAGGCGACCTTCCATGGGGTATTACCAGGCTAATCGGTGGCCTAGCCTTCAGCCTTGGTTTGATTCTTGTTGTCGTTACAGGTGGTGAGCTTTTCACTAGCTCAGTATTAACATTGGTAGCGCGAGCGAGTGGAAAGATCTCGTGGCAAGCGCTCATCAAAAACTGGTTTGTGGTTTATTTCGGCAACATGGTTGGTGCTCTTTTGTTGGTAGCATGCATGTTGGTCACCAAGCAGTATATGTTTGATCACGGCCAAGTTGGCCTCAACGCGATGGCGATCTCTCAACACAAATTGCACCATGGTTTCTTTGCTGCTGTTGCGCTTGGCATCATGTGTAACGTGCTGGTGTGTATTGCTGTTTGGATGACGTTTAGTGGACGTACATTAACTGACAAAATAGCGGTCATGATTCTGCCAGTAGCTATGTTCGTGTCGGCAGGTTTCGAGCACTGTATTGCGAACATGTTCCAAGTACCCATGGCGATTGGAATCAAATATTTTGCACCGGAAGCATTTTGGCAAATGACAGGGGCGGAAATTGCAAACTATGCGGACTTAAACATGATGGGGTTCATCGTAAATAACCTTATCCCTGTAACGATAGGGAACATCATTGGTGGCGGTGTATTCGTTGGTATGTGGTATTGGATGATTTATCTACGTGATGAAGACAAGCATTTACGATAAATCTAAAAGAATAAAAGAAAGGCGAGCCAAATGGTTCGTCTTTCTTTTATTCATGTCGATAAGTTTCACACAAATCGAGTGAGTTAAATCAGTTCTTCATTGATGCCAAAATCGGTTGGGAGCCAATGAGAAGTCACTTCCTTTGGTTCTTGAACGAGCCAGTCCAGAGGTGCATCGGATAGGAGTTCATCGTAATTTTCTTTGATCATTAAGACATCCATGTACGTCTCTCCAAGTTTGTGGTCACTATCTTTACTCTAAAATTAGAATATGTCAGGCAAGTGATCAAAGCATGACGATTAGATTGATCACTTATGCTGCTATGTTTCTGGTTGCGTATGGGTTTGGGGTGTTTATCCACATTTTCTGTGGATAACCTGTCTCAAAGGCCGTGCGTATCTAAACTTGCAAAGAAAATTTCATAAAATTAGAGGCTTATACTCGAGAGAATTCTGTCTGACTTTTCTCCAGAAAGCGTCTTGATGAATGTTTAAAAAATGGATGAGTTATTCAGTTAAAAGTGCGTTTGACTTGATAATACAAGCCCTTTCACTGGCTTTGTTCACACGCTTAAACTATCTATGAGTTTTGGTAGGTTCTGGTTGTTGGATTTTTATTTTGATCCGGCCTTCTTTCGTTTGTACCCAGCTCAGTGTCATCTCCAGCGTAATAGCGACGGAGGTACTCAACATGACGAAAATAGCCAGCATAATCACCAACTGATATTTAATCGCAACCATCGGGCTTGCGCCACCTAGAATTTGACCAGTCATCATGCCTGGCAAGGTAACCAGCCCTGTAGTGGCCATAGAGGCTAAAGTTGGAGCAAGTGACTTTCTAAGGGCCTCTTGAATGAAGGGGAATGATGCATAACGAGGAGAGGCACCAAGTGAGATAGCAGCCTCATATTCTGATTGTCTCTGTTCAAAAGCCGTAAATAAATTCTGCAGTGCGATGATGTTACTACTTAAGCTGTTACCCAATAGCATGCCCGCAAGTGGGATCATATACTGGGCGTTGTAAATAGGGGATGGCTGCACTAGGCCTGCGGTAATCGCTATAAGAAGTGGAATTAGACCACAGGTTAAGCCTGTAAGCAGAGGAAGCATGAGTGGCTTTTTAGGTAGACGAGCTTTTCCTGCAATTGAGCTTGCACCAATCAGTAGCATGATGGCAAGCCAAAGTATATTGATAAGTAAGCTGTTTAATTGAAAAAGATATTCTAAATACACGCCAATCAATATGAGCTGAAGTGTCATACGAATAACACTGATTATCGTGTCTTTCGCAATCCCTAATTTGTAGCGGGCATTAATAAAGAAGGGAACCAACAAAATCAGACAAAACAATGCCAGTTTGGTCCAACTTATATCCACCACGCTATCCATAATCGCTCCTCGAAAATCCGCGAATAATTGTAACTAAGCTCCTCCTTTATATGAACATCAATGTGCATTTTTTGATGTTCTCAACGTAAACCTTTAGCGCTATTCTTGTCATTATTTAGCATCATTTTATTCACAATTGATTATCTTTTGACGGGTTTTTAAGCCAATTTATGACCCGTTAATTACTATCCAAATGTAACTTATGTTTGGTAAATGTTGTCGTTTTAACAATTGGTTAAAAGACTTATTTTGTCACATCTGTTCATGTTTTTTAATAAATAACATCAATCAATCACATCTCTGGATGAGCTCAAAAAAGTGTTGAATTACAAGGTCTGAGAGCTCTTATTTGATTGAACCTTACTATTAGTATGGTCTAACATTTTCCATTAGAGATTGTAAAAAACTTAAGCTTGGTTACGCGGGCTTTTCAATAACACTAGATACAAAATAGGCAAATGTATGAGTGATGTTAATAAAATTGAGAGTGGTGAAAAACGCTCCCTGGAGTGGAAGTCGTTCCTCTTCATTGCAGTTGTTCTCTTCCCAATTCTGAGTGTGGCTTTTGTCGGCGGTTACGGGTTCATCGTTTGGATGTTGCAAGTGTTCTTCTTTGGACCTCCAGGCGCGCACGGCATGTAAGCCTGTGAGCTCATAACCACACTTTTGAAAAGATTTTAAGAGAGCAAATAATGAAATCATTAATCATTAAACTGTGGCGTACCATGACGCGCCCAGCTGTACATATCAGCCTAGGTGTGCTGACTATGGGCGGCTTCATTGCTGGTGTTATCTTTTGGGGTGGCTTTAACACCGCTCTAGAAGCAACCAACACAGAAGAATTCTGTATTAGTTGTCACACAATGCGTGACAACGTGTACGTTGAGCTGCAAGAAACGGTTCACTGGAAAAACCATTCAGGTGTTCGTGCTACCTGCCCTGATTGTCACGTTCCTCATAACTGGACAGACAAAATTGCTCGTAAAATGCAGGCATCTAAAGAGGTATTTGCACAGGTATTTGGCAACTACGATGAACCTGGTGTGTTCGAAGAGCGTCGTATCGAACTTGCGAAACACGAATGGGATCGTTTCTCGGCAAACAAATCTTTAGAGTGTAAGAACTGTCACAACTACGAATCGATGGATTTCGAGCAAATGTCTCCAACCGCTCGTATCCAAATGAAGCAAGCAGCAGAGAAAGATCAAAGCTGTGTTGACTGTCATAAAGGTATCGCGCATAACCTGCCAGCAGGTATGGACAGCATCGGCGGTATCGTGGGTGACCTAGAAGGTATGACTTCAAATACAGATTACTCTGTAGGTCAGCAACTAGTGAGTGTTCGTCACCTACCTATTTACTTTGATGCACAAGGCACTAAAGAAGCCGGTCTTCTTAACCCAGCATCGACCGTTAAAGTTCTTGAAGACAAAGGTGAGTTTGTTGAAATCGAAATCGATGGCTGGCGTAAAGCGAAAGGTTTTGGTCGCGTAATTCAAGAAGACTTCGGTAAGAACATTGCGACTGCGTCTCTGATGAAAGAAGCAGCAACAGACAGCAACATTGTGACGACTGGTGAGAAAAAAGTGGATGAGCTAACAGGCCTTCCTTGGGAAAAAGTGGCGGCGAAAGTATGGATTAAGAAAGAGTCTATGCTGAACGACATCAATCCTGTTTGGGAAAAATCTCGTGAAGCCTACAAGACCAATTGTTCTGTATGTCACACGCAACCTGCGGAAGCGCACTTCGACGCGAACACCTGGCCAGGTATGTTCGACGGTATGTTGGCGTTCGTTAACCTAGATACAGACAGTGAAGCCCTGATCTTGAAGTATCTACAGAAACACTCTTCAGATTATGCTGAAGGTCACCACTAATAAGCGTCGGATTGGAGTAATTTAAATGGCTATTACACGAAGAAGTTTTCTTAAAGGTGTAGCAACCACAAGTGCAGCGTCAGTTATTGGTCCTAGCTTATTGGCGTCCGCCTCTGCCAATGCTGTTGAGACGACAGGTACTTGGAAAGTAACAGGTTCTCACTGGGGCGCGTTCCGCGCCCACATCTACGCGGGTAAAGTTCAAGAGATCAAACCGCTAGAGCTAGACAAAAACCCAACTGAAATGCTAAACGGCATCAAGGGTATTATTTACAGCCCTTCACGTGTGCGTTACCCAATGGTTCGTCTAGATTGGTTGAAGAAACACAAATACAGCGCCGATACTCGCGGTAACAACCGTTTCATCCGCGTGACTTGGGATGAAGCGCTAGATTTGTTCTACCGCGAACTAGAACGTATTCAAAAAGACTACGGTCCATGGGCGCTACACGCAGGTCAAACGGGTTGGAACCAAACCGGTTCATTCAACAACTGTACCGCGCACATGCAACGTGCAGTAGGCATGCACGGCAACTTCATCACGAAAGTAGGTGACTACTCGACGGGTGCAGGTCAAACCATCATGCCTTACGTACTTGGTTCAACGGAAGTTTACGCACAAGGTACGTCTTGGTCTGAAATCCTAGAGAACTCTGACAACATCGTTCTTTGGGCTAACGATCCAGTGAAAAACCTTCAAGTAGGTTGGAACTGTGAAACGCATGAGTCGTTCAAGTACCTAGCACAACTAAAAGAAAAAGTAGCGAAAGGTGAGATCAACGTTCTATCTGTAGATCCAGTGAAGAACAAGACTCAGCGCTACTTAGAGAACGATCACTTGTACATTAACCCGCTGACAGACGTAGCGTTCATGCTTGCTGTGGCGCACGTGCTGTACAACGAAGACTTGTACGATAAGAAGTTCATTGATACTTACTGTCTAGGCTTTGAAGAGTTTATTCAATACGTTCAAGGTAAGACAAAAGATAAAGTAGAGAAAACACCAGAGTGGGCTGCGGCTATCTGCGGCGTGAAAGCGGACAAGATTCGCGAATTCGCGCGTATGCTAGTAAGTGGCCGTACACAGATCCTGATGGGTTGGTGTATCCAGCGTCAAGAGCACGGTGAGCAACCATACTGGGCGGCGGCTGTGGTTGCTGCAATGGTTGGTCAAATCGGTCTACCTGGCGGTGGTATCTCTTACGGTCACCATTACTCAAGTATCGGTGTACCTTCAACTGGTTTCGCGGGCCCTGGTGGTTTTCCTCGTAACCTTGACCAAGGTATGAAGCCGAAGTGGGACAACAACGACTTTAACGGTTACAGCCGTACTATCCCAGTTGCACGTTGGATCGACTGTCTGCTTGAGCCAGGCAAAGAGATCAACTACAACGGCGGTAAAGTGAAACTGCCAGACTTCAAGATGATGGTGATCTCGGGTTGTAACCCATGGCACCACCATCAAGATCGTAACCGCATGAAGAAAGCGTTCCGCAAACTTCAAACGGTTGTAACGATCGAGTTTGCTTGGACTGCAACATGTCGTTTCTCGGATATCGTTCTACCTGCGTGTACGCAATGGGAACGTAACGACATTGACGTATACGGTTCATACTCGAACAAAGGTCTGATTGCAATGCATCGTCTCGTCGATCCATTGTTCCAATCTAAGCCTGACTTCCAAATCATGAGTGAACTAACTCAGCGTTTTGGTCGCCGCGAAGAATACACTCGTGGTATGAGCGAGATGGAATGGATCGAAAGCCTTTACAACGATTGTAAAAAAGCGAACGAAGGTAAGTTTGAAATGCCAGAATTCAACGAGTTCTGGGAGAAGAGCGTACTAGACTTCGGTGAAGGTAAACCTTGGGTTCGTCATGCGGACTTCCGTAAAGACCCTGAGCTTAACCCACTAGGTACGCCGTCTGGTTTCATCGAGATCACGTCTCGTAAGATCGGCCGTTACGGCTACGAACACTGTCAAGAACACCCAATGTGGTTCGAAAAATCAGAGCGTTCACACGGTGGCCCTGGTTCAGATAAATACCCATTCTGGTTGCAGTCTTGTCACCCAGACAAGCGTCTGCACTCTCAAATGTGTGAATCTGAAGAGTTCCGTGCAACTTACGCGGTGCAAGGTCGTGAGCCTGTTTACATCAACCCAGCGGATGCGAAAGCGAAAGGCATCAAAGACGGTGACTTAGTGCGCGTATTCAACGGTCGTGGTCAGCTATTAGCTGGTGCTGTTCTTACTGACAGCTACCCACGTGGCGTTATTCGTATCGAAGAAGGTGCATGGTACGGTCCTCTAAACGAGAAAGAGGGCGCAATCTGTACTTACGGTGACCCTAACACGCTAACGCAAGACATTGGCTCTTCTGAACTTGCGCAGGCGACTTCTGCGAACACATGTATCGTAGACTTCGAGAAGTTCACCGGCAAAGTACCGCCAGTGACTTCATTCGGTGGTCCAATCGAAGTTGCTTAATTAATGCAATTCACATCAATCGAAATACCAGCCTTCGGGCTGGTATTTTTTTAACCAAAATTTCAGTGAGCGTTATCTCAATAATAAATTTGTGATGCTAAACGACAGTTGGATTCGTGACGTCGATAACGAATTGGGTGGGACAAGCAGGGGATAATGAACCAAGCTAAACAATAATAATTAAGTGAGTAGACTCTTTATGGCTCAGAGCATTCAATTGGCAAATCACATTGAGATCACTGTGAATAACAACGACCTCCAAGTTGAAGTTGAGGGTAATCAATTACATTTTTCTTTTGCTGGGCTTCACAATAAAACGTTTACCGACCGTGAAGTGTTGTTCGAGATGCCGTTTTTATACGAGCACGAGGCCAACGTGATTGGTGATGGCTTCCAAATGCTAGCGCAAACAGCGGGAACGGTTAGCCATCCCTTTGATATTGGTCGCTGTCCAGACAACAACCCTTCTTATCGAATCTATCCCAAAGATGCCCCTAAGCGTTACTACAACTATTTAGTGGTGGAAGGCTCGGCTGGCTATACCTTGTTTGGCTTTACTTCATGTCACCGTTTTGCGGGCTATTTTGATGTTGTACTGCGTGATGGACATTGGGTTTTATCGGCCGCGATTGATGGTGAGTTTACTCAAGTGGCGGATTGGGAAAGTAATCAACTTGAGTCCGTGGCGGTACTCTGTGGCCAATCTCTGTCTGAGCTATATCAAATCTATGGCGAGATGATTGCAGAGCATCATCCTGTTCGCCAAGGTGTGACACAAGATGCGCCTGTCGGTTGGTGTTCGTGGTATGCCTACTACGCAGACGTGACAGAGCAAAACATCATGCAGAACGTTGATTGCATGCAAGATAAGCTTGAAGACCTAGAGTGGGTACTTCTGGATGATGGCTATCAAGCCTTTATGGGCGATTGGTTAATCCCATCGGATAAGTTTTCTGGTGGTGTGAAAGAGCTCATTCATAGTATCCGTGCAAAAGGCAAAAAGCCGGCGATTTGGATGGCACCCTTTATTGCTCAACCTGAGTCGGAGCTCTTCAAACAACACCCAGAGTGGTTTGTTCGTCACAAAGATGGAAGCTTACTTAAAGCAGAAGATGTCACATACGGTGGTTGGCGCTGCACGCCTTGGTACATACTCGATACCTCAAACCCAGAAGTGCAAGACCATCTGACGAATGTAGTCTCTGTCATGAGACAAGAGTGGGGCGTTGAATTGTTCAAGCTAGACGCGAACTATTGGGGCACCTTGAAAGGTGTGCGTAAACAATCTGGTATTACAGGCGTTGAGGCGTATCGCTTAGGAATGGATGCGATTGCTAAAGGCGCTGGTGATGCGTGGCTTTTAGGTTGCAACGCGCCAATGTGGCCATCTCTAGGGCTTGTGGATGCAATGCGTGTTTCTGATGACGTAGAACGCCATAGTCGTCGTTTCGAGCAGATAGCCAAAGAAACCTTTTATCGTAGTTGGCAGCATCGAAAACTGTGGCAAATTGATCCGGATTGCGCGACATTCACGTCATTAGCTAATCAAGCCGCATCCAGAGAAGAGTATGAATTTCATCGCACGGTGTTATTGGCGTGTGGTGGTTTGCTGCTGTCTGGCGATCCGCTCCCTGAGATTACGCCATTTGCAAAGAAGACATTGGCTAAGCTCATGCTACGTCAACAACGTAACCAAGAGTCAGCAAAGTTCACGGCTTTGAGTTTAAATCATGCGTTTTTAAAACTAACGACGAAGAATGACCTTCACTGCTTGTTTAACTATGCCAGCTACGGTGCGATGGAATTTACGCTGACGTCTGATCAACCGATGGATTGGTATGATTACTGGACAGGAGAAAAGCTAAACCAAGAACCTTGTCAGTTATTAATGGTGAGCGTTGATAAAGGGTTAAATGCGAAAGCGATCGTCACGGCATAACGTGAAGCAAATCGTTCGATTATAAAAACAAGAAAGGAGCCTACTATGGCTCCTTTCTTGTTTTGATGCTCTGGGCGTTAGAACTCGAATAAAAAGTAATACCCGTATCCAACAATAAACGCAGGAATGGACGAATAAATAGTCGCGACCAAAGCAGCTTTCGGTGCCATTGCAATGGCGGGGAATAGGGCGTCACCATCGTTAGAAATCGCATTGGCCAGTTGCGCAGAAAGTGGAGCTGCACCAGAAATGTATAGGCTAGTGACTAAAATTTGCGGTCCGCAACCAGGTAGCATACCAATGGCTAAGCCAGCTAATGGCATCCATATCCCCCAATGAGAAAAGGTTTCTACGAGGTCGAGCCCAGAAAAATAGGTCGTCAGTTCAAACGCTAGAAACGCCACGATCACCCAAGCACTGACGAAGTTTGTGTCTTGAGCCGCTTTTTGAATTGGGTGCGAGTCCACAATTTTTTCATCTTCAGAGACCGTTGACTGATAATCGCCGAGCTCTTTTGTCATCGCCCACAACGACATTGTGATCACCGCGAAGATAGCGCCCAGCCATTCAATAGTATTGGCCTGCAAAGACAACAGCTGATTAATATCGATTTGGAAAGACATTAACACAGCAACGACGCTGGCAGGCACAATAAGCCATTTCCAAAATGCGCCTTGTAGATTGATTGCACGTTGTTCAAGAGGCGTGTGTCGGTCTGTCTGGTGTTGGCAACAAGCATGTGTCTGAGGTGATTCTTTTGGTTCTGGGCGCAGAAAGTTATCAGCATGAAAAGCATTAACGACCAGCCCTGAAAGAGTACCCACGATAATGCCTAATCCAACCACGCCTAATCCAACACTTGGCTTGGCGGCAAGAAGTAAAAAGGCAGCGTCACCCATTGTTGAAGTAAGTACCGCGACAATCGCACCAAATCCCACTCGGCCACTAATAAATTGCGTTGTCACAACAATAGCGCCACCACAGCCAGGCAAAGCACCCAATAAAGAAGCAAAGAAAACCTGATGATTACGTGAGCGATGATATAGCTCGGTAATTCGATTGGTTTTCGACATAAAGTTTGAAAGATAATGATAAATAGCCAATGTGGCAGCAACATAGCATGACACTGCCCAGAAGGAGTCGGATAGCGTCTGTACGGCTACGTCACGTGTATTTTCATTGCCTAGCAAAATGAGCATGACGATAGGGATCAGCAATCGCTTATAAGCTAAACGAAACTGAGTAGGCTGAAACAACTGTTGTGCAGAGTGTAATAATTGGGTCGCGTTCATCGTTTACTCAAATGCAAATAGGAATAGTTATCATTATATGTAAATGAGATTTATTCGCAATAGCATTGTGAACTTTTCTTCGTGTCAAACTCTCTGAAATCAGGTAAAGTATCGGCCTTTGTGAGCAAACACGCCCTAATTAACTGTATTAGGCGGCGTATAAAATTGACTTGAATAGGAAGAAACATGATTCTAGTTGTAGGTCATAAGAACCCAGACAGTGACAGTATTTGTAGTGCACTCGTTGCAACTGAACTTCTAAAAGCGCGTGGCGTTGAAGCTATGCCAATTCGCCAAGGCGAAATCAACCGTGAAACTCAGCACATCCTAGAAGTTGCTGGCGCTGAAGTTCCTGAGCTTCGCACATCAGTGGCGGGTGAGACCGTTTGGCTAGTAGATTACTCAGATCTAGCACAAGCACCAGACGATATCGCAGAAGCTGAAATTGCGGGTATTGTTGACCACCACCGCCTAGGTGACGTGATGACAGTAAACCCAATGGAAGCATGGATCTGGCCTGTTGGTTGTACCAACACTGTTCTATTCAACATGTTCAAGATTGAAGGTCACGCGATTACTCCACAAATCGCTAAGCTAATGATGTCAGCAATTCTATCTGACACAGTAGGCTTCGCTTCTCCAACTTGTACACAAAAAGACAAAGATGCCGTTGCTGAGCTAGCGGTAATCGCAGACGTACAAGATGTTGACGCATTCACTAAAGATCTTCTAATTGCTAAGACAAACATCGAAGGTCTATCTGCGGCTGAGCTTGTTGAGAAAGATCTTAAAGGTTACCCATTCAACGGTCGTGACGTAGTAGTAGGTCAGGTTGAGCTTGCAACACTAGAGCAAGTTGACGGTATGATCGAAGCACTAGAAGCGGATCTAGAAGCGCGTTGCGAAAAAGATAACCTTGCATTTGCTGCTGTAATGCTAACAGACATCACGACTGCTCAAACTCGTCTTCTATACAAAGGTGAGTGGGCTGAGAAGCTTGTTAAGCATGAAAAAGACGGAATGCTAATGATGGACAACACGCTAAGCCGTAAGAAGCAAGGTTGGCCTTGGCTTCAAACTGAGCTAGCTTAATTTTCTAGCATATACTTTAAATGCCCGCCTAGCTGCGGGCATTTTTCTATGGGAAATAGGAGACGAATATGTCTGAGCAACTGACCCAAGAGCAGATGGATACCATCAATCGTTACAACGAAGAGCAACGTTTAAAGTACTGCGTAAAAGAGATTGTGGCGAATCGTAAAGTTTGGATTCTGAAAGATGAACATGGCTGTGTCATGTTAAATACAGAAGATGATGATTGTGTACCAGTATGGCCAAACGAAGAGTTTGCTTTGCAATGGGCGAATGGTGATTGGGAAGATTGCGAGCCAGAAGCGATCTCTCTAAACAAGTGGCACAGTCGTTGGACCTCTGGTCTAGAAGATGACGAATTATCTGTTGTTGTATTCCCAAATCAAAATGAAGAAGGGGTGGTTTTGTTTCCTGATGAGTTTGATTTCGAACTTCGCAAACAAGCGAGCCGCCGCTAATTTTTCGATTCGTGTCCATTTAATAAAGAAGCCTGCTTTAACGCAGGCTTCTTTACATTTGCACGATGACATCTTTGATAGGCTATTTTGTTTGGTGGCTTGGCGCCTTATAGAAGTGGCTTTCGACTAGGCGTTGAGTAATAGGATGCTCGGGATGAGTCAATACCTGGTTGGTTTCGCCAAACTCGACCACTTCACCTTCATGCATCACCATCACTTTGTCAGTAATGTGCTTAACAATGCCAATGTGTTGAGATACATACACAAATGACAATCCCATCTCTTCTTGCAACTCGAGGAATAAGTTAATGATCTGTGAGCGCATTGCCATATCCAAACCGTTTAACGCCTCGTCAGCGACAATGATGGAAGGTTGAAGAATAAGCGCACGAGCTAAACACACACGCTGTTTTTGGCCTGCCGCTAGCATTTGTGGGTAAAAATAGGCGTGTTCAGGCAACAATCCGACGCGGAGTAGGGTGTTCTTCACACGCTGCATGCGTGCATCTGGCGGCATGTTGGTGTTTCGCTTTAATGGACCTTCCAAAATACGGCCAATCTGGATACGCGGGTTGAGCGATGTGTTTGGATCTTGGAAAATCATGCGAATGAGCTTACAGCGTGTCGCGTAATCTTTGTGCTCCAACCGTTCGCCATTCACACGGATCTCTCCGGAGCTTGGCTCTACAACGCCTGCAAGCATACGGGCAAGAGTGGATTTTCCTGAACCGTTTTGGCCAATAAAACCGATAGTTTGCCCCGGCTCTAACGTAAAGCTCACCGGTTTGACAGCCTCATTAACCTGACGTTTGAATAGTCGGGAGCGCGTAACAAACTGCTTCGATAAATTATCGACTTCAAGTAACGCACTCATGACTTTTTCTCCGTGTTCAATGGAAAGTGGCAGTTAAATTTATGATTCTTAATTCGTCTGGTGTGTGGAATTTCAACACATTGTTTCTGCGCATACGGACAACGTGGACCGAGTCGACAACCGATTGGCAGATGCTGCAATGGCGGAATCGAGCCCGGTAGGGATTGGAGTTTTTGCTTGTGTGGTACCCAATCATTAAAGTCTGGCATCGCTTTAAGCAAGGCATCTGTATACGGGTGCTTGGGTGCTGCAATGATTTTACTGGTATCGGCAGACTCTACCGACTGACCACAATACATTACCGTAATGCGGCCCGCCCATTGTGTGATGGTTGCTAAGTCGTGACCGATAAGCAGAATGGTCGTGTTATTGAGCTGGTTCATACGGCTCAATAAACGCAATATTTGCGACTGGGTAATCGGGTCCAAGTCGTTCGTTGGTTCATCTGCGATTAGCAACTTTGGTTTGGTCGCTATCGCCATGGCAATCATGACTTTTTGGCACTCACCATCAGTCAGTTCATAAGGGTAGCTACCCATTAAACGCTTGTGATCTTTAATGCCTACTTTATGCAGAAGCGCGATGGCCTGTTTTTTACGCCATTTAAATCGCTCCCACCATTTCCCTTCAAACGCACGAGATGGAATGGACTCGATCAACTGACGTCCCACTTCTTCTGAAGGATCAAGACAGGTTGATGGCTCTTGGAAGATCATCGCAATATCACGGGCAATGACACGTCGACGTTCTTTTGGCGTAAGCTGAAGCAAGTCAATATTGCCAAGGCGCATACGGTCCGCGGTAATGCGCCAGTTATCTTTACTTACCCCGACAATCGCTTTTGCAACTAAGCTTTTCCCTGAACCAGACTCACCTACAAGACCACGAATCTCACCTTCATTCAAAGTTAGGCTCATTCGGTCCACGGCTTTGACCAACCCTTGAGGGGTTTCAATCTCAATAGTCAAATGTCGAATATCTAACAACGGCATTATTCGATCCCCGCATTAAGCGCTTGACGTACACCTTCACCTACTAAGTTTAGGGTAATAACGGTAAACATGATGGTTAGGCCGGGTAGGGTTACGGTCCAAGGTGCAATATAAATCAACTCGACAGAGTCACCTAATATCGCTCCCCACTCAGTACTTGGTGCTTGTGCGCCTAAGCCAAGAAAACCCAGCGCAGTAATATCTAAAATCGCAGCAGAGAGCGCGAGCGTGATTTCAGCAGCAATAACCGTCAATATGTTGGGAAGAATTGAGCTCCACAACAAGTAGAAATCGTTCGCGCCATCAAGACGTGCTGCCATGATGTAGTCTTTTTCAACTTCGGTGTGGACTGCGATATAAACAGAGCGAATAAAACGCGGAATCAAAGCCAAGCAGATCGCGAGTAAAATATTGAACCCACCAAAGCCTAGAAATGCCACAAAAATGATTGCTAATAAGAGCGACGGGATCGACATGACGGTATCGAGCAAGTGATTGAGGGTACTCGACAGTAAGCCTTTTGTCATACCTGCTAATACGCCAATCAAACAACCTACGACCGCGGCAATCGCAGTGATGGCAACGGCTGCACCAAATGTAAGTTGAGAGCCCATGATCAAGCGTGACAGAATGTCTCGGCCTAAGTCATCGGTTCCCAAAAAGTAATCAACCGTTCCAGCTGGGGCCCATGATGGCGGCACAAGCAATTCGCCTGACTGTGCTTGGGCATCAAACGGCGCAAGCAGTGGTGCAAAAATGGTAATTAGGACGATAAATACCAAGCACCATAGGCCAAACATGGCTAGCCCGTTGGCGCGGTAACTTCGCCAAAATCGCTCAAACTGAGTTGGAATGCGTTCTTCCTGATAAACGTTATTTGTTAGCATACCATTCCTTTCGAACTAGAGGGTTAATCATCGCGCCAATCAAATCAGAGAGAATATTAGCGGTGAGAACCAAAGTCGCAAGTACCATCACGCCAGCTTGGATTGATGCATAATCTTGGTTTGCCAATGCATCTAACAACCAACGACCAATACCTGGCCAGTTAAAAATAGATTCAGTGATGATAGCCAAGGTAATCATACTGGAAAGCTGAACACCGACTTTGGGGATGATAGGCGGTATCGCGTTACGCAAGACATGTTGAGTTACGATCTCGCGGTTAGAGAGACCTTTGATTCTCGCTGCACGAATGTAGTTTTGGCTCATCACTTCCGCCACCGAAGAACGCATTAGTCCGACAACCTGCGTGGTTGGAGCCAAAGCAAGCACCAAACATGGCAGCACCATATGCTCAATGACGCTTTGCAGTGCGTGAGCGCGGTATTCACCTTTCGCCATGAATGCGTCGATAATGGCAAATCCGGTTACATGATCAATTTCGTAAAGCAGGTCATATCGTCCTGCCACGGGAAAGAGTTGGTATTCCAATGAAAAAACCATGATAAGTAACAAAGCCACCCAAAAAATTGGGGCGGAATAACCAGACATCGACATGAATGAAATGCTGGTGTCGAGCCATTTACCTTGCTTCATCCCAGCCACGGTTCCAAGCGGAATGCCGATCAAAAGGGACACCAAAAAGGCAAAAAAGCACAGTTCCAAAGTGGCAGGGAATACGACGGCGAGCTCGTCATAAATCGCGTTGCCGTTTTTACTTATGCCAAAATCAAGCTGAGAAAGGTTGATTAAGTAAGTTTGCCAACCAGACCAAAAATCAACGTTTGCCCAGTGCGAGAGAGGGTCAAGGCGCAGCAGAGAAAAGCCCACTAACGTGAGGATCATCAAAGTGATGAAAAATAGGTTAAAGCGTCGAACGGTATACCAAAACATCAGTGAATTCTCTCAACTCTATCAAACGGTTGGGCATTGAAAGGGCTTGATTTGAAGCCTGTCAGTGATTTGTCGTGAACACGGAATTGCACACCATGTGCCAGAGGAATTACCGGGAATTCTTGATTTAAAATGTTCTGCGCTTGGCGATATAGGTTCAGACGGTAACGCGGTTCTTGGGTTTCCAATGCCAAATCGAGCAAGAAATCGAAATCATCGTTACACCACATCGATACGTTGAGGCCAACGCGATCAGACTCACAAGATAATAACGGGCGGAAAAAGTTGTCAGGGTCCCCGGTATCGCCAATCCAGCCAGTTAAAAGTAAATCGATGTCGTTGATGTTCTCTAAATCCACACGTTCGAATCTATCATCGGTTAGCAACGTTAACTCAACCCCAATATCGGCAAAATTCGCTTGGATTAGCTCCGCGGTCTTGCGAGGACTTGGGTTAAAGGCGCGTGGTTCAAGTGGTACCCACATGGTCAGCTCTAGACCGTCTTCATAGCCAGCATCACGGAGTAGTGCTAATGCATAGTTACGGTCATAACGAATTTTTACGCTGTCCTTTTGATAGGCCCATGAATTAGGCGGTAGCAATGTATAAGCTTGCGAGCCAGTTCCGTAGTAAACCGAATCTAAAATATTCTGACGGTTAATCGCTAAGTTAAGTGCTTGGCGGACGCGAGCATCACTCAGTGCCGTCGTTTCAGTGTTGATCGCAATAAAGGATACGTTGTTGGCTGGCGTAGCAGTTAGCTCAAGATTGTCATTTTCTTGAATAACGGGTATTTGGCTCGAAATAGGCGAAGAGAGCACATCGCACTCGTTTCTTAAAAGTTTCGCCAAGGTACCAGTGCCTCGATGAGAGATATCGAACACCACTTGTTCCATTTTCGCGGCTGACTTCCAGTAGTTAGAGTGACGTTCCAAACGAATCAAGTCGTTCACTTGGTACTCTTTTAGTTGATATGGGCCGGTACCGATAGGAAGTTGGTCGATTTCTTCTTTATGATCTTTTGCTGCCAGTTGCTGTCCGTACTCCGCAGACAATATGACAGCATGGCTGGTGGCAATATTGGCCAAGAAGGAAAAATTTGGCTGAGATAAGGTAAACCTTACCGTATGCTCGTCAATCGCAGTCACGTCTTGCAGCAGGTTTTGAAAATCTAACCCTGCAAACCATGGATAAAAACCACCACCTACTTGGTGAAAAGGATGGTCTACATCAATGATTCGCTTGAAGCTAAATACCACATCCTTTGCATTCAATGGGCGAGTGGGAGTGAACCAGGACGTGGTTTGGAATTGAACATTACGTTTAAGCTTAAATGTGTATTCCGTTCCTGACTCATTCACAGACCAACTCTCAGCGATATTTGCTACTGGCTGATGTGATTTAGGATCGAGCGTGAGCAGCGTATCGTACAACTGCGGGCTCAGTGCCTCTGCGGTAATACCGCTATCAATAAGCTGAGGGTTAAACGTGGTTGGCTTACCTTGTCCGCAAAACACAAAGCCAGCTTTGCGAATGTCATTGTGGTCAATTTCATCACCACAAGCGGTCAGTAGGCTAATCCCAATAAGGCTCAGCGATAATCTTATAAAAGCATTCATAATATGAAATGTTCATTGGATCTTGCTTGTTTCATTTGATCTTACTCTTTCAGAGCTAACAAGCGAAAATGATCTCGCTAATTTATCACCTTTGTGAACTCGCTCCAAACATAAAATCCATACACTGTAAGGTGTTATGCTTGAAAGACATACAAATTAGAGCGCTGTCACTCGCTCGCTAACCGATCAAGCACCTTCGACCAAGCTAGCTTTGCCCGACTAAACCATATTTTCTAACCATCCCTCGTAATTGGTGGTAGCTCAAACCAAGTAGCTCGGCTGCTTGTCGTTGATTAAACTTGGCCTCTTCCAATGCGCGATTGAGTAAGTGGATGTCTTGCTCTTCTTGCCACTGTTTATAGTCTAGAGGGAATTGAACTGCGCTGCTTGGTGCTTCCTCCTCTTGCTGCTGTTCGGCTTGCTCGGCATTATGACCAAGCGTGTTATTCCAAACTGTTTCAAAAGGATTGAAAATCAGTTCATCAATTGGATCGGCATTGAGACCATGTTGGTAAATAGCACGTTCAATCACGTTTTTTAGTTCACGGACATTACCTGGCCATTCATATTCAAGAAGCGAATGCTGTGCTTTTGAGGTAAAACCGACAAAATATTCGAGCTGAAGTTCACGGCACATCTTCATCGCGTAGTGCTCTGCTAAAGACAGGATGTCTTCCTTTCGTTCACGAAGAGGAGGCAGCATGATGACGTCAAACGCTAAACGATCGAGTAAGTCGGCACGGAAATCGCCTTGTTCCGCCAATTTTGGTAAGTCCGCATTGGTTGCACAAACAAGTCGAACATCCGCATTGAGAGCGGTATGACCGCCAACTCGTTCATATTCACCATATTCGATGACACGCAACAGCTTTTCTTGAACTAAAAGTGGTGCGGTGGCCAATTCGTCAAGAAACAAAGTGCCGCCTTCGGCGCGTTCGAAACGTCCTTTATGCTTGCCCTTAGAACCTGTAAAAGAGCCGGATTCATGACCAAATAGCTCTGAATCTATTAGTCCTTCGCTTAAGGTCGCACAGTTGAGTGATAGTAGTGGCTTATCCCAACGTCTTGATAAATAATGCAAACGCTGGGCGATGAGTTCTTTACCCGTTCCTCGTTCACCAATAATGAGGACTGGACGCTCAATAGGCGCAAGTTGTGATACTTTATCTAGTACTGCGAGAAAAGCAGGTGATTCACCAATCAGGTTTTGCTTCATAAAGTCCTTCTTATTTAACAGCCGAGCCATGATTTACATATGGAGTTGGTGAATTTCACCAACAGTTGGTGAAAAACATCATAGCATAATAGTGCATAACGACAATAAAATGCATAAATTGCTGATTTTAAATGTGATTTTAAGTTGGCATGCTACTTGTAACGTATTCAGGGAGACACAAGGTCAATCACCACCTTGTCGAGTTTTAATAGGAAAAAAGAGGAGTTCCGTTATGGGTATTTTTTCTCGATTTGCAGATATCGTTAACTCAAACATCAGTGCATTGCTGGACAAGGCGGAAGATCCTGAAAAAATGATCCGTCTTATCATTCAAGAAATGGAAGACACACTTGTTGAAGTGCGTACTAACTCGGCTAAAGCGATTGCAGACAAAAAAGAGTTGGCTCGTAAAGTTGAAACGTTAGAAGAGCAAATTGGCGAATGGAGCCAAAAAGCGAGCCTAGCGTTGGTAAAACAGCGTGAAGATTTGGCTCGTGCAGCATTAATTGAAAAGCAAAAGCTTGAGCAAGTGATTAAAGGCCTTCACACTGAGCAGACGTTAGTAGAAGAAACGATCGACAAGCTTACAGGCGAGATCGGTAAGTTAGAAAGCAAAATTGCAGAAACGCGTGCAAAACAGCAAGCACTAGCAATTCGTAACCAAACCGCCTCTAACCGTCGTGATGTGCAAAAACACCTGCACACTAGCCGTACTAATGAAGCGATGGCAAAGTTTGAGCAGTACTCACGTAAAGTGGATGAAATGGAAGCAGAAGCAGATTTGTACGCACAAACTGGTAATGCAAAATCGCTAGAGCAAGAGTTTGCAGAGCTTCAAGCTCAAGACGAAATCGAAAAAGAGTTGGCAAAACTGAAAGAACAGATGTCATCGAAAGATAAATAACAAAGGAGCCATTTATGTCGGCATTTTTTATAGCAGGACCAGTGATTGTCTTTTTAATCTTTGTCGCTCCACTATGGCTCTTCTTACACTATCGCAGCAAACGAAAAACAGATAGTGCACTGTCGAGCCAAGATTTAGAGCGCCTTCAGGTACTATCTGAAAAAGCGGAAGCGATGCAGTCCCGAGTTGATACATTGGAGCGCATCTTGGATGCTGAGTCACCAACATGGAGACGCAAGTATGACTAATCGAGAGCTGTATCGTGACCCAGTAAATGGCAAAATCTCCGGTGTTTGCGCCGGAATCGCCAACTACTTTGGTGCAGAGGTTTGGTTGATTCGTATTGTAGTGATTTCTGCAGCGCTGTTGGGCGGTACGTTTTTGGTGTTGTTAGCATACGTCGCGATGGCGTTTATGTTAGAAAAGCAACCAGTGACGTATTCTGAAAATATCCGAGCGCAACAAGAGCACACACTTAAAAGTAAGCCTTGGCAGAAAGGACAAAGTCCGGACCAATTGCTCAGTGTGTTGGAACGCGATTTTGACCGCCTTGATGGCAAAATCCGTAACATGGAAGCGTATGTTACGTCTGATACATATAGGGTGAATCGGGAGTTCAGCAAGCTCTAAACACTCCGCATCCAAAGAAGATTTAAACGAAGCAGGCGCAAAGCCTGCTTTTTTGTCACAAATTACTAATTTTAAAGCACTATTAATCTTTTCAACTCTGGAAGTTCGCCCAGAATTCATCTACTTTAAAAATAATCCCTTAATTTTTTATGGA
Organism: Vibrio sp. 1-2 (7-a); assembly: GCF_013048515.1. Classification (NCBI taxonomy): domain Bacteria; kingdom Pseudomonadati; phylum Pseudomonadota; class Gammaproteobacteria; order Vibrionales; family Vibrionaceae; genus Vibrio; species Vibrio sp. 1-2 (7-a). The sequence goes on from NZ_VHSQ01000001.1 coordinate 646,242, forward strand.
TGAATGTAATGAGAAGATTGCTCATTCCTGTCGCCATCTCGGCTGTGTTGTCGGGGTGTGGTAAAGAACTTCCCCCTGTTCCAGAACCTGAATCCCGCCCCGCGAAGCTATTTACAGTATCTGTTGGCAATGCCCAATTTGAACGACACTTTCCTGCCACGACGGAAGCTGGTGATAAAGCGGTACTGACGTTTCGAGTTCCTGGACTTCTTCAAACGATTGAGGTGAATGAAGGTCAAGTCGTCAGCAAAGGCGATGTATTGGCTTCATTAAACCCTGATGAATATTCTCTGCTTGAACAGCAAGCTCGGGCAAATTTCGCGCTCGCAGACGTGCAGTACAAGCGATACCAAAAGTTACGTAAAGACCAAGTGGTGTCCGAACAAGACTTTGATGAGGCAAAAGCGAATCACAACTCAGCCAAAGCTCAGTGGAATCAAGCAAAGGCAAATTTAAGGTATACCAAACTTGTCGCGCCATATGATGGTACGATTTCGTATATTCCAGCAGAAAACCATGAGTATGTTGCCGCAAAAGAAGGCGTGATGAATATCCAATCCAACCAACTGCTTAAGGTGATATTCCAAGTCCCTGACTATCTGCTAAACCGTTACACGCAGGGGAGCGATGTCTCTGCCAGAATGGTCTTTGACGCTTTCCCCGAGCAGTCATTTGACTTGACCTTTCAAGAAATCGATACAGAAGCCGATCCAAAAACGGGTAGTTACAAAGTCACTATGGTTATGGAGCGACCATCAGAAATAGGCCTTTTACCGGGCATGTCTGGTAATGCTTACCTCCTATCAAAAAATGCTGGTGCAACAAAAATTCCTAATTCCGCGCTGCTAGAAGAGAACGGCAAAACATACGTTTGGCGTGTTGATGAGCAAGGCATTGTGTCCAAAGCCGCTATTGAGATGAATGACAAAAATCAAGTGTTAGCTGGGCTTAACGATGGCGATCAAATCATTATCTCTGGTGTTAGTGTAATTGAACCCGGAATTAAGGTAAGAGCCTGGATTAAGGAAAGAGGGTTGTAATATGAAAGGAATCATCTCTCTAGCGGCATTATTTTTAACGTTTCTTCTTGTTGGTTGTGGCGATAAGGCACCAGAAAAAGCTCTTGAGACACCGCGTGTAAGAGTTACCTCATTAGCGGGAAATAAGGTGGATGACAACTTATATTTCCCTGCGGTTGCGAATGCAGCGGATCGCTCTCATTTGAGTTTCCGAGTGACAGGAGAAGTCAGCCGCATCATGGTAAAAGAGGGCGATAAAGTCACGAAGGGTGATGTTATTGCAACGTTGGACCCTACTGACTATGAGTTGGATGTAGATAATGCGAGTGCGCGTTTTTCTGTTGTTGACAGTCAGTATCGCCGTTCACGTCCTTTGGTTGATAAAGGTCTATTAGCTAAGTCTCAGTTTGATGAAATTGCAGCACAACGACAAATCGCTCTGGCTGAGCTTAAGTTAGCGAAACTCCGTTTATCATTTACTGCCTTAAAGGCGCCTGTGGATGGGATCATTTCTCGAGTTAATATCGAGCAATTCGAAAATGTCCAAGTCGGACAGCATATCGTCAATATTCATAGTTTGGAGCGAGTAGAGGTGCTGATTCAACTTCCAGACCGGCTCTATGTGAACCAACCGCCAACGGAAGAAAGACTTACCGCGATAAAAGCATTGGTGCGCGTGCCTAGTGGTAATGAGTACAACGCGACCGTGAAAGAATTTACGACTGAGCCAGACCCAACAACAGGCACGTTTACCGTCACATTATCGCTTCCTATGCCGGAAGAAGAATACATCCTAGATGGGATGGCCGTTGAAGTGACCTCCAAAGATAAGAACGTTGGCTTGGATCTCAATTTAGGAATTAATGTTCCCATTGAAGCCATTTTTAATGCGGACGGTGACGAGCTGGGGCGCGAAAACAAATTTGTTTGGGTACTGAGTGATGACAATACGGTATCGCGCAAACAGGTTCGAGCAGGTAAAGCATCTAAAACGTCCATTCAAATCCTTGATGGTCTCATGCTCAAAGACAAAGTTGTGGTTGCCGGTGTTTCTCGGTTAAGGGATGGCATGAAAGTGGAAGTGATACAGGAAATGGCTACGCAGGAGGCCGGTCTATGAGCGATCTTAATAAATCAGCGCCTCAAAGTGATGATGATGTGACCGGTATTGCTGCGTACTTCATCCGAAATCGCGTCATCAGTTGGATGGTCGCACTGATCTTTTTGATTGGTGGTATCGCTGCATTCTTTGGGTTAGGGCGTCTTGAAGACCCTGCTTTTACCATCAAAGATGCCATGGTGGTGACCTCTTACCCTGGTGCGACGCCGCAACAAGTCGAAGAAGAAGTGACTTATCCGATCGAAAAAGCGATTCAGCAGCTTACTTATGTTGATGAAGTGAATTCGATTTCTAGCCGAGGATTATCGCAAATCACAGTCACGATGAAGAACAATTATGGCCCTGATGATCTGCCACAAATCTGGGATGAGTTACGCCGTAAAGTGAATGACCTTAAAGGGACGTTGCCTCCGGGTGTGAATGAACCTCAAGTGATCGATGATTTTGGTGATGTTTACGGGATTTTGTTAGCGGTGACTGGCGACGGTTATAGCTACAAAGAGCTACTGGATTACGTTGATTACTTACGCCGAGAGCTCGAACTGGTTGATGGCGTGAGTAAAGTTTCGGTATCCGGGCAACAGCAAGAGCAAGTTTTCATCGAAGTATCGATGAAAAAGCTGAGCAGTATAGGACTTTCCCCCGATACGGTCTTTAATCTTCTCTCGACGCAAAACGTGGTTTCTGACGCAGGGGCGATCAGAATTGGTGACGAGTACATCAGAATTCAGCCGACTGGCGAATTCCAGAGTGTGGATGAGCTAGGCGATTTGTTGATTACTGAGTCGGGTGCTCAGGGGCTCATCTTCTTGAAAGATGTAGCGGAAATAAAACGTGGTTATGTAGAAGTCCCGAATAATATTATTAATTTTAACGGCAGCCTCGCACTAAACGTGGGTGTTTCTTTTGCTGAAGGCGTCAATGTCGTTGAAGTCGGAAAAGCGTTTGATCATCGCCTTGCAGAGCTAAAGTACCAACAACCTGTTGGTATCGAAATCTCGGAAATTTACAGTCAGCCTAAAGAAGTGGATAAATCGGTTAGCGGTTTTGTTGTCAGCTTGGCTCAAGCTGTCGGTATCGTCATTATCGTACTTCTGTTCTTTATGGGGCTACGTTCAGGTCTGCTTATCGGTTTAATTTTACTGCTGACGGTGTTGGGTACGTTCATTTTCATGAAGTATCTCGCGATAGATTTACAGCGGATTTCATTAGGTGCCTTGGTTATCGCGTTAGGTATGCTGGTGGACAATGCCATCGTTGTGGTTGAGGGGATTTTGATTGGTACTCAAAAAGGGCGAACTCGACTCCAAGCAGCGACCGACATTGTTACCCAAACAAAGTGGCCATTACTTGGGGCAACTGTTATTGCGGTAACTGCATTTGCTCCAATTGGACTGTCTGAAGATTCGACGGGCGAATACTGTGGCACTTTGTTTACGGTTCTGCTGATCTCTTTAATGTTGAGCTGGTTTACCGCTATCTCGTTGACACCATTCTTTGCTGACATCTTCTTTAAAGGCCAGAAGATTAAACAAGGTGAAGGGGAAGAAAATGATCCATATAACGGGGTTATTTTCGTTATTTATAAAAAGTTTCTCCAGTTCTGTATGCGCCGTGCTTGGTTTACCGTTGTGGTGCTGATCGCGGGATTAGCGGCAAGTGTTTACGGGTTCACCTTTGTGAAGCAAGCGTTTTTCCCATCGTCGACAACGCCTATTTTTCAGTTAGATGTATGGATGCCGGAAGGAACTGATATTCGCGCCACCAACACAACGCTTAAAGAGCTAGAAAGTTGGTTAGCTAAGCAAGAGCATGTCGACCATATCACGACGACTGCAGGTAAAGGCTTACAGCGCTTTATGCTAACGTACGCGCCAGAGAAAAGTTATGCGGCTTATGGTGAGATAACCACTCGTATGGAAAATTACGAAGCGTTAAAACCATTAATGGCGAAGTTTCGAGAGTATTTAAAAGCCAACTACCCAGAAATCAATTACAAGCTCAAACAGATTGAGTTAGGTCCAGGTGGTGGTGCAAAAATTGAAGCGCGCATTATTGGCTCTGATCCAACCGTCCTTCGTACGATAGCCGCTCAGGTCAAGGACATCATGTACGCCGATCCTCAGGCAACAAATATCAGGCATGATTGGCGTGAACGAACCCAAGTTCTTGAGCCTCAGTTTAATGAGAGTCAGGCACGTCGCTATGGCATTACAAAATCAGATGTCGATGACTTCTTGTCCATGTCATTCTCTGGAATGACGATAGGCCTTTACCGAGACGGCACGACGCTCATGCCTATCGTGGCTCGCTTACCTGAAGATGAACGCATCGATATTCGTAACATTGAAGGCATGAAAATATGGAGTCCAGCACAGAGTGAGTTTATCCCACTTCAACAAGTCACAATGGGTTACGACATGCGTTGGGAGGATCCTATCATCGTACGTAAGAACCGTAAGCGTATGCTCACTGTGATGGCTGACCCTGATATTCTTGGTGAAGAAACCGCATCGACGTTGCAAAAACGTTTACAGCCCCAAATCGAAGCGATTCAAATGCCTCCTGGCTATTCACTAGAATGGGGTGGTGAATACGAATCTTCTGGTGATGCTCAAGAGTCGCTGTTTACTACCATGCCAATGGGGTACTTGTTCATGTTCTTGATCACTGTATTCCTATTTAACTCTATCAAAGAGCCACTCATTGTTTGGCTTACCGTGCCGCTGGCGTTAATTGGTGTCACCACCGGTTTGTTGGCACTCAACACGCCGTTTGGTTTTATGGCATTGCTCGGCTTCTTAAGCTTATCGGGAATGGTGCTCAAAAATGGCATCGTATTACTGGACCAAATTGAAATAGAAATGAAATCGGGTAAAGAGGCTTATGATGCGGTCGTTGATGCTGCGGTAAGTCGCGTCCGTCCTGTGTGTATGGCTGCAATCACGACGATCCTTGGTATGATCCCACTATTACCAGATATTTTCTTCAAACCAATGGCGGTTACGATTATGTTTGGTTTGGGCTTTGCGACAGTCCTGACACTGATTGTCGTGCCAGTGTTGTATCGTTTATTCCATAAAGTGGCAGTACCGAAACAGGCTTAGTGCTACTGATATAACGATGAAAAGTATCGCGCCTCTAGCTCATCAGTTAGAGGCGCTTTTTAAGGAAGAATAATGACAGAACAAAAAACGTGTGCGTGGGCGATGAATCACCCATTGGAGCGCGAATATCATGATTCCGAATGGGGCGTGCCAGTATATGACGACCAAACCCTGTTTGAATTTATTACGTTGGAAGGTGCGCAAGCTGGGCTTAGTTGGATTACCATTCTTAAAAAGCGCGAAGGATATAGAGAAGCGTTCGAGAATTACGACCTAGATGCGTTGGAACAAAGAAATGAAGAACGTGCTGAATACATCGTGGAAAACTTCGATGTTGTAAGGCATCGCGGAAAGATTAACTCGGTTTTCAGTAATGCCAAAGCGGCCAAAGTGTTAATTGCTGAATACGGAAGTTTATCAGACGCGTTGTGGCAGTTTGTGGACGGCGAACCAATCATTAATCAATGGCAACATATGAGTGACGTGCCAGCTTCGACAGAGCAATCCAAAGCCATGAGTAAGTTCCTAAAAAAGAAAGGCTTCAAGTTTGTCGGTGAAACCATCTGTTATGCTTTCATGCAAGCCGTCGGCATGGTGGATGACCATATCGTTGGATGTCCTAAAAAGCAGAATAAGTAACGTTTGGCGATTAAGCTAATGTTGTTAGTTCTGGCTATCATGAATACGTTCCAAAGCTTCGATTCGACGCCATTGAGCTGCATCGAAGCTTTGTTTTCTTAAAGCAATGATTTCTGCCTGTTTTTCATCTTGCCCTAGAGAATCCCTATTCAGAATATCTTGACGCTGTTTTAAGTAAGTGGTGAGTTGAGTCTCAAATGATGCTCTTTGCTCATCAAGCTTTTGCAGTCTCTGCGCTCCGGCATCTCCCACCAGTGCAACACGGGCGATGTACTTGTCTTGTGAATCAAGCTGAGAAGCTTGCTCGAGTTGCTCCGCTAATGCGTTATTGCGTTCACTTTCTCGGATGTAATCTGGTTGTTCTGATAACGCTTGATTGAGAAGGTGTGTTTGACTCTCGATATCCGATGCCTGTGTTTTAATCGTCAGTTTTTCCAATGCAAGTTGGCGAAGTCGGTTTTCTTCGTCAAACAATTGGGTTATCTGCACTTCGCTAAAGTATTGAAGCTGTAAGTTCAGTATTGCTTCATTCAGCATGGTTAACTGTTCAAGCGTTAGGTGGTTGTGCTCAAAAGGCTCTAATGCTGAGAGCGCTTGCTTGTAGGAAAGGTAGGTCTGAAAAAGTTTGGTATCAATATTCAGAGTTTGCTTTGCTAAAGTGTCATCATTGACTTCCGCTTTGATCGTATCGAGATCTTCTTCGCCCAGCCGGCTAAGAGAATATTCGAAGAAGTCTTTTGGGGAAGAGACATCGGCGGCTATATCTTGCTGAGATTGCGAATGGTTAGAGGTTATCTCTTGTTGTTTGTCGCTTTGCAACAGAGAAAGCGCTCCCACGCCAAATATCGAGAGCAGGATAAAAGTGGTGAGAGCGATTTTCTTCATTGTGATGACCTCTTATAAACCTTGAAGTTTGAGACGATTTGCATGTTGGCGATAAAGCGTGACTGGATCGGTTTCAAAAAGATGATGAATACCGAGTAGACCGTTAATTTCATCCAAATGGTTCATTTGATAATCATCACGTATGACTTTGCCTAAATGTGTGCTGCACGCACCAACTAAGCCATCATTCGGCCCATCAAAGGCTAAGCCAAGTACCATCATGGCAGCGTCAGTCGGATCGAAAACGTTTGTAAAAGTGGATGATCCGGTCCATGAGTAGTAATAAACGCCATTTGAAGCTAGCAAGTCGCCATTACCACATTCGCTAGTAGGCACTCCCTCTGGGTAGTGCTGGTTAAACGCCAATGATCCTTCCGTGGTTAATGCTGCTAGTGAGGCTAAAGGGTCTTGGTCGAGATCAGAACCGCCTGATAGAAGATTAATAAGAGTGGTTAAGCCTTGCGCCAGTTTTACCGCGAGCTGCTCATTACCAGAACCCTCAGATACGGTGCCACGAACTAAATCTGCCACTTTAGACCCTTTATTAACGCCACCGATACTCGTAACTGATGCGACTAGGTCAGGACGGACAGAGGCGACGTAGCGCGTTGTTGGACCACCATGACTGTGACCGATGAGATTGACTTTCTCTGCGCCTGTTGCAGCAAGTAAGGTTTCTACTTGAGCAAGCAGTTGCTCCCCTCTAACTTCGCTGCTGTTGGTCGCGGATACCTGTGCAACATAAACTTTAGCACCGTCTTTCGTTAAGGAATGTGGTATTCCGAAAAAGTAATCTACGCCTGCGAGGGTATCAAAACCAAATAATCCATGAACCAGAACAATCGGATACTTGGTTTGGGTATAACCCGTTGCGGCGTGTACGGTGGTTATTGGGACGGTAATTAAGGTAAAAAGCATTAGCGCTATGAATTTGAGTTTCAAAACTATCTCCTTGTGGTATGACCTCTTATGAATGATAAAAAGTAGGAGAGAAACTCTAAATTTGGAAAGCCTATTTGTGGCACATTATTTCATTCTGTGACTGCTCAATTGAAAAACAACACAAATGATTAACATTAACGAATAGCTGGTGAGAATGTTAGATAATTCTAATTAAGTCAGCGAGTTATAAAAACGCCCCGCGAAGCAGGGCGATTCAATTACTATTTTAGAGAGACTTCTTTTTCTAAAATTAACGCGTTATAGCGTGCAAAACCAGCCTCTAGATCGGCGATCAAGTCATCCACGTCTTCTAAGCCAATATGAATTCGAACTAAAGTGCCCTCAAAGTGTGGGTGCGCTACGGTTCTCAAGCTGTTAAAGCTCTTTGGTTCGTTAGCTAGAATGAGGCTTTCATACCCGCCCCAAGAATAACCCATACTGAAGTGTTTCATACCGTCAAGCAGAGCCGTCGTCGCTTTTGGATAAGACGTTTTGAGAACAAATGAAAACAAGCCGTTTCCGCCAGTGAAATCGCGTTTGAAAAACTCATGGCCAGGGCACGATTCCAATGCTGGGTGGCGGACATGATCAACTTCCGGACGAGAAGTCAGCCACTTGGCGACTTTCAAGCTACTTTCTGCGTGTTGTCTTAGGCGAACATCCAGTGTGCGAATACCACGAAGGCCTAGGTATGCGTCGTCAGGAGAAACGCACTGGCCCATCAAGTAGCTTTGTTCACGTAGTTGAGGCCAGTATTTTTCGGAAGCTACGGCTGTACCTAACATTACATCAGAGTGACCAACTATGTATTTGGTGGCGGCTTGAATGGAAATATCGACACCATGTTCAAATGGTGAGAAGTTCACGCCAGCTCCCCATGTGTTATCAAGCATCACAATAATATCGTGCTCATGAGCAATGCGCGCCAATGTTGGTACGTCCTGCACCTCCATTGTGACTGACCCCGGAGATTCTAGGAAAAGGACTTTGGTATTTGGTTGAATCAAATCACGAATACCTTCTCCAATCATCGGATCATAATAGGTAGTTTCGATGCCCATTTTCTTCATGATGATATTACAAAAATCACGAGTTGGTTCGTAACAAGTGTCCACCATCAGAATGTGATCGCCAGTTTCGACGAAAGAGAGAATCGCATTTGAAATTGCTGCCGTGCCACAAGGGTAGAGAGCACAACCTGATCCACCTTCAATCTCAACCATTGCATCTTGAAAAGCGAAGTGCGTGTTGGTGCCACGGCGACCATAAAATAATGTTTTATTGGTGCGGTTCATGGTGGCTTGGTTCTTCTCTGCAACCGTATTGAATACCACGGTTGAAGCGCGTTGAACGGGTGGGTTTACAACACCGTTTGTCCACTTTTTATCGCGGCCAGCGGTAATGAGCTTGGTTTTTTTGCCCTCTGACATAAAAGTTCCCTGTCTTAAATATTACGATTTTGATTATTTAAAACATGGACGACGTAACGTTTGCAAGGGAAAAGTCAATTATCACCCAATAATAGCCGAGATTATCGAGTGAAGGCGTCAAAGCTGAAAGGTTGAGTTGTAGGCTTAGAGTGTATCGCTAAGGTGGAAAACGTAAGTAGAACAAACCTCCAGCAAGATATTTGAAGCGCTGGAGGTTTTTTTAGTCGGTGTATTTGAGGTATTAGAGGAGTGGATTGAAGAGATAGAACACTCGCTCTAAGAATCGAGAAAATAGGCTTCTTTTCTCCCATTCTTCCAATACAACAGTGTGAGATTGCTTAATATAGCTATCTTGTAACCAAGACATTTGCTTCGTGAACTCTTCGTCGTCAACGGCGAGGGTAACTTCGAAGTTTAGCCACAAGCTGCGCATATCCATGTTTACGGTGCCAACTAAACAGAATTGGTCGTCAATTACGACGGATTTCGTATGCAGCAAACCACCATAAAACTCATAGATTTTGACTCCTGCACACAAAAGCTCACTATAAAAAGCGCGTGATGCCCATTGCACCATCATCGAGTCATTTTTATGTGGAATAATGAGTTCAACATCTATGCCTCGTTGTGCTGTCATCTTTAACGTTTCAAGTAAGTCTGCATTGGGCACGAAATATGGCGTTGTGATTCGTACTGAGCGATTGGCTTGGTTGATTGCCAATGTTAATACTTGATAGATCAGATATTCCGGCATACTAGGGCCAGAAGGCACAACCTGAATAGGGTGTTGGAATTCACTCTCATCGATCTTACATTCAGGTAGTCTCGGTAAATGACGTTCGCCAGTTTCGACTTCCCAATCCCAACAGTGGATAGCACTCAATACGTTTACTGTTGGTCCCGTAATGCGAACCATGATGTCCACCCAATGCCCGACGCCACTGTTTTGTTTGAAGTAAGCCGGGTCAACTAAGTTCATTGAACCTGTATAAGCAATTTCATCATCAATTACGATGATCTTGCGATGTTGGCGAAGATCAAGACGACGTAAGAAAATACGCCACATCTTCACTTCTAGCGCTTGAATAACTTCAATTCCAGCATCCTGCATCATTCGATACCAAGGACTTCTGAAAAAACGTGGACTACCTGCTGAATCGAGCAATAGTTTGACATCTACGCCGCGTTTAGCCGCTTGAATAAGCGCAGAAGCGACAGAGTCAGCCAAACCACCTGGATGCCAAATGTAGAATACCATTCGAATACTGCTCTGCGCGTTTTCGATGTCTTCAATAATGGAATGCAAAATCTCATTAGGTGACTGTTGCAGCGACAATGTATTACCGCTCAATGCGGGAAGACCAAGGCGATTGTTGCAAAGCTCATCAATTCGGTAGATGTGCCTTCCCATCGTTTCTGGATTGTGTGCGTTACAGTCGTTAAGCTGACTGAACCACTTCTCGAATGGTGTAAACATCTCTTTTGCGCGCTCGGCCCGTTTTCTACCTAAGTTCAGTTCACCGAAGAGGAAATAACATGCGACACCCAGAACGGGAAGGATATAAATGATCATTAGCCAAGCTAAAGACACGCTCACTGCACGGCGCTTTAAAACGACACGAATGGTCACACCTGCGACCAGTAACCAATATAGCCCGATGCCAGCTAAAGTAAGAAAGTGATAAAACTTGTCCATATACGCTCAGAGTAATATGCCCTTCTAGGATATTAAGCATAAAAGTTGGTTGGGGGAATAGATTTCCCATTTAGACGTGGGATTGACCTTATATGAGGAACGAATTTCATAACAGCTGATTCTGTTATTTTAATGTGAAAAATAAGGCCATTCTTTAACTTTTGAACAAAAAAGCAGCATTTAACCTGCGTAACTCGACACTTGTGCGATAAATGTACTTTTTTGGGGTTCCAATTTTAAAGGGGAGCTGCTTTACTTTCTAGACATAGTGCGTCGAACGCTTATTTTATAAGTGTACAATAATTTTTACATAAACTTTTTAGACGCCTATCTCTATGCATACACAACAAACTAATTTTGGAGAAAAAGCGTGGCTACAACTAATACAGCAGCACCACGTGATACGTGGGGGTCTAAACTAGGCTTCGTAATGGCAGCAGCGGGTTCCGCTGTCGGTTTAGGCAATATATGGAAATTCCCTTACACAGCGGGTGAGAGTGGCGGCGGTGCATTCGTTGCTATCTACCTTATCTTTGTTATTTTTATCGGCTTTAGCGTGATGCTGACAGAGTTCGCTATTGGTCGTAAGACAGGTCTTTCTGCCGTAGGTGCATTCAAAACAACTGACCGACGCTGGACGTTCACTGGCGTTATGGGAGTCTTCAGTGGTCTTTTGATCATGGGCTTCTACCCAGTGGTTGGTGGTTGGGCATTGGCCTACATCTTTAAAGTGGGCGGTGGTCTACTCAGCGCGCCAGAAGCAATTGGCGACAGCTTTGGCGGTTTCATCTCAGATCCGATTCAACCTTTAATGTGGATGGGTGTTTACCTGTTCCTTAACGTCATGATTGTGATGAAAGGGATTTCGGGTGGTATTGAGAAAGCCGGTAAGGTTCTGATGCCGCTTCTGTTCTTAATCCTAATCGTTGTTTCTGTTAAAGGCTTGATGCTGCCAGGTGCAATGGCTGGCCTTGAGTTCTTATTCATGCCGGACTTTTCTAAAGTCGATAGCAATGTGGTTCTTGCTGCACTAGGGCAGGCGTTCTTCTCACTTAGCTTAGGTATGGGCTGTATGATGACGTACGGTTCTTACCTGAAGAAGAAAGAGAACCTAGTTCAAACAACCGGTATGGTTACTGCGATGGATACAGGTGTCGCGATTCTTGCTGGTGTTGCTATGTTCCCAGCTATGTTTGCCTTTGGCATGGAGCCTGCGGCAGGCCCTGGCCTTGTATTCGTTGTCGTTCCTCAACTATTTGCTGAAATGGGCGGTGTGATTGGGTTGCTATTCGCGTTGCTATTTTTCATCGGCTTGACGGTGGCGGCATTAACTTCTTCAGTATCACTATTGGAAGTTGTCGTGTCTTACCTAATCGATGAGAAAGGCATGAAGCGCTCTAACGCTGTTCTGTCTGCAAGTGCAGTTATGGCGGCATTATGTATTTTTGCGTCACTATCGTTAGGTGGAATGGGACCAACGCTGTTTGGTACAGGTGCCTTTGATATCTTCGACTTGCTAACGGACAAAATCTTCTTAGCGGTTGGTGGTATGTTGGTTTGTATCTTTGCTGGATGGCGCCTAAGCCGTGCTGAGCTAGAAAAAGAGATCACTAATGACGGCGAAGTATCCTTCCCGCTATTTGGATTGTGGTACAACCTAGTTAAATACCTGATTCCTGTTGCGATTGCTATTGTTGCCTTCATGGGGATTAAGTCAGGCTTTGACAGTGGCAAAGGTGAAATCATGCTGCTGGGTATCGCAATCATTGGTCTTGCTGGTATCTTCTCTAGAAAGCTCTAGCTCAGGCCTTGGGGCAAGCCTCGATAGCTTTGTCCGGTAACTTATGTATACTGCTGGCTCCAAACGTGGAGCCAGTTTTTTATGTTCGATATTCTACATACCCATCCCGATTTTCTGATCATCAATAAGCATCCCAACGTCTCTGTTCATAAAGACGATGGCGACACAATGCTGCTGCAAGAAGTGGCTAAGCAGAGTGGTGATGAGCAGCTTTATCTTATCCATCGCTTGGATAAAATGACATCGGGTATTCTGCTCCTCGGACGCAACGCCAAAGCGGCCAGTGCGTTATCGCAAGCTTTTGCTGACCGCCAAGTGGAAAAGTTCTATCTGGCGATTGGCTCTAAAAAGCCGAAAAAGAAACAAGGTTTGGTCATTGGTGATATGGAGCGTTCGCGCCGTTCATCATGGAAGCTGGTCAACAGCAAAAATAACCCAGCCGTCACCCAGTTTTTCTCTCTTGCGGCAGAGCCCGGAGAGCGCCTATTTTTATGTAAGCCACACACTGGTAAAACGCATCAAATCCGCGTGGCATTAAAATCGGTTGGCTCAGGTATTGTTGGTGACCCGATTTACAATGCAGGCAATGAGGCTGATCGCGGTTATCTGCATGCATTTTCACTTTGCTTCCAATACCGAGATGAGCAATATCGCTTTGTTTGCGACCCACGAGAACACAAAATGCTTGGTAAAAAATGGCACAGTGAGACCGTCTCTCAGGGTTTGGATACTTGGCTTTCCCCTTGGGAACTGAACTGGCCTACGATCAAATAACCGTCACAAAGAAAACTAATAAGAGAACTCGATGCAAGCATCACAACTTTCGCTGTTCTTTCAGCATCTAGAAACCGAGCTCGCGCAAGCTCCGAATGAAATTCGTCGACTGTTTCATGGTCGTGGCCGCCGTTTTGAGGGCCTAGAGCAAATCACCTGTGATTGGTTACAAGGTCAGTTGATCATCAATTTGTTTAAAGAAGTCGACGACGCGTTTCTCGCTGAGCTGAAAAGCGGCCTCAATGCGGTGGCACAATCACAACTGTGGGCAGACAAGCAAGGTCGCACTATGGTTCTTCAGCACCGTTATGCCGATGGTGCGCCTTCAGAAGTGCTTGTCGGTGAATTAGACGCTCGCCCTGTCGTTGAAGAAAGCGGTTTGAAATACCAATTGGATATTGGCCGCAACCAAAACTTCGGTCTGTTTTTGGACATGCGCTACGGTCGTGATTGGGTACGCGAAAATGCGAAGCATAAAAACGTGCTCAACTTGTTTGCTTACACCTGTGGCTTTTCTGTCGCTGCCATTGCGGGTGGCGCAGATAAAGTGGTTAACGTCGACATGGCAAAAGCGTCGCTGTCTAAAGGTCGTGAGAACCACAAGCTAAATAGTCATAACATCAACCAGGTAAGCTTTATGGGGCACGATATCTTTAAATCGTGGGGTAAGATTAAGAAATCTGGTCAGTATGACTTGATTATCATCGATCCGCCTTCATTCCAGAAAGGCAGCTTTGCGCTGACTAAAGATTACAAAAAGATTCTACGTCGATTGCCGGATTTGTTGGCAGAAGGCGGCCAAGTGATGGCATGTGTGAACTCGCCATCTGTGACAAGCGACTTCTTGATTGAAAGCATGAAAGAAGAAGCGCCAGAGTTGACATTCCGTGAGCGTCTGGATAACCCACCAGAGTTTATGGACGTAGACAGCGAAGCAGCATTGAAAGTGTTGCTGTTTAGCCAGAAGCAATGACGACGAAACGAAAGTTGTACCTATCTATAATACCAGCCGTTTGAGTACGGCTGGCATCTCCGCGATACCCCGTCAATCTGAATAGCGAGACGCGAGTGTGATTCAGAGTCTATTATCAGAATGAGTTATTCCTAACACGCTGATATTAGGTTTCTGATCTCGCCTAGGCTCGTCGGAATGACGGGAAACAATAAAAGATCGATACCAGCAGCATTAACCGATCTGCACTTCAAGATCCGCTTCGATGGTTGATGAGCAGGCGAGTACATAGCCTTGTTCAATTTCTTCTGGCGTTAATGTTTCTATGCTGGTGGAAGAGACGTTGCCTTGACGAACCTTGCATTTGCACGAGCCACAAATGCCGCTACGACAAGCGACGATTAATGGTAAACCTGCGCCTTCAAGCACATCGGCCAGTACCTGACCTTTTTGCGCATCGATGGTTTGAGCAAAGTCAGGAACAGAAACACGAACAACTTCATCGGAGACCGATGTTTCTGCGCCAGTCGCTGGCGTAAAACTCTCTTGGTAGAAGTTCGTCATGTCAAAACCAAGGTCATTCAAATAGCCGTGAACATCTTGCATAAACTGGCTTGGGCCACACAGGTAAACGGTGCGTTGCTTGAAATCAGGAACAAGCTCTTTAAGCCAGTCGGCATTCAAACGACCTTGTGGGTGTGACGTTCCTTCGCGGTTTTTTAGCAACAGCTTTAAATGGAAGTTGGGATACACAGCGTCGAACGTTTCTAGTTGATCGTAGTAAATCGTCTCTTCTGGGCTGCGTGCGATATGAAGAAATGCGATGTCCACATCGTTGTCGTTTTCATCGTGATTACTCAGCCAGTGCTTTGCCATCGAAAATACGGGCGTGACGCCGCAACCTGCACTGATAAGCAAGGCTTTTGTTTCGCCATCACGTAACACGGGTGGATGGTCGATGCAGTTAAATTCGCCTGCTGGTGGTAATGCTTGAACAGTATCACCGAGCAGCAGCGAGTCAACGATGTAGTTCGATACTTTACCGCCAGATACTCGTTTGATGGTGAGTTGAAGGTGATCGTCTTCATTGATAGAGCTGATTGAATAGGCGCGAAACTCCATTTTTCCATCAATTTCCACGCCCAAGTTAATAAACTGGCCAGGTTTAAACTTAAACAGAAGTGACTCGGTTAGTTCAGCCAATTTGATGCTGACGGTATCGTGTGTTTCGAAGTATTTGTCGATGCAACGGAGCGTGACGGGTTGGTTACCTTGCCATTCAAAAAACATAACAATCTCTTTGGTTGTGGCTATTTTTGGTTCGAAATAGATAGCGCCTCCGCGTAAGGAGGCGCGTAACAAGCAAGTTTATTAAGCTGCTAGGATGGCTTTTAGATCATCCTGAACATTGCCAATACTGCGCATATCGAACTTCTCTTGGATGATGGCGATTAGGTTTGGCGTTAGGAATGCTGGTGCAGTAGGGCCTGTGTAAATGCCTTTCACGCCCAATGCAAATAGCGTTAGCAAGATAACGATCGCTTTTTGCTCGAACCAAGAAAGTACAAGCGTGAGTGGCAGTTCATTGATGTCACAGTCAAACTCTTTCGCCAGTGCAAGTGCAAGCTGGATTGCAGAGTAAGCATCGTTACATTGGCCCACATCCAATAGGCGAGGGATGCCGTTGATATCGCCAAACGTATTCTTGTTAAAGCGGAACTTACCACACGCCAACGTCAGGATTAGCGTATCGTCTGGCGCTTCAGCCGTAAAATCGGTGTAGTAGCTACGTTCCGCTTTATCGCCGTCACAACCGCCGACTAGGAAGAAGTGCTTGATGTTGCCTTGCTTCACTTGGTCGATAACCGCAGGGGCGGCGTTCATCAGTGCATTGCGCCCAAAACCAACCGTGATATGGTGTTCGATTTCGTCGTGTTGGAAACCGTCTTGCGCTAGAGCACATTCAACCACTTGGCTAAAATCATCGCCTTCGATGTGAGCCACACCAGGCCAGCCAACAATACTACGGGTGAATAGACGGTCTGCGTATTGACCCACATTTGGATTCAACAGGCAGTTTGATGTCATCACGATAGCACCAGGGAAGTTGGCAAACTCTTTCTGTTGGTTTTGCCACGCGCTGCCGTAGTTACCGACGAGATGAGGGTATTTCTTCAGCTCAGGGTAGCCGTGTGCAGGGAGCATTTCACCGTTGGTGTAAACGTTGATGCCTTTACCTTCTGTGTGCTGCAGGATTTTTTCTAGGTCATGCAAATCATGGCCAGAAACAAGAATACATTTACCTTTTACTGGCTTGACGTTCACCGTGGTTGGTTCTGGATGGCCGAAGGTCGTTGTTTCACCTTGGTCGAGCATTTCCATCACTTTGTAGTTCATCAGGCCAATGCGCATTGAGCAATCAAGTAGTTCGCCGAGATCTTCAGGATCTGTGCCCAACCACGCCATGATTTCATGGTATTCGGCATAGATATCGTTGTTGGTTTGCTCAAGAACACGTGCGTGCTCCATGTACGCGGCTGCACCTTTAAGGCCGTATAGGCAAAGTAGGCGTAGGCCAATAACATCTTCATGTACTTGGTCTTTACCACGGTTAACCGCGACTTGCGGAGCAAAAGCTAAGATTGCTTCTGCGCTGTTTGGTAGCTCAAAGTGAGCAACCGCAGGAATGTCAGCGACTTCGGTATCGGCAAGCGTGGCTGCAGACATCACTTGCTCTTTTAGCAATGCTTTATACGTTGCAGCTTGAGAAGTCAGCTCTAGGACACGTTCAGGGTCGAAGTTTACGTTCGTCAATGTAGAGAAAAATGCTTTTGGTGCCCATTGGTTGATTTCATCGTTAATGATATTGAATTCAAGTGCTTTTGATGCCCAAAAAGAAACCCCTTGCAGTGTGTAAACCAACACGTCTTGTAGGTCTGATACTTCAGAAGTTTTGCCACACATGCCTTGTGCAAAAGAACAACCTTTAACAGCAGGGGTTTGAATTGTCTGTTCACATTGAATACAGAACATATTGGGTTCTCCAGTGATTGTTTTAATAGTCGTGATGTTGACCACTAGAGAGCAGAATGCGTGCCAATTGTTATCTTATTGATTTATATTTAATTTTATCGTTTTTAGATGAGTGGTTGATGTAATTAAGACAACGTAGTTGATGTCTTAATTACATCGACTTCTTGTGGTTGGTTATTTATTGATCCCGAGCTTTTTACCCATCCGATATAAGTTCCCGCGATCCATTTGTAAAAACTCCGCTGCTTTTGCCCAAACGCCACCAGTTTGGCTCAAAGCATGTTCAATTAAATCACGCTGATAGCTTTCTATTAGCTCTCGCATTGGTTGGCTTTCTTTAGGCAGATAATGCGATGTGTTTTTTACATCATCGATAGCCAATGAGGTGTCGAAATGGTTAAGCATGATCGTGCTTGCGCCTTGTTGAATGGCGTGTAAAGCCGCGCGAGTTAACGTATGTTCTAGCTCGCGCACGTTTCCGTACCAAGGTAAAGATTCCAATTGAGTCAACACTTTAGGATGAACGTGCAGATTGGGTGCATTGAATTGTTGGCGTACTTTTTCCAACAAATATCCTGCTAAAACAGGAATATCACCGTCACGGGCACGCAGTGGGGGGACTTGGATTGGGAACACGTTCAAACGGTGGAAAAGGTCTGCTCGAAACGTGCCAGCTTCGACCTCTTTTTCTAATTGTCGATTGGTCGCGGCGATGATGCGCACATTGACCATCAAATGCTGATCGCTACCTACTCGTTGTAGCTCGCCTTGCTGAATTACGCGCAGCAATTTTGCCTGTAAAATCAAAGGCAGTTCGCCCACTTCATCGAGGAAGATAGTTCCGCCGTCTGCCAGTTCAAACTTACCGGCGCGGTGGCTATTGGCTCCAGTGAATGCGCCTTTGACATGACCAAACAGTTCACTCTCAGCCAGACCTTCAGGCAGGGCCGCACAGTTTACGTAGATCATCGGCTTATCGCTACGATGAGATTGCGCGTGCACCGAGTGCGCGACCAGTTCTTTACCAGTACCGGTCTCTCCTGTGATAAGTACCGCGTAATCCGATTGAGCAACGGTTGCAATATTGTTTCGTAACTGGTTGATCTGCGGACTCAAGCCCACCATTTCGCCATGTTGAGAACGGGCTTGCTGGATAAGGGTTTGAGTGACGCTTTTTTGCTTCTGGTTTTGCGCTTTGAGAGCTTTTAATTGAGCTATGTTACGCAATGTCGCAGCGGTCAAAGCCGCAAAGGTTTCTATAGCAACAAGATCGATGTCATCAAACGCGCCCACCGTTAGGGCATCCATCGTTAATGCACCAACAAGTTGGCCTTCGACATACAAGCTAAAGCCCATGCAATCATGAACATCAATGCACTGGTCTTCGGTTAATAGTGTGCCGTCAAAAGGATCCGGAAGCGCACAATCGGCATCGAAACGCACAGGTTCGCGGCTATGAATAATGGCATCTAAGCGTGGATGTGCTTTGGGGAAATAGCGACGACCTAAGACCGAGCTGGATAAGCCTTTTACCGCGACAGGCGTCAGAAACCCATCCTCATCGAAGATAAACAGGCAGCTCGCATCACATGGGAATACTTGCGCGACCCCATCAATGAGGTTTTGATATTGCTGCTCGTGAGAGCGATTAGAGCTGAGGTTTAGCGCGATATTAAGGAGTACGTGGTCAACAGTCGGAGTCATAACAAGCCCAAAGTTATCTGGAATGGGCTCATGCTAGCAACTTGATGTCATTTGAACATCGAAAGGTGTGGGAGATTGATGTTCCATTGACGACGATCAAACTTGATACAAATAGAATCGCGCAAGCCGATAAGTAAGCAATGTACGCTTGCGCGGATTAAGCTCTTTGAAACAAAACAGCAGACCAATGGAACGGAGTCATCGTGTTCAAATTAGCGAGGTACAACCCTTGCGTCATTACCAGACATGTTGATTTGAACCGCTTGGCCTGGCTGAAAAATCATGTTTGGGTTTGCTTCTTGAACGACAGAGATTATTTTTCCATCCTCTAAGCGAATGGTCAGATTCACACCATTTCGTTTCGCGGTTGCTTCAGCGGCTTTACTGCCGGCATAACCACCCAGCAGACCACCACCAATAGCTGCGATATCCGAGCCAGAGCCGCCCCCGACTTTTGAGCCTAATATACCACCCACGGCGGCACCAGCGATTGTGCCAATGGCGTTGGATTGGGTAGAGGCATCAATGGTTACTGGTTCAACTTTTTCAATCGTTCCGTAGTAAACCTGCTGAACTTTGCGCGTGTCTGAAGAGCCGTATGCATCTCCGTACGGGTTAGGTGAGGTACAGCCGCTAAGCATAACAATACAAGACATGATGAGCAGCATACCTAGCTTGACGTATTTTTTCATATAGCCTCCGAATGATTTCTCTCCATCCAAAGAGTATATACCCCAATTTAATATATGCTTTAGTGTTATATAAAACAGGTGCTTAGCGGCTGTTCTATCAAGGCAACGTGAACTTCTAAGTGGTTTAATGGCCTTTAAGCGTATGAAACCCAGAGTAAATACGTGTGAATGTGGTAAACCAACATGCTGCACCAAAGATATAAGCAATGACGGCAAAGTGTTGCGGTAACAAACAAAATAGAACCAAACAACCAATGGTTTCAGTACCTTCGGTTAAACCGCTCATGTAGTAGAGAGATTTGTGTTTATACACTGGATTATCGATGCCTTGTTTGCCTGCCATGATGGCAAAAGCCAAAAAGCTACTCCCAGTGCCGACGAAGGAAAAAATCAAAAATGCCCCTGCAATGGCATTTTGTTCTGGATTGGTCAACACAAAACCAAAAGGAATCAAGGAATAGAACAGAAAATCTAAGCTGATATCGAGAAAGCCTCCGGCATCGGTAATGCCTTGAATCCTCGCCAGTGCACCGTCTAATCCATCACAGATTCTGTTCAGCAAAATAAACAGCAACGCCAACAAGTACTGTTCGGCAATCAAAGCCGGTAGGGCAAAACAGCCAAGCACAAAACCAAATACTGTCGTCTGATTTGCGGTGATGCCACATTTATCGAGGTACGTCGCACTGAGTGCCAGCGGTTTGCGGATGAGCTTTATACTCAGGCTATCAAGCATGGTTTGTCTCCCACGGCCAATTTAGGCAGCGGCTGCCATCAGGAATATCATCCTTATCGTGCGTTACCATCAAAGTAGGGATGTTCGCTTGATGTAATTGTTCGACCACCCAATTGCGAAATTGTACACGCAGGTCTTTATCCAACTTGCTATAGGGTTCATCAAGTAGCGCAACTCTCGGCTTTGCCAGCAGCATACGAGTCAATGAGATACGGGCACGTTGTCCTCCTGAGATTTGATCTGGGAAGGATTCGGCAAGTTTGGTCAATGCAATGTTCTTCAGTGCTTGCATGGCGTGTGCTTTACGCTCCTCACCTTTGATTGAGTTTGGTAGCGCGAATGCAAGATTCTCCCACACCGTTAAGTGAGGGAAGAGCAAATCGTCTTGGAACAGAATGCCGACCTGACGCTTATGGGCAGGGAGGGCATCCAACTTTTCGTTATCAAGCGTAATGGAGCCAGAGTAGTTGAACTCGGCGGAGAGATGTCCAGCAATGGCATCCAACAAAGTGGATTTACCACAACCGCTTGGTCCCATCAGAGTAACAATTTCACCTTTCTCTACGGTCATGTTGAACGCTGAGAAAAGCGTGTCGCCATTGGTTTTACGGATGGCGAGGTTTTCGAGACAAAGACTCATTCAGTAGTAAACCTTTTATAGACAAGCGGCGATACTTCACATGTAATCGGCTTAGTAGTATCGCAAAAGAGAAGAACAAGAATGGCAGCAGAGCTTGCCAAATGGCGTAAATCGCGGTGACACGTCGGTCAAAACCACTGGATAGCGCAACGGCTTCGGTTGTGATGGTGCTAATGCGCCCAGCCCCTAGCACCAGTGTCGGTAGGTATTGCGCCAGACTTACGCTAATACCGACCGCCCATGCGAATGCAATCGCAGGTAGTAAAATTGGCAGTTTCACTTTTAACCAAGCTTGCATCGGTGATTTACCCAAGCTGAGTGCGACTCGAGTTAACCCATTGTCGAAGCTGCGCCACGGACCGTCTAGCGAGAGGTAAATAAATGGGAATGCGAAGAACACATGCGCCCAGCATACCCAAAAGAAATACGCGTTACTGTTTAAGTAAAGCGTCACTACTTGCATACCGAATAGCACGGATAGCTGAGGAATCAGCATTGAGATGGCGATAATGTAACCGGGCACCTGCCAGCGATAACGAAGTCGATACTCATGTGCGATCAAGGCAAGGGCTAGAGCGACGGTCGCGCTGATAACGGCAATCAGCATGCTCTGCTCCAGTGTGCCAAGAATGCTGTGCCACTCATATTCCCAAAATCGCAGGCTGTAGCGGCTCGGTAGTAAATCTGGAAAGCGCCAGCGTTGAGCAAAGCTCCACACCACCATGAGTGGAATCATTAGAAGTGCGAGTAGCGCAATCAGTGAAAACAGGGTCTTACCGGGTAAACGAAACCCGTTTCGACCAGAGTACTGCCAGCGTTTGAAGCCTTTGGTAATACACCGTTCCATCAAGCGTGCAAATCCAATCAAAAGGCTAGCGATCGCAAACAACACTACCGCGCCTGCGGCAGCTCTTGGTAGAAGTGATAAATCTGGATCGTTAAACCACTGCCATACCAAAACCGCAAACGTTGGTGGGTTGGTAGGGCCAATAATCAATGCAACATCGACAACCGACAAGCTGTAAGCCAATACCGCCAGCATTGGAAAGCGCAGTTTTGCTATCCACTGTGGGAACACGCATTTCCACCACGCTTGCGCCGAACTGTAGCCCATTGAATGACTGACTTTTTCAATCTTATCGACTTTCAATTGCTGAAGAATTGGAATACTCATCAACAATAAAAACGGCACTTCTTTAATCGCAAGCATGATGATCAAACCGAGTGCATGCGGATCTTTAATCAGCAATGCTAAGTCATTCACCGTTTGCGCATTGGGATCGTAACCAAACAGTTGGTTGAGAACCCTAACGCCCATACCAGTTGGGGCAAACAAGAACGCAAAGCCAATCGCAAACGCTACGTGCGGCATGGCAAGAAGTGGCGAGAGGCTTACTTCAATTTTTCGCCAAAACTTGCTGCCCCACGATGCTTGCAAAATCGCAAATGTGATCAAGCAAGCCAAGTAGCTAC
The DNA here is from genome assembly GCF_013048515.1 of Vibrio sp. 1-2 (7-a). Taxonomy (NCBI): domain Bacteria; kingdom Pseudomonadati; phylum Pseudomonadota; class Gammaproteobacteria; order Vibrionales; family Vibrionaceae; genus Vibrio; species Vibrio sp. 1-2 (7-a). The sequence goes on from NZ_VHSQ01000001.1 coordinate 668,885, forward strand.
TGAAAATGGCAGAGTAGAAAGTAAGCCCGATGGATGTCCAAACACCCTCCCAATCAAAAACAGCGTTAAAGCCATCTAAAGAAAAGTGGTGCAAGCCGATAGGAGGCACATAACCGAGCGCAGAGACCACCACTCCGAGTAGTCCCGGAATGGTAGGCAAAATACAAACTGCGATAATGACTAAATATAGCGCTCTTAACATGGGCTCTTATTAATTCCCGTAGCGTTTCAACCATTCTTTTTCTAAGGCAGATTGCCAACTTGGATGCGGCTCAGCGATAGATTTGAATTGTTGAGTATGTTTAGCCGAACCTGTTAGGTATTGGCTGCTTAGCACTGAAGGATCGCCCCAGATGTTAAGGTTACCTTTGCGAGATTGTGCTTCAGGGCTCAATAAAAAGTTTATCGCAACTTGCGCACCAGCACTGGCATTTGCGTTCCAAGGAATCGCTAAGAAGTGAATGTTTGAGAGTGCACCTGCGTCCATCGCATACGCTTTGGTACTTTCTGCAAGATTACCGCTCGACTGCGCAGAGAAAACCGCGTTCGGGTTAAAGGTAATTGCCAGGTCAGTCTGACCATCATCCAGTAGTTGAAGGGTTTCTGCTGTACCGCCTGGAAACTGTTTACCACCGCGCCAAGCGACTTTATGGAACTCATCTAGGTAAGCCCATAGCGGTTGAGTAACTTGTTCAAACGTGTCATCGGTAACTGGTTGTTGCAGAGCAGGGGCGTTGTTAGACAGTTCAATGAGTAATGCTTTAATAAAGCTTGTGCCATGAAACTCTGGTGGGCGAGGGTAAGTTAGGCGATTTGGAAACGCCTTTGCGTAACTCAGCATTTCAGCAAATGATCGAGGAGGGTTATGCAGGGTTTGCTCATCATGGATAAACACTAATTGCCCCACACCCCAAGGTGCTTCCAGACCTTCAGTCGGCTCTGAAAAATCCACATCAATTGGCAATGATTTATCGACGTATTGCCAGCTTGGCAAACCTTCAACAAAAGGACCAAACAGCAATTGGTTATCCTTCATTGATTTGAAGTTTTCGCCATTGATCCAAACCATATCAACACTGCCACCGCTGTTTTTACCTGCGGCTTTTTCTGCGATAAGTCGAGTGGTGGTCTCAGAAATATCGGTGACTTTAACGTGGTTTAGCGTCACGTTATAACGCGATTTTAGCTCTCTACTCGCCCACTGGATGTAGCGATTAATTTCTTGGCTTCCGCCCCAAGCATGAAAGTAGACGGATTGTCCGTCGGCTTGTTGTTCGATTTTTTGCCATTCACTAGCAACCGATGAGTTGGCAAAAGAAGATGTCGCGAAAGTGGTGGCTAAAATGCCAACGGTACTGAGTAGCTTTTTCATATCTATTCCATGTTATGTCTTTTTATTCTCGTTTCCGGCGTTATTGACGTCTAAACAAGTCGCTCCGCTTTGTTACAAGGATAGTAATCCATCTCTCTCTATTATCAATGCCAATCCCAAACGGAATCACTCATTGATTCAAAGAATTATTCTCAATGTGAAGCAAAACGAAGAAAGGACAATTCTGGTGTCGTTTTAGGTATACAAGAGCGGACCGCTTGTTTGACGATATTCTTTCAAGTAATTGAATATTATTGTCCTCAAGCAACTTCGATATGTTGATTTGGAAGACTGAACCCGCGTCGTAGACGTGGCGTTGAGGGCGTAAAGAGGGAAAGAGTTTGTCGTTTTAAACGATTTTGCTAACCAAAACGTGCGAAACAGACATCCTGCCTGCTTTGATATGGATTAGGAGGCATAAAAAAAGCAGCCATTTTATGGCTGCTCTTAGAATATGAAATGGGACTTAGTTTACCCAATCACGCAACTGAAACGTTAGTTCGTGATCGTCATTTTTAAGCATTAGCCCTTCTTTGGTTAGCGTTATATCACTCCATTCAGTAAGAGTTTCAGACATCGCTTGCTCAATTTTCATTTGGTCATCCATACACATCTTCATGGTCATTCCCATTTTTTCGATGCGTAGTTGATTGTTTTTTAGTTCAGCTTGACCAAAGAAGTTGTTACACCCCGCGTTACCATTTGCAGTCAGATTTTCTCCGATTTCTAAGCGAGGCGCTTGCTGACGTTCTTTTAATTCGATGTTTTTACCATCAATCTGAACCAGCTCCCAATTATGGTGCTGTAAATCTTGAGCCGTAATTTCTTTCACATTGTCACCGTTGCTAGCACATGCAGTCATAAGAACAGGAAGAGAGATTGCTGTAACTAACGTTTTTAGGCTAAGCTTCATTTTATAGACTCCGTTTTTAGAAAACGTGGTAAGTATAGGTAATAAAACACTGTTTTTGTCAGCATAAGGTAATAGTTTCGTATTACTGTGACAGAGTCCAGTTTATATACTCAAACGGCTTCAAAGTGCAAGATGTATAGCACTGTTGGGAGCTTATATTGAAGTCGTTATAATATCATTACAGCACAGCGAGCAAAAAACGGTTAGAGCATGGAGCAACTAGAGTTTTTTACCGTCCCAAACCCTTGCGTTGGTATTTGTAGTGTGGACGAAAAAGGGTATTGCAAAGGATGTATGCGTAAAAGAGAAGAGCGATTTAACTGGCTCACTTATACCCCTGCTCAACAGTTGCATGTAATTAAGCTATGCCGTCAGCGCTATAGAAGAAAGGTATTGGCAGGGAAGGGCAAGGCAGAAGAGTCTCAAGAAGAATTATCACCACAGCAAGATCTCTTTTAAATTTCGAATTATCCCGGCTCGGCAATAATCAATGATGAGCCGGGACTGTATTAGCTCTTACTATGCGGTGCGTGTAAGGCAAGTTCGCTAAATTCGCGCTACTTCATTGACCAACGGTCACTGACCCATCCCCCAGCATGTTCGTCAAAGTGGCTTCCTGAAAATCGATGATTGAATTCAACATCTAATTTACTTGTCGGGCGTTCATCCATCAGCTGATGAATGTATCTCGCCATAGGGTCCGTGCAAGCTTCGCGCTCTCTACGGGTAACCACTTCTTTGATCATTTGAAGTCTGTAGCTATTGCTGGCTCGTTTCATTTTTGACCTCCTGAACTCGATGGCAGCAGTTTGAACATATTGACGTCCAGATCGCTGCTCATTGGTGAACGCTTGGCGGCGAATCACCTTCGTTTTAGGTCAAAAAGACAAATTGTTTGAGAGCAGTGTTTGTAACGCCATTCACATCTTTCCTAGAATCATCCACTAAGCTACGAAACTTCATAGCGAAAAGTTAGTTGATGAATCTGTATTTTCGAAAGACCTTATCAAACATAGAAGCCCAGCACATGGGCGTCAACAACACAAATGAATAATTTTTGAACACTTTATGAAGGGCGATAATTTTCAGCACTTTAACGAAAATAAAAAAACCGAAGCGTCACGCTTCGGTTTTTAGGGTGGCTCTGACGGAACAACTTCTAAAAGCTCTTCACGTCAGAGTGTAAGGTGTTTTTAGCTATTAGTTGCTGGGCAACCTTTCACAGCTTGACCGTTACTGAAATACTTGATGTTTTCTAAGTTCTTGTTGTAGCTATCCGCAGAGATCTGTGGGTTATTTACGAAGAACTCACGTAAAACGTATGCATCGGTTAGCTGGGTAGATTGAACATCGATGATTGGATAGTTATCGCCACCAGCAGCACTGAAGCTGATTACAGAGAATGTGTACGTTGCGTCTAGATCGAAGCCTTTATTGTTAATGTCGGTAATGGTTACTGAACCAGCATCACAATTTACATCTAAAGTGATGTTATCTAGTTGAGCGTAAGCACCAGAGCCTGCAGATTTCGTCGCAACCACATCTAGGTATTCTTTAACTTCTTTACCTGTCATAGTTGCTTTAGTCACGAAGTTACCGAACGGCTGGACTGTAAGTACATCACGGTAAGTGATGTCACCATCTTGGATTGAATCACGCACACCGCCAGAGTTCATCACACCAAAGTCAGCACCTACCGTTTTGTAAGTACGGTATGCCTCGCCCAGTAGATGACCTAGGTTAGTTTGTTGAGAGCGAACTACGTTACGATCACCTTCTAACTTACCCGTCGTATTAGAAATCTTCTCATCTAATAACTCTTGACCTTGCTGTTGGTATGGCAGTAGTAACGCTTTTACCGTCGCATCTTGTTGAATGCGTTCACCGATCACTTCATCGTTGTCGTCCAAAAGGTTTACAGGAATCAGTGCGTAGTTCGCTAAGTGAAGCTTGCCGTCGTAATATTCGAAGTCCGCACGACCCACATATTTACCCCACTCATGCGCTTGCATAATCCAAGTGCCTTTTTGTTGGTCTGGCGCGCAATCATCACCAGGTTTGAAATCAGCATACTCATTGGTACCTGGCTCCATACACACTGGGTTTTGTGAGTGACCACCGATGATAGCGTCTAGTTGTCCCTCTTCAAGAGAGCGAGCGAGCTTCACGTCCCCTGGTGCTTCACTACCATTATTACCATCTTGGTAGTGACCCATGTGCGTCGTTGCAAATACTAGGTCTACTTTTTCGTTTTCTTCGATTTCCTTAAGTACTTTTTTGATTTCAACTTGAGGGTCTTCGAAGTGGATGTTTGATACGTTGTCTGGATTAACTAGCTTCGCCGTGTCCTGGGTGGTTAGACCAATAACAGCGATCTTAAGGCCGTTGATAGTAAATACTTTGTAAGGGTCGAAGTAACGCTCATTGGTATCTTTCTTATAGATATTCGCAGCCAGCATAGGGAAGTCAGCTAGCTCAGCTTGCATATCGAGAATATCTAGTGAGTTATCAAACTCGTGGTTACCGACAGCCATTGCATCGTAACCAAGTAGGTTCATCCCTACGAAGTCTGGAACCGCATCTTGCATGTCTGATTCTGGTACGCCGGTATTAATATCACCGCCAGATAGCAGAATGGTTTCACCGCCTTTTGCTTCGACTTCTGCGCGAATAGATTCGATTAAAGTGTGACGCGCAGCCATGCCATATTCGCCGTCGCTGTTATGCCAAAAGCGACCGTGGTTATCGTTAGTGTGGAGAACGGTGAACTTAGTACAAGAATCTGCAGTCTCGCAGGTTACTGGAGAATTATCGCTGTCTGAGCCGCATCCTGCTAGCGCAGCGCCCACTGCCATTACCAAAAGAGATTTGGAAAACTTCATAAGGGATCCTTTCTTTGTGATTTTGTTATTGTTACGGCGTGAAATATACGGAATTAATGTGAAACTTTAGTGATCTATCTCTTATTTATACTTCTATCGGAGACATGAATTAATAAGCCTGCAAACTACGTCTCCAATTAAACAGAAATAGTTTTTAGTATATTGAAATTAGAGGGAGGAGGTTATTTTGTGAAGTGGCCAATTGAATGAATGTGGTTTGTGTGAATCAATGCGCATTTTTGCGAAGTATAGCGCTGATTTTGGTGATTATTTTGCCAAGTTCATGTTTTTCTTAGCAGCTATGACACAAATCGTTATAAATTTTCGCTCTGATGATGAGGGAAATGTTTTATATATAAAATGATCACTGTAAAACCCAAACTCGTTTGATCTTGGCTTACTCTGTTTAATACAACCAGAAAGGGTATTTCTCTCTGTACTATAATTGCGACCGTTTAGAAATCTTATGCCTTAGATATCGTTTATTTATTCTTATTCGATACCTTACCGTGTTTATCCCGCTTTCGATACCCGGATGTTAAAACGAATAGATTCAATCTAATGAGCGAAAGTGAAACGTAAATAACGAGGCGTTTTCTTCGGATATTACGATGTGCACTATCATTGAATTAATGAAAATGAAATGGAGTAATGTAAAGCGTTGCATCTGTGGCTGCTCGCTTTGAGCTTCGATTTAAAGAGTAGGGTTGAAAGAATTTGTAAGTGGTGAATTTTAAGAAAGGATAGTAATGAGATACACAGTAAGGAACGCAGTCAGAGAGGAAGCAACTCAAATCGCCAAGATACATGTTGATTCGTGGCAGGTAGCATACAAAGGGTTAATGCCACAGAGCTACATCGATCAGTTTACGATTGAGCGCCGAGAAAGGATGTGGACGCGAGTCATGACTGAGCAACTGGCCCAATTGATCGTCGTTGAGAGACAAGGGGAAATCGTCGGCTTTTTAAGTTACGAACTACCTAACCACACCTGTGAAGATAAAACGGCGTGGGTAACATGTTGCTATGTATCTCCTTTGCATTATGGGCAAGGGGCAGGGAGTGCATTGTTAGATGAACTAGAAACGCGTCTACTCTCTACGCCCGTTATGCAGATAAGTTTGAAAGCACTGGATACCAATAAACAGGGGCTTAACTTTTACAAGAAGTGTGGTTTTGTGCGTACTGGAGAGGAAGAGGCGGAAATCATTGACCGTATGACGCTGACGGATCTCACTTTAGTGAAGTACATTGCCCGTTCGTAAATCAATTGTTATATGCCACATATAGTAAAACCCCGGAGGTGGTAAGACTCCGGGGTTTTGAAATTTTTTAGATGTCTCGGTTGGTAAGTCCGATTATCTTTAATGCAAAAGGTTTGGATTTAATCCGATTAATTCCTTGGTAGGGAATTAGATACGGATGAAGTCCATGTGTTCAACTTTTGGCTTGAACGCGTGACGTTGAACGTCTTGTGGCTTAACTTTAACTTCTTTGCCATCGATAACTAGAACTAGGCCTTCGTAGAATTCAGGCTTGTCCATTTGGTTTACGATGTCGTCGTGGTTAAGAACGATAGCTACTGCTGCTTCTTCACCGCCGTATACAACTGCAGGGAATTTGCCAGCGTGACGTAGGCGGCGGCTCGCACCTTTACCTAGTTCAGTACGTACTACTGCTTCGAATTTCATAGTATTTACTCTCAAATTAGTAAAAATCAAATGTTCACAATCAACAATGCGACCTTGTTGTTCGTGGTAAAGCTTGAAACAGGAACTGTTCAAGCGAGCGCGGATACTATCATTCCACTTATAAATGGGCAACCCAAATCGTATCCAAATCAACAAAAAGGTATGATTTAGCTGGGTGGAAGGCTATCCCTTTTAACGCCTTGCTTGGATTTTGTTCACATCGGCTTCATTTTCATCGGTTTACTAATCATGGTCCGAAGAACAAAGTTTATGCGTTATATGCTTTATGTTCGGCTGAGGTGTAAGACTAAAGATGCTTTTAAGCCACCTAAAGCGCTCGCTTCCAGTGTTAATTGACCTCGGTAACTGTGTGCCATTTCACTGACTATATTTAGACCAAGACCTGACCCAGGGGTTGCTTCATCCAATCTAACGCCTCTCTTGATTACTTGACTCAGTTTCTCTTTAGGGATGCCTGGCCCATCATCTTCAATGATGATGTGTATATTGTCTTTATCCTGAGAGGAGTGCACACGAATCATGTTGTTGGCCCACTTATAGGCATTTTCAAGCAAGTTACCCAGCATTTCGTCGAGATCGGTCTGCTCTACCGCTACATTCAGCTCTGAATCAAGTTCATTAATTAAGGAGATATCTCGGCTCGCATACACTTTATCAAACGCCATTGAGATAGCATCCACACGCTCTGCTGGGTTCGATTTCACTGATAAAATATTCATAGACCCCGCCATGCGGGCACGGCCCAGATGGTAATCGATATGATCTTGTATTTGATTGATCGGAGTACGCAGGCGGGATTGCGTATCAGGTTCTAACGTCTGCACTTCATTTTTTAGGACAGAAAGTGGGGTTTTTAGCGCGTGTGAAAGATTGCCTGCATGATTCCTAGCTCGTTCTAACAATTCCTGATAATGGAAAAGCAGAGCGTTGAGGTCGAAGATAAGAGGAGAAATCTCTTTCGGATAGGTTTCTTCTAGACTCTTTTTGTTACCAGACTTCAGCTCGGCCAACTCTTTTTGTAACTTTGTAAGTGGACTCAATGACCATGCAATTTGCAGCAAAATGACGGCAAGAACCCCTGCGAATAATAAGCCTAAAATAAGCCAGAGTTGCCCGATTAGCGTTTGCAGGGTGCTTTTGATAGGCTCTTCGTCAATACCAATAATGATATGGATAGGCCCATCGTAATCTGGTAAGTACAGAGCTTTTTCTATGGTAATCAGCCTTTCGTCTCTCGCGCCGTAAGCATCGTTATCCAGACCTTTGTATTCGATTTTTTTGTCCCACAAAGAACGAGAACGCTCGAGACTCGTCTCAGTAGAGGCACTCCAATATAAACCACTGTAAGGTCGGTTAAATCGAGGGTCTGAGAGCAGAGCAGCGAGTGAGAGGTGCCCAGTCTCATCGACTTCTAACTGAGCGGCGATTTCATCCATAAAAATGCTCAGCTGTGAGCGAGTGTCGTCAACCATATAGTTGTACACTTGGGTCGGTATCGTCACACCAGCTGCGAGGATCATTGCCGTCAACCAAACGATCGCCGCTAAAACGAGGCGACTTTTGATACTCAGTCGTTTTATTGCGTTCAACGGTAGCCTGTTCTTATTCGGCATTTAATTGGTATCCCAACCCTCGGACAGTTTTGATGATCTTTGGCGCGATTTTTTTGCGAATTCGGCCGATAAAAACTTCGATTGTGTTGGAGTCACGATCAAAGTCTTGTTTGTAAATGTGCTCGACGAGTTCGGTGCGAGAAATTACTTTTTCTGGGTTATGCATAAAGTAAGCGACCACTTTATACTCCAGTGCCGTTAAGCTTACTGCTTGCCCTTGCCACATTACTTTAGAAGTGCGCGTATCCAAGCTCAAGTCGCCAATTTGCATCACAGGAGAGGCGTTACCTGATGCTCTTCGCAGTTGCGCGCGAATACGAGCGATAAGCTCAACCATTTCAAACGGCTTAGTTAGGTAATCGTCTGCCCCTGCGTTTAGACCTTCAACTCGCTGCGTTAGGGTATCGCGAGCACTCAGGATAACGACAGGGGTATTGATGTTTTCATCTCGAATGCCTTTTAGCACGGTAAGGCCATCCAATTTCGGCAGTCCTAGATCAAGAACAATAGCGTCCCATTCTTCCGATGTCGCGCGATACAGAGCGTCTATGCCATCTTGAGATAATTCTGGTACCCAGCCGGTACTTTCTAATGTTTCGATGATTTGCTCGCCTAAACGAGGGTCATCTTCAACGACAAGTATTTTCATATTGGTGATTCTTATTATGTTTGGAGTGTTATCGAAGTAAGTTACGCATTGCGTCGGGATTACGCATTAGACCAGTTTAGTTGTTTTGTGGCTTTAACGCTTTGTTAAAGCTGCGACCTTTGATCTCAAGCATTTCCAGCGTGGCGGCGTCATACTCAACTTTCAGGACGCTATTGTTGTACAGGATTTTCAATTCATACACCCAAGCATCATCATCTTCTTCAAGCTCGACCTTGATGATACGGCCGTATAGGTCGTTTTCTACTGCGGCGTAAAGGTCCGAAAATGGTCGTATATATCCTTGTTGAACCGCGCGATAGACCTCATCTTGATCTTCATCGAATTCAATACGTGTTCCAGGCTTTTCGACATCTTGCACGATGGCGTGACCATTTTGTGATGCATAGTAGTCGTCATGCTTGGCGAAACTTGGTGCATACATCAATGTCGCGATAAGGCCGAAAAGTAACGCAGAATGTTGAGAAGTCGTTGCTTTATACATAGTCAAACCTTTTCTAGAACGTTAGCCGCAGTATATCGGATATAGATGAACAGAGAGTGAATCATCGAGTTCAGTTTTACTAAATGTTGCGGACGTTATTTCAACTCGTCTTCAAAAATTTTGTCTCGCAATTTCCAAAAGCGACCGGATTTCCTTGCAATAACAAACTGAGGTAAACGGAAACGATGTTGATTGGCAACAACACGTGTCGGTGAAGCCTCTTCAAAAGGGCGATGCTTGTCTGCCAAGTGAGGGCGCACAAATTGGTCTTTAAACGTTTGTTTTTGTTTTTTGGTACTCAATGACCAAAACTCATGAACTAACGCATTGCCTTCGCCTTGGTATGGTTCACCAGAATACGTCACCTTGAGTTGAGATTTACCGTCACTGGACTTAAATACTGACAGGTCCATTTCTGTGCATTCAAATATCAATGCATCTTTTAGATTAAGGGCTTCTTTTAATTTTTTATCTGGATCAACAAGCGTTGCGTCACACTCATGACAAATGCGCGCAGCGATATCGTTGTCGGCACCACATTCACCACAGTATTTGGCACGAAAACGGTACCCACAGTGTTCACGTTCGCCTGTGTCTTCATCTTCAAAGTAACCTTGGCAACGTCTGCCAAAGTGTTCAACCAAGAAACCGTTACTATCCAATTTACCCCAGAAGTTGTTATTGAATCCGCAAGCCGGGCAGGGAATCGTGATAATTTCACTGTCAGAGTCTGGTTTGGGATCACCGACTTCAGGTTGGTATAAATCGTAGCTGTTGCCTGCGTAATCAAGCACTAAACATTCTGATTTTCCGTCTGATAAGCGTAATCCTCGCCCTACAATCTGCTGGTATAGACTGACTGACTCTGTTGGTCGCAAAATCGCGATTAAATCGACATGCGGCGCATCAAACCCGGTAGTCAGTACCGAAACATTGACCAAATATTTTATTTGACGATTCTTGAACGCTTGGATGATCGCATCGCGCTCCGGCGTAGGTGTATCACCAATAACGATTTCAGTTTCGCCCTCTGGCAGTAAACTGTGGATCTCTTGTGCGTGTCGGACAGTCGCGGCGAAGATCATGACACCTTGACGTTCTCTCGCATATTGCATGATTTGCTCAACAATTTGCGGAGTGGCGCGTTTGGCTTTATCGATCACCATGTCCATTTCTGCTTCTTTGTAGCGTCCGGTGTTTGCGGGTTTCAGTTGCGAGAAGTCATAAGACAAAACAGGCGCGTCCATCATTCGTGCCGGAGTGAGGAAGTTTTCGTCGAGCAAGTAACGGATCGGCAGTTCGAAAATACAATCGCGGAAGAATCGAGGCTCTTCGGTGCGTACTTGACCTCGGGTATGGTACTGATAAATCCAGCCCATTCCTAAACGATAGGGCGTTGCAGTTAGTCCCAGCACCTTAATGCCTGGGTTCAGTTCTCGTAAGTGAGTAATAACTTTTTGGTAGCTGCTGTTTTTGTCATCCGGCACACGATGGCACTCATCAATAACGAGCAGAGAAAACTGGTTTTTGAACGAATCTAAGTTACGCACCACCGATTGAACCGAAGCAAACACGACTTGCTGGTCAGTTTCTTTTCGCCCCAATCCTGCTGAGAAGATGGAACCTTTTAAACCATAACCTTCATACTTCGCGTGGTTTTGCTCGACTAGCTCTTTAACGTGAGCGAGGACTAACACTCTCCCTTTCGCAAGGCGAGCAAGCTCTGCGATCACCAAGCTTTTTCCGGCACCAGTAGGCAGTACGATCACTGCTGGTGTCGAGTGTTTACGAAAGTAATGAATGACTGCTTTAACCGAGTCGGCTTGATAAGGGCGAAGTGTGTACATGAAAATATGTGAAATTGCTCAACTATTCGAACGAGGAACGCTATAATACCTGACTTTTATACCCAAGTGACCTTTAAACCGAGATTTGGAGGTTACTTGGGTATAATTCAATGAGGTATTCATGCGTTTAGATAAATATTTGTGTGACGCTCTGGGTGCAACACGCAAACAGGCAACAAAGATCATCAAAAGTGGTGACATCACCGTTGACGGTGAGGTTCAAAAAAGTGGTGCATTTAAAGTACCTGAAGGTGCGGAAGTAATGTGGGAAGACCGCGTTATTGGTGCTCCTGGCCCTCGTTACATTATGTTGTACAAGCCTGCTGACTTTGTTTGTTCACATGAAGATGGCTACAACCAAACTGCATTCGCATTGCTCGATGAGCCTAAAATTGAAAACCTTCACTTTGCGGGCCGATTAGACGTCGACACAACCGGTTTGGTGTTGATTACGGATGATGGTAAGTGGTCTCACCGCATTACCTCACCTAAGCATAAGTGTGAGAAAACGTACCGTGTTTGGCTTGTCGATGCGATTCAGCCTGATTACGCGGAAAAGCTCGAACAAGGCATCATTTTGCGCAATGAATCAGAAGCAACATTGCCTGCTCGTTTGGAGATCGTGAACGAGGCAGAGAATGAAGTATTGTTAACTATTGTGGAAGGTAAGTATCACCAAGTGAAACGCATGTTTGCGGCGTTAGGAAATAAAGTTGAGTACTTACATCGTGAGCGTATTGGTTCGATTGAACTCGATGAGGCACTAGAACCTGGTGATTATCGCTACCTCACGCAGGAAGAAATTGATTCTATTTGGAATTAATTATCGGCATGGGAAATTCTTTAGTTCCCAATTGGAACTAGTTTTTTGGTAGGAATTGGCTCAAAATTAATTTTCCTACCAAAATTAGTGCCTAGACAATTCCGGTGTGCTTACTCATCTGAGTGATATGCCTTTGCATTTAGCTGAGCCATGCATACTCTTATTGCAAAGCCTTCGGCAGTGGTGAGTAAATGGTGGAATCAATTCCATCATTTTTACTGCATTGTGTTTATTTCCCATAAACACACTTCGCTTTCACACGCTTTTCTATGTCGAGTTCGTCAAGGTCACACCTTGGTACATATTTGCCCTTATGATTCTCGAACGTTGATAGAACAGGCCTTTGGCCTCTAGATATCAGCGATATGAGAACCGTCCGTTACGTTCACTTTGCTCTGAAAGTATTGACGAAAGGGCTCCAACAAGAGGTAAAAGAATGACAGAAAAAGCGCAAAGCGCTCCGCAATCCCAAATCAGTTTTCTATTGTTTCTTGTATTAGGAGCGATTGGTGCTTTGACGCCTTTGGCGATCGACATGTATTTGCCTGCTATGCCAACCATCGCGAAAGATTTGGGTGTTGCGCCTGGCGCGGTTCAGATTACGTTGACGGCTTATACGGCAGGTTTTGCGATTGGCCAGTTAATTCATGGGCCGCTTGCCGATAGTTTTGGCCGCAGACCTGTACTGATTTTGGGTGTGCTTTTCTTTGGATTAGCGGCGGTAGTGAGTGCGACCACAAACGGCATTGATGCATTGACTTATGTGCGAACAGCGCAAGGTTTTGCTGGCGCGGCAGCGGCGGTCATTATCCAAGCCGTCGTGCGTGATATGTTTGACCGTGAAGACTTTGCCCGTGCAATGTCTTTCGTCACCTTAGTGATCACCATGGCACCCTTGGTCGCGCCTATGATAGGCGGTCATCTAGCGATTTGGTTTGGTTGGCGTTCGATCTTTTGGGTGTTAGCCATTTTCGCTGTGGTGGTAATTCTACTGGTACTTTGGAAAATCCCAGAGACGTTGAAACCAGAAAATCGTCAGCCGCTTCGTTTTCGCACTACGATGAGAAACTACGCCAGATTATGCTCCAACCCTGAAGCGATAGGTTTGATGCTTTCTGGAGCGTTTTCATTTTCCGGAATGTTTGCATTCCTGACTGCGGGCTCGTTTGTTTATATTGATTTATATGGTGTTCGACCAGACCACTTTGGTTATTTATTTGGTTTGAACATTGTTGCGATGATCATCATGACCAGTATTAATGGTCGCTTGGTGAAAAAAGTTGGCTCTCATGCCATGCTTCGTTTTGGGTTGTTCGTGCAACTTTTGGCGGGGATTGGTTTATTCGTAAGTTGGTTAATGGACTTCGGATTATGGGGCATCGTACCTTTTGTTGTGCTGTTTATCGGTACATTGTCGACGATAGGTAGTAACGCGATGGCGCTGCTTTTAAGTGGCTACCCATCAATGGCGGGTACAGCATCGTCTCTGGCGGGGACGTTAAGATTCGGTATCGGCTCATTGGTTGGCGCGCTGGTGGCATCACTACCAGGTAATGTGGCGTGGCCGATGATCATTGTGATGTTTGCTTGTTCTGTGCTTTCAGCACTGTTTTATTGGACTTTAGGAAGAAAGGCGTAATGTCGAATTACACCAAAGAAATTCAAAACTTAGTTAACTCAGCACTTGAAGAGTTAGATCAAGAGCATCGCTCAGGTAAGTTAGCCAATGCCCCTGTTGCGAATAACCATTATTTAGTGCGCTGGGTTACCAAAGCACTTAAATCTCAGCGTTTCGGTCGAGCCGTAGGCGATGACTTAACACGTTGGCAAAAAGCGGGTCGTTCAAAGGGTAATGACGCTGGTTTGTTGTTTATCTTTAAGCGTATTTCCGCTTTTTACGCTCAGTTTTTTCCTGAAGGTGAAGAGTCCAAAGTGATAAAAGACTCCGATATTGAATCATTTCTTGATTTGATGGAGCAAGCTGGTTGGGAAGTATCAACGTCTGAACAACTTGTTGGTTGTGGCAAAATCCAAATCTTCACGGAAGGTCAAAATTCTTTGGCACTGTGTGCCGACCAATGCGAAAGCTGCTTCGACGGCGAGTTGCTCGTTAAACCGATGAGCTGGTTTGTGCGTGGCAACCATGCTGAGTTTGTTGAGAAAGCAGCGCAAGCGGGCTTTATGGTGCATAAAGTGATGGACTACAAATCGATGGTGAAATACCACGGCGAGTACCTTATCTTCCCTGCAAACGAAGGTAACCAATTGGCTGAGATTCCTTTGAGCTTCCAAGCTTAATCAACTTCTCACAGTAGTAGAATTGAAATACGAAAGCATCAGGCGCTTGAAACGTCTGATGCTTTTTTGTTACGTCACTCTGTGTCTAAAAGCGATATTTCCAATAGACGCCGCCATACAGACCTTCATAGCTTTGCAAAACGTCGCCCATCGTTCCGGTTTCGTTGCTAAACAAGTAATCCTCTTCTGAGTAGTCTTCATAACGGAGGTTAAGCTGTACGTTTTGATTTTCAGATACTTCATAGTCAGCGATGACTTCAAATCGATACGAGTTCGCCTCGTTATCAGGATATTGGTAACCACCAGATGTAGTTGAAGATTTACTGTCCGCTTGGCTGTAGCTGTAATCAAATGAGATAGAAAGTTTGTCGTCCAGCAGTCGCTCTTTACTCACACCAAAACCAATGGTTGTGATGTCATCTTTGAGCTTGGTGGTGTAGCGATTCCAGCCGACAACGTCAGAGTTTGCTTGTTGTTGCTCGGAGCGGATGATCTGTTGATTGTAAAAAACATGCCCGCTTAATCCGTCGAGTAAATTGAAGTTGACGCTGATATCGTAGCCGTAATCTTCTCCTTCGCTTAAACCTATATCGGGTTTAACATAGTCGTCGTTTCCGTACCAAAGCTCAGCAAGTAACTGGACATCGTTTGTTACGTCATAGCCGCCGTCGCCACGGAGCTCAATCCTCTCTTTATCGGCTAAATAGTATTGGCGCAAATTAGGCGAGTCTCTGCTGTCGTCCTGCCAATCAGAGCCATCGCGAAAAGAGTAGGAGACTTTACCGCCTAATTGCCACGGTCTATTTGGTCTGTACTGGGCACCAACAAAAACGCGTTGTTCATCGGTACGTTTCCTATCAGCATAACTTCGCTCATCTTGTCTAAAATGGTAACCCGTATTCACTTTTACATCAGAAGTAACACGATGCTTGAGTGTTGCTTCCAGTTTGGTTTTGGTGTGGTCGTATTTTTCTCTTGTAGAGCCGATGATGGTGTTTCTATCAGAGTTATCGTCTTTATCTGAATAGTCCGCAGAAATGGCGAAAGCAGTGTCTCGCGAAAGTTTGTTGTGGTAATCCGCGCTCATTTGCCAAGTGTTGGTTTCGCCATGGAATGTATTGGAGTTAACAGGGGACTGTGGAAACGGATTTAACCCGCCTTCAGAAGACGTCTGTGACCAAAGTAAGCGGCCACTGAACGTTTGTTGATTCAACCGATAATTCCCCGTGACAGCGAACTGGTGAAAGTCGTTGTCAGGCTCATACGCGAGGTGGTTAGCGTAAGGATTGGCAGTGCTGCCGTAATAAAGTGCGGACTTGTCATTTCTAAAAAACGAGCCGCGATACGCAATATCCACCAGCCACAAATCTTCTATGTAGCTTACTCCTACTTGAGTATTTAAGGTTTCATGGTCGACGGCTTTTGGTATGAGTCCCGGCGCGTTGGCGTAACCCGGAATGGTCGATGAATAAAGCGAAGTTGTGCCTTCTTTACGTTCGTGCTTCATGGATGCATATGGCTTCCATGGCGTATGTGGTGTGTACTTGAGTTCTAACTTAAACGTCTCTCGCGTCACTGAGTTTTCATATTTCGATAGGTCACCACTGACGAGTGCATCCTCTCTTGGATGATACGCACTGAGTGAGGACTGATTCCAGAAATACGGCGTTTCACTATAACTGCCGAGGACACGTAATCCGTCGTACTGGCCCATTTCCCACTGCAGTAAGAAGCGTTGCAAACCAAGATCTTCGACGACGATTCGATTGTAGAACCCATCGTCTTCATATTGTTCGATATCGGCGTTTAGACTCGCGTTAAAGTGTTTATTGTCAGAGTTTGTACCGTAAACGGGTGGATTCCAATTATAGAATCGAGAGGAACCATCGTTGTTAAGGTAACCGACGCCAGCGCTGACTTCTCCACTCCACGTGCCATCGCTGCTGCATTCACTGCACTGCCAGCGGCTAGTGTCGGCTGGTTGAGAACGTTGTAACGAATAATCGTTGGCGTGCGCTTGCACAGCAAAAGCAAGGGAAATAGCCATGCACAGTTGAGATAGTTTCATGCCTCCCTCCTAATAACTTAATGTTTGACCACGTGGGTGGTTAGAGCCATGCACTTGATTGTGGCAGTTTAAACAACTTCCGCCGCGCACTCTCAAGTCGTTTTCAGGAATGGCTACGTTTGCATGTGGCACACGGTGACATTCCTGACATAGCATTGGCAGCCGTTTATTGAGCAAGGCTTTGTTCACTGAACCATGAGGTGTGTGGCAGGATGTGCAATCTTCAGTTACTGGCTCATGCTCCCATAAAAATGGGCCGCGTTTTTCCGCATGACACTCGTAACAAGCGTTATTGACGGTTGACCAGTTCAGGCTCGCTTCATTTAATGTCTGATGTGGATTGTGGCAGCTAGAACAAGTCATGACGCCGTCGATAATAGGGTGACGACTGCGTTTGTGGATATCTGATTTGGTGCGGGAGTGACAATCGGTGCATTTGTCTGCTTGCATTTCGTCAACCATCATCGGATCGTCTTTTTGATGCAGTTGGTGACAGCTTGCACAAGACAGCCCTTCAAAAGCGTGCTCGCTACTATGCCAAGTCGAGCGTTTCTCATCTTGGTGACAAGATAAACACACGCTGTTTTGCTTTTCGGCCGGAACAGGGGAGTTTGGCCCAAAAGTGATCATTGGTTCACGAACTTGTCCTTTTCGTGGATTGCGTTCGTGATTGTTCGCTGGGCCATGGCATGCTTCACACTGTTTATCATTCATTGGCCCATGCAGGTTTGCGGACTTGCCATGAATGTTGTCGAAAATACCCGTAGCAGGTTTGTCTGATGTATCGTCATGGCAACGAAGGCAGCCATCTGGTCCGCGGCGTGAATATTTCCCCTCGGAAAACTTGGTGTCTAATATGGTTTCAATTTCTTCTTGAGTTAACGTCGCCGCTTCGGGTTCTGGATTGGCGACATCTTCGGAACTGACGGTGAAGATGACGCCTAACCCAAGTATCCCAGCTACCAACCACCGCAGAAACATTGCTTTCATAGCTCTTCCTTTTCTTATCCTTAGTTGTCAAAGCATTGTGTTCAATGACGAATTCAACGGTAGTCGTATACCTTGTGAACCTTATCCACCCCTTGTGACTGACCAATAGTATGGCAAGTCGCACATTGTTCGGAGCCCGTTGCTTGTGCTGCTGTGTCTGCTCCAAATACCGCGCCGTGATTCAGCATATGGTTCAGAGGAGCATCTCCTGCCACACTATCCGGGTCAGCATTAGCTAAAGATGACTCTAAGTGACACGCGCCACAGGCGACTAATGCAGGACTAAAGTACTTACCACTTGCCAGAGAAGGGCGCGTATTTTGTTGGCTAGGTAAGTTGTATTGAGCATTGGTATGGCAGGCCTCACAGTTGTTGACTGCGCCAGGGAAAGGCGCTTCACCGCTATGAGCGGAGCCAAAGGCGTGGAATGAGTGTACGTGGTACTTTAGATCAGCTGCCATCCCAGGATAAAACGCAGAACGTTCAGAGTTATGGCAATTTTTACATTGTTGGAAGTCGGTGGCGGCATTTGGATGCTCACCCAGCTTATGGATAGTCAGCTCTTTGTGACAATCGTTACACGATGAAATGTCCGCGCCCACTGGCAGTTTGTGTTGCTTGTTGATACCAGACACATCAAACGAGCCGGATGCGTTATTGGCGGCAATGACGAAAGGTGATTTGATAAGATCGATGCCTTCAAACGTGACGCATTCGGCGAGCTCGCCATCTCTACGGTTAGCGCAAAGTGGCATATCGGCGATGTTAACCGTCAACGTAGAGTTGGAGATTGGCTTAATCGCAGCGTCAGTGAAGTCTTTATGACACAAGAATAGGCCTTCTCCTTGAGCCTCACAGCCGTCACCAAGTGCGCCATCATCGGCGACGTTGAGACTGTTGTTTGCGACCATCGGGCCTTGGCCGTTATCCCAGTTCAGCAACAAATTGAGGTGCCCATGTTCATTAATGAAAGGGGTCAGTTCGTTGATGGATCCAATACCTGAGCCCGCTTTCGAAACTCTTAGTTCAACCTCAAACTGGTCATCAATAAATCGCGCGCTTTCAACGTTGATTTCAAGCGAATCACGTGCCTTTGCAAGATTCTCTAAACGCATTACGTGAACAGTTTTAGCACTTCGGCTCGCGTCTTGGCCGATGATTGGATCGCCATTGTCATCTCGGTCATAAGGTCGGTGACAGCCCGAGCAGGAGTTTTGTGGTTCGCCGTTTCTTACCCAAGCCGTACCGATTTGGTTATCATGCGCGCCTCTGTCTCGGTACAAGTGACAGGTCTCACAGGCAACTTGACTTGGGTGTTCAAACCAATTGTTGGCGTCTGATGCTTTCGCAACATCGGTTGAATGGCAGGTTGTACAGTTGCGGGCATCTTGCGGGAAAGGGTTGCCTTCAATGACTAAACCATTGATGTCGGTAACGAGCGCGTCATTCCCGTCGACAGGCTGTTTGTAGGTGTCGGTGTTATTTCTGTCGCTACCTAATTTGAAAACATTACCGTGGTATTGATGAACAACGGCTGCGAGAGGGCGTCTGGCTGGCGCAGCGCCAGGGTTACTGTCATTGTGGCAAGCGGTACAAACGGCAATGTTGTTATCAATTGAGCGATAACCCGGCCCATGATGAAGCGGTTCGCCCATATGGCAGTTTTCGCAGGTGCCTTTTTCTATTACATTGCGAGAGACAACCGCATCTGAACTTTCTTGCGGCACCCATTCAAACACGTAGGTAAAACCGTTGCCTTGCTCGCCATACGCCATGACGATTCGGTGGAGTTTATCCGCATCCCAAGCGATAAAACCATTGTTGCTAGAAGAGTCGGCAGTATAAGGATCGGACACTTTCAAAACGTCAGGAATGGCAAACGTGTAGCGATATCCCTCGTCTGTTTTTACTAGTGTTCCATCCCAAACACTCTCCATGCTGGCACGGTTATTTGCGGTATTACTTGAGTGATGGAAACTCTTCCAATAAGTGTTGCCATGGCGCCCATTGAAGGCAAAGGCTGGATCGTTCGAGTTTTGTGTATCGACACGAGAGGACATTGCTTTGAGAAGTGCGATGCGAAAATCTTTCGTTTCGTCTAGCTCATGAGGTCTGTCACTGCCGTCTTTAACGGTAAAATCGACCACCAGTTTGGTTTCTCCGGTTTCTTGAGTGACCAATGATGGCTTGGAAACACTGATCTCGAAATCACCAAGTGCAGGTGGTGGTGTATTCTGATCGTTTTTGCTGTCTGGACCACATCCGGTGAGCAGTAAAATAAAAAATATTAATGTAGCGATCGACTTTAAACCGTTCATAGTCCCTCTCGATTCGTCCTAAAGTAAGTGGGAATGCATGGGAATGGTTGAATATTTCAATAAACGATTGATTGAAATATTAATTTTATATTCAAGCCAAAAGAAAAATATCCATATTTACATTGCTTGAATAAATCGAAATACATGGTTTGTAAGAGTATAGACGCAATATGAAATATTATTAAAATAAACCGCTATTTTTGTGTGTGAATTTTGAGTTTGAAGTTATTGTCATTTTAAATCAATTGGTTGGGTTGATTTTTTCTGTGATTGAAGAGGTCGGCGCAGAAAAGTTAAGGGTGTTGAACTACGCTACTTTAAATAGTTGACGGCTTAATATTTTTATCTTGGATATCGTTGGTTTTAAGTCGCGTTTATAAATTGATTTTCTTATCGTTTATTCGCTGTCTGGTTTTGATTAATAAAGATAATTACTACGGAGTCAGTCTAATATGCACCAGATAATTAAATTCTCACTAAAAATTTTCTCAGTGTTAGCCATCAGTTCTGCTTTGGTTTCCCACAGTTTAGCATCACCAAGTGAGCTAATTTCACAATACGAATGTGAAGTCTGTCATGGGCCAGACGGTGTTAGTTCCGACACGAATATTCCTACCATCGCAGGGATTCCCGAGTTCAACTTTTTTGACCAGATGTTGCGTTACCTTGAAGGCAGACCCTCAGCTTCGGTTAATCACGTATACGGAGACACGAGCAAAAAAGGCGACATGGTGTCGATAGTTAAATCTTTATCTGAGGAGCAGATTGAAGAGTTAGCAAAACATTATGCTGGGCTCGAGTTTGTGCCAGCTAAGCAGTCTTTTGATCAAGCGTTAGCGATGAAAGGTAAGGCTATCCACGCGAAAAGTTGCGAGAACTGTCATTCGGATGGTGGCAGTAACGCTCTGGATGAAGCTTTGATTTTAGCTGGTCAGCAGAAGGGCTATCTCGCCACTACGTTGCAACAGTTTAAGCAAGGCAAACGCTCCGTTGATAAAAAAATGGATGAGGCGTTCAAAGGGCTTAGTGCCGATGATTTAAACGCGCTCGTAGAATACTATGCGAGTTATCGCTAGCGCTGCTTTGGGATGAACACCAATGAGTTTATGGCGTAAACCAAACAGAAAATGGATGCTCGGTATACCAATTGGTGGCTTATTGGCGTTTATCCTTGGTGGGGCGGTATTCAGTGTTTTTCACTTTGGTATGGATTACACCAATCGCAACGAGTTTTGTTACAGTTGCCATATTGGGATGGATACGATAGTTGAGGAGTACCAAGCATCCCCACACTTCAAAAATGCTCAGGGTGTGGTTGCCGCTACGTGCAGTGATTGCCATGTCCCTAGGGAGTTTTTTGCTAAAATCGCATTGAAAATAGGCGCTACAGCCGACATCTATCACAAACTGACTGGTGACATTACACTTGAGAATTTCGAGGCGGAGCATCGCCCGAGGTTGGCTGCTGAAGTCACACAGCAGTTTATCGAGAATAAATCAAAACAGTGTCGATATTGCCATTCCGTTGACAAGATGGATTTCGAAGCGCAAGGACGAACCGTTGCGCGTCGACATCAGATGATGGAAAGTCGAGAGCAATCGTGCATTGATTGCCATGCGGGGATTGCTCATCACCTGCCTATTTCTCTAGATTCTCCAGAGACTGTTCCTCCTGAGGAGTAATACTGATACTTTCGGCTTCTTTTGCGATGGCTTTGACCATGCCTTTGAATATGAATAGATGGGCTGGCATCATGGCAAACCAGTAAAGCAGCCCGAGAAATCCCTGCGGGTGCCACCAAGCGGTGATATCCAGTTCTCGTTCATCACAATGGTCTTTGATGGTAATTTCTAAACGTCCAAGCCCTGGGCCTTTCATACCAAAAAAAAGTGAGAGGAACTGATCTTCCTCGCAGCGAATCACTTTCCAAGAGTCAATATAATCGCCGACTTTGAGCTCCGGCCCCGGAGGAGAAACGCGAATCGGTTTCCCGCCACCAAAAAAGATGTCGAGCCATTCACGTGTGCGCCACAAAATGTTGGCAAAGTAATAGCCTTTTTCACGACTCCCGATTTTTTGAGCCACTTTCCATAATGCCGCAGCGGAGGCTTGAGTTTTTATGCTCGCACCGGCTTGTTTAGGGTAGTAGCCATACCCCGGTTGCCATCGACGAAGTGCCGCTGGCTCAAAGCCCCAAACATTGCTGCGCACAAACGTGCCTTCATCTTGAATGGTATCGGATACCGCTTGCTCGTAGCTGATCAGCGTTTGCGGAAATCGTGCTTCAATCGCTTTGGAATCGGCAATGTAGTCATGCTCTAACCCCGCGAGTAATGCTTTGCCGATGTTTGCTGGTACAGAGGTGACCAAGCCGAGCCAGTACGATGCCATTTTTGGGGTAAGCAACGGTGTCGACCACAGCCGATAAGGCTTGTTGGTGATTCGGCATATGACTTTAAACTGCTCGCGGTAGCTGAGTGTATCTGGCCCACCAACTTCATAAATTTGGTTTTCTTCTGGGGGTGATGCTTCGGCCAGCTGCAATAAATAGTGATTGAGGTTGGGTAGGGCAATAGGGTTGGCTTTTGAGTCGACCCATTTAGGCGCGATCAAAATAGGTAAGTTGTAGACAAAATCTCGCATGATCTCGAAAGCCGCGGAGCCGGGGCCAATGATGACGCCTGCACGCAATTCAGTTACTGGAACGCCAGACTGTCGGATAATTTTGCCCGTTGCTTTGCGTGCGGCTAAATGGCGCGAGTTTCCGGTTTGCGGTTGGATGGCACTTAAATAAATGACATGTTTGACACGGCTTTGCTCCAATGCGTATTTAAAGTTCAAAGCAAGGTTTAGCTCGTACTCAACAAAGTCATCGCCTTGTGCCATTCCGTGCACTAGGAAAAATACCAAGTCAAAATCGTTCACCACAGCGAGCGTGGCTTCTGCGTCGGCTAGGTCCAGATACCGCAACGTTAAATTAGGATGGGGCCGAGTCCTTGACTCCAAATAATCGATATGTCGCGCCGCAGCCGTGACGGCGTAACCTTTGTCTAAAAGTAACGGAAGAAGTTGAGAACCAATGTAACCCGAGGCGCCTAGCACCAACACCTTTTTCATTATCTGTCCTTTTAATCGTTGGTGGAATAAACACCACAGAGTATAATCATGAGACACTTTCCCCATTCTATCAATAAGTTGTCGTTGGAGCGCTTGTGACTTTTCTCTCTCAACTCTCAATACATGCAGATAAAGCATTCTTACGTCGCTTATTCGCGATCGCGCTACCAATTACACTGCAAAGCATGATGTTTTCTAGCCGAAGCCTCGTCGATGTGCTTATGCTCGGCCAACTTGGTGAAGCTGAAATAGCCGCTGTTGGGGTAGCGGCGCGCGCGACGTTTGTTACTACCATCATGTTAGTTGGGGTGACGACGGGTGGTGCATTACTGACCGCACAATATTGGGGGGCAGGCGATAAAGTCGGGGTACGTCGCAGTACGGCTTTAACATGGATGATAGCCATGGTGTTTGCCGCCATTGCCGTTGCTTTGTTTGTTATTTTCCCACAGCCAGTCATGAAACTGACGACAGACTCACAAGAAGTGATTGAGTTAGGGGCCAGCTATCTAATTATTTCATCCGTTAGCATGTTTGCTGTTGCGTGTGTCGCTAGTATGTCGGTGGGATTGAGAGCGATGCACCAACCGGGGCTGAGCACATTTTTTAGTGGTATAGGCATTCTGTCTAATGTTTTCCTCAACTGGGTGTTAATTTTTGGTCACTTAGGTTTTCCTGCTTTAGGGATTACAGGGGCAGCCATTGCAACGGTTATCAGTGGCGCGATCGAAGTCGGTTGTCTATTTGGCTATTTATGGCTAAAGAAACACATAATTGCATTTGGTTGGGATGATATACGCGCAGGTTTGGTTTTAGACAAAATAACGCGTTTCTTGAGCCTTTCCTTACCGACCACATTTAACTTTTTGGCATGGGCTGGTGGATTGTTCGCTTACCATGCCATCATGGGGCAAGCGGGTGTGCAAGGTTTGGCAGCGTTGTCGGTGATGACGCCCGTTGAGTCAATCGCTCTCGCTATGATGATTGGCCTATCGAATGCAGCTGCGGTTTTAGTGGGTAACCAACTCGGCGCGAAAAACTTTGAACCTGTGTATTACCAAGCTTGGGCTACGGTCATTTTGAATGTGTTTATCGCATTTGTGGTCGCAGTTGTATTGATAGTGTCCAATCAATGGATCCTTAATGCGTTTAGTGCACTGACAGCGGATACTCGCCAGTTAGCTGAACAGTTTATGGTGATTCTTGCTTTAGGTGTCGTACTACGCTCGGTGCCGATGATGGTCATTGTTGGGGTATTACGTGCAGGTGGTGACGTTAAGTTTTGTTTGTATCAAGACATTCTTGCGCAGTGGGTGATCGGGATTCCACTCGCGGCATTTGCAGCGATTCAGCTCGGTTGGGACCCACAATGGGTTTACTTACTCTTTTTGACCGAGGAAGTTGTGAAGTGGACGATTTGTCTGCCAAGAATGGTGAGCCGAAAATGGATGAAAAACCTTATCGGTCAATAAGAGGTAAACAGAGCTTTCTGCAGCTGCAAAAATCTGCTCAATACGTCAACAAAATTAGGAACAGAAAGTGAATCGAGTTGCATTTGTACTCTCATAGTGTGATCAAGCATTCAAAATACTTTCTACTAACAGGATTTTAGTGTAGATTCTGATCCCAATTTTTAAATACCATCCGAGCGGCATAATCAATGTTAAAACTGTCAGACCTATGTAAAGGCTATGTAGACGGGGGAGAATTTCACCCTGTATTACAAGGGGCAGAATTAACATTACAGCAAGGTGACCAAGTCGCTCTGATGGGAGAAAGTGGTTCGGGTAAAAGTACTTTGCTGAACTTAATTGCCGGACTGGATACTGCAGACTCTGGTGAAGTTCAGTTTCCAAATTTTGCCATGCATGATGCGCCAGAGCATTTGAGAACCCTTTATCGCCGCAACAATATTGGTAATATCTTCCAACAGTTCAACCTGCTTCCTACGCTCAATATTGCCGACAATATTCGTTTTTGTCGTCAGTTAAAAGGTTTGCCAGAAGATAAAGAGTTGTGGCGTCAAATTCTTTCTGCTCTGGATTTAATGCCTCTGCTAGGTCGTTACCCGGAAGAAGCATCTGGTGGTCAGCAACAACGTGCTGCTATTGCTCGCGCACTCTATATGGAACCTAAAATCCTACTCGCTGATGAGCCAACTGGTAGCCTAGACGAGCGAAACGCAGAAGCGGTAATGCGCTTATTGACGAGTCTCGCTCGCCAACTGGAGTGTACTTTGCTGTTAGTGACGCACAGTGAAAAAGTGGCGGCCCATATGGAAGGTAAGATTCGACTTCAAGGAGGGCAACTGCATGTTATGGCCCGTAGTTAAGGCACTACTCGGTCATTACCGTCGTTACCCACTACAAATTATTCTTGTCTGGCTAGGGTTAACCTTAGGCGTGTCCCTTCTTGTTGGTGTTACTTCTATCAACCAGCATGCAAAACAAAGTTATGCGACAGGAGAAAAGCTTTTCTCCAATCCTTTGCCATACCGAATCCGAACTAAACACTCTGCCAATAAAATTCCTCAAGGTTTCTATATCCAGTTGCGCCGAGCTGGGTTTAATCAATGTGCGCCGTTTGACGTGCTGCATCTAGATGCTAAAACCGATATGAGCTTGATGCTGGTGGGGATTGATCCTGTCGCGATGATTCCATTGCAGCAAGGCAAATCTTTGGGTGAGATGCCCGTTCTATCATTAATGAAACCTCCTTATCCCATTCTAGTTAGTCAAGATTTGGCCGCTTACATGAGTTGGCAGGATGGGGACTTTATTGAGATGAATGA
The DNA here is from genome assembly GCF_013048515.1 of Vibrio sp. 1-2 (7-a). Taxonomy (NCBI): domain Bacteria; kingdom Pseudomonadati; phylum Pseudomonadota; class Gammaproteobacteria; order Vibrionales; family Vibrionaceae; genus Vibrio; species Vibrio sp. 1-2 (7-a). Next base: position 694,781 of record NZ_VHSQ01000001.1, read on the forward strand.
CGGAAGTCGTCTCGGACCGATTCAAGTCGATAAAAACAAAATGCTCTCAGGGACTCGGCTGGTTACCGACATCTCATTACTGCGTATGCTCAAGCGGAGCTCAGGTTTATCTGCGATTTCTTGTGGTGAAATGCCAGAGGAAAAGCTAATAGCACTGAAAAATATGCTACCTAATGGCATGACGCTCGTTAGGAATACGCGCACGGAGCTGGAATCGCTAACTAATGCATTCCACATGAACCTCACCGCGATGGGGATGCTGTCATTTTTGGTCGGGTTGTTTATTTTTTATCAAGCGATGTCTTTGTCATTTATTCAGCGACAACGTTTGGTGGGTATTTTGAGACAGACGGGGGTCAACGGAACGCAGTTGGCTCAAGCATTGTTGTTAGAGTTGTCGTTGCTCGTCTTTATTGCGTGGGCGTGTGGTAACTTTTTTGGTTTGATCTTGGCAAATGAACTGATCCCTGCAGTCTCATCGAGCCTGAGCGATTTGTACGATGCCAACGTAGGCTTAACAATAGGATGGTCTTGGCAGTCCAGCTTATATAGTCTGATCATGGCAGCGATGGGCGCATTAATATCGTGTTTGTGGCCATTGATTCGTTTGTTGAAGTCACAGCCAATTCGTCTATCTTCTCGACTGTCATTAATGCGATTTGCAGGGCGTGAGTTCTCTTGGCAGGCTCTTGCTGCGTGTGCGTTTTGTGTCGCGGCAATCGCAGTGTATCAAGCACCGAAAACACAAGAAACTGGCTTTGCCATTATTGCGCTGATGTTGGTTAGTGTGGCCTTGTTCATGCCATTTATTATGTGGCATATGTTCCAGAGCTTTTCTTACACCATGCGTTGGGTACGTGTACGTTGGTTTTTTGCCGATGCGGCTGCGAGCATGAGTTATCGCGGTGTGGCAACAATGGCGTTTATGTTGGCACTGGCGGCAAATATCGGCGTAGAAACGATGGTAGGCAGCTTTAGGGATACAACCGATAAATGGCTCAGCCAGCGATTAGCAGCGGATATTTATATCTATCCGACAAATAACTCAGCAGCTCGGATGAGTGCGTGGCTGCAAAACCAACCAGAAGTCAACTCGGTTTGGTGGCGTTGGGAAAAAGATATGCCAACCGAGCATGGTGCTTTGCAAGTGGTGAGTACAGGCTCTTCTGAAGGTGAGCTAGATGCACTGACGGTAAAACTAGGTGTCCCGAATTACTGGTATCAACTGCACGCAACCAAGAGCTTGATGGTGAGTGAATCGATGGCCTTGAAGTTGGATATTCGCCCAGGAGACTTCATTAACTTGCAGGAACCACTGGGTGGAGACTGGCAAGTCGTTGGTGTTTATTACGATTATGGAAACCCGTATAACCAGGTGATGATGTCGCACCGGAATTGGCTGTATGCATTTGCAGGGACGGGCAATGTTGGCCTTGGTGTGGTGTTAAAAGATAGCGTTAATGGGGAGGGGCTGAAAAATCGCTTAGAAAATGTATTCCGCCTCCCGCAAGACCGTGTGTTTGATAATGGTAATATCTATAGTCAGGCAATGAGGGTATTTGATCATACCTTCGCTATTGCAGGAACCTTGGGCAACATCACGCTGATTATTGCTGTGTTTGGTTTATTCTTCGCGACATTGGCGGGCGAACTGTCGCGGCAGCGGCACTTCTCTTTGCTGAGATGTATGGGTGTATCCGGAAAGGAACTTGTCGCATTGGGTGGTTTGCAGTTGTTTGTCTTCGGGGCCATTTCCGCGATTATTGCGGTGCCACTTGGTCTGGCACTTGCACACTTGATCGTTGATATTATCATTAAGCAATCATTCGGTTGGTCTCTGGAGCTTCAAACGATCCCTTGGGAATACGCTCAAACTATTGCTTGGGCGATGCTTGCCATCATGATTGCCGGCGCATTGCCAGTTATTAGAATGATTAAGAGTACGCCAATGAAGTCATTAAGGGACGCGTTGTAATGAAAAAAGTGGGCTCTAAAAAACGCTTGTTAGTTTCAACGATCATTGTTATTACGTTTGCCTTTTTGACTGGGGCTGCTTTTTACTCAACTTTTTGGTTGGAAGCGACAGCGACACAAGAAAGCGAGCTTAATTCTATTCTAACGCGTGAAAATCAAACGATTTTCGAACCTGTATTACCTGACGAGCATGTCTCTTTACCGTCAGACTTTCGCTTTCATCCTGAGTACCAACATGAATGGTGGCACTACTTTGCGAAACTGAAAGATGAACAAGGGAAAATATACAATGTTCAATGGAGCTACTTCAGGGTCGCGACGGATGAGCGAGAAACCAGCGGATGGCAAAACCCTCAACTGTACATTTCACATGTTGTCGTTAGCCATGGTTCGCACGTCTGGAAAGAGCAACGTGTAGCGAGAGGCGGGATAGGCCAAGCTGGCATGACTAATCGTCCTTTCAGGTTATGGATTGATAATTGGACGTGGCGTTCACTTGGTGCAACGCCTTTCCCTGGTAACTTGAATGTGACTACCGATACGTTTGGTTTAGATCTCAATACTATGACAAATGGCCCCTTTGTCGTGAATGGAGACAAAGGTTTTCAGGTTAAACACGCGTTGCAATCTGTTGCCTCTTTCAGTTTTAGTGCGCCATTTTTAAAGGTGAAAGGGAGTTTGAACATTAATGGCAAACGCTTCTCTGTTGCTGGCTCTGCTTGGGCTCAGAAAGAGTGGGGCAGTGGCTTAATTGGTGAAGGGCAACAGGGTTGGGATTGGTTTGTATTCAATTTAGATGATGGTCGAGCACTGACTGTCAGCCGCTACCGCCACCATGGACAAACACCGCACGTGTTTGGCACCTTGTCCACACGCTCAGGTAAAGTCATTAATCTCTCAGATGATGATATCAGTATTAAACCAATGCAAGTGACCAGTTTATCAAATGGAAGAAGGCTGCCTTTGCAGTGGATTATTAATATTCCAAAGCATCAAATTAACTTGACCACTCGTATTATCAAATCAGATATGTGGCTTCCTTTTGTTATACCGTATTGGGAAGGTCCTACCTTAGCTTCTGGCTCCAACGAGGCTTGGGGCTTTATGCAGCTCACTGGTTATTAAATTCTGATAAAAACCACCCCAATGGGTGGTTTTTTAGTGGATGAAACTTCCTGAATTTTTCTCAAAAGTATGGGGTTATCATGACAGTACATGCCATGTTATGCTGATTTTCTCATAATCTTGATAAACATTTGGCGCGATAACCACAAGTACGCGCTGTGATCAAAATTGAGTGTTATGTTGGAAAATACGATGTATAGTAAACTTCATATCGGAAAAATCGAAGTTTATACTCTGAAGAAGCGATTATTCTAAAGTTTTCGACCGCTATACACTCTTATCATTCTTTGTTAATCGTTTATTAAGATAATAAATATAAGGACGAAACCATGAACGATGTCATTCGTGACTTTTTCAAAATGGAATCAGCTGGTGGTATTCTTCTCGTGATTGCCGCGGCAATTGCGATGACCATTGCTAACTCACCGCTGGGCGAAACTTATCAATCTGTACTGCATACTTATGTATTTGGTATGTCAGTTTCTCACTGGATTAATGACGGCCTAATGGCTGTTTTCTTCTTACTCATTGGCCTTGAAGTTAAGCGAGAGCTACTTGAAGGTGCGTTAAAATCAAAAGAAACCGCAATTTTCCCTGCGATTGCAGCGGTTGGCGGTATGTTAGCTCCTGCTCTTATTTACGTAGCCTTTAATGCCAACGATCCTGAGGCGATTTCTGGTTGGGCAATTCCAGCGGCGACAGATATCGCTTTTGCTTTAGGTATCATGGCGTTATTAGGTAAGCGTGTACCAGTAAGCCTAAAAGTGTTCTTGCTAGCGCTTGCTATCATCGATGATTTGGGTGTGGTTGTTATTATCGCGCTATTTTACACCGGTGACCTGTCGACCATGGCGTTGCTTGTTGGCTTCATCATGACTGGTGTCCTATTCATGTTGAATGCGAAGGAAGTAACAAAACTTACGCCATACATGATCGTCGGTGCGATCTTATGGTTCGCGGTGCTTAAATCTGGTGTTCACGCAACATTGGCAGGTGTAGTGATTGGTTTTGCTATCCCACTAAAGGGAAAGCAGGGCGAACATTCTCCACTTAAACATATGGAGCACGCGCTTCACCCATACGTGGCATTTGGTATTCTGCCTCTATTCGCATTTGCCAATGCGGGGATTTCGTTAGAAGGCGTATCGATGTCAGGTCTAACTTCAATGCTGCCACTCGGTATTGCTTTGGGTCTACTGGTTGGTAAGCCTCTAGGTATCTTTACCTTTAGCTGGGCAGCGGTAAAAATGGGCGTTGCTAAGTTACCTGAAGGTGTTAACTTCAAGCATATCTTTGCGGTATCTGTGTTGTGTGGTATTGGCTTTACAATGTCTATCTTCATTTCCTCTTTAGCGTTCGGAAATGTAAGTCCTGAATTTGATACCTATGCTCGACTCGGTATCTTAATGGGTTCGACGACAGCAGCATTACTTGGCTATGCCTTGCTGCACTTTTCTTTGCCTAAGAAAGCGCAAGCGTAAGATAAAAATGCGCTATTTTGTAAAGCCTCCCACTCGGGAGGCTTTTTTATACCCATAGTTCAGTACATCAGCGACTTAATAGCGACACTTTCGTATTGAGCGGATGTCTAGACCATGGAGATGAACGGAATCATCGAAAAAGGTAGGTTGGTAGATCTGCGGGCGAAAAAAAGCCCAGCCGAAAATTTGACTGGGCGGATACAAACATAGGAGTTAATAAGAAAAAAGCAGCAACGTAACAATTAGATGGAAACAAGTTTGACGGCCAGTGAAACTTAAAATGCCCTAGTTGTTACATTTATTCAGACCGAGCCTTTTCCAAACAGTTCCATTTTTTTTCAAAAAAATTCGATTTAATTCTTTCTGCCCGCTTGTATCGTAAAGAAGTAAGAGAAGAGGCGAACAGCGTAACCAACTTAATGGCGGTTTGAAACTCGATAGCCCTCTTTTCTATAGTAGCTATAAACTTAAATTGCATTTCAAACCCGCACCTCCTGCTCCGACCGCCCAACGACATTGCTAGCGTTTCAAATACGATGGTTTGCGAAACTTGGTCATTTTCTTCAGGCGAGCATCATTTGCTTATTAGACTTAAATTCAAAAGATTAGATCACACCTTCTAAGTTCTGGTCAGACCAATTGGTGAAAGTGTGATGTTAATCATTTGTTAATCTAAAGTTTCAGGAGTATATTTTCAAACAGTTGTTTAATACGAGTGATTAAAATGGCCCCGAGAACATCAACAAAAGAAAAAATACTCGATGTCGCAGAAGGACTCTTTGCTGAACATGGTTTTAATGATACTTCGCTAAGAACGATAACAGGTAAAGCGAACGTCAACTTAGCATCGGTAAATTATCACTTTGGCGATAAAAAAACGCTAGTTAGAGCGGTTTTAGATAGATACCTAGAAGCGCTCATGCCGAGCATTAAAACCTCACTAATAGAGTTAAACACGCGTGATAGCTACGACATGGACGACGTCTTTGAGTCATTGCGTTTACCTTTGCGTACATTAAATGATGTGCGCCCCAATGGTACTGCATTATTCATGTTGTTAATTGGCCGTGGTTACACAGACGTACAAGGTCATCTGCGTTGGTTCATCACCACTCGATATGAAGAGGTACTTAACCTCTTCACCTTCTCGATAATGAAGGCAAACCCGGAACTATGTGAGGAGCAGCTGTTTTGGCGACTGCACTTCACACTAGGTACCTGCGTATTTACGATGGCTTCAAGCCAGGCTCTTTCGGAGCTTGCTGAAAGTAAATTTGAAAAGGAAGTCGATGTGAAATCTGTCGTCGATTTACTGATTCCCTATTTGTCAGCAGGAATGTCAGCGAAGCAGTTGGCACAAGACAAATAAGAAAGTTAAACCAATAATAAAATTATGCCCAGAGCGGTTACGTGAACAAAAGGATCTGAACTATGAGCTCTCTACGAAGAAAATGGATTAGTGACCCAGCTTTTAAAGTGTTCAAAAAAGTATTGCCACCTCTCTCTAGCACCGAGAAAGAGGCGATGGAAGCGGGTAGTGTGTGGTGGGATGCCGAACTATTTTCAGGCAAGCCTAACTTCACTACATTGCACCATTATCCAACGCCGACACTGACAGCAGAAGAGCAGTCATTTATGGATAATGAGCTTGAAACCCTGCTAGAAATGCTTGATGACCAGAAGATTGTCAAAGAAGACAGGGATTTACCGCCTGAAGTATGGGAGTACTTACGTAAAGAGCGATTTTTCTCACTGATCATTTCAAAAGCGTATGGTGGTCGTGAATTTTCCGCTTTAGCGAACTCAACCATTGTTTCTCGTATTGCGACTCGAAGTATCAGTACCGCGGTATCGGTAATGGTACCGAACTCTCTTGGTCCAGGTGAGCTTTTATCGCACTATGGCACGCAAGAGCAAAAAGATTACTGGTTGCCTCGTTTGGCTGATGGTACCGACATTCCTTGTTTTGCATTAACAGGGCCCGAAGCGGGATCTGACGCCGGTGGTATACCAGATCAAGGCGTAGTTTGTTATGGCACTCACGAAGGCAAAGAAGTGCTTGGCGTGCGAGTTAGCTGGAATAAACGCTACATCACACTTGCGCCAGTGGCGACAGTGCTCGGATTAGCATTTAAGCTACAGGATCCAGAAGGGCTACTTGGTGATAAGAAAGAGGTTGGAATCACATGTGCGCTGATCCCCGCTGATCATGAAGGTGTCGAGATAGGCGAGCGCCATGATCCTCTGGGTTCTGCATTCATGAATGGTCCGACTCGTGGTGAAGATGTCTTCATCCCTATGGACTGGTTGATCGGTGGCGCTGATTACGCAGGTAAAGGTTGGCGTATGCTGGTTGAGTGTCTTTCTGCTGGTCGTGGTATCTCTCTCCCAGCGCTTGGCACAGCGATTGGCCACCTTACTACACGTACAACCGGTGCTTATGCTTACGTACGTAAACAGTTTGGTATGTCGATCGGTAAGTTTGAGGGTGTCGCAGAAGCTATGGGGCGTATTGGTGGTCTTACTTACCTACTAGAAGCGACGCGTACGCTGACGACGACTTCTCTCGATATGAAAGAAAAACCTGGGATTGTAACCGCGATTGCCAAGTACCACATGACGGAAATTGCGCGTACTATTCTAAATGATTCGTTTGATATTCATGCAGGTCGTGCGATTCAAGATGGCCCAATGAACTATCTTGCTAAACATTATCTCGGTATTCCAGTTGCGATCACTGTTGAAGGCGCGAATATTCTGACTCGTAACCTGATGATTTTTGGTCAAGGTGCGACTCGTTGTCACCCATATGTACTGAAAGAAATGGAAGCCGCGGCGAATCCAGATTCTGAACAAGGGGCGAAAGAATTTGACAACTTGCTCTTTAAACACATCAAACATGCGGTAGGCAATACATTTGGTGCATTTGGCGCGGCGCTAACTGGTTCTCGGTTTGTAAAAGCGCACATGAGTGGCCCAACACAGCAGTACTATAAAGAAATCACAAGATTAAGCCGAGCGCTTGCCGTTAGTGCTGACTTCGCGATGTTAACACTAGGCGGTGATTTGAAGCGTAAAGAAATGATTTCCGCACGTCTGGGTGATGGCTTAAGCTATCTATATATGGCGTCTGCCGCACTGAAAAAGTATGAAGATGAAGGACGTCAACAAGGCGATCTGGACTTCGTTCATTACGCTGTTCAACACTGTTTGCATAACGCATCTAAGTCATTAAATGAGGCTTATACCAACTTCCCTGTGAAATACGTTGGCGGTGTGCTGAAAGGGTTATTATTCCCACTTGGTAATCATTTTAATAAGCCAAGCGATGAACTGTGTGTGAATCTGGCGGAAGCGATGATGACGCCAGGAGCACAACGCGATCGACTCACGCATCTTTGCTACATCGGAAAATCCGACGACGACAGCGTAGGCTTAATGGAGAATGCCTTCCTCGCAATGTACGAAATCAAACCATTAGAGCGTAAGCTTATGAAGGCGGCGAAGGATGGGAAAGTGGCTCGTAAAGGTCTGCTACACGACCGTCTGCAGCAAGCATTTGAAGCTGGCGTGTTAACTGAGCAAGAAATTGACCAAATAATGGCGGCAGACAAATTGCGTTACAAGGCGATTCAAGTTGACCACTTTAGTCATGACTTTTCTGAAGTCCGAACCGATTGCCCAAAAAAGTCGCATTTGAACCCGGCGGCATAGTAAACCGTTAATACTAAGAAAAGCACCTCAATGAGGTGCTTTTTTGTGTTCTTGCAGAGTGGATGTTGGGATAGTGCTCCAACCACTTGCCTTTTCAGAGCATTTTTACAGAAATTAGATGCGAAATCCCGACGAAACTTTTATCCTAACAAGGTTTTTTAAAGGAAGTTGAATATGATCATCAAACCTAGAATTCGTGGATTTATCTGTACTACAACGCACCCTGTTGGTTGTGAAGCTAACGTAAAAGAACAAATTGCGTACACTAAAGCGCAAGGCCCAATCAAAAACGCACCTAAGCGCGTTCTTGTTGTCGGTGCATCAAGTGGCTACGGTCTATCTTCTCGTATCGCTGCGGCATTTGGTGGCGGTGCATCAACTATCGGTGTTTTCTTCGAAAAAGAAGGCACTGAGAAGAAACCAGGTACGGCAGGCTTCTACAATGCGGCTGCTTTTGAAAAGCTAGCGCGTGAAGAAGGCCTGTACGCAAAAAGCCTAAACGGCGACGCTTTCTCAAATGAAGCGAAACAGAAAACTATCGAACTGATCAAAGAAGATTTAGGTCAGATCGATATGGTGGTTTACTCACTGGCTTCCCCAGTACGTAAAATGCCAGAAACTGGCGAGCTAGTTCGTTCAGCGCTTAAGCCTATCGGTGAAACTTATACATCAACTGCTGTTGATACCAACAAAGATGTGATCATCGAAGCAAGTGTTGAGCCTGCAACAGAAGAAGAAATCAAAGACACAGTAACCGTTATGGGCGGTGAAGACTGGGAACTTTGGATCAATGCACTGTCTGATGCTGGTGTTCTTGCTGAAGGCTGTAAGACAGTCGCGTACAGCTACATTGGTACTGAGCTAACTTGGCCAATCTACTGGGATGGCGCACTAGGTAAAGCGAAAATGGACCTAGATCGTGCGGCGAAAGCGCTAAACGACAAGTTAACAGCGACAGGCGGCAGTGCAAATGTTGCTGTACTTAAATCTGTTGTAACTCAGGCAAGTTCCGCAATTCCTGTTATGCCACTGTACATTGCAATGGTATTCAAGAAAATGCGCGAAGAAGGCGTACACGAAGGCTGTATGGAACAAATCTACCGTATGTTCAGCCAACGTCTGTACAAAGAAGATGGTAGCGCAGCAGAAGTGGATGAGATGAACCGTCTACGTCTGGATGACTGGGAACTTCGTGACGACATTCAGCAGCACTGTCGTGAGCTATGGCCTCAAATTACGACTGAGAACCTAAAAGAACTGACTGACTACGTAGAGTACAAAGAAGAGTTCTTGAAACTATTTGGTTTCGGTGTTGAAGGCGTAGATTACGAAGCGGATGTAAATCCAGCGGTTGAAGCTGATTTTATCCAAATCTAATCGAATGACTGATTAGACAACCGATATACAAAAGGCGCTCATAGAGCGCCTTTTTTGCTTTCATCAGTCAAAGTTATTAACTTAATATTATCAGGATCGTACCTGCCAACGTCATCAGAATATTGGCAATCGCATAGGTACCCGCATAGCCAAGAGCTGGGATGGTGGATTTAGCGTAGTCGTTGACGACATCCATAGCTGGGGCACAAGTTCGGGCACCAATAATGGCACCGAAGAGCAGGGCACGGTTCATCTTGAGTATGTGTGCGCCCACTAAATAGGCCAGTACCACAGGCACAACACTAACAATGAATGCTAAACCAATCACTTTTGGACCAACTTGAGTCAAGTGCTCGAACATCTTTCCGCCTGCACTTAGACCTATTCCCACCATAAAGAACATCAAACCCAAATCTTTGACCATATTCAGCGCCCCCTGCGGGACATAGCCGAAAGTAGGGTGATTTGCTCGTAAGAAACCAAGTGTAATACCAGATAACAAAAGACCTACCGCGTTACCCAAGCTGAACGAAACCTGGCCGAATGTCATCGTGATGAGGCCAAACAGAATACCCAAAATAAAGAAGCTGCAAAAAGCGAGTAAATCGGCCATTTGACTGTGGATCGAGATGAAACCGATTTTTTCCGCGAGTCCATGTACTCGGCTTTTCTCGCCGCTCACCTGAAGGACGTCACCTTTAGCGAGAACAATGTCTAAGTCCATCGGCATTTCTATTTGCGCACGTACCACGCGGTTTAAGAAACAGCCAAACTCAGACAAGTTTAAATCCGATAAGCGCTTGCCTGCGATAGCGTCACTTTTTACGACAATTTCTTCTTCAACGATGCGCAAATCAAGCAAGTTACGATCAAATACTTCTTTACCGTTGCGGAAGCTAGGATCCAAGCGAGCATGGCTATCAGGGAAGCCAACCAGTGCAATTTCATCACCTTCTTGCAAAATAGCATCACCATCTGGATGGGCGAGAATACCGTTACGGCGGATTCGCTCAATGTAACAGCCAGTTTGACGATAAATGCCTAGTTCACGCAAGTTCTTGCCGTCTGTCCAGTCAATCAATTCTGGACCGACTCGGTAAGCACGAATAATCGGTAAGTACACTTTTCTTTGGCTTGAATTTCCAAGGCCACGTTCCTGAGCAATTTGCTGCGCAGAATCAGACAGGTTCTGCTTCTGTAGTTTTGGCAATAGCTTCGCGAACATGATCATGCTAATTAAGCCCACCAGATAAGCCATCGCGTAACCTACAGATAGATTTTCTAATACCAAAGAAAAATCCATATTGCGCGGTATAGTAGCAAGGCCGGAGTTTAGAGCGTCTTGTGCACCAACCAGTACTGGTGTTGCTGTCAACGCGCCAGCCATCATACCGGCTGACAAGCCAAAATCGAGGCCGAAATAGTGGCTCAAGCCATACGTTAAGCTGACTGCGGACACGAGAACGGTCATACTTAAAATAAAGTAATGCTTACCATCTCTGAAGAATATGCCAAAAAAGTTTGGTCCAGCTTCAATTCCAACGCAATAGATAAACAGCATGAAGCCAATGGTTAATGCTTCTGCATTGAATGAGAAGCCAAGGTGACCCATTACCAACGAGGTAATTAGAACGCCTATGGAGTTGCCTAGTTGTAATTTGCCAAATCGGATTTTTCCGATGGCAAGGCCAATGGCTAATACGACGAAGATTAGAAGGATAGGGTTTTGCTCAAGAAGGTATACGACGTCTATGTTCACTGTGTGGCTCGGTAAAGTGTGTGCCAAAAAGATTAAGAATTGCGAATTGTAACTAAATATAGCAAAAAGATAAGTGAATTTTTTTAGGTTTTACCATTAGTTGACGTAAGGTAATAACCAACTGAAAAATAATAAAAAAGCCGCATGAAGCGGCTTTCTTAAAAACTGTCTTTATTATTCGTCAAATAGACCTAGGTGCTCTTTCGCGTATGCTTCGAACTCGTCGCAGCCACCGATGTGCTCTTGGTCGATAAAGATTTGAGGAACAGTTTCAACTGGTTTACCAACTGTTTTCTCAAGATCTGCTTTAGAAATGCCTTCAGCATGGATATCAACGTAACGGTAGTTGAAGTCGTCACGCTTCGCTTTTAGCGTTTCTGCGTGTTCTTTTGCACGAACACAGAAAGGACATGCAGGGCGACCAAAGATAACAACGAACATAATCTTATTTCTCCTAAATCTATTCTTTTTTGAAAGCGTACAAAACATAGCGGCTGAGTGCGCTCTCTTTTGTTGCAGTAACTATGCCCGATCCAGATACGGAAATAAAGCGGCAATTACCTCTTGGTTCTATAGGTGAAATCTATCGAATAAAAACTAAACGCGCTCCCTTATTCTATGGCTCTAAAGTATGTGAAGTGACGCATAAAAAACATACATTTTAAGGGGTTAATGATGGCAAGGTGGAATTGGTCAATTTTTTTTATTCAAAAACATAGCAATCTAATCTGGCTATACGCAAATGACTTCAACTCTTACATAAGTGTTAAATCAGAGGGCAAGAGGTTATTTGGGTATATTATTTTGGGAGGATGTGTATGTTTCAGTTTATGACTGCAACAAGGATTATATTTGGTGAAGGTGCACTTCAGTCTTCATTATCCGTTATCAACCAATTTGGCTACAGTGTTTTGCTGGTAACCGGGAAGGATACCCAACGAGCCACGCCCATCATTAACTACCTTAAAGCTCAAAATATGCGTTACCAACACGTAGCAATCAATGGCGAACCTTATATCACAATGGTAGAAGAGACCGCGGTACTCGGTAGAAAATTCCAGCCTGATATGGTGATTGCTATTGGCGGTGGCAGTGTCATCGATATGGGTAAAGCTCTAGCCGCTATTATTCCTAATCAAGGCAATGTTTACGACTACGTCGAGGTGGTAGGAAGAAACGTACCATTAAAGGCAAAACCTCTTCATTTTATTGCAATTCCTACGACAGCAAGCACGGGTTCAGAGGTAACCCGAAATGCGGTGTTGAAGTCTGGACAAGATAAAGTGAAAGTGAGTCTTCGAAGCCCTGATATGTTGGCAGACGTTGCCATTGTGGATCCGACGCTCACATATGGAACCGATCAATACACATCCGGGCGTGGCGCGATGGATGCGTTCACTCATTTGATGGAAGCGTATGTGTGTGGTGAGCCAAACCCTCTTACAGATATGGTGTGCGAAGAGGGACTTCGTCGTTTAAGCCGTTCAGTGATTGCTGCTTGTAAGCAAGATAATCATAAGGCTCGGTCGGATTTATCGTTCGCTGCGTTGCTTGGTGGTATGGCCATAACTAATGCCAAATTAGGTGCTGCGCATGGGCTTGCGTCGGCGTTAGGAGGTAAGTTAGATGCACCCCACAGCGTGATCACGGCGCGTCTTGCACCGCACGTGATGCAGGAAAATATTAACGCCGCGAAGCTCGCTGGCAGGAATGATGTGATAAGTCGTTATCGTAAACTTGCCCAATTGGTTACCGATCGTGCGAACGCGAATGAGCACGATGGGGTTCTTTGGGTAAATATGGTGTTAGATAAGTTAGCGTTGCCGTTACTTGGCCAATTCGGAGTATGCCAAACTTCTTTTGAACAAGTGGCGAACGATGCGCTTAAGTCGATGGCGATCAAAGGCAACCCGTTCCCCCTTAATCAAGAACGTTTGATATACATATTGCAGCAAGTCTGTGATTGCAGTGGAGAGTGTGTGGCAGGGAGCACACAACACGTGAGCTCTGTAGAAGTGCTTGAATCAAGAACGGACTTATCGAGTGTGAACGACTTGGGTTGATGTATTGATCTAAAGCACATTGAAAAAAGGGGGAGCGTCGAGCTCCCCTTTATTAAATCTTTCACTAAACAGCAGGACTTAGTACTGACTTAGCTTGTCATAGCGACTGTCTTTCAACGCATCTTTTACGCGTTTTAGGTTCTCACGGAAACCTGTACCACGGCGGAGTGTGAAGCCAGTTGCCAGTACATCAATCACCGTCATCTGTACAACTCGACTCGCCATTGGCATATAAACGTCGGTATCTTCAGGAATATCAAGCGTAATAGCGAGTGAACTTGCCTTTTCTAGCGGTGAGTCCTTTGCTGTAATCGCAATGACCGTCGCGCCGTTTTCACGAGCAAGGTTTGCTATTTCGACCTGACTCTTCGTTCGACCTGTGTGAGAAATAAGAACCACAACATCATTATCACTGCAGTTAATACAACTCATGCGCTGCATGACAATGTCTTCAAAACAAGTAATTGGAATGTTAAAGCGAATAAACTTGTTTTGTGCGTCTCGGGCGACAGAAGATGATGCACCAAGGCCAAAGAATGAAATGCGCTTCGCTTGCGTTAGCAAATCGACCGCACGGTTCACTTGCATTGGATCTAGGCTGTTTTTCGCGACATCTAAACACGCCATGGTCGATTCGAAAATCTTATGGGTGTACGCGTCTGGGCCATCGTCTTCTTCCACGTTACGGTTAACGTAAGGGGTACCATTGGCTAGGCTCTGTGCCAAGTGAAGCTTAAAATCTGGAAAGCCCTTGGTGTCCAGACGACGACAGAAGCGGTTTACAGTGGGCTCACTAACATCAGCCATTTTAGCCAACGTTGCAATGCTTGAATGAATTGCAGTTTGTGGAGACGCCATAATTACTTCCGCAACTTTGCGCTCTGACTTACTGAAATTCTCCAGGTTTTTTTGAATTTTTTCTAATGTATTCATAGTGTTCACGAGGGTATAGAGAACAACTCGCTGGCTCTGTTAACGAAAGGAAACACGAAGATTCCAGAGTAGAGTGGGGCGTTAACGAAAACAACCAGCGCCATAGAATCAGTATAAACCTGATCTTCAATCAGTCTAAACCAATAACGGATACTATTTAGTGAGAATTTGACAGGCCTCAAACAAAATGTTGTAAAAACTACAGAATTGGATGTGTAATCGATGTTTTGTTGCGCCAGTCGCACGAGAATGATGTTTGAGTTACATCAAAACGAAAAAAAATTTCAAATTGATGTAACTCTTTCGGGTCATTAAGACGATTGGATATCAGTGACCACCTGCTGAATTCTTTCCATCAAATTTGGTGCTTGCTTGGCGATTTCACGCTGTTCATCAAGCACCGAACTCAAAATCTCTTTGGTCGTCAGCGGATTTGCCAAAACCACTCGGAACACAATCGTGTTCATGCGCTGCCATTGGTCTGGGTTCAGTCTTGTACGTGAAACAAACGATTTGCCCGTTTCACGTTGACGCTTTTGAATAAACTGTGTTAATTCATTAATCAGTTCATTCAGTTGTTCTTTTTGTGAACCTTCCGCTTTTGCTAATGCCTCACGGATGAATGGCGGCAAGTAGCGGTATGTGAGGAGACAAAGCTCTGGTTCAGAAACCAATTCGAAATCATCTTGCTGCTTGATTAAATCCGCAAAGTAGCGAGCTTTTTCAATGCTTTGGTCTATCAGCAGCTCATAGCCAGGGCGGCTGATGATGTGCATTGCGGCATAGACTAACATTGCCATGCCCGAACGAGAGCCTTCTAATGTATGGCTGCCTAGGTCTTTTGAGCCTTTACGCAAGATATATTGAGCGTGATGCTCTATGGATTTCATTGCGTCAGGATCTTTGAACAGAACCATACCAGCGCCCATCGGGATGTAGAGTTGCTTGTGCGCATCAATGGTTACTGAGTCTGCCATTTCCACACCGTTAAGAAGGTGACGGTGGTGATTAGACATAAGTGTTGCGCCACCCCATGCGGCATCCACATGGAAATGACAACCGTGAGCTTGGCAGACTTCTGCGATTTCAGGTAGCGGGTCGACATTACCTGTCTCTGTTGTACCAGCTACACCAATAACAGCAATAGGCTTGATGTTTTGTTTCTCTAGTTCAACAATTTTCGCTTTAAGGTCGTCGACAATAATACGGTTGTTGGCATCCGTTTTAACCGCAACCAAGCCTTCTTGACCTAAACCTAGTACATCGGCTGCTTTCTTAAGGGAGTAGTGACCACGCTCAGACACCAATACCGCTAAGCCATCGTAGCCATAATGCTTCATGGCTTTAAATAGGCCTTCTTTCTCAACGCCTTTAAATGAACCATTGGCTCTTAACGCCTTGTTACGTGCTACCCAAAGTGCAGTGATATTGGCAATGGTACCGCCGGAGCAAAATGCGCCCAATGAGTGGTTTGCGCTATGCATCCACTGATCGTAAAACGTATCGCTCTGACCATAGATCAAGCGATGTAGCATGCCCAAAACTTGACGTTCAAGCGGGGTAAAGGCTTTAGAAGTCTCTATCTTTACCAGGTTTTGGTTTAAGGCGATCATGATCTTTGACAGTGGCATCAAGAAATAAGGCAGCGCCGATGTCATATGACCAATGAAGCTTGGTGAAGAAGTGTGAACGGAGTGCGACACCAAAGTGTCGAGTAAGTGTTCTGTATGATCTGACACGAACTCTGGCTGCTCAGGAATCTGAGCAGAAGAAAAGTCTTTTTCGATTTCGCGTAAAGGCTTTTCTTCTGCCACGATGTGTTCACGAAGAAATTGATTTAGATTTCGCGAGAGGCTCTCGTCAATTTTGGTTAACGTTGAGTCAGGACCTTCTGGGACAGTGAAGATCTTTAGCAAGCTCTCAAAGCTAACGTCAGCGGTTTTTTGTTCCTTAACCATAGCAAAGAATCTTTGTAGTTATTTTGGTAATGCGAGCGGCACAATCTAAACTAAAACGGGCGCAAAGTCCCGTTTTAATTGTTGAAACCCATGTTGCTGAAATGAAAATTTTAGGTGAGGGTTACAATCTTCGCATTAAAAAATCGTTGATTTTAATGTGTTAAAACACTCGGTGTTTTCGAGCATCCCCAACGATTAATTAATCACACTTCTGCTTTTCAATCTTCTCTATTGACTGATTGTACTTATTAAGCGCGGTATCAATTTGTTGTGGATGGCTAAGCAGGTCGGCGAATGCTGAACGGAGTTCGTAGTTTTTGGGATGGTTAGTCGATTGACGGTCACTAAACGTTTGTTTTGCGACTTCACCTAACTTATCACTTCGGCTTGCTAGCTGCTTAACGTCGTGTTGTTCCAATTTTAGCCATGCTTCGATTGGCTGTTCTGTTGCAACACGGCTAGGATCGTTCTCTAGAAAATAGTGAACTGCTTCACGGTTTAATTCAAAGTGATGTTTACGGCCGTCCAAGAACCACTGGCTAACTTCTTTTAGATCTGGATACTGGGTAACCGTCAAATCAACAAGATCTTGATACCACTGTAGTGAGGCATCAACATAGCCGTCGTATTTGCTAGCAAGACATTGTTGATCTGCGGCAAACGTAAAAGTTGAGCTTGTAGCGAGGAGCGCTGCAACGACAAAGCGTTTCATTCTTCTTCCTTCTGGTTGTTATCCCTTTATTAACGCAAGGCACATAAGTTGATGTTTCACCCTTCTTTCTCTTTAGTCGTGATAAATCATTGGGCTAATTGATAAAAAGAAAGCGGATTATTGCCAAAATCTTGATCACTTTGACGTTAACTGGGTATTTGAATTTTTGCCGTATTGTAATGGATGTTAAAGCGAAAACCTGAGATCTAGCTAGCAAGTGATACAAAGAAAAGCATCATAACTGGTACCAGTAAACTCAAAATAAACCCACTAACGATGGCAACTGGGACACAACGCACACCACCTGTAGTCTGAATAACAGGTAGGGTAAAGTCCATTGCTGTTGCCCCTGCATAACCAATTGCTGTGCACGGATAGCTACGAATAAAGAGAGGAATGGCTACCAGCGCGACCAGCTCTCTCATCAATTCGATCAGGAAAGATGCCCCCCCAAACACGGGGCCAAAAGCGTCTCCCATCAAAATTCCTGCGAGTGAATACCAGCCAAAGCCTGAAGCCATCGCGAGGGCTTGATAGATAGGAAGGTCCAAAAGTATCGCTGCAATAACGCCACCAAGCATACATGTTGCGATCACAACTGCCGCAATGGCCATACCTTGTTTATTTAATAGAATTTGGCGAAGAGTAAGACCACTATTGCGAAGCTGAATACCAATAAAAAATAGGAGCAGGAAGAGTATCCATTCGCTCGCTGTATCCACCCAACTTAAATCGATGGGTAACAGCAGACCAACTACTAGCCCGCCACCAACGACAACAATCAGCTTTACTGATTCTAAAGCCATCGAGGATAGCGGCAGCTTCTTTTGATTCTGATTGGTCTGGAGAGGAATAATCCTATCGATAATAGGCAGCGCCAACAGATTACAGGTACTTAAACATAAAAAGAAAGTACTCGCATAGAGAAGAATACTTTGTAAGTTGCTACTTAAGTTATCGAGCGCTGCTAGGCTAAGTCCCATCAACGACAAAATGACGTAAATAAGGTAGGACGTTGATTGATTGATCTTCTCCAGTAACGAGGCTCGAGATATAGGAATTAGATACCCCACAACAAGTGGAGCGAAAATAAATAGCATCCCTGAGAACATAAAGCTCTATGATTCCTTTTTTGAGATAATACCAACACACATAAATCAAATTATTTATCGGTTGAAATTAGAGAGATATTTTACCAAATACCAAACGCTGCTCAGCCTTGAGCGAATCGTTTATCGCGAATTAGATGTGAGAAAACGATAAATTACAAGCCGCTAGCACTTAGCACTGCACGTATTTGGTCATTGAAGTCAGTATCACTCATATTGCTGAGTTCATACAAGACCTCTGCACCTGTTAAGTTGAATTCAACTTCGTGTTCATCAATGCGTTCATCATGATTGCGGAACATCAATAGGTGATGCGCGATTCTTGCAATGTCTAAATAACTCACTTCCGGCCGCGTTTGCTCGTACTTCTCGTTTGAGGAGACCTCTCTAAAGTCATTGTCAAATCCCCAGCGCTCGAGCACCAGTTTGCTTGTTGCTGAACAACGAGTTTGGAAGATTTGCAACGCAATTTCAGGATCTAGGTAATTGCCTCTATCTAAGTACAGGTGGTACTCGTTAATTAGACAAAACAAACCGATATCGGCTAGCAGACCAACCAGCAATGCTTTTTCTTGCTCCAAGTGCCCATAAGTACCTGGCTCGTGTTTACGAAACGCTTGAACTAATATCACCATGACGGCACCGAGTTCTCGGGATACCGCTGCACTTTTCACCAAGATAGCATTACATTCTTTGGTTAAATTTACTGAATGTTTAAGTTGTTCAATCGCTTGTGCGGTAACAATATCACGCACGCGCAGTATACCAAGGCGAGATACCGCGGTGGTTAAGTCGTTGCAGGTAATGTTTCTGCGATTGAAAATTACAGAGTTTGCTACTCGCAGAACGACCGCCGCCAAGCCGGGATCTTCTAACAAACAGTTAGCAACATCTGAAATAGTGGTGTGTTCTTCGACACATAACTGCTGAATTTTAAGCACGACATCAGGAATAGGGGGTAATGAAATCTTACCCGTTGAGATGGACTGTTCTACCAGCTGAGCAAACTCGGATTCCAGTGCGTTTATAAGCTTATCTTTATTATTTGGCAGCCAAAAAAATGATAAATGTTCCATTGTGACGCTGTACTTGAGATCTTTCGTACAGTGTACCCTTACAGCGTATTCTTTATCAATTAAATGCGTATCACGTGCTCGTAATTGCCAGCGAGATCATAATGATGGCGTGTTTTGGGCATGCCGTGCGTCAAAAAAATATCACCACATGAATAATAAGTGTGAAACTAATCACGTATGCTGAATATATACTTTTTTATATGTGACCTATGTCCTAACTTATTTTTCAACGTTAAGTATGATTAAGCAAGTTGGTGAGCACAACTCACAAAAATATCGCCAACAAATCGACATTTATAATTCGCTATAAGCTGCTGTTTATCTGGTGACATCGCTAATCGGGGTAATTTATTCAGATTAAAGAGGTCAATGGACATGACAGACCAAGCTTTTTTTAAATATGTACGCAACTTTAGTGAGTATCAAAAACGTTCTATGTTCGGTGGTATCGGTTTATTCACCGATGACGCTATGTTTGCGCTTGTTAGCAATGATTGCTGCTACTTACGTGGTGGTAATGGATTGGACGAAGTGTTTACTCAACTGAATTGCGAAAAATATAAGCACGTCAAAAAACAGACGACGGCAACCGTAAATTATTATGACGTAACAGATTTATTTGAATCCGGATACGCAGGGCTCGACGAACTGGTACAAAAATCAATTGAATACTCAATTAAGGAACGAAAATATCAAAAGTCTTCTGCCAGTAGACGTTTGAGAGATCTGCCAAATATGCAGTTAACTCTTGAGCGAATGGTCAAGAAAGCAGGTGTTGATGACGTAGAAACCTTTTTAGAACTTGGACCTGTAAAAGTCTTCAACAAAGTTAAAGTGGCTTATGGCAATGACGTTGATGTTAAGTTGCTTTGGAAATTCGCTGGTGCAACTGACGGTGTTCATTGGAAACTGATTCAAGAGCCGCGTAAAAAGCAGTTATTGGCGCTGTGTGAGTAAGCAAGCTAAACGCACGATGATTGACTCGTTTTGATGGAGTTAGCGGGTCGTAAAGGCAAGTGTTGAAAGCGGAAAAAGGACATTGAAGTTTTTGACCACTTCATTGAGTTAGTCATTAGATTAGACAAAAAACCGAGGCATGGGCCTCGGTTTTTGTTTTTTAATTTGCTCTTTTCTTAAAGCACAAATCTTAAAACTTAAAACGCGTGGTGAACATTACCTGATCACCATAAAAGTCGTTGATACGCGCTTCAGCACCTAGAGAGAAAAGCTCAGTTGAGTGGAAACGAGCGTATGCTGCACCGGTCCAGTCGTCATCGTTATCAATAGATACGTAGCCGACTTTGCCGCCTACTTCTAATTGAGGACCTAACCATTGACGAACACCTAAGTTCAGTTCCATACCTACGTCAGTGCTGCTATCGCTTGAAGGTTGTACAACGCGCATTAGCATTTCACCTGTAAGGTCAGCCCAGTTGTTTAGTGGCGAATGAAAGCCAAAACCAGCGGCTGAGTCAAAATCACTTTCAAACTCAGAGTCGATACGAGCAATAACATGTGCGTTAGGGTGAATTGATTTGCTGAATCCAGCACCAAATGTCACAGGACTTGCGCCAATACGTGCTTCGAAATAGTCGTAGCTAAAGTTGCTCATAGTTGCTGGCGCATTGCGGTCGTTTGCGGCTAGGGCATGGCTTGATGCCACTAGTAAGGCTGCGGCTAATAGTGTTTTACGCATAACTAACGATAAACCTTGTTCATTATTTCCATGGATTCAAGCAACCACTTGAACCGTAATCTGATTTGTCCGACATCATAATAAAAAGGAAGGTCCACGACCAACAAAAATGTGTCGATGTTTTGTCAATTAACTTAATAGTTAGTTGGTTTAAGCAAAAACTACGCCATATACATAACGTCTAAGAGCATCAATCGGATAAATAGTGATGCTTTTCCATACTCGCGCTATTGCGCGAAATAACGTGGATCAGCTGGCTTTGGTGACATTCAAGCTAGAGCCACGCATATTACTCGCCGAAGCTTGCTCTGCGTTCAGCCATGGCATTGAGGATCGCCTCAGAATCAAGGACTTGAGTCCAAGATAATAAGTTATCATCGTTTGCAATCATAAAAGCAGTAAGCTGAGACACGATTGCTTTTCTCAACTCTTCACCTCTCCATGGTTTGGCTATGTAATAGTCCAGACTTGCGTTATTGACGGCCTCAACGGTGTCTTCTAAGCCGGCTTGTCCTGTAAGTAAGACTTTGCGGGCCGCTTTTGTGTCACCATTTTGACTGAGTTCGATTAAGAAGCTAATCCCAGTTTGCTCCGGCATAATGTGGTCGCATAAAATGAGCGCAAGCTGAACTTCCTCTTCCGCCATCTCCTCGATCACTTGCCTTGCTTCAGTGACTGATTCCGCTCCCTCGACAATAAAATGTTCCTCAAAGGGAGCGAGATCCTGGAGCACGCTATCCAAGACTTCTCGTTCGTCATCGACACATAAAATTAAATACTTGGTCATATTTCATCTCCTTTTTCGATGACTGGTAACCAGACTGTCATTCGTGTGAACTTGTCGAGCTCTGATTCGACGTCAATCCATCCCTTATGTGCGGTCACGATTTGCTGGCAGATGGACAGCCCAATGCCTAAACCAAAGTTGCCTTCTTTTTTCGTCGTGAAGTTGAGCTCGAAAATGGCATCTCTTTGCGATTCAGGAATGCCACACCCATTATCTTCAAATGAGATAACGGCGTAATGTGTATGATCTTTTTCTGCAAGACGTGTTTGTATTTTTAAAACGCCTTTTTCCGGAAATGCATCAATGGCGTTAGAGACCAAATTCGTCCATACCTGTTGGAGTGCGATTGGTTGACAAAGGATAGGAGGTAAATCCGCATAATCAGTGGAAACCTGATGCATTTTTAGTTTGTTTTCGAAGATCACCAAGGTGTCTTCAATACCTTCATGAATATCAGCATATTGCAGGGTCTCATCATCTGAGCGTGCGTAACCTTTAAGGCTTTTCACCATATCTGCAATTCGCGCAGCACAGACGTTAATTGAGCGAAGAGTAGAACCTGCTTTGTGGTATTGCTCAAGAGTATCGAGAACATGAGAAGATACTTGCTGTTTTTTCGTTAGTTGAGTGAGTAACTCGTGATCTGACTCTAGCCCAAGGTTCACCACTTTCTTTGCCAATGTTCGGTCTGGAAGGGCATGATTAAGTGCTTTAACGCGTGATCTGAGCTCAGCGGTTGAAGCGGGTTTTACGGTTTGAGCTTTGCTCAACAACTCAATGCCTTTGGTTTGTATATCGGAACTGGGTACTTCGTTAAGTAATCTTTCTAGCGTATGCGTTAAATTCTCTACGCCCCTCAATATCGCTGCTATCGGATTATTTAGTTCATGCGCTACGCCCGCAACCAACTGGCCGAGCATCGCCATTTTTTCTCTTTCAATGAGTTGCTGGTGGGCAGACTCCAGCGATTCGAGCGTTTTTTGAAGTTGCAACTTGGTATTGATGCTTCTTTGTAATCGGCGGTTGAAGTGGCGTAAGAGCAAGTTTGTAAAAAGAGGCAGCAAGTTTGAGTCGCTTTGCATCACTTTATTGAATACGTTGCGATCGAGTTTGATGACCTCTGTCTTTGTCAGCGTTAGGGCTGTCGAGAAAGAACATTCTCCAGTAACAAACGACATGCCTCCGACAATATTACCTTTGTTATGGCGTACAACCTCTCGCTGCATGCCTTGTTCATCGCGCTTGTACAGAGCCACTTCACCATCGGTGATAAACCATAAGAAGCTATTTGGCTCGCCTTCTACGGTTAATAAGTGTTCAGTTGAATAGGTGCGGCAGGCTCTTGTTTCGTCATTGTCTTTAAAAAACTGTTGGAGAGCGGAGATCACTTGCTCGGCTAACTCAGCATCAGACATCGAGTGGTAGTCGTGTAAAAAGCCCGCTTGATAATGGCTCATCTGATTATTGATGTGCGCTCGCAACAAGCTGTGATGATCCAATATCTGACTGTAACTTAGCAGGTCTTCTTTACCGTTTCGCAAGATAAATTGGGTCAGCTCTTTTTGCACTGTGTTAAATAAGACGTGATCTGGCAAAGGTTTTGTGAGGCAGTGGTCGAGCCTGCCTTCATTAACAGCAGTGAGAATTGCCTCTATATCAGACGAGCAGCTAATGAGAATTTTTCTTGCTTGCTCGGTATGCGGCATCCGGTCTAAACCAATAAGAAAATCCACGCCATTAAAATGAGCGTGATGGCTCGCTATAACTAAAGCAACAGTCTGCTCTCTTTCCTCTAGATACTCTAAAGCGCTTTGAGCCTCTTCTATCGATTCGACAGAAAAAATATCAAACTTACTTGAGAAGGCAGACAGCTCCAATCGAAACTGTTCAGCACTGATTGGGTTGTTGTCGAGACACAACACAGCATAACGATTCACAGATGTTTTAGCTCCGGTTAAAACTTCGCCACGCAAACTTTAACAATAAAAGGACATGATGAGTGGGAGCCAAGTATGATTCCTGATTAATGGACTAGAATAAGCATCAATAGTCTGATTTGTCTCAATGTTTTCTCCGCAGGTGGTTTGGGGTAGACTGACCGAAAATACCTAATAAGTGACGTTATGCAAAATCTTAAAAAAATCGGCGCCATTGGTGGTGCTATCTCATTAGCGCTGTGTTGGCCATTGGCTGTCGGACAAATTGGTCAGTCCATCATTGAAGATGGTATTACCAATATGAATGATGAAATGATTAAAGGCGAGGTGGTTGAGTATCAGCGTGGCTATTTGTCTTCAGTCGTGCTGACTCGTTATTCAGTTGTTGATACTGAGCTTAAAACGCAGCTAGAGCGTGATGGTATGCCAACGACGTTTGACGTAACCAGTGATGTAAGCCACGGTCTAACAAGCCTAACAGCAGATTCAAAATTGGTGGACAATGACTTTTTGCCTCTCACGATGCATAGTCAGACTCAACTAAATGGCAATACGGCATTCACCCTTGACCTAGACAGTTGGCATTATCGTAACGAAGCGCAAGGTGTTTCTGTTTCTACAAGCCCTGCAAAAGTGACAGGGGATGTGACGGTATTGGGTGATCTCAATTACCAAGTTTCTGTTCCTTCTGTTCAAGTGGATTTTGAAAACGGTGAAGAGCTTCATCTGAATGCATTGACAGGTCAGGGTAAAGGTAAGCAAGCAAAAGGCTATTGGCTGGGTGAGCAATCTTTTTCTCTAGAGAAGCTGGATGTGGTTGATTCGAACTTAACGCCTGTCTTTTTGATTGAGAATGCAAGTTACCGCGGCAACACTACGATGAATGAGTCTGGTGATAAGCTGAACAGTCAGCTGAACCTAGATGCTAAGAAACTGCGTTTAACTGATGGTACGGATGTCGATAACTTTAAGTTGGATTTCTCAATTGCAGATGTGGATAGCCAGTCATTTGACCAAATTATGTCTATCTATCAAAGCTCTCCAATGTTAGACGAGCAGGAAATTGCGAGCTTATTGCCGCATGTTGACACGCTGTTTAGCAAAGGTTTTGATTTATCCGTGAATGAGCTTTCACTTGCATTTGGTGACGGTAAGTTTCATAACGAGTGGCAATTGTCCATTCCTGAAGGTACTGACCACATTACTCAAGACCCAATGAAGTTGATGACGGCGACTACTGGTGAGCTCAGCACTTACTTCTCTGACGAATTAGTGACGCACTACCCATTTATTCAAGAAGGAATCGATGAGCTTCTCATCATGGAGCTCATCGAGAAAGTTGAGGGCGGTTATCAACTCAAAGCAGAAATCGGTGAAGGCAAATTGAAGTTCGAAAATGGACATGAGTTCCCATTGGTGGCGCTACTTATGCCTGCCTTGATGCAACAACAGTAGCCAAGTATTGTTGCGGAATTAATCCAATTTAACGCTTAGTCTTTAAAAAGAGGTCGTAAGACCTCTTTTCTTGTTTTTATCGCTGCGAAAACGTGATATTAATTTCGTAATATTTACATAGCAGGAGCAATGAGCATCATGGAACAAAATACGGACAACGTATTTAACTTCAGTGCAGGGCCAGCAGGTCTGCCTAAAGCAGTTATGCAGCAAGCACAACAGGAACTAATTGATTGGCAAGGTCTTGGTACTTCGGTCATGGAAATCAGCCACCGAAGCAAAGAGTTCATCAAAGTTGCAGAAGAAGCCGAGCAAGATTTACGTGATCTTCTGAATATTCCGGACAACTATAAAGTGCTGTTCTGCCAAGGTGGTGCTCGTGCTCAGTTTGCTGCTGTTCCTCTAAACTTACTTGGTGATGCCGAGACGGCAACTTACATCGACGGCGGTTATTGGGCTGAAAGTGCGGTAGCTGAAGCGAAGAAATACTGCGAGCCAGACGTATTTGATGCAAAAACAGAAATCAACGGAAAAGTAGCCGTTCTACCTGCAAACGAATGGAAAATTGCTCCAGAAGCGGCTTACGTGCATTTCTGTCCAAATGAAACCATTGACGGTATCGAGATTAACGATCTTCCTGTCACCGACAAACCAATCGTTGCTGACATGTCTTCGACGATTCTTTCTCGTGAGATTGATGTATCGAGATACGGTGTGATTTATGCGGGCGCTCAGAAAAACATTGGTCCTTCAGGCATTGCTATCGCTATCGTGCGCGACGACTTGTTAGGTATGGCGAAGCAGGTACTGCCAAGTATCTTGGATTACACTGTTCTGGCTGAGAAAGAATCAATGTTCAACACGCCACCAACCTTTGCATGGTACCTGTCTGGTCTCGTTTTCAAATGGTTAAAGGCGCAGGGTGGGGTAAAAGCGATCGAGCAAGTGAACCGCGCTAAAGCCGCACTACTGTATGATTACATCGATCAGTCTGATTTCTACCGTAATGGCGTGCACTCAGCAAACCGTTCTTTGATGAATGTGCCATTCCAACTTGCGAAACCTGAACTGGATGCGACGTTCCTTGAACTAGCAGATGCCAAAGGGCTGAAATCACTAAAAGGGCACCGAGCCGTTGGTGGTATGCGAGCTTCCATTTATAACGCCATGCCGCTAGAAGGTGTACAAGCGTTAATCGATTTTATGCAAGAGTTTGAGAAAAACTACGCATAAAATCAAATTCACTGTTATTCATGAAAGCGTCGCAATTGCGGCGCTTTTTTATGTGTGTAACCAATCGAGTATATGATTTTAGAGAACGAGTAGCAGGATAGGTTCAAACGCTTTCCTCCCCACCCAATGAATGAAGGCTTTTCCTGAAACCAGTTCTTCATTTTGAATTATTGAGTCAGCAGTGGTGAGCCTTCCGAAGATAAAAGCTTCGTTGGAAACCCAATGCAATGCGTCAACATTGCATTGGGTTATGCTTAAGAAGGACTGTCGATTTCTGGATCCATCTAGGAAAGAGATGTATTTATGAAGTGCTTACCCATACAGACATAGCTGTTTATTAAAATGAATTTCTAAGCTTACTCCATGTTTTTTGGTTGTAAGGTTATGATTTTATTGGGCTAATGTCAGTCACCTTGAGTTACTTGTGTATTTGTCATTGCTTTGCAAAAAACACGTAAGGTTATTTTTTTTGTCTCTTTTGTGAAACATAAATTGTTTGTTTTGAGAGGAACTTATCACCTTTTTGTGAATAATTTAAAAGTGATAATATTTTCTTTCAATTTTAATGTGAAACTTCGTCCCACTTGGAAGCAACTTATACAGAACTATTGGTTGTAATCTCGAATATAACGAGAAGAAGACAATGACTATAGTTGCCAACTTGTTTGATTAATTTAAGTCATTTTTAAAGTTTCACCTTAAGAGGAAAAACAATGAAAACTCTATTAACTGCTAGTGCAATCGCTCTTACTCTTTCAACTTCTGCTTTCGCGGCTGAGCCAGTAGCTCCAGTTGGTGGTTCAGTGCACTTTACTGGCTTTATCACGGATACGGCTTGTAAAGTGAACACGCAAGACAACCCATTTGAAGAAAGCCTAGACTTAGGTACTTTCATTAAAACAGATTTTGCTGCAACAGGTGACCTATCTCAGTCAGTACCTCTACACCTAGAGCTTACAGACTGTCCGGAGTCTATCAAAGCTGTGACAGTACGTGTTACTTCTGTGGTTGGTGAGTCTGTTGACTCTGCTGGCGACTACGCAATTACAGATAAAGCTGATGGTGCAAAAGGTGTGGCAATCCGTCTGACTGATGATGCTGGTGATACAATTGCGTTCGGTAAAGAAAGTAAAGAATACACAGTGACTGCAGGTACTGGTGCAGTTGATATAAACGCACAATACGTTGCAACTAAAGCAGGCTCTGAAATGACAGCAGGTCATGCTGATCTGGACGCTACTTTTTCAATCAACTACAAATAATATAGAAATATATTCAGTAGTTTAATTATTTAATTGGTCAGTGAAGACACTGTTCGCATGGAGGCGAAATAACTCAAGGTAATATGTGATGAAATGTAAAACACTAATATCAGCATTTATGATTTTGTTTAGTTCGCTAACGTATGCCGGTGGTTTTAGTGTTGGCACCACCCGTATTATTTTTGATGGGAACCAAGATCAAACAAAATTTGTTGTGAGCAACTCCACTGAAGATGGCGATTATTTAGTTCAGTCATGGGTTGATAACAAAGGAGTGTCGGGTGAAGAAAAAGAAATAACCAAAGCCCCGTTCTTAGTCACTCCTCCGTTAGTAAAGTCTGAAGCCGGAACAAAAAACGAATTACGCGTTGTCGCAGCCGGAACTGATTTACCTCAGGACAGAGAATCAGTTTATTGGGTTAACGTAAAGTCTATTCCTCGTGTTCATGAAACTCGCTCAGGAAATAGCCTTAATATCGCGGTTAAGAGCCGTGTCAAATTATTTTATCGTCCAGCTATGCTCATTGAACAGTATCCAAATGGCAGCGACGGTTTTGAAAAAATTACATTTGAATACAAAAATGATGAATTGGTTATAAGCAATCCATCGCCGTTTTATGTGTCACTTTTTGAGTTAAAAGTGGATGGTATCGTCGTTGATACGAGTTATGAAATGGTACCACCAAAAGGTCATATTGCATTTCCTATTAGTAACGATACGGTGAATAATAATAGCAAGGTTACTTGGAAAGCCATTAATGATTACGGTGCAATTACCGAAGAAAAAGAACAAGTTCTTTAATTAATAATAATCGTAAAGTCATATAAAATCAGCACAGCTATATTAGTTGTGCTTTTTCGAAGGTAGTAAATCATGTTTAAAATGACTCAGGTTGCAATATCGGTTGCAATTTGCTGCTATTCTTTATCTTCCTATGCTGAAGTAGGGAGGTTTAATTTAGGGGCTCTGGAATTAAATGATACAGTGACTTCAGCGGAAAACTTAGAAGTGTTTCTAAATGCCGATAGTGGTATGTTGCCTGGTGTATATAACGTTGACTTATATGTAAATAATCATTATGTATCGACAACTGACATTGAATTTGAGTCTATTAGTGATTCGGTAGAGTTGAGACCAATCATCAATAAAAAGTCATTAAGAAACTTTGGCGTAAAAGTTGATGATATTACCTCGACTAAAAAAATAGCAGATGAACAAACAATAACAGATTGGGAAAACTACATTCCTAATTTTATTTATAAGTTTAACTCCAAAAAGCAAAGACTGGATTTGTATGTTCCTCAGATCTACATGGAACGCGAGCAGCAAGGTTGGGTGAATCCAGAATCTTGGGATGATGGTATTACGGCATTCATGCTCAATTATAACCTACAAGGTATTAATGGTTGGTATGACGGTGAGAGCACAAATAATAGTTACTATGCGAACTTAAGAACAGGCTTTAACTATAAAGGCTGGCGTATTCGTAATTATAGTACTTATAACTACGATGCGTATAACGATACTGAAGAGTGGAATGACTTAGGAACAAAAGTATTTCACGATGTAAAAAGTCTCAACAGCCGATTTGAAGCAGGTAACATCAGTACTCGTAGCAGTATTTTTGACAGCGTCAAAATTCTTGGTGCTCAGCTTGTTACTGAAGATTCCATGCTGCCGGAAAGTCAACGAGGCTTTGCTCCTGTTATCCACGGTATCGCAAATTCCAACGCTAAGGTAACCGTTGAGCAGGACGGTTCGGTCATTTATCAAACCGTTGTGTCTCCGGGTCAATTCGTGATTGATGATCTTTACCCAACCTCTTTAAGTGGTGACCTTGTTGTCACAATCAGAGAAGAAGATGGTTCAGAGCGCACGTTTATTCAACCATTCTCCAGCGTTCCGAATATGGTTCGTGAAGGTCAATTTAAATACACAGTTGCTGCTGGTCAATATGATGCGAGTAGCGTAGATTCTGATGCGATTGTCGCTGAAGCAAGTGCGATGTATGGTATCTCAAATGGTTTGACTGTGTATGGTGGCGCACAAACCTCCGAAGATTACAACGCTTTTGCATTAGGGCTTGGTTTGAGTCTGGGGCGTTTTGGTGCATTAACTGGCGACGTAACACACTCCATTGCTGATGTCGAAGGCCAAGGCTACACGCAAGGTCAATCGTACAGTATTAACTACTCGAAAGACATTGAGGAGATTGGCGCTTCATTCAACTTAGCTAGTTATCGCTATTCAACGGAGGATTTTTACACTCTAGAAGATCTACTGATTGAAAATGAAGGCTCAAACACTTTCTGGTGGGGCCTTGATGAGCGTAAAAAACAAAAATTACAGCTTAGCTTTAACCAACAGATCAATGATGGTGAGTGGGGTAGTCTATCGGTTTACGGCTACCAACAAGAGTACTGGGACAGTGATAATATCGACCGTAATTTAACGGCCAGCTACAGTAATAATTTTGATCGAGTCTCATATTCATTAAGCTACTCGATGATGGATTCGACTGCTTACTCTGATGACAGTCAAGTAATGTTGAATGTAAGTGTTCCTCTTGAGGGATGGTTCGACGGTGGTTATGTTGATTACGCCATCAGTAACGACAGCAATGATCATACGATTCAGCGTGCTGGGTACACAAATACAGCGTTAGAGGACGACAATTTATCTTACAGCATTGTTGCAACAGCAGAAGATGGCGAAGGTAATGACAGCATCTCGGCATCGACCAGTTACACTGGTAATCATGCTGATCTGAACGCGACAGTCAGCCACCGTAAAGACAGTACTCAAGTCAGCTATGGTGCGAGCGGTGCTGTAATCGTCCACTCTGACGGGGTGACCATGTCTCAACCGATTAACAGCGCGGATTACAATGGCGTAGTGTTAGTGGATACGAACCAGGCAGAAGACGTTCATATCGAAAACGGCACTGGCATTGACACCAATGGGTCAGGTTATGCGGTGGTCCCTTATGTGAACAGTTATCAAGCGAACGAGGTCGCGATTGATTCTGATTCACTAGGCAAAAACATGGAAGCGACAAACACAATCACTAAAGTTGTTCCAACGGCAGGTGCGATTGTTAAAGCCAAGTTTAACGTTAAAACAGGCTATAAAGCGCTATTCACGGTAGAGAATAAAGGGAAAGCCGTTCCATTTGGTTCGATTGTTAAAACACCAGAAGATGTGAATAACGAAATATCTTACGTAGGTAACGATGGCGTTGTGTATCTATCTGGACTAGAGAAGCAAGGCACATTGAATGTTCTATGGGGCAAAGATATTTGTACAATTAACTATGACCTATCAAATGAGTTAAACGCAGACTCATCAGGCATTGTTAAAAAGACCGTTCATTGTCAATAACCTCTAGTTGAATATGGAGCTGATAACCGGCTCCATAAATACAAATAAACGTGTATTAGGTGTCGCTAATGATATTAGTTAAAAGTCGCGCTTTAGCATTAATGGGTTTGTGTTGCCTCGCTGTAACGTCTGTCTCTCATTCTGCTCCATTGAATAATGAACAGATGATGGTCGTCAAAGAAAAGCTATCGCAATTGACTCCCGAGCAAAAAGAACACATAAAAAATAAAATAAAGAGTTTAACACCAGAACAAAAAGAAAATATTAAAGGTAAGCTCAAAGAAAAATTTGACACATTATCTGCGGAAGATAAAAAACGCTTACTAGATGGCCTTGCTCACTTGCCTGAAGCTAAAGTGTCGTCAATGTTTAAAGCGTTTTCTAAACTAAGTAATGAAGAAAAATTTAGAATTAAACAACAAATTTTTCAGCGTGTTGAAGATAAAATAAAAGCACTGTCAGAAAGCCAACGTGTCACTCTCTATAATAACATTAAAAAATCCAAATCACCGAAAGAACGTGTTGCTTTAATCAGTAGCGCTATTGGCCGATTAGACAATGTTACTTATGGTGTGAGTGGGGGAGAGGTTTTAAATCTATTAAATAACTTGACCCTTGACCAATGGTCGAAGCTATTCACTAGTCTTGGCCAAGAAATCGAGGAAAGATACGGCGAAACATTATTAGGCGGCGAGTTAGCGGCACTATTTACAGGCTTAGGTGATATCGCAGCTGATCTGAACGAAGTAACGAATGTAGACACCAGTACACGTTTATATATGCCGATGTTGTTGCGTAACCCAAATGGTGCAGACTGCCGCAGTGTTAACGAAAGTGGTGAGCAGCAACTCCTGACATCAGGGCAAACGATCAGTTGCCGAACACAAGATTTCACCAATGCCATGTATGTGCGTTACCCGGATTGGGCACTTTATATGGTGCGCTATGCACATATTAAAGCCAAGCTGAGCTGTGCTCCGGGCTGGACTCAGCAAGGTGAGTATTGTACTAGCCCAGACATTCCGGGCGCGGGTGTTAAAGCTGAAATTCAAACGGCCTTTGGTCGTAAACATTATTCTTTAACATTGAACAATGGTCAGCAAGATATGGACATGGGGGAAATGTACAAAGCTGAGGGTTTGACGGGCTTAACTGGGGGCAGCGGTCAGTGGATTGATGATAACTGCGCTGGTGCGGGCACATCCGGCGACTGTTATGAAGGTGATGGCTATTACAAAGGTAATCTGCCTGTTAATGTAACTGTCGAGTGGAAGATGTTAGACCCAATGAAATATTACCAGTGGAAGGCGACGAGCAACACCGCTGATGATATCGCAAAAAACAACCTTCACCCGTTTCAGGTCGAATACCAAGATGGAAAAGACGAGTTGTTTGGTGGGGTGCTACACGTAAATATGCTCGATCCCGGCTATCCACAAGGATACATCGTAACCAGTTTTCCGGGCTGGTCTTCAAGCTGTGAAATCAATCAACCAGAACAAACGGTCGATTTAGGCACCGTATATGCCAAAGATTTCAAAACGCCGGGCCCGTTAGAATCGACGTTTAAACCATTTAAAATTGGTTTGTCATGCACCGGAACACAAAAAGATTATAAACCCGCGATAAGGATAATTTCAGCAGGGGCGACTGGGGGAGAATTATATAATGGTGAAAATACAGGGTATTTACATAACCGTTTAACCGACGCCAATGCTGCAAAAAACGTCGGTATCGCGGTGTATTATGATTTACCAACAGGGAAAAAACCGGTTGCGTTTTATGGCCCGCCTAGTGAATATCCTCAGGAATTTAATCTAGAAGAAGATGATAGCCCTAATTTGAAGTTTTTAGCGGCATTTTATAAGCCAATCTGGCCCGCCGATCCTATTACCACCGGTAAATTTGAAGCGGATATTACCATAGAAATGGTTTATCCATAGCCGGATACAAATAAAATATAATTACCTATAAATCATCCCCCCTCTTCTTATCGGAGAGGGGGCGAAAATTATAATAACGAAAATGATTTAAATAATTTTTGAGAATGTCTATGAAAATTAATAATCGTTATAAGGCATCGTTGCTAATCGCAATGACGCTAATATTTCAATCTCAAACCACGTTCGCGTTGGAAAATAATCAATCTAAGCTGGAAAAACTTCAGAAACGATATCAAACGTTAAGTAAAGACGACAAACAGCAATTAAGGAAAAGGCTGGAATCCCTGACGCCAGAGCAAAAGAAAAAGCTGCGTCACAAAGTGGTAGAGGAGTTACGTACACTGCCTGAAGAAGATAAAGCTCGCCTTAAAAAAGCACTTGGTCAAAGCATCAGCGATAAACGTCAGGCACTGCGTGAATGGGCAGCAAGCTTAACGGTGGAACAAAAGATCGAGTTCCGGCAACGCTTGATCGATATGGTTCAAAATAAAATTCGTTCTCTTAGCCCTCAGGAGCGTCAAAAGCTGTATACGCAACTAAAAAATGCGCCCAATGAGGAAGCGCAGTTTCGTATTCTAGGCGATTTGCTAGGTGGCCCACGTGGCATTTTAGGGGGCTTAGGTGACTTAGTCGGTGGGATTCTAGGTGGCGTTTTGGGTGGGTTAGGTAACATTCTGGGTGAAATTGCCCAAGCATTAGGCGTGACCGTTACAGATTTGTTAAATGGTATCGGAGATGGTTTAGGCTACTTGGGTGATGCATTAGGCGATAATGTTGTAGGTGGCTTGGTCGGAGGATTAGGCAGCTTGGTCAACGGCATTAACGAGATCCTCTTTGGTGGGAATAAGCTCTATATGCCGCTACTGCTGACCAGTCCCGATGGTGCGGATTGTCGCAACCACAATACATCTGGCAGCAGAGTGGGCTGGACATCCGGTGTGACTCAGGCCTGCACAACTCAAAGTACACAAACGGCGTTTTACACACCAAAACCAGAATGGGCTGAGTACATGATTAAGTCCCAAGGTGTGGGGATAGAAATGCAATGCTCAGAAGATATGGGATGGAAGCCGCTTGCGATTGATGGCACGCAATATTGTTACAACAAACTGCTGGTGCCAGAGGCGGCGGTACGAGCAGAAGTCACGTTCCGAGGCCATGTGTTCAGTCCTGAACAAGGAAAAGTGGACAACATTAACTTTGGTGAGTTCTTGAGTGTTTGTGCAGACGGAGGGCTTTTAACTGGTGCGCATCAAGTTGGTGATGGCCCGCTGGTTACTGACGGCAGCCGAACGTGTAAAGATGAAAATACACGTAAAAAGCCAAAAGGTACGGGGCTATATAAAGGGACGTTACCCGTAGATGTCAATATCACCTGGAAGAAAGTGCCTGGAGCAAAAGCGTCAGCTCCGCGCAATGTAATAGACAGCATTCGTAATAACTTGTACCCGTTTAAGTTTGTGTATCACGACAACGGGAAAACGGTTGGCAGCGGTGACGGTGGCACGCATTTGGTGCATATGCTGAGCTCACCTGCGGCGAGAAACTACATTGTCACTAACTTTGGGGGCTGGACCGCATCTTGTGAAATTACCCAACCGACACAAACCGTCGATCTTGGTACTGTGCACACCAAAGAGTTTTCAACAACAGGCCCTTTGCCTTCAACCACCAAACCATTTGAAATCGGTATGGATTGCACCGGAGTCAGTGGGACATACAAACCGACGGTGAAGTTCTTCACGTCAGGTGCGACGTCCTTCGAAGTCTATGACGGCAAACCTCATGGCTTATTGCTGAATCAAAACGACGGCGCAAATGCCGCTGACAATGTTGCGGTTTCTGTTGTTATTGATGGGAAAGACGGGGTGATGCCTGTGCCGACTTTTAACTCGCCGATTGCGGAGTTATTCAGTTTTGATTTGTCGGCGGATGCCAAACCTAAAATGCAGTTTTGGGCGTCCTTTTTCAAACCTGCTTACCCGGGCGGCGCAATTAAGCCCGGCAAGTTTGATGCACAGATGACAGTCGAACTTATCTATCCATAATCACGACGACACCTCCTGAGGGAGGTGTCTATTTTTCTAACAGGTATAAAGTATGACAAAACACAGCATGGCGTTGCTTGTTGCTCTGATGGCAAACAATGTGATGGCAAAAGATGACACCGCTTCTCTTTTTGATGATCTATTTGTGGGCGTAAAAAGTGGTTATCAGATTTTGGATGATGACCAGTCGCATCAAATTCGCCCTAATGCCTACAACCTAGGCGTCTTTACGGGCTTTCAGCTTACCGACAATGTAAGTTGGGATATCGGTTATCATTATTGGGGCGATGCGCAATTGGATGAGAAAGAGTATTCTGTTGATATTCTCGAAACCGGCCTTCGTTATGATCACTACATTACTCAAAACACCAGCTTGTTTGCACGTGCTGGCTTAGGGTATGCGTGGACAGAAACAAGTGGTGCCATCTCAGGTTCAAGTCGCTCATCAAATATCGTGCCTTTAATTGAAGTCGGTGGACATTACTGGCTGTCCAAAAATTGGTCAACAGGTGTCAGCTACCAATACACCAGAGGAGTTGAAGCGGCTCCTAGCTTAGATATCGACGCACACAGCATCAATTTGTCATTAACTTATGGGTTTGATAACAACAAGAAAGTGGCGTCATATGCATTGGCGCAACACGAAGAACAAGTGTTGCCTCATAGTTATGTCTTCGTTGAACTGCATGAAGATACCGTTTTCGATTTGGACAGCGCGCAACTGACAGATCAGGGCAAAGAGACCATTCGCGATTTTGTTAGCAGAATGCCGAAAAAACAGGGTATGGTAATCAGTGTTATTGGACACACTGATAATTCTGGCAGTGAAGAGTACAACCAAACACTGTCTGAGCGACGCGCTCTGGCTGTCAAAACGTACATGGTTGAGCTAGGCTTAGATGAGAGTTTAATTACTGCGGTCGGCCAAGGTGAATTAGAGCCTAAATATTCTAACGATTCGAAAAGTGGCCGCAAAAAAAACAGGCATGTTGAAATTTTAACAAAATATAATGATTAATAAAAATAGCCCTCATATGGAGGGCTATTTTTTTGAGTGGTTATGATTCTTTGATAAACTGGATTACGCCGTGGTGAGAAATAAAATCTTCGTATTCGATACTCAATAGATATGTCTTGCCATATTGAACAATCTCATTAATGTTACTATTAATTTTAATTCGGTTAGATATCGATGCTACCGTTTTAAACCCCAAGTTTAAGTATAATCTTAATGCCTCAGAGTTTAAGCAAAAAACATAGATCCTTTTAGGAGGGTTATTTATGGTTTCTTTTATTAACTCCTTTATAAAGTAGTGATTCCAAATACCACTGTGTAGAGATGTTGGGATAGAAAATATGAATGACTCTTGTTCTCTATTTCCGAAATTTAAATCTCTTAATCGTAACTCTTTTTTTTTGAAAATAGATATAAAATCTTTTTCAAATGAGGTATTTAAGTATATCCATGCACATTGTGCAGTATAGGTATCGGTATCATGGTTTTTGCATGCAGTAATGACGATGGTTCTTGCCTTCTGCATTTCTATAATATGTTCTATGTCTTTCTCACTTGCTTTAGTTTCAGACTGACGGATAATATTATTTATAGAACCTTTGATTTTAGTTAAAAGCTCGGTGCTATCTGAATAGTTGCTCTTATCAAATGTTTTGAACTCCTCAAGTTGAGGGAGAGTTGAGGAGAGTAATCTAAATCGATTCTGGTTATTATCTAAATAGTTAATAAGATCAATGAATGGCTTTAATTTTGAATTTGATAACCTTAACGATAGCTTCTTATAAGAGTCGATCACGTCCAACTCTAATATTCTTAAAATTAAATATATCTTAAATGTTGAAGGTGTTGTGTGATCATTTTCCCATCTGTTATAGGTCGTCGTATTTAAATTATAAAATTTACTGTGTCCGGATATCAATTTATCTACGATTTCGTTTTGTGAAAGTGAAAGATTAGCTCTTGTTTTTTTTATAAAAGAAGAAAACTTCATAGAAATGACTCTGACTTAAAATTGAACTGGCTTTAATTATTTGATTCTATCTGAATGGTTATTTATAAGTAAAGCGTAGTTTTTATGTTAGTAATGATTGTTATACCTTGTTAATTATTGTCTATGTATTTTAACGGTTTTGTTGAGTGTATTTTTTTGCACGTCTTGAGTCTAAGTTAATGATATTATTGTAAATAAAAAGTCTTGAAGAATAAATTTATATTTATTCTCAGCTTTGAAACTATGAGCTAGGAAAGTGGTCGTACAAGTTGGATGAGCATTGCAGAATTTTTTGTGGCTATATATGCGCTTAGAGACATAGTTCAAGGAGTGTTATCTAAGTTGTGTGTACTAATCGTAGTATATAAGTGCTCAGAAGTAGATCAGAAAAAGTTTGAGAGTACACCAGATTTTTGATAAATTTATATTACAATTTGATTTTTTGTGATGGATAGTTAACTCTGTTGTCCTGCAGTTTAACTCACGGTGATAAGCACACAGGTATACTGGAGTAAGATAGAAAAGCCAGTAACGATAGGGGTCGCTACTGGCTTTAGTTGTCTTAAATGTAGGAATGGTGTTATAGAGACTGTAATAGCTGGTAGTAACGACCTTTCTGAGCGAGTAGCGTTGGATGATCGCCTTGCTCGATGATCTCACCTTGTTCCATCAAACAGATGCTATCCATGTTTTCTAATTCTATAAGTCGGTGTGTAATGAATACCACTGTCTTATTAGCAAAGTGCTCATTGAAAAGCGCCATCACTTTTTGTTCCGTACGCTTATCGAGGCCTTCAGTCGGTTCATCTAAGAGTAGGATTGGGGCATCACGTAGCAATGCGCGAGCGATACCGATTCGGCGTTTCTCACCACCAGATAACTGACGACCACCGTCGCCTAACCAAGCATCTAACCCTGGAGCCTCAAGAAGGCCACCAAGTTCGACTTTTTGAAGAATCTCAGACAGTCGCTCATCACTTGCTTCTGGAGCGGCCATAAGTAAGTTGTCACGCAGTGTTCCATTCAGTACATCAACGCGTTGACTTACCACTGTCATTGCTTCTCGCAGGTCAGACTCGCTCCAATCTTGCAGCTTTGTACCACCGATTCGAACTTCACCTTGGTTTACATCCCAGTAGCGACAAAGAAGCTGAATCAGTGTTGATTTACCTGAACCTGTTTGACCTACAATCGCTGTTTTAGTGCCCAACGGTAGTGAGAGTGACAAGTATTTCAGCACCTTTTGCTGACCGTCAGGGTAAGTGAAGTCAATGTTGTCGAATTCAATGTCTAACGTTGTGTCTTTATATTTTGATTGCTCAGGGAAGACAACGTCAGGTTCAGCCAAAATTACTTCATTTAAACGACGAGCAGAAGTCAACGTTTGACCCAGGTACTGGAACGCGCCCGCAATAGGCATCAAAATTTCAAAACTTGCCATCGTTGCAAATGCAAACAACGCAATCCAAGGATCAGGAGCACGACCTCCTACGCCGTCTGCAGCAAACCAAAGCATCACAACCAGTGTAAGACCGTTCACAAGCATAAGCAGGCCTGAAGCCATGCCCGTTAAATTCGCGTTCACAAACTGATTAGACAAAAGCTGCTTTTGCTTCTCTAGAATGAGATTGCGATAACGCTCTTCTGCTCCAAAGATACTCAGTTCGCTGTAGCCTTGAAGCCAGTCCAGAGTCGCCACTCGCAATTGCGCTTTATGATGAGTGAGATTCTCGCCATTACTTTTACCAAGTTTATAGAACAACACTGGCCATACAAACAACATGACGGTAAGAATCGAGCCAAGCAGCAGCGCGAGATGCCAATCAAAGAACGCCAGGACAGCCGTTAAACTCAATATGCCAAAAATGCCAATCACGACAGGGCTGATAAGTCGAAGGTAAACGTGATCCATCGCGTCAACGTCCGCCACTAGGCGGTTGAGCAGATCAGCATCACGCATCGTAGAGACACGACCCGGAATCAGTGGTGCAAGTTTCTTAAAGAAGAAGATACGTAGATCGGTAAGTAACTTGAACGTCGCATTGTGGCTGACGACACGTTCTCCCCATCGACCTGCGGTTCGAGCCATTGCAGCGCCGCGTACCCCGGCACCTGGTAACATGTAGTTGAAGGTCTCACGAGCAACCGTCAAGCCTGCCACCGCTGCGGCTGAAATAAACCAACCCGATAGCGTTAATAAGCCAATAGATGCAGCTAAGGTCAGAAATGCCAATAGCATACCTAGAGAAAGACCAAACCAATGTTTCTTATAGAGTTTTAGATAAGGGAGTAAATCACGCATCTAAGTTCCCCTTGTCTGTTTCACGTTGTGCGAGGTTCGCTTCCAACATGTCTTTAAATAAGCCATCTTCTGTCGACAGTGTGTCGTAATCACCACATTGAACAATCTGGCCGTCCTGCATAACAAGAATTTGCGATACGCTTTGTAAAGGTGCCAACTGGTGAGTAATTATCAAATTCGTTGTGGCATGTGCGTACTTGTTAATGCCTTCCATGACGAGTTTTTCACTACGAGCATCTAAGCTTGCGGTCGGTTCATCTAATAACCAAAAACGACCATTTTGTAGCATAGCGCGAGCCAACGCTAAACGCTGGGCTTGGCCGACAGATAAACCACCAGAGCGGTCAGATATCGGGTAATCCAACCCATGCATTTCAACAAATTCAGCAGCATGAGAGTCATTCAAAACAGAATGAACGTCTGCATCTTGAATGTTGTGTTTGCCTAACGTGACGTTATCTCGAATGCTGCCATGTAATAGCATCGGGTTTTGACCAATCCAGCTTACGACCTCTCGCCATGTGGCTAGATCCAGTTGTGACAATTCACAACCATTAATCTTCAAGCTACCTTGATAAGGCATGAAACCGAGGATGGTGTTGACCAAGCTTGTTTTACCTGCGCCACTTGGTCCAACTAAAGCCGTACTTTTGTTGGCTTCAAGAGAGAAGGATAGGGGACCTGCGAGCTGCTTACCTTCCGGACTAAAAATGGTTAACTCGTCCGCTTCAACATGGATGGGACTACTCTTATCTAACGCTTGGGTGCCATCTTTGACTTGATCGACTTCTAAATCCAGAAACTCGACAATGCTTTCTGCTGCGCCAACCGCTTGCTGTTTCGCATGATAGAAAGTGCCCAAATCACGTAATGGCTGATAAAACTCTGGCGCAAGAATCAGAATGAACAAACCAGCAAACAGCGTAACACCAGTGCCGTAGTAGCCGAAATCGAGCTCTCCGATATAACTAAAGCCAAAGTAGACGGCGGTAATTGCGATAGAAATGGAAGTGAAAAACTCTAAAACCGCAGAAGATAGAAACGCGATTTTCAGAACGTCCATGGTACGAGTACGAAAGACTTCCGAAGCACCCTTCAGAGTTTCAGTTTCAGATTTTGTTCTATCGAATAAGCGAATGGTCGTCATTGCTTGCAAGCGGTCATAAAAGTGACCGGACAAACGCTGCATCGCTTTAAAGTTTTTACGGTTTGCTTCTGCGGCTTTCATCCCAACCAGTGCCATGAAAATAGGCACCAGTGGTGCAGTGACTAGGAAGATCAAGCCTGCCGCCCAGTTTACTGGGAATACGACAACCAAAATAATGAAAGGCACTAGTACCGATAATGACATCTGAGGCAAGTAGCGAGAGAAGAAATCTTGCATATCTTCTACCTGCTCTAAGATGAGCGTCGCCCAGCTGCCGGCAGGTTTGCCTTTGATGTAAGCAGGCCCAAGTTTATGAACTTTATCTAAAATGAGTTGGCGAATATAAACTCGAATTTGCTCACCGCAACGGTAACCGGCAAGCTCTCGACCCCAGGTACAAGCAGCTCGACCGATAACCGTGCCACCAAGCCCAACAAAATGCCAAATGAGGTCGGCTTTGTCGACTTGGTCAATGATTAACTGGTGCAGAATGGAGGCGATCAGGGCTGCTTGAGCCAATAAAAACACGCTTGAAAGTACGCCTAGGCCTATCGCAATCATAAGCCAGCGCTTGGCTAACTTACTTTGTTGCTTAAGCCACTTATTCAAGCTGCTTTGCTTTTTCTTATCCATCGTGAAGGCTTAATGATAATTGTTTTAATGAGGCGGTAGTATACAAAAGAAAACCCAGCGGGAATACCGCTGGGCTTTAAGGATATGACACAAATGTGAAAAGTTATTTGTCACCAAGTGAGTCTAAGAAACGCTCAGCATCTAATGCCGCCATACAACCTGTACCTGCTGATGTGATAGCTTGACGGTAGTTATGGTCCATAACGTCGCCTGCTGCAAATACACCTTCAATGCTAGTTTGTGTAGCGTTGCCTTCTAGGCCAGACTTAACGATGATGTAGCCATCTTTCATGTCTACTTGGCCTTCAAAGATTTGTGTGTTTGGCTGGTGGCCGATCGCAATAAACGCGCCCATCACTTCAAGGTCTTCAGTCGCACCTGTGTTGACGTCTTTAATACGAACGCCAGTTACGCCCATGTCGTCGCCAAGTACTTCATCGAGAGTTCGATCGGTATGAAGAACGATATTACCGCTTTCAACTTTATCCATCAGACGTTTCACAAGGATCTTCTCTGCACGGAATGAATCGCGGCGGTGGATCAGGTGAACTTCTGACGCAATGTTAGATAGGTAAAGTGCTTCCTCAACAGCAGTGTTACCACCGCCCACAACTGCAACTTTCTGATTACGGTAGAAGAAACCGTCACAGGTTGCACAAGCAGAAACGCCGCGACCTTTAAATGCTTCTTCAGACTCAAGGCCAAGGTATTTTGCTGATGCACCCGTAGAAATAATCAATGCGTCACATGTGTACTCGCCAGAATCGCCTTTTAAACGAAATGGGCGTTGTGATAGTTCTACTTCGTTGATGTGATCAAACACGATCTCAGTTTCGAAACGCTCGGCGTGCTCTTTCATGCGATCCATCAATGCAGGACCTGTCAGACCTTCAGCGTCGCCGGGCCAGTTTTCAACTTCAGTAGTGGTGGTTAGCTGACCACCTTGTTGCATTCCCGTCACAAGCACAGGGTTTAGGTTGGCACGCGCTGCGTAGACGGCAGCTGTGTATCCTGCTGGACCAGAACCAAGAATTAATAGTTTACAATGTTTTACGTCGCTCATTATGGCTCCAAAAAGGGCTGAACATTTCCCTCGATTGTATGGAAATTCTTAGTGCTTTAAAAGCATAAACAACGATTGTGATCGAATAATTGGTTATAGATTAGAACCCACTAAAGATTGATAAAGAACGTTGACTTCTAGCATAAAATTCTATTCGTAGTAGAGAAGTCTAGTTTCAAATATCGCCAAAGCGCAAAACTGAAACATGGTTCTGTATTTTTGCTTTGGATTGGTTTGTTGTGTTGTTTTTGTTGTTTTGTTGAAGCTATCAACGTTAAAAGCTGGCAATTACAGAATATTTGCGTAACCTAGTGTGTAAATTAAATGTTAATTAATGTGCCTCATTAAAGGAGACAATGATGTTACATTCACGTGAGAATACTCTGCATTTAACACAGCTCAGCATGGCAGCAATTGAGCAGCTTTCCCCATCGTTTGAAGAACTGCCTCGTACCGAGCATGCAGATGGTCAGTATCGACTAAGACGTTATTCTGTGGTTGGTTTTGATAACGGCAAAGTCATTGACTTAAACAAAAACAGCTTTGTTCAATCGTCTGATATCAACCGATTCCAAGGTGATGTTGTAAGACAATTTGAGCCGATTGAGAAGGATATTCTCACCAGTGATGGTTTCCGAGAAATGTGCGAATTGTTTGTCAATGCGAATCATTTGCCTAACGGCCAGGAAATAGAAATTCACCAAATCCGAATCACAGCGCTAGAAGAAGAAACTCAAGTGGCACCTGAAGGTGTGCACCAAGACGGTTTTGATCACATTGCAATGGTTGGCGTAGGACGTCATAACATCATTGGTGGTGACATCATGCTGTACAGCAGTCATAACCAAGCCCCATTTTTCCGTAAGGTGTTAGAAACGGGTGAGGTTGCAATATTGGCAGACAGTAAACTGTGGCACAATGCGTGCCCAATCCGTTCTGTCATTGATGATGAAGCGGGTCATATGGATGTGTTTGTACTCACGGCTACGGATAAGCGCAATGAACTTCAATCTTAATCTGATCAGGGAGCAGTTTCCGGCGCTCGCTCAATACCATAACGACAAACCTGTGACGTTTTTTGATGGTCCAGGCGGGTCACAGGTACCTCAATCAGTGCTAGACAGCATGGTGGGATATTTAGGTCGTTTCAACGCCAACTTAGGCGGGCATTATTTTTCTAGCCAAA
Organism: Vibrio sp. 1-2 (7-a); assembly: GCF_013048515.1. Classification (NCBI taxonomy): domain Bacteria; kingdom Pseudomonadati; phylum Pseudomonadota; class Gammaproteobacteria; order Vibrionales; family Vibrionaceae; genus Vibrio; species Vibrio sp. 1-2 (7-a). Next base: position 738,142 of record NZ_VHSQ01000001.1, read on the forward strand.
AGACGGTTGACGTGATGCAAAATGCACGCGAGTCAGCGCAAGCTCTGCTAAACGCGCCGTCGTCTGGCAATATTGTCTTCGGTGCCAATATGACCTCACTAACCTTTCAGCTTAGTCGCGCGATTAGTCGAGATTGGCAAGCAGGAGATGAGATCATTGTTTCCGCTTTGGATCACTATTCAAATGTATCCAGCTGGCAGCAAGCGGCAGAAGATAAAGGCGTTACGGTTCATCAAGTTCGTATCAACGAAGAAGATTGTACGCTGGATATGGAGCATTTAAGCCGCCTTCTTTCTGATAAAACGCGCCTTGTCGCTGTGACTTATGCATCGAACACGACGGGCTCTATTGTGGATGTACAGCAAGTAGTCAGCATGGCGCACAATGTTGGGGCACAAGTTTATGTGGATGCCGTCCATTATGCGCCTCATCATTTGGTTGATGTTCAAGCGTTAGGTTGTGACTTTTTAGCTTGCTCAGCTTACAAGTTTTTTGGACCGCACGTTGGTGTTGCTTACATTGCCGACCAGTGGCTGCACAGTATTCGTCCGTACAAAGTTGAGCCTGCTACCAATATTGGCCCAGGCCGATTTGAAACGGGAACGCAAAGTTTTGAAGGTCTTGCTGGTGTCGTTGCTGCGGTTGAGTATCTGGCTCAATTTGGTGAAGCCGGTCTACCTCTTCGTCAACGATTGGAGCAAAGTTACCAATTGTATAAACAACATGAGCAACGCTTGAGTGAGCGTTTCTTACAGCGTCTGAGTGCACTAGATGGTGTCAATCTATTTGGCATTGCGAAAGAAGATAGCCAACTCCGCACACCAACTTTTGCGCTAACATTCGACCGATATTCTCCAGAATTCATCGCGAAAACGCTGGGTGAACACAACATCTGTGTTTGGAACGGCCACTTTTATGCGCTGGGCTTAGTTCGTCAACTTGGTCTAGAAGAGTCGGGTGGTGTGGTACGAATTGGTTGCATGCATTACAACACAATAGAAGAAGTCGATATGTTGTTCGATGTACTAGAAAACATCCTTGATGCGTAACTGATCATATCTTCCTGATAGAAAAACAAAAGCTCGAGTCAAACTCGAGCTTTTTCGTTTTTATTTCAATAAACCAGCTACATATAAAACTAGGCGCTTACTTCCACTTCATAGGAAGTGAATTTTCTTACGTTGATCACGCCAGTGTCAAAAATGAGGTATTGACCTTTGATGCCTTGCAAAGTACCAGTAACAACCGGGTTTTTATCGAAATTATGCGAGGTGATCTTAGTTGGGTGCTGTTGCACCGGATAGCTAAGGTCGGTAATGCTTTCGCTTAATACTTCAATTGCATCTTCACCGAATTGCTGTTTTATCTCAGCAATCTTGTCTTTGACTAAAGGCAATAGCTCAGCAAAACGCTCTTGCAGTGCCATTGGTTCACCATCGCCTTTCAGCAGTGTGCGCCAATTGGTTTTATCTGCGATGTGTTTCGCCAGTTCAACTTCAATTAAACCGGAGATATGACGAGTTTTTACCTTAAAAATTGGCAAACCCTGAGTCGCACCTTGATCAATCCAACGAGTTGGGATTTGCGTATGACGAGTGATACCAACTTTTAAGCTGGATGTATTGGATAGGTAGACAAAGTGATCCACCATGCAGTTCTCTTCGCCCCATTGTGGCTCGCGACAAGTTCCTTGGTCGTAGTGACAAGTCTCTGGTTTCATGATGCACATATCGCAGCTTGCTAGCTTTTTCATACAGACAAAACAATGGCCTTGCGAATAACTCTTTTTCGTTTTCTTACCACATGAGCAACAAAAAATATTGCCCGTGTGAGTCAGTGTGAGCGTTTTACCCAGAAACGGCGATAGATCAATTTCTTCCTCACCAACAGGTAGACGGTAACTGACAGCACCGTCCAGAGATGCACGCATTTTATTTAGCGTACCAGTTGCAATTAATGACATGACATTACTCATTATTGTGTTTTTGCACAGTATATCCGAAGTGGTGATGAGATGCAGGGTTGACAGGCACATTAAAGCGAAATGTATCGCTCTGAAATGTTATGCACTGGCCTTCATGGGTTAGGAAATACGGCTGTGAAATGCTTCGCAAATAACAAGTGAACCGCATTTTTGAGAGATTTAAAAACGTGATAACGGTTCAAAACACGTTACCATGTATCGAAAGTAAGAACGAAGACTAAAAGTAATTTTGTTTCTTGATAAATGACTTTGTTTGAAGTTCGAAAAATTATTGAGTACATTGTGTTGTATATAAGCTGAGCAGGTCACTCGCCCATGAAGTGGATCCATAAATTTATCTTTGCCCTCTCTATTTGCACTATTAGTTTGGTTGCGCTTTATAGTGTTCTTGGCGATACACGAAAGCTGACCATTACACCAGAACATTTCAATATCTATGCGACTAAAGACGCCAGCGAAGGTGGCTTGAGTGAGGCTGATATTATTTACGATAAGCAAAGCCTAGTTCTCAGCTGTGACTTAAAGCAAAGCTCGTATGCTTGGCCTTATTGCGGAATCTCTGTTTATACCGATTCCACAACGCCAACACAGGGGATTGACCTTTCCAATTACCATACGATTCGATTGAAAGTGAGATATGAAGAGGCGGGGGTGGGGCCCAATCCGAGCCATGATTTGCGTTTATATCTGCGCAACTATAACCCTGAGTATTCCAAACCAGACGACGAGTACACTATTAAATACAATGGCATGCAGTTTTCTCCGTCCGGTTCAAACGACATCATCGAAATTCCGATTAAAAATTTACAGGTGATGACGTGGTGGTTAGTAGACAACAAAGTCGCGATTGAACACTCTGCACCTGAATTTTCAAACATCACACGTATTGATATCGCGACCGGATCTGGTGCGGCACTTGGCGAGCACAAAATTGTGATTGATAAAATTGAGTTTGAAGGCGCTTACCTTGCACAAGAAACGTTACTGTATGCGCTCTTACTCTCTTGGATGGCGCTTGGACTTGCATTTTCGCTGCACGAATTACGAAAAAATCGAGTCGCTTATGAAAAAGCGAAAAAACGTCATCGTCATTTAGAGAAGGTGAATGGTACGTTGCGAGCTCAAAACTATGAGTTTGCAGAGTTGGCGCATCGCGATGCGTTGACGGGAGCGATGAACCGTCACGCAGTTCAGCACTGGCTTGAGCAGCAATCACGCCAAGTTCGCTGGGGGCATAGTACATTCAGTATCCTTTATATGGATTTGGATAAATTTAAGAAGGTGAATGACAAATTTGGGCACCAAATGGGGGATGACATATTGCGCGAATTTGTCATGGTGGTGGCTAGTTCCATCTACCCAGATGACCGACTTGTTCGTTGGGGGGGAGAAGAATTTGTTGTATTTTGCCCTGACACCAATATTGATCAAGCTGTGAAGAAGTCGGAAATGATTCGCAAAAATGTGGAGAGTCATTTGTGGGTACACGGTGAATCATTAACATGCAGCATTGGCGTTGCCCAAATGCAAAATGAACGCGTCTCAGAAACCATGGCGAGAGCAGACGAAGTGCTTTACCAAGCGAAGCGCAATGGTCGCAACCGGGTCGAGGTTCATTATGGTTTGCTTGCCTGCGAAAAGAAGCAAGCCTAACGATTCGTCACTCAAAGGAATTAAAAAAGGTGGCCAACGGGCCACCAAGAGGGAAACTGCTGAACACCACTTAGGGGGAAGTTTGGGGCATCGATGTGATTACCGTGAGCAGCAGTGTAGTGCTAATCGAACTTGCTATTTTTTACCAGAACAACCAAGCGAAAAGCGTTAGTGCAGCAATACAGGCAATGTTTAAGACGAAACCAATTCGCATCATTTCTTTTTGCTTGATATGACCCGTACCGAACACAATCGCGTTTGGAGGTGTTGCAACTGGTAACATAAATGCACAAGATGCAGCGACGGCAATTAATGCAGAGAGAATGACCGGAGACATGCCTAAGGCCTCTGCGATGGTTGCAAATACAGGGACCAGCAGTGCAGCACTAGCGGTGTTACTTGCAAACTCAGTCAAGAAGACAACAAAAGCAACCACTGCAAGAATCGTTAGAAGAATACCGGCTTGCTCAAGGAAGCCTGACAAGCTATGAGCCAAAAATACGCTTGTTCCGGTTGCTTTTAGGACGTTACTCAAACAGATGCCACCACCAAATAGGATTAACACACCCCAGTCGGTTGTTTTCTCAATATCTTTCCACTCTACAGCGCGAGAAGCCCCAAGCAGAAGGATCGCACCTATTGCGACAAGGGTATCGAACTTAGCGAAGCCACCCAGCATAGCGTTAATAGGCTTACTGAAAATCCAAAGCGTGACCGTCAGTAAGAAAATCGCCAGCGTAATCATTTTGCCGTTTGTCCACTCGACTGGTTGATGGTCAAGATCAAACTTGTGGCTAAGGTCAGGCTTAGTCATGGTGTACAACACGAGAATAGCGATTGGCATTAGTACTAATGAGATAGGCACACCGAGCTTCATCCACTCAGTAAAACTTAGGCCAACTTCAGCTGCTGCAATGGCGTTTGGTGGGCTACCAACCAGCGTTGCAATACCACCAATCGAAGCACTGTAAGCGATGCCGAGCAGAACAAACAAAAAGGTATTGTGATTTTTCTTCGCGTCTAGCTTTGTCATCACACCCAGTACAAGGGGCAGCATCATAGCGGCAGTGGCGGTGTTTGAAATCCACATTGACAGGCCAGCACTCACACCAAATAGCATGAATACAGCGACAGACATTTTGCCTCGTGCGAGTAACAGCACTTTATCAGCAATAGCTTGGTCTAACTTCTGTTTATGCAAAGCTGCAGCAAGTGCAAAACCACCTAAGAATAGAAAGATGATGGAGTTGGAGAAGTTGTTCAGTGCGGTCTGAGTGTTAAACACGCCTAAAAATACCGCAAGTAATGGTATGAGTAGCGCGGTTATGCTGACGTGAATCGCTTCGGTTAGCCAAAGAATAGCAACAAAAACTAAGATGCTCAGGCCGGTTACTACTTGTGGCTCAAAGGGTAGGGTATTAAACAAGATAATGAACAATACGATATTCGCGTTCAAAATCATGCTGTTGCGAGTGAAGAACCAGTTCTTCAATGTCACAGCGAGTGCGGTCATGGGTAGTGCTCCTTTTGCATTGCCTTTTGTCGGTTTTTTTATGGCAAAGTAACTGACTTGTAGTTATTTATTGATTAAATGTTACTTGGAATGCAAAAAAGAGTTTTGCCTGAATCGTAGAGCAAATTAGAAAATGTGATGTTGAGAATTGGAAATGGGTAGAAAACTACCCATTTGTTTTATAGAAATGTTATTAGCCTTGTGAGCTGCGTGATTCCTCTATTCGACGGGAACTTGCAGAGGCTCATTAGAGATTTTTTCAGGCTCTTTTACTGCAACGATAGGCTCTTGAGGACCAAGAAACTTGGGCTGCGTATTAATAATGTAGAGGTCTAAAAAGGCTTTCACACGGGCGAGCAACTCTCGAATACGCATTGATGTTTTTTGTTTGTTTGTCGTAGGTCCTGCTACCGCAAGACACTGCGCATCAATGTTGTAAGCATCGGCAATAAACAGCGCTCGCTCACAATGAAAGCGCTGAGTCACAATCAGAAAGCGCTCCGAAGCAAAAATCTTTTTCGCCCTCACAATCGAATCTAGAGTACGAAAGCCAGCATAATCAAGGTGAATCACTTCCTCAGGCACGCCGGCTTTAAGTAAGTCGCGTTTCATCGTCCACGGTTCGTTGTAGGAGCGATGGGCGTTATCGCCACTCAATAAAAACTGTTTTACTTTGCCTTGGTTGTAAAGCTCAATCGCTGCATTAATGCGATGAGTGTAGTAAGTGTTGAGGATCTTACCGATGTATTTACTGGTACCGAGAACCACAGCAACCTCATGTTGAGGTATTTGTTCGTATTCAGTGAAAATGCTTTCTTTGGCTTGTAAAACCACCCACCGGTCGATGGCAATAACAGAAACAAGCAGACTAAGTACAGAGATCGACAAAATCAAAGCAAGTCGCTTCCAGGAAAATTTCAGCTTCCACTTTGATCTTATGCGAGAAAACAACAAAACGTTTTATATCCTTAACTAAAAATGTAGTTCTCATCATATCTGATAGAAACAAAAAGAGAGAAGCCCATTTATGCCAAAATCTGGTTAGGATGATAAAAAAATAAAAGCCCCTACATGGTAGGGGCTAATTATTAAACGAAATGTCTCAAGCTTAAAACGCAGTGCGTTTGTAGCGACGGTAAACCGGCTGCCAGAACGATTGTTCAATCGCCACGTTCAATGCTTCATCAGTAATTTCTAACGCCACACCTTGCTCGATTGCCTTCTTACCAACAGCAAACGCGATCTTTTTCGATACCGAGTGGATCTCTTCCAACGGTGGAAGTAGCGCACCACGACCATTGATTGCTAGAGGTGAGCATGTTGCGAGCGCACGGCTTGATTCCATTAGCATCTCGTCGGTGACACGTTTTGCGTTTACAGCAAGTACACCAAGGCCAATGCCAGGGAAGATGTAGCTGTTGTTACATTGTGCAATAGGGTAAGTGCGACCTTCATGAACCACAGGCTCAAATGGGCTACCTGTTGCAACCAGTGCTTCACCATTTGTCCAACGAATGATGTCGTTAGGTGTTGCTTCTACGCGGCTTGTTGGGTTCGACAGTGGGAAGACAATCGGACGCTTACAGTGTTTATGCATTTCTTCGATGACTTCTTGGCTAAATAGGCCTGGGGCACCAGAAACACCAATTAGTACCGTTGGTTTGGCGTTACGCATAACGTCGAGGAGTGAGAAGCCATTTCCTTCATTTTCCCACTCTTTCGTATTGGTATGTTTCTGCACCAGGCGTTGTTGGAAATCAAGAAGGTTAGGCATGCCTTCTTGTAACAGACCCCAACGGTCAACCATGTAAACTTGTGAGCGAGCTTGCTCGTCAGAAATCCCTTCCGATACCATTTGTGCGATGATCGCTTCTGCGATACCGCAACCAGCAGAGCCTGCGCCTAGGAAGGTGATACGCTGTTTAGAAAGCTGAGTGCCTGCTGCTTTACAGGCGGCAAGTAGAGAGCCAACAGTAACGGCCGCCGTGCCTTGAATATCATCATTGAAGCAGCACACGCGATCTTTGTAACGTTCAAGAAGAGGCATCGCATTTTTCTGAGCAAAGTCTTCGAACTGGATCAAGGCATCAGGCCAACGGCGCTGTACTGCTTGGATAAACTCTTCTACAAATGCATCGTATTCTGCACCCGTAATACGAGGATGACGCCAACCCATGTACATTGGATCAGCTAAGCGTTGCGGGTTATTGGTACCCACATCAAGCACGATTGGTAGCGTGTAAGCAGGGCTGATACCACCACACGCAGTGTAAAGTGACAGTTTACCGATTGGAATACCCATGCCGCCGATACCTTGGTCACCCAAGCCAAGGATACGTTCGCCATCTGTCACAACAATCACTTTAACGTTGTGGTTTGCTGCATTATTCAGCAAGTCGTCAATACGGTCACGGTTCGGGTATGAAATGAATAGACCACGACCACGACGGTAAATGTTAGAGAAGTTTTCACATGCTGCGCCGACAGTTGGCGTGTAGATGATAGGCATCATCTCAGAAATGTGGTTTTGCACTAGGCGGTAATACAGTGTTTCGTTGGTGTCTTGGATATTACGCAGATAAATGTGCTTATCCATATCGCTTTCGAAACTCTTGTATTGCTGGTAGGCACGTTCCACCTGCTCTTGGATTGTTTCGGTAGACTCTGGAAGCAAGCCTTCTAAGTTGAATGAACTACGTTCTTCAGCAGAGAATGCACTGCCTTTGTTCAAAAGAGGGGTTGCTAAAAGAGCCGGACCCGCATATGGAATATATAGTGGGCGTTTATCGTTGTTCATTGGGTGCCTTATGTAGGGTTGAAGGATGCGCACCAAATTTTAACGGGTTCACCATTTAGTTGTAAACATGCGTTGATGCACATCAATGTAATGTCGCAAAAAAATTCAGATACCGCCGAAAATATCGGCAATATTGGTTGTTTAGAGATACCTAAAGCAGGATTTTTTTACTTGGGTATAATGTTCTGCATCATCAAATCAAATCCAATTTCTATGTTTCAACTACCTATCGACAGCCTGCAAGCTGAGTTTGACCAACATGTGAACCAAAACCATCTCGTGGTGGAAGCCGAAACCGGGTCAGGTAAATCTACCCGCTTGCCCATGTGGGCGGCAAAACACGGACGCGTTCTGGTTATTGAACCACGTCGAATTGCTTGTACCTCGCTGGCTGAATTTCTTGCGGAGCAATCTAGTGAGCCAATAGGTCGCAAAGTCGGTTACGCGATCAAGCTTCATGCCTACTTTGATGAAAAAACCGAAGTTGTATTTGTGACTCCGGGAGTCGCACTGCGTTGGTTTGCGGAAAACAAGCTAGCAGGCTTCGATATCGTGATAGTGGACGAATTTCACGAGCGACGCTGGGATATTGATCTATTAACCGCAATTTTGAAGCAAGAAAATCAGCATCGGTTGATCGTCACTTCCGCTACGCTGGAGGGCGAAAAGCTAGCGCGTTACCTGAATGCGAAGCGTCTGCGATCTGAAGGGCGTTGCTTTCCAGTCACGGTGACACATCGTTCTTTAGACAGCCGTTATTTACCGAATAAGAAGGGATGTGAACAAGAGGTTTTCAGAGCGGTAAAAGAAGCATTGGAAGATGAAGATGGCGATATTCTTGTTTTCCTGCCTGGACGCAAAGAGATCACCCAATGTGCTCAGATGTTACAAAGTTGCGGCGATGTCATGGTGGTCAAACTTCATGCCTCGGTTAGTGATGAAGAACAGCACCGCGCGTTAACTACGCAAAAACAACGAAAAGTCGTATTGGCAACCAATGTTGCGGAAACCTCCTTAACGATACCTAACATCCGAGTAGTCATTGATAGCGGCTTAGAGCGTCGAACCATTCAACGTAACGGTCGCACAGCGTTAACGCTGACCCACATTTCTAAGGCCAGCGCCGCGCAGCGAATGGGGCGGGCGGGCCGTGTTGCTGAAGGAGCTTGTATTCGTCTATATGGTGAACACGCGCCTTTAGAATTAGTGACGCCTCCAGAATTGCACAGAGAAGAGCTCGTCGAGCCCATGCTGGCAGCGGCTTGTTGTGGATACCGTCTTTCAACACTCGATTTTCTCGACTCAATTCCTCCAAAGTCGCTAGAGGCATCTCATTCGACGTTGTTATCTATGGAAGCGATTGATGAGGATGGCAATGTCACGCAGCACGGGAGAAAAGTATACCCACTACCCATTGATGCACTGTTTGCCGATCTTGTTACCAGAATTCAAGCGAAGCCAGAGAAGGAAGCAATGATTGATTTGGCTGCCGCCTTATCTGTGCCTGCGCAGTTCTATCAGCGACAAAGTGGTGAAGTTGCTGAGCTTCTATCTCAAGAGGAACCATACGGATGTGATGCCTCTTTGCTTATCCGTTTGGTTCGGGGGGAACGACTTCCGGGCATTGTCATTGATGCCAGCGCACTCGAAGAGGCACAAGGTTTAGCGAAACAAATGCGAGAAGTATTTGAATTACCGGAACTTGACGTTGCCTCTCGATATAAACGTGAAGCGCTCTTTTTCTCCATCGCCTCATTACACCCTGAGCTTGTGTTTGTCCGACGAGCTCGTCGAAGAGATGCTCTAGGAAATGGCGTAGTCGAGATGCTGGTTGGGCGTAACAGCCGCTTTCCTGATAAAGAAGAAGCGGCCATTGTGCTAGATAGCCATAGCGTGCCAGGACGAGGCGTTAAGCAAACACTAAACCTCGCATCGGTCATGATGCCTATCCCGCTGACGTTGTTACGCGAACTTGAACTAGGGGAGTGGCAACAAGGCGAGACGAATTATGAAGAGGAGACCCCAAGAGCAACGATGCATTTGGTCTACGCCGGGCGAACAATCTGTTCTGAACATCAAGCGTTACAAGGTGATGTTGCTGTTCAGTCTATTGTCGAAATGATAGAAGACGAGACACTGTTACCAGGTTTTGCTTCTCAAAGAAAACAACAAATCCAGCACTGGAAACTCTACAACGCATTGGGCCTTAATGTCGAAGGAGAAGAGGTTAACGACTTGGCCTCCTTGACATTTTCTAGCTGGTTAAAGGATCAGTTGGAAACATTAGGCGTTGAAAATGTCGATGATATGGCGTTGTTTGAACCGGAAGACTTTACATTTAACGGTGTTCCAGAATGGGAATACGACGATTTCACGGAGCAGTACCCTTTAGAACTTGCGCTGCCAGAACTCCAACTGGATGTTGAGTATTACGCGTCTCGCAAGCTGGTACAGGTCGTTTATCGAGAGGGAAACCGTAAGGGGGATCCAAAGCGTTGGGAGCTGCCACGCTGGGCTGGTTGGAAGATACAGTATAAAAAGGCCAGTCGAGTGATTGATGTGAAGTAGGTAGGCGGATGACGTTGTGACAAGAATTGATATTTTTTTGGTGAATCTATAATGATTTCATATTGATAGCGTTACTTACGTGTTGTTTTTAGTTTCTTAATTGAAATATTAATCAATTGAATGCTTATATATGGCGAAGCTGTACATCAGTTGTTACAAAGCTGGTTTTAATATTTCCTTTTGCATGTAAATTAGTGCATAAAAGACGAATGTTTTATATCCCATTGCTATATCAAAACAGTTGAACGATATTTGGTATATCTCATTTTCGAGTGTCGGGGGCATAGAATGGATCAACAAGGAAAGACGTGCATTGAATTCGACTACACTAGCTTTTTAGGGGCGACAGGTAGTAAAAAATGGACCTTTTTAGAGGCATTTGCCACCATCGCGCCTATTTTCGGTTTGATGTGGAAACAGAACATTGCGGAATTGAGCAAGCCTGAAGATCGGTTGTGGGATGCCGCATTAAAATCGATGTCTTCTCGTAAAAGTGATGAATCCAATTTGGTCCGCTTAACCCAGTTAGCTAAACATGAAGGGATCAATGAATTGCGAGTTGTTATGCCATATTCGCTCGATGTTCAGCAAATCGAGTACATAGAATCTCGCAGTCAGTTGAAGGTGGATACGTCAGAACAAGATGTCCTGAACATCAAGTTTTAATTTGGACCTTTCTGCTTCATTGATGTACCACTTAAAAATGGTGCGATGAAAAGCGACCTCAAAGTAGGTCGCTTTTTTATTTTGAGGTTTTTGTCACAGGTCTTAGGAAATGTGATGAATATAGAGTATTTGTACTTAAATTAACAAAAATGTAACGTTTGGAAATGCAATTGTCATAACTAGCTTCTAACTTTGTGTTTTTAGGACAAATTACCGACTAAATGGTTGGTACTGTGAGTTCAAATTAACGTCCATTATTGGCATACAAGGATGATCGAGTCACCACGTCATTTGGGCATAAAAACAAACACAATAAGAAAGGAAGTCAATATGTCTTTGTCTCGTAGAGACTTTATGAAAGTTGCCTCTTCAACGGCGATTGTTACCGGGCTAGTGGGCTGTGGTAGCGATGCTAGTGAGTCTGTTGCGGTTACCTTTGAGCACGGAGTGGCGAGTGGAGATCCTACTCAAACACAAGTAATCATTTGGACTCGTGTTACGACCTCAGCAAGCTACGCAGATGTAAGCTGGCAAGTTTCATCTAACGAAAATTTTACTGATATCGTGCAAAGTGGCACTTTTGCCACAGACACGAGCCGAGATTTCACGGTAAAAGTCGATGTTCAAAATCTCAACGCAAATTCTCGCTACTACTATCGATTCATGGTTGGAGATGTCACTAGCGAAGTCGGGCAAACTCAAACATTACCAGAGGATGGTGTAGAAAAGGCATCCATGGCGGTTGTATCTTGTGCAAACTATCCTGCAGGCTATTTCCATGTGTATCGAGAGATTTTAAATCAACATGAGCAAGACCCGTTTGATGTGGTGCTTCATCTCGGTGATTACATTTATGAGTATGGTGCTGGTGGCTACGCTAGTGAAGATGCTGAGGCACTAGGGCGAGAGCCAAGCAAAGGCACTGAATGCATTACCTTAGATGATTACCGAAAACGGTATGCGCAATATCGCCAAGATGCTGATCTGCAAGCGTTACATGCGAGCCTACCAATGATTGCTGTCTGGGATGACCACGAGCTTGCAAATGATAGTTGGAAAAATGGTGCGGAAAACCATCAAGAAGAGGAAGGCAGTTTTAATGATCGTCGTGCAGCTGCGGCTGCCGCGTGGACAGAATGGTTGCCCGTTCGTGAAAACACTTTCTCAAACATGCTGATTTACCGTCAGTTTTCGTTTGGAAGTTTAGTCAATTTGATGATGCTCGACACGCGACTTGTGGGGCGTGATAAACCGTTGGATTATTTCTCGCTCAGCTCACCAACGATGGAAGCTATTGGCGGTTTAGTTGCTCAGTCGCGCAGTCAAGACCGAGAGCTGTTAGGCGGTGACCAACTCGCTTGGCTGATGGATGCGTTCAGTACGCACGACGCAACTTGGAATGTGCTAGGGCAACAAGTGTTAATGTCTCGTATGGAGTTGCCAAGTTCGGTTATGACCGCGATGTTTCAATTGTTTACTGCCACTGAAGAACAAAAAGCAGAGGCGTTATTAGCGGTAAACTCTGCGATTACGGGTTATCTCTCTGACCCAAGTTTAGATACCATTGCTTTGCCATATAACCTAGATGCATGGGATGGCTACTACGTTGAGCGAGAGAAAGTTTATCAACTGGTCAAAGCCAGCAGTGGTAACTTTGTCTGCTTGGCCGGAGATACGCACAACGCATGGGCAAGTGAGCTTAAAGACGTATCTAAGCATCCTATCGGGGTAGAGTTTGCGACTAGCTCTGTGAGTTCCCCAGGGTTAGAGGCCTACCTCGCGTTAGACCCTGTCGCGATCGCTCAAATGGAATACACGCTGCCGCACTTAGTGTCAGAATTACAGTGGGCAGACATCAAACAGCGTGGCTTTATGCGCGTTACTTTTACGCCCGACAAAGCAGAGTCGACCTGGTATTTCGTATCAACGATTAAAGACAAAACATATCAGGTGACGACTAAGTCAGCCTCTACAACAGATGGCACTACGTTAAACATCAGCTAAACTGAGCCTAATACGAAAAAAGTCCGCAAGCTAGTGCGGACTTTTTATTGGAAAGCGTTTAGCAATCTAGCGACAGTGCTAGTCAATCAATCCGTATTCTTTGCTCAGAACTTCGATGATTTCCGCTTTCGGATTCTCACTCAAATGAATCGGCTTGCCTGTAATCTTCTCGGCAATACCAATGTAGGTGCTCGAAATCGCCATCAAAGATTCGACGGGTAAAGCATTATCACGAGCGAGTGCTTCGCGCTCTGGCATACGTTCTTTGTTTAGCATGATATCTGGGTCAGGGAAGTGGTTAAGTAGGAACTGGCGGAAACCTTCTTTTGAGTTCTCTACGATGTGACCTGCTTGGTACTCTTTAGCATCCCATATACGAGACGAATCTGGTGTACCCACTTCATCCATGTAAATCAGCTTTTCATTGCCAGCAGCATCATGAACATAACCAAATTCGAATTTGGTATCGACAAAGATTTGGTCGATTTCTTCTAACGCTTGGCTGATAACGTTAAAGCCTTCTTTCAGCAGTTTTTCGTAGAGTGCGATATCGTCGGCACTTGAGAAGTTAAATGCTTCGTAGTTGTCTACGATGTTTTGACGAGTAATATTCACGTCGTCCGCTTCTGGCACACCGGGAATGCCTTTTAGAATGCCTTTTGTGGATGGGGTCATGAGCAACTCTGGCAGTGCTTTGTCTTTTTCTAACCCTTCAGGAAGTTGGATTCCACAAAACTCGCGCTCGCCATTTGCGTAAGCGCGCCACATCGAACCCGTGATGTATTTGCGGCAGATGGCTTCGATTTTTACCGGTTTGGCTTTTTGTACAATCCAAACAAAAGGGTGAGGAATGTCTAGAATGTGGCTATCTGCTAAGCCATTTTCTTTGAACAGTTTGAACCAGTGATTAGAAATCGCATTAAGCGCAGCCCCTTTACCTGGGACACCATTAAGACCACCTTCAGCATGCCAAATACAATCGAATGCAGAGATTCGGTCACTAATCACCATGATAGCCAAAGGCGCATCAGGAGCGACATCGTATCCTTTTTCTTTGATCAGTCGGGCGCTGTCTTCTTCAGTTAACCAGTAAACTGAACGAACTTTTCCGCTATGAACGGGTTTATGGGTGCGAATTGGCAGGTCGTCATTGACGGCAAGTACTTGATTAGCAAGGCTCATTGCGACATTCCTATCATCTTAATCAAACGTCAGAAAGAGAAGATATTCAGCAAAATGTGGGCGCTGAATAAATCGAATGTGGGCATCATACCAGAACTATTTTAACTCGCCAGAGAAAAAGCAAACGTTTGCTTGTTTTCTTTAATACAAAAAAAGCCCCCTTAAAAAGGAGGCGAGATGCAGGATGGATAACGTCGAACTTATTAGTGGTACTTATTAACTCTGCCTTCGACGAAAAAAACCTCACACTGATAGCGCTGCGCCATGTCGCGCAACATAGATTGATTCATAAGTGCAATTTTATTTGATGCGACAACAGAACTGGCATTGCCTGATCGGATGGCTTTGATCACGATCTCGACTTCTGAAAGCTGTTGAGAAGGCTTCATTTGAATCACGTTTCTACAGCAAATATTAGAAGCAGTGAGTTGTTCAAAGTCTGGGCGAGGGCAGTCTGCTGTAAACAAAATCCATTGTTTCTGCTGCGATAAAACAGCCAGCTTAGATAGAAGCTGATCCGAAACGGCCATGGGCTGAGTTGCTTGTGCCAATACGTTGTAACGAGAGTATGTATGGGATTGACTTTGTAACTGCATCTTACTGTTCCTTTATACATGCTGTATGTGTATACAGTAGTTTGTTTTGACGACCTGATCAACCCGTTTCTCAAAAGTTATTTGCGGTTTTTTGAGAGTAAAATCAAAGGATTTCATTTTAAATAGTTGAATTTATTCGGTTATTTTTCATTTCTGATATGTCTAACATCAATTTAAAAATGTGAGATGAGTAGAAAATTGGACGAGATACATACAGGGGTTCACTACTGTATATACAGGTGTTTTTTCATGGAAAGTGGTTTGTATACAGTAGGAGGGGGGCTGATAACCGATGCGACATGCTATGTAGGATAGGAGGGAATACGAGATAGAGATTGGAAATAGGGCTTGGCCGATCAAAAAAGCGCCTTAAAAGGCGCCTTTGAAAATCAGTTCCGTTGATTCCGTCTTGCTTAGCTCGCTCGTTGCAAGCGTTCGCGCATTTGCAATTCGCCTTGGTTAAATAGGCGCACGTCGATTTTTGCCATGTCGTAACAAGCTTTACATGAGTAATGGTGCTTGCCATCTAAATAATCGTGACGAGTTACAAGACTAGGTTTTTTACACCAATCACAGGTGCCTTCTTCAGTGAACATTGATTTTCTCCCCACCTAGATTAATTTGAGTCGTTAGGTGTTATTTTGCGCCGGGCATTATGGCATAAAAGCGCGACTTAAGTTAAATGTCTGTTAATTTGTTTGAGAGGGAGATCGATTGCGGCGCTTGATTATATAGGTCTAAAAGCATGCTAGCCAAAGTATCCTGACCTATTTTTACTGTTTTGTAACATTTTGTGAGACGAGCTTAAAGGCATGATTGAGTCGCTTCATTTCTTCTTCACTGCCTCTTGTGTCCGGATGATAAAGCTTTGATAGCTGTCTATAGCGTAGCTTGATTGCTTGTAAATCAGGGATGTGTTGTGGTGTGTAGCCAAACATGGCGCATGCGACGCTTAGCTTATGGTTTTCTGCCTGGGTTTTGGATTTCTTAAATTCTTTGAATACTTTCTCTAGCTGGCGTTTCAGTTGCTTGTTCGTAAACTCTAGCTCTTTTATTTTTTTCGCCATTCGTTGATTTTGGCTTTCCTCTTTGGCTTCAAGCGCTTTTCTATTCTGCTTAAGTTTCTTGATTACGAGAAAACTTAAGCCGCTGATGATGAGTATCGCCGCTAGCCAGATCAGCCATAAAAACTGCGAGTATTCTACGTTGGGTTTTGCAATTGTTGTGCTTTTCTCTTCTTGTGTTTGCTCCGCCTTTTTATCGAGCGACTTTATTTGCGAGACTTGTTTAGCTCGCAGTTGATTGAAGCGCTGCTCTAACAGTTGATTATAAGCCTGTTCTGCTGCTGGATTATGCTGAGAAGCCATTTGATACAAAGCTTCAGTCAATTGAGAAGCTGTGACCTTATCTTGATTGCGCTGAATAAAGTTAGCGAGAAGAAAGCCCCGATCGGTTGGATCATTGAGTGCGATAGAGGTTAGCCAATATAACGCTTGTGTTTCATTTTTTTCGCCATTTATCCCTTTAGCAAAGTCGTTCGCGAGCTGTTTTTGCGCAGGGAGGTAAC
Source organism: Vibrio sp. 1-2 (7-a) (assembly GCF_013048515.1). Classification (NCBI taxonomy): domain Bacteria; kingdom Pseudomonadati; phylum Pseudomonadota; class Gammaproteobacteria; order Vibrionales; family Vibrionaceae; genus Vibrio; species Vibrio sp. 1-2 (7-a). The sequence goes on from NZ_VHSQ01000001.1 coordinate 754,672, forward strand.
CTTGGTTGGCGGATTGCTCTAGCCAGTAACGCGTTTCTGGTGAGGCTTCAGCTTTGTTTGATGCCAATAATTGCTGTGCATACTCATATTGTTCGATGGGGTCAATTGGAGCTTGAGAGGCAAGCGAGTAACCAGAAAAGCTGAGGCTAAATAAGCAGATTAGGGCAGACGTTTTGACAGACATTGATATGTCAGGCCTAACGATTATTGTTAGGCCTGCTCCGGTAATTTTTTATTATTACCGCTATGGTGCAACCAAATTACTTCAGTGGCAAGATCTGGATTTCAACACGACGGTTGCACGCACGACCTTCAGAAGTTTGGTTTGAGCAAATTGGGTTACGTTCGCCGTAGCCACGTGCAATTGCACGACCAGGTGCAACGTTTTGAGATACTAGGAATTGACGTACGGACTCTGCACGACGCTCAGACAACGTTTGGTTGTATGACTCACTGCCCGTGCTATCAGTGTAACCGTCGATAACAAGGCTGGTATCTGGGTATTCAACCAAGATGCGAGCAACACCGCGTAGCGTATTATGAATGCTAGCATCAAGCTGGTAAGAGCTTGAAGAGAAGCCGATACCATTTTCCATACGCAGTAAAAGCTGGTTCTCACCAACACGCTGAACTTGTACACCAGAGTTTAGCAAAGCGCGACGCAATTCTGCTTCTTGTTGGTCAAAGTAGTAACCAACGCCAGCGCCAGTCGCTCCGCCTGCGGCCGCACCAATGAGTGCATGCTGACGACGTTCTTTAGCGTCATCGCCCGTTGCTAGACCGATTGCTGCACCAGCGATAGCACCAATAAGCGCGCCTTGCGTGGTTGAGTTAGTTTCGTATTCACCCGTTGTTGCATTTTGGCGTTGAGTGGCTTGACAGCCAGTAAGAGCTAGCACTAGAGCTAGTGCAATAGGCATCTTTTTCAAGGGAAAATCTCCGTATAAAACTGAGGCGAAACCATGCCTCATAATGGGATGCGAATTATGAATAAGTAAGCATTGATATTTGTTATGAGAAAGTAAGATTGATAAGAGTTTCTGTAAGAAAATTCTTATCGTTACTATCACAACTTCAAAAAGTAGGTCCCAATAACATTGGAATATTGGAACCTACGTCAATCAATTGCTGCTCTGGTTATTTCGATGGATTGCCCAACATTTTACGCGCTTGCTCGCCGCCAACACCACGGTTAACGGAGACTCTTCTACCTTTTTTCAAGCCCACTTCGTAGTCTTCGGTTAGGTTTTTCATCGCTTCTTTCAGTTGCTTCTTGAAGGTTTCGCGGTCAATGTTTTGGAATTCTTTATCAATATAATCATTGATTTTGTTGGCCGACTCTTCGTCTGGGGAAATGACTGGAAGTTTCTCTATCGCGCCCTCTACCCAACCAGATACAAATGAGTTCACGCGGCGAGTCACCTCTTGAGAAGAGGTGCCCGTACCTGCGAAGCTGTTTCGGAATTGTCCGGTACTTTCGTTCATCTCGCGATAAATAATATCGAAAGCAAATGCAGCAAAAATCGCGCGATCTGCTTCACCGATAAACTCGACACGTTTGAGCCCTTTGTGATTCAACAACACCGCTTCAACACCGAATTTAGTGTTAATGCCGCGAATCACTCGCAATATGGTAGAACTGATATTCGCTGGTAGTAGGTGGGAAGATTGTGTTTTCCCCATTCTGATAAACTCAATATCGTCTTTATCCAGACCATATTTGAGCATGAGGCGATGTGCCATTTTGATAGCATTGGCAGCCTCATTAACATTAGCGGAATTGCCCAGTTCTAAGCACTTGGCGATTTTTTTCAGAGCTTTTTGTTTATCCATCGACAACCAGTAACGAAAGCAGAAAATTTATGAAGTCAGACATATTACCTTTTTTGACATAAAAACGAAATACAAGGTGGGAGTGAAGGTGGTTTATGGACATAAAAAGAAGCCCCGCGGAAGGCGAGGCTAGGCGTTTTAGTTCGTCATAATCAGTATGAAGTCGTACTTGTGTCTAAGAAGCCATTCTTCATTAAGATTAGTTGGAATTACAATCCGAGCTGGTTGAGTAAATCATCGGCGTCATCGTTCGAACTCGACGATTTAGATTCTTTCTCAGCCATATTTTTACGTGTTGCTTCTAAAATATCGTCTGGATTTTCGTCTTCTGCGATTTCAAACTCTTCTAGTTGGATGAACTCAGTTTTGTCCATCGCTAACTCCAGATAGAAAATGTTGTTATTTTCGGTGGAGAACGTCACTCGGCGAGCTTGAGGGCGATCAAGGTTGGTATCCACTTGTAGGATGACTTGCTTATTCAGCGCCATCATTTTTGGCTGGTTTTGTGTGATGTTCGTTTGCAGCTCTTTACGAATTTTATTGGTGAAATCTCCAACCAGTTGGTTCATTAGCTCACCCAGAACATCTCCCACCTCGTCAGAAGTATGAGATATTGCCAGTTCTTCTTCTGGCATACCCATATTACGCATGTAGTTGGTGTAGATCTCTAATGCGGCTTTTGCCGTAAAGTTAATTACGACCAGCCCGGTAAACCCGCCATCAAACAGAACAAAACAGCCAAAATCTGGCTTGAGGCTAGTCTTGTGGATTTTTTGCACCATTGCAGAGTAATTTACTTGAGAAGATGTCGCCGAAGTAAGGACGCCAGAAACAGACTGGCAAAGTTTGAGAAGGATATCTTCAGTGGTCACAATTTTATTTTTTTTCATTCTGAAAACTCATCTAGAAACGCGATTCGTTCCCCAATGTAAGGCATCAAGCGTGAAAAAATAAAGCATAAGTTTAATTATTGTATCGAGATTCTGATTTGCTCGTCTTTTTAAATGTTGTAAAGTGACGAAATTCAAAGAATATTACTTCACTTACTCTTTTGTGGTGTTTTGTTTCGCTGAACGCCAACTTGTATGAGAAGTGAGCAAATAATTACATAACCCGCAGCTGATCGGATTCAGCGTCGTAGGGGCAGGAAGCAAATGTTACCAAGATTACACTCGCAAACTGATGTCGATCCTCTTGTTCTTAGTTTTCTGAAAGAGCTTGAGCACGCCGGATTCACTGGTGATATCGAAAGCCAATATTCAAGCCGACTCGCGGTTGCCACTGACAACAGTGTTTACCAGCAACTTCCTCAGTCTGTCGTCCATCCTAAAACGACAGAAGATGTTTCTCTCCTCGGGAAACTAAGCAATAAAGAAAAGTACGAACGAATCACCTTTTCACCTCGTGGTGGCGGCACAGGGACCAATGGTCAGTCTCTAACCAAAGGTATTGTGGTGGATATGTCTCGCTACATGAACAAAGTGCTTGAGATTAATGAGAAAGAAGGCTGGGTTCGTGTACAAACTGGTGTAGTGAAAGACCAGTTAAATGATGCGGTTCGCCCTTATGGCTACTTCTTCTCTCCAGACTTATCTACCAGTAACCGTGCAACGATTGGCGGCATGGTCAACACCGATGCTTCTGGTCAAGGTTCTCTGAAATACGGAAAAACATCCGATCATGTTTTGTCGCTACAAGCGGTGTTTGCTGATGGCTCAGTTTTAGAATCAGATCTGTCCAACGGCTACCCAAAAGAAGGCGAGTTTGCTGCCAAGGCGCTACGTGTAACGGAATCCGTATGTCGTGAAAAACGCCAGCAGATCGTAGATAAGTTTCCTCCTCTCAACCGCTTTTTAACGGGCTACGATTTAAAAAATGCTTTGAATGAAGACGATGACCGTTTCGACATCACACGAGTGCTGTGTGGCGCGGAAGGTTCATTGGCATTTATTACCGAAGCGAAGCTAAACCTGACGCCAATTCCGAAAGCACGTACTTTGGTTAACGTTAAATACAACAGCTTTGACTCTGCGCTCCGTAATGCACCGTTGATGGTCGAAGCGAAAGCGCTATCTGTAGAAACCGTTGACTCGAAAGTGCTTAATCTCGCGAAGCAAGATATCGTCTGGCACACCGTGAGTGATTTGCTTACCGATGTTCCAAATAAAGAGATGCTTGGCATCAATATGGTGGAATATGCAGGTCAGGACGAAGAAGAAGTTGCTGCGCAGGTTGCAGCGCTGACCGCCAAGCTTGATACCATGCTGGAAACAGAAGAAGCGGGCATCATCGGTTACCAAGTCTGTAACGATGTAGCGAGTATCGGGCGTATTTACAACATGCGTAAAAAAGCGGTGGGTTTGTTAGGCGCAGCAAAAGGCCGCGCTAAACCGGTCGCATTCGCTGAAGATACCTGTGTGCCACCAGAAAACCTGGCGGACTTCATTGTAGAGTTTCGAGAGCTGTTAGACAGCAAGTCTCTGAATTACGGCATGTTTGGTCACGTCGATGCCGGGGTGCTTCACGTACGTCCTGCGTTGGATTTGTGTGACCCGCACCAAGAAGCATTGATGCACGAAGTTTCTGATGAAGTGGTTAAGCTGGTGGCGAAATACGGCGGTTTGATGTGGGGTGAACACGGCAAAGGTTTCCGTTCAGAATATGGCCCTGAGTTTTTCGGTGATGAGTTGTTTACTGAGCTGAGACGTGTGAAGGCGGCATTCGATCCACACAACAAAATGAACCCGGGCAAAATCTGTACGCCGCTTGATAGTGATGCAGAGTTAGTAAAAGTTACCGATACCAAACGTGGTTACTTCGATCGTCAGATTGACGTTCAAGTACGTGACAGCTTTAAGCAAGCGATGGAGTGTAACGGTAACGGTTTGTGTTTTAACTACGATACCAGCTCGCCAATGTGTCCATCGATGAAAGTAACAGCCGATCGTCGTCATTCACCGAAAGGTCGTGCGGGTTTGGTTCGCGAGTGGTTGCGTCAGCTCACTGAACAAGGCATTGATATTCTTGACTTAGAAAAGCAAACGCTAGAAAACAGAACATCAATCAAAACCATGATTGACCGTGTACGTCATTCTATCAATCGTCGTCACGAATACGATTTCTCCCACGAAGTGTATGAAGCGATGAATGGTTGTTTAGCGTGTAAAGCGTGTGCGAGCCAGTGTCCGATTAAAGTCGACGTTCCGAGCTTCCGCTCACGCTTTTTAAACATTTATCACTCTCGTTACCAACGTCCAGCAAAAGATTATCTGGTTGCGAACATAGAGACTATGCTGCCGATGATGGCGAAAGCGCCAGGTGTCGTAAACGGTGTTTTGAAGCAGTCGTGGGTCAAGAGCTTAACGGCTTCAACAGTTGGGTATGTCGATGCGCCGTTGTTATCAGTACCTACATTGAAACAACGAGTAGAGTCGCTGACAACGCCTTATGATCTGCAAGCGCTCAGCGGTTTGTCTTCGTCTGAAAAGAGCAAGCATGTTTTAATTGTTCAAGACCCATTCACTAGCTACTACGACGCCGATGTTGTAGAAGACTTCGTTAAATTATTGAAAAAGCTGGGCATGAATCCGGTACTTCTGCCATTTAAGCCGAATGGTAAAGCACAACACATTAAAGGCTTTCTACGTCAGTTTAAGGATACAGCAGCCGATACAGCGAAGTTTTTGGCGATGGTAGCGGATCTGGGTATTCCTTTAGTTGGTGTCGACCCTGCATTGGTGCTGTGTTATCGAGATGAATACGCTGAAGTACTTGGCAGTAAGCGAGGTGATTTCGATGTACTAACGGCCCACGAATGGCTTTACCCAAGACTAGAAGCGTTTGAAAGCGGAGAGCATAACGCGCAGGAACCTTGGTATCTGTTTGCGCACTGTACTGAAAAAACCAAAATGCCGAATGCGGAAAAAGAGTGGGGCGCTATTTTTGCTCACTTTGGTGCGGTTTTAAATACGGTACCGGTTGGTTGTTGTGGTATGGCGGGTACGTTTGGTCACGAGGTCGATAAGTTGTCGATGTCGAAAGACATTTACAATTTAAGCTGGAAGCCAAGCTTAGATAAGTTGGATAACGAGAGATGTTTGATTACAGGCTATTCTTGCCGCAGCCAAGTGAAACGCTTTGAAGGAACGAAGCCCAAGCATCCCGTTCAAGCATTGTTAACTTTGTTGTAATCGGGCTAAATCAAGCCCAGTTTTACTGGGCTTTTTAGAAACCGTATTTAGACCCTTTCAAAGGATATGAATCTTGAGAAAACTTGAACTCAAAGTCCCACCTGTTGTGGTGTTTTTGTTAGTCATACTACTCATGTATGGACTGACAGTTCTGGTGCCGAGCCTGAATATTAGTGTGCCCTTTGTCGAGGTTGTGGTTGGCGGGTTAACTTTGCTCTCTGGTTATATGGGCATTGCTGGTGTGTATGAATTCCATAAAGTAAAAACGACGGTTAACCCTGTAAAGCCTGACACGGCCTCTTCCGTGGTGAGAACTGGCGTATTTTCTTTTTCGCGCAACCCGATGTATATGGCGCTACTGCTTCTAATCATTGCAATTGGTTTGTGGTGGCAGCACTTGAGTGTGGTGCTTTGTAGCGTTGTATTTGTCAGTTATATGAATCGATTTCAAATCAAGCCAGAGGAACGTGTTCTAGAGCGATTGTTTGGTGAAGAGTATGTGGATTACAAAAACCACGTCCGCCGCTGGATCTAAGCATTGCGTTTAGTTTTATTTGGATGAGACATAAAAAGAAAGCCCAACGATCGACGTTGGGCTTTCTTTTAGTAAACACGTTTTTTGTGCGCTTCTGATAGGGCAGTCGACTAGGCTGCCTTAACGAACTTTGCTAGGAATGCATCCTTACGTTCATTAAAGCGGCGTACAAGGTCGTCAACCGCTTCTTGGTCATATGGTTTCAAGCCACTTGCAACCATGCGCTTAATACCTTTGCCAACGACTTCACCGTCTTCTTTGAACGCAAAGTTTAAGGTGACTACCCCACGTTTACCTTCCACGTCGAACGTTGCGCCAGTGAAATCCACTTCTGGATGCGTAAGGTCTAAGCGTGAAAATTCAACTTCCATGCTTTCATAAATAACCAATGGACGTTGGCAGTTGATCATCATTTGCTTCTCTTCCATAAGAGGAACCATGATGTGAGGGAAGTTCATGCCAGAGAATTGCACGTAATTTGTTACGACATGCTCAATAAATGCGGGATCGTGGTTAGTCTCACCTTCACGGGACATGTGTAAGTATTCTTTACCGGCCTCGTCAACAACGGCGCTTTCTTTTTCACACTTATTTTCAATATGAAGTGCTACACCATCGTTTACCATGCCAGAGAAGTTAAAACGCATCTTTTGGCTGACGCCTTCTTTACTAAGAAGCACTGCGAAAAGTAAGTCCCCAGGGACACAAAAGCGTTTGTTGTCTTCATCGTGGATTGGGTTGTAGTCACCTGCGACACGTTTTGCAAAGTGGCTTGCTTGTTCGCGAGTGAACTGAAACTGGTGATTAGTGTTTGAAAAATAAGGTGTTAGAAACATAATTTTTACGTAGTAACCAAAACTGTGTGGGATTATATGCGAATATCTACGTAGCAATGGTCCATCCAGTGAAAACTTCACCGTATCCTAACAATAAGACACTATTTCGGCGGATAAATCGTTAAAAACGCATACTTTAGCAACGCTTTTATTTGTGAAAGCAATAAACAGCGACTTTATTACGTCGGCTATTTTTAAAAGTATAGCAATAACAATATGCAAGTGTTCATAAAGATCGCTGGGAATACGTTTAATGAGGAGATAAAAAAGCTCCACGCGAAACGTGGAGCCTTCAAATTATCATCCGGTTTTTAGATTAAGTGCTGGTAATGCTGGATTACTGAATACTTGGTAACAGACTCTCTGGCATGAGCGTGTTGTGGATAGCCAGCTTAAGCAGAGTATTCGCCTGTTCAATGTCCGGCGCAAAGTAGCGATCTTTATCGTAGAACGATACTTTTTCACGCAACATTTGTTTGGCAATCTCGATACGCTCAGAGGACTTGTTTGGTGCTCTAAAGTCTAGGCCTTGTGCTGCTGAGAGGTATTCGACCGCTAGAATACCGCGAGTGTTTTCGCCCATTTCTTTCAATCTGCGAGCCGCGAATGTTGCCATTGACACGTGATCTTCTTGGTTTGCTGATGTTGGCAAGCTGTCTACTGACGCTGGGTGAGCGAGCGTTTTGTTTTCGCTTGCTAGCGCAGCAGAGGTGACCTGGGCAATCATGAAACCAGAGTTCACACCGCCATTATCAACTAAGAACGGTGGTAATTTTGATAATGCGCTATCGATAAGCAATGCCATACGACGTTCAGACAGGCTGCCGATCTCAGCAATCGCAAGTGCTAGGTTGTCAGCTGCCATTGCAACAGGCTCAGCGTGGAAGTTACCGCCAGAGATGATGTCGTCATCTTCAGCAAACACCAACGGGTTATCTGATACGGAGTTCGCTTCTACTTGCAATACTTCTGCAGCGTTGCGGATTTGCTGCAAACACGCCCCCATTACTTGAGGCTGACAGCGCAACGAATACGGGTCTTGCACTTTTTCACAGTTAGTATGCGAATCACCAATGTCACTTGATGTATCCAATAGATGACGATAGGCCAGTGCAGCGTCCATTTGGCTGCGATGACCACGTACACGGTGAATGCGCGGATCGAATGGACGTCGGCTGCCGAGAGCGGCTTCGACAGACATTGCCCCACATACTGTAGCCGAAGCGAAAAGATCTTCCGCGATAAACAGACCTTCTAATGCGAACGCTGTTGATGCCTGGGTACCATTTAGCAGCGCTAAACCTTCTTTCGGCGCCAGAGTTATGGGTTCTAGACCTGCGATTTTTAACGCTTCTTGCCCAGAAATGATATTACCGTTGTGACGAGCTTGTCCTTCACCTAGTAATACTGTGCTCATGTGGGCCAGAGGAGCTAAGTCACCTGATGCGCCAACAGAGCCCTTTTTAGGTACACAAGGGTAAACTTGTGCGTTAACTAGGTCGGTCAGCATATTAATGACTTTTAGGCGAATACCAGAAAAACCACGAGACAGACTATTGATTTTCAATACCATCATCAGACGAACCGTTTCGTCTGACATAAACTCACCGATACCTGCCGCATGAGAAAGAACGATACTGCGTTGCAGAGTTTCTAAATCTTCTGGTGCTATTCGTGTGTTAGCCAATAGACCAAAACCAGTGTTAATTCCGTAAACCGTTCTATCTTCCGCGATGACACGCTCCACGACTTGCGTGCTTTCTTCAATGGCCGGAATGGCTTCAGGATCCAAAGTAAGGTTGACTGGTGAGCGGCTCACTTGGCGTAGTTCGTTTAAGCTAATATGACCTGGCTTTAGCGTTAAATTTAACATCTCTTTCATCCTTACTTGAGCTTCTTCAGTTCTTCGTTGAGCATTGGCAAATCTAGCCCTTGCTCTGCTGCACATTGTTTAGCAATATCGTATCCCGCATCAGCATGACGCATCACGCCTGTTGCTGGGTCGTTATGCAGCACGCGGGCAATACGTTTTGAGGCATCTTCACTGCCGTCACAGCAGATAACCATACCTGAGTGTTGCGAGAAGCCCATACCTACGCCACCACCGTGGTGCAGTGAAACCCAAGTTGCGCCGCCCGCCGTATTGAGTAGTGCGTTTAATAGTGGCCAGTCTGATACGGCGTCAGAACCGTCCATCATGCCTTCTGTTTCTCGGTTCGGGCTTGCAACGGAGCCAGAGTCTAAGTGGTCACGACCAATGACAACAGGCGCCTTAAGTTCGCCATTTTTCACCATTTCGTTGAATGCTTGACCAAGACGCTCACGATCTTTAAGACCAACCCAGCAAATACGCGCAGGTAAACCTTGGAACTGGATGCGCTCGCGAGCCATATCTAGCCAGTTATGTAAGTGCGGATTATCTGGAATTAGCTCTTTTACTTTTTGGTCGGTTTTATAAATGTCCTCAGGATCGCCAGAGAGAGCAGCCCAACGGAAAGGACCGATACCTTCGCAGAATAGTGGGCGAATGTAGGCTGGAACAAAGCCAGGGAAATCAAATGCGCTTTCTACGCCTTCTTCCAAGGCCATCTGGCGGATGTTGTTACCGTAGTCGAGTGTTGCGGCGCCGCGATTTTGTAGCTCTAACATGGCTTGAACTTGCACTGCCATGGATTTTTTGGCTGCTTTAACAACCATTGCTTCATCTTGCAAACGCATTTCTGCCGCGTGAGACATGCTCCAGCCTTGTGGTAAGTAGCCATTGAGCGGGTCGTGTGCAGATGTTTGGTCTGTTACTACATCAGGCGTGATATTACGTTCTACCAACTCAGAGAAAACGTCTGCTGCATTACCTAGTAGACCAACCGATACTGGTGTGTCTGATTCTTTGATGATAGCAAGCGCTTCATCTAAAGATGTCGCTTTCTTATCGACATAGCCTGTACGTAGGCGGTAATCGATACGCGATTCATCACACTCTACCGCAATCATGGAGAAGCCCGCCATCGTACCAGCTAGAGGCTGAGCACCACCCATACCACCAAGACCGCCAGTTAGAATCCATCGGCCTTTTGCTTCGCCGTCAAAGTGCTTTTTCGCAACAGATACGAATGTTTCGTATGTGCCTTGGACGATGCCTTGTGAGCCAATGTATATCCAGCTGCCAGCGGTCATTTGGCCGTACATCATCAAGCCTTGTTTATCGAGCTCGTTGAAGTGTTCCCAGTTTGCCCAATGAGGAACGAGGTTTGAGTTTGCGATAAGCACGCGTGGGGCGTTTTTATGGGTAGGGAAAACACCAACAGGCTTGCCTGATTGAACTAAAAGCGTTTGGTCATCTTCGAGTCTTTCAAGTACTTCAACAATCTTGTCGTAACATTCCCAGTTTCGTGCCGCACGGCCAATGCCGCCATATACAACCAGCGAATGTGGATGTTCTGCAACATCAGGATCGAGGTTGTTCATCAGCATACGAAGAGGGGCTTCGGTTAGCCAAGATTTTGCGCGCAGTTTATCTCCGTGAGGTGCACGAATTGTTCTGCTTGTATCAAGTCGTGGATCTTGTCCCTGGCGCTGTGTCATTTCAGACTCCTTTAGTTTCTCGTGATGACCAAGTACTTGCTTGGTCGTAATAATAAGTGGCATCTAGGATGCGTTATGGTTTGTGTTGCTTTTCCGCCATCGCGTTGGCGATATCCCAACACAAACGGGCAGCTAAGCGTGCAGTTTGACTATCGACGTCATAATTAGGGTTGTATTCGGCGATATCAGCCAGCATGAGCTTATTTTTGTAATGAAGAATTCGATCTAAAAAGGGGGCAATAGTGTCGTAACTAACTCCCCGAGCTGCTGGTGCGCTGACCCCAGGTGCGGTTGCCGCAGGAAATACATCCAGATCAATGGTCAAATAGAGGTAGTCACAGTCGTCAATAAAGTGTTGAAGCTGGGTTAAGTGATAACTGTGGTTTAGGTAGCAAAGCTGATTGTCTTCTACATACCAAACATTTAACGCATCTGCTTTTTCAAACAGCGCTTTAGTGTTGCTGCTGCGGCTTACGCCAATGCAAGCGTAATGAAAGTCCCAATCGTTACGTTGGCAAAAATGATGAATTTGGTTGAAGGGGGTGCCAGAGCTTGGTTTGATGTCGGCGATGCTGCTCTCGAATGCGCGTAAATCGAAATGCGCATCGAAATTGATAATACCGATTTTAGGCTTCTTTTCTGGATGGTGCGCTTTAAAATACTCCGCTAAGCCGGAAAACGAGGCCCACGCAATCTCATGCCCACCACCTAACACGATGACTGGCGTATGAGGTAGTGCGCTTGAAATGGTTGCCGCACATAGAGATTGGTTCTCTTCCAGTAAGTCGTCTTCGCACACCACGGTGCCTAAGTCATATAGTGGGACGTCTTGGTGCCATGCTAAATTAGCTAGTGCTCGTCGGATTAAATCTGGCGCTTTTTTCGCACCAATGCGTCCTTTGTTTCTGGCTACGCCAGCGTCGGTAGCAAAACCCAGTAATGAGACGCCATGCGCAACGCCCCCCAACTCATCTGCTTTCTGGCGTTGAACCACGTGATGAATTCGCTGACCAAGTTTGCCGTCCTCGGCATCATGACGGCCTTGCCAATGAAATAGGGGAGAGTGTAAGTCGAATTGAGACATATTATTGGCCTCCGTGTGAAATGTATTCACCATTTACTATACGACCTACCAGACGTTTTGCTCCGACTTGATAGCTTAAATCTGCAGGGCTTTCGATATCCCAGATAGAGAAGTCCGCATCAAACCCTACTTTGATTTCGCCACGTGAATTTTGATAACCCAGAGCTTTGGCTGCATGTTGCGTTACACCACGCAGTGCTTCTTGCGGTGTAAGGCGAAATAGTGTGCACGCCATATTCAGCATGAGTGTGAGATCAGAAAACGGTGATGTACCTGGGTTGACGTCCGTAGCAATTGCCATCGGCACGTTATGCTCTCTCAACAACTCAATCGGTGGTAACTGAGTTTCTCTTAGAAAATAAAAAGCGCCAGGCAATAGAGTGGCGACAGTGTTTGATCGAGCAAGTGCTTTAACACCTTGCTCATCTAAAAACTCGATGTGATCCGCTGACAGACCGTTGTATTGCGCAGTGAGGGCTGTACCACCGAGATTCGAAAGTTGCTCTGTATGCCCTTTAACCTTTAAGCCGTGGCGTTTTGCAGCTACAAACACTTTTTCTGTTTGTTCAAGATTGAAACCAATCGATTCACAAAAAACATCGACACTTGTGGCTAATTCTTCCTTTGCGACAACAGGGATTATGTCCTGACAAATGTGCTCAATATAATCATCTGCACGGCCTTGGAACTCTGGCGGAATGGCGTGAGCGGCGAGAAGTGTAGTGGTGATTTTAACTTTACGCTCTTGTTCAAGCATTTTGGCTGCACGGAGCATTTTTACTTCATCATTCAGTGTCAATCCGTAGCCTGATTTCACTTCGACAGAAGTGACGCCGCTCGCGAGTAGCCCGTCTAAACGTGGCAACGCTAACTCAACTAATTGCGCTTCGGTTGCTGAACGCGTCGCATGCACCGTTGAAAGTATCCCACCGCCTTGTTTGGAAATTTCTTGATATGGTACGCCGTTTAAGCGCATTTCAAATTCGTTGGCACGATTGCCCGCATAAATAAGATGAGTGTGGCAGTCGATCAAACCTGGCAGAACTAACTTGCCTTGAAGGTCGATACTCTGAGCGTAATGTTGGGCAGACAGCAGAGACTCGGTTTGCGGTTCGTCTTCACCAATTGCACAGGTGCTGATCGCAACGATTTTTCCAGATTGAATGCCAATACGAGCAGGAGACGTTGGCAGATAACCGCGCTCTCCCGGTTGCATGGTGACCAGACGTGCGTTTTCAATCAGCAAATCCATGTTTGTGTCCCTGTGTTTATTTGTATCATTAAATGTATATACAAATAAATAGAGCAAAATAAGAACACTGACAAGATTGATGTTGCTAAAATGTGATCAAACGTAGATCTATAGGACCAATCTTGTCATTAAATGAGCACTTTTGAGCTCAGCTTATATTTGTTACCAGGGTGATAAAGTAGGGCGGTACTGACTAACTTATCTTGGCTCCACGTTCTGCGATTCAAGAGAAGGCAAGGCTCATTGGCTTGCATTTTTAAGTCTTGCTTAATACGGCCGTCAGGCACAATTGCCTCTACGGTATGTTCAATAGCGCTGAGTGGGCAATTATCTGACAGGTATTGATTCGGAGTGATTTGTGTGAAGTCTTGATTTAAATAACTCGGGGCATATTGGCTGTTCACCCAGCGGAGTTCCAATTGAATAGGCGTTTGGTCTTCATAGTGAATGATTTCACTGTAAAACACCGTTGTGCCAAGCATGACGCCGAGTTTTGTCGCAATGCTGTCATCTGCTTTTATGGCAACTTGTTTGAGCACTTTACTGCTATATTGTCGCCCTCGGTCGCTGACTTCTTCGGCAATGTTTCGAATGTCTAACAGAGGAGATTCTGACTTTTCACCAGGATCACACACAAACGTACCTAAGCGGGGACGACGTTGTAATCGGCCCTCATTAACTAAGTCCCGAATTGCTTTGTTCACTGTCATTCTACTGACACCAAATTGCTCGGTAAGCTCAATCTCTGTGGCGATACGATGACCGACTATCCACTCTCCGGAATCAATTTTATCGAGGATAAATTGTTTGATTTGAATGTAGAGTGGTGCAGACATAATGATTCCCTTTTATTTGACTATACAAATACTGCTTAATTTAGGTACAAATTGCAAACATTTCTCGACGAATGCACCACTTAGTGACAGAACAATCCTATTGTGGGGCTGAATAATTCTTGCTGCTGAGTATTATTTGGATTGATGATGGAATTCGAACATTTTCTTGTGGTCTATTGCTTGCAGAGTATAAAACAATTGTGTAAACAAACGATTATTAGAAGAAAAGTCGCTAAAAAGGAAAAACATGTTTAAAAAATTGAAAGCATCACTGGGGATCGGTTCTGCAAAAGTAGATACGATTTTAGACGAAATGAGCGTGTTTCAAGGAGCGACGCTGAAAGGGCATGTTCATATCAAAGGCGGAGACGTTGAACAACAAATTGATGCTATTACGATTAAATTGAACACAGAGATGAAAGTCGAAGTGGATGATAGCGTAAGTTACCAAACGTTCACTATTGATCAGCTGAAGGCGGTAGACCCCTTTGTGATTCAACCTAATGAAGAGAAGCAGGTTCCGTTTGAGTTAAAACTGCATGATGAAACGCCAATTACGGCGGTTAGCGCACTTAAGAATCAATGCCATGTTTGGGTTGAAACGACGTTAGATATTGATTTTGCGATTGACCCGCGTGACCGTGACTATATTGAAGTGAAACCACTACCAGTAGCATCTCGGGTTATTCAAGCGATCGAGCAAGCTGGCTTCACTATGGTTAAAGCCGATGTTGAAAAAGGCTTTTTGCGCGGTGGCTCGTTTGCTTCTCGCTCTGGAATTTATCAAGAGCTAGAGTTCCGAAATAACGGCTTTATCTCATCAAAAGAAATTGAGCTTTCTTTTATTCTGGAAGGGCAGGTCATGCATTGTTTGGCGGAGATTGACCGTTCGCTCAGCTTGGCTGGTGACCAATATCGCTCGTTTACGTTGCCGATCAATGCAACTGATGCTCAAGTCGCTGCCGCGGTTGCACCAACGCTAAATCTATAGTTCTCATCAACTTGATGAGAATATGTACCGATATCCTATTGTGAAAGCGATATCGGTACTGTTATCCATGTTTCGTGCGTTCTCTACGGCTAAAAACTCAAGCGCGGAGTTTTCCATTAGATATCGATAGCCTAATACCAGTTCATTAGAGGCATCAGCAAACTCTGCGGGTCCTTCTGTTGAGCCTTGATACCAATGGTATTCAAACATCAGGTGGTGGTGATCTTCCAACGCATAACGGTACCCAGCTGCAACGGCAATCGTATTATGCCGATAGGGTAGATCCAGTAAGGCGCGATCATCTGAGCGAAAAGTTATGCCAACCATCGAGTAAAATGCATGGGCGTCACTCAAATAACTGTAATTTACTTGGAAACCTTGCTCGAAATTACTGCCTTGAAAAGTCCCGTGAGCAACATCATTAAAATATAAGCTGCCACCAATAGATAGGCCGTGATGTTCATTCTGAAACACTTGATATTGCAAATAAGTAGATAAGTTATTGGCAAGCGTTTGTCCTTCGAAATCATCTTCTAGCACATCATATTGCGGCATTGAAATGTAAAAACGATCTCTGTCTACTTTGTCTCGGCCATTCTGTCCGATACCGAAAAGGTTATGGAAGCTTTTAGTCAGTCCATCTAAATGGTTATCAGCGGCAAAAACCCACCGATAATTGAGTTCCCATTGCCAACGGCTATTGATTTGCCACTTGCTGCCAATTTCGATTTGGTTGTGGTAATAATCCAGTGCGTATTCATCAGTATGAGCCCAAACACTAGCCACGGTTCCTGAGCCATAGGTTTCGACAAAGTCAGAGGGAAGGCTATGTCCTGAGCGCAGTATATTGGTATGGCTAACCACTTGCATCGGAGATTGTGCGTAAGAACGTAGCGGCCCATACAGGTCATCTGATGCCATGGCTGGTACACAGCATATCGAAATGCTTAGAAGCCCCATAAAGCGCGATTTGAAATAGATCATGATGAACACCTACATGCAAACTACTCAATAAAACAACTATATACCTAAATTGCACTTTGAGGTGGAACTAGGTGTGCTGGGTCCTGTGTTGGTTAATATGTATCAGGAACTATTATACCAGTTGTGTATTCAAGTTCTATTGGGAGGGGGTAACTCCGTTTACAAATGATGTGAGCCCTTAAGAACAATCATCAGATTGTCGTGACGGGGCCTGAGGTTAAGTTCTTATGATAAAACAAAATCGCGCTTTGCAATCTAAATGTGAGCTAGGTACAATCCCATTTTCGATAACGGTCCGGTATTCGTGTTACCGAGAGGCCTTTATTGACTCTCAACTATTTTCAACAAATAGCTTCTAATTTGAATAACATGTGTTGCTTGGTGTGCAACACCACTGTAAAGGACATAGCATGCCTATTATTACTCTTCCTGACGGCAGTCAGCGTCAATTTGACAACCCAGTTTCTACTATGGAAGTTGCGCAATCGATCGGTCCTGGTCTTGCAAAAGCAACGATCGCTGGTCGTGTAAACGGTAACCGCGTTGATGCGTGTGACCTAATTGAAGAAGACGCAAGCCTTGAAATCATCACAGTAAAAGATGAAGTAGACGGTTTAGAAATCGTTCGTCACTCTTGTGCTCACCTTCTTGGTCACGCTCTTAAGCAGCTTTACCCACAAGCTAAAATGGCGATTGGTCCGACCATCGACAACGGCTTCTACTACGATATCGATCTAGATGAGTCTCTAACGCAAGAAGATCTTGAAAAGATTGAAAAGCGTATGAAAGAGCTAGCGAAAACCAAGTACGAAGTTGTTAAGAAAAAAGTAAGCTGGCAGGAAGCGCGTGATACGTTTGAATCACGTGGCGAACCATACAAAGTGGAAATCCTAGACGAAAACGTATCTCGTGATGATCGTCCAGGTCTTTACCACCATGAAGAATACATCGACATGTGTCGTGGTCCTCACGTTCCTAACATGAGCTTCTGTCAACACTTCACTCTATTGAATGTGGCAGGTGCTTACTGGCGTGGTAACAGCGACAACAAAATGCTTCAACGTATCTACGGTACGGCTTTCCACGACAAGAAAGCACTGAAAGCACATCTAACTCGCCTAGAAGAAGCAGCGAAGCGTGACCACCGTAAGATTGGTAAGCAACTAGACCTATTCCACATGCAGCAAGAAGCACCGGGTATGGTGTTCTGGCATCACAATGGTTGGTCTATCTTCCGTGATCTAGAAGTATTCATCCGCGCTAAGCTAGATGAGTACGGTTACCAAGAAGTAAAAGGTCCGCTAATGATGGACCGTGTTCTTTGGGAACGCTCTGGCCACTGGGATAAATACGCTGATGCAATGTTTACAACTTCTTCTGAGAACCGTGAATACGCGATTAAGCCAATGAACTGTCCAGGTCACGTACAGATCTTCAACCAAGGTCTAAAATCGTACCGTGATCTACCATTACGTATGGCAGAGTTCGGCTCATGTCACCGTAACGAACCATCTGGTGCACTACACGGCATTATGCGTGTACGTGGCTTTACTCAGGATGATGCTCACATTTTCTGTACTGAGAGCCAAATCCAAGAAGAAGTAACAAACTGCATCAAGATGGTGTACGATACGTACCAAACGTTTGGTTTCGACAACATCGTAGTGAAACTGTCTACTCGTCCAGAGAAACGTGTAGGTTCAGATGAAATCTGGGATCAATCTGAAGAAGCATTGAAGCAGTCTCTTGAATCGATGGATATCCCATACGAAATTCAAGAAGGTGAGGGTGCGTTCTACGGCCCTAAGATTGAGTTCACACTATATGATTGTCTAGACCGCGCTTGGCAGTGTGGTACTGTCCAGCTAGACTTCAACCTACCAGGTCGCCTAGGCGCTACTTATGTAGGTGAAAATAACGAACGTCTTGTACCGGTAATGATTCACCGTGCGATTCTAGGTTCACTAGAGCGCTTCATTGGTATCCTTATCGAAGAATATGCTGGTTTCTTCCCAACTTGGTTGGCGCCAGAACAAGCAGTTCTTATGAACATTACTGATAAACAGTCAGGTTATGTTCAAGAAATAGTACAAAAACTACAAAAAAGTGGAATTAGAGCTAAAGCGGACTTGAGAAATGAGAAGATTGGCTTTAAAATCCGCGAACATACTTTGAAGCGTGTACCGTATATGCTTGTTGTTGGTGACCAAGAAATGGAAGCTGGCGAAATTGCAGTACGTACTCGTAAAGGTAAAGATCTTGGTAAATTTAAAGTGGATGATTTTATTGCATACATCCAAGACGAGATCTCTAGCCGTAAGCTCAATCTGGAGGAATAAGCTATTAAAGGCGGAAGACGTGGCCAACAGCCGGTAAAACAAAACCCGCACCGTATCAACGGTGAAATTCGTGGTATTCGTGAAGTTCGACTAACAGGCGCTGACGGTGAATCAGTTGGTGTTGTATCGATTCAAGAAGCCATTGCAGCTGCTGAAGAAGCTGGTATGGATCTCGTTGAGATCAGTCCTAACGCCGAGCCACCTGTTTGTCGTGTGATGGACTATGGTAAGTTCCTCTTCGAGAAGAGCAAAACTGCTAAAGAGCAGAAGAAGAAGCAAAAGCAGGTCCAGATCAAGGAAGTAAAATTCCGTCCTGGAACTGATATTGGAGACTATCAGGTAAAACTACGCAACCTGACGCGTTTCCTTGAAGAAGGCAACAAAGTGAAGGTAACAATTCGCTTCCGTGGCCGAGAGATGGCACACCAAGACATCGGTGTTGACGTTCTAAATCGTCTTAAGGAAGATACTGCAGAACTTGCTGTGGTTGAATCTTTCCCTAAGAAGATTGAAGGTCGCCAGATGATCATGGTGCTAGCCCCTAAAAAGAAGTAATTAACGGCTCATCAAGTAATTAAAACCTAGCCGCTTTCCTTTCGATAAAGGCATAACGGCTGGGTTTTGTTCGCCCTAATTACGTTGTTTATTAAACCTACTCAATGCGGAGTTATTCATCATGCCTAAGATGAAAACCAACAAAGGTGCTGCTAAGCGTTTTAAGAAAACTGCTGGTGGTATTAAGTACAAGCACGCTACAAAACGTCACATCCTGACTAAGCGTACTACTAAGAACAAGCGTCAACTACGTCCGAATGCAATCCTTCCAAAATGTGAAGTGGCTGCAGTAATCCGTATGTTGCCATACGCTTAATTCTTTTTAGTTATCAATCGTTTAGTTTAGGAGAAGCATAATGCCTCGCGTAAAACGTGGTGTACAAGCTCGTGCACGTCATAAGAAAGTTCTAAAACAAGCTAAAGGTTACTACGGTGCGCGTTCACGCGTTTACCGCGTAGCTTTCCAAGCAGTTACTAAAGCTGGTCAATACGCTTACCGTGACCGTCGCGCTAAGAAACGTCAATTCCGTCAACTATGGATTGCACGTATCAATGCGGCATCTCGTCAAAATGGTCTATCTTACAGCCGTTTCATCAACGGTCTTAAGAAAGCATCTATCGAGATCGACCGTAAGATCCTTGCGGACATCGCAGTATTCGACAAAGCTGCATTTGCAGTTCTAGTTGAAAAAGCGAAAGCTGCTCTTTAATTAGCAGTTTAGGATTAAGAGAAGGAGAGCATTAGCTCTCCTTTTTTATTGCTAAAATATATACCCAAATATTTTTCAGTTTTGCCATTCAGAATCTTGTCTATCAGTCTTCCCGATTTGATTAGTGATCACTGCTCTGTTGGTAATAAAATGGCTTGGGTATATATTTTACGTTTATAAGGGACTAAAAATGATCTACACAACGACAGAAAGCATTCCGGGCAAGCAGATCTCTGAAATAAGAGGGGTTGTAACTGGTAATGTTGTTCAATCAAAACACATCGGTCGTGACCTCATGGCGGGTATCAAAAGCATTGTTGGCGGTGAAATTCGCGGTTACACGGAAATGATGACCGACGCGCGTGATATAGCTATACAGCGCATGGTAGCAGACGCTGAATCTAAAGGTGCCGATGCAATTGTAGGGATTCGATTTACCACAAGCTCAATCGTAGATGGTTCTTCGGAAATTTTGGCATTTGGTACTGCAGTGAAACTGGCGGACTAATATACGAGGAAAAGCGTTGCTAGGGATGGTGAATTTTTATTCATTTTTCGTTTTTTCTTTTTAGGTTAATTATTCTAGATTTTCGCAGAGCGAATAGGCTTATATTCTTAACTTTACGTTACTATTAAAATTAATCCTAATAATTTAGAGTAATTGCTTCACTTTTGTTTTGTGTATCATTTTATATTCATAATGAAATTGAATTCATATTAAATTTTCCATTTATCGTGTGAATTTTGATTTCGATATATTAATTCATGTTTTTCTTATAAAAATATGAACTTATACCTTGCCAAGCGGTTCTAAATTGTTACAAATACTATACAGCTGTAACATTGCCAAAAGGAATTGTAGATGAGAGATCTGACTCCCGAATACTTGCTAGCCGCATTACGCCAAGCGATTAAAACAAAAGGGCTAACATATCGAGAGCTATCTGAGAAAATGGGCATGCCGCTGTCCACTTTTAAGAGACACTTAACAAGCACAAATCTCGCTTTGGATAAACTGCTTGAATATTGTAGAGCTGTTGATTGCACGTTAGATGAACTACAAAAGCTTGCAAATCAATTACAAGGCGAAGACGAGGATTACTTTAGCCGTACGCAAGATGAAGTCTTTTTTCAATTTCCCCATCTTTACGATTTTTATCGTGAATTGAGAATGCTGCGAGGCAAAGATGGATATTCCATTTTAAAGAAAAAGTATGATTTGTCTGAGCAGAGCATGTCTGATTACCTAAAAGCTTTGGAGTTATTGGATCTTGTTTACGTTGATGAAGATAAAAATATAACGTTGCACGGGCCGTTATATTACAGCTATGCAGAAAACTCCAAGCTCAATGATAAATATACGGAAATCATAAAAGAACAGACAACAACCCACGATAAATGCGTTCGTGTGGCTTTGGCACGCATGAAAATTACCGAAGAGCAGCTTTTGCAATTGGAAGATCAAGTCGCAAAAACGGTTATAGATTTTCATTCCCAAAATGTTGTGGCAGAGAACTTCAACGTCTCTGATTTTACTAATATTGTTCTACTTGCAGGGCCACATCAACCAGTCACATTCTCTGATGGAATTATCGAGACAGAAGGGCGATTTATTGACGATATTCGTTATGCCATTGCATCTGCAGGTGATAAACCAAGCCTCTCGATTTAGAAATTCAGTCTTTTACTTAAAGAGAATCGCTTTCTCACTATGTTATTGAGTTTTGCAGCTCTAATATTGAAAGGAAGCAGTAAAAGAAAAGCCCAAGACAGAGCACACTATTGTAAATAGAGCATCTATCAGTTGCTGTTTTGAATCCAAACTTTAAGTGTTTTGGGCTTTTTTGAATAACATCATTTCAATATCACTCGTTGTCCAATTTTTAAGGTTCTGATTTTTGGGGTTATGTCCCCGCACTCCACTCTAGCCTTTCCTTACAATCAAATCATTCTCGCTGAACCAAGCATCTTGATGTTACTTGGTTATATATAATTAAAACTTATTTTTCGGTTAGCTATAAATTCACACTTGCAATGTTTGTTTTTTGATCTATTATGACGAAGTGTCATTTATGACGGTTCGTCAAATTTAGTGGCGTTCCTGTATTCAAGAATCGTGTTACAATTATTGGGAGTGTGTTGGTATACGGATCAAAGGATTATGTTTAACTTTCGCTGTAAAAAAGATAGCAAGCAAGACGGATGTCGTACGTCTTCAGGGCTAACTAAAAAACAACAGGCGATTGCTGATCGTGAAATAGAGCTTATTCAATTGGCTAAGTCTCTGGTTCAAGAGCAAGGCTTTGCCAACTTAACGATGGACAAGCTCACAGCGGCAAGCCCTTACTCGAAGGGAACGATCTACAATCATTTTTGCAGCAAAGAAGATGTGATTCTTGCGCTTTGTATTCACTCGCTGAGAAGCGAAGCAATATTTTTCGAACGTACCGCTAAGTTCAATGGCAATACCAGAGAAAAAATCATTGCTATGCATGTAGGTTATCGTATTTACGCTCGTATGGAGCCTGTACTATCAACCTGTGCGATTGTTGCAAAGACGCCTTGGGTCCTAGAGAAAGCTTCGCCTAAGCGTGTGAATGAATTGAACAACTTAGAAGAACAAGTAATAGATGGTGCTGATGCGTTGGTGAATAATGCGGTGGAATGTGGAGACCTTAAGTTCTCTCCCGCAATTGGTTCTGATGCCATCGTATTTGCTAACTGGTCTATTGCCTTCGGTTCAAACGCTCTAGCGCAAAATGCATCGAACAGTCGATGTATTCAGCGAATTCAAGATCCATTCTCAGTACTGCATAACGCGAATATGTTACTTGATGGTTTAGGGTGGTCACCTTTATCGACAGAGTGGGATTACCGTAAAACGTGGCGTCGAGTGGAACAGGAATTGTTCAGCGAAGAGCTTGCTTATTTAGAGTCTGTGAATCGCTAATCGTTATAGAGGCCATCTAATATTTTAGTTGGCTTTTTTATTACACCATTGTGACGAATCGTCAAAAAAATTAGAGATTGGTACTCAAGTTACCGATCTCGAGAAGTATAGGAAGTTACTCAAAAACTAACTTATATAACCAAATAAATTCGATCTGACTTTTATATGTTGAAGTTATCTGGTTATCACAGCATTCGCTGTTTTTTAGTTTTTAAATTTGACGAAACGTCACAAAAGGAGAGTGTGATGCCACATCACAACGTTCAACAACAAGCCCGAATCGGCTGGGTAAAGCTACCAACGAATTACAGTGTGTTGGTTGTGCTTGCTACCGTTTTATTGATTGTTATAGCAACTATTGGAGGAAAAAATCTTTACTTTAGAGGGGATTACGACATCTTTTTTGATGGAACAAATGAGCAGTTACTTGCGTTTGATGAAATTCAGACTACCTTTGCAAAATCTGACAGTCTTGCTTTGGTCATAGCGCCAAAAAGTGGCACTGTTTTTACTCCTAACACCTTATCTCTTATTCAGCAGATCACTGACGAGGCGTGGCAAGTCCCATACTCCACTCGTGTTGATTCCCTTGCCAACTACCAGCATACCGAAGCGTTTGAAGATGATCTTCTTGTCGAAGATTTACTGTATAGCGAATATGAATTGACGCCTCAGCGAATCGAGAAAGTCAAAAGTATTGCGTTGAGTGAGCCGGTTTTGAAAAGTTCACTGATTTCCGAAAAAGGGGATGTCACGGTCGTGAATATTACGGTCCAACTCCCTGAGGTCGATAAAACCGCTGAAGTACAAGAAGTGGTTGTCTACATAAACGGAATGATTGAGCGTTATCAGCAAGTGTACCCGGACACTGAGTTCCACAAAGCCGGTATTATTGCAATGAACTACGCGTTTATGACCGCAGCTCAAGATGACAGCGCGACGCTAGTGCCGACCATGCTACTAGTGATATTGGTTTTCCTGACTCTCATGTTGCGCTCATTGCTTAGCGTCATCGCGACACTCATCGTTATTATCGGCTCAGTTATGGTGACAATGGGATTATCAGGATGGGCTGGTATGTTCTTAAGCACGGCGACAGTTAATGTGCCTACCTTGGTGATGACGCTTGCCGTCGCCGACTGTGTACACATTATAGCGACGATGCGTCAGTCTATGCAAAACGGCTTTAGTAAAGCCCATTCTATTGAACGAAGTATTGCGCTCAATTTCATGCCCATCCTGATTACCTCCATTACCACCGCGATCGGCTTTTTAATGATGAATATGTCGGATTCTCCAATCCTGAGAGATTTCGGCAACCTATCAGCCCTTGGCGTCATGATTGCTTGTTTCCTTTCCATCACATTACTTCCGGCGTTACTTCATATCCTTCCTGTTAGGGTGAAGTCAGACACTGCTGATGAAAGAAAGCACTTTATGGATCACTTAGGGGATTTCGTGGTGTCAAAGCGACATGCGTTATTGCCGTTGTCGGTGCTTGTTATTGTCGCGAGTGCGAGTTTGATTCCGCTGAACAAAGTCAACGATGAATCCGTCGAGTACTTTGGTCATAGCAATGAATTTCGTCGAGCGGCTGATTTTATGGAAGAGCGAATCAGTGGCATGGCGAACATCAGTATCGCGATAAAAACTAACGAATCGCAGGGTATTGCGGATCCTAATTTTCTCAATACCGTGGGTAAATTTACTGACTGGCTAAGGTTGCAGCCAGAAACGGACCATGTTGCGACCTTGAGCGATGTTTATAAGCGTCTAAACAAGAACATGCATGGAGATGATCAGGCTTATTACTCGCTCCCTCAAGACAGAGAATTAGCGGCTCAATATCTGCTGCTTTATGAAATGTCACTACCGTATGGCTTAGATTTGAACAACCAAATCAATGTTGATAAGTCGTCAATCAAGATGGTTCTCACTGTGGAGAACTTGGGCAGCGTCGAGCTTGTTGATTTGGAAAATCGTATTTACCAATGGTTTAACGAAAACGCGCCTCAGTATGATGTTGTTGCTTCTAGTCCATCACTGATGTTTGCGCATATTGGCGAAACGAATATGGCTAGCATGCTGTCAACCTTGCCTATCACTCTGGTCTTAATTTCGGCATTACTGATCTTTGCCTTACGCTCGTTCAAGCTCGGTTTAATCAGCCTGGTCCCGAATATCGCCCCTGCGCTTATTGGTTTTGGTATTTGGGCGTTGGTTTCTGGTGAAATTAATTTGGGGTTGTCTGTTGTTGTGACGTTGACGCTTGGCGTTGTGGTTGATGATGCCGTTCATTTTCTCTCTAAATACCAACACGCTCGTAAAGATGGCCATAGCGCGGAACAAGCGGTTCGTTACGCTTTTCGCACCGTGGGGCGCGCGCTTTGGATTACGACTGTCGTGCTTGTTGCTGGTTTCTCCGTTCTGGCGATGTCGAGCTTCCGCTTAAATGCCGATATGGGGCAGTTGAGTGCCATTGTTATCTTCATTGCTCTTGTTGTGGATTTCATCTTTCTACCGACTCTACTGATGTTGTTTGACAAAGGCGTCTACGACGAGGTGGACCGCCGAAACAAGCTTAAATCAACTGACTCTCAAACCACGGCTGTTATTCAGTCATAACGAATCAAAGGATTGAACATGAATTTACTAAAAAATGCCTTAAAAGTATCTGCACTTTCTGTCTCGCTTTTTATGAGTCATGCGGTGTTAGCGGATGAAGCGAAAGGATTAGAAATTGCTCAAGAGCGCAAAGCCCGTGATGAAGGGTGGGGGGATTCTGTTGCTACTATGAAAATGATTCTGCGGAACGCACAAGGAGAAAGCAGCACACGTTTAATGCGCCTCCAATCACTCGAAGTTGAGGACGATGGTGATAAAGGACTCACAATATTTGATGAACCAAGAGATGTGAAAGGCACCGCGTTTCTCAACCACTCTCATACAGTGGGTGCCGATGACCAGTGGCTTTACCTTCCAGCACTGAAGCGTGTGAAACGTATTTCCTCGCGTAACAAATCAGGCCCTTTTATGGGTAGTGAATTTGCGTATGAGGATCTCAGTTCTTTTGAGATCGAAAAGTATCGTTTCAATTACTTAAAAGATGACACCATAAACGGGCAAGATGTTTTCGTCGTAGAGCAAATTCCGACCGATAAGAACTCAGGTTATACCAAGCAAACGGTGTGGTTAGATAAAGCGCATTACCGCCCACTGAAAGTTGAGTTTTACGATCGCAAAGGGTCGTTGTTAAAAACGCTTTCTTTTTCCGGTTACAAGCAGTACCTCAACCAATATTGGCGAGCGCACACTATGGCGATGACAAACCATCAAACAGGAAAAAGCACTGAGCTAACAACAAGTGAAATGCGCTTTAACACTGGGCTAGAAGACAATGATTTTCATAAGAATGTGTTAAAGCGAGTGAGGTAGTGGAGAAGAAATGAACCGATCAAATGTTGGGTTGTTGCTTAGCGCAGCAACCTCTCTTTACTCGATGCCTCTTGCCGCCGTTGAGCTTGCAGGGCAAGTCAATATTGAGCATCGTCAGTTTTTTGAAACTGGCTCTCAGGGTCAGAGCAAAGCGCAAACGTCATTGGTTTTGCAGCCAGAATTTTACTGGGAGATGCAAAATGGTGATGCGAGCTTTACCCTCACACCTTTCTATCGTTTGGATAGCCTAGACGATGAGCGAAGTCATGGAGACGTAAGAGAGGCGCTTTATCTGACTTATTGGGATGATTATGAGCTTCGAGTTGGGATTAGTAAGGTCTTTTGGGGAGTGACGGAATCCGCCCATTTGGTTGATGTAGTAAACCAGACAGACGCCATTGAAGCCGTCGATGGTGAAGATAAACTCGGTCAGCCGATGTTGCATTTTACCTCATTCAAAGATTGGGGCACTGTCCATGCAATGTTATTACCTTACTTTAGGGAACGAACGTTTGCGGGTACTGACGGGCGCTTGCGAACCGAACCTGTTGTCTCAGATGATGCTATCTATGAATCAAGCAGAGAAGAAAAGCAGGTAGATGTGGCTTTTCGATATTCGAAAATGCTTGGCGATTGGGACGTAGGCCTGAGCTATTTATATGGAACAAACCGGGATCCTTACTTTCGTTTTGAGTACGGGGAATTAAAGCCTTACTACGCTCTGATGAGTCATGTCGGTCTCGATGTACAAGGAATCGTTGGCGATTGGTTATGGAAGCTGGAAAGTGTTTATCGAGATAGTGCTGATAATCATGTCGGTCTTGTGACGGGATTTGAGTACACCTTCGTTGGCGCATTTGACACGGTTTGGGATGTGGGTGTGATTGGTGAGTACCTCTACGACAGTCGTGGGAATAACGCACAAACTATCGGTCAAAATGATGTGTTTGCAGGCATTCGTTGGGCGCTCAACGACGAGGACGGAACGGAAGTGTTGACGGGAATCACAAAGGATTTAGATAACGCCGATGTTTACAATGCCAAGTTAGAAGCCTCGAGCCGAATATCGAATAACTTTAAGTGGCAAATTGATGCTTGGTTGTTCCAAAATGAAACGCCAAACGATTTGCTCTATTTCGCCCGAGATGACGATTTTATCGAGCTATCTATTCAATACTATTTCTAAAACACAAAGGGCACAACTTAACGGCAGATTAATGAAAGATGACATTTTTGACGTTTTTGTGCTCTTTTTATTCAATAACCTCTTCTTTTCGTAATTCAATTTGGCATTGGTGCCCGGTTTGGCTACTATGTACAGCTATCAAAAAACCAATCACTCCCTTATGGACACTACCAACAGGTAGATGAGGAAACGATGCAACATCTAGAAGAGATCATTGCTAGCGCGAGCACTGCAATTGAAGCTGCCGAATCGCTAGTCGCACTTGATGAAGTGCGTGTTCAGTATCTGGGTAAAAAAGGTGAGCTAACTGCTCAACTTCAAAGCCTAGGCAAACTACCACCAGAAGAACGCCGTGAAGCTGGTCAAGAGATCAACAAAGCGAAAGGCGTCGTTCAGCAAGCTATCGCAGCTCGTAAAGACGCACTACAACGTGCAGAGCTTGAAGCGAAACTAGCAGCAGAAACAATCGACGTAACACTACCAGGTCGTCGTATTGAGAACGGTGGTTTACACCCAGTAACTCGTACTGTAGAGCGTATTGAGAAGTTCTTTGGCGAACTTGGTTTTAACACCGAAGCTGGCCCAGAGATCGAAGATGCATTCCACAACTTTGATGCGCTAAATATTGCCGCTGATCACCCTGCTCGTACTGATCACGATACTTTCTTCTTCAACCCAGATTTGATGCTTCGTACTCATACGTCAGGCGTACAGATCCGTACGATGGAAAATGGTAAACCACCATTCCGTTTCATCGCTCCGGGCCGTGTATACCGTAACGACTACGACCAAACGCATACGCCAATGTTCCACCAAGTGGAAGGTATGCTGGTTGATGAGAACGTAAATTTTGCACAGTTGAAAGGCATCCTGCACGATTTCCTATGTAACTTCTTCGAAGAAGAAGTAGAAGTACGTTTCCGTCCATCTTACTTCCCATTCACTGAACCTTCAGCTGAAGTAGACGTGAAAGGCAAAAACGGTAAATGGTTAGAAGTACTAGGCTGCGGTATGGTTCACCCGAACGTACTACGTAGCGTAGGCATCGATCCTGAAAAATACTCTGGTTTCGCATTCGGTATGGGTGTTGAGCGTCTAACGATGCTTCGTTACGGCGTGAACGATCTACGTGCGTTCTTCGAAAACGATCTTCGTTTCCTAAAACAGTTCAAGTAATCCAGAGGGTTCATCAACATGAAATTCAGCGAATCATGGCTTCGTGAGTGGGTAAACCCAGCGGTTACTACTGACGAACTCACTCATCAAATTACAATGGCCGGCCTAGAGGTAGACGACGTTCTTCCTGTAGCGGGTTCTTTCACTGGCGTTAAAGTGGGTCACGTTGTTGAATGTGGTCAACACCCAGACGCAGACAAACTTCGCGTTACTAAAGTAGATGTAGGCGAAGAAGAGCTTCTAGACATCGTTTGTGGCGCACCTAACTGTCGCCAAGGTCTGAAAGTAGCGGTAGCAACAGTTGGTGCTGTTCTTCCAGGCGATTTCAAAATTAAAAAAGCGAAACTACGTGGCCAGCCATCTCACGGCATGCTTTGTTCGTTCACTGAACTAGGCATTGATGTTGAGTCAGACGGCATCATGGAACTAGCAGAAGACGCAGTAATCGGTACTGATTTCCGTGAATTTCTAGGTCTAGATGACGTAACGGTAGACGTAGATCTAACAGCAAACCGCGCTGACTGTTTCAGCATCCGTGGTTTAGCTCGTGAAGTTGGCGTACTAAACCGTGCTGACGTGACTGAGCCATCAGTAGAAGCAGTTGCGCCTTCAATCGACGATAAAGTGTCTATTGAAGTGAAAGCGCCAGCAGCGTGTCCACGTTACCTGGGTCGTGTGGTTAAGAACGTAAACGTTCAAGCTGAAACGCCACTATGGATGCAAGAGAAACTGCGTCGTTGTGGTATTCGCTCTATCGACCCTGTAGTAGACATCACTAACTACGTGCTTCTAGAGCAAGGTCAACCAATGCACGCATTCGATCTATCGAAGATCGACGGCGGCATCGTAGTTCGTATGGCTGAGCAAGGTGAGAAGCTAACACTTCTTGACGGCAGCGAAGCAGAACTAAACGCAGATACGTTAGTTGTAGCTGACCACAACAAAGCACTTGCAATCGCAGGTATCTTTGGTGGTGAAGAGTCTGGTGTAACAACCGAGACTAAAGACGTTCTACTAGAGTGTGCATTCTTTGCACCTGACCACATCCGTGGTCGCGCTCGTAGCTACGGTCTTCACACTGATTCTTCAATGCGTTTCGAGCGTGGTGTGGATTACGCACTGCAAGTGAGCGCAATGGAGCGTGCAACTCAGCTTCTTGTTGAAATTTGTGGCGGTGAAGTAGCACCTGTTGTTGCAGTAGAGTCTGAAGCAGACCTACCTAAGCCAAACAAAGTTGCTCTACGTCGTACGAAGCTAGACAACCTACTAGGTCACCACATTGCTGATGCTGACGTAGTAGAAATCCTAGAGCGCCTAGGTTTGACTGTTGAAGCTTCAGAAGAAGGTTGGGTGGCAGTAGCGCCAACATGGCGTTTCGATATTGCTATCGAGCAAGACCTGATTGAAGAAGTTGGCCGTATCTACGGTTACGACAACATTCCTAACCAACACCCAGCTGCAGCACTTAAGATGCACAACCACGTTGAAGCGGATCTTCCACTGAAACGCGTTCGTGATCTTCTTGTTGACCGTGGTTACCACGAAGCAATTACATACAGCTTCGTTGAGCCTGAGCAACAAAAGCTAGTTGTACCTGGTGTTGAGCCTCTAGTGCTTCCAAACCCAATTTCAGCAGACATGTCAGCAATGCGTCTTGGTCTTATCCAAGGGCTGTTGAACACGGTTGTTCACAACCAGAAACGTCAACAGCCACGCGTTCGTCTATTCGAATACGGCCTACGTTTCATCCCATGTGAATCTGCAGAAAACGGCATGTGCCAAGAGCCTATGCTTGCAGGTGTTATTGCTGGTACTCGTGGTGAAGAGCACTGGGATATCGAAACTAACACTGTTGATTTCTTCGACCTTAAAGGCGACCTAGAAGCAGTTCTAGAGCTATCTGCGAACGAAAAAGCGTACTCTTTCGCTGCACTGTCACCTGAAAGCAAAAAAGCTAACCCAGCACTTCACCCAGGTCAATCTGCGGCAATCATCGTAGATGGCAAAGAAGTGGGCGTGATCGGTACCGTTCACCCTGAGCTTGAGCGTAAGTTCGGTCTAAACGGTCGTACTATCGTATTCGAAATCGAATGGTCTGCAATCAACAGTAAAGTGATCCCAGAAGCGGTTCAGCTTTCTAAATTCCCATCAAACCGTCGTGATATCGCTGTAGTTGTGGACGAAGCGGTAGCATCTGGTGACATCGTTAATGCTTGTTTAGAGCAAGGTGGCGAGTTCCTTAAAGATGCGAAGCTGTTCGACGTTTACGTAGGTAAAGGCGTTGAAGAAGGTAAGAAGAGCCTAGCAATCGCTCTGACTCTACAGTCAGTTGAGCGTACGCTTGAAGATGCAGATATAGCTGGTGCGGTTGACGCTATCGTTGCTCACGTTTCTGAGAAGTTTGGTGCGTCTCTACGTGACTAAGCGTTAGACGAACTATCTCTCTTAAGAAACTAAAAACCCTGTCAAATCGGCAGGGTTTTTTATGTTGAGCATTATCTTATTGTGATTCACGTACTAGGCCGTTTACGTCACCTCCAACAACCTCAAAAATCTGAACCAAACTCGAGGTAACGCTTAATCGAGACTTGGCATATATCGTTTTTCCGCCAACAGACGCTAACGCAAGTTTATTGGCAGCTAGGCGGCGAGTGAGAGGGTATAGCTAAGCAGAAGTGGGAGCGTAAGAATACTGAAAAAGTTGCCAAATAGTACCATTGACGCCACTTTCATGGGCTCTATATTCAGCCTTTCCGCAAATAGGTAATTCATGACGGCTGGTGGCAGCATTGTGAAGAGTACCATCATTTGCAATTGCATCGTTGGAAGGGGAATTAACCAATAAATAAGTGCAAATGCAACCGCCCCAGTTGCAAGCGACTGCACGGTACACAATACACCAACCTTTAAACCGTCCACTCTTAAATGACACATTTGCGCCCCTAGGGATAAAAGCATCACGGGTACTGCCGCTTGCCCAAGTAGAGCAGTCGTTTCGTATAAAGGTGCCCATGCCCCTACATTTGACACGTTGAGAAACAGAGCCAACGACGCAGCTAAAAAGATTGGCATCTTGACTATTTGCTTAAAAGGGTTGCCATGACTAAGTAGCATTACACCTAAACTAATGTGCAAGCATGCTGACACGACAAATAGCAGTACTGCTGAGGATAGCGCAATTTCTCCAAACGTATAGGTAAACAAAGGAATAGCAAGGTTTCCGCTATTGCGAAACATATGTGGTGGTGCCCAGGTTTTAAACGACAGTGACGTCAATCGACATACAGGGATCATGAGTATTGCGGGAACCAAAACCGCGACAATTGCTGCAAAAAGGAGTGGTCCCTGATTCGAGTCTAACGGCATGCTAACGAGCGAAGAAAACACCAGCGCAGGTGTGAAAACCTCAATGTTAATGCGGTTGATTGGACGAAAGTCAGGCTTGATGTAACGACCTACCAAATAGCCGACGCCGACAAGAGCAAAAACAGGGAAAAGAATATTTATGATTTGATTAATCATGGTCGCCTAGATGAAGTGTAAGGAGCTAATGTGGAGATACATGAAGAACCACATTATCAACCTTTATATATTGCGTCATCGCTGAACAGTGAGAAGCGTGGGTTTAATCAAGCTTTCTAAGCACAGTTGCAAAGCCAGGTGGTCATACCATTTAGTTCAATTGTTACGTATCGAGTTACATACAAATCACTGAATTTACGACAAGTTCTATGTCAAGTGTCTGTTAAATAACCAATCTCTGATATTTTTATTAAATAGTGATTAATGTTGATATTTTAACTACTTTTAGTTTTATCAGCTGGATGTTTTTCCTATTAAAGAGAAAACAAAAACAAAAATATCAAAATGTTGGCGTTTAACAATAATTTACATAGTGCTATTCCTTTTGTTCGCCAAGAAAAAAGTTGGCGAAAATCATAAGCTTGTCATACACTTCCTGATGTAACCCCGATATGTTGTTGAATTGGTAGGGTAAAACTGCTCTGGCGCTACACTAACGTAGCATTGTTTAACATAGCTTTGAGGAAAGTTTTATGGCGCTCACAAAAGCCGAACTGGCAGAAAACCTGTTTGATAAATTAGGATTTAGTAAGCGGGACGCCAAGGAAACGGTGGAAGTGTTCTTTGAAGAGATTCGTAAGGCACTGGAAAGTGGCGAACAGGTAAAACTGTCAGGTTTTGGTAACTTTGATCTTCGTGACAAGAATGAACGACCTGGTCGTAACCCGAAAACCGGTGAAGATATTCCAATTACTGCTCGACGTGTAGTGACTTTTCGCCCGGGTCAGAAGTTAAAAGCTCGTGTAGAAAACCTGAAGAAAGTACAGTAAGCCGAATAAATGGATCACGCTAAGGCGTGGTCTTTTTTTTTGCGTAAAACTTGTGTCGCATATAAACGAAAACCACCGCAATGCGGTGGTTTTTCTGTTTTTGAGTATATCTTAATGATATGGATTACGCTGCTTCTAGGTGCGTTGTTAAGTATGGTTGCCATGCTTGTTGGTACAAGTTTTTAGACTGTGCACGCATGTTGCGAATAGAAGCGAGTTCTAGTTCGCTTAGTTCGCGTTTCTCCATCATCGCTTGGCGTTCTAGTTTCTGGATTTTTTCGTATAGGTCGTGTTCAGGACCGCTTTTCACATCTGCGATGGCTTTTAAGTGCAGTTGAACTTCGGCAACTAGATTTGTCTTTGGTAAACGAACGAGTAAGTTCAAGTCTCTATAGCCTGAAGGACCAGGTTTTTTGAAGCGATTTTTTACTTTAACAATTGTTGTTTCACGCTCTAAGGTTTCATAAATGGAGACTAAGCTCGCGACGTCTTCAGCAACAATCGTGGCACGGGCTAGGTCAGTAATGCGTTCGACTTTTCCATCTAACTCCAAAGCTATTTTTTCTTCTGCTCGTTGTTTGGACTTTACGCCTGCGAAGTATGGCTGAGCATCATTAAGAAGTGCGGTACTTTTACAGATAGTTTCAAGCTCAAATTGTGCTTGGTGAGCTTTGCTGTAAAGAATGTCGAAGTCAGTGTATGGCTGAGTTGGAGTTGCGTCGATTGACTGAATACCATACAAGCCGCTAAGGCTATGTTTAAAGAGTTTCGAACAAACTTCGTTTTGACTTGTTGAACGATTTTGATCGCCACTCGGCGCTGGGGTAATTGGAAGTGCGGCAAATGCCGGTGCACGGCTAAGTACCAAAAGCATCAATGCTGTAGTACGAAGAAATAAGCTCATTCACTCTCCTTAACTTGCTTGTACTTAGAAAATAGGGAACATAAAGGTCGCTAAGTTCGGCAAATCAGGTACTAACTTATTAATGGGGTCATTACGAAAGATTCCAAGGTTTCAGTTTTGTCTTGAAGTGGAATCGTGCGTTAGATCACCATTTCTCTTTTCTTTATTCTGTTTATCAGATAAAGGCGTGGTTCCTATAAGAACGTTTACATCCTATCACCGCTGTATTAACCAAAGATGAACGGCATAGACAAATTGAAAAAAATCGTTAGTCTTACTTCTCAAAATGAAAATCAGCCGACAAGTAGAAAGTAAAATGAGAGACCAAGAGTTTTGGCATAATAAATGGGCCAGTAATCAAATCGGATTTCACTTGGAAGATGTAAACCCGCTATTACCTGCATATTGGCAACACACAAACCCAAAGCGTGAAGACAAAGTGTTAGTGCCTTTGTGTGGAAAGTCAGAAGACTTGATTTGGTTAGCGATGAAGCATGATTCAGTTGAAGGTGTTGAGCTGAGCCATATCGCTGTTCGTGCCTTTTTTGCTGAACATTTTTATACGCCAACCGTGACGCCTGTTAATGGTATGCACGAGCTTTATCAATTTGATGAGCTCTCTATTTATACTGGGGACTTTTTCACTGCACCAGTATCTCAAGCCGATATCATTTATGATCGCGCCGCGTTGGTTGCTTTACCGCAAGATATGCGAGAGGAGTATGTAGAGCGTCTCAAGCAACTTTTGAATCCAGGCGGTCGTATTTTGCTTGTTACACTCAACTATCCTCAAGAAGAGATGGCAGGGCCTCCATTTAGTGTGCCAGTCGAAGAGATTGAGCAGTTATTTTCAGGTTACAAAGTTACCTGTTTGAACGTAGATGAAGCTGATGAAAACCATCCTAAAATTGCGAAAAAAGGCTTAAGTCGCTTCTCTGAAGAAGTGTACCTAATCGAGAGTGAATAGGTTTTTTTGGTTTGTAAAACGAAATAGCGCAGCAATTTGAGCTGCGCTATTTTTGTATAAGTGGTTCGTATTTAATAAGTGATATTAACTTTTGAAGCACTTTCAACAGCATCTTGAACGGCTTCTTCGGTGGTTTTTCGTCGCGTAAGGACAACACCTAAACGACGGCGACCATCGATTTCTGGCTTGCCGAATAGACGAACTTGCGTTTGAGGTTGAGCTAAGGCTTTGGTTAGGTTGTCAAAGCGAATGTTTGTAGAAGTCCCTTGACCAAGAATAACGGCCGACGCAGATGGAGCATATTGTACGATATTATTAATCGGCATTCCGGTAAATGCACGTACGTGGAGAGCAAACTCTGACATTTCCTGAGAAATCATAGTGACCATGCCTGTATCGTGTGGGCGAGGAGAGACCTCATTGAAAATGACCTTATCACCTTTAACAAATAACTCTACACCAAAGATGCCGTAGCCACCGAGTGCGTTGACTACTTTCTCTGCCGTGTATTCTGCTGCTTTTACTGCGTTTTCTGACATGGCTTGTGGTTGCCATGATTCGCGGTAGTCGCCATCTTCCTGACGATGGCCAATTGGAGCACAGAAGTGAACACCGTCAACGGCTCTGACGGTCAATAAAGTGATTTCGTAATCGAAGTCGATAAAACCTTCCACGATCACGCGACCTGCCCCCGTACGTCCGCCTTCCTGTGCGTAATCCCATGCTTTTGCTACGTCGTCTTCGGTCTTAATGACACTTTGCCCTTTACCTGAAGAACTCATAACTGGCTTTACTACGCACGGGATGCCTACATGCTCAACCGCGGCTTTGAAGTCTTCAAAAGTATCTGCAAAACGATAAGGTGATGTCGTCAGTTCTAGTTCTTCTGCAGCCAAACGTCGGATACCTTCACGATTCATTGTTAGCTTGGTTGCCTTAGCGGTTGGAACAACATTCAGCCCTTTTTCTTCAAGCTCTACCAGTTTGTCGGTTGCGATAGCTTCGATTTCAGGTACGACGTAAGTAGGTTGTTCCTTTGTAATAACTTCTTCTAAGGCGCTTCCATCTAACATATCGATGACGTAACTACGGTGAGCAACTTGCATCGCTGGAGCATTAGCATAGCGATCACAAGCAATCACTTCTAAACCAAGTCTCTGACATTCAATTGCGACTTCTTTACCGAGTTCGCCAGAGCCTAAAAGTAATACACGGGTAGCATTTGCGCTGGTTGCAGTGCCAAACATAGTGTTCCCTTACAAAATAGAGTGGTGAGACAGAAATTGCAGGAGATCATACTGAAGTTTCATGACAAAGCAAACGTTTGCTTTTGGTTTTTAGGCAATAAAAAAGCTCTACATGCCGTAGAGCTTTTTATACTGAAATTGTCGCTTATACGTTGACAAAACTAAGTGGAATATCTGGATTCAACGCTTCTAACGTTGATTGCGTATCAGCCAAATGACTGATCTTGCCTTCTGAGTTTTCTACCAGAGCAGCGGCTTTGATATTGTCAAAAGTTTCACCCGCAAGTAGTACTTGGATCAGCGCAACTTGTAATGGCGGCAAGCTAGGGTTAAACGCCGCATTTTCCGCATAAGCACCTTGGAATACACGGCCGCTAGCCATTTCTAATGCTAAGCCACTCAAGTTGTTGGTATATGGTGAGTGGCTCATGTTCATCGCTTCAACAGCGCTTTGAATTAGAGTGTCTTCATCATCGCATGAGAACTGATGCTTTACTTCTGCCATTAAGCCGGATTCGATACCGAGATCGTTTGGTCCAAAGGCTTCAGGTAGGTATTCGTGCAGCGACTTTTCTTCGCGTTCTGGGAGCTGAATTTTAAGCTCGTTTGCGGTAGATAACTCGTTCATGAACTGACGGCAGTGACCACATGGGCTGAAGTTAATAGTGATATCTTTAATACCACGTTCACCTTTCATCCAAGCGTGGCTAATTGCAGACTGCTCAGCGTGAACTGTTTGACCTAACTGAACACCAAAGAATTCCATGTTGGCACCGAAGTAAAGGCGACCTGAGAGACCACGAACGATAGCACCGACATAAAATTCAGAAAGAGGAGCATAGGAATATGCTGCGGCAAAAGGAAGTAGAGCAACACGAAGCTCTTTATCTGATAGACCGGTAGCTGAAAGCAACTGCTCAAACTGTTGAACTGAAAGCGTAGCATCAAAATCATCAGCTTGGATGATAGGAGCAAGTTGTTTGGAAAGTGCTTCTGGAGCGCCTGCTAGCGCCTGTTCAATGCGACTTTTCATGTTGAATCCTTGTTATTGCATGGACAGTTATTCTATGTGAAGGATAGAAATGTTCCGTGCGTTAGATCACGATAAATAATGCAATTGATAATTCTGTTACATAATTAGAGTGAGCTCACACATGTATTCGATTGCACTGACGTGAAGCGTTATCTCCGTCTCACAATTAACCATATCAGTATATATTCATATGACCAAGACGCTGGGATATGTTAATTACGATGCCTACATGTCCACACAACGTTATTCCTAGATATCTAAGCAACGTTGAGTCAGTAATATTGCACTGAATGTTGAAGTTATTAGTGTGTATCTCGTCAGAGTGCCTTAACGATCTTACTAGAACGGGTTGTTAGATGAGGTAATACAGAATTTTGGAAGGGATAAGGAAGAAACGGGAAGGCCACGGCCTGCCGGAAGGAGGGCAGACCGAGAGCGCTTAACTATTGATATAGCCAGACAGCCAAAGCAAAAAAGCTTGGTGCCAAAATAGAAGTGATGATGCCGCATAAAACCAATGCGAGTGATGAGAACGCGGCATCAATGGGCTGTTTCTCTGCACATGTCGCGGTGCCTAAGGCATGAGACACGGTACCCATTGTTAGGCCACGTGCAATCGGGTGTTTAATTCCAATTAAGTTGTAAATTGGGTATGCCAAAATCGCGCCCAATAAACCAACAATCAGAACCAAGATCGCCGCAACGGCAGCTTCACCACCGAGGTGACTCGAAATTTCCATTGCTATTGGCGTAGTGACGGATTTACCCACTAGACTTGCGATTAAACTGATATCCGCTTTGAAAGCGACTGCGATCAAGGTGGTTGTCATCATCGACATCACACTGCCTACTGTGCAAGCAAAAGTGATGATTCGCCAGTTTGCTTTAATTTGTGGTAGTTGTTCATATAACGGGTAAGCCAGAGCAACTACGGCTGGTTGAAGTAAAAAACTGATCCCTTCGTTATCCGCATAATACGTTTCAAACGGTACATTTAAGTAAGTAAGCAAAGGAATGAGCACTGCAATACTGATCAGCAAAGGATTTGCTAGAGGATTATTCAGTTTGATTGCGATTTGGCGCGCGACAAGAAAAACCGCAATGGTAACAACTAACCACATATCAGTGCTTCTCCTTTAGCAAGTAGTCCAGCAGCCAAGCGAGGCTGACCAGTACAATGAGTGAGCCTCCAACTGCGCTAGCAATGATAGGGAGGGCATTAGCGAGTAGCATATCGAAATGTTGCATTAATCCGACGCTAATAGGAACGAACAACAAAATCATGTAGCGGATAAATAGCGTGGCGCCCGGTTTGACCCAATCGACCTTTACAAGCCCAAGAGTCATGGAGAAAAACAGTACGAGCATACCGATGACACTTCCTGGGACGGAAACGCCAGTGAACTTTTGAATGGTAATTCCGATGCCAAGTGCCCCCATGATGAGGAAGATTGAAATGAGCAGTTGGATCAGTTGTAAGAATCGTTCTTTAATCATTTTGACAGTATATAAACAACAAGCACACCATAAGGTGCGCTTGTATTGGGAGGAGTTAAGAAGCTAAGCTCTCTACATAACGGTACACGGATTTTAATATCGCAATCTTCTTTTCGTCACTTTCATGTTCGTGAACTAAGTTTTCTAAATTCAGCATGTACTCTTCAATTTGGCTTTCAAACACTTCTCGACAGTGTAATGCCCAGCGTCTCTGTTCTTGCTCGTCTAATGTGCCTGGGAAGTTACGCGCACGATAGCGGAACAATAGAGGTTTAATGCGCTTGTCATCAAATTCAATGTCCAATGCGGCAAGATTATTCGGGTCGGTTTCGCGAATGATATCCATGGCTGCGCGATCGGCCGGAGAGAAGAATCCGTCGTAAAGTTGCGTATCGACGTCATCACTTTTATCGAATTGACGCTCGACTGAAAAGAGGCTAATCAGCTTTTCTCTAATTTCAGGATGTTGGCGCAACAAAGCGAGATTAGCGAGACATTGCTGGCGATCAATGCCAATAGACTCCGCATTTTCAGCCGTTAACGTTTTGGCAGGGGCGAGAATAGGGCATTTGTTCAAATGAACCAACTTAACAGGCACTGGTAGCAATTCACCAAGATCTTCTCGCTTAGTGTAGAGTCTTTCGTGTAGCTCTTCTGCGGATAGCTCTAGAATAGGTTGAGGGTCTTTCGCTAAATCGATAGTGATAACGGCGTTATTATTGGTTGGGTGCCAAGCAACAGGCACAATCCAGCTAGTGTACTGGCATTCGCGCCCTAGCATGCCTGAAACGTGCATCAACGGCGTCATGTTGACGATGTCGACTAATTCATTGAGCTTGCGCTTTTGGCGCATAGAAAAGAAGTAGTCAAACAATTTTGGTTGCGCTGCTTTGACTTTTTTCGCCATTTCGATAGTCGCAATCACGTCTGCCATCGCATCGTGCGCGTTACTATGTTCTATGCCGTTAGCAACAGACAAGTGCTCTAATTTAAAACTAGTGAAGCCATCTTCGTTTTCTGGCCATTCTACGCCTTCTGGGCGAAGGGCGTGGCATGCGCGTAGCACATCGAGTAAATCCCAGCGCGAGTTACCGTTTTGCCAACTCCATGCGTATGGATCGATAAAGTTGCGATAACAAGTATAACGGGTCACTTCGTCATCAAAGCGAATGCTGTTGTAGCCTAAACTGGTGGTATTTGGTTTCGCGAGTTCAGCGTGAATCTTAGCGATAAACTCAGGCTCAGAAAGGCCTTCTTGAACCGTTTTTTGCGGAGTAATACCAGTAATAAGCGCAGCTTCAGGAGACGGAAGATAATCAGCAGGTGGCTGGCAGTACATGACTAAAGGCTCGCCGATGATATTAAAGTTTTCATCTGTACGAACACCAGCGAACTGGCTTGGGCGATCTTTCGCGGGGTTTGTTCCCCATGTCTCATAATCAAAAAAGAAAAAAGTGGGCTGATTATCTTGGTGCATTCTGCTTACCGTTTACAAAACCGATGACAGTATTAGACCATTCAACGCCTTGACTAGCAACGAAAGATGCAAGTTGAATTTTTGAAAATGAAAAAGCCGATGGCGAACCATCGGCTTGATATTTTACGTTTTATAGCTTGGGAAGTAGTTTGAGCTTTACGCTCGTGTTTCTTCCAATGCTGTTTCGCTTTCTGGTGACTTCAGCACTCGGCTAGCAATCGTACCCGCAGTCATTGAACCTGAAACGTTTAGTGCGGTACGTGCCATGTCAATCAATGGTTCAATAGAGATAAGCAGTGCCGCGATGGTTACAGGCAAGCCCATTGCAGGAAGAACAATCAAGGCTGCAAACGTCGCACCGCCGCCGACACCTGCAATACCAAATGAGCTGATGGTGATAATCGCAATCAATGACAGGATAAAGTGAAGATCCAGAGGGTTGATACCCATTGTCGGAGCTACCATCACTGCCAGCATTGCAGGATAGATACCAGCACAGCCGTTTTGGCCGATAGTGGCACCAAACGATGCTGATAGGTTTGCAATCGCTGGTGGAACGTTAAGCTTGGTGATTTGCGCTTCTACGTTTAGTGGAATTGTTGCTGCTGAGCTACGAGATGTAAACGCGAAGGTCAGTACAGGCCAGATTTTCTTAAAGTATTCCGCAGGGCTAACGCCGACAAAAGAGACTAATACGCCGTGAACAACAAACATCAGTGCGATAGCAACATAAGACGCCACAATAAAGCCAAGTAGGTTTAGGATGTCGCCTGCGCTTGATGTCGCTACCACTTTTGCCATCAGTGCTGCGATGCCGTATGGCGTTAGGGCCATGATCATCTTCACTAATCGCATAACGATAGATTGAGCAGCTTCTACGAAAGTACGAATCGGTGATTCCAACTCTGCTTTTTCCATCATCACTTTACGAGCGGCGATACCAGTTAACACGCCGAAAATCACAACAGCGATAATTGATGTCGAGCGAGCACCTGTTAGATCAGCAAATGGGTTGGTTGGAATGAAGCTAACTAGCATTTGAGGAATAGTCAGGTCACTTACTGTACCAGCACGGCTTTCTAAAACGGCGATACGAGCGGTTTCACGAGCACCTTCAGTTAACCCTTCTGCTGACAGGCCAAATGTTGTTGTCACCAAGATACCGATAAGTGCAGCAATTGCAGTCGTTACTAGAAGAACAGAGATGGTCAGGCCAGAAATTTTACCTAATGATCCACCTTTCTCCAATTTAACAACTGCAGAGATCATCGATACCAATACTAGTGGCATGATGACCATTTTCAGTAGACCAACGTAGCCACTGCCTACAATGCCTACCCATTCAAGTGTTTGAGCAATTGCGCTGTTGCCTTCACCGTGAATGAGTTGCAAAGCAAGACCAAAAAGAGAACCAGTAACAAGACCGATTAAAACGAGACCAGAAAGTGTGTGTTTCTTTTGTTGTTGGTTAAATAGAAAGAACAATATGCCAACAAAAACGGCTAGAGAGGCTATCACTGCAAAATTCATAATCTGACCTTATCAACCTGCCGAAATGGCGGTTGTTTTTTATACGGGGTTTTATACGGATTTGTTTATGGGGCGTAAGATAACGCTCGCGATATAACTTTAAAAATGACAAACGGGTATTAGCTAGATCTAAAATGAATATAAAAACGAGATCTAAGTCGCGTGAGAGTGTGAATTAGCACGTTAAATGTACAAAATGGTTATTCGTAGTGATGCAGTAAGTCACGCATTTCTTGCCTTTGTAAGTAAACCACCGAGTCTTCTTGATAACTGAAAAGTTGATAAATCATCGCTTTGGCGACATCTTCCGCTCGAATAGGTAAAAAGTTGGACAGTTTGCCAAGCATGAATGGGCGAATTACCTTAAACAGAGTTTGCACTAACTTCTCGTCCGTTCTTGGGCTTTGACGTTGACCAACAAGCGGGCCTGGGCGAACAAACACGATTTCCTCAAAACCCATAGCTTCGATTCTTTGTTCCATTTGTCCTTTACAGGCTAAGTAATG
Source organism: Vibrio sp. 1-2 (7-a) (assembly GCF_013048515.1). Taxonomy (NCBI): domain Bacteria; kingdom Pseudomonadati; phylum Pseudomonadota; class Gammaproteobacteria; order Vibrionales; family Vibrionaceae; genus Vibrio; species Vibrio sp. 1-2 (7-a). The sequence continues at coordinate 796,659 of NZ_VHSQ01000001.1, forward strand.
GGATGGTGATTTACTATTTGCACCAAGGCTAGAAACAACCGCAAGGCGTTTGACTCCGATCGTTTTCATCTGTTGGGCGACTTTACACACCAGATCAACATCTACTCTACGTAAATTATCCTTACTGCCTGCTTGCTTAAGAGTTGTGCCTAAACAAATAAAGCCGATGGTCGGTGTTGGTTGGTTATCATCCCATTGGTGGATAGAGAGGTCGGCATCAATGAGAGGAACAAGCTTATTGTCCGCATCTAGGACGCCATCGAGTGGGCGGCGAGAAAGATAATATAAGGTACCAACACCTGATTGATTTATGAGGTTTGTAATGACTTTTGAACCGACTAAGCCAGTCGCCCCAGCGATGATGGCGCAGGTGTTGTTATCCATGTCCTTTCTCCTATATGGGAATATAGCCTAAGCTATTGTAGCGGATTTCAAGGAGTTACTTATAATCGAATGCTCGAAAGGTGAGACGCTCTGCGAACTCAGTAGACTTTCCTAACAGAAATCTGATTAGCGCTGCCCCAAGCGGATGCAAGGGTATACAATAGTGGACGCTCAAAACTGGGGCTGAGCAAGATTTCTTAATCAATGGAACACCTCTCACCCAGACAACATCAAAGGAACGTAAAAAATGGATGACTCTTTTGCAGCGGAGATACAAGCGCGCATAGATAACAAAACCAAACCCGTCGGTTCTTTAGGCTTATTGGAAAAGGTGGCACTACAGCTAGCTCTTATTCAAAGTCAGGATAAACCTCAGCCAGTTGATTCCATCGCTATCTGTAAACCGAGCATGCTGGTATTTGCTGGAGATCACGGCGTTGCAGAGGAAGGCGTAAGCATTGCGCCAAGCGAAGTCACTCAGCAAATGGTGGCTAACTTTCTCGCCGGCGGCGCAGCCATCAACTGCTTTTGCGACATCAATGGCATCCAACTCAAAGTAATAGATTGCGGCATGTTGGCACCTATTGATGTGCTGGTTCCAGAATTTAAGTTTCATCCAAACTTGGTTGAACAACGGTTGGGTAACGGTACGGCTAATTTTTCTAAACAATCAGCGATGTCCACAGAACAAGTGGCGCTAGGTTTAGAGTATGGTGCGAAGATTGCTGAGCAAACCATTTTGTCTGGCTCAAATCTATTGATGTTCGGTGAGATGGGCATTGGTAACACCAGTTCGGCTTCCGCACTGTTATCGGCGCTGAGTTCATTAGATATTGATTATTGTGTTGGTGTCGGTACAGGAATCAATCAACAGCAGTTGAGCCGTAAATATAAACTAGTGGCACAGGGCGTGAACCGATGTCGAGGTCTTGATACTAAAGCGATTCTCGCACAGGTTGGAGGCTTTGAAATCGTACAAATGGTGGGCGCATTTTTAGAAGCCAAGCGGCTTAAAACCCCAGTTTTAGTGGATGGATTTATCGTATCGGTTGCTGCGTATATTGCAACGTTGCTAGACGAAGAAGCACGCGAATACATGTTGTTTGCCCACCGCTCCGAAGAAAATGGACATAAGTTTGTATTAGAGTACCTAAAAGCAGAACCTCTACTCGATCTTGGTTTACGATTAGGGGAGGGAACCGGAGCCGCTCTTGCCTTACCCTTGTTAAAAGCTGCTGCCCAGTTTTACAACAAGATGGCGAGCTTTGAGAGTGCAGGAGTTACAGTATAGTGTCAGTCCCTGCTAATTCTGAGAACGTCACGCCATCATCGTTAAGATACCAGTGGGAGTTGTTTCTATTAGCTATCAGTTTTTTTAGTCGCTTACCCGTACCCCAAGCGTTGCCATACAGTGAAGAACGCATGAATCAGGCCGGACGTTATTTCGCGTTAGTTGGTCTCGTGCTTGGAGCGCTTTGTGCTCTGGTATTTTCGCTCACCTCAATTCTTTTCCCAGAATCGGTTGCCGTAGTATTAACGATGGTGTTTAGCTTATTGTTAACAGGGGCATTTCACGAAGACGGCTTGACTGATATGGCGGATGGCATTGGCGGTGGCATGACCGTAGAGCGACGCCTCTCTATTATGAAGGACAGCCGCATTGGCACTTATGGTGCAGCCACTCTCATTATGGCGTTATTGGCTAAGTATGTTTTTTGGAGTGAACTGGCTAACTTGCCGCAGTTTTGGTTGGTCATTGTCGTCGCTTATACCGCAAGCCGAGCACTAGCCGCGACGCTTATTTATGACATGCCTTATGTCAGTGACAGTGATACGTCGAAAAGTAAACCGCTGGCAAATAGCCAGTCTTCTTTAGAAGTCTCCATTTTGTTGTTTACTGGTGGCATAACATTGCTTGTGCTTGGTATCACGCAGGCGATCTTTATATCGCTTGTTCTCGTGGTATTTCGTTTGATGTTCAAACGTTGGTTAACCAAGCGAATTGGCGGCTTTACGGGGGACTGTCTTGGCGCAGCGCAGCAGCTATCGGAACTGCTTGTTTATCTCACTATGATTGGGTTTTATCACATCTCATGAAGCAATTGATACTCGGTGGCGCGCGCTCTGGGAAGTCGCATTTGGCGGAAAAAACAGCCAAGCAATTATCGACCACTTCTCAACACTCATTACATTATGTTGCAACCGCGCTGCCATTTGACCAAGAAATGCGAGAGCGAATAGCGCATCATCAGAAGCAACGAGGGGGCGAGTGGCAAGAGCATGAATGCCCCCTTCATTTATCTGAGTTACTGACAAATTTCGCTAACACCGATGTTGTACTGGTCGATTGTTTAACCTTGTGGCTCAATAATTGGATATTTGAGTTAGGTGATAAATGTTCCAATGAGAAGCTAGAAGCAGAAATTGAAAAGCTTATACAGGTGGTACGTGGTTCAGATGCGACGTTAATATTCGTCTCTAACGAGGTTGGAATGGGTATTGTGCCTTTGGGGGCGGTTAGTCGTTACTTTGTGGATAATGCAGGACGGATGAATCAAAAACTAGCCAGTGTTTGCCATCGTGTTACCTTTGTTGCTGCTGGTTTGCCGTTGGTTCTTAAAGAGTAGGATGGAACAAAATGAAAACACTCAATATCTATCTTGTGCGTCATGGAAAAGTAGATGCTCCACCAGGACTCCATGGCCAAACAGATGTAAAAGTTACGCCTGCTGACCAAGAAAGCATTGCTCGGGCTTGGATCGAGAGTGGACGAGGTGTGGGTGGAGTGATTTGTTCTCCTCTTTCACGTTGTCAAGAACTGGCAAATATAATTGCTGAACAGCAATTATTACCAGTAATGACGGATGAATCTTTACAAGAGATGGCATTTGGTGATTTTGATGGTATGCCTTTTGATATGCTCACTGAGCAGTGGAAAAAGCTAGATGCTTTTTGGCAATCGCCAGCACAACATACGTTGCCGAACGCTGAGAGCTTAAGCACATTTTCTGAGCGCATATGTCGCGTGTGGTCTCAAATCATCAACGATATCAATGACAATCTACTTATCGTCACGCATGGTGGCGTCATTCGTATGATTCTTGCTCATGTATTGGAGTTAGATTGGCGTAACCCCAAGTGGTATTCGACGTTGTCGATAGGAAACGCTTCTGTCACGCATATAACAATGACCATCGATGAGCAAATTTACGCCTCGGTGCGTTCGATTGGCGTACCTCTTTTAACTCGTTAATTTATAAATATTAAAATGCCCAGAACGATATTGCTTACGGGCATAGTCACGGAAGATGTCAGTGGAAGCCCATCTGCTAGGTGCAGGAAGCGAAAATTGACTCAGTTACATAAAAAGGAAATATAGAAATGACAACGCCGAGTTGGGATTTGTCCATCGTTTATAACGACCTTTCTGACCCACGAATTCAAGACGATATTGCTCTTGTTGAACAATGTATTGATCTTTTGAATAAACAATCAGCAGATTGTGGCAACGTAGAGATCATGCAAAATGCGATTTTGACCAATGAAGCAGCGAGTCGTTTAGCGGGCACAGTTGCAAATTTTGCGAGTTGTTATGCTTCTGTTGATGCAACAAACGCCGAAGCGAAATCGTTACTTGGTAAAATGACCCGCATCTTTTCGGAGCTTTCCCAAGCGTTCAGTCCCTTTGATTTGACATTAACGCATGCCGACGAAGAGTTTATCTTGCGCGTGTTAGATCATGAGAATCCTGATATCAGTGGGCAAGCTTTTTCTATCTTGAACTCCAGAAAGTTGGCGGATACTCGTCTTAGCAACGCAGAAGAACAGTTACTGGCTGCGATGAGTGTGGATGGTAAATCGGCTTGGGGTAACCTATATGATAACCTGACTGGCTCATTGAAAGTGAAGCTTGAGTACACAGATGGTAAGAGTGAAGAGCTTGGGTTTTCTCAAGCGGCAAGCATTCTTTATGGTTCTGAATTCGAGCGTCAAGAAGCCGCGTGGCGAGGCGTACAAGATGCAATGCAAACGCACCAAGAATCATTCGCTGCAATTTTGAATGCGTTAGCAGGATGGCGTTTAACTGAAAACAAAAAGCGTTCGACGAAGCGTGAAGTTCACTTCCTCGAGCCGAGTTTGCATGGTAGCCGAATCCAAGCTGAAACTTTAAATGCGATGATGACAGTAGCCAAAGACAGTCGAGCTATTGGTCAGAAAGCGGGTTTATTGATGGCGCAAGTACATGGTCTGGATGAGATGAAACCTTGGAATCATCTGGCGGCTATGCCTGCTTTGAGCGGTGAAGCGAAGGTTTACGACTTTGATGAAGCGATTGATGTTATTTGTGAAGCATTTGAAACAGTAAACCCTGAGATGTCGGAGTTTGTCCGTTTGATGGTACAAAACGGATGGATTGATGCCGCGCCAAATGCCAGCAAGCGCCTTGGTGCATACTGCACCAAACTACCAGCAACGCGAACACCACTTGTGTTTATGACTTGGAGTGGTAGCCGCTCAGACCTGATGACTCTGGCACATGAACTTGGCCATGCGTTCCATAACTGGGTTATTCGCGATTTGCCACTTTGCCAAACTTACTATCCAATGACGTTAGCAGAAACCGCCTCTATTTTTGCAGAAAACATCGTTCGTGAACATTTGATTTCGAAAGCGGAGAGCGTCGATGAAAAGCTCGAGATGTTGTGGGAAGAGTTGTCATCTGCGCTAGCTTTAATGATCAACATTCCGGTCCGCTATGAGTTTGAGAAATCGTTCTATGAACGCCGCCAGGATGGAGAGTTAACCGCAGATGAATTCTGTAAGTTGATGTCTGAAACTTGGAAAGAATGGTATGGCGACGTAATGAGCGAGCCGGATCCGTACTTCTGGGCAAGCAAGCTGCACTTTTCTATCGATAGTGTGAGTTTTTATAACTACCCATACCTGTTTGGTTTCTTATTCAGTAAGGGTATTTATGCACAGCGAGAAACCAAAGGCGAAGCGTTTTACACCGATTACATCAATTTGCTGCGCGATACTGGCTGCATGATGGCGGAAGGTGTTGTCGAAAAGCATCTATCGATGGATTTAACTCAACCAACGTTTTGGCAGCAGAGCGTTGAGCTAGTGCGTGAAAAAGTCGATGAGTTTGAGCGTTTGCTCGCACAGCGCGGCTAAGTTTTTCGCAGTGTTGATGCATAATCTGCTTTATAGCTACAAAAATTTGATCAAATCATAATGATCTTAATCAGGGCTGTGGTAAAGTTCACAGCCCTAACACTTTGTAATTGTTTAAAAATTAAACGCCTCAATGCTTGATTTGAGTGCCTGGCGCGAAAAGGTATCGGATTTTCGAGGGAAATAGTGATTTCTACTCATAAGTGAGATCGCAGCAACAAAAATCCTTTGTACAATTTATTAACATACCCGCCGTGCTATTAAGGAGTAACGCATGACGAAGTCTCTCTTTCGCCAATCGTTTTTAACTGACACGTTAGATGTTCATATCGATGTTGCACCAGCGGAGCAGGTGCTTTCTAACGGTGTAAAACTTAAACTCTATCAGCGTGGTGTACTAGAAGTGATCCCTGAGAACTATACTCAGGATACGAAGAACGTCATCATCTCTTGTGGGGTTCACGGAGATGAAACCGCACCGATGGAGCTGGTGGATTCCATTATTCAAGACATAGAATCTGGGTTCCAGACGGTCGATACCCGTTGTCTGTTCATTATCGCTCACCCAGAATCCACTCTGGCGCACACGCGATTCCTTGAAGAAAACCTCAACCGTCTGTTTGACGAAAAAGAACACAAACAGACAAAAGAGCTTGTCATCGCTGATACGCTTAAGCTGCTTGTTCGAGACTTTTATCAAGATACCGACCCGACAACACGCTGGCACCTTGATTTACACTGCGCGATTAGAGGCTCGAAGCACTATACGTTTGCAGTGAGTCCTAAGACTCGTCATCCTGTGCGAAGCAAGGCATTAATCGATTTCTTGGACAGTGCACACATTGAAGCTGTGCTCTTGTCAAACTCACCATCGAGTACGTTTAGCTGGTACAGTGCCGAGAACTTTGGTGCGCAGGCTCTGACGATGGAGCTTGGTCGTGTGGCTCGTATTGGTGAAAATGACCTCGATAAACTGACTGCGTTTGATTTGTCTTTACGCAATTTGATTGCGGAAACGAAGCCAGAACACCTACCAAAACCATGCATTAAGTATCGCGTAAGTCGCACAATCGTTCGTTTGAACGAAGACTTTGACTTTATGTTCGACGACAATGTTGAAAACTTCACCTCATTTGTTCACGGCGAAGTGTTTGGTCATGATGGCGACAAACCATTAATGGCGAAGAACGAAAACGAAGCGATTGTCTTCCCGAACCGCCATGTCGCAATAGGTCAACGTGCAGCTCTGATGGTTTGTGAAGTGAAAACCCGTTTTGAAGAGGGCGAGTTGGTTTACGATTAATCCAACATTGCTTTGAGAAGTTAATTGCAATTTACCGAGGCTTAACTGTAAGGTTAAGCCTCGTTTGTTTTTATCGGCCGCTATGGATTTTCAACAACTTATCCTGAACAAGGAACGACGCTGGCAACGTAACCTGATGGTTATGTCGATTGTGCTCGCTGTACTCTCTGCCATCCACTTGATGGTCGGAGAAATTTTCCTTTCTCCTTTTCAATCTTTATCTGCATTTGAACATAAGCTACTGGTGGACTTGCGTTTACCGAGGTTGGTGTCTGCGGCAATTATTGGTGCTGCGTTAGCGGTATCTGGCGCGACGTTACAAGTGTTGCTTGGGAACGTTTTGGCTGAACCCGGCGTTCTTGGTATATCTGGTGGTGCAAGCTTAGCAATGGTCTTAATCATGTTCGCGTCACCTGTTCTTCCCACCCCGATTGTTTTTATGTTGGCAGCGATTGCAGGCTCGATGGTATTCACGTTTGTTTTGGTGGCGATAGCAAGGGCAATGCATCTGACGACGGCTCGATTGCTTTTGGTTGGTGTCGCATTGGGTATTTTATCGAGCGCGATTGTGACGTGGGCATTTTACTTCAGTGATGATCTTAGCCTACGCCAACTGATGTATTGGTTAATGGGCAGCATTGGTGGTGCAAGTTGGTATCAACATACCGTTACCTTGGTGATGCTGCCGGTGCTTATCTGGTTGTGTTGTAAAGGCAAGTCGCTTGATAAATTGATGCTTGGTGAGATTCATGCGACCCAATTGGGAGTCGATGTACATCAAATGCGTTGGAAACTGATCCTCGCCATTTCTGTTTTGGTGGGGAGTTCAGTCGCTTTGGGTGGCATCATCAGCTTTGTTGGCTTGGTGGTACCGCACTTGTTGCGTTTGGCTTTTGGTACAGAAAACCGTTATTTATTGCCACTTTCTGCAATATCTGGCGCTGCGTTACTTGTATTTGCGGATATCGGCGCAAGGCTGTTATTGGACGCCGCAGAGCTACCTTTAGGTGTCATGACAACATCGATTGGCGCACCTATTTTCATCTGGATGCTGGTGAAGAGTCATGATGCACGTTAAACATATGTCGGTTGGTAGTCGATTATTGCCTCTTTCTTTTGAATGCAAAGCAGGCGAAATCGTACATGTCGTTGGGCCTAATGGTTCAGGTAAGAGTACTTTATTGGCTGCGATTTCTGGTACGTTAAGCTACCGAGAGGGTATGAGTGGTGAAGTGTACGTTGGCGACAAAAACTTGCTTACTTTACCGTTGTCAGAGCAAGCTCATGTGCGAGGTTATTTGTGTCAGCAATCGCGCCCAGCGTTTAATGTTGATGTGTTTCAGTATCTCGCTTTATCTCTGCCTAGTGGTGCTGAGATTGCGGATATTAAAGTGCGTGATGCCGTCAATATGGTGGTGGAGCTGGTACAACTGCAAGATAAGCTTCATCGCAGTATTCAAACATTATCCGGTGGTGAGTGGCAGCGTGTCCGATTAGCAGGTGTATGTTTGCAGGTGTGGCGTACCATTAATCCTTTTTCGCAGTTTTTAATTTTGGATGAGCCAGCAGCACCGTTAGATATTGCGCAAGAGGGTCTGCTCTATCAATTGATTAACGCTATGGCGGCGCAGGGAATTGGAGTATTGGTTGCTAATCACGATCTCAATCGCACATTAAAGCACGCAGATAAAGTATTGCTGCTTAACAACGGTGTGCTGCACTCATCAGGAAGTGCCGATACTGTGCTAACGGAAGAAGCTCTCGGGGAAGTGTTCAATACTCAAGTCAAAAAGGTCATCGTAGATGAGCAACCTTATTTAATCTTTGATTAGTATTTAGGGACAATAAAAAACGACCTACTTGAGGTCGTTTTTTTAATCGAGATAGCCACACTCAACGCTTACTGAGTTAGCGGTTTTAGATCTGCTGGGCGGTAGTAAACTGATTTGAGTACTTTGCCTTTACGAATGGTTTTACCTTCCGATACGAAATCTTCGGCGCATTTTGCGATGATGTATTCACCTTTCTGTACCGCCATCAACTTGATGCCTTGTTCCGCGTAGAATGCCTCTGTTTCTGAGTACTCTTGCTCGTTACGGCATACTTTGCTCATGTTGCTTGAATGTACTTCATCCCAGCAAGGAATAAATTCGATACCACGGTTTACCGCAACGTTTAATAGAAGATCAATTAAGTAGCTGATCGCCAGGTTGTCTTCTACTTTGCTGTGGCCAAGATGAACGAGACGGCCCATTAATACATACACGCTGTCTACGATGGCATCTGCTTGCTCAGTTTTACAATCTGCTTCTGCTAGCTCTGTTAGCTCTTCGATCGCCAAAGAGGTGTGTAGTGTATCTGCTTGCGTATCAAGGCTTGCAGCGTCTGCGACTGGTAAGTCGAACGTACTACGGAACTCGGTGATATCACGGTATAAGTGATCAAAAATCTCTTGGGTTAGCTTTGACAGTTGCATTCTAATTTCCATTGAATCGATTGAAGCGGCAATGATACCAAACCGCACTTTGAACCCCAAGGGCATTGAATCCAACTGGTGATAAATCTGCCTTTGGGTAATGGTAGTGCTTAACGAAATAGGTAAGGAAACAGCTTTTTACGTTCTTCCTCTGAAAGGGCGGAAACACGAGCGATGTTCGTATCGGGAATGGATTCAGGATCAGGATAGTGTTTTAGTACCTTTTCCATACTCTCTTCGCGAATCAAATGGAAGATTGGGTAAGGAGAACGATTGGTCAGGTTTTCGTCGTCTTCAGGTCTTGCGCCGCCAAAACAGTAATCAGGATGGAAAGTCGCCACTTGGAAAATGCCTTCCCAGTTTTGTTGCTTAATTAATCCTTCAACCCAATCGATACAAAAGTTGTAGTCCCAGAAATCTTGTAGCATGTTGGGAACCACAACCAACGTGGTCTCAAGTTGTTCGGGTTCTGTGTTACTCAGCTCAATCAGCTGCAATAAAATATCTTCAAGAAGCGCTTCTTCTTGAGTCGCTTCACTAACAAAGATTTTGATTTGTTTATTACGTTGCGGTTTGGCAGCAAACGGACAAAGGTTGAGTCCGATTACCACATCGTTGAGCCATTGATCGACCTGTTGAGTGATCGCTTCGATATCTGTGTTTTGTGTTGAACGCGTTGACATACGACTTTCTGGTTTTTATTAAAGTAGCGCAAGCATAGCAGAGTTGGTTATCCAAGTAACCAGAGAGGTATTACGCAAATGAGCGTACCTTAGCTACTCTTTAAACTCGCTGCGTCAGGTGTTTGGTCAGTATGCTTTCTTTCGGCAATGTGTTTCAAATACGCAATCGCAGCAAACATCGCTAGGTAGACTGCGCTTCCCCCCATAAGAACACTCGACCAACCACCATGCTGCCAACAATAAAGAAGTAAGAATCCTCCTAAGCTACCGCCTACGTAGTAGTGTACTAAGTAGAGCGCTGTCGCGGTGGCTTTGGCGCGAGTGGCGTTCTGACCGACCCAACCGTAGGCGAGGGTATGAGTAAAGAAGGCACCAAAACTTATCAGCAACAATCCAACTAGCATTGCAGTCAAGCTTTCAACCGCAGCAATCCACATCCCCGTCATGCTCACTATCGCGCCCAAGAACATACCGAGGATTGAGGAATAACGTTTACTCCAGTGGCCTGCACAACGAGAGGAGAAAGTCCCTCCCAAGTAACAAATAAAGATCAGTGAGGCCAACCCGACGGGCACATTGTGAGGTTCACTCACCAGACGGAAACCCATGACGGAGTAAAGGTTTACGAACAAAGCAAAGTTGAGTCCTCCTATCAGCATCGCGAACCACACGCGTTGGTTTTTAAAATGACCAATAAGCGCACGATTTTGATGGCGCAAACTGCTTGATGACGGGGTGAAGTTGCGCTGTGTTGGCAATAAATAGTGAACACCAATGACACCAAGAAGAGTGAACACCATCATAACTTCAATGGCGACATCAACACTGAAATTGTCCGCCAATAAGCCGCCGCTAATACGTCCTGCGATACCGCCTAATGAGTTAGCCGCAATGTACGTTCCAATTGCCATCGAGAAGGCGTGCTTGTCGAGCTCTTCTGCCATGTAAGCCACGGCGACCGCAGCAAAAGCCGCGAGCGCGACGCCGATCAGTGCTCGACATACCACCAAAAACAGGAATGAGTCACCAAACAGCATCAAAGCAGAAAGGGTAGGAATCGAAAACAGGCCGGCCATCATGACTGGCTTTCGTCCCACTGACTCTGATAACACAGCCATTGGAACGAGGCTAAAAGAGAGAGCGAGTGTTGAGGCCGCAAATAGCCAGTTCACTTGTGTTTCTGAGATCGTGAAAATTTGGGCAAAAGTGGGCAGCATTGGCTGTAGTAGGTATAAATTTGAAAAAACCAAGAAGGAACCAAGCGCTAGCGAGAGCGTAATGCGTTTGTATTCCGGTGTGCCAAAACTGACCATGAATCCTGCCTAATGTGAACAAATGGAGAGACTGTGATCAATCTATCAGTTCGTTGTAAATTAAAAAAATATATTAAAAATATGGACACCATATATTTTTGATCTAATGGAATCGAAACAACTTAAACATTTTCTGGCGGTCGCTGAACATGGAAATATTACCCATGCGGCGAAAGCCCTGCATATTGCCCAGCCCGCATTAAGCATTTCTATCAAAAAGTTTGAGCAGTCTTTGGGCGTTACCCTATTTCGCCGTGATGATAAAAAAATCAGCTTAACGAAAGAGGGCGAAACGCTACTTGTACATGCCAAGCGGGTGATTCAACAGTTGCACGACGCGCAGCTCGCGATTGATGAGTTGAAAGGTTTAGCGAAAGGCGAAGTACGACTCGGAACGCCATCAATGATGGGCAGTTATTTCTTTCCACGAATTGTGATGGCGTTTAAAAGCCAGTTCCCGGAGTTAAAATTGACCTTGGTCGAAGCTGGGACTCAATCGATTCGTCGTATGCTGCTCAATGGTCAACTCGATATCGGTGTGATCAGTTGTGATAACGTGCCTGATGACCTAGAAACTGACCATTTGTTTACTAGCCAAATGGTCGCAGTTGTTTCACCTGAGCATGAGTTAGCCCAGCGAGACTCTCTTACTTTTGATGAGTTCTTTGAACACGATTTGGTTATGTTTCAGCATGGCTATTTTCACCGCGAATTTTTGGATCAGGTGAGTGAGGAGCATGGGTTTACCATGAAGTCATCATTCGAGACCAACTTACTGCCTTTGATTTTGAGTATTGTGAAACAAGAGTTTGCGATTACCGCGTTACTGGAACTGGTGACTCAACATGAGTCGGGCGTTGTTGGCCTACCGTTTGAACCACCAGTGACGCTGGATCTGGCACTTGCTTGGCGCAAGCAGGGGTACTTATCAATAGCAGATCGAACGTTTATCGACTTTATCAAGCGCTACGTTTAAACGCAGCGCAGATTCATCGTCCGAGCACTAGTCGCCTTTGTACATCTTCTCGAAGTTCTTTGGGTTCCAGCCAATCATTACCCGATCACCAATTTTTAAAACTGGCACTGAACGAGCACCAAGCGCATCAAGTTCTTTGCGACCGCGTTGCATCTTAGCATTGCACAAACGATAGTTAATATTTTTCGAATCCAGATAACGTTGAGCATCTTTGCAGTGAGGGCATTTGTCTTTGACGTAAAGGACGACACGTTTCATTGAGTTTCTCTCCATTATCATTGGGAGGCGAAGTTTAACGGCCTTTCACCATAAATGAAAGGCGAAAGCTAAGGTGAAACTGTCCTTTATCTCAGGTATATTGAGCGCCTTTATTTTGTCATAACAGACGTTAATTCTATGCATCCGTCACTTCGATACATTCAAGGCTACCCACAAAACATCGTAGAGCAGGTGAGCTCATTGATAGCGAGTGGCGAGTTTGTTCCTTGGTTCGAAAAGCGTTATCCCGATAGGCACCAAATCAAAAGCGAAAGGGCGCTCTATGAGTACGCCATGGCAATCAAAAACCGCTACATGAAGAAAGCCGCGCCAATCAGTAAAGTTGTCTACGATAAGAAAATTCACGCGGTAAACAACGCGCTTGGTTTGCACAGTGTAATCAGTAGAAACCATGGCGGTAAGCTGAAGTCGAAAAACGAGATTCGCATTGCCAATGTATTTAAGGATGCGCCCGAGCCACTATTAAGAATGCTGGTGGTACATGAGTTGGCGCATACTCGTGAGAAAAACCACGACAAGGCGTTCTATCAGCTATGTTGCTACATGGAGCCTGAGTATCACCAACTCGAATTTGATGCTCGTTTGTTTATGATTTACCTCGATTTAAAAGCGAATTTGAATGAAGAACAATAATCACAACGCGAAGCAAGCAAAGCCAAAGACTTCAAAGGCGGCTCAGAATAAAGACGCGAATAAAGCCAAGCCGAAGCGTGTTAAAGACAAAGTTGCGCGCAAATCCCCGCAGCTTGCAGGAAAGAGCGAAGTCGAGTTCATAAAAATAGCGAAGAATGGTTTGCATGAGCGTAATGCTCATCGAGGTCGTTACGATTTTAAAAAACTCGTGGAAAGTGAACCACAGTTAAAGCCATTCGTTATCAAAAATCCGAAAGGGGAAGACTCCATAAACTTCTCTGAGCCTAACGCTGTCAAAATGCTCAATAAAGCATTGCTTGCTGCGTATTATGGTATCGAGTTCTGGGACATTCCCGACACCTATCTTTGCCCACCGATTCCGGGCCGCGCTGATTACATTCACCGAGTGGCAGAACTACTTGATGGTGAAGTAAAAGGTCAGTACGCGCACCAAAACGTGAAAGCGTTGGACATTGGCGTGGGAGCAAACTGTATTTATCCGATTGTTGGTGTAACAAAATACGGTTGGCACTATACGGGCAGCGATGTCGATCCAAAATCCATCCAATCGGCTCAAACGATCGTAGAGCACAATCGTGTTTTGACGGGAAAAATTGCACTGGTACAGCAATACAATGATGCCAATATTTATCGAGGTATCATTCAACCGAATGATCGTTATGATGTGACGACATGTAATCCGCCATTCCATCGTTCGGCGGAAGATGCCGCTATGGGCAGCCAGCGTAAAATCGATAATCTAAAAGCAAACCAGCGTAAGAAAGGGCTAAAACCTCAAACCGCACAAGTAAAGACAAGTAAGCCTGCGTTGAATTTTGGCGGTCAAAACGCTGAATTGTGGTGTGAAGGTGGAGAAGCGGCGTTTATCCGAAAAATGGCGAATGAAAGCCAAGCTTTTGCCGCGCAGGTCTTGTGGTTTACAACACTTATATCCAAAAAAGACAACGTTCGCCCGATGCGCAAGCAGCTTGAAAAATTGGGTGTGAAAGCCATTCGTGTGGTTGAAATGAGCCAAGGACAGAAAGTGAGCCGTTTTGTAGCTTGGTCATACATGGATAAACAACAGCGTAAAGCATGGATTGAATTAAAGTAACGTTGACCGTTTCACACTGAACAATAAAGTAGGAAGCCCGCTGATATCAGCGGGCTTCTATTTTGGGAGATCTAAAACTTAATGATGGGCTCACAATCTAGTGAACTGAGAGAGACAAAAGTATCTGTTTTGGCATAGTACAAGCCACAGGTTTCACCTCTTATCTGCAACGTATATTGGTCTGGAAGATCCGTATAGCTGCCATCCAACAGTTGATTGTTGTTCCCTTTTACTCGTCCTTTTTCAATCAACAAATGCGGTGAGGATTCAAATACGTTATTTGCGATTCTAGGTGCTGGTGTCCCTTGGATTTCTGCGATCGCGTTTTGAATCTCTATGACTGTTTCCGGAGAGTTCTTTTTACTCAATGCTTCAACGGGTTCTTGTGACATAGCTTGGCATCCTATCAAAGAAATCGAAGTGCCTAAGAAAAGCGCAACCCGAATCAGCATTCGTAAAAAGTTAGTTGATCTCAACATGAATTGCCTCTGTTCGTAGCGGAGAGCGAAGATCGCTTAACTCCGGAGATGAAATGTTACGCGGCATGGCGTTGAAACTTGAAGAGGAGACTGGCGGACAGGTTCCAGTTTCCATGTAGTTTAGTGCCGCAGAAAGCATACCTTCAGACGGATCGCCTAATGGTTTTGTTAGGTCATCATTGACCCAGCAACCTTCTACTCTATTGTTTAAGCCTAGCTCGGTATTGATTTGGCTCTTTGGAGTAGGAATAAAACCATCAGAGAAGTCGCCAAATTTTTTCTCGTTCGCTGACTTGAACTGAATAGTGTAGTACATAGTGCCGCAGTTTTGTTCTGCTGAGAACCCATACGGTTTACCTGTGGTTGTTGAGCCTATTTGGATAACCTCAACATCAATGCCGCGCAAAGCGTTGATCAACAGTTCACTTGAGGAAGCCGTGCCTCCTGAAGTCAGCACATATACCCGCTTTTTGTTCAGTGTCGGCAGCATTTGGTCCGAATACTTTTGTGCTGCCCAGTCTATTGCTAGATTCGTAAAGCGATAGATGTTATCCCCATCTTTAATGGTACGCATCACTTTGTCGTTGTGAATCAACTCACTGAAGACTCGGTTCTGACCAGCACCGCTTAGCATGTAGCCTACTTGCGAGGACTGAAGTACTAAGCCACCGCCGTTGTAACGTAAATCAACGACGATCTCGTCAACATTCTCTGCCGAGAGCGTACTGAACGCCTCAATAAGTGAGGCTTGAGCGCTTGGTTCAAAGGAGTTGTATTGTAGATAGCCGATCTGCATACCATTGTGTGCGATCACTTTGGCATTTTTAACTGGAGAAGTCATGACATCAGAGGCGGTAAGCGTCACGGTTTTCTCTAGGCCGTCAACACTCTCAAATGTGAAGGTGTAATCTTGATTGATGTCAGGGTTAAACAGCGTTCTATTAATAAAATCAATGTCGGACTGACTACCGGTGTTAACCACATCAATATTATTGATTTTCAGAAGCTTATCACCACGAGCAATGCCGCTTCTATCAGCTGGAGAGGCTTCTTCAGTATAGGAGATACGAACGTCTCTAGGTTGTACGCCACGTAGGAATGCCCAGTTAAAACCAAACCCAGCGACTAAACCAGATTGCGATGACTTCATATCATTTTCATAAGGGACGGTAAAGTGGAAGCGATCTTTCGGTTTACCAGTCGTGGTAGTAGCAGAGGTGACCAATGTGTTGAAGTAATCCGTCACGGTTTTGTAGTTTGCTGGATTATTATCAGGAACTTCGTCATACCAAAGGTAAGTTTCGTTAGTAAAAGCTCTTAAAAAGAGTTTTTCGTGTAAAGCAGAACCTAATTCATCTGGATAGGCGGCATAATTGTTATATGGGTCTCGACCCACTCGTGGGGTTTCACATTGGTTGACAAACGAGCTTGATGGTTGGCTAAAATCACCGGCTTTCCATGTTGGTCCGGTTGCGCTGCTAGTTGACGGAGTAGATGAACCATCACCGCCGCCACCGCCACAACCTTGTAATAATGCGAGAGTGACTGCCGTTGCTAAAGAATACTTAAATTTCACTTTTCTATGTCCTTATAAATAATAGAATTATAATTATCTGTTTTGCTTTTGTTTTTATTAGCTAAGTGAATGTATTAATTTAATTCGTTCGTCTGCAAATTTATATTTAAAGAGTGTGAGGTAAATAACGTAAAAATGTTTATCTTTTATTCTTATAAATCCATTAGTTATTCCTTAAGTTCCTTAGTAGTTTCAGCGTAATAATAAGGAAAAAAACAAAGATGAAATGGAGGGTTCTCTTAGTCGACTAATTGTTGTTTGCTAAATAGAAAGTAAGTTTCGGGACGGGAAACTCTACTTATTAGAGATTTGGTAGGAATAAATGATGCGTTCTAGGTTTGGGGTAAATTTTTAATCTGATGTTTTAATTTATTTTAGTCAATTGGGCGACGTGCTTTAACAGGCTTCCATCAATATCCGGCAAGTCATCTGCGAAAAATATCTGAGCGCCAGGAGTGCAGCGCATTAATATATTTGTTAGTTCACCTTCGTTGTTGGAAGTGTTAACTGCGTTAAGTTTCGCTAATTTATTACAAAGCTCGTCCTCTATTTGCACTTTTTGCTCTTCGGTGAGCCTAATGCGACCCACACACACACCTGGGTTGATGTTATGAGAAAGCGACTCTTGTTGAAATCGCTCTTTGAATAAGGTGTCCAATGCGGTACCTTCTTCCATAATAAATCGACGACCAGAACGGTAAAACAAGCCGTCTCCGAAGTTTTCGACATATCCTAGAATTTCCGCGATACGCAAATAGAATCGTAAGCTTGTATCAGAAAGTCCGTATGTATGGGCTATCTCTTGCGGTTTAATATCACGAGAAGTCAGCATATAAATAAAATCAAGTAAATAAGGATGCTCAACGAAAAGGGCACTCTCTTCATCTGTTAGCATTTGCTCGTTTTGGTGCTGAAGCTCGTTGGCTAAGGTTGCGAGTTCGATGAGATCGGTATTCAGGTAGTTCAGATAAACAAGTACTTTATCCAAACCTAAAGCAGGATTATGTAGGTGGCGTTTAATACTAGATAAAGGGATGCCACTTTTCTCTGACAAGGAATTATAGCAAAGCCCTTCTTCTTTAATCTTTTGTCGTAGCGCTGCGAGTAAAAACTTTGGTCCAACATTCATCCTTGAATATCACCTTATTCGTTATTCCGTTTACTGGCTGATATTTTGCCTTTCAAGCAGCAGGTTTCGAATCGCTGTGCCTGCTTCTAGAATGTGTTTTTTCAGCAGGTACTTGGCGCCTTCTATATCGCGATTCTGGCACATTTCAAACAAGCTTAAGTGCTCTTCTTCTGCCTTTTTAATGCCTGTTGTAAACAATAGCTGCATGCGTATGTATCGGTCACACTTTGTGTTCAGGCTGTAAATGACGTCCATAGTTTCAGGCATGTTGGCTGGCGCATATAGGGCTTTATGGAATTCGTAGTTGTAGTTGCTCCATTCTTCTACTTCGTCGCCACTGTTCACTACTGACTCGAAACGTTCGCGAACTTCGCGCGCGCGTTCAAGGTCAGCGTCTGTCATATTTTGAATCGCACGCTCTAAAATGTGGCATTCCACGACAGCACGCAGTTCAAATAGCTCATTGATTTTCTCTGGAGATAGCTCAGTGACCGTCGCACCTTTGTGAGGTTCAAAGCTAACGAGTCCTTGTGCTTCCAATTGAACTAACGCTTCACGCACAGGAATGCGGCTAACATTAAACTCTTTTGCTAACGCATCTTGACGTAAAGGTTGACCAGTTTTTAACTCGCCCTTCAAGATCTGAGTTCGAATTGCTTCCTCAACGAGCTGAGTGCGCGTTTTAAAAACAGGTTTCTGTGACATTGAAGTCTCCCGTGAAATTAATATTGTATCCAATCCATTTTACTTTAGTAGTTTATTGTTTTTCTGACACAAACCAACTAGGAAAGAAGGTTTTGAGAAGTAGAGTGAAATAAAAGGCATCAGTTGATGCCTTTTTGAGCCATTTGGTGATCTTATTGGGAGACTCTGCCATCTATGGCGCGTTGAATACCCAGTGGGTTCGACGCTTTTAATGAATCCGGCAATAAAGATTCTGGTAAAGCTTGATAAGCGACGGGACGCAACCAACGATGAATAGCCTCCGCACCGACAGATGTTGAGGCAGAATTGGTTGAAGCAGGATATGGTCCACCATGAACCATAGCGTAACCAACCTCGACGCCAGTTGGCCAACCGTTGAATACAATGCGTCCCGCGATTTCTTCCAAACTTGGAAGCAGTTGCTTCGCTTGTTCTTCGTCTTCAGCGGTAGTGTGAAGGGTTGCGGTGAGCGAGCCAGTCAGTGAATCACTCAGTTTCAACATGTCATCGAAATCTTCACAGATTACGATTAACGATTGAGGACCAAATATTTCTTCCTCCCATTGTGGGTTTTTACGCCAGTTTTTACTGTCCGTCACGAACAGTGCTGGTGAGACATTGGTCGCTTCTGCTTGTTCAGAACGAGTGACGTTAATGCCTGTTTCGGAAGCTCGCTTATCCACTTCGGATTCATATGTTTCTCGGATTCCTTGCGTTAGCAAAGTGGCCGTTGATTGTTGTCGAATTAACCCTTGAGCGGTTTCGATAAAGGCTTGCGTTTCTGGGCAATTCAAGACAAATACAACGCCTGGTTTTGTACAAAATTGTCCACAGCCCAAAGTCATAGAAGCCACAAATTCTTCAGCCAATGATGCGTTTGCCCGTATGGCTGAAGGGAGAATAAATGTTGGATTAATCGCCCCTAGTTCGCCATAGAAGGGGATTGGCTCTGGTCTTTGCTGGGCTAGATTGAACAGCGCACGGCCACCACCGACTGAACCTGTAAACCCAACCCCTTTAATTTTTGGATGGGTAACGAGTGCTTGGCCAAGTGCACGTTTGTTACCTTGCAATAGCGTGAAGATGGCTTGCGGTAAGCACTCTTTCTCAAGTGCAGCCTCAATACACTCAGCAACAAGTTGACTGGTGCCAGGGTGGGCGGTATGGCCTTTTACAATCACAGGACAGCCAGCCGCAAGTGCCGACGCCGTATCACCACCTGCAGTGGAAAATGCGAGCGGAAAATTAGACGCACCAAACACGGCGACAGGGCCAATTGCGATTTGCTGACGACGAATATCTGGTTTTGGCAGTGGTTGGCGGTCTGGGTTTGGCGTATCGAAAATTGCTTGATGGTGATTGCCCGATCTCACGACCTCGGCAAATAGTCGTAATTGGTTCGCGGTACGTCCTATTTCACCGCTTAAACGTGCTTCGGGAAGAGCAGTTTCCAAATGAGCACGAGCAACGATTTCTTCACTCTTCACTTCCAATTCAGAGGCGATAGAGCAAAGTAAGCTCGCTCGCTTTGCATTGCTTAGTTGGCGAAACTCACGCGCAACGCTTTGGGCGGCGGAGGCGGCTTGATTAACTTCTTGCTCTCCATGCACCGGAAACGCTGTGGGTAGAGGCTCACCAGTAAAGGCGTTGACTGCGTAAAAAGTGGTTGGTTCTTGTGGGTTCATCATTCTTCCTTACTATCCTTATTACTTCACTTCAAATCCGTACGCATATGGGTCTTCATCGTCTACCCATATCGTGTTGTGACCGTATACTTGTGCCCATCCTTCAATACTTGGCAAAATAGCGGCTTTGCCATTCACTTCGGTAATGCCTTCTATACGTCCTTGAAATAGGCTGCCGATGATACTTTCGTGAACAAAGTCTTCCCCTTGATTGAGTTTGCCTCTTGCATGCCATTGCGCCATGCGTGCACTTGTTCCCGTACCACATGGCGAGCGATCCAACGCTTTGTCGCCGTAAAACACAGCATTTCGAGCGGTAGCGTTTTCTTGAGTGGGCTCTCCGGTCCATAGCACGTGAGAAACACCGCACACTGTTGGATCTTCTGGATGTACGCACTCAACCGCTCGAGATACCGCTTCGCGAACTTTTGGAGAAAGCATCAAAATTTCATCTGGAGAGTAGTGTTCAAGTCCGGCGTAGTTTTCTTGAGGGTCGACGATTACGTAATAGTTTCCTCCATAAGCAACATCGACAGTGAGCTCACCTAAGCCCTCTATGTCCACGGTTACGTCTTGGTGGGCAAGGTAAGCTGGTACGTTAAATATCTTTACCGACGTGACCTTGTCACCTTTTGTTTGGTAGTGCACTTCGATTTGTCCTGCTGGGACATCAAGTATCAAACGACCTTCTTTTTTGGGAGTGATAAGGCGATTCTCGATAGCGGTGGTGACGGTTCCAATGGTGCCGTGGCCACACATTGGTAAGCAGCCACTGGTTTCAATAAACAGAATTGAAGCGTCTGCGTTATCGCTGCAAGGAGGCAAGACAACTGACCCCGACATCATTGAGTGTCCGCGAGGCTCAAACATGAGTGCCTGACGAATCCAATCATAATGCTCAAGAAAGTATTGGCGCTTTTCGCTCATGGTATTGCCTTCGAGTGGAGGCACACCGCCTGCGACCAGCCTAACTGGGTTGCCGCAGGTGTGGGCATCAATACAGAAAAAAGTTCCTTGTCTCATTTTTCGCTCCTTGCTGAAAAAATGGTTGAATTAAACAATAGTGATGTTAACGTAATGTAAAATATATTGTATACAATCTGCGTTTTCAAGTGTGACTCGGAGCATATTTATGTTGGTCAAGGATGAAACTAAAAAGGAAAGGATAGCTGTGATAGGTGCGGGGATTATTGGCTTATCAATTGGGTTGAAATTGCAGCAGCAAGGTTATCAAGTCACGATTTTTGATCCCAATGGCGTGGCGAATGGATGCTCTAAGGGAAATGCAGGTCATATCGCGACTGAGCAAATCTTCCCTCTTGCAACGCCAGCGCTGCTTCCACAATTACCTAAAATGCTGCTAGATCCCAAAAGTCCGGTTTCGATCCGTTGGCAAGATATTCCAAGCACTATCGGGTGGATGATTCGTTTTCTATTACAAACAAAGCCATCAGCCGCGGAGCAGGCAAAAAACGCGATTAAAACTCTTAACGAGCGGTCAGTGGCAAGTTGGCGTGGCGTGCTTGATTCAATCGGAAAAGCGCATCTAATAAAAATGAATGGTTCATTGCTCACTTTTGAAAACGAGAAACTGTTTAAAGACTACCAAAGTACGCTTAACTCACTGGCTAAAAACGGTGTGGCGTATCAAGTTTGGACGCAAGAGGCGATTCGAAAGCGGATACCTGATCTCAGCCATAAGGTTCGTGTCGGAGTCTTTTTTCCCGATACAGGACATACGCTAGACCCTTATCAGATCTGTGTTGAGCTAAGTGAAGCTTTTGAAGCTCTTGGCGGTAAGATTTTACAAAAAGGTGTATCTGCGTTGGAGAAAAATGGTGATGTGTTGGTTGAGTCTCAAACACATTCATTTGACCGAATCATTGTTGCCGCTGGTGTACATTCTAAGCTTTTGATACGGCAACTAACCGGAGTCAAAGTGCCTATTCAAGCCGAGCGTGGTTATCACCTAATGGTGGATGACAAGCGTGATGTATTGCCATTTCCTATTAGCTCTGCCGATAGAAAATTCATCATGACTCCGATGTCAGGTGGGCTACGATTGGCAGGCACTGTTGAGTATGCCGATGTAGAGTCACCACCCAATATGAAACGTTCAGAAATGCTTTTTCAGTTAGGCGATGAGATGTTTGAATCGGGGTTACATCCACTCAAGCAAGGAGAAAAGTGGATGGGTAATCGGCCTTCAACAGTCGACTCGTTACCGGTTATTGATAGCATTTGGGATGGAAATGTATTACTGGCATTTGGCCACCAACACCTTGGATTAACTCAAGCGGCGATTACGGCAGATCTCCTTTTAGAGCTTATTGAAGGAAAGCCGACATCGATTGATCTTTCACCTTTTTCATTACAACGATTTGCCTGAAAAATTTAATATTAAATATTGTATAAAATATATTAAATGCTAGTGTTAACTTAATTTTAACAAAACTGGTATCCAACAGCCGTACTCGGATGCCTCCAGAAAAACAACCAAAAGGAGTAAAACATGTCACGAATGACCAAAGCACCATTGGCGCTGTTGATTTCAGGAATGCTGTTGGGGACCTCTGCTTATGCTGAAGACAAATTGACGGTCGTATCTTGGGGTGGTGCATTCACCAAGAGCCAAGTGGAGGCATATCACAAGCCTTTCATTAAAAAAACAGGTGTCGAGATCGTATCCGAGGATTTCAGCGGCGGATTAGCCGAAATTAAAGCGCAGGTGGAAGCGAACAACGTGCGCTGGGATTTGGTTTCTCTCGACAAGCCGGACATTGTTCGTGGTTGTGCAGAAGGGCTATTAGAACCAGTGAGCCCAAGTATTTTGCCTCCGGGCGCAGATGGAACACCAGCACAAGAGGATTTCATTGATGGTGCGATTCACGAGTGCGCAATCAATACCATCGTTGTGTCCACAGTATTAGCGGTGAACGAAGACGCGTTTAAAGGTAAGGCTTTGCCTAGCAAGTTGACCGATCTCTTTGACCTAAAAACTTTTCCAGGTCGACGTGCATTGCAAAAACAACCTCAGGGCAATCTTGAGTGGGCACTATTGGCTGATGGTGTAAAGCCAGAAGAGGTCTACAGCCTGCTCGAAACCGAAGCGGGGCGTGAGCGTGCTTTTGCTAAGTTGGATACGATCAAATCAGAAGTGCTGTGGTGGACAACCGGTGCCCAGCCACCTCAAATGCTTGCAGACAAAGAAGTGGTGATCGCCTCGGCGTTTAACGGCCGAATTCACAATGCCCGTAAAGATGAAGGTCAACCATTTCGGATTATATGGGACCGTCAAATGGGTTACATGAATGGATGGGCGATACCTAAAGGGAGTGAGAACACAAAGCTTGCATTGGACTTCATCGCTTTTTCTTCAGGAACAAAACCATTAGCTGATCAAGCTAAGTATGTTGCCTATGGGCCTACGCGTAAATCGTCTTCGGCGGAGGTGAACCCAGACATTTTAGCGAACCTTCCTACCGCACCTCAAAACTTCCAAGCCGCCTTCCTGATTAACGATGAATGGTGGTCAGACTACGCGGATGAACTAAATGAAGAGTTTAATACTTGGCTGCTTAATTAGGCGTTAATTTGTGTATGGGGCCGAGTTTTCATCCATAAGCGAGGTTCCGTACTTTTCCTCAACTGTATTTATGTTTTATTTATGTTTTCGGAGAAATGATGAAAGTCATCGAAGCACAGCAAGTCGCGCAATGTTTAACAATGAAGTCTCTTATTGAAACGATGCGTGAAATGTACTCGCGGCCAGCGACAATACCTCAACGCCGAGTTATGCCCTTAGAAGAGGGAGAATACGAGGCGTTTGTGCTACTTCCAGCTTGGAACCAGGAGTTGATTGCGGTGAAAGCCTTTACGTATTTCCCGCATAACCCTGAGCACGGCAAAGATACGCTTGCATCTAAGCTGCTTGTTTTTAGACGAAACGATGGTGAGCCGATCGCACTCGTAGACGGTAAAGTTTTAACGTTTTGGCGCACCGCCGCAGCTTCTGCGTTGGCAGCGGACTACTTAGCGTGCCCCGATGCTGATCGTTTGTTGATCTGCGGAACGGGTAATCTTGCGCCTTATTTTGCTTGGGCATACGCTGCGGTTCGCCCGCTTAAGCAGGTTTACATTTGGGGGCGCAACTCAGACAAAGCCGAGGCGACGGTAGATGCCATTGTGTCATCTTCAGAGTATCAGTCGCTTCCTGATGAGCGTCGGTTTCGCGTTTCAGTCGTAGAAAATGTGGACCAAGTTATCAAACACGTTGACATCATCAGTTGTATCACTGCATCAGCTGAGCCTTTGTTTAATGGCGCGGACGTGCAGCCGGGTACCCATATTGATTTGGTCGGTAATCATGACTTGGATAAGCGTGAATGCGACTCCGAAGCAGTGCAACGAGCGCAGGTGTATGTCGATAGCCGCATTAATGTATTAGCCGAAGCGGGCGATCTTCTCATTCCAATTCAAGAGGGCGTGTTCACTTCAGAGGATATCAAAGGGGAATTACCACAGCTTTGCGCCCAACAAATCTCAGGACGTCAAAACGATGAGGTCATTACTTTATACAAATCAGTTGGCAGTGCTTTGGCTGATTTGGCCGCTGTAAAGGCGGTGTTGTTAGAAAATGGCATAGATAGCCATGCCTGAGCATTTTTGCTCGTTTATTTAAATTGCATACAATATACATATAAGGAAAGTAGTTCATGAAAATTGATTGGAAAGGTGTTTATCCGGCGGTCAGTACGCAATTTCGTCAAGATCAGTCAATCGACTTAGACGCAACGCAAACTGTTATAGATAACCAAATTAAAGATGGTGTGAATGGCATTATCTGCTTGGGTACCGTCGGTGAGAACTGCGCGTTGTACCCGGAGGAGAAACGCCAGGTCTTGCAAGCGGCAAAAGAAGTCGTAAATGGCCGTGTGCCTTTGATTGCTGGTACAGCAGAGTCTATTACTACAGCAGCTGTTGATTACATGCAGGATGCGTACAAAATTGGTATCGATGGTTGTATGGTGATGCCTGCCATGGTTTACCGCACGTCTGAGAGCGAAACGTTCGAATATTACCGCACGCTAGCAGAAGCAACGCCAGAAATGCCAATCATGATTTACAACAACCCGGTTGCTTATGGTGTCGATGTAAACCTCGATATCATGGCGCAACTGGCTGAGTTTGAAAGCATTGTAGCTATCAAAGAGTCGACCACTGATACTCGTCGTATCACCGAGCTTTACAATAAATTTGATGACCGCTTTACCGTGTTCAGTGGTGTTGATGACATCGCTCTTGAATCATTGATGCTAGGTGCGACTGGCTGGATTTCTGGTTTAACCAACGCATTCCCAGAAGAGTCCGTCGCGATTTATAAACTGGCAAGCCAAGGTCGTTATGCTGAAGCGTTAGAAATCTACCGTTGGTTCTTACCGCTACTGCGTTTAGACACCATTCCTACGCTGGTTCAGTGCATTAAACTGGCCGAGCAAGTCTGCGGACGTGGCTCTGAACAAGTTCGTGCGCCACGCCAACTTTTACAAGGTGAAGAGCGTCAACAAGTCATTCAAATGGTTGAACATGCGTTAGAAACCCGCTTAGACCTATCCAAATACAATCTGTAATTGTGCTGTTTAGTAGAGCGTTAACTGACGCTCTACTCATTCGTAATATTCAAAAAATGAGAAGAGGGAAGTCATGAGCACGGAAAACAAGGACTATGTCAGCTTTCAACACGTTAAGAAAACCTACGATGGCACGAATTTGGTGGTGAAAGACTTCAACTTAGATATTGCTCCTGGAGAGTTTGTTACTATGTTGGGGCCGTCAGGATCGGGCAAGACCACTTGCTTGATGATGCTAGCAGGCTTTGAAACTGCGACCGGTGGAGACATTTATATTGATGGCGTTCCTGTTAATCATCTCGCGCCGCACAAGCGCGATATTGGTATGGTGTTTCAAAACTATGCGTTGTTTCCACATATGACCATTGCTGAGAATCTTGCGTTTCCTTTAAAGGTACGAAAACTCGACAGTGACACGATTCAAAGCAAAGTTCAGAGTGTATTAGAAATGGTCGAGCTTGAGCATGTTGCGACTCGATACCCAAAGCAGTTATCAGGTGGTCAACAACAGCGTGTCGCGTTAGCGCGAGCATTAGTGTTTGAACCTAAACTCGTGTTGATGGATGAGCCGCTAGGCGCATTAGATAAGCAGCTGCGTGAGCAAATGCAGATGGAGATTAAACATTTGCATGAAAAGCTTGGCATCACCATTTTGTATGTGACGCACGATCAAGACGAAGCTCTCACTATGTCCGACCGTATTGCGGTTTTTAATCACGGCGAAGTGCAACAACTCGCGACACCTACCGAGCTTTATGAATCTCCGAGTAATACGTTTGTTGCGCAGTTTATTGGAGAAAACAACCAACTCTCAGGTTTAGTCAAAGAGTGGAACGGAAAGTATTGCCAAGTGCTCGTTGGGAAAGAGTTATTTACTGCGAAACCTGTCAGAGTATCTGAGCAAGGGCAGAGGACA
Organism: Vibrio sp. 1-2 (7-a); assembly: GCF_013048515.1. Classification (NCBI taxonomy): domain Bacteria; kingdom Pseudomonadati; phylum Pseudomonadota; class Gammaproteobacteria; order Vibrionales; family Vibrionaceae; genus Vibrio; species Vibrio sp. 1-2 (7-a). Next base: position 823,118 of record NZ_VHSQ01000001.1, read on the forward strand.
ACACTTTCCATTCGACCAGAAAAGATTGTTATTCAACCAGAGAAAGCGTCTTGTGAGAACCAAGTCTCAGGCGTCCTACGAGAATTGATTTATCACGGTGATCATTATCGTTTGGTCGTCGAAGTAGAGAGCGTTGGTCACTTCATCGTTAAAGTACCTAACGATAATCGTAAACACTTGCAGTTAACGCCTGGCTCAATTTGTCGTATTGGTTGGCAAAGTGACGATTGCCATGCTCTTGATGGGACACAAACTCAAAGTAGCGAGGTAGCAGCATGAGTCGAGAGCTAACCGTATTAGATTCTGTATTGGAGATCGAACGCCAAGTTCATCAGCAAGAAACCAATCTGAAAGCGCAGTTGCAAAAGGCAGAGCGCCGAAAAAAGCTTCGCTCCATTATGCTCACAACGCCATTGGTGTGTTTTATTCTGCTTACGTTTGCTTTTCCTATCCTCGATATGCTTTATCGAAGCGTGGATAACCGAGAAATATCCCAGTCACTACCACAAACTATTCAAGCATTAGAAAGTTGGGATTATCAAGGTCTGCCTCATCAAGAAGTCATTGAGGCATTCTCTGTTGAAGTACTTGCGCTTTATCAAAGCAAAGAGCTACCGAAAATAGCCAGCCGAATGAATATTGAAGTGTCTGGTATGCGCAGCTTATTGATGAAAACAGGTAGAAAGTTGTCTCGTTTGGCGTCGCTGCCGAGCTCGGTGACACAGCTGGCTAAGCTGGATAAGCGATGGGCTAATCCTAAATATTGGGCGGCGTTTAAGAATCTTAGTGGCGCATTAACATTCAGTCATTATCTTGCTGCGCTAGACTTGCAAGTGAATGAGTTTGGAGACATTGAGCCCCAACCAGAAAAACGCCAAATATACGTCGACCTTTTCTTTAAAACTTTTTGGATGTCTATTTCAATCACCTTAATTTGTTTGGTGATGGCGTACCCCGTTGCTTACCTGCTTGCCAATTTACCTGATAAGCGCGCGAACTTACTTTTAATCATTGTGCTGCTGCCATTTTGGACGTCATTATTAGTCAGAACCACGTCTTGGATTGTTCTGCTGCAAAACCAAGGGGTCATTAATGATCTCCTTATTTGGTCGGGTTTTACTTCCGAACGAATTCAGATGATTCACAATACCTTCGGAACGGTGGTGTCTATGGTTCACATTCTGCTGCCGTTTATGATCCTGCCTCTGTACAGCGTAATGAAAGGAATTAGCCCAACTTATTTCCGTGCCGCTCGTTCTCTAGGCGCGACGCCTTTCATTGCGTTCATCAAAGTTTATATGCCGCTTACGTTACCGGGGATAGGTGCGGGGGCCTTGCTCACTTTCATTCTTTCTATTGGTTTCTACATTACGCCCGCTTTGGTTGGTGGAAGAAGCGGACAGATGATATCCAATATGATTGCCTATCATATGCAGACATCACTGAACTGGGGGATGGCTGGCGCATTGGGTGGACTGCTTTTGTTCGTTGTACTGGTTCTGTTTTATATATTCAACCGTGTGGTTGGCATGAATAACCTTAAGGTAGGAGGATAACCATGGCATTACCAAACTATGCATCAAAAGTAGAGCGAGTCGCTTACGCAGGCTACTTAGTTTTTTGTGGGTTGGTGCTGTTCTTTTTAATCGCTCCAATTCTGACCATCATCCCGTTATCGTTTAATGCAACGCCTTACTTTACTTTTACCGAGGGGATGCTAAACCTTGATTCGGCAGCGTATTCTACTCGCTGGTATCAAGAAATGTTTACTAGTGATCAGTGGCTGTTGGCGCTGAAAAACAGCACGTTCATTGCTTTTATGGCGACACTCGTTGCAACAGGGCTAGGAACTCTGGCGGCGTTGGGTTTAGCCAGTAGTAATTTGCCTTTTCGCAATACCATTATGGCGCTGTTGATCTCACCCATGATCGTACCAGTCATTATCTCTGCTGCTGCGATGTACTTTTTCTACACACGCCTTGGCTTATCACAAACTTATCTAGGCGTCATTTTGGCACACGCTGCGTTAGGTACGCCTTTTGTCGTCATTACCGTTACTGCGACCTTAAGCGGCTTTGATCATAGCCTGGTAAAAGCGGCGGCTAGCTTAGGAGCAAACCCTGTTTATACTTTCAGACACATTACCTTTCCGCTGATTCGTCCGGGGATGATTTCTGGCGGCTTGTTTGCCTTTGGCACCTCGTTCGACGAGGTTGTGGTGGCGTTATTCCTGACTGGGGCAGAACAAAAAACCGTTCCGAGGCAGATGTGGTCAGGAATTCGAGAGCAAATTAGTCCGACCATATTGGCGGTCGCTACGTTGTTGATTTTTATGTCGGTGTGTTTGCTCGTGACATTAGAAGTTTTACGTAGACGTAATGTACGCATTCGGGGCATTCAAGAATAACCAGACTTTTTCTTTGTTGGTCACTATGCACTTTTGTTTAGGGACACCTCAATTTTTGACCAAGTGCGCCTTATTGTAGGCGCTTTTCTTTTGTGTTTGTCGTCAGCGATGACTGACATATCACTCTTGTAGCTTAATGCCAGCTTGCTCGAAACGTGCCAAAGGCGACTTGTTCGATTGCTGATACCAACTAGCTGGCATGTTTGATTTAAGTTGCGCTTTTTCTTCCTTGCTAATCACAACATAGTGCAAAAACGTATTAAGTGTGGTTACCATCACGTCAAACGTCATTTCCCCATCTTTGCTGATGGCTTTCAATAACCCAACGACGGTTTCCTCAGAGACTAACGGTTCAACCACCGCGTTTTTTCGCTCTTTTATTGATGTTGAAGCGGGCAGGTTTGCACGTGCCGTCTCCCAGCAAACTTTGTTGGTTTTACTGACAAGGTTGTGCTTGTAGCAGTAGTAACTGAATAAAAAGCGTGGCAGATTTTGCCAGCGTTCGGCTTGGACTTCTAACCAAAGGTGTTGTAGCTCAATATCAGCGTCGGTCATAAATATTATGGAAGATTACTAAAGTAGTGGCATTCTAACGTTTCATCAGTAACCCCGTCTATGATCAGCATAGTCCGATGTAGTATGTTGAAATTTTGGTTCTCAATGAAATAGTGGCTTTTCATTACTGTAAATAGTGAGTGTTTTGTCCAATCTCTGACATTGATATTTGACTTTGGTAGTAGAGTGTGAGCGTTTTTGTTTTTATAGTGTCAATTTTATACCGTTACATACTTGGGATTGCCTTTTCTAAAATAAATACTTTTATCAAAGTAACTGTGTGATTCTCATTCAAATAGTTGGTGGTTCTAAGTGATGAAAATTCTGTTTATTACGTTACAATCGAGATTAGGTAGTAATGTGTAGCGTGCTGACGAAAACCTCGCGTCTTCTATCTTGCTTTTTGTGTGCTACTTTTTAGTAAGTATCTTTTGGGTGGATTTTTATGTTTGGAGTTAAAAGAAATGCTGCTATATCTGGCTTGTATCAAGCAAGTGAGTTAAAAGCAAAGCTGTTCTCCAAGGAGTTGGAAATCTTAAGACTTAGGGCTGAGTCTGAGTTTAATAAAGTGCTCGATGAGTTACTAAGAATTAAAGATAACAATACCAGACTACGTGAAAGTGGACTTATTGATAAGCTCGAGCAAGAAAAGTCTAAGTGGAACAGCGGTCAGCTTAAAGATATCGAACAGCGCATAAGTAACGTTGAGCTCTTTATCAAGGATTGTGCTTTATATATCAGCAACATTGAGTCCCAATTCGCTGAGGATAGCGATTTAGGATATGGTGAATTGAGCAGTCGTTCCCTTGAAGACGAGTTGGAAACACTATCTTTTAGTAAGATCCTTAACGCATCTGCACATGAGTACTTTTATAACTCTAAAGAGTATGAAATGTACCTTGAAAACACACCAAATACCGAATTTTTGCACGCGTTAAAAGAACAAATTACCGCACTCTTCGACCACAAAGCAGCCTAGAACCTACAGAGTATTAGCCCATTGTCCGATTCCTTCTTTAGGGGCTTTGATTCGCGAATTTTTACCGACCCGCTTTGGAGTATACCTAGCCATTTAACGTGCTGGGTATACCCGTTTAACTACACGTTTCTTCTCTAGCTCATCTCTATTTTTTAACAAATACGAATTTTTAAAGCTCACTCCGTGTTCCTTCTGGTACCAAAAACTGATACCGCCACACCCAGTTGTTAACAAAATGTTTCTTCTTGTCTTGCGAGTAGATTATATGGAGATGCTCTTGCAGTAATAAGGGCAGTGGCGATGCAAAAGACGTAATGCATCTAAGGAAAACTCAATATAGAAGAAATTAGATGGAACTGAAGATTTTGAGTGTCGCGATTGCGACAACATTAACCAGCACTGGCGTATTTGCGTTAAGCGAGCCAGTTTCTCAAGTTACAGAGCAACATGCACATTCGGCTCATACACACGGTGTTGAATCCAATCGAGTTGAATACCAACCAACCGCAACTCTCCCTATTCAGAACTCCAAGGTAACTCGAGTACAGTCACTTGAAAGCCTTGATGAGTCGAGCACAGCTTGTGATTTAGAGGCATTGGTTACCGAAAGCAGTAACCAATTGATCAGCGAAATTTTAAGTCAGGGCGCGACGTGCGTGAACCAGTTATTCTCTGCTGAAAGTCGGGTTCAAGAGTCGGTATTTAGCTCCGACCATATGTACAACATCGCTAAGCACACTACGACATTGGCGAAGGGGTATACAGGTGGCGGGAGCGATGAACTAGAAACGTTGTTCTTATACCTACGCGCGGGCTATTACGCCGAGTTTTACAATGACAACATCTCATTTATTGAATGGGTCACACCAGCGGTGAAAGAATCAGTGGATGCGTTTGTTAACAACGCAAGCTTCTACGAGAACAGCGACCGTCACGGCAAAGTGCTTAGTGAGGTCATCATCACTATGGATAGTGCGGGCTTGCAGCACGCGTACTTACCGCAAGTGACCCAGTGGCTTACACGTTGGAATGATCAATACGCCCAGCACTGGTATATGCGCAATGCGGTTAATGGTGTTTTCACTATTTTGTTTGGTGGGCAGTGGAACGAGCAATTTGTGCAAGTAATTGGTAACCAAACAGACCTTGCCAAAGCTTTAGGCGATTTTGCTCTAAGGGCGTCATCAATCGGTGCTGAAGATGAGTTTATGGCCGCGAATGCGGGGCGAGAGCTCGGGCGTCTGACCAAGTATACGGGTAACGCGAGTTCTGTGGTGAAGAGTCAGCTAAGTCGAATCTTTGAACAGTATGAAATGTATGGTCGGGGTGACGCGGTTTGGCTTGCGGCGGCGGACACCGCCTCATATTACGCAGATTGTAGTGAGTTCGGAATTTGTAACTTCGAAACTGAGCTAAAAGGCTTGGTGCTATCGCAAACTTATATTTGTAGCCCGACAATTCGAATATTGTCCCAGAATATGACGCAAGAGCAACACGCGGCCGCATGTTCTAAAATGGGCTACGAAGAGGGTTACTTTCATCAGTCATTAGAAACTGGTGAACAGCCAGTAAAAGATGACCACAACACTCAGCTCCAAGTCAATATCTTCGATTCAAGCACTGATTATGGTAAGTACGCAGGGCCAATTTTCGATATTAGTACTGACAATGGCGGTATGTACTTGGAGGGCGACCCTTCCCAGCCGGGGAATATTCCCAACTTTATTGCTTATGAAGCCTCTTATGCGAACGCGGATCACTTTGTCTGGAACCTAGAGCACGAATATGTGCATTACTTAGATGGTCGATTTGATCTCTATGGAGGGTTTAGTCATCCAACTGAAAAAATAGTGTGGTGGAGTGAAGGTATTGCAGAGTATGTCGCTCAAGAAAATGACAACCAAGCAGCACTTGAGACGATTTTAGACGGCTCGACGTATACCTTAAGTGAGATTTTCGAGACTACTTATGATGGGTTTGATGTCGATCGAATTTATCGTTGGGGGTACTTAGCTGTACGTTTTATGTTTGAAAATCATAAAGATGACGTAAACCAAATGCTGGTGGAAACACGCCAAGGGAATTGGAGCAATTACAAAGCAACGATCACCCAATGGGCGAATTTATATCAAAGTGAGTTTGAGCAGTGGCAGCAAGCCCTTGTCTCAAATGGTGCACCTAATGCAGTCATAACCGCAAACAACAAGGGGAAAGTCGGTGAAAGCATTACATTTAGCAGTGAAAACAGTACAGACCCAAACGGGAAGATCGTCAGCGTCTTATGGGACTTCGGTGATGGCTCGACAAGTACACAAACCAAGCCGACGCACCAATATGGGAGTGAAGGGGAGTATTCGGTCAGCCTAAGTGTGACAGACAGTGAAGGCTTGACGGCAACCGCCACTCATACTGTTGTTATCTCAGCGTTGGGCGGTAATGACACATTGCCACAAGACTGCGCGGTGCAAAGTAAAGTAAGCGGTGGACGCCTAACAGCAGGAGAGCCTGTTTGCTTGGCAAATCAACAAACCATTTGGCTGAGCGTGCCAGCGGTGAATGAGAGCTCAAATCTGGCGATAACGACGGGGAACGGTACGGGCAACCTAAAGCTTGAATACAGTAACTCCGGTTGGCCGGATGATACTAATCGTCACGGGTGGTCAGATAATATTGGTAATGGAGAGTGTATTACGTTGTCAAATCAGAGTAACTACTGGGGCTACGTTAAAGTCTCTGGTGACTTTGAGAATGCCGCCATCGTCGTTGATTTTGATGCTCAGAAGTGTCGTCAGTAGGGCATTTTAACTGCATCATTTTAATTTAATTGATCGCCTCGCTAACATTGCGGGGCGTTTTTGTTTTTCACGCCGTTATCTCTATAAAAAAAACCAGCCCGAAGGCTGGCAAACAAGGAGTTTGAGATGAAAATGAAAACGTTATAAAGCTTGCTGATATCCTATTTCTCAATAAGTTGGGTTGTGCGTTGAAGCCAGTTTTTATCTTGCGTATCAAGAAAAGGGCTAAGTGCTTGATAGACTCGTGAATGGTAATGATTGAGCCAGTCTAGCTCTGCTTGATCTAGCATTGATAAATCAAGGGCGTTGGTCGCAATTGGAGCAAGAGTGATGGTCTCAAAACCGTAAAACGTGCCGAACTCATTTTGTTCTACTTCTACAACTTTAAGAATGTTCTCTATTCTTACCCCGTACACACCTTCGCGATAAACGCCTGGTTCATTAGTAATGACCATACCCGGTTTTAGTTCAACCTCGTGGTGGCTTTGCGAGAAATTTTGTGGGCCTTCGTGAACATTCAAGCAAATGCCTACGCCGTGTCCAGTGCCGCACTTGTAATCAATACCACGTTGCCATAAGACGCCGCGCGCCATGATATCAAGATTGGCACCCGTTGAGCCTTTCATGAATCGAGTCTGAGTCAGTCGGATGACCGCTTTGAGCACCAAGGTATAATCTTTGCGCTGCTTAATGGTCGGTGACCCGAAGTGGAAAGTACGGGTGATGTCTGTTGTCCCGCCAAGGTATTGGCCACCAGAATCGACGAGAAAGAAGTTGCTTTCATTGACTACTGCATTGCTCTCTTCATCGGCGGCATAATGCATTTTTGCCCCGTGAGCTGCGAAGCCTGCAATAGTGCGGAAACTGTCACTTACATAATGTCGGGTTTGACGGCGATAGTGATTCAGTTGTGCCTCAGCAGATAATTCTGTAACGAGTCCGCTTGGAACTTGCTCTTCTAGCCAGTTCATAAACCTTACGATTGCCACACCATCGTTTGTTAATGCCTGTTCTAGGCTAGTTAGCTCGGTCGCATTTTTTATGGCCTTCATTGCCGTTACAGGGCAAGCCATTGGCTTTAGATTCACATCCCGTTCAATCGAACTTACCAATAAGCTGTCTGTGTGGGTCGGGCTAAAAGCGAGCGATAATCCCTCACATTGCTGATTTAAATACTGGCTTACGTAGTTGTAATGGCGAATGTGTACACTCTGCTCGGTCAGCGCTCTTTCAACGTCTTGAGGCAGTTTGGCTTTATCAATAAACAGTGTCGCAAGTGATTGCTCTACGATTAGATACGCTTCAGAAACTGGGCAATAATTCGTATCACCACCTCGAATATTCATTGTCCACATGACATCATCTAGCGTTGACACTAATAAGCTATCTACTTGGTTCTCGGTTAACCAAGAACGGATTCTCGCTAACTTATTTTCTGTGTCAACGCCAGCAAAAGCGGTGGGGTGCTCGAATACGGGTGCACTTGGGCGAGGTGGTCTTTCAAGCCAAATCGGTGCGAGTAAATCCAGGTTGAGAATGATCTTAATGTTTTTCACTTCAAAGGCTTGTTTGAGGCCTTGATAAAAAGCGTAACTGATGGCGCGCCCGTCAACTGCGACAATACTGCTTTCTGGGAGCGTGGTAGCCAGCCATTTGGCAATTGTCGGCGTTTCTGGTTGTTTGGCTTTAAACAGTTCAAGTCCTGTGCCGTGTAACTGTTCTTCAGCTTGAATATAGTAACGACCATCAGTCCAAAGGCCACCACCTTGTTGGGTAATGACGACATCGCCTGCTGAGCCGGTAAAACCTGAAATCCAGCTTCGCGCTAACCAGTGATCCGCTGAGTATTCGCTGTTATGCGGGTCATTGTTGGTCACGATATATGCAGACACGTTGTGAAAAGACATTGCCTCACGCAATAATGTAAGGCGTTGGTTTACTGAGTTAGTATTGTTCATTAAATGGTTCCTAAGGTCATATTTGAGCAATAGATATGATGCTGCTCCGAGCCTGTTTTTATTGGGTTCTGTTGCCCGCATACTTCTGTGGCTTCTGGGCATCGAGTACGAAAAACGCAACCGCTCGGTGGGTTAAGTGGAGAAGGAAGATCGCCGGGCAATAGTTGTATCTCGCGGTCACGTGCTAATTGCGGATTAGCTATCGGGACAGCAGATAACAGTGCTTTGGTGTAGGGGTGTTGAGCATCATCAAATACTTTATCGTAACGTCCTACTTCCATAGGTTTACCAAGATACATCACCATAACGCGGTCGCTGATATGGCGCACCACGCTTAAGTCGTGCGCAATCATCACCAGTGTTAACCCCATTTCTTGTTTAAGATCGTCTAGAAGATTGATGACCTGAGCTTGTATGGAGACATCTAGCGCACTAACGGGTTCATCACACACGACCAAATCTGGATTGAGAATTAATGCTCTGGCAATGCCCACACGCTGGCATTGACCTCCGGAAAATTCATGTGGATAGCGGTTTCGCTGGCTCGCCAAGAGACCCACTTTATCCATCATAGCGATGACACGCTTTTCTACCTCTGCCCGTTTAAGTTGCGGCTCGTGGGTGAGCAGTGGTTCGGCGATGCATTCTGAGATGGTTAATCTCGGATTCAAACAAGCGGATGGGTCTTGAAACACCATCTGAAATTCTCTACGTCGAGAGGAAAGCTCTTTTTTACTAAACCCGAGCATGTCTTGACCTTTCCAAGTCAACTCGCCATGTGTAGGTTCAATTAAGCGAAGTAAGGCGCGTGCAAGCGTTGATTTTCCGCATCCTGATTCCCCCACAATGCCAAGTGTTTCACCTCGATAAACATCTAAGTCGATACCATTGACCGCTTTCACGATTTTACGTTGACTTGGAATAAGGTGACGCGAAACAGGAAAGTGGACGTTTAAATCACGAGCAGACATGAGGACTTCTTTTTTATTCATAACGCCTCCTTAAGCTTTTATTTGAATAGGAGTGATAACACTGGGTGCGTTAACGTGACAGGCAATGGACTGGCTCGTGTTTAATGGAGAAAACCGTGGGGTTTCGTATTGGCAACGCGTCTCTCGATGCTCGCACCGCTCTCTAAACGGACACCCTTGATGGTTAATCAACGCACTTGGTGGGTTACCTGGGATGGTTGGTAAACGTGGCATATCTTCAGTGATAGAAGGAATAGCCTTTAGCAGGCCTTGAGTATAGGGGTGCGCAGGTTGAGCGAACAATGTCTCGGTATCTGATTGCTCCATTTTTTGACCACCATACATGACCAATACGCGATCACACATCTCGGCGACGACGCCCATGTCGTGAGTGATCAGTAAAATAGCCGTGTTGAACTCTTGTTGTAAGTCTCGTAATAGCGTCAAAATTTGAGCCTGAACGGTTACATCTAACGCGGTGGTTGGTTCGTCTGCAATTAACAGCTCGGGCTTACACAACAACGCCATCGCTATCATGATTCGCTGACGCATTCCGCCAGATAGCTCGTGAGGGTATTGGCTCATCCGAGTTTCGGGAGAGGGAATACGCACCGCATCTAACATGTGAATCGATTCAATTTTTGCTTGTTTTCGGGTCATTCCTTTATGAATCATGAGAACTTCACAAAGCTGTTTGCCAATTTTCATAAATGGGTTGAGTGACGTCATCGGATCTTGAAAGATCATTCCGATTTTCTCTGCACGGATGCGGTTGAGCTGCTTTTTCGACATCGCGAGTAAATCATCATCGTGGAACATCGCGCTGCCAGACACAGCGCCGTTATCCGCGGTTAACCCCATTAACGCGAAGACAGACTGGCTTTTTCCCGAACCTGACTCTCCAACAATCCCAAGAGTTTCGCCTGCTTTAATCGAGTAGGAGAGATTACTGACCGCTTGCACTTGCCCATCTGGCGTATCGAAGCGCACGTTCATGTTTTCAATAGATAGCATGGGTTTGTCCTTATCGGTCTTTCGGGTCAAGAGCATCACGTAAGCCATCGCCGATGAAGTTAAAACAAAAGAGGGTGGCAACTAAAAACAGAGATGGAAAAAGCAGCATCCACAATGCAACGTCAATCGTTTTTGCGCCTTCGGAAATCAGGATCCCCCAGCTTGTATCCGGTGGTTGAACACCAAGCCCTAAGAAGCTTAAAAACGATTCGAACATAATGAATCCAGGCACCATTAAGGAGGAGTAAACCATCACGATACCAAGCACATTAGGCAGAACGTGGCGTCGGACAATTGTCAATTTAGAAACCCCAATAGAGTGTGCGGCTTCGATGAATTCTCGCTTTTTGAGACCGAAGGTGACACCACGTACAACACGGGCAATGCCCAGCCAAGATACCATTCCGATCACGATAAAAATCAGGTAGATGTTGTTGCCAAAAAGGGTAACAAACAGGATAACCATAAACATAAATGGCACCGAATCGAGCACCTCAATAATGCGCATCATTACGCTATCGACAACGCCGCCAAGATAGCCGGAAATACTTCCCCAAATCGTACCAATAACAACGGCGACTAAGGCTCCAACAAAACCCACCAAAATAGAGAGCCTGCCGCCTTGCATCGTGCGAGCAAAGACATCTTGCCCGAGGTCATCAGTACCAAAGTAATGACCACTGCTCAGTGAAGGTTTCCCTAGCTCGTATGGATCGATGAGCACTTCCCAGTCAATTTCATCATGGCCAAAAGCGGCAAGAGAGGGGCCGAAGGTAATGCATAAGGTAATGAACGCCAAAACATACACTGATGTCATCGCGGCTCTGTTTTTACGAAATCGAGTCCATGCATCCTGCCAAAGACTGCGACCTTCGACGGCTTCAATATTGTCGACGACTTGATCTTGAAGAGCTTGTGTATCCAGTTTTTTGATCGTTAACATGCCGGACTCCTAAACGCGTATACGAGGGTCGATAATCGTATATAGCAAGTCGACCACAAGGTTAAAGAAGATAGTGAGTGAAGCGACAATCAGAGTAATGCCCATTACTAGGCCGTGGTCGCGGTTGAGAGCCCCAGACACAAAGTGTTGTCCCATGCCACCTGTACCAAAGAAAATGTCGATAATCACCGAGCCTGTCACGACAGACACAAACGCAGGGCCGAGCATCGCAACGACGGGAATCAAGGATGGTCGCAAAGCGTGATGGAATAAAATGTAGGTTGTGGACAAACCTTTGGCTTTTGCCGTTCGAATGTATGGTTGGTTGAGCGTTTCAATCATTGCGCCACGCATGACGCGTGCAATACTCGCAATGGAGCCAATCGCCAGGCTGAGCACGGGAAGAACAAGAAAAGCCAGCTTTCCTCCTTCCCAACCACCAGCAGGTAACCAGCCGAGCTGAACAGCGAAGATCATGACTAAAACTGGAGCAAGCACGAAAGCCGGAACCACAACTCCAGTCATCGAAAGTGTCATCAGGCCGTAATCTAGGCGGCTATTTCGGTTCAATGCCGCAATGGTGCCAAGTAACATGCCAAGTGGAACGGAGATACAAAAAGAGAGTACGCCTAATACTGCTGAAACTGGCCATGATTGTGCGACGAGCTGTGTAACACTGAAGTCTTGATAAACGAAGCTCGGACCGAGATCTCCTTGTATGAAATTACCAATGTAAATCCAAAATTGAGTAAGGAAGGGCTGGTCCAAATGGAATTTTGCTTCGATATTCGCACGTACCACCTCTGGCATAGGTCGTTCCATATCAAATGGCCCCCCTGGTGCAATGTGCATCAGCCAAAATGATACGAGTGCGATGAATAGAAGCGTGGGGATAGCGATAGCTAATCGCTTAACAATGTACCAAATCATGATCCATCATCCTTTGGTCATCCGAAATCACTTCGAACGGTTATGAATAAAAAATGGTCTGAGCTCAGGTTGCCTTCTCCACCGAGAGATATGAGGAACGGCAAGTAAACATTGAACTTGCCGACTCAGACCGAAAACATGCTTTTAGTGGGCTTTTACATAGACATTCTTGCGGTAGTACGACGACTCAGGGTTTGTCAGTTCGTAGCCGCCCACGTAAGGCTTGATGAGGTATTGATCGTTACCCGGACGATAAATAGGAATAATGGCCATGTCTTCAATCAGCATGCTTTCTGCTTGTAGATACAGTTCTGATGGGTTGCTCATGGTCTTTGAGCGAGCCATTAACTCGTCGTATTGCGGGTTGTTATAACGAGAATCGTTGTACTCGCCACTAGAAACAAAGATATCTAACCACGTAGAGGCTTCATTGTAGTCGGCCGTCCAGCCGCCGCGAGTAATGTCGGTCGGCTCTTTAAGTGCGTAGAACACTTTCGGTTCTATCTGTTTTATCGTGACTTGCGCACCCAATCGGCTTTTCCACATGCCTGCCATGGTTGTTGCCATTTTTACGTCCATCGAGAAAGTTGGTACGGTAAACGTTAACTTAAGCGGATTGCTTTTATCGTATCCAGCTTCTGACAGTAATTGCTGCGCTTTTTCGATACGTTTATGGCGGTTCCAAGTTGCGAACTCAGGAGTGTGAGATTTAAAACCATCTGTTTGAGGGGGCACAAGGGTATACATTGGAACCCCACCGTTTCTCAAGATAGCACTCGTTAACAGTTGACGGTCAATGGCATATGAGAGGGCTTTACGGACCCGCACGTCTTTTGTTGGTCCTTGTTGAGTGTTGAGGTAATAGAATGTGGAGCCAAGAGATGCACTGGTGCTTGCCACTTCTTGTGGGCGTTGTTGAATTAACTTTTTCTTCTGAGCGGCAGGAATGGAAACCGCTTGGTCTATCTCACCAGCTAGGTAGCGGTTTAGCACTACGTTTGCATCACCAATTGGTAGCCAAGTGACTTTGTCCAGCACTACATTGCTTGCGTCCCAATAATGTGGATTTTTAACCATCACCAGTTTTTCGTTAACTTTCCATTCAGAGACAGTAAACGCACCATTTGTAACGATATGCTCAGGCTGGGTCCAACGGTTGCCATGTTTTTCAACGGTCGCTTTGTGAACGGGGGCAAGCACTGGATGACTTAATAGTTTCGTAAAGAAGGGAATAGGCTCTTCGAGTGTTACCTGGAATGTTTTTTCATCCAGCGCCTTCACGCCCAAGGACTCGGGTTCGGCTTCGCCCTTCATAATCGCTTGCGAGTTTTCGATATTTGGAATGGCCGCAAACCAAGCGTAGGGTGAAGCAGTGCTTGGATTCAGTAAGCGTTGCCAGCTGTAGACAAAATCTTGTGCAGTGACCGTTTCGCCATTTGACCATTTTGCATCACGTAAGTGGAAGGTATAAACCGTATTGTTGTCATTGACTGACCAAGACTCAGCAACACCAGGAATGGTTTTACCTTGCTTATCTTGAATGACCAGACCTTCAAACAGGTCTCGACCGAGATTAAAAGCGGGCTCTGCGGCTTGCTTGGCTGGGTCAATAGAAGTAACTTCAGCTCCATTGTTTAGCGTAATTTCTTGTGTCTCATCGAGGGTCACACCTGCGGGATACGGCGCGGCATAGCTTGATGTTGCCAGTATTGGACTCATCATCGACGCTAATAAAAGCAACTTAGGTAATTTCATCCTTGTCTCACTCTTTTCATCCTGAAAGATGCTAGAAATGTATATTGTATAAATTATCTACACAATCGAGTTTTAACAATGTTGTAACAGGGTGCCAAATGTTGGGCTATTTGGTATCAAAAAGTGAGCTGGGGGATTGATATGGAGCTGGTACTAAGTCTGCATTACGGGGTAGGCTTTGTTTCGCGCAAATAAAAAATCCCCTTCAAGCGCGCGCTAAAAGGGGAGGGTAGTTCGTCTGTTCTTCAAAAGGTACGACGTTAACTGACTAGGAAATGTTTTACGAACTCAGTGATTTTGACCATATCACTTACCGCGATAAACTCTTCTGTCGTGTGTACTTTTGCCATGCCAGTTGAAAGATTGACCGTTGTGAGACCTTTCTTGTTAAAGTTGTTAGCATCGCTACCGCCGCCAGTGCCTTTTGTGAAAGCCTCAATTCCCAACTCTGCAAACGCCGCTTTTATAGCGCTAACGTGTGGGTGGTTTTCTTCAATAACAAATGCATCGTAGGCTCGGCTAGATTCAATGTCGACTTCTGCACCGTGTTTTTCACAGACAGACTCTAATGTTGAGATCATATGATTGACCTGAGCATCTAGTTTATCGCCATTCAGGGAGCGTGCTTCTGCGACGATTTTTAATTCAGGCATAACAATGTTTGTGGCCTGACCGCCGTTAACCATACCGATGTTGGCTGTCGTTTCTTCGTCGATGCGCAGCAGCTTCATTTGGTTGATAGCATCAGCCGCCACCATGATCGCACTGATGCCTTCTTCTGGCGCAAGCCCTGCGTGTGCTGGTCGACCTTTGATTTTTGCCATGATCTTTTGCTGGCCTGGGGCTGCGGTCACAATGGTGCCAATAGGGCCGCCCGTGTCTAACACGATTGCTTCCGTTGAATTGACATGTGACATATCGAAGTATTGTGAGCCGAATAAGCCGCCTTCTTCATACACGGTGAAAGCAAGCTCTAACGTTTTGTGCTCAAGGTTTTCCGCTTGAATACAACGAACGGCTTCCATGATGGCAGCAATACCAGATTTATCATCGCCACCAAGAATCGTATTGCCTTTTGAACGGATAACGCCGTCTTCGATGATTGGCTCAATGCCAATGCCCGGTGTGACCGTATCCATATGACAGCTCATTAGGATAGAGCCGTCTTTTTTGCCGTCTAAACGGGCGTACAAGTTAAAACCGTTAGAAATGTGCTCAGGCACTGGAAGCTTGTGCACGGTAAAGCCTAGCTCGCCTAGCTGTTCTGCCAGTGTTTCTGCAATTTGTTTTTCGTTTTTTGATTCGCTGTCGATACGTACTAGTTGGCAAAAGTGTTCAACTAGGCGTTCTTGATTGATGTGTGTCATTAGATGTCTCTTTTTCTGATCGAGCGTGAAGCACTGTGGCTAGGGCTC
Source organism: Vibrio sp. 1-2 (7-a) (assembly GCF_013048515.1). NCBI lineage: Bacteria > Pseudomonadati > Pseudomonadota > Gammaproteobacteria > Vibrionales > Vibrionaceae > Vibrio > Vibrio sp. 1-2 (7-a). Next base: position 838,840 of record NZ_VHSQ01000001.1, read on the forward strand.
GATAGGGAACAGAGCACCACTTATGGCACAGTTACTTTTGAATAAAACTGAGGTGAATCAATAAAGGGGTATCCATGACACGATTCTGACCGATGAGTCTTTCGAACTGTATGAAGCGTCACGAAACATTACTTTTGATGTTTTGCAGGATCAAATGAATAAATCGGATAGAGATAGGGTGCAATAGACTTTCCATCCCCTTTTACTTTTTGAGCTACGTTGCCAAGATAAAATGCCAAGGTAACAACTTGTTTACATTTTGTATGTTGGCGTAAAGCCGAAAATATAAATCTAATATATTGAAAATAAGTAGTTTATTTGATGTTTACTAAAGTGGGTTCGATGGGCTTTCTGTGTGTAACATATATTTTACAATTATGCGTAAAAATCGCCAAGGTAAAGATTTCTCCCAACGTATTCCAATTTCTCAAGACCTGCGCCAAGTTAGAAAAATAAGTCCAAACAAAAGCTACTGAGACAAGGAGAAAGTCATGGTTGATGCATATAACCCACTAGGAACAGACGGATTTGAGTTTGTTGAATATACCGCTGCTGACAACAAAGGCATTCAACAGCTTAAAGATCTGTTTATATCGTTAGGTTTTGCGGAAATTGCAAAGCATCGCTCAAAAGAAGCGTGGTTATATCGACAAGGTGACATTAGCTTTATTGTGAATGCGCAGCCGCATAGCCAAGCTGAGGGATTCGCCAAAGTTCACGGTCCGTCGGTTTGTGGCATGGCATTTCGTGTGAAAGACGCCACCGTTGCTCTGGCGCATGCATTAGAGAATGGCGGTAAAGAATATAAAACGGAAATTGGGCCGATGGAGCTAAGCATTCCTGCTATTTATGGCATCGGTGAAAGCTTGCTTTATTTTGTGGATCGTTATGGAAAGCAGAGTATTTATGATGTCGATTTTCGTTTTTATGATGATGCTGATGAGCGTTTATCAAAAGCGAATGTTGGTCTTTACGAAATCGACCACTTAACGCACAACGTTAAGCAAGGCAACATGGATGTCTGGTCTGGTTTCTATGAGCGCATTGGTAACTTCCGAGAAATTCGTTATTTCGATATCGAAGGTAAGCTGACTGGTCTTGTCAGCCGTGCGATGACCGCACCTTGCGGCAAAATCCGAATTCCTATCAATGAGTCGTCAGATGATAAATCACAGATTGAAGAGTTTATCCGTGAATACAATGGCGAAGGTATTCAACACATCGCATTGACCACTGACGACATCTACGAAACGGTCAAAACCTTGCGTGAGCGAGGCATGGACTTTATGCCAACGCCAGATACTTATTACGAGAAAGTCGATCAGCGTGTTGAAGGCCACGGTGAAGATGTAAGCAAGCTTCGTGATTTACAGATTCTTATTGATGGCGCGCCAACGAAAGATGGCATCTTGCTACAAATCTTTACTCAAACCGTTATCGGCCCTGTGTTCTTCGAAATCATCCAACGTAAAGGCAATGAAGGCTTTGGCGAGGGTAACTTCAAAGCGTTGTTTGAATCGATAGAAGAAGACCAAATTCGCCGAGGAGTATTGAGCGATGCATAAATGGATCACATTCCCTCACCGGGAGGGAGTGTGCTCTAAACAAGCGCATGCTGACTTCCCGGAAGAGGCAATTTATGAACGTGAGGCAGGTCGAAGTGGCTTCTTCGGCCCCGCAACACATTTTCATCATCAACATGCCCCAACGGGATGGTCTGAGTGGGAGGGCGAGCTACGTCCACGAGCGTTCGATTTTAATTTAGTCGAGAAAGCCAGCCATATTACCCCTTGGGCAGTCCCGCATCTATTACACAACGCGAATTGTAAAGTTCGTGTTTGGCGTATGGATGAAAAAATGGACTTCTTGGTGAGAAATGCGGATGGCGACGAACTGCTATTCATCCACCAAGGTACGGCAGATCTGTATTGTGATTATGGTCATTTGAAAGTGAGTGAAGGGGATTATGTCATGATCCCACGCTCGACGAGCTGGCGTTTAGAGCCAAGCGAGCCGATGTTCATTTTGATGATCGAAAACACCGATGCGGCCTATACATTGCCCGAAAAAGGCATGGTTGGAAACCACGCGGTGTTTGATCCAGCGGTTTTGGAAACGCCGTCGATCAACGATCAGTTCCGTGATCAATATTCTGAGAATCAAACACAGGTTCAGGTGAAACGCCACGATAAAGTCAGTGTTATCACTTACCCATTCAACCCGTTGGATGCGATTGGCTGGCATGGTGATTTGGCGGTAGTAAAAGTGAACTGGCGTGATATTCGTCCACTTATGTCACATCGTTACCACTTACCGCCTTCTGCACATACTACATTTGTAGGAGCAGGATTTGTGGTGTGCACCTTTGTTCCTCGTCCGATTGAAAGTGATCCCGGAGCGCTCAAAGTACCGTTCTACCACAACAATGACGACTATGACGAAGTCTTGTTCTACCATGCTGGTGACTTCTTTAGTCGTGACAACATTGAAGCGGGTATGGTGACATTCCATCCAGCAGGTTTTACACATGGTCCTCACCCGAAAGCTTTCAAAGCAGGGCGAGAGCATAAGAAGACTTTTACCGACGAAGTCGCGGTCATGATTGATACGCGTCACGCACTTCAGTTTTCGGATGAGCTGGAAAAAGTAGAAAACAAAGAATACGTCTATAGCTGGCAAGAGAAGTAAGAGGCAAGGATGAAATTAGCAACCAAGAAAAATGGCACTCGTGACGGTTTGTTGATGGTCGTGAGCAAAGACTTAACGCGCTGCGTACCTGCGACAGAAATATTCCACCCAATGAATTTGGCACCGACGATGCAGGTGGCACTTGATAACTGGGATGCGCTAGCACCGCAACTGGAAGAGCTATACGTTGCACTGAATAATGGCACAGTTGCAGGGTATGAAGAGTTTGAAGCGCACTACTGTGAGTCGCCGCTTCCTCGCGCTTATCAGTGGGCTGATGGCAGTGCTTACGTAAACCACGTTGAGTTGGTTAGAAAAGCTCGCGGCGCTGAAATGCCTGAAAGTTTTTGGACGGATCCGTTGATGTACCAAGGAGGCTCTGATGCCTTTATTGGTCCTTGTGACAACATCGAGTTTGCCAGTGATGAATGGGGTATTGATTTCGAAGGCGAAGTTGCTGTGGTAACTGGTGACGTACCAATGGGCGCGAGTGTTGCAGAGGCTCAGGAGTCTATTCGTTTGATCATGCTGGTGAATGATGTCTCACTGCGTGGCCTAATTCCGGCAGAATTAGCTAAAGGGTTTGGTTTTTTCCAATCTAAACCTTCTTCTGCGTTTTCTCCTGTGGCAGTAACACCTGACGAACTAGGCGATGCGTGGTACGAAAACAAAGTGCATTTACCATTGGTCTCGACCTACAACCACAAGCCGTTTGGTCGCCCGAATGCAGGTATCGATATGACGTTTGATTTTGCAGACTTAATTGTTCATGCGACTAAAACGCGCCCGCTATCCGCTGGGGCGATTATTGGCTCAGGTACGGTATCTAATAAGCAAGGCACCGAACATGGCACTTCGATTGAGGAGGGTGGTGTTGGTTATTCATGTATCGCGGAAGTTCGCATGATTGAAACCATTCGTGATGGTAAACCGTCGACTAACTTCATGTCGTTTGGAGATTCAATCAGATTGGAAATGTTCGATGCGGATGGCAACAACATATTCGGTTCGATTGACCAACAAGTTAGCCAATATCTCAAGCATTAAGAGCGCCAGTTGGGAGATGATATGAGCGATGGCATGATTTTATACGGATACTGGCGATCATCGGCGGCGTATCGTGTGCGTATTTGTTTGAATCTTAAAGAGTTATCGTATGATTCAAAATCGGTACACTTGGTGCGCAATGGTGGCGAACAACACAGTGACGAGTACCATGAGTTAAACGCTTCTGAACTGGTTCCTGTGCTGGTGGATGGGGAGGTTCAGTTAACCCAGTCACTGACCATCATTCAATACTTAGAAGAACACTATCCGGATGTCACTGTGATCCCCGAGCAAACGCCGCTTCGATACCAAGCGCTAGCTTTGGCTCAGGATATTGCAATGGAGATTCATCCCCTGAATAACTTAAGAGTTCTACAGTATTTAGAGGGGGAGTTAGCTTGCGAGCCAGAGCGCAAAGTCGCTTGGATTCATCACTGGATCCACAAAGGTTTTACGGCATTAGAAGAGAAACTTCAGAAGCATCGTAAACTAAATGGTGATTGTAAGTTTAGCCTGACAAGCTCGCCATCTATTGTCGATATTTGTCTGGTACCACAATTTTATAACGCACAACGCTTTGGTGTAGATACTTCTCTTTACCCAACCATTAACGCTGTTGTGCAAGCATGTAATCAATTGCCTGCTTTTATTGATGCGATGCCAGAGAACCAGCCAGACGCTAATAGTTGATTCTTAGCATCATAATGTACTAACAAAATTTAAACGAGCCAATCAGAGTGTGTGATTGGCTCTTTTTTATTGGGGAGCAAAATTTTCTGTTTCTCGCTATCGTCGTGGCTCCTCAAAATTGCGAGGTTTTGTTGCTCTGCATAGCATTTCCATTTACGCTTTGAGCAACGAGTTGTTTTGGATGCACTTTATTTATGACCAACATTTTTATCATTGTTGTTCTTCTGGTTTTATTCTTCTTTGTTATTCAAAAGTACGTGATTAAGCACGACGACACGCGTGATTATCCTTATCGCTCGAAAGGACCGTTACTCAGGGGGCAAGAGAGCGCATTCTATAATGCGTTGAGGGCAGCGGTAGGTGAACATGCGGTGGTATTCGCGAAAGTAAACATGTCCAGTTTGGTTACGCCAAAAGAAATCAAAAATAAGAAGCAGTTTTTTGTCGCGAACAATCGCATATCTCGAAGTTATTTTGATTACGTTATTTGTGATCCTAGGACGCTAGAGCCGCGTGTGATCGTTGAATTGGATAACGGGCAAGAGTTAAGCAAGGGCAAGGTAGAAAGACAAAAGTTACTGATTCATGTTTGTAAGACGGCCAACCTGCCTTTAATCGGCGCTTCTGTAAAGCACAGTTATCAAGTTGGGCGATTACGTCGTTTGCTTGCGGCACATATAGATTTGATTGAGCCTGATAAAGAAGTGCGCTTTTGCAAAAAATGCGGCAGTCCGATGATCATTAAAACCGCAAGCCAAGGTGAGTTCAAAGGGAGACGTTTCTTTACTTGTAGCCGTCAGCCGAATTGTACATACACCGAAAATTATAACGTTGTGTTTGAGGCGGACGACTAAACACGACAATTAACCTGCAGAAATAAGGGGCTTTGATTAGAGATGATCAAAGCCTTTTTTGTATCTGTCCTCAAGGCAAGACCTATACTTTGAAAAAGAGTGCAGAATAGGGCAGCCATATGCGATACGGATGGATTTTGTCAGCATTGTTCATCGCATCTAATGTTAGTGCGATACCTAATTTGAAACCACTGGAGTGTGAGTTAACGGAGACACCCCAAGATCATTTCTTGTTTTACCGAGAGCAAATGGTTTACCACAGTGAGCAGTTTGTCATATTTCAAAACTTCAAAGGCAGGGTGAGCACTCAAGTGGATGTTAAAACAGGAGAGTTGATCCGTACAACCTATATCGGCGAACCATTTAAACCTAAATATCAGATTTTGTTTGGTACTTGCCCCAATGTATCGCAAACCTTACAGATTTGGATGCTCAGTGAAGTGCCTTACGACAATTAAGTGAGATAATAAAAGTTATATAGATCACACTTTTAAACCCCACAGGCCCAGTCCTTGTCGATAAAATCATCTGAAAACGCGTGTTGAGTTTACATTTTCGCCAAACGGTTCAAAGTTGGCAAATTTGTGCTTGCACCGTCGTTCGCTTATAGCTAATATCCTCGTCGTTCCAGAGAAATGCGTCCGTAGCTCAGCTGGTTAGAGTATCGCCTTGACATGGCGGGGGTCGGTGGTTCGAGTCCACTCGGACGCACCATTCTGAATTGAATGGTTAGGAACACAAAATTTGGGTCCGTAGCTCAGTTGGTTAGAGTACTACCTTGACATGGTAGGGGTCGGCGATTCGAGTTCGCCCGGACCCACCAAATTTTAGAAAAAGCCCACCAAACGGTGGGCTTTTTTGTATCCATAATTTGTTGATACTCAGATTTAAACACCTTACTTTTCCTTTGCACACTTTCTACAAATACTCCGCATTGCCATCAGTGTAAATTTGAGTGGTTTTACAAGAATTTAACTCGTTCATCTAAACATTCATTGGAGCCCATTTCGAATTCGCGGCAAATCCAAGGCCTATTTTCATAAATCGTACACATTAATGTGTCTCTGTCTAAAGCTGCACACCAACCATCATTTAGCCGCATCATGGTTTCGCCTCCATACTGGTCACGTGCAATAAACTCTTCAGGTACGCCAGTATCTGAAATAATCATAACCTCGAGACGGCAACAACAAGCCTTACAGTTAGAGCAAGATACATCAGAGGGCAGGGGAGAGGGAGTTTTAGTTGGTATAATCATGAATAACTACAATTTGGTCAATTGTGCATGGTACCGTAAATTTAACACGAATGAACTTTATTTCTAAAATAGAACACCCTATGAATGATAAACCTAGTGAACGCATTTTATGCGTTCACTTGCGCGCCTTTCCGAGTAAGTCGGTAGAACTGACAGTGATTCACACCAATTAACCTTATAGTCAGTATAAATTTGAACGCGATTTTTTGTTATACACGTACTTTACACAAGATCTGCTTCTGTAAAGTTTGTTTTAAATGTGAAAGCAAATGGCGTATCTCCGTTTTCGCGCAAATGCTGAAGGCGTAACAAGGCTTCTTGTGGTGTTGGTATATAACCGTCTTCTACCCACCACAGAACATAGCTATCCTCCGCTAAACGATGAAACCATTCGCTTTTTCGGCGCATGAAATCTCTATGACCGGTACGAAACATAAAGTTTTTAAGCGAGTCAGTACTTTCCCAAATAGACATGTTTACAATCATGTTCGGGTCATCAAATAATTTAATGCTTGTTGCATCGCCGGAGTCGTCTTTTAGACGCCAGATAAAGCCTTCACTTTCTTCAGCTATACCATTAATTAAGTCCAAATTGTCTACGAACTCTTTAATTTCTGGTGCATCCAAAGGGTATTTAGCAAGCGCAATATTTAATTGAGCTAATTTCATTTCATGACCCTCCCTGGTCGATAAGCCTGTAATGCTGGTAAAAAGCTCTAAGTAGCTTTTCCTATTTTATCATGCAGTGTGTTGCTAGTGCCTTCAAAGGTCAATTAGAAAGTTAGTGACTGTGGCGAGTCATTGGATGGCAAAAAAGTCGTTTTATACATTGGTTATGTTGAGCATAAGCCCCTCTTTTCTCGCGATTATCGTCGGTAAGTCTCACTCAAGAGAGTTGCTATCTTGGATATGCAGCAGTACTCTCATTTTCTGTGGCAAGCCTTGCGCTTCTATACTTCTTATTGAGATTCGATCCTCACTTTTTGGTGTGTGAACGTGAGATAGTATTCATGTCACTCTTTAATTTAAGTTGTTTGGCTGAACGTTAGGAGGAACTTTGATTACAAAGATAACAAGAAATGCCATTTTGCTTGGCCTAGTTCCCATTGCAGTTTTTGTTGTGGCTTTTAATTCAATAGCCAATTTTTACATCAGCTATATCAAAGAGACTAAAATAGACACCTATGTCGATTATTTACACCAACGATCCATGTATTTGGATGAGGCGATTGTAAAGCAGGTTTCGCAGTTAGATTTCACGTGCAGTAATAGTGATGTTAGAACATTACGCGACCCACGTTTTTATAATCGTTACATCCGTTTTATTGCGATGGAAACGAATGACGGTAAAACATGCTCCACGATTGGTCGCGAAGTATCTCATTTATCCAATGCGCAACGATTTCAGCTTGGCGAAAACTTTTTTGTATCACTTATTTTACCGGAACACCAAGATCAAGTTGAGTGGATGGTCATTTATGAAAATGAACATGTCGAAGTTATCTGGGTTCTCGATAATAGTTGGGTTAAAGAAGTGATCAAAACGCCTTGTGAAGACTGTTTGTTCGTCGAGTTTATATATGATGAGCCTGTATTTGGAGATTTAACAATAAGTCGAGGAAAACCAGCCATTGCAGCAGAAGAAGCGGCAGTTTCAAAGGAGTTATTCTTCTCGGCTGATTCTCAAGCCAATATGCTCATCAAAATACACAGTGGCGAGAAACTGAAGAGTTATGCTCAGGAAAGAGTCTTTCTATGGGGAGGCCTAACCAGTGTGCTTATGGGGCTGGCTCTTGCGTTTGTATATGTGTCCAGTAAGAGCTTGAGAAAGTCTATCAAAGGCTTGATCCAGAATGGGATTAATAATGCGGAATTTATCCCTTATTACCAAGCGATTGTCGATAGCCGTGATGGTGTAACAGTGGGGTATGAAGCACTGATTCGGTGGTCTCGCCGTGATGGTATGGTGCCGCCAAACATGTTCATCGGCGCTGCAGAAGAAAGTGGTCTGATTGTCCCAATGACGAATCAGCTTATTCGTAAAATCATACAAGATCTTAGTGTGTTACCTGAGCATGTGTGGCTCAGCATCAATATTGTTTCTTCCCATTTAGAGTCAGGTGAACTCACTAAGTTACTGTCAGAACTGAATTGGCCATGTCCGAAGAGAGTGCATTTTGAGTTGACCGAGCGAATTCCTGTAAAAGATACAGAGGCAGCGAAAAAAGAGATTTTGTATCTGGCGAATAAAGGCTACAAGTTCAAAATTGACGATTTTGGGACTGGGTATGGCGGCTTTTCTTATTTGCAAGATCTGGGTATCCGATGCTTGAAAGTGGATAAGATGTTCATCGACCCAATAGGCTCTGATGACCAAAAATTGAAAGTGTTGGATTCTATTGTCTCGGCAGCAAAGAAAGCGGAATGTGAGATGATTGCAGAAGGTGTAGAGAGCGAGGCTCAAGTCGCGTATTTGGCTCAGCATTCTATTTACCTTATTCAAGGGTATGTCTACGCTAAACCAGAGCCTATTAACAACCTTGTGATGACTTAAAGCAAGGCATAATGGGGCGTATTCATTATTAAAGGTGTCTTTCGGCACCTTTTTTATTACTGAACTTTTTTGGGTTCACTGTTCGATAGAACACCTGTTGAGGTCTTAGAATTCAAACGGAGTTTACAGAGAATATGAACGCCCGATTCTAGCATCGGGCGTTAGGATTTTACTTAGGAAGAAAGGGCGGCTTTTTTGGTTTTTAATGAAGCGATCAATTGAGGGAGCAATGACATAACAATCATCCCTAGCATCAAGCTGTATTGGAGAGGGGTGAAAGTCTCACCTAATAGCAGCAAACCTGACACAATGCCCGCAACGGGGTTGGCAATACCACCAAAAGTAAAGTCAACGACCGACATACGCTGCAATAGCCAAACATACATGCCGTAGCCTAATGCAGTGTTCAGAATGATCACCCACAGCAGCCCAAGGGTGTTCGTCATTGATAAGTTTTGAATGGCTGTAACGTATGGCTCTGGATTGTTTATTGCCAGCATGCTTGTTGCGACAGACATAATCACACCACCCAAAATGAGCTGCCATGTTAATACTGTCCACCAATGCATTTTCGTTCCTAGTGACTTCGTTACGCTACTGCCTACCACAATACACATGATGGCGGAGATCATCGCCAGCAAGCCCATAGGGTTGAGCGAAATAGAGCTAGGATCAAATAAGAACCAAGCCAAAGCAATCAAAGTCGCTCCGCTTATTGCCTGTATTGCGCTTGGCTGGCGCTTATAGACTGCCCAGCCAAATAGCATCGCAAAAACGGGCACTGATACCATACCGACACCTGAGATCGCAGAAGGAAGCGTCAACGCCATGACAAAAATGAGACCAAAGAAGCAAGCGATGTTGATAGTTCCTAAAACAAGCAGCACTTTCCATTCACTCTTTTTCGGGAAAGATGGCTTTATTGCGAGGAGCAAAAGACCCGCAGGCAATGCTCTTAGCGCACCAAGTAAAACGGGAGGCCAGTCCGGAAGCGTAAACTGAGTAACAGCATAAGTTGTCCCCCAAAAAAAAGCCGGGATCATTGCAAGCAAAATATTCATGTTAAATATCTTTACGTTGAGATAATTAATTGTAAAGATATCGGTAAGGTTACTTTTTGTAAAGTATCTTTATGTTAAAATAAAAATTAAATGACGTTTGGAGAGAAACCATGGACGCAATTGATAGAGTGGTAGAGCAGTGGGCTAAGGAGAAACCAGAGCTCGACACTGAACCGATGGCAATTATGGGTCGGCTAATGCGAATTGCTAAGCACATGGAGTGTCGGGTCGCTGACCTACATAAGAAGTACGATCTTAAGATGGGTGAATTTGATGTGTTGGCGACACTTCGCCGAGCAGGTTCACCATACTGCCTTACTCCCTCGGCGCTAATTGATTCGATGATGCTCACTTCGGGCGCGATGACGAACCGATTAGATAAACTCGAGAAGAAAGGCTTTATTACCAGAACACACAGTAAAGAAGATAGACGCAGTGTCACCGTTGAGTTAACCGAAAAGGGCTTAACCTTAATTGACAAGTTGATCTTAGAGCATGTGGACGTTCAGCAATCGCTGCTACATGGTTTAGAAGGCAATGAGAAAGCGCAGGTTAACCAGGCGTTAAGGCTACTATTGCCTTTGTTTGAGTAAAAGATACAGGAAGGGTGGGACGGAATGAGAAGCAAAGAGTTAGAAGGTTATTTAAGTACCTTTATGTGTGCAGAGAGTGATTTCCCATTTGGGCCAGAAGCGCTTGTATACAAAATCAAAGGTAAAATGTTTGCGATTATTGCAGAGAGAAACGGTCGGGAGTATGTCAGCGTAAAAGTAAAACCAGAAGATGGAGAAGTCTTAACATCGCAGTTTACGGACATCACTCCTGGTTATCACCTAAATAAGCGTCACTGGATAACGGTTTATTTTAATGGTGATGTGGAAGATGGATTGATTCAGGATTTATGTGAACGCTCTTATACTCTCGTCGTTGCCAAACTACCAAAAGTGCAACGAGCATTGCTTGGTCAGTAATAGCTATTACAGAAAAATTCGCACCTTTTCCATCCTCAAGCTATATAAGAATAAGTAGGCGGAAAAGTAGGAATGATATGCGAGCATTATCTGAATGGCTAAAAGAATATGGGGAGAGCCATCAAAACCCCATCAACCAAAAGATTCACACAATCGCAGTTCCGGGTATTTACCTATCTGTGGTCGGTCTAATTTGGTCAATTCCTCAAATCTCCATCTTGGGTTTCGAGTTTAACTGGGTCTGGATTGCTGTCATACCGGTATGGGTTTTCTATTTTCGTTTGTCTCTCAGCGTCTTTATGATGATGTTAGGGTATACATTAGCGTGCATCGGCCTGATATGGTCTTTGGAGGTATTGGCGCTGCCCGTACTGCATATTTCGATGCTCCTATTCGGTGTCCTGTGGATCTTGCAGTTCATTGGTCACAAAATAGAAGGGAAGAAACCGTCTTTTTTCGAAGATTTGCAGTTTCTTCTTATTGGTCCAATTTGGGTGTTCCGAAAACATTAACTCACTCCGTAATTAACAAGCTGATATCTCTCTGTATTGCACGATCATGCTAGCGTCCATAAGGTCGTAAAATGCGCAGCATGATGTGCCGCTTTCTCATTGCCATGACAAGCATTCGCTTCTGATTCACACTATCATTAGAGTGCAGCTAAAGCCGTTACTTTGCCTGAATGTTTGTGGCTAGTGACATTGTCACTTGGGGGGATGAATGTACGACCGACAACATAAATATGCCTATTGGCGAGAAGAGCGTAAAAAAGGCAAATGGCATTACATCATGAAGTCTTTTTTTATGATTTGTTGCGCACTATTGCTTGGTAAAGTCATTGGTTTATTCATTTTTGGTGAGCTGCACTCCCTGAGTGATATTTTGGAGCAGCTGCCCGCGGATCTTTTTATCATGATGCTAGTGGGCTTCCCGGTTAGTGTTATCGGCTGGTATCACGAGGAGTCGAAGTTTTTCCGAGCGTTACGACGTAAAGAAAAGCGCTTGAAAATGAATCGAGATAAACAAAGCTAACTCTGCATCGATCTTTGTGTTATTTAATCGTCTGATTCACATATTTCTTCCAAGTTATTCGGTATTTTGCGTTAGGCCTCGCAAGAATGTCATTAAACTTATTGTAAAAAACGACATCATGCATTCTGTTAGCCAATCTTGACAGGAACTTGTATTGCGAGGTGTTCCAGCAGCCTGAAGCTACTGGGCAGATAGAACGGAGGATATTATGGATAGTGAATCAATGCTTCATAGTCAGAAAATATATTTTTGTAATGATGAAGCGTTAGTCGAGCAGCAAACACAGTGTTTAGAAGTTCTTTACGATTACAATCAAACTCGGCCTTCTGAATCTGAAAAGCGTACAGAAATATTACGACGTTTGCTCGGCGCTGTTGGTGACAACTGCTATTTTGAGCCGCCGCTTCGAGCTAATTGGGGGAGGCATACATACGTTGGTGATAACGTGTATGCAAATTTTAACTTAACCCTAGTCGATGATACGTATATCTACATTGGCAATAGTGTCATGATTGGGCCCAATGTGACACTAGCAACGGCAGGCCACCCGATTGAACCAGAGCTCAGAAGAGAAGTTGCGCAATTCAATATCCCTATTTATATTGGTGATAATGTATGGATCGGCGCTAACTCAGTGGTATTGCCTGGCGTCAAGATTGGAAAAAACAGCGTAATTGGTGCTGGTAGCGTGGTAACGAAAGATATACCAAGTAATGTTGTTGCGGTAGGGAACCCGTGTCGTGTATTGCGAGAGACAGGCGAACATGACAAAGAATTCTATTACAAAGAGCGTCAAATCACGCACAACACGTATCAACGATAACAAAGGTAAATTCCCACGGTTTATACGGTGTCAGTATAGAAAAGTTAAAAAACGAAATTTAACATCAGGGTGTAAAGGTTGGCGCTGTTATCTTCTGGTATTGATGAAAACGCGCCAGTATCGTTATTGTGGGCGTTAAACTTTTGCCATTCAGCATTCAGTGACACGTTATAATCTAGGTCGTATCTCACTCCAAACAGATAGCTGTCCCCATTCTTTGTATCACTGCTATTAAACTGCTGGCCGTAAACTATGTAGGGGGTCAATTTATTCACGTTGTAACTCGTTGTTGCGTACCAAGAGGAGGAAATGTTGCTGGTTTGTCCTTCCGCCATTATCACAACGTTATCAAGCTCATACCTTACTCCTAGAGAAAACTGGTCAATCGTATTGCCTTTTTCTTTTAGAACCAAACGGTCAATTAACATGGTTCCCCCTTCATGTGTGGATTGCTTGGTGTTGGAGAGAACCGTAGTTTGGTCATAGTCGCCATGTAGATAAGATAAGTTTAAACGGTAGGCATTTCCGCTGAGTGTTAAGTTTATTCCGGCTGTGTTGTCTGATTCGATCTTCAGTTCAGTGTCTTCGTTGAGGGTGACATCACTGCTGTCTTTAAACCCTATAAACGGCATTGCAGTAAGCATGATTTGCTCATTGAGGTCGTGATTCCAGCGAATGGATAAACCATTGTAAGCGGTGATGCCTAATATGCTGTCATACACTTCATTTGGTGGTCGAGCTTGGGTAAAAGCGTGACCGACATAATTATACTCAGACATCAAAAACAGCGGCAGCCTCAATCGTCCCCCACGTATCTCTATATTTTTATAGGTATAAGCTAAATATGCCCACTCTAATTGGGGCGAGCTCCAATGATCTTGCGGACGCTTGACTACTTGTGCGGATGCTCGAAATGCCTTGTAAAAGTAATCAAGCTGCAGGCCGAAGGTTGTGTCACAATCGTAGCAGGCTTCATCATGAATAAAGCGGTTGACGAGAACCGTTGTAGAGTTATCGGACTTAGACCAAGATGTCGAACCAAAGCCACTCAAAGACAGGTGATCTGATAACTCAATGGTGGCTAAGCTCGGAAAGGCGACAATACTCAGTGATAACATGGTCAAATATTTTTTCATATTAATCCTCCGAGCTCACTACACACAAAATACGAGCATTTCCAGGCACGCTCGAAGCAGGGGCATAACCAATCCGATTGGGCTTTTCTTGCATCCACGTGATCAGCGCATCAATGCTAGAGTTTGCAATCACTTTGGGTGGTCTCGCTTTGCCTGAAAAAGACAAGCTCGCCCAGTGCGCGTTCATTTGCGCCAAGTTTTTATTGAGAAGGTAGCGATAGAACTCCGCTCTCTCCGCTGATGTCGCTGGCCAGTCAGATATCTCAATTCTCTGCCCTTGTAAGAGTTGCGTTTTTCCTCTGTACAACTTTCGCGCTTTATTGATGGTCAGGGGCGAGAACTCACTATTAAACGAGAAAACAGCGTAGCTCTCTGCAGCAAGTACTTGACTATCTATGGGTAGAAGGAAAACAACAATGAATAGGTAGCGTTTTATGCAGCGCAAAAGAAAACAGAGGAGAGATATGTCGCCGCTCATCATCGCTACCTATATCGCATTTTCAATCTGGTACAACAGCTTTTCTCTACGAACAGGCTTGGGTACATAAGCGTCCATGCCTGAATCGAAGCAGCGTTGAATGTCATCATCCACAACACTTGCCGTTAGCGCGATGATGGGAGTCTTCGGAAGACCCTTACTTGCTTCGTAGGCGCGTATTTGTCGCGAGGCTTCGAACCCATCCATGATCGGCATCATGCAGTCCATCAAAATGATGTCGAACCCGCCATCTTTTTGGAACATTTCGACCGCAACCTGTCCGTTTTCGGCTACTTCAAATTGATAACCAGCTTTGGATAAAAGCAGCGAAGCGACTTTTTGATTTACTCTGTTATCTTCGACGAGCAAAATCCGTTCTGAGCGAATAGGCGTCACGGTCGCTTCTGATTGTTCAGCATGCGAGGTTTTTTCAGGAGTGTGAGTGGTGTTTGTTGCCAGTCGCTTTTCATCAGAAGCAATATTGGAAATGCGTAGTCCAATGGCTTTATCTAATTTCTCTTTCAACAAACCCGCTTTAAAAGGTTTGGGCACATAATCATCCATTCCAACATCAAAACACTTTTGAATGTCATCATCGACTACACTTGCTGTTAGCGCGATAATTGGGATTCTGATCGTCCGTTTTTCTTTTGCTTCAATTTGACGGATCATTTTGGTTGCTTCAAACCCATCCATCACAGGCATCATGCAATCCATTAAGATTAAGCTGTATTGATTCTGTTGAAACATATCTACGGCTTCTTCTCCGTTTACGGCGATATCAAAGTCGAAGCCCGCTTTTGTGACGTGTAATCCAGCGATTTTTTGATTAACGGTGTTGTCGTCGACCACCAAGATTTTTGGGAGAGTCTTAGCATTGGGTGTTGTCGTGTTCTCCTGGTTTGCTTGAGGGAAGTTTGCAGCACAAGTTTCAAGTGCTTTTACTAAGCGCTGTCCTAAGAGGGGTTGAGTGACCAATGCACTAATGCTGTTACCAAAATCACGTTGGGCACTATGAAGGTGTTTAATAAGACACACTCGAACATTTTGCATGCAAAGTCTTTTCATTTCACCTAGATGTTTGGCTGCGGTATTTGGAGAAGTTTCTACGTTGATAACAATGATGCGCTCGTTATCAATCCACGTTGGCAGAGCATCCAGTGTATTTACTGATTGCTGAACATTGATGTGGAAAAAGCTCAACTCGTCACGCAGCTTTTGCTCCAAAGTAGGGTTGTTGCAAACTATCCATATATCGTTGTGATTAAGGGAGTGATAGCCATTGAACTCTTGAGTCACAATTGGAGCCGTAAGTTCGAAGAAAAATCGGCTACCTTTGCCTTTCTCGGATTCAAGCTGAATCTCACCTCCCATCAATTCTACCAGCTGCGTGCTAATTGCAAGCCCAAGCCCTGTCCCTCCAAACTGTCGGGTGGTGGAGTTATCCTCTTGGGCGAAAGGAGCAAATATCTTCTTTTGTTGCTGCTCATCAATACCGATCCCTGAGTCTTTGACTGAAAACTCGATGCTCGCTTCACCATTTTTGATTTCTCTAGTGATGACAGAGAGTTCAACGCAGCCTTGTTCGGTGAACTTTACGGCATTGGACATGAAGTTCATGATAATTTGGCGTATACGGTGATCATCCAACATAACGTGATAGGGCGTATTGCGGCTGATGCTGACTTGAACATCGATGCCTTTTTCTTTCGCTTTCGGGGAAATAATAGAAGCAATATCGTAGATGGATTCACGAACACAGGTTGAATGAGGGCTGATAAGCAACATACCAGATTCAATTTTAGAGAAGTCCAGAACGTCATTTATTAGGCTCAACAGTAATTGCGAGGAGGTTTCTATCGTGTCGACATAATCACGCTGTGTCGCCGTTAGCGGCGTGTCTGACAAAACTTCTGAAATGCCAATAACGCCGTTTAAAGGGGTTCGAATCTCATGAGACATATTTGCCAGAAAGCTACTTTTGGCTTTGCTTGCCTCGATGGCATCATCTTTCGCCTTTTCAGCATCTTCTTTGGCTTGAGTTAACTTTTGTCTTGACTGCTCACGTTCATAACTCAGTTTTTTTACCTCTTTAGCAAACTTACTGAGCTCATCTTTCCCTTTGGTCAACTCTGTTAGTGGTGAGTTTTCATTGTTGTCCTCTTCGTATGTGTCTCGACTTAGGAATTCGAGGACTAAATTCAAGTTGCCAGTGACCTTACGCACTAACCTCAGTGTCAAACTCACAACCAGCAATGTCACGAGGCTCATTAGCGCAATGAAGCCAATGCGGTGCTGTGTTGTTTCACTGATCGTCCTGGATATATCCTTAATAAGTTGCTGTTCCATCTGGTCATCAACGTTACGTAATAAACTTAAGCGTTTATAAAGCGCAGATAACCCGTCATCTATTTGAGTGGGTGTCAATACTCTAAGGTTTGATGGCTGCAACAAATTGGCTCGAAATGCTTGGCTTTTAGCAAAGACATTATCGGTAAAGGTTTCGATGAGGAGGTTGACTTGCTGCTTATTCGCATTAAGTGTGACAAAGCGTTCGAACAGCAGTTGTTGGTTCTGGATTAATGATTGAATACTGGCTTGGATAGCTGGATCGTAAATCTGCCCCTGCTCTGTAGATTCCACCAAGTATTTGCTGAGTCTATGCTCTTCTGTTGACCAAAACATTAACCACTCAAGCTGCATCAATGAGGAGAGGTGAGTGTTGGTTTCATAACTTACATGGCTGAAATAGACTCTATCCAAACTCAAAAGAATCTCTTTGAATGTGTCGGCACGCCACTCAGCTGCATCTAACTTATCTTCTGTATTATTGGACGAGAGCATTGACAGTGTTGCTTCTTCGAAATTCGTGAGCTGATTTAATATATCGGCATTGTCACCAAAAACAGGTGAAGCTGTATCTTGTAAAGTTTGAACGAGTTGGCGGGTTTCTTGAGCGTTATTCACGACCTTTGGATCGCTCATCAAATAATACAGTGAGGAAACACGATCTATATATTGGGAGAAGAGTTGTGCTTTTTGAAGTTCTTGAGCTTGGATAGAGAGGTTTTGTACATGTTTGCCCGCCAGAAGCAATAACAATAAGATTGGTAGTAGGACCAATCCAAAAAGTTTCTGCTTTACAGACAGGTTGTTCCAAGCAAATATCCCGACCACACGCGTTTCCATATCCAAAGAGTTGATATGAAAAGTGTAGTTTACCTATCTCAAATGTTAGATTTTAAGAGGAAATTCATACTTGCGAGATGGCGAAGTGTGACCAATATTGCAGAACGAATCCCCTTTAATTAAATGAACGCGATAAATTATTCAGTTAAGCATAGTTGCTGGCGGTTGAGTCATCTATTGCTTGGCGTTGTTGCTCAAACTCTATGATTTCTTCTGCCGGCACCGGTCTACCCAAGAAAAAGCCTTGAACAACGTCGCAGTGAAGCGATTCCATCCTTGTTAGTTGGGTCTGGGTTTCTATGCCTTCAGCTACCACTCTCATTCTTAGGTTATGAGCCATGGATATAATCGCACGGACTAATGAATCATCTTGTTCATTGTTTTGGATTTGAGCGATAAATGAACGGTCAATTTTAAGCCCATCAAACGACATTTGTTGTAGGTAGGCGAGGGCTGAGTACCCAGTTCCAAAATCATCTAGCCACACTTCTACGCCGTTAGCTTGTAATTTTTTGAGCACGTACTGCGCTTTCTCAATATCATCAATAAACAGAGACTCTGTCACTTCAACATGAATGGTTTTAGGGGGGACTTGATATTGTTGTAAATATTTCGAAAAGAGCTGACTTAAATCTTGGCGGTAGATCTGCCTAGGAGACAAATTTAATGCGATATGAAAATCAGCAGCGAAATGATCCGCCCATTGTGCTCGCTGGCTAATTGCTGTCTCGATGAGGTATTCACCAAGCTCTAAAATTAAGTCACTTTGTTCTGCAATCGGGATAAATAATTCTGGGCTAATATAACCCTTCTCCGGATGATTCCACCTAACCAATGCTTCAACACCAATCAACTGGTAGGTGTTGAGGTCGAACTGGGGTTGATACCAAAGCTCGAACTGAGACAAATCACGTATTGAGCGGCGCAGTTCTTTTTCTATGTATAAGCGCTGCTTCACTGTCTCATCAAACGCGGAATCGTATATCGTCATGATATCTTTACCGCGTCGTTTAGATTCTTGCGCCGCCAGTGAGGAGAGTTGTAAAAGAGACTCTGCGTTTGAGCCAAATTCCGGATACACCGCGACTCCAAGGCTTGCCGTAATTTGAATATCGTTCTCTTCCAAATTAAAAGGAGAAAGCAATTGGCGATGAATATCGTCCGCTTTTTCTCTAGCGTGGAGGCTGTCTTTGCATGGAAAGACCAGCACAAATTCGTCAGCGCCGACTCGGCTTACGATGGTTGAAAGACGGTAAAGAGGCTGGAAGTAACTCGGCAAACGACCTTGAAGTTCTGAGGCGAGATGACCTAGCAATTTATCTCCGATGCTATGCCCGTAGTTATCGTTAATATGTTTAAAGTCATCCAGATCAATAAAAACAACCGCGAGTGAGGGTGATTTGCGGTTCGTTATTTGCTTTTGGATATCAATGAGCAACTTTTCTCGGTTAGGCAGGGAGGTAAGAATGTCGTGATACGCCATGAACTCCACCCGGCTTGTGTATCGGTTCACTTTGTTGGACATTTTGTTATACGCCGAAATAAGATCACCCACTTCATCTTTACTTTTTATATCAGTGATTGGCAGTGCTTGAGTCTTTGACTCTGTAAATTGTTCTTTAAGTTGTTTGAGTGGTTTTATTAATGAGCGACCCAAAGCATACGCGATGGCACTTCCGAGCAGAACGGATATCGCACTGATCGTGAGCAGCAAGTTAAACATCTTTTGCTTATCGTTTGAGGTAAGCGCTTGTACTTGCGCAATGTTTTGTTCTTTCTCTTCTAATAGATGTGCTAGGTTGAGTTCAAGATACACCGCGCCCAGTGTGATATTCGATTGCTGAATCGGTGCAGCAATTTCTAATTGATGTTTAGAAAAAGAAATGAGAATTCTAGACTCTTCTATTGCTTTTAAAATAAAGCGAGAACGGTAATGAGGCTGGGCAAACATACTCAGCTGAGTCGTACCGTCGTGAAAGATTAGCCCTTCATTATCAACAACGTGTATCTTCGAGACATCTGGTTGGCTTAATGTCGCTTTAATTTGCTCGTACGCTTGGCTGATATTATCCGTATAGAGTGGGTCAAAAAGTTGTTTTGATAATAACTCTGCGTAAACCAATCCTTTTTGCTTGACGTAAGACTCTGTTTTTTCTTGTGAGTTCTCGGTGATTTGGCGGGTTAAGTTATTTGAGTACGTATCGTAACCATGCATATATAGTGCGAGGTTTATCACTACGACAAACAGGACAACAAAAATGGTCGAGCAAATGTATTTAGTTTCGAGTGAGAGTTTGTGGAACATCAATCCACCTTCGGTAACAAGTGAATAGATGTTCGAACGGTATTTAAGGACACGGACATTTCTGGCGTTAGAGCGGTGATCTTTTTCGTGTTTTGGAACTGTTTAAGTGCTAAAGCACCTTGCTGAGATGCCTCCATACCGAGCAATATTGACGTGATTTTATGTTGCTGATCTTGGCTTAAGGTCGGAGAGGCGAGAATTAAGTCTCTAGGTATTTCTACCGAGCGAGCGAAAATCGTTAGTTTGTCTTTCATGCTTTCTGGAAGATCTTTAGGGTTGCTCCAATTGAAATTGCTGAACGCTCCTGCTGCGACTCTCTGCTTATACACCCATACTGAAAGGTTGATTTCATTCGATTGAGCCAAGTGCTCGTCAAGGAATAAATATCCAATACTGTCTTTGGCTGGTTTGTCATCGGAGGAGGGGAGGTATTCTAATTTCTCCCCTTGATTAAGCAGTGTAATAGCGGGTAAGTAATAGCTGCTGGTGGATGTACGCTTTTCAAAAACAAGTGTTTTTCCGCGCAGGTCAGAAATCGACTCGATACCACTCTCTTTGTGGGTAAAGAATACCGTATGATATTTTTGTAAACCTTTTTTCCAGCGTATGGCAATGGCTTGGCTGCCAGACTCTGCCTCGAGGGTCATTGCATTGAAGGGGGTGGCTGTTGCAATTTGAACGGTGCCATTTTCAAGTGCCACCGCGAGCTGACGATAATTTTTAAATACTTTTACAGCACCCTTAGTGTATCCGTATTCAGCCAAACCATTGGTCACGTACTGCGTAAAAGGCGTCGACTTTTTGATTTTGCTTTGAGCTTTATTGGAAACAATGCCAAACGTGAATGTTTTTTCAATATTTTCTTGTGCACTGACGACAAAAGGCGAACTCAGCAAAGTGAATGATAGCAGAGTGCAGGCAGGTTTCATCCGGCTTCAACTTCCTTCTGGTGTATGTCAGTAATATTTAGCATTTATCAATGCGCCCCAAATCAATAGTAAAAACAGTATGATGTACAAATTTCGTTTTACTAGCGCACTTTTATAACGTGACTTGGTCACTTATTCCGTTCAAATAGTACCGAATTTGAAGTTTATGTACAGGATGAATGTTTCACCGTGGGTTTGAATTCACTGGATTCTTAGTCAAGTTCAGTAGTGTCTGTGAGCGAGTACACCTTCTTTATCATGATGTCGTGTTAAGAAAATCTCTCCAATTGCTTTTGATATTTTTTCTCGAGTGCTTCATTACCTGCTGCACGTTCAAGTTGAATCATGAGCTGTAAAGAGGGTTTCTTAACGCCATACATTTGATTAAATCTCATTAATCGAATTCTGGCTTCAGTGTAATTGCCGTTATCAATTTCTAGCTTGGCTAGCTGCAAAATAGATTTTGGCCTATGAGGGTCATGATCAATAGCTCGGGCGAAGTAGTATTTCGCTTTGTCTTTATCTTGTGACTTCAACGCGCAAAATGCGGCGTTTTCATAACTGGCCGGAATGAGATAGTAATAAGGCTGCTCAATGGCTCGATTAAACATTTGATCGGCTTTCTCGAAGTCACCCCGCTTGCAAAGAAAGGTGCCGTAGTTATTGAGCACGTTACCGTTTTTGGTGTGTTGGCGTAGAGAGCGTTTATACATTTGCTCGGCTTTAGCATCTTCGCCAACCGTTTCATAGTAGTGAGCCATCGATAACTGAGCACGATAGTATTGAGGTGCGTGGGTTAAGGCTTGTTGCAAGTTATCATGCGCGCGAATCATATTGCCGCCTTCTAAATAACCTAGGCCAAGTGCGATACGTGATTCTGCCATTGCTACAGGATCGGCTTTAACGACAGGGCTACCATCTTCTTTCACCGTCACGCAGCCTACAAGTGCAAACTGAGAGATTAATAGTAGTGCACCGAGCTTTGTTGTTTTCATTCTTTGTCCCTACGTCCCTGAATCTCCCAGCATGATATGAATTACGTAGCAAAAGCCTATTGAGGAAAAAACACTATGCGATCAGGTTTGCAAACTGGTATGAAAAAGCCGCCATATGGCGGCTTGGTTCACATATTACATTTAGGCATCATAAGCGCTTTGTTTGCGTGCTTTGAGGTTAATCGTCTTTAGTAAAAGCGTCTTCACTGAAGTGATCAAGATCATAAGGTGTTTGCTGGTAAACGCAGTAGTTCAGCCAGTTTAAAAAGAGGAGATGTCCATGACTTCTCCAACTGGCAATTGGTGGATTATCAGGATTGTTGTTTGGATAGTAGTTGACGGGAATGGCTGGTTCCATGCCTTCGCTTAAATCGCGGATATATTCGTTATGTAAGGTATGCGAATCGTATTCAGGATGCCCAGTAACAAACACATTTCTCTTGTCTTTTGTTGTAGCTAAATAAACACCTGCAACATCCGATGTGGCTAGGATGTCTAAGTCGGTATGTTCTTCTAAAAAGTGAGGTGAAAAGTCGGCATAGCGTGAATGAGGCGCTAAAAATGTGTCATCAAACCCACGTAACATAGGATGGAATTGATGATGAATCTGGTGATGGTACACGCCTGAAAGTTTCTCTTTACGCGTTTTTTTAGGTAGATCGTAGAGCAACTTCAGTCCTGCTTGTGCTGCCCAGCAGACATAAAGAGTCGATGTCACATGATCTTTTGCCCATTCCATGATGGTTTTTAGGTGGTCCCAATAAATGACATCTTCAAATTGAACCAAACCTAGTGGGGCTCCAGTAATGATCATGCCATCGAAATTTTTATCTCTCACCATTTCAAATTGACGATAAAAAGTATCCAAATGTTCGGTTGGCGTATTTTTGCTTGGGCGGTTATCAATGCGTAACAACTCGACATTGACTTGTAATGGGCTGTTTGAGAGTAGACGCAAAAACTGAGTTTCAGTTTCTATTTTTTTGGGCATCAGATTCAGGATCAGCACTCGTAAAGGACGTATTTCCTGACTCGCAGCACGCGTTTCACTCATTACGAAGATGTTCTCTGTCCTTAGCACATCGGTAGCTGGTAGTTGATCTGGAATTCTAATTGGCACGACTTTCTCTCCCTAAGTATAGTCAATCTAGACGTCTATACTTCTAAAGCTAACTTAATTAAGTTTAGATGTCGATACGAAATATGACTTTTCAATCTACTCTTTACATTATGGTAAACCGATCTCGAAGCTGTCACACAATTGTGACTAGAGCGGAGTTTCTGATGAGATATGTTTGAAACGCTGGTCGTACTATTTGCTGGTAATTATGTGATCACGTTAATATGCGAAAGTGACTTCGTTGTAAGGAAGTCTCAGATTAATGAGCCATACTAAAAACAATCAGCTCACCAATATGCATTAAAGTGTGTATTTGGAAACATCGTCAGTGGAGGACATTATGTTCGGTATTTTTAAAAGAAAGACAAAAATTCAGAGCATCGCTCAAGAGGTTCCTAGCGTACTATTGCGCTTGTTTGGCGATAAAGACACTTATACGCCGAAAGAAATTGATCAAGCCCTTCAAGAGCTTGGTTATGATAAGAGCAAGGATCTAAGTCATTATCAGTATGCCTATGGAATGTTTGCCAATGAACCTTCTTACGAGCAGTTAGGGTTGACGGATGAGTTAGGTAATTATGGTCACTTTCAACGAGAAGTGGGCAAGATGCTGCTCAATACACCAGAGCCAATTGATATGCACATCTACTTTGAAATTGCTCGGCAGCACCAAAAAGCAGGCCTGTCGCTTACTCATCAAGAAGTGAGTGAAAGCGATGGCGTGTGAATGTCTCTATATTCAAGTGATCACGCTGTGAATCCTGCATTTTGAAGCCGCTTGAGTAAGAGGTATTCCATCGAGAGATGAGTTGGGTATAATGCGCGACCTAATTATCCGGACGTGTTGTCGGTTACATTTCTGTTGAGCGTTAATGCCTTATGTTCAAAATGCTTGTCTCTATGCCGCCAATGTTGGCGCTGTCGATCGCGATTGTATGTGAAGTGATTGCCACTTCCTATATTCCCAAAACAGAGCAATTTACGAAAATGATGCCGAGTACAGTCGTTCTGATTGGTTACGGCATTGCTTTCTTCTTGCTTTCCGTCACGGTAAAAACGATGCCTGTTGGGGTTGTTTACGCCATATGGAGTGGGGCGGGTATTGTTTTAGTTGCGACGGTTGGCTACTTTGTTTATGGACAGCGGCTAGATTTGCCGGCGCTTGTTGGCATTGGGTTTATCCTCACTGGTGTGATGATTGTTAACCTGTTATCCAAGACTGTAGGACACGGATAACTAACACAACTAGTGATGCCAAATAAAAAGCCGTAGCGAGAAATTGCTGCGGCTTTTTAATGTCAATCCAATAGTTAACTTACTAGTACCTCAAGCATTTTGCTTTGTTGACGATGTTTTCGATTGCGATACATCACGGCGGCGAACGCTGGGAGGCTAAATGTGATAAATCCTAATATCAGTGCATATGCACCAGTTTTTGCGCTAATTCCTGCTGGCACGTCAAAAGATACAACAATCGTCACCAAGCAACTCATCAAGCCTAACCCAGCCACTAAACACATTCCTATTTTTCCGCCCGCAACTCGAAATGGGCGCTCAATATCTGCGTGTTTGTAGCGTGAGACCAAAAAGCTAACAAAAATACAGATGTACATCACCATATAGAGCTGAGTCATCAGGATATTCAATAACCACATGCCTTGATTGACGTTAGGAACAAAAATGAAAACCAAAGAGAGCACGCTAACAATCGTGCCTTGCAAGAGCAACAATGAGACGGGAGCTTGGTTGCGGTTTTCTTTGGCGAGCGACATCGGCATGAAACTATCTTTTGCGGCAACATGCAGACTTTTAGTCGGGGCGATTATCCAGTTATTCAGGCTTGCAAGCGTGCCAAAAACAATAGCAAGGGCAATGACAGGCAGCAGGAATGAGAGGTGCAGATCATCAAAAAAAGCTTTGAAGGCAAGTATCACTCCTTCACTCAAACTAGAATGATCACTTGAGACGACCGAAGAAATAGACAGTGAGCACGCCGTCAGAGAAACCAAGATTAAGGTTGTGGAGATCAGCAGAGCTTTGGGATAGGCTTTTTGCGGATTTTCTACTTCGCTTGCATAAGAGGTCGTGATTTCAAGGCCTGTAAGTGACAGAACTACCGCAGTAAAACCAGCTCCGATCCCATCTTGAGAAAGGTCCGGCAACCAGTCAGATACGTGGCGAAGCGAGATATGAGACTCACCAGGATGGGTATACGCCCAGTATCCGCCTAATCCGATAATCAATAGAATCGGAAATATCAAACCTAGGGTGCCGAATACATTTGTAATCAGGGAAGAGAGGCGCAAGCCAAAGATATTAACTAAAGTTAACGCCCAAAAAATCACATTAATCATCACCAACATAAACATGTTGTTTTGCGCCAGATCTGGGAAAAAAGGGTAGGCCCCCGTTGCAACAATGAATGAAATTAAAGGTGGATAGTAAACAATATTTTCAGCGTATTGATACCACACGGTGGCAAAGCCAAAGTTTGGCCCTAGTGTTTCTTTGCCCCAAAGATATACACCACCTTGCTCTGGATAAGTGGTACTTAGCTCAGCACACACTAGCGCTGTAGGGACAAAAAAACAAAGTCCAGCAAGTAAGAAGAAAGAAATGGCATGGCTACCAAACAAAGCCGCCCCAGGAATGTTCCTTATGCTGTCGACCGAAGTTACGGTAATCATGATGATAGAGAAAACACTCAATTTAACGGCGGATTTAACGATATTGCTCATTCGATACCTTTAATGGATGAGCGCACAACTTCTAGGTTGTAAAAGTAGCGTGCTACAAGTAAGACTCGCGTATTGTAGATTCCTCATAAATAGTGGGTATATAGCGAAAAACGGTATGTATTTATCCGAAAATGAGCTGAAAACAACGCGCTTTATTTCCATGGGATATAAACGAGTGATATGTCGGATAAATAAACACTTATAGCGGTGAACTAGAACCTTTGGGTAAAGGTTTGACTTTCCTCTAAGGTCAAGGAGTACATTAATGCTATATCGAAATGAAACGATGGAGAAACACAATGGGATGCTGTAACCAAGCGCCAAAAGGTGGCACCGGAAAGTTGTCTTACTTGTTCAGGGTAATGATTATCATGTTTATTGTTATTTTCATGACAGCTGCATTATGGGGTTAAAAAAACACCATTATCTAGCGCATTGAAAACACAAAGTTATGTTTGTCCAAACTTTATGAAAGTGCGGTAGATTAATCACTCCAATCGATGTTAACGTGGTGATTCATCTTTGCTGCTTTTTCATCCCCCTACATATTTCTGCAAAGTTCTTATTGTGTAGTGTGTCGAAGAACCATAGAATCCGCGCGCTTTAATTTATGTTATTAGCGCTATCAATGATAAAAGTGCAGTCCATTATCATTGTTTTTATCACTTATAGATGGGCACATCTGACAATACTCACATGAATAAATACCAAAAGCCTGAATTCAAGGCTGAATTTCTTTTGCCTCGTTACTGGGGAACCTTAATTATCATCAGCGTAATGTACTTACTCAGTCTCCTTCCTTTCAAAGTTCAGTTAGCATTAGGACGTGGCATTGGCCGTTTAGCTATGCGAATCATGAAAAAACGTCAAATTACGATTAGGCGCAATCTTGAGCTTTGCTTTCCTCAGATGGAAGAATGCCAACGCGAAGCAATTTTAAAAGACAATATCGACAATACAGGTATTGCGCTATTTGAGACGGCGATGGCATGGTTTTGGTCTGATAAACGGGTAAACAAACACGTTACGATAAAAGGAATGGAGCACCTCGAGGCTTTAGAAAAATCAGGCAAAGGGGCATTAATGTTGGCCGTACACTCGATGAACTTAGAGTTAGGTGCTCGTGCTTTTGGCATTAAAAAGTCTGGAACTGGTGTTTATCGTCCAAACAACAATCCGTGTTTTGATTACTTTCAATACAAGGGTCGTTCTCGCTCTAATCGTACACTTATTGACCGCAAGAACGTTAAAGCCATGCTTGAAGCGCTTAGAACGGGTGAGCGGGTCTGGTATGCACCGGATCATGATTATGGAAACCGACGTTCAACGTTTGCGCCATTATTTGCCGTTAAAAATGCTTGCACGACGACAGGTACAAGTCTGCTGGTTGATTCGACAGATTGTGCCATCGTGCCTTTTACGATGGTAAGAGGAAAGGACGGACACTATACCTTGACGATTAGTGCGCCAGTCGACGGTTTCCCGAAAGAAGATCCTCAAGGTGCGGCAGTTTTCGTGAATAAGATAGTTGAAACGTCAATCATGGCAAGTCCGAGCCAATATATGTGGCTTCACCGTCGGTTTAAAACCAGACCTGAAGGCGAGGATTGTTTGTACAAGCCTAGACTTATCCCTAGCTTGGCATAGCATAGAAAGAGCTTAAAAAAGCCCAAGGAACATACGAACCTTGGGCTTTTACGTTCTATTCTTTTTCTATTTACAGGTAGCGGCCTTTTAGGTGCGCTTGGAAGTGCTTAGCATTTAGTGTTTCACCCGTTGCTTCTCTTACGAGATCATCCGTTGTTAATAAGCTGCCTTTACTCCAGATGTTCTTCGACAGCCAATCGAATATCGGCGTCAGATCGCCAGAGCGAATAACCGCGTCCACATCTACCGTTTGCTTCATTGCGGCCATGAATTGGGCTGCGTACATCGCACCGAGAGTGTAGGACGGGAAATATCCAAAACTTCCATCCGTCCAATGAATGTCCTGCATACAACCGTTTTTGAAATTCCCTTCCGTTGAGAGTCCCAAATACGCTTTCATTTTTTCGTTCCAGAGCTCTGGTACGTCTGTATGCTTGATGGCACCGTTCATAAGATCACGTTCAATCTCATATCGAAGAATAAC
The DNA here is from genome assembly GCF_013048515.1 of Vibrio sp. 1-2 (7-a). Taxonomy (NCBI): domain Bacteria; kingdom Pseudomonadati; phylum Pseudomonadota; class Gammaproteobacteria; order Vibrionales; family Vibrionaceae; genus Vibrio; species Vibrio sp. 1-2 (7-a). The sequence continues at coordinate 866,839 of NZ_VHSQ01000001.1, forward strand.
GTGGGCAGGGTATGTTAATTCGTCCGCATCTACGCGAATAAAGCCTTTCTCTACGCGAGTGTAGATTTTGGCTAGATTGTCTTTTTCAAACTCATCTCCAGAAAAATGCTTGGAAGCCATGTGAGCAAGATGGTCGATAAATGCGTTGTTTCGTCCTATTTGCATTTCAAAGAAGAGCGATTGTGACTCATGAATTCCCATAGAGCGGGCTTGACCAGCTGGCGTTCCTGCTAAATCTTTTGGTAGCCCTTGCTCGTATCGGGCATGGCCAGTTTCGTGGACGATCCCCATCAATGATTGGACAAACTCGCTTTCATCATAACGTGTTGTAATACGCACATCTGTTGGCACACCGCCACAAAATGGATGGACACTTTCATCAAGCCGACCGTGTTCAAAATCGAATTGAAGTAGCTTCATGACTTCCAGCCCTAGTGCTTTTTGTTTTTCCGCAGGGTAGTGCGCAGTTGGCAATAAGATGTTGTCTGATTGCTGTTTTTCAAGCGCTTCGTCTATCAAGGAAGGTAGCCACGTTTTTACGTCAGCAAAAAGCGCGTCTAACGATGCAGACGTTGTGCCTGGTTCATAAATATCAAGCATGGCATCGTAAGGCGTTGTGCCGTTTGCTTCGGCTCTAATTTGCGCTTCTTCTTGCGATAGCTTGACGACTTCTGCCCAGTTCTTTTCAAAGCCAGACCAGTCATTTTCTCCTCGTTGCGTACGCCATGCATGTTCACATTTGGAGCCAGCAAGAGATTGAGCTTGAACTAATGATTCTGGTAGCAAGTTAGCTTGTTGCCATTCACGTTTCATTTCTCGTAGGATGGACTTTTCACTCGCAGATAGCGTCTCTTCTTCTGCCTGAGCGAAAAGCTCGCCCAAGTGTGGCTGAGTCATCAATGAGTGGATGTGTACATCAAGCTCTGCCATAGCATTGGAGCGTGCTTCAGCGCCACCAGATGGCATGACCGCTGCTTGGTCCCAACCTATGATGGCAGAGAGGTGCTCAAAGTTTGCCACTTTTTTGGAATGTTCAATGAGTTTTGTAAATGCTTTCATGTGACTACTCTTATTCTTTTGTTCTTTCCCTAAACACCCGATAACGGGTCCTTTACGTCGAGTTGCACGAAACAACCTGCGTTAATTTACTAATAATTAACAATTAATCGTCACTCATTGTCCATAAATTCACTCAGTTGTATAGCTCTCTTAAAAAAGAAGCTTGCGAATCTCGTGGATTGACGGTATTGATGACGGATTAACAATTAATTATCACGATAATATGGATATCTTGAATTTTGAGGCATTTATTATTGCCATCACTATTTTAACGCTAACGCCGGGTTTAGATACGGCCCTTGTTATCCGTAATACCAGTCGCGCGGGTTTAAAAGACGGATGTACAACCAGTTTAGGGATTTGCTTTGGCTTATTTGTGCATGCTTTCTTTTCAGCGGTTGGAATTTCGGCCATTCTGGCGCAATCTGCAGAGTTATTCCAAATCGTAAAAATGATTGGTGCAGCTTATCTTATTTGGCTTGGTCTGAGCAGTTTAAAAGCTCTGATGTCGTCGAAGAATGGTTTGTCAGTGACGGAGCAGGTTCATGAAGTGTTTAATGGCAAACGCTCTTTTAGAGAGGGCTTTCTTTCTAACGTCTTGAACCCAAAAACGGCAGTTTTCTACTTGGCGTTCTTGCCACAGTTTGTGAATCCAGAAGGTTCTCCTTTGCTTCAATCAATGATGATGGCATCCGTGCACTTTATTATTGCGATGGTTTGGCAGTGTGGTTTGGCTGGCGCACTTAACTCAGCTAAGAGCCTGTTAAAGAATGCAAGCTTTATGAAGTGGATGGAAGGGGCGACGGGCGCTGTCTTAGTCGCACTTGGCGTAAAGTTATTGATTGAAAAGCCCGTGTAATGCGCAATATTTACCACCTTTTGATATTACTCGTTGTGTTTATTACTGGCGTGGTTGGTGCCATTGTTTGGCAGACATGGCCACAGGTACAGTTTGTGCAACGTGGCATGACCTGGTCTTGGCACTGGGGCTATTTCGAGCCATTTTCCAATGGAATACAACAGACGCGAACTCAAGATACGAAACAGCTATTACTTCGACGTGTGTATATGAATGACGGTATTGTCGTTTTTGTCTCGACAACAATGGACAATAAATTTGAAGTTGATGTTGTAAAAGAGCAAAGTTGCGAACCTAAAACGACAACTTGGGCTTCAGTATCCGTCAACCATCAACGCATGAGACATGTGCCGATGGTTTGTGATGCACTGGGGCAGAGCTACTTTTATCGCTACATCGGGAAGCATCTTGAATCGATTGAAGTTGGGGTTGGAGATTCGTTCGTAACAGAGGCGTTTTCAGACTGGCCGCTATCAGAGCTGAAGTCGGATCAATTCAAGCAAAAAAATGCGAAGTTTTTTCAAGAACGTGGAGAAAAGGTTGAGCATCAATGGTTGAGAGATTAACCGCTAAACTTAAGATAAAATAAAGCCCGCTGAATACCAGCGGGCTTTATGTTTTTACCATTTCCAATTTACTTTCAGCGATTGACGGTTCATTACTGAACACTTGTCATGTCACTAAGCTTTTACTGCTTCAATTTCATCAGATTGCGATGCTGAGCTAAAGAACAGCTTGGTTTCTGCCAGCACGACGTGACGCAGTGCGATCAAACCGATTAGGTTAGGAATCGCCATCAGGCCATTTACGATATCGGCGAGTAGCCAAATCATGTCTAGATGGAGGAACGCGCCTGATGCCACCAAACCAACGAAAATCAGCTTATAAGGAAGCACCGCTTTTGTACCAAAGAGGAACACAACGCAACGCTCACCGTAGTAGTTCCATCCAAGAATGGTTGTGAATGCAAAAAACATCAAACCAATTGACACCAGCATTGGGCCAAATGTATCCGCATTCAAACCTACCGCAAAGGCATGAGTCGTCATTGCTGCACCAGAAAAGTCGCTTTGCCATGCGCCAGTAAGGATCAACGCTAGGCCCGTCATGGTACAAATAATGATGGTATCAAAGAAGGTACCTGTCATTGAAATCAGGCCTTGTTTCACACAAGAGTCTGTTTTCGCTGCCGCTGCTGCCATAGGCGCGCTACCCAAACCTGATTCGTTTGAGAATACGCCACGAGCGATACCTGATTGGATTGCCAGCATGATACTTGCACCTAAGAAACCACCGGTCGCTGCTGTTGATGTAAATGCTGAGACCAACACTAATTCAACGGCATTGAACAATTGGTCTGCATTCATGATGATCACGCTTAAACACGCCAACACGTAAAATACAGCCATGGTAGGAACCACTTTTCCTGCAACGTTAGCAATGGATTTGATGCCACCCAAAGTTACGAAAGCAACCAAAAGAGTCAGTACAAAGGCAGAGAGCTCACGGTCAACACCGAGAGATATCTCACTTGCATCCAGAATCGCGTTTACTTGTGGAAACGTACCAATACCAAAACAAGCAACACCCAAAGCAAACACTGCAAACATGATCGCGAGGGCTTTTGAGCCAACACCGTATTGCAGGTAGTACATCGGGCCACCAATCATTTGGCCTTTATCATCGACTCTTCGGTACTTAACCGCTAACAAACATTCGGCGTATTTAGTCGCCATTCCGAAAAGGGCGGCGAGCCACATCCAGAATAGGGCACCTGGTCCACCAAGTTTGATCGCGGTGGCAACACCAACAATGTTACCAGTACCAATCGTTGCTGAGAGCGCAGTACAAAGTGCTGCAAAGCTAGAAACGTCACCTTGTTTATCAGATGACTTATCTTTACTGAACACCATCGCTAGCGCTGTTGGGAGATGTTTAAACTGGATCAAGCCGAGGCTAAAAGTGAAGTAAACACCGGTACCCACTAGCAAAATAAGCAGTGGTGGACCCCAGACAAAATTATCGATGGTTTGTAGTAAAGATTGTAGGTCGTTCATGATTTCCCCTTAATAAAACAACTAATAAGGAGAAGAGGGAAAGGACGAGATCAACGATCTCTAAAAGAACTAAGCTATTGGTTGTAGGCGGGAAGGCCAAGCAAAATAGTTAGGTTGTAACTTTCCACTCCTCTGTCCTTTTGCCTGAGAGTTTCACCTTGCGTGAGTGCAAGACTTGCTCCTTCGGCGACCGATTTAACGGTTCTCTCCAGAGGTTCCTCCAACTACAGTCCCCGCTACCTAGGTAGCACCTGAAATAGTTAATTCTTCGGCGAGTTATGCTAATCAAATGTTAAAATTTGATTAATAACCACTCTCCTGCAGTCTTCATCGGAACAATTACTCAATTAAATGAGTAAAGGTTAGTTAATGATGCTGGTCATCATTAACGTGTGAACTCTATCATGTTTTTGGTCCATTTCAACACCCTATATCAATTTATTTTCAACGAAATAACCCTACTTATTTTCACGAAGCTACGTTTACCAAGTTTTTTGTGTGAGCAACTGCATAAACAAAACTCATTGGGCTAGGGAATAGAACCAAGAACACACTTCAGAACGATAAATGTGTTTCGATTATTACGGCATAAGTTATTCAATTGAGAACACAAATTTGATTAAAATCGAAGCACTTATTTTAAAATCTACGCTAAGTTGACCTTATGGGGCGTATAAATGAGTTACAATAAATCTTTGTGAAACCGTCTATGGACCTAGGCAGTTTTTCATGAGTGGACAAGGAGGCGGTATGACCAGATTATTAGCCATTGCGGTGTTGATTGCAGTAGCATTTGTGCTGTTTCGTTATCGAACCAATGAAAAAGTCCAAAAAGCGACCGTTATAACATTAATTGGCGCCTTTCTGATTTATACGGCATCGATTATGTTTGCGGAATTGATCCGCTAGCAAAGTAAAAGAGTCCTTGGAGTAGTATACGGTGAGTTCTCAGAACAAGATGGAAGAACAAGACGACGTTGTTGTCATTGAAGAGCGTGACAAACGTACTCATATCTATATCGCGATTGCTGCGGTATTAGGCTTGGCATTTGGTGGCCTTGTTGGATCGATTGTCACTGCGAATAAGTGGGAATCGACTTATCATGTGCTAGAAGAAAAATACCAAGCGTTGACGCAAGATAAAACGCAGTTGGTGTCTCAAGTAAAAGTGCGCGAAGAAGCGCTCGACCAAGAAATACAAGATAAAGTCACTGAACTGCTCGCAGCGAAAGATGAAGCGCACGAGAAAGCGCTTAAGAAGTTACAAAAGCAATTGACTGAGGTCGAGAAAGTTAACCTGTCGCTAGAGTCTCAATTGAAACAACAAGCAGATAAGATCAATACGACAAAGTCAGAAAATGAGAAGCTGAGTCGTCAAGCGGATATGCAAGCGACTATCTTTGAACGATCGCGCGAGGTGTTTCAAAAAGAGCTGAAAATTTCGCAAGAATTGGAGTCTCTAGAGAAAGAAAGGGCGAAATTATTGCCTAAGATCGAGAAACTCAAAAAAGAGTGTGATGTGTTTTTGGAAGGTAAATCTTGGGACGTGAAATCGGACGCGTGTGATAAACACGATGAAGCCAATTCACGACTAAGTCAGGTCGATCAAATGATTGAAGTTTATAAAATGGATCTCAAGCAAATCAAAGCAATAACTGAAGATATCGGCCTCTAGATCTTTTATACCTGTTTTGGAAAGTAAAGGAGCTCTTTAAGAGCTCCTTTTTCGTTGCTAGCGTTAAACTCGGGAGCTAGCGTTTATTCTTAGATACGCGAGGCGTCATAGCCTGAAGCAAGCAGCAATTCTCGCTCATGTTTAATCAGTTGGGCGCGATCTTCAATCAGTTCATTGAGAGCCAGTGAGGGCTTGCCTGCTAAAGCCTTGAACGACTCAAAAGATTCCGCGGTGTCGATTTTATCAATCATCTGACTGATGACATTACGAGCCTCACACGGGTTACTCGTAGTGGTAAAGTATTCCACTTGCTTTGCTGCCGATTTCATCTCTGTCAACAGCTCAAGTGGGCTGCTCTCTTTTGCTACCGCCATGTAGTTATCCAGCACGCGCTTTGCATAAAGCAGTTCTTTGAGGGGGATATCTCTTCCACTCTCGATTAGAGATTCGCTAAGGATCATACTTGAGCTCATGGGCATTCCTTCTTATATACAACGCAGCTTTTGATGTTTCCCTGAGTCTAATTTATTGAAGTCACATTGGGAATGGGTAAAAAGCATTTTTAACGCATTTTTATTCACTAATAAAAACGCGAATGCGATGTTTATCCGGATCGGTAGCCACAAAATTTAACCCATACACCGAAGTCATTGGTGGTTGAGCAAACTCAACGCCCATGTTTTTCCAACTGTTGTAAACGTGCTCTAACGTATGGCGGTTGCGCACTGCAAATGATAACTCGGTGCCACCACCTTTGATGTCGCTGGAAGGGGAAAGAACATCACTTTGCTTGAGTGTCAGTTTTAAGCCATTTGCGAGTGGCATAGAAGCAAATGTTGGAGACAAAAACGTGACCTCACAATCAAACAGTTTCGAGTAAAAAGCTTGGCTTACTTGGATGTCCTCAACATATAGAACGAATGAATTGATAGTTAGCATGGTCTGTTTCTCAATTTACTAGAAGTATGAGGTTGAATCTAACGGAAGGCTAAGACAGGTTTTGTCAGTAGAAGATTCGAAGGAGAGTGTAAGAATAAAGAAAGGAGCCAGTTGGCTCCCTTTTCACTGAATCAGCGGATATTAGTTGGTACGTTTCGAAGCGTACCAGTTGTTTTGATACGCCTTAGATGCAAACAATGCGTTTGCTTTTGCGCGTTCAATAACGGATTCATCGACTTCTAGCGGTTTCATGGTTTGGCTTTCAAAGTCGTATTCCATGGTCGACACTTTTTCACCAGGAGAAAGCACAACTAGGTTGTCACGCGTTAAATAACCAAAGTTTTTGTCGTATTGCATCATTGCGCGTTCATCTTCGCGAGCCAGTGGTTTCGTTAAGTCACGACCAATCATCGGCGTTTTGGCGTCTACGCCAATAAGAGACAACAGCGTAGGCGGCATATCTATGTTGTTTGCGATACGGTCATCTTTACGTGGTTTAATGTCTTTACCAATGATCAATGCAGGAATGTGGAAGTGCTTAACTGGAACCAAGTTAGCGCCAGACACGCGGGCATCGTGGTCTGCAATGACAATGAAAATAGTATCATCCCAGTAGGATGAGTTTTTCGCCTTTTCAAAGAACGTACCCAAAGCGTAATCTGAATATTTCACAGCGTTGTTACGCGTCATGTGTTCAGAATCGTATGGCTCAATTTTACCTTTCGGATACTCATAAGGACTGTGATTGCTTGACGTAAAAACTAAGCTGAAAAAAGGTTTGTCGCTTTTTGAAAGGCGTTCAAACTCTTCGTCTGCTTTGTTGTATAAGTCTTCATCACTGACCCCCCAAGAGCCAACAAAGCTTGGGTTATTGTAATCATCTTCTTCGACGATTTGATCAAAACCATTACCGAAGAAGAAGGTTTTCATATTATCGAAGTTTGCTTCACCGCCATAAATAAATTGCGTGTGATAGCCTTGTGCTTTTAGTAAGTCTGCGATGGTAAAGAAGCCTGTTTGGCTTTTGCTTAGTTTCACCACTGCGCGAGAAGGGGATGGTGGAAAACCCGTGGTTACGGCTTCGATACCACGAACAGAACGAGTACCCGTTGCGTACATTTGCGTGAACTGCCAACCTTCAGCCATGAGTTCATCCAGGTTTGGCGTAAGAGGTAGACCACCCAAAGAACCCACAAATTGCGCTCCTAAGCTCTCTTGTAGCAAGATCACTAAGTTCTTACGTTTACCATGGTAAGTCGCAGGGTTACTGTTCATGGTTGGAAGCAATGTTGGATCAAAGTCGGACTTTTTTGACGAAGCGCGAACTAGCTCCAGCATTTTTTGATTGTCCATCTTGCCGTAGAACTGCTCAGCGCTCTTTTCTGACTTCATATTGTTGACAGCAAATAGCAATGAGTAAGACGAGTTTAATGCTAAGTCGTTAAGCAGTGGATCGTTCGAAAACGCCACCATAGCAGGGTTGAGCGGGCGGTGTCCCAAAGACGAACGAGCGCCTGCAACACAAAGAAGCACAACGAAAACCGCCAAAAGAGGGCGCCATTTCCAATTGATTTGTTGCGCGCTATCGGTCAGTTTTTTGCTCGATTTCCAGCCTAAAACTAGCGTCAAAGCGGTGCCGATTGCACCAATAAACAGTTCTAGTTTGTAGCCAGTCCAAAGCATGCTCATCACTTCTTTCGGGTAGATGAGGTATTCAACAAACAGGCGGTTCGGACGCAGGTCATATTCTTGAATGAATGGCGCCGTTGCCAGCTCCATGTACACAAGAATCCATAGCCCTGCGACCATCCACAGGCGCAATACCCATTTCCAGCATTCTCCGACCTTGCCTTTTAGTGGCATGAAAGAAGAAAGTAGAGCAGGGAGGATGAACAACCAGCATAACGTTGCGATATCAACACGCACGCCTTGGCCTAGGATGTAAAGGAAGTCGTTGAAGGATTCAATACGATCAAACTGCCAAAAGGCGAGTAAAATGCGTGATATGGACAAAAATGTAAGTGAAAACAAAGAAAAAACAGCGAGAGGCTGCAATGGCCCAAACATGGGTCTCTTAGATGAACTTTTCATATTTATTTTGTGATGGACTTAGTCGTGATGTTGTGTCGTTTCTAGCAAAGCGAGCGTGAAATAAACGTGAATTATAATGAAAATCTATGGACTGAATTGTAAGTATTCGTATGTCTATGTAAGAGTGGGAGGCGTCTCATGTCTGGGGCGAAACAAGGCGATAGAAGTGTGCTCCATATCGCCTTTTTAGTTGTCTTTTTTCGCTAGTACTTTGGGAATGCGACGACAAACGTGTTCTTGCCATTTTCTCTCGGAATCAGCTCTATTATTGCGCTGTGTAGCGTAGCGATGTCTTTGCAAATAGACATTCCCAACCCCGCGCCATCGCCTTTTTCTGAGTGACCTCGGTAGAATTGTTCAAAGATCCTTTCTCGCGTTTCTTGTGGAATCTCTGGGCCTGTATCGGAAATTAAGACTTTGATTGTATTATTATTCTCTGTGACGCTGACTTGGATGTCACTGCGCTCGCCGGAGTAACGAATCGCATTATCGACGAGGTTACGAAATAACACCTCTAACAACATTCGATCACCGGATATAGCGATGTTGGAAGATGATAAACTGATGTCTTGCTTATGCTTCAATGCTAACGGTGCCAAATCAGCAACAACGGTTTGCAACAAAGGGGTTAGCTCAACGGTGTCGAATACACGTTCTGATAAGCTATCTACTTTAGCTAAAGTCAGTAGCTGATGGATAAGGCGGTCAGTGCGTTCAATGCCTTGCAGAATGTTGTGTAAATCTCCTCTCAGTTGCTCCGGATCATTACTTTCAAGTGCATTTTCTACGTTAAGACGAAGGATTGTTAGTGGGGTTTTTAGTTCATGCGCTGCAGCACGTGTAAAGCGTTTCTCTCTTTGCCAGGCTAACTCTAGTTCAGAGAGGAGAGAGTTGAGCGAATCGACAAGTGGTGCGAGCTCAACGGTGTTGTCTTTTACATGAATGCGATCTAATCGGTGTACGTTTCTTTGTGTGATGGCGGTGCGCAGGTCGTTAATCGGTCGGAAATGTTTATCGATCAACCAAAACAGCAAAAGCAACAAAGTTGGTAGTATCAGCAATTGTTCTATTGATGTGGATAGGGCAATTTCGTGAATGATCTCTTTACGTATCTTGTATTTTTCTGCAACCACGACGTATTCATTATCATGTTTTGTTTGTGGCAGTGAAATCTGAAATGTACGCCATTGTGTGCCGTCTTTTACGATATCAGCGTAGCCGTTATTATCAAAGGATGTAGAGAGTGCGTGCAAGGTTTGATCAGAGCTCCAGATTAGTGTGTTGTCTCGATAGAATTGAAAAACCAAGTTTTGTTCATAAGGGTGGCCGAACGTTGTGACATTGTCATCGTCAGACTTTGACATTGACTCAATGTTTTCCATCCACTCATTAAATAATTCTCGATGGTTAGCGAGAGCCCTCTCTTCCGTTGAAATTGAGAGCGTCAGCAACATTAATTTTGCGGATTGTCCAAGCCTAGCGTCATAAACTTCTTCGACCTCGTGCTTCGCAGATTGGAAACTGAAATAAAGTGAGATGAGTAAGAGAACACTTACCAACACGCCTACTGATAGAGTTAACTGACGTTTGATCGAGTACGACTTCTTATCTTTCAAGAATGTACCCCACACCGCGAATATTTTTAATGACCACTTTGGGCGCTTTTTTACGCAAATTGTGAATATGAACTTCGATAGCGTTGTCGCTTGAACCTTCATCCCAGCCGTGCAGTGATTGTTGCAATTGCTCCTTACTTTGCACGCGTCCGGCGTTCGTCATCAAGCTGGTGAGGATTTTAAATTCATTGCGTGTGAGTTTAAGCGGCGCGTCATCGTAGCGAATGCTTTGTTCCGATAAGGATAAAGATAACTGCCCAACTTGAATGATTTCTTCTGCACTACCGGATTGACGGCGAATCAACACACGCAAGCGAGCGAGCAACTCTTCGAGTGCAAACGGTTTTCCGAGGTAATCATCTGCGCCGCCATCAAGGCCTTGAACGCGATCGCGAATGTCGTCTCGTGCGGTAAGTATCATCACTGGGAGCTTAAATCCGCCTTTGCGAATATTACGCAGAACTTCCAATCCATCGATATCGGGGAGAGTGAGATCCAATATTACGGCGGTGAACGCTTCTGTTTTGAGTGCGCTAGTCACGCCAGAGCCTTTTTCCACCCAATCCACGGTGTACCCATGGCGACTTAATGAAGTCACCATGGATTGACCGAGTAGTTTGTCATCTTCTACGAGTAATAAGCGCATGGATTATTTCAAACTCCCAAGAGTCGCTTCAATTTCCAGTTTTCGACCTTTATCAGCCAAAGGTCGGTCAGGGCGAGGTGACGCCTGCATTGCGCGAGTCAAATACACTTTCGCTTCCTTGTCTCGACCTTCTTCTGCAAGGAAGTCTCCATAAAAATAGTTCGGATCGATGCCTTTTGGATTGATCTCTAACGCTTTTTTCAACATTTCTTCGGCTTTATCGTCATCACCAAAGCCAATTGGCCACCCCGGAACTTTGTAATACAGAGAACCTAAACTGGTGTATGCAGATCCATCAAGCGCTTGCGGTGAAGTTGCGATTACCCCTTCGAGTAAAGATTTGGCTTCTTTGGCGAGTGATAGTGCACCCAAGCCACCTTGAGCACCAGCCAGCGATGCTTTATTGATTGCCAGCCAAACAGTGAGTTCGGGATTGCCCGGTTCTCTGTCGAGATAAATACTGGTTTTGGCAATCGCGCGATGGAAGCATTGTTCCTTTTCGTCTCCATCGGGCGTGCTGTACTGACATTCCGCCCATTTCTTTTGAACCTGTTGCAGTGGAGTATTACTTGCCAACGCAGCGGTCGAAGCTAACGTTGAACAAACTGTCAAAGCGCAAAGTAGTTGTTTGGCCTTCATCGTCTATGTCCTCTTCAGTGACTGACTCGGTTTACGTATTGGTGAATGGTTTCTTGCTGCTTACGAATCGCAGAAGAAACCACACTTGGAAGCAGTTGATTGATGCGCGCAAAAAGCTTTTCTGGCCAACCAATCCATTTCGCGGACATTTCTTTTTCCAACATGGTGACAACGTGATCGGCTACAACTTGCGGCGAGTCCGTTTTGTTACCCAGTTGTCGATTCATTTCATTGACGGCATCGCTATTGAGCGAGGTTTCTGTCGCTCTTGGTGCCAAATACAGCGCACGGATTCCGGTTGCGAACAGCTCTCTGTCGAGCGATTCGGTAAAACGGTGCAACCCCGCTTTTGCCGCGCAATAGGAGGTATAGCCTGGGTAGCCAATTGAGCCGAATGTTGAACCAATATTGAGAATCACCCCAGGTTGCTTTAACCACGTCAACGCCGATTGGCACAGTAGCATCGGCGCAACGAGATTGAGCTGGATTTCGTCTGCAATCTGCGTTGGTCGTTTGTGGCTTAACAACGAGAAATCGTTGCTGCCCGCATTGTTAATCAGTGCGTCCACTTTTTGATGTTGGCGTGCTCGATCTTTAATCGCAGTTAATCCTTCTGATGAGGTGATGTCTGCAACGACTAGGTTATGGCGCTCTGGATTCGACAGTTCACGCTGTAGTGTTTGCAAGCTCTCTTCGTTTCTCCCAACAAGAATGAGGTTGGCACCGCGTTTTGCTAACTCTTGCGCGATGGCTTGCCCAATTCCGCCCGTTGCGCCTGTCAAGAGAATGGTGCTGTTGTTAATGATCATGCTTCACCTCACGCCGCTTGTTGGGTTGAGAAAGAAGGCAAAGAACGCAGCATTTGTCCGTACAATGCGTACACCATTTTTGCGGAGTCGATGATGACTTGTTGATCTTCCACTTTGGTGATTTTGTTCATCAGTGATTCAAAAAATTGCAGATGATCTTGGTCTAACACGCTGTGTGAAACTAGGTAAGTCATTGCCGAAGGCGGTAGGCTTAGCGTTGACTGGATTTTTTCAGCCATTTGGCCACCAATACCGACGCTGGTGCCTTCTAATACCCACACCATGCCAAACAGCGCGAGTGGGTTGTGGCGGTCAATGTTGTGGTAAAGGTAGGAAACCATCAGTTCAATCGGTGCACCTACTTGACCTACATCTTTGTTATTGCGCACTGCTTCGGCATCGCCGCCGCACGCTTTGATGTCATTTAAAATCCATTCTTGATGGCCTTTCTCTTCCTCGATGTACTCGGCAATGGCATCTCGTACCCATTCGTATTCGCCAGATAGTCGGCCTCCACACGCCATCAGCAAGGGAACAGTGTGCTTAACGTGATGGTAAGCTTGGGTTAGAAAGGCGATATACATATCTTTGGAAATGTTGCCTTGTTGAACGTCTGCGATGACTGGCGCAGTTAACATTGCTTGTTGAGCAGCGGCAGTGCTTTGTTTGAGTTGTTCGAAAAATAAAGTCATAACCTTCTCCTTAAGAAGCCGTTAACTAAGATACAGTTTGGAAAGATGTAATGTGTTGCTGAAAGGGCAAATCGATGCGTTGGATCTTTTGCACTTGCAGCGTTAATTCAGGCGTTGTGCACGCTAATAACTGAGCCACATCATGTTCGATTTGATTTCGTTTGAGCTTGCCGTTATCCGTGTACCAACCAGAGATGGCTCGTGGGTTGTCCAGCAGCAATAAGGTTCGGATTTGAGCGTAATCGGGTAGGGTTCGGTTTAATGCATGAACCTTTGCTTCGACGTCTTCGCTATTGGCAATGACAGCGCATAATGTTTGTTGGCTATCGCCTGTAACGATCAGTGGCGTCATCGGCAAATACGCCAACGCTTCTGATTCAATCCACTCCGGTGAGACATTTCTGCCGTATGCGGTGACGATAAGGTTCTTCTTACGCCCCGAGAGAGTGACAAAACCTTGTGCGTCAATTTGGGCTAAGTCGCCAGTCGCTAACCATTCTTGAGTAAACGGCTCATTCAAATAACCAAGAGCAACGTTGCCTTTGACGAGCAGTTCACCATCTTCCGCGATACGAATCTGAGCGTGGGGAAGCGGTTTGCCACACGTTCCTGCTTTAAATGCGGCTGGTGTATTCAAACAAACGACGGAGCCACATTCAGACAAGCCATAACCTTCAAATGCAGGGATGTTCAGCGCATGCGCGGTGTTAATCAGTTGTGGCGATACTCTTGCACCGCCAACGGCGACAAATTTTAGAGAATCCACAAGAGAGGGCTGCTGTTTCGCGATGTGAATGAGCGCAAGCAATAAAGCCGGTGTTAGCACTAAACTTTCTGGTTTGATGGTCGCTAATGCTTGTGCAAACAAACGCGGTTCGAATTGGCTTGAACCGAGTAGGCCGGTTTGCTCTCCGGGTAAAATATATGACGTCACGCCCAACATGAGTGGTACATAAACACCGGTTATGTTCTCGAGAAGCGTCGATAACGGAAGCAGTACTAAGTGCGAGTGCGCCGTGCTATTTACTGCATCGGCGAGCGATTTCGCCACCAAACACAAATGATCATTGCTTAAACACACGCCTTTAGGCTGACCAGTCGAGCCAGACGTAAATGTGATTTTTCCGGTTTCTGGTAGATAAGCTGCCTGTGTATCTTCATCTCCCAACTGGTTACGACGCAGCAAAGGCAAATTGGTAATGGAAAACGGATGGTCTTGCTGATTAAAGCTTTGCTTAGGGTTAGAAGCCAACCATGCTTGCCAATCGCCGACTAAAGCATCGACGCGTGATTGCTCCAACGTATGTTCAACCTGTGCATCAGAGAAAAAAGTCGGAATAGGTACGACGACTATGTCTGCCGCCATCGCCGCCAAATCAACAATGGCCCAATTGATGCTGTTTTCTGCGCGTAGCGCGAGTGCTTTGATGTTCTGTGCAATAAGTTCGGCGGCAACGAGTTCGATCTTGTTTAACAATTCAGAGTAAGTCAGTTCAACGGTTTGATTCGCTTCGTAGCCGACAAGTGCTACTCGACATGGTGTCGTTTTTGCCCATTTTGTAATGGCATCGAGGAGAATATTCATACGTCACCTATATTCTGGCGTGGTGTTTAACCAAGTTGTTCTGGTTGTGTTTGCGGTTTTAACGACGTTTACTTTTCTATCTAGGCTTGTTTGCGTTTTCTTTCTTGGACTAATCGAAGGCGTTCGAGTCCTTTTTGCAAATTGCCAGCTAACACACGCGGTTGATGCTCGTAGTACGCCCCCCAAGTGGACTCGGCATCGGGGACTTTATTTTGATCGGCCTGCGCGATGATATGAGGCTCCAATCCTAGGCGCGCCATCATGGCGTGAAGTGGGTCTGTCGCGGTGAAGATGCACCATTCAAAACCGAGATTGACCAGCATTTCTGCGATGAGGTAGAAGTGCAGAGATGACATGCCTTTAGCGAAAGATGCCAAGTGACCAAACTCCACTAAGTTCGAACGTTTTACGTCGCAGTTAAATACGTTAGAAACCAGCTTTTGGGCGTCGTCTTCTAAATACTGTTCAAGGAACAAGGGTTCATCTTCGGCGATGCGAAAGCCACATACGGAAACAATGTGAGCGCCTTCAATGAGGGTTAAATACGCCGGCATAAACTGTTTGAGCTCGGCAAAGAATGCTTCTTGATAACGCTGAGAAACATGCTCGATAACTTGGCTCCAAAGCGGATGCATTGGATAGACGATGTCTAAAGTAAAGCCATCTGCGGAAATTTGTGCATGGTGTTTCATGAGCGCTTCCTTTGTTTGATTGGTTATCAACAAAATAAAACGCGAAACTTAAGAAACTCTTAAGGAATGAAATTAAGTAGAAACTTTAAGAAAATACTGAGGAGCAGGGCTCAATATTGTTGCAATCCTTTTTACTACGGTGAATAAAATTAGAGCCAACCGATGTGATAGGTTGGCTCTAAAGTTAGGTGTCACGTATTTTAATGGTCGTGCCGATTACATGGCTGCTTTTTTAGCTTCGTCTACCCATGCGTCGAACTTTTTCTGGTTCGCTTTGATCCAGCCATTTACATGAGACTCGATGTCTGCTGAGCTATTCTTACCTTGGCTCATCATCATATTCTGCGCACTAACATCATTGATGTTTAGCTTGATGATTTCAAACAGCTTCGCTGCTGCTGGGTTCTTTTCAGTAAACTCTTTGTTCGCAACTATGCGCATAGAGTTCATCTCGAAGCCGTAGTTCTTACCGTTCTCTAGTGTTGTGTCGATGTCCTTACGCTCACCAGGAAGTGAAGAGAATGGCACTTCTAACCAAACAACATCTTTACCCGGAACTAAGACGCCACTTACCCAGTAAGGTGTCCAAGTGTAGTAAAGAATCGGATCGCCTTTTTTGTAACGAGAAATCGTGTCAGCGATAATCGCAGCGTAGTTACCTTGGTTGTGCGTTACTGTGTCACGAAGCTTGAACGCATCCAACTGATGCTCAACGACCATTTCACAACCCCAACCTGGGTTACAACCTGTTAAGTCCGCTTTACCGTCACCGTTGGCATCGAAAAGCTTGGCCAGTTTTGGATCTTTTAATTGACCAATATTTGTGATGCCATATTTTTCAGCGGTTTTTTTATCGATCAAGTAGCCTTGCGCAGCACCACTTACATATTGACCTTTGCGGAAAAACTTATCATCACCGCCAGACATTGTGTACTTATCGGCGTGAAGAGGGAACCAACCTACTGCTAAGAAAGTAGCGTCGCCTTTAGCAATAGAGGTATAGCCTACGTTGTAATCCACTTCTTTAGTTGGTTTTACATCGTAACCAAGCTCTTCAAGTGCACGGTTTACGATCAATGTTTGAAACGTTTCCTCTGCAACGGTTGATTGAACTGGCTGAACAGTCACACCTTCACCCGGTAGTTCGCTTGCCACACCATAAGTTGAAAATGCGATAGTACTTAGAGCTCCAACAGAGAGCGCTTTCTTCCATGAATTATTCATTGATGTTTCTCCTAAGTTTTAGATCGTCTTGGTTCGTCTTTGTTTTCAGTTTTAATAGGTATGAAACAGGACCTGTGTGATACCAGCGAAGCTTGGTGTTACCCGCATTAACCCCTAATACTTGGGTAATACGGTCTAATAAAATGGCAAGAATTACGATGCCTAAGCCACCGACAGCAGCAAGACCCATATCAAGTCGGCCGATACCACGAAGTACCATTTGGCCCAAGCCGCCAACCGCAATCATTGAAGCGATCACTACCATAGAAAGTGAAAGCATCAAGGTTTGGTTTACCCCTGCCATAATCGTTGGTAACGCCAATGGCAATTGGATGCGATAAAGCATCTGTTTTTTGTTTGCCCCGAAAGAGTGGCCCGCTTCGATCAGCTCTTCAGGTACTTGCTGAATCCCTAAAATAGTCAGGCGCACAACGGGAGGCAGTGCGAAAATGATGGTTACTACAACGCCTGGAACGTTACCAATACCGAATAGCATAACGATTGGCACTAGATAAACGAACGCGGGGGTCGTTTGCATTGCATCGAGTATTGGTCTAACAAATTTGGCTGCGGTTTGGCTTCTCGCCAACCATATCCCCATCGGTAGCCCGATAAGCAAACAGAAGAAGACGGCGGTTAAAACCAGTGCGAGCGTTGTCATCGCCTGTGACCAAGCACCAATTAGGCCGATAAAAACAAGGGATACAAGCGTTGAAAAACCGAGTTTTACATTGGAAAACTGCCACGCCAGCAAAAATAAAATGAGTACCATGATAGGCGCAGGTGTGGACACCAAAGCAGTTTCAAACGAGGTAAGAATAAAGTCGATTGGAACTCGAATTGCTTGGAAAACAGGGCGACCATGTTCCACCAACCAGTTCAATCCCGATTCCACCCAGCTATCAAGTGGTAGAACCGCATCTTGGAATGGGTTCATAATATCGAATGGCGCTTGCTCTACAGTTTCTGAGCTCAACCAGTCATTACTTGGGGCAGCGTCAGCACCTGCACCTTGTGACCAAGGATCATCTTGTGCAGGAGCGGTATTCGACCAGGGATCATTGTTAGTTTGCTCTGAAGACATCGTGTTAATCCTTATCTAGTGTTTGTAGAAGACGTGATTTAGTCACGACACCAAAGTAAGTACCTTGCTCATCAACGACAGGTACGGCATAAGGAACGCCTGCAACTAGCCCCAAAATGTCATTGATTGACTGCTCTGGCTGAAGAGTGACTTCATCCGTCAATTGAGCACTGGCTAGAGAGCGGTTTTCTTTGTGAGCCAAACGTAGTGAGTCAAGAGACACGATGCCGGAATATCGGCTAGATTTATCGACGACAATGCCGTAATCACGGTCATGATCCATCAGAATCTGCATCGCGGAGCCTGGGCCATCATTTTCCGATTTCTTAAAGACGGCGGCTGGCTTCTTGCGAGCGATATCTTTTGCTGTCAAGACACTTGCGATGTTTACGCCGCGGAAAAACGCTTCGACATAATCATTTGCTGGGCTGTGCAATATTTCATCAGGTGTGCCAACCTGAACAACCTCACCGTTTTGCATGATGGCGATACGATCACCAATACGCATTGCTTCATCCAAATCATGAGAGATGAAGACAATTGTGCGTTTGTCATCGTTTTGTAGACGAATAAGCTCATCCTGCATCTCAGAACGGATTAATGGGTCTAAAGCGGAAAACGCCTCGTCCATTAATAGAATGTCTGGGTCACAAGCCAATGCCCTTGCTAAACCCACGCGCTGTTTCATACCACCGGATAACTCGTCAGGGAAAGATTCTGCATAAGGGTCTAAGCCAACTCTTTCCAAGGCGGAAAGGGCACTTTTCTGACGTTCATTAACATCAATGCCAGCAAGTTCTAAACCGAATGCAGCGTTTTCGATCACCGTCATGTGAGGCATAAGTGCGAAACTTTGAAACACCATTGAGATATTGTTGCGACGAACTTCTCGAAGTTCGTCTTCAGAGATATGGGCAATATCTTTCCCTTTGAGATAAACACTGCCTTTCGTTGGCTCAATGAGTCGGTTTAGGAGTCGAACGAGAGTAGATTTTCCCGAACCAGAAAGCCCCATGATTACGAAAATTTCACCTTCGTTAATGGTGAGAGATACATCGTTTACGCCGACTGTTAAACCTGTCTGTTCAAAAATACCGTCTTTATCGATACCTTTTTCGATAAGCGAGAAGGCTCTTTCTGGGTCTTCTCCAAACACTTTATACAGTCCCTTAACTTCCAGTATGGGATCCATGTTATCTGTCCTTTTTTGTGTGTTTATAACTGTTTAACGATTTGTACTCTAATTAATTTTAGTTCAATTTTCAACGAATGGGGTTCGGTTAACCGGATTTTATGTGCATACAATAAACAATGAAGGTGGTGTGGTTAAATAGTGTTTTTATTAACAAAAATAGATATTTACGGTTGGTTTTGTCTTCGCTTAACTTTTCCATGACATTGGTTTGAATTTATTTTGAAGTTTTTAGTACATTTCAACTCAGCCCATCTGCATAGCTATAAGGAGAAATAGATTAGAGGTCTATATTTAAAAACATTAGAGCTCTAATTTTTGGTTGGAGTTTTATTCTGCGAACTAGGTTAGGTGTTGTTATTCTTAGATTTATTCATTGATTGATTTCAATCTTGGTGATATTTATCGCTGTAGTTTAGGCAACGTATGGAATAAAAGATGGAAGCCGAACAGTTAGAAGTGCTCAACTTCATTAGCCAGTACCCACCTTTCGATGATCTACCCGAAGAGCAGTTAAAAAAGATCGCTCTAAATGCCGAGGTTGCATACTTTCGGCAAGGCACAGAGATACTCAATTTTGGAGACACGATCCGCGACTTATATATGGTGAGAAGCGGCGCTGTGGAGATCTACCGACGTAAAGGCGAACTCTATAACAGGATTGACGCTGGTGGACTGTTTGGACAGATGGGGTTGTTAATGAACAACCGTGTGCGTATGCCTGCCAAAGCGATAGAAGACACCTTGGTTTACTGTATTCCGGAGGATATTTTCAACGAGCTTTGTGATGAGTTTGAAAACTTTGCTGACTATATGGAACTGGAAGACAGCGCGCGCTTGCGAAGCGCAATATCCAGCCGCTCAGAAAGTAATGACTTTACCACTGCCAAAGCACGTAAGATCTTAGCGAGAGATCCGGTAACGTTGGAGGCGACGGCATCGATTCAAGAAGCCGCGATACTGATGGCGGAGGAAAATGTCACCTCTTTGCTTATTGTTCGCCCAGCAGAAGAACTCACAGAAGAAGACGATGAACAACTACTTGGAATATTGACTGATCGCGATCTATGTATTCGCGTATTAGCTCAGGGCATTGATACCAACATCCCAGTGAGTGAGGTCATGAGTTATGACGTGGTGTCTCTGGATTACAACGCTTATGTCTTTGAAGCCATGTTAACCATGTTGCGCTACAACGTGCACCATCTCCCTATTTTAAAAGATAAAAAGCCGATAGGAATTATTGGCATGACGGATATTGTCCGTTATGAATCTCAAAACAGCTTGCTGCTAGTTAGCTCTATCTTCCAACAAACCAGCGTTGAAGATCTCAAGCAAGTTTCTGAACAAGTGAAAGACTGTTTTGTGCGAATGGTGAATGAAGATGCCAACGCTCATATGATTGGTCGAGCCATGTCGGTCATTGGTAGTAGCTTTAAACAGCGTTTGGCTGAATTAGCAGAGCAAGAGCTTGGCCCTGCGCCAATTCCGTATTGTTTGGTCGCTATGGGATCGATGGCCAGGGATGAGCAGTTAATTGTAACGGACCAAGACAACGCCCTTATTCTCGACAACAGTTATGATGTTGAGATGCACGGGGAGTACTTTGAAAAGTTTGCCAAATTTGTTTGTGATGGTTTAGCAGCATGCGGCTATGCTTACTGTACTGGCGACATTATGGCAACCAATCCAGAGTGGCGAAAAACCCGAGCGGAGTGGGAGGAGTGCTTTGGCAACTGGATAGATAACCCAACTCCTGAAAGGTTGTTAAACAGTAATATCTTTTTTGATTTATTAGGTGTTCATGGGCGAGTGAAGTGGGCGGAACAATTAAGCAGCTTTATTGTTAGGCGCGCGAAAAGAAACAACCGTTTCCTTGCATGTATGGCTTACAACGCGATACGTCGTACACCGCCATTGGGCTTCTTCAAAGATTTTGTTATGGAGAAAGATGGTCGTCACCGCAATTCTATTAACTTGAAAAGAAGAGGAACTGCGCCATTGGCAGATTTGATTCGAGTACATTCATTGGCAATTGGTTCCCGTTCGCAAAACTCGTTTGACCGATTAGACGATATTAATGATGCGGGCATTTTACCTAAAGGTCGAGGAATGGACTTGAGGGATGCAATGGAATTGATCTACATGGTTCGAATTCGTCATCAAGCACTCGATATCGAAAATGGAGATGAACCAGATAACAACATTGAGCCAGAGAACATGTCAGAGTTTGAGCGCCGAAACTTAAAAGCTGCTTTCCAAATCCTTAGTAATGCACAGAACTTCATCAAGTTCCGATACCAGAGAAGTAGCAAATAATGTGGTTCTCAAAAAAGGCAGCAAAAGATCAGCCGTTGTTGGATACGTCTCGGACGCCAGAGTGGTCAACGTTATTCAAACAGCTCGCGAAAGAAGCAAGAGACGAGAGGCTCAAACGTTATTACTCGACACCGATGGTTAATGGGGAAACACCAATTGAGGAAGTGCCATTTGTCTCGGTAGATTTTGAAACGACAGGTTTGAATGCGGAAGAGGATGCAATTCTCACGATTGGACTTGTGCCGTTTACCATTGATCGTGTTCAATGTAGTGGCTCTGCGCATTGGGTTGTTAACCCTAATCGTGAGTTAAACGAAGAGTCAGTCGTGATTCATGGCATCACTGATTCTGAAGTCAAAAACGCGCCCCAATTAACCCACATTTTAGGGGAAATATTGGATGCGCTGTCTGGCAAAGTTGTGCTTGTTCATTATAAAAATATCGAAAGGCAGTTTTTTAATAACGCGTTGCTAAATAACATTGGGGAGGGAATACAGTTTCCCGTTGTCGATACGCTAGACATTGAACATGCGATACAGCGCCGTGAATGCAGTGGCCTATTCAATAAGTTAAAAGGTAAGAAGCCAGGCTCTGTCAGGCTGGGGCATGCTCGTGAAAGGTATCGCCTTCCTGCTTATCAACCTCATCATGCTTTGACCGATGCGCTGGCAACTGCTGAACTGTTTCAAGCACAGTTGCAATATCATTTTAATCGAAGCATGCCAATCTCTTCGATTTGGCAATAAGCGTTGTTTATGATTAAGACAATAAAATGCAATGAAAGGTAGGGGGCTTTGCGATTATTATGGCGGACTGAGTAACCGCTTATAAGAACTATGTTTTTTGAACATGTGCTTGGTAGTGATGGGAGGTTTCATCACTCAAACTCCGACGAAAGTAATTTAAATTTGGTCACGTATTTTTAAGGAGATTATCCGTGAGCACCGATAATAACGGTGGCATTCAACGCCCCGATGGAAAGGTAAACGCGATAGACACTGACTATCAAATTGGTCAGGATAACGTCGCGTTAAAAGTAGGCCCGTTTGGCCTTGATATTCATAACCGTGTTTTTGCAATTTCTGGTTTAGCAATCATCCTATTTGTTGTAGTAACACTATTATTTCGAGAACAGGTAGAGCCGTTTTTCGCAGATCTAAGAGCGGGTTTGTTACACCATTTGGATTGGTTCTTTCTCGCATCTGGTAATATTTTTGTCATTGTCTGTGTTGGGTTGATTTTTACACCGCTAGGTCGGGTACGAATCGGCGGTACAGAAGCGACGCCAGATTATTCCTATGCGGGTTGGCTGGCAATGCTCTTTGCAGCAGGTATGGGTATCGGTCTGGTGTTCTTTGGTGTATCAGAACCTATGTCTCATTTTAGTTCTGCTATTGGTGGCGTGAACGTTGAGAACGGTGTTCGTACTGACTGGGCCCCTCTAGGTGGTGCAGAAGGCGATGCAAGTGCTGCATCTGCACTAGGCATGGCGGCGACGATTTACCACTGGGCGCTTCATCCGTGGTCAATCTATGCGCTATTGGCTCTTGGTTTGGCGATTTTCTCGTTTAACAAAGGCTTACCACTTACCATGCGATCCATTTTTTACCCACTGTTTGGTGAGCGTGTATGGGGTTGGACTGGTCACATTATCGACATTCTTGCCGTTGTAGCGACAGTTTTTGGTCTGGCAACGTCTCTAGGTTACGGTGCGTCTCAAGCCGCAACGGGTTTGAACTTCCTATTTGATGTCCCAATGACGAATACTACGCAGGTACTATTGATTATTGGCATCACCGCACTCGCTTTAATCTCAGTTGTTGCGGGACTAGACAAAGGCGTGAAAATCTTATCTGAGATCAACATGGGTCTCGCTGCGCTTTTACTACTTTTCGTTATTGTTGTCGGCCCGACGATCGCGATTTTAACGGGTTTCTTCGAAAATATAGTGTCATATGTGGCTAATATTCCTGCCCTATCAATGCCATTTGGACGAGAAGACGTAAACTATTCTCAAGGTTGGACAGCATTCTACTGGGCTTGGTGGATTTCTTGGTCACCATTTGTCGGTATGTTCATTGCGCGTGTATCTCGTGGTCGTTCCGTTCGTGAGTTCATTATTTGCGTTATCCTTATCCCTTCCTCTGTTTGTGTGTTATGGATGACCGCTTTTGGTGGTAACGCTATAAGCCAATACGTGAGCGATGGTTATGAAGCCGTGTTCAACGCGGAATTACCGTTAAAACTATTTGCCATGTTAGATGTGATGCCGCTAGCTGAAATTACATCTTTCGTCGGTATTATTTTGGTGGTGGTATTCTTCATTACCTCTTCAGACTCTGGTTCACTGGTTATTGATACTATTGCTGCGGGCGGTAAGGTCGATGCGCCAACGCCTCAACGCGTGTTCTGGTGTACGTTTGAAGGCTTAGTTGCGATTGCATTGATGCTTGGTGGTGGCCTAGCGGCAGCTCAAGCAATGGCCGTGACCACAGGCCTACCATTTACGATTGTTCTGCTTGTTGCAACGGTTTCCCTAGTAAAAGGCCTGATGGATGAACCTCGTCCAAAAGCGGTTTCTAAGAAGAAATCGAAATAACCAACATCAGCAGTTAAATATTTGAATAAAGCGGCATGCGAAAGCATGCCGTTTTTTTTGATTTTTGAATTTTTTGCTGAGAAATGAAGACCATGGAGGACTGTTTTTTCTGTTCGTTTTTTATACTTATTCTTTAAGTGATTTTTTAATAAATTAGACCTCGAACTATTTTAAGATTTGGTTAAATGGCCTATTTTTGTGATTATTGTCACAAAAATGCCGATAAAAAGGCGGATTATTTGATTTTTAGTCGCGAGGGATGCCCATAATAAAAAGGAAATTTAATTAGACCTCAAAGGATATGTATTTCCACATGATCACATCAGCACCTTGGGTTCTTTATCCAGAGATTGGAGAAGACTCAAGTAAAAAATGGATTTTTCGTGAGCCTAAAATCTCTGATGGTGACGACATTTACAGCTTAATTGCAGATTGTCCTCCATTGGACATGAACTCATCTTATTGCAATTTCCTACAGTCTACGCATTTCAGCAAAACCAGTATTTTGGTTGAGCAAAAAGGCGAAATCGCAGGTTTCATTTCCGGTTATCAGAAACCAGACGAGCAAGACGTTTTATTTGTCTGGCAAGTTGCAGTCTCACCTCGCTTTAGAGGTCACGGTTTAGCATTCCGCATGTTGAAAGAACTTCTCACCCGAGAGGAATTGGGCGGTGTTAAATCGGTAGAAACTACCATCACGGAAGATAATAAAGCCTCTTGGGCATTGTTCAAAAAGTTAGATGCGATGAACGGCAACTCTGGCCAAGTAAGCACATTTTTGGATGAAAAAGCCCACTTTAAAGGCAAACACGATACAGAATATTTGTATCGCATTCCTCTCAAATAATCCTCAAACAATAGGAATTAAAAACGGTCTCATCATGGATATTTTCAAAAAGCAGGAATCCAACGTACGCTCATATTCAAACAATTTCCCAGTGGTTTTTCGTAAAGCGAAAGGCTGCTGGCTGGAAACAGAACAAGGTGAACGATACTTAGACTTCCTTGCTGGAGCGGGATCTCTAAATTACGGCCATAACAACCCAGTACTTAAGCAAGCACTGCTTGAGTACATTGAGATGGACGGTATTACTCACGGTTTGGATATGCACTCAGAAGCGAAAGCATCGTTTCTTGAAGCGTTGGATACTTACATCCTTAAACCAAGAAACTTGGACTACAAAGTTCAGTTTACTGGCCCAACTGGTACTAACGCCGTTGAGGCAGCACTTAAGTTAGCGAAAAAAGTAAAAGGTCGCGACAGCGTCGTTGCATTTACCAACGGTTTCCACGGTTGTACAGCTGGCGCACTGGCTGCAACGGGTAACCAGCATCACAGACAAGGTAACGGTTCTAGCTTAAGTAACGTCACTCGTATTCCATTTGAAGGTTACGCTGGCGTTGATGGTCTAGCATTGTTCGAAACCATGCTAAACGACAACTCTGCAGGTATGGATAAACCAGCCGCTGTACTTCTTGAAACTGTGCAGGGCGAGGGTGGTTTAAATGCTGCTTCAAACGAGTGGTTACAACGTTTGAGCAAAATCTGTAAAGCCAACGACATTCTTGTGATTGTCGATGACATTCAGGCTGGCTGTGGACGTACAGGTACTTTCTTTAGCTTTGAGCCGTCAGGTATTCAACCAGATATCGTGACGCTATCGAAATCGATCGGTGGTTACGGTTTGCCAATGGCCGTCGTTCTACTTAAACCAGAGCTAGACCAGTGGAAGCCAGGTGAGCATAACGGCACGTTCCGTGGCAACAACCATGCATTTATTACCGCGGCGAAAGCATTAGAAATTTATTGGGCAAATGATGACTTTGAAACACACATCAAGCAGTGTTCAGACAAAGTAAGTGCTGTTATTGATCGCTGCGTTCGTCGCTTCCCACAAATGTTTGTGCAGAAAAAAGGTCGCGGCATGATGGTTGGTATTGAGTGTATCAACGGTGATATGGCATCTGAAATCGCGAAAAACTGTTTCGAAAACGGAATGGTAATTGAGACAGCTGGCCCTGACGACGAAGTCGTTAAGTTCTTCTGCCCACTTACGATTAGCGAGTCAGAACTAGACCAAGGACTAAGCATCTTTGAAAGTGCAGTGGAAACCATTGCTGCGAAACATTTCAAACAAGCATCTTAATAAGGATTATTAATTATGATCGTCAGAACACTCGATGAGTGTCGCAACAGTGAGCGACGTGTGGTTTCAGATAACTGGGAAAGTGTCCGTATGTTGTTGAAAGATGACAACATGGGTTTTTCTTTCCACATCACTACGATTTATGAAGGTACTGAAACACACATTCACTATCAAAATCACCTAGAATCGGTTTTTTGTATGAGCGGTGAAGGTGAAATTGAAGTCGTTGGTGGAGAAACTTATCCGATTAAACCGGGTACGTTATACATCCTTGATAAACACGATGAGCACTACTTGAGAGCTTATAAGAATAAAGAAATGGTAATGGCGTGTGTATTCAACCCACCAATTACCGGCGCAGAAGTGCACGATGAAAACGGTGTTTATCCTCTCGTTGACTAAAAGATAGAGGTGGGGTGCTTGTCGCCCCACGATCAACTATCTCTTCTTTTTTCTTTTAAAGTTACCAATCAAAAAAGGCTTATCATGACATTTACCGTAGAAAAAATCGGCGGTACATCAATGACAGCATTTGATGCTGTTCTCGACAACATTATTCTTCGTCCTAAATCGCCATACAATCGTATCTTTGTCGTCTCTGCATACGGCGGTATGACCGACGCGCTACTCGAATGTAAAAAAACCAGTAAGCCAGGTGTTTATCAGCTTATCGCGAAACGTGATGACAAATGGGAAGAAGCGTTAGCATACGTTGAAAGCCGTATGCTGCTCACAAATGAAAATATTTTCGCGGACCCAATGAATCGTATCCGTGCAGATAAATTCATTCGCTCACGTATTGCTGAAGCGAAAAACTGTATTGCGAACATTTTAGAAACTTGTCAGTACGGTCAGTTTTCGCTACGTCAGTATTTGCCTCAAATTCGAGAGTTTCTGTCGTCTATCGGTGAGGCGCACAGTGCTTACAACACGGCACTGAAACTAAAAAATATGGGTATTAACGCTAAGTTCGTTGACCTGTCCGGTTGGGACAATCAAGCGCCAAGAAGCCTTGATGAATCGATCAGTGATGCGTTTGCTGATATCGATGTGTCAAAAGAACTGCCAATCGTTACAGGTTATGCTTACTGTAAGGAAGGCCTAATGCACACTTATGACCGAGGTTATAGTGAGATGACATTTAGCCGAATTGCAGCGATCACAAAAGCGGATTTAGCGGTAATTCACAAAGAATATCACTTGAGCTCTGCAGACCCGCGTGTTGTTGGTCCTGAAAAAGTTTTGCCAATTGGTAGTACAAACTATGACGTAGCAGACCAACTTGCTAACCTTGGCATGGAAGCGATTCACCCAAATGCAGCCGCAGGTTTACGTGAGAGTGGTATTGAGCTACAGATTAAAAATACATTTGAACCTGAACACGAAGGCACTTTGATCTCTTCAAGCTACCGCCCAGAAGAAGACAAAGTCGAAATTATCGCAGGTAAAGAAAAGGTGTTCGCACTGCATTTGTTTGACCAAGCGATGGTGGGAAAAGCCGATAACGTTAGCTACGAATTAATGGAAATTATCTCTGATGCTCGCGTAAGTTTAGTTGGTAAAGAGATGAACGCGAACTCTATTACTTACTATCTAGGTGGCAGTACTGATAGCTTGAACAAAGTATTGTATAAAGCTGAAAAACGCTATCCGAATGCGTCGATTAAAGGCCGTATGGTCGCGCTGATTTCAGCCATCGGTTCTCAAATTGACACTAACAAGACACTAGCGAAAGGTGTACTTTCTTTGATGAACAATGGCGTAACGCCAGTTGCACTTCACTCATCAATGAGAAATGTAAACGTTCAGTTCGTCGTGGGTGATAAAGAATATCAGCGTGCGATTTGCGCGTTGCATGATGAATTCTTTCAGAGCAATAGTTTAACTAAATCGGTTAACGTAGCTTAGTTTATTCACGGTTAAAATACAAAGGAGAGCAGGTTTGCTCTCCTTTTTTGTTTTTCTGTGTTCTCAATATGGGCCCGCTTTGCATGGAGTAAACTACCGAGCTAAGTGTGTTCCCATCCCGAGATACAGATAAGCCAGCAGAACTCTGCTGGCTCAGTAACGCAATCTAGAGTGATTAATTAGATTACTTAACTTTATTCACTTCCTGTTTAAGCATTTCTAACTGCTGCATCTTTTCTTGCATCTGCAAAGAGTCGTAATTTAAAGAAGCAGGGTTCATAGTTGTACCGCGTTGCATTGGGTATTCAGGTAACGTTTTAAAGAAGTCGCCAACAACGTCTTGAATTGGTACAAACAACCACATGTTGTCTGCCATCCAACGTAGATACATTTGTGACTCGCTAGGTCCTTTTTCAAATGGGTCAGCACGTAAGTGAATGATCTTAGGCCAGTTTGGTACAGATCGCACGGCGTCGCTTAGGTTTCCTTCTAGAGTTGCAAAGTGAAGTTTCCAGTCATTCCAGCGTACTGCGTTTAGTTCACCATTTGAGGTGAAGTAGAGCAGAGACTCACGTGGTCCTTTCTCTTCTTTGCCCTCGAAGTATGGCATGAAGTTGTAGCCGTCTATATGGACACGCCAGTCTTTACCATTTGCTTTGTAACCTTCAGCAAGCTTTTCTTTCACGTCAGGAACGCCAGCTGCCGCCAACAATGTTGGCAACCAGTCTTGATGAGCCATCATTTCGTTGATTTTCGTTCCTGGCTTAATGACACCAGGCCAACGCACAAGTTGAGGCACACGCATACCGCCTTCCCAAGTCGTGCCTTTCTCACCGTGGAATGGGGTTGCGCCCCCATCAGGCCAAGTCATGGTCTCTGCGCCGTTATCTGTTGTATAAATAACGATGGTGTTGTCAGCAACGCCTAACTCATCGAGTTTGTCGAGCAATACGCCGACTTGATCGTCATGCTCTAACATGCCATCAGCGTAAATGCTAACACCGGATTTACCTCGGTACTTCTCTTGTAATCGGGTCCACACGTGCATGCGCGTAGAGTTATGCCAGATGAAGAAAGGCTTATCTGCTTTAACAGCTTTCTCCATAAACGATAAAGTGCTTTCGAGGAACTCTTCGTCCGCGTGTTCCATGCGTTTACGCGTCATTGGGCCAGTATCTTCAATCTTACCGTCGGCATAAGATTTAATTACACCACGAGGACCATAGTTTTTACGGAACTCTGGGTCTTTAGGGTAATAGTAGGTTTCGGGCTCTTCTTCTGCATTAAGGTGGTACAAGTTACCAAAGAATTCATCAAAACCATGATTGGTAGGTAGGTGCTTATCTTGATCGCCCAAGTGGTTTTTACCGAACTGAGCTGTCATATAACCTTGGTCTTTTAGTAAGTCAGCAATAGTTGGTGCCCAATCTGGAATCCCATGGTCGGAACCCGGCATACCAATCGTCAGCAAGCCAGTGCGAAATGGTTCTTCGCCAGTAATGAATGCTGCTCGACCGGCAGTACAAGATTGTTGGCCGTAATGGTCTGTAAACAAAGCCCCTTCGTTCGCGATACGATCGATGTTAGGGGTTTTGTAACGCATCATACCTTGGTTATATGCGCTGATGTTCCAGTAACCGACATCGTCACCGAAAATTGCAAGTATGTTGGGTTTGTCTGCCGCCATCGCTGCGCTGGACGTTGCTAACAGTCCGACGCCTACTGCGATTTTTCTCAATTGGTTTGCCATAAAAAACTCCAGGTGGTTGAGAGTAACGAGAAGCACAAGTAAACCTTGTGCTTAGGTGCTGCATAAGTTAATGATGTGTATAGAAAAATCCTCTTATACTCTTTATAACCATAAGTTATCGAGGGTATTTAACTATTTGTTTCTAAATAAAAATACTTGTCATTCTGATGATTTGGGGGAGGTTTTAAAAATAGAGATGGGTCACTAATGAACACCAGTGCAGATTGCTGGTGAGACGAATAAGGTTTCAGCAAAAACACCGAGATACTCCCTAATCGGGGGACGAAGAATGGAGCACTCATTTTGAAGGCCTTTCACTTCTAATTATTTGTATAACCAAGGGGTTAGCGACTATATTGATTCAAGTTGCACCATCTAAATACTAAGGATAGTTATGAGTCAGTGGTCAGGTCGGTTTCGGTGTCTATTTCTGGGTATCGTCATGGTGAGTGGTTCGTTTTTTTCCCAGGCATCAGTGATAGAGAGCCCCCAAAATACCACGAAGCTTGGGTTGGAATATG
Source organism: Vibrio sp. 1-2 (7-a) (assembly GCF_013048515.1). Classification (NCBI taxonomy): domain Bacteria; kingdom Pseudomonadati; phylum Pseudomonadota; class Gammaproteobacteria; order Vibrionales; family Vibrionaceae; genus Vibrio; species Vibrio sp. 1-2 (7-a). The sequence continues at coordinate 896,942 of NZ_VHSQ01000001.1, forward strand.
TTGGCACGCAAACGTGCGCGGAATGTCACCAACAAGAGGTGGAGGCTTGGAAGGGCTCTCATCACGATATGGCAATGAAACATGCAAACTCAGAATCTGTTCAAGGTGACTTTGATAACCGCACAGTGACGCATGATGGGCAACCCAACCGTTTTTTTAGACAAGGCGAGGAGTATTGGGTCAATATTCAAGGCCCTGATGGTCAATGGCATGATTATAAAATTAGCTACACATTTGGCTGGAAACCGTTACAGCAATATATGGTGGAGTTTGAAGACGGTCGTGTACAGCTCATTCCTTTTGCATGGGATTCAAGGACGAAATCGGAAGGTGGTCAGCGCTGGTTTCACCTCTATCCAGAGACAACAACGACAGATGAGTTTTACTGGACTAACACTGGGCAAAATTGGAATTTCATGTGTGCAGACTGTCATTCGACCAATTTAAAGAAGAACTATGAAGCAATCAAAAATACCTACAACACGTCTTGGTCCGAGATCAATGTTGGTTGTGAAGCGTGTCATGGCCCTGCAAGTGGACACATCGAGTTGGCGAAAAAGTCCGCATCTACAGGAGGCTCTTTCGATACAGATAGTCACTATGGTTTTGACCGAAATTTATCTAAAGCGGTAACCGAGTGGGTATTTGAGAAGGGTCACAGAACGTTACAACCAAAAGCAATCGCAGAAACAAATCAAGTTCAGACGTGCGCACAATGTCACAGCCGTCGAACGCAGTTAAATGAGACTGGTGATCACATTCAAGGCTCATTTTTCGATAAATATCGGTTAAGCCTGATCACTCCAGAACTCTACTACCACGATGGCCAAATTTACGATGAAGACTATGTTTACGGTTCATTTCTTCAGTCTGAAATGGCTGAAAAAGGCGTAACATGCACCAATTGCCACGATCCTCATTCGGCAAAACTAAACATCCCAGAAGAGGCGGTATGTTCACAATGTCATATTGCGTCAGAATATACCCCAGAAAACCACACCTTCCATGAAGCGGGATCCAAAGCGTCACAATGTACGACTTGTCACATGCCAGAAACGACTTATATGCAAGTCGATCCTCGTAGAGACCACAGTTGGCACGTACCTAGACCTGACTTGAGCAAACACATCGATACGCCCAATGTATGTACGTCTTGTCATGAGGATAAGAGTAACCAGTGGGCGGATGCGCAGATAGCCGAATGGTTTCCTCACTCTCAATACCGCAATCAACAACACTTTGCTGTCGCGTTTTATGCCGATGCAATTGGGCACAAAGGGGCGGCGAATGCTCTGGCTTATTCTGCTCAGGATTCATCATTAAAAGACATCATACGAGCTTCTGCATTAGAGCGAATGGGCGGTAATACTGACCAAAATACGACAGTTTCGCTCGCAAGGGCCGTTAAAAATGAGAATGAAATGATTCGGCTCGGCGCAGTCGCGGGCTCGTCTGGTTATGAGTTTCATGATCGATGGCGAATTTTAGAACCACTGCTGGATGATCCCGTACTTTCAGTGAGGGCGGAGGCGGCTTCGGTATTAGTGACCAGCTATGCACAAATGACGCCGTTACAAAAAGATAGGATTCAACCACCGCTTGAAGAGTACATGGACATTCAAAAGTTTAACGCCGATCGTGGTTTCGGCAGAACCAATTTGGCAAATGTATACCGCAGCTTAGGCGAAATCGATAAGGCAATTGCGTTGTACCAAGAAGCGATAAGTATCGAGCCTTATTTCGAAAATAGTTACGTGAATTTATCGGACCTGTATCGGCGCCTTGGGAAAGAAAAAGCTGCGCTCTGGGTGTTACAACAAGGGATGAAAGCTCAGCCTAAATCCAGCTCATTACCTTATAGTGCCGGTCTTTCTTTGTTACGCCAAGGCAAGGAAGATGAGGCCAAAGCTCTACTTAAACATGCCGCAGAACTAGGAAAGACTAACGCTCACTACTGGTATGTTTATGGTCTAGCTTTGGAAAAAAGTGACGTTCTGGAAGCCAGTAAGGCATTGCAGACTGCGTTTAAAGTCGGTGGGAACCCTCAACATTTATATGCTCAATGCGAAGTTCTAGCGAGGAATCATAAAAACGGCGCTGTCGCTTTTGCTTTCGATAGGTGTCTAAAAGAGCTGAGTAATTATGCTCCTAAGCAGGCTATTGATCAGCTGAAAGCATCTATTGCGAATCTGTAGAGATTAAACACCAATAGTAAAAAGTGGAGCCTTTATCGTGCCACTTTCTCTACTTAGTTTAGTCTACGTCTTTCGCTAGTCTAAGGCCCATGTCAGACATAATGACGGATTGGCTGGCAAAATCGCGGCGATAGTTTTCAGATTCGTCTGCGTCATAAGCAAAGCTGCCGCCACGTACAGACTTGTGTGCAAGGCTTTCTTTTTCCTCTTTTGCGTTTACCGGATTATCACTGGGCGCTGTTTTGTAATAACCTTCGTCAAAAGCATCAATCACAAACTCGCCTACGTTACCTGTCATATCGTACAACCCGAGCTCGTTTGGTTGCTTTTGACCTACCTTATGAGCCTTATTGTGCGAGTTATTCGCATACCAAGCCACATCGTCAATATTGTTTGATCCAGAAAAAGTGAAGCCTTTAGTTAAAATTCCGCCTTTAGCGGCAAACTCCCATTCAGCTTCTGTTGGTAGACGGTAATGCTCGCCCGTTTTTTCATTCAATTTCTTAATGAAATAATTGGCTTGTTGCCAACTAATGTTATTGACGGGTGTATTTGGATCTCGAAAGTAGCTCAGAGAGGAGCCAGTGACAGCTTCAAAAAGCGATTGAGTTACCTCGAATTTTGACAAATAGAATCCATCAACGTTAACAGTGCGAGCTGGGCCCTCTGACTTTTTGGCTGATGGATTATCTGCGCCCATCGTAAACTGCCCACCTTCGACAAGAACCATATCTTGATCGATTTTCTGAGCGAGAGAGTTTGGTGGGGTTGTTGCACACCCATTAATTATCAGCGTGACCGATATGGCTGAGACAAAGGAAATAATCTTACTTTTGGGATGCTTCATTCGGCGACTCCGTCAACGACTTTGGTCAGAAAGTCTAGCAAGCAAAACCATAACAAACGGTTATACACACTATAACAAGCGCCGAGAATAATTGAATATTATCATCACCCTAGGAGATTAACTCGATGATTAGGTTTGACATCATTGGGGACAGGTTAGCAACTAAGAAGGTGATGAATGCACATAACTCAAGGGCCGCAGTTCAACGGAAAAGCATCTAAGCGTTTACATGTGATGGCAAAGCCCATTGGTGCTGCCTGCAACATCGATTGCACTTATTGTTATTACTTAAGCAAACAAGATTTGTTGGAATATAAGCAAGGGTGCTCGCCAATAATGGATGACGAAACCTTAGAGAGCTATATCCGCCAATACATAGAAGGGCAGAACACACCTGAAATTATCTTCTCTTGGCAAGGTGGAGAGCCGACCATGCTGGGGTTGGATTACTTCAAAAGAATTGTTGAACTACAAGATCAATACCGCCCTCATGGTATTACGATCTCTAATGATCTTCAGACTAATGGCACGCTTCTTAATGATGAGTGGTGCGAGTTTCTAAAAGCGAACCACTTTCTTGTCGGTTTAAGCATCGATGGCCCTGAGATGATGCACAACGCTTACCGAACAAATCGAGCGGGAAGAGGCACATTTAAACAAGTGATGAACGCCGTTGAGCTATTACATAAGCACGAAGTGAAGTTTGCGACGCTCACGTGCGTGAACAACTTGACCAGCCGAAACCCATTGGAAGTGTATCGCTTCTTACGAGATGAAGTACGTTCCCCTCAAATGCAGTTTATTCCGATTGTTGAGCAGAAAACTTTCAGAATAACAGCGCCACAAACTTGGAAGCCCAATGAGCAACTAATGCAAGGTGATAAACGTCTGATTCCCGGCCATAAGGATTCGGTTGTCGAGCCATTTTGTGTGGCGGATGAAGCATGGGGTAACTTCCTTATCGCGATATTCAATGAGTGGGTCGTGCATGATATTGGTAACGTTTTTGTACAGTATTTTGAAGCGAGTTTGGAAACATGGATGGGAAGAAAAAACCCACTATGCACGCTAGGTGAAATCTGTGGCAAAGGTTTAGCAATGGAACCAAACGGTGATGTCTTTGCGTGTGACCACTATGTTTACCCGGAATACAAGGTCGGAAATATTCACCGTGAAAAACTCGATACTCTCGCTTATAGCCCTGACCAGCAGAAATTCGGGTTTGCTAAAAGTCGTACACTGCCTCAGCAGTGTGTTCATTGCGATTATCAGTTTGCATGCTTTGGAGAATGCCCTAAAAACCGCTTTATTCGCACCAGAGAAGGTGAGCCCGGCCTTAACTATCTATGTGCAGGTTGGAAGAAGTTTTTTGCGCATGTCGACAAATCAATGGCGTACATTTTACGAGCGATGGGCAACCCTGTGGTACACGGCAAATACAGTGATAAGGCTTTGCACCTGAAAGCGTCTAATCGACCTGTTTTTGACATTAAGTTCTAAGATTCAACTGGTCCAGTTTTATAAAAGTAAGGTCTCATCAATGCACAAGATAACGCGTTTTACGAAGTCACTTTTAACGTTCACGATGAGTGTAGCGTTAAGCCTAGGCGCTTGGGCTCAAGATAAACCTCTGCTCAATTCAGATAAAGTTTCACCCGTTGAGATAGCATCTCAAGAAGAACCAATGACGCTAGCACAGCGAGTCGAAAAGTTGTCTTATGATGCACAAAACAAAAAGTTGTCTTCAGAAAAGCGTATTGATGCTTTACGTGAACTGGCCAACTACCCCAGCCAAAACGCTTTGGTTGCCGTCGCTCGTGGTTTGAAAGATGCAGATGCTGGAATTCGTGAAGCAGCAATTGTAGGAGCTCAACCCTATATGATAGAGCATCGCTGGCGTCTGGTTTCCCCGTTGCTAAGTGATGACGATGCAATGGTTCGAATTACCGCAGCGATAAACTTGGTTCGAGATTACGCCAGTTTAAGTTCGGAGCAGCAACAGTCACTTGAAGGCACGGTGACTGATTTAACATCCTACTTGTCGCAGAAAACTGACAACGTTTCTAGATTACTCCTTGCCGATGTATATCGTTGGCATCGAGAGTGGGACAAAGCGGTATTGATTTATCCAGAGCTAACCAAGCTGATGCCAAGTAACCCGCAAGTCTGGTTAAGCTATGCGGACAATTTTCGAGCGCAACAAAAAGATCGACAAGCTATCCAAGTACTTGATGAAGCAATCACACTTTTTCCTCATAACGCGGCTTTGCATTACTCGAAGTCATTGGCGCTAGTAAGACTTGGTGAGAAGCATGATGCCGCTAGCGAAATTGAAAAGGCCGCTAACATGGCAAAGAACAACAGTTATTTTTGGTACTTAAATGGTGTTCTGCAAGAAGAGTTAGATCTTAAAAAATCTGTGGACGCTTTTGAAAAAGCTTATTTGATCTCTGGCGCGCCGGAGCAGCTTTATGCAGTGTGTGATATCTACATTCGGTACGATAACCCCAAGTCTGAACAGTGTTTAGCGGAACTTAAGAAAGTGGCTCCTGATTACGTGATTGATGAGCTTAATCAGAAAAAGGGACGTCAAAGTACTTCAGAGCAGGTTGACGCCAGCTAACTCAACACTTTATCAGTAAGCTTCTTTAATTAAAGCGTGTTTCTAGTTACAAGGTCACTTTCTGGTGTCGTTACATATGTTGCTCTGAATTGCGCTTGTTAATCGTGAACTATACTTTCATTTGGATTTGCATCCCGTACCTCAATATAAGGAATTAAAATGGCTATAAAGTTAAAGGTGATTGTCCTTGCGACAAGTTTTGCTCTGTCTAGCTATAGCATTGCTGCTGATGTGCAAGATCCTCTGCCGTCATGGAACAACACCGGTGCGAAGCAAGCTATTGTGGCGTTTGTTACTAAAACGACGACTCAAGGCTCGGACGCTTATGTTCCTGAAAGCCAAAGGATCGCTACGTTTGATAATGACGGGACGCTGTGGGCAGAAAAACCCGTTTATCTACAGCTGTTTTTTGCGATCGATAAAGTGAAAGAGATGGCCTCTGAGCATCCTGATTGGAAAACAACAGAACCTTTTGCTTCGGCAATAAAAGGTGACTTGGAGGGGGTTGGTAAGCAAGGCCTTGAAGGTGTGATGCAGCTTGTTATGGCGACTCACTCTGGAATGTCGACTGATCAGTTCCATCAAGAAGTGAAGGAGTGGATGAAAACGGCCGTGCATCCTACGACGGGAAAGCCATACACTGAAATGGTTTATCAACCGATGCTTGAGTTACTCGACTACTTGAGAGCAAATGACTACCAGACCTATATAATTTCTGGAGGTGGCATTGATTTCATGCGTGTTTGGGCACCAGAAGTGTACGGGATCCCAACGCAAAATATCGTTGGGACGACATTAAAAGCGGAGTATCAGGTCGTTGATGGAAAGCCAGCGATTCAACGCTTGCCAGAAATTGATTTTGTGAATGATAAAGCGGTGAAGCCTGTCACGATTCAGAACTTCATTGGTAAGCGCCCGGTGATGGCATTTGGTAATTCTGACGGTGACTTACAAATGCTAGAGTGGACTAAAGCGGGGTCTGGCCCACGATTTTCAGCGGTTATCCATCACACGGATGACAAGCGTGAATGGGCGTATGATAAAGACTCTCACGTGGGGAAATTAGACAAATCATTTAAAGTGGGTGAAGAGCAAGGTTGGTTGTTTGTCGATATGAAACAAGATTGGAATCAAGTTTTTAAAGAAGCGATGAAAAAGTAGCGATCCAGCCAACGTAAACATTACACCAAACATTTTGTGATAGGGGGTGATGAGCAAAACGCTCTTCATCTCCTCAACTTAACAATTCTGTTTGGTATCAGCATAAGCAAATATTGCGTGCGTCCGTATTGGTTATTTGATTGCTGTGTGGCATTATTGCTTAAAACCACTTAAGTGAATTTAAGCAATGACGCAAGAAGAGCGATTGATAGAGCTCAGAGCCAAGCTAGAGCTACAAAACAAAATAACGTTATCGGAAGTCTGCGAGTATTTTGGCATCTCGCGAGATTCAGCGCGTCGAGATTTAGTTAAGTTGAGCCAACTACCGGGATTACAAAGAATCCGAGGTGGCGTCATGCTTGCCCCGATATCTTCCTCTACAGAGGCGTACTCCAGTCGAGCAATTAGCGACACTAAACATCGCCTCGCTCAAGCGTCCGCTAAGCTTGTGGATGAGCGTGACCACCTTGTTATTGATACCAGTACTATCTTATCTTTGCTCCCACTTTACGTAGAAAAAGCACGCTGTGAAGAAGATAAGCTCAACGTGGTCACCAACAGTATTGACGTACTAATCGCTGCTGAAAAAAGTGAATCAATGGACGTCCATTTCTTAGGTGGACACTTTGACCCCTACGCCAGAGCGATCTTGGGTGCACAAGCAGAACAGCAAATGAAGCAATATCATGTGAATAAGGCGTTTATTGGTGTGTGCGCGTTGTCATCCCGAGGGTTGACGACAAATAATGAGCTAGAAGCAACCATGAAACAAACCATGATAGAGCAAGCTCAACAAGTCATTGTCGTTTGTGAATCCCGCAAAATTGGAAGCGACAATTTTCACCATGTATGTGATTTGTCAAAGATCGACATCGTTATTACCGATCATGCTCCTCAATCAGATTTTCAACAACTTCTCGACCACAATGATATTGAATGTATTGTTGTTTCACCGAAATAAGGAATCTTAGTATGGCTTACGATCCCGTAAAGACCGCCGTGATTGGTTACGGATATTCAGCAAAAACTTTCCACTTACCCTTCATTAAAGCACTGCCAAACTTGACGTTGAGCGCAATAAGTTCTCGTCAACAGGAAGCGGTCCAAAATGATTGGCCAGATGCTCAGTGGTTTGCTGATGCCAATACTTTACTCGATGACAGTGACGCTGAGCTTGTGATTATTACTGCGCCAAATGACGTGCACTACGAGCTCGCAAAGCGCGCGTTGAACAATGGGAAACATGTCATTGTCGAAAAACCGTTTGTAACGCGCATAGAAGATGGGAATGAGTTGATCGCCTTAGCAGAAGAAAAAGGATTGGTTCTGAGCGTTTTTCATAATAGGCGTTGGGATGGCGATTTTCTCACCGTTAAATCGCTTATCGAACAAGGTAAGTTAGGTGATGTGAGGCTGTTTGAGTCGCACTTTGATCGCTACCGTCCTGAAGTTCGTCAACGCTGGCGAGAGCAGGCTCAAGATGGCGGTGGTATTTTATTCGATCTTGCTCCCCATCTTCTCGATCAGGCCTTGGTGTTATTTGGTTTGCCAGATGCGATAGACGCACAGTGTCGAATGATGCGTCCGGGCGCGACGACGATTGATTACTACAACTTAGTGCTTCATTACCCAGACCATATTGTGCATTTACATTCAAACTTATACAGCCCAGAACCAAACCTGCGTTATAAAGTATTGGGTACTGAGGCTAAATATGAAAAATACGGATTAGATCCTCAAGAAGGCTACTTAAAAGAAGGCCGATTACCGGAAAACGATGCTTGGTCGGAAGAGGACGAGGCGTTATACGGTGTCCGCTACGACGAAGACGGTGCGCAAACTATCAAAACGGAGAGAGGTGCGTATCAAGCTTATTTTGTTGGTGTAGCAGATGCCATTCGTTTGGGTACTGATAACCCGGTTCCTGCCGTTCAAGCAGTACAGAATATCGCTCTGATTGAGATGGCATTGGAAAGCAGTAAAACGGGTAAAACGATTCAGGTGAAATCATGAGCTTAACGCTTGAGCTCGTCGCTCAACAAGAGCATGAGCTTCAATTGAAAGAGTTTAACCATCAAGTTGCGTGGTCTATTGGTTTAGCTTTAAAAGAAGCGGCGGAAGCCTGTGACGCGGCTGTGGCTATTGAGGTCTACGGTTTTGGACAAACGCTATTTCAATACGCGATGACAGGAACGTGCGCTGACCATTTGGATTGGGTTCGTAGAAAGCGAAACTCAGTATTGAGATATGGTCACAGCTCTTACTACCTCTCGCTGTACAATAAGCAAAAGCAGCGTGATTTTGAAAATCAGCCACATCTCGATGCGCGTGAGTATTGTGCTCATGGTGGCGCGTTCCCAATTCGAATCATGGGTTCTGGTTTAATTGGGGTTGTGACGGTATCGGGTTTACCGCAGTTAGATTATCATCAGCTTGTTGTCGATGTATTAAAGACAATGGTAATGACCAGCACAGAGCTTGCTTAAAGTTGTGCGATATTACAGTGGCACGGCATTTATTTTGTGTCACTGAATTCTCTTATTAGCTCATTTTGCGTCCTATTATGTGAGAAAATATTTAATATTGCTCCCAACTTCCTACCTGAAAATTAAATCGATTTCATATAACCTATACGCTCATTCATACAAAAAGCCATCGAAGCTGGCAGTTGGCAAATGTCCTTTAGAAGAAAAGAAAAACTTAATCTTAGAAACCTTATTGTAATCTTGTGTGTTTTCAGTGTGCTTGTCACTTTGATCAATGCGTTTTATTCGATCTATCGAGTGCAACGAGATCTCATCATCAATAACACGTTAGAGTCCAACCGCGTTTATGCGCAAAAAATGTCAGAAATGACGGACTCTTTCATAGAAAGCTCAATGTCGCAGCTAAAATACAGTGCGAACTTGCTACAAGATAAGATGCACGATGCTCAGTTTCTTGACGAAGAGGCGGAGAGGCTGAGAAAGCAAACCAAATCATTCAACTCTGTGGTTGTCGTTAATGCGAAAGGCGTCATTATTTCTGTATCACCAGAGACACTTCAGGTTAAAGGTGTAAAGCTCGTTGGTGAAAGAAAACGTCAATCTTTAAATGCTCAAGCGCCCGTTGTCACTGAGCCATTCATCTCACCCGCAGGAAATTATCTGTTAACGATCTCATACCCTATATTTTCTCAGTCCAATGAATATTTAGGCTATATCGGCGGTACTATCTATTTAGAGAAGGATAATATTCTTGCGGAATTACTTAGCCAGCATGCTTACAAAGATGGCTCTTTCCTTTACGTTGTGGACGAAAGCAATACGCTGATCTACCACCCAGATAAATCGCGGGTTGGTGAAGTGATCAACGATAATATGGCAATTAACGCCGTGACAATGGGTCAGCGTGGTAACAAAGAAATTGTGAACTCTCGTGGTGTTGAAATGCTAGCAGGGTATGCACCAGTTGAATCATCAGGGTGGGGAATTGTCGCTCAGCGCCCGAAATCAATGACGTTAATGGTGCTAGATGAGCAGATGTGGAGTGTATTTTTCAAATCGATTCCAATTGGTTTATTAACTCTGCTGTTGATCTGGTTCTTCTCTCTACTTATTTCAAGACCATTATGGCAATTGGCTGGCGCTGTTCGAGGAGTAGAAGAGCACTCCTCATCCATCGATGATTTGAAGCTGGTTAAGTCTTGGTATTTTGAGGCTTCACATTTGAAGCTCAGTTTCCTCAAAGCGTTTGGTATCGTTTCAAAAACCATTGATAAGCTGCAACTGGATACGCTAACAGACGCGATGACTGGGTTGTTAAATCGACGCGGCTTAGACAAAGTTCTAGGCTTGTTTAAGCAAGAAAACACCGCTTTTTCTATTTTAGCTTTGGATATTGATCATTTTAAGAGCGTGAATGATAACTATGGTCATGATGTGGGTGACAATCTACTCAAAGAATTCGCTCAGTTGATGAAAGAGCAAGCCCGAGCGAATGATCATCTTTGCCGTTCCGGTGGGGAAGAGTTCATGATGTTCCTTGAAGCGACGGATGTTCATCACGCGGTTGATGTCGCTGAGCGGATTAGGCATAACGTAGAAAAACACGATTTCCTGGTCGTTGGTAAGGTAACGGTATCACTTGGAGTTTCTCACTGGAAAGGCAACGATATGCCAATTGAAGCGGTAATGAAAGACGCTGACAACGCTCTGTATAAAGCAAAGCGCAACGGAAGAAACAGAACCGAGTTGGGTGAAGACGCACAATAGGTATAGTGCTATGCGCTGAACGTAAAACGCGCCAGTTACCAAGCTTTTGTTCTATTCGTTGGCGTAGCCGCTACCAATTGCTCTAAATGGCAAGTCGAGTTCTAACTCCGGAATTTGCTTGCCCACCCAAGCCGGGAATGTATTGCTATTTGGTCCTGGAAACAACGTGTATTCTTCAGCCCAAGGGTATTGGTTGATAACGCTTTGTATTTTGGGGATAAGTTTATCGGCTTTTTCACCTTGTATTGAGAGTATTTTTTCTGGCTTCGCACCATACCAGTAGCGATCTGGTGTGCCCGTTTGGTATTGATACAGAGCGGGTTGTCCACGATTCACGCGCCACCCGACCACTTCATACACGGTATATTCGTTCGCATTTTCAGGCTTTATCGCAAACCAAGTGTGCACCGCAAACCAGCCTCGCCAACCAAATGCATCTGCGGCATAAAACTCAATTACGGCATGTTTCACATTGGAAGGGTCAGGCGCGATACCGGCAGGTTCTCTGCTTGCGGTACGCCAATCTCCTTGAGTGCATCCACCCATCAAAGCTGCGATTGATATCAAGCCAACTTTTAATAGATGAGTAAAACTGAGAGAGTTTTTCATTGATCGCTCCTAGACCAACTGATGTTGGAAATGCTTTATTGATTTTAGCTATAAAATAGGTGCAAGCCTTATTGTTAAAACTTCCCTTCGTTAAAAAGAAGGGAAGGCTAGTGCCACAATATCGGATCATACGTGATAATGAGATGAGTAGATTTGTAACATATGGCATAGAAAATATTGTCTTTCTCTATTAACTCGCTTAGTTGCGTATGAAAAAGTAAGAGCTTGTACGTATATTGCTTACATTGTTTATTACTTTTAAATTCAATAAAAACAATCGCTTGGGTGTTATTCGGGGCGATTAAATAGGCTGTTTTATCCTCAGCTGCATTGTGATTTCCCCATTTTTAGCGAAATTTCATCGTACATCCTTTTACTGTATTTAGAGACTTGCGTACACCTGTGGCACAATAGTCGATTATTGAGGAGTGCTGTTTGGTAATGCAAATGGCAGAAAAATAACTAGAAATTGAATAACCAATGTTTAAATCAAAAAGTATACTTGCATTATGCATGTTCGCATTTGGCTGTTTTGCCAATCAAGATAGTGAACCAACGTCCATTGTACTGAACTATGGTGACTCTTCACTCAGTGCTGATATTCAAGCAAATCGAAAATTTCATGTGGTCCAAGATAATGAAAGTGAGCATGTGGAGTTTTCTGGAGGAGTCACGAAGGAATATTCCGATTACATTGTGAATATACATATCATCAGAAAAAGCAAAATACGCAGATCAAGTCGAGAGCTGAATACCACCGTATTGATGAACAGCGATCAGCTTGAAAAGCCTTTAGTGGTTGGTATTGAAAATGATGAGTTCACCAGTATTACTTTGCGTTAATACTTGGTATTTATCGAATAGGAATGGTTGAACCGATGCTCTCAATACGTCGCTATCGCACAGAGGATGCTCCAATATTGTGGACACTTTTTTACCACACTGTACGAGTCATTAATCGTCGCGATTATACCGAATCACAAGTTTCAGCTTGGGCCCCATCAGATTTTGATCTCAACTCATGGCAACGCACAATGGATGCTATTCAACCCTATATTGCGGAAATAGAAGGGCAGGTCGTTGGCTATTGTGATTTGCAAAGTGACGGCTTGATTGACCATTTCTTTTGTCACCATGAATATCAAGGCCAAGGTATTGGTCGTGATTTGATGTCTTTTCTATTTTCACAGGCGAAAGTACAGGGGATAGAGCGACTGTACTCTGAGGTGAGTATCACTGCACGACCTTTCTACGAGAAAATGGGGTTCACAGTTAAGGTTCAGCAACGTGCTGAAGTTAGGGGAGAAACCTTAACTAACTTTATGATGGAAAAGTATATTTCACTGAAATCGTGAGCATTTAGTGAGCTTGAACACAGATATAAAATGTTTTCCAATGTGAAAACAAGTTCATTGATCTCGCACCAAAGTTTTGTTTGAAAACAGTGTGCATAATCTTCTCTGGAACAAGCCATTACTGCATTTTTCGTCTCTGAAGGCTTAGTCAGAGCCTAAAAGCCTCGGTATTGCGGTGGGTAATGGCGTTCCAAACGCCAAACGTGTCTGGCTAACCATCTCAGGAAGAGAAGTAGTACTATGCGCCCTTATCTCAAATACATTATTCCAACATTGATACCATTGCTTATTTGGTTAATGCCCCTCTCTGCATTCCCATTTGATGGCATTACTATCGTCCAGCAGAGAGTGATCGCAATCTTCTTGCTTGCTGCACTCTGCTGGGTGTTTGAACCTATTCCAATCTACGCGACTTCGGTCGTTATCATTGTGCTCGAATTATTGCTTGTTTCGAATAAGAGCATCGTGCTTTTTCGCTTGCAAGAAGGGCAGCCACATTTTGGTGAGCTGTTGCAATATAACGAGATAATGGCGACTTTCGCTAGCCCGATTATTATGCTGTTCCTCGGCGGGTTCTTCTTAGCTATGGCGGCGACAAAGTACAGGCTGGATGTCAACTTAGCGCGCGTGTTGCTAAAACCATTTGGGCAAAACCCAAAGTTCGTTATGTTGGGTTTGATGTTGATCACCGCTGTCTTTTCCATGTTTATGTCAAACACCGCAACAACAGCGATGATGTTGTCGATTCTAACCCCTGTGATTGCGGTATTTGGGCCTAAAGATCCCGGTCGAATTGCGTTTGCCTTGTGTATTCCTGTTGCCGCCAACATTGGTGGTATTGGTACACCAATCGGCACGCCCCCGAATGCTATCGCGCTGAAATATTTGGTTGGTGACAATTTAATTACCTTTGGTGAATGGATGGTATTTGGCGTGCCATTCGTCATTGTAATGATGGCACTAGCGTGGTTTCTGATTGGCTTTTTGTATAAAGCCGAGCAAACCACCATCGATCTGAATATTAAGAGCAAGTTTTTGAAAACACCAAAAGCGATGATTGTCTATGTCACCTTCGCAGGTACGATTATTCTCTGGTTGATGGGTTCAGCACATGGAATGAACTCTTACACAGTGGCATTAATTCCGGTCGCGGTATTCTCATTGACGGGCATTATCAACAAGGAAGATTTGAAGAAAATTTCTTGGGACGTGCTTTGGTTGGTGTCAGGTGGTATCGCTCTGGGTCTTGCTCTGGATAAAACAGGGCTTGCGAAGCTGGTGGTACACAGTATTCCGTTTGATCAGTTCTCGCCATATGTGGTCTTGTTTGGTGCGGCTTTCATGTGCTTGCTAATGGCAAACTTTATGTCGCATACGGCTACTGCAAACTTGCTTATGCCGATTATGGCTGCGCTAGGTACCTCGATGACTTCGTTAACGCCATTGGGTGGAGAAGTGACGCTGATCTTAGTCGTGACATTTGCCGCGTCACTCGGTATGTCGTTACCAATCAGTACACCACCAAACGCGTTAGCTCATGCTACTGGGCATGTCGAAAGCAGCCAAATGGCTCGTATCGGTGCAGTGCTGGGCGTGATTGGTGTATTACTTAGTTTTGTTATGGTTTGGATTTTACATACCGTTGGGCATATTGGGTAACCCATGTACGAAACGAAACTAGATGCGTTAGTACAACGCTATTTTAACCATCTTGAACGCCGATTAACGGTCTTATCCGGATCGGTACTGATCGAGCAAGCTGGCTACAACGACCGGTTGTACTACGTGCTGTCAGGAGAGTTGGCTGGCTATTATGCGGAAGATGATAAGAAGCCAATTCAGGTATTTTCTGCGTCTCAAGGTGCGTTTATTGGCGTACATAGTTTCTTTTCTGGTACATGGACGGCCTCTTCGACAGTTATTGCTCAAACTGATGTTGAACTGGCTTGGATACAGCGTGATACGCCCGCGGTGGAAGAGGCGACATACGGACCATTGACGACACAATTTATGCCTGTGATGGTGAACGAGTTATCTCGGCGTCAACGGCGTGCAATGCAAGAGGCCTTGGCTAAAGAAAAAGCGTTACAAAAGCTGCATACCGCAGAGCAAATGACAACGTTAGGGCAGCTTGCCGCGGGTATTGCTCATGAGTTGAACAATGCTATTGGTGTGGTAAGCAGTAAATCTGAGCGACTCGAGTCGGTCATCATGGAATTGCTTGAAGAAGTTCATCCGGAAGCGAGTCAGTTTTTTGATTTTGGTTTGATGCAAGGACAGAAAGTCGCTTCCAGCGAAGCGAGAAAGCGGGGGCGTCACTTCGAAAAATATTACGGCTTACCTAAGGATCTCGCGCGTGATCTCGCTCGTGCCGTTCCAAATAATTTCCTGTCGGAGCATTGGTTAAAAAGACCCGAAGAAGCGATACGTTTCTGGCAAATGGGGCGAGACCTTCATGATTTGCGTATTGCCTCTAAACATACTGTTGGCATTGTACGTTCAGTGAAACAATTGGGGCGTACGGATATCGATTTGGATGAAGCGTTTAATATTAATGACTCAATCAATCGAGCGCTGGCCCTATTGCAAAGTGACTTAAGACGCGTGAGCGTACGTTTTAGCCCAGCGGAGTTGCCGGACTTTGTCGGCTCTCAAACCGAACTCGTCCAAGTTTGGGTCAATATTTTAAAGAATGCGTGTGATGCACTTGGTCAAACCGAAGATCCGGGGATCGAAATACATACTCGAGAGAGTAAGGGGAAAATTTTGGTCACGATTGCTAACAACGGACCAGAAATCGATGAAGCGACACGCAGAAAAATTTTCCGGCCAAACTTCACCACTAAAAAGGGTGGGTTGTCGTTTGGTTTAGGATTAGGGCTGTCGATTGTGAAACGCATTATCGCCGGATATAACGGCTCTATTGTGGTAAAGAGCGACAGTGAAAAAACAATTTTTAGAATCAAGTTACCAGTAGAGGGTGAACATGGAGAAGCTTAATGTAATTTGCGTTGATGACCAACGAGAGGTATTAAGCGCGGTTCTACAAGATTTAGAGCCGTTACATCAGTGGTTGAATATCGAAGACTGCGAATCCGCAGGTGAGGTTCTAGAACTGATGGATGAGCTTGATGCAGAAGGCGAGATGATCGCATTAATAATTTCCGATCATGTCATGCCAGGTAAAACAGGAGTGGAACTACTGACAGAGGTATCAAAAGACAGTCGTTTTGTTCGCACACGTAAAGTGCTTCTGACGGGGCAGGCGACGCACACGGATACCATTAATGCGATTAACTCCGCAGGTATTGATCGCTACTTTGAGAAGCCATGGCAAGCGAGCCAATTGATTGAGTGTGTTAGAAACTTGGTGACTCAATATATCTTTGATATGGGCTTAGATTACACTCAATATCACGAACACTTAGATCAGAGTGTTGTTTTTGAGCGCCTACGTTAATCAAGGCTCTCTAAGGTTGTTTTCGTCACGGCCAGTTAGTGTCTGAAATTTACTGTGAGTAGTTCAGCATGCTTAACGTGGCCGTGCGGAATAGCGTTAATTCTGGGATTATTTCGCCGAAGAACGGTTTAGCTCAATGAATAGCGACTGGCACTGGCAACAGAGAGTGGTTTAGAGAACCAATAACCTTGCAAATAATCGACGCCCATCTCGGAAAAGAAGTCACACATTTTTGCGTCTTCGATGCCTTCTATCACCACTTCAATATTGTTTTCCTGACACATAGTGATAAGAAACTTCAAATACTCTTGAGAAGAGCGATTGGTCAATGTCTTCCATGCCATCGACTTATCAATTTTGATTTGTGTCATCGGCAAGTCGAAGAAGCTATTTAATGAACTGTAACCAGAGCCAAAGTCATCGAGCGAGAGTGCAAAACCTAACTCCCTGAGCGTGCTTAGGGGAGCAATGGCCGTCTGGTTATTATCCAAAATAAACGTTTCTGTCAGTTCCAAAACAATAGACTCGGGGTCAACGCCTGCTTCATCCGCCATGGCTTTAATTCGCGTAGGGAATTCGCTGTTCATCAACTGAAGTACAGAAACGTTCACGTTAACACGAACTTGGTTTTGGTAACGTTCACGGTAGTTTTTGATGAATTCACACGCTTTGGCAAATACTTGATATCCCAGTTCGACGATCAATCCTTTGTTCTCTGCTACAGGGATAAACTCGTCGGGATAAATTTCGCCAAACTCTTTGCTACGCCAGCGCACTAGTGATTCGAAGCTCACCACTTTTGAGCTTTTGGCGTCAATAATTGGCTGGAACTTAACACTTAATGTCTGTTTTTCTAGCGCACTTTTAAGACCTTGCTCAATAAAGAAGTAGCGATCAACGGCATGCTGCGTCTTCTCACTGTAGACCGCGACGCGGTCTCTATTTTGTTCGCTCGCGTACTGACAAGTTCTTGCCGCTTTACGTAAAATTTCCTCTGCGGAGTGACTAGGGTCAATACAAGGATACAAACCAATGCTAATGTTGCTACCTAGGTATTGGCCTTCTTCAATCACCGCTTCATGGTAGGTTTGTTTTAAACTTTCAGCGTAACTCTGTAGCGCTTCTATTGAGCACTCATCGTGAATCAAAATCGCAAAGTCATCATCATGCACGCGATACACCGAGCTGTTTGGAGAGGGCAAGTGACTGAGAGTTTGTAGCAACTTCTCTACTAACCCATCGACCAGTTCACTGCCATATTGATTCAAGTAAGATTTGATGTCTTCGATCTGAATATAACAAATAGACGCGCAAGAATCGGTGGTACGTACACTGTCCTCGATATCCAGCAAGAGATGGGCGCGGTTAGCCATGCCTGACGCGTTGTCATGAAATGCAACTTGATGGATGTAACTTTCCATCAGCTTACGCTCAGAAATATCGCGATGGCTGCCAACCATGTAATGGCCATGTTCTGTTTCTTTGGTCATGGCTACGCCTTCTATCCAGACGTATTGTCCATTGGGTTTACGCACTCGGTAAGTGGTTGTAACCCTCTTATTGTTGGTCGTGATGTGCGCATCGACCCTTGTGGACAGCCTTTCTCGATCAAGAGGATGAACAAGCTCTAACCACTGCTCTAAACTGATTCGGCCAGCGTTAATACCGAGCTGTTCATAGAAGCCTTTGTTGTAAAATACCATGGTACCAAACTCATCCATGTAGAAGAGGCCTTCGTTAAATACGTCGAAGATATGAATGAATCGTTCTTCAACGATTTTCAGGAACTCTCGGTCACTATCTGAGGCTTGTTGGTCAAATATGGTGGTCAAGATATTTCCTCCTCGAGCGTGTTAGCATCAGAGATGAGTGTGTGGGGGTGATAACATAGAGTTGATCTGTTGGCGTACATTACAATCACAAAAGTATCA
Organism: Vibrio sp. 1-2 (7-a); assembly: GCF_013048515.1. Taxonomy (NCBI): domain Bacteria; kingdom Pseudomonadati; phylum Pseudomonadota; class Gammaproteobacteria; order Vibrionales; family Vibrionaceae; genus Vibrio; species Vibrio sp. 1-2 (7-a). Next base: position 915,376 of record NZ_VHSQ01000001.1, read on the forward strand.
GTTCAAATTGTTTGGCTATCATTTTATGCGCTACTAGGTTAATAACATACTAAGATTAGGCGGCTAATCATCGACATTTATAAAAAATAGTCAACAGTAAAAATCATTTATAAAATACAGTTATTGATGCTGTCCGCAATCTATAAATATTTATGAATAATTATCCTCAAGTTATTTTAAGACGTGTCGGTTAGAGGTTCTGCTCTTGAGTGTCATATCTGTATATTTGCTAGGCTAAAGACCATAATAACAAAAAGGGCTTAGTGATCGCGATGGGTTATTAATTGACAGGATGCTCATTAATAGTAATCAATTCTAATTTATTATCACGCCAATTAATCAAATCTCTTATAATACTGCCGTTAATATCGAGTAAGCTTTCTTTTTATGCAGTACGATCCAAAAAATTCAATCAAAATTGCGCTCGCTGATGTCGGCGTTGGTATGTTTGTTACCGCGATAGAGCACAACAAGCGCGTAAATTTAGCCAATGCAGGGCGGATATCTAGCCCAGAGGGCATTAAGAAGCTTACCGCGAGCGGCGTGAAGTATGTTTGGGTAGATCAAACATTATCTTCTCAGAAGTGTGTCTTTAAGCCTGTGGATGAATCCATTGTTGCCGTAGAAGAGGAGCGAGAGCCCAAGTCCTCTGACTTTTCGAAGGTTCAACGCGCTTATCGCTCGAGAGATGTTCAACATAAACGAGCCAAAAAGCTAATTGCGGAAGCAAAAGATCTGGCGCAGAAACTATTGAATCAAACTTTTGAAGGCAAAATCATTGAAGTTGATGAGGTAGAAGCTTGGGCTGATGATGTCATTGAAAGCGTTTTTATCGACTCAGATGCGTTGCAATGTGTTTCTGCACTCCGAAAAAAAGACTCCTACTTGTTGGAACACTCCGTCAATGTGGCTTGCCTTTTAGTGTCATTTGGTAAGTACTTGGGGTTAGATAAGCAGACATTAAAGCAGCTCGCTATTGGTGGCATCATTCATGATGTAGGTAAAATTAAAGTTGATGACAAGATTTTGCATAAACCAGCAAAGCTAACACCTGAAGAGTTTGAACACATGAAGCTACATCAAGTGTTCGCTGGTGAGATTATTCTCCATGTAAAGGGCCTTAGTGATGTGAGTCGCGATGTCTGTTTGATGCATCATGAGAAGTTAGATGGCAATGGCTACCCTAGAGGCTTGAAGGGCGATGAGATTCCGATTCACGGCCGCATGAGTTGTATTGTTGATATTTACGATGCGTTGACGGCCGATCGCTGCTACAAAAAAGGCATGAGCTCAGCAGAAGCGTTTAAAATCTTATTGAGTTTAACGCCATTTCATTTAGATGCAGACCTAGTCTACAAGTTCATTAATTGCGTTGGGATGTACCCAGTGGGCTCTATTGTTGAGTTGAGTGATGGGCGTGTTGGTATTGTTTGGTCCTCAAATGACTCTCAAGCTTTAAAGCCAGAAGTGAAGTGTTTTTACTCACGCAAATATCAGCGTTATATCGATGTGGCGATGGTCGATTTGAAAAATAGCCTACACAAAATAGAAAGAGCAGTCGCTCCGTCATCGTTAGAAATCGATCCCAAGCCTTTTTATGATTAAGAAAAATAAACATGCTTTACAACCTTGCATGCAGAGCGTATTTTGATTGCATAACTATCTATTAATGGTTTCTAAATTATGTAGGGACTAGGTGGTTATTAAAGAATCGAGTTTCATGGATGGAAACTGAGCTAGGAATATCTCAATAAAGATTGAGGTATAACCCTCTACTTTTTGCGGGAAGGGATGCCAATGCAAATTGATACATGGATTTTTTACACTCTGGCCGTTTTGGTGCTTACTGCATCGCCTGGGCCAAGCTCATTGCTGTGTTTAAGTAAAGGTGTGAGCAGTGGGTTTCGTATTGCCCTCATGACTGCGCTAGGCAGTTTATCAGCGATCACTATTATACTAACGCTTTCTTTTACCGGGTTAGGGGTTGTGATTGCCTCATCTGAGCTGGTCTTCAATATCATCAAATGGTGTGGTGCCGCTTATTTAATCTGGTTAGGCATTCAAGCGCTGCGCTCTTCTCAAACGGATTTTGACAAAACGGCAGCCGTCCAAAGCTCCTCGAATGCGCTCAGCGCGTTCACCAGTGGTTTTATTGTTGGCGCTAGTAACCCGAAAGCGATTGTCTTTTTTACCGCTTTGTTTCCTCAGTTCATTGATCCCTCTGCGCCTTTGTTGGCTCAATACGCGATTTTTGCATCTACATTTGTGGTGTTTGAGCTAAGTTGGCTAACATTTTATGCATTATTAGGTGTAAAAGCTTCAGACTGGCTGTTTGTCGCTGGAAGAGCCAAGTTGTTCAATCGCCTGACTGGCGGAGTATTTATTAGCGCGGGCGTCATGTTGTCGACGGCAAACCGATGAGAAAGTGCGTGTTCGGTGCATGGTTGGATTATTTCAATAGCGTAAGTTGCAATAACCTAATTTAGCGTTAGCTTATTTCCATTATGGAAATAGACGTTTTGTTTATTTTCATTAGTGGCAACAGGTAAGCCGGAGTAAAATCACGTTACTCTTTAGGGGTAGAATCCATGTTTTATCTTGTGGGTTTGTGGTTACTTTTTCAGGGACATCTCAGATGAAAAGCCTTTCTGAACTACAACAACGTTTTCTAGACATTGCGACTGATGTTCGTCTTTCTCCAAAACAAAAGTCGAACTTTTTGGCCTTGGAGGCGGAAGCATGTATTCCTTACATGTCGATTTCCCCATCGCTAAGACAAGCAATGGATGAAGGAATCATCTGTGATATGTTTGAAGGCCATGCACCTTTCAAACCACGCTATGTGCTGCCTGATTACGCTAAGTTCCTATCGCAAGGCTCTGAGTATCTAGAGTTGCTTCCAGCTGACGATTTCGATGATGCGCTGAATATGCTCACCATCATTTACCATCATGTTCCATCGGTAACGAATATTCCGGTGTATTTAGGTCAGTTGGATGATGTCTTACTGCCTTACATAGGCGACCTGACAGAGAATCAAATTTACAAAAAGTTAAAACATTTTTGGATCATGTTGGATCGCACATTGCCAGATGCGTTTATGCACGTGAATGTCGGACCGACAGACAACATTATTTGTCGCACTATTTTAAAAGTGGACGCCGAGCTCAAGCAGATTGCGCCAAATCTTACGTTCATGTACGACGAGTCGGTCACGCCTGATGATTTACTTCGTCAAGCGACGCAGAATATTTGCGAGTGTAGTAAGCCTCATATTGCCAATTACCCTGTGCATTCGAAAGCCTACAGCGGTTCACGTTTTGGTATTGTAAGTTGCTACAATTCACTGCCACTGGCTGGCGGTTCAAACACGCTGGTGCGAATGAACCTAAAAGAAGTCGCAGAACGAGCATCGGATTGTAACGACTTCTTAAACAGTGTTTTACCTCTATACCATCAATTAATGGTTGAGTTGATGGACGCTAGAAGTACGCACTTGCATGAAAAGTCCAATTTCTTTCAAGGATTTTTGACGCAAGAAGGGTTGATTGAAGAGTCCCGTTTCGCACCAATGTATGGCATTTATGGTATGGCAGAAGCGGTGAACCTTCTGTTCGAAAAAGAAGGCCAAACGGGGCAGTACGGAAAAGATGAACGTGCGAATGCTTTTGCTCATGATGTTTCAGCCACACTGGCGAAACTAGTGGAGTCAACCCCAGTGAAATATGGTTTGGATGGTAAAGCGCTCTTACATGCTCAAGGTGGTATTAGCTTAGATCTTGGCGTTACGCCAGGTGTGCGTCTTCCTTATGGCACGGAGCCAGACCCTGTCACTTATGTACAAGCAACAGCTGAGCATCACCAGTATTATCGTGCAGGTATCAGCGATATTTTGACGATTGATGAAACGGTGAAATCAAACCCAGAAGCGATGTTCAATTTGTGCAAAGGGGCATTAAATGCAGGCTATCGTGAGTTTACCGCGAATGTGGCCTCAAATGATTTGATTCGCGTTACGGGATACATGGTTAAACTTTCTGATATCGCAAAATATGATGCAGAAGGTTCGAGAACCAATACGACGTTTCTGGGAGCAGAGGCGGCAAAAAATACTGGGATTTTAGATCGCTCACCACGTGTGGTGAGTCATGAAATGACACCGACCTACACGCAGGCGTAAAGGTCGGTTTAGGAAAGAACAAGATGTCTAGACGAAGTGGAAGCCTTTTGGCAAAAGTCACTCGTATCCTTCCTTTCTCTTGTGTTGATGGGCCAGGAAATCGTCTAGTCATCTTTCTACAGGGTTGTAACTATCAGTGTTTGAACTGTCATAACCCTCATACAATAAACCATTGTAATCACTGTGGTGATTGTGTGAGTGAATGTCCGGCAGACGCACTGAAGTTCGACGAAAACAACAACGTTGTTTGGCTTAAAGAGGAGTGCACCCACTGCGATCATTGTATAGAGATATGTCAGAACCAATCTAATCCAAAAATTACTGACTACTCTGTGGTAACAATGCTCGATTTGATACGCAAGCATCGCTTTTTCATCAGTGGTGTTACAGTATCCGGTGGGGAATCTACCTTACAACTTCCTTTCATTATTGAGCTGTTTAAAGGGATCAAGCAAGATCCTGAGTTACAGCACCTTTCTTGTTTCATCGACAGCAATGGCTCTTTATCAGTGACAGGTTGGCAGCGTGTGCTTCCTTTTCTGGACGGTGCGATGATCGATTTGAAATCGTGGCAGACAGAGACGCACCAGTGGCTAACTGGGCGTGATAATCATCGTGTATTCAAAACGCTTCAGTACCTTGCAAAGCATGAAAAATTGTATGAAGTTCGGTTACTGCATATTCCAGGGAAAAGTGATTTAGATATAGAAATCGTAGCGATTGGGCGCTATTTGAGTACTTTACCTGAATCGGTGCTTATCCGTTTAAATGCATTTCAACATCACGGAGTCATGGGGGAGGCGCTAACCTGGGATGCGTGCTCTCGCCATGATATCGAACGCTTAAAATCAGAACTTTTACGTTACGTGAGTAACCCCATCGCAGTGCCGACTGTACTCACGTAATGCAGTTTTGATTCGTTATCTTACTCACGCATCGCACGCGTCTAGCATGGCACAGGCATCGAGCAATTGTTTTTGTAGCCATTTTAAAGCCGGATCGTTCAAGCTCGCTTTGTTCCAAACGAGGCTGTAGGCTACCTGTCCATAATCGAATGGAAGGGATTGTTCAACCAAGCCTTTTGCTTGCATGGCCGCCCTTGCCCAAAGTTTGGAACAGGTGAACAAGTAATCTGAGTGCTGACACATCACTGCAGCTGAACCAAAATCCGCTACACGCATAGCCATATTTCGCTTCGAGTGCCTTTGTGTGAGGTTCTGCTCGAAATAAGGTTGTGAGAGATCTTTATCATGAATCCCAATGTGTCTTGCACAGAGGTAGCTTTCAACAGACAAAGGCTGTTTAGAGAGTGGATTTGATGATCCCATTAAACAAACCATTTCGTCTTTCAGAATGGTTTGCCATACCAAGTCTTTGTTTTGCGTGGGCGGCTGACTAAGATCGTGTGGAAGCAGCAAAAAGTCCACTTGGCCTCTTACCAACGCATCGAAACTCATTTCCTCTTTTGCATGCACATTCAAATGTGCATGATTGCCGAGTTGCTGAGATAAATGCTGTAGAACTGGCGCAAAAAGCTCAAACGAACTTTCGCGCATAGCTAATGAGAAACTGCCCTGATAGTAAGCTGGATTAAATGAGCCCTGATGTAATAATCCATTCATGCTAGAGAGTATGCCATGGATCGAGGGGCCAATGTGCAGCGCAAATGCCGTTGGTACCAAGCGAGTACCATCGCGATAGAAAAGGTCATCTTTCAGCGTTTCACGTAATTGCCCAAGTGTTTTACTGACGCTCGAAGGTGTTACACACAGGCGCTCTGCGGCAAGCGTAACACTGTGAGTGGTTAACAACATATGCAATACAGTGAGATGTTTTAGGCTAATGCGTGAAAGAGCAATGTAGTCCATAAATAGCATGGTTTCTTATGATTTTTGGCAGTATATCAGGATGAAACAAATTTTTACTATTGTTTATCTCGTAAATGAGCATCTTTCGCTTTGAGCTCAATGTATTTAACGTGTTGCGTAAAAATAATTTGAGCTTTGTAAGATTAAAGAACTCTCTTGGATTTGTTAGGTCTTTGGCGTTTTTCTTTCTTCAATTTTAGAATTTCTATTTTATTTATCTTTCTAGTGCGAGGGCTGAATAGTTTGTGTACGAATGAAAAGCCGTCATTACCTAATAAAAATAGCCATTGTGTTGTTGATTGTTTGGTGATTTACTCAAGATCCTTAAGTAACAGAGGTATAAATAATTAATGGACGACCCCTTTAGTCGACAGAACCCTTCACCGTATGTCTTCCCATCACTGGAGGCGTACTCATGTTAGAACTTTTCATGCAACCAGAGGCTTGGGCGATTTTTGCCACTTTGTTTGCGCTTGAAGTTGTCTTAGGCGTTGATAACGTCGTTTTTATCTCCGTCCTATGTGAAAGATTGCCACTGCATCAACGTAAACTGGCAAGAAACCTTGGTATCGGCCTTGCTGTTATTGCTCGTATTGCATTGGTTTTTTCTATCTCTTGGATTATGCAGTTGACTCAACCACTGTTTTCCGTCGTAAACCAAGCGTTTACCGGAAGAGACGTGATCATGATCGCGGGTGGTGCATTCCTATTGGCAAAAAGCCTGAAAGAGTTGTGGAGCTGGTTAAATCACAATGAATCTGGCCACTCGACTCATGCTCGTACTGGATTAGCGGTAGTGCTGCTGCAGATTGTTGCTGTGGATGCGGTATTCTCAATGGACTCGGTGATTACCGCCGTCGGTTTGACAAGTGATGTCCCGCTTATGGTCGCGGCGATTGTCTCGTCTGCAATCGTGATGGTAATGACTGCTGAAAAAATCAATAATCTGGTGACGCGCTATCCCGGCTTTAAAACGTTGGCATTGCTGTTCCTCGTTTTACTGGGTGGCTTATTGATGGCAGAAGGCTTCGCAATTCATATCAATAAAGGTTATGTGTACTTTGCGATGGCATTTGGTTTGATTCTGGAACTTTGTCATATCCAGCTAAAAAACAAACAGCGTCCTAGCATTAAGCGTCTTCGTCCGTTGCGAATTCGAGCAACGAGATTAGAAGCTCGTCAATAATAAACGACATTGCCGCTCACATGAGCGGCATTTTTGTATCTTGTATCATCTATTTTAATTCTCGTTTTGCTTAGTTGTCGTCTCGATAAAAAATCGCATTTGTTGTTGTGTCGCAGATTTTTTATATAGAGCGCCCAACTAACACGAGTGAACGAAAATAATGAATAAAATGATCGATGCGTTAGCAACCAATGGCTACTACATCTGGGATGACTTTCTTTCTGAACAAGAGGTGGCTCAACTGCGAGATTGCATTCCAAGCAATTGGAAAAAAGCACGTATTGGTCGTAACGATGATGTTACTCGTATTGAATCTATTCGTAGTGACAAGATTCAATGGTTATCGCCAAATATGGGGCATGCTGTTACTTCTTACTTGGATAAAATGGAAGAGATCCGCCAAGAAGTGAACCGTCACTTGTTTCTTGGACTTTTTGAGTACGAAGCTCATTTTGCCAAGTACGAGAAAGGGGACTTCTACCAAAAACATTTAGATTGCTTCAAAGGTAACGAAAACCGTCGATTGACGACCGTTTTTTATATGAACGAATCCTGGACGGAAGAAGACGCGGGTGAATTAGTAGTATACGATTTGAATGACAATAAAATTGCAACCATTCCCCCACGCTCAGGGCGTTTGTTCGTATTCTTATCAGAGCAGTTCCCACATGAGGTGTTACCAACCAATGCCGAGCGTTTTAGTATCGCTGGTTGGTTCAGAATCAATGGTGTGCGAGATAATTTACTTGATATTGCTAGGTAACTATTTGTCGCCTAGTCTTATCATCCTAAAAAAGGGGGGCGTGTGTTCGCCCCTGTTTTGATTAAACGTCGGTTGAGAGTTCGTAACACTCTGTCATGTTTCGTTCTAATACCGCATAAACGTCAGAGCAAAGCTCCTCTTTGGCTATTTGCTCACCCATAATGTCGGCGATCTGTGTTTGAGTCATTCGTCCTCGATAGGGGCGATCTTGAGACAGGGCTTGGAAGACATCCGCGACAGCAATGATACGCGATGGAACATCGAGCTCGTCGCCTGTTTTGTGATAGGGATAGCCCGACCCGTCTAAACGTTCATGATGATTGGAAGCCCATTCCGCTATTTTCGCGTTAGGGAAGACCTTATGCAATGCGAGCTGAGTATCAATGGTATGGCGTTTAATGCGCGTGTACTCTTGTTTGTTCAGAGAGCCTTCTTTGTGAAGGATTTCATCTGGTGTTTTTAACTTTCCAATATCATGCACCAGCCCTGCAATATATAACATTTCTTGATCGTGCTCGTTTAGCCCAAGCTTAATCGCGAGATACCGAGATAACTCCGCCACTTTTTGTGAATGTTGATAAGTGAATGGGCTCTTTGCATCAACAATTTGAGCGATAAACATTCCCAAACTGTTCATATCTTGGATGGTTAATTGCTTTTGAAGCCAATCAATGCTTTTAAAATTTAGGCCTATGGTTTCAATATTTTCCGACTCCATCGCGAACCAAAACGCGTCGGTCATGACGAGTTTAACCATTGCTTCGGCCATACTTGGATTAAACAAGGTTCCAACGTTTGCCATGATACACTCAGCAATCAATTCCTCATGAAGCGTGACAATGTCACAATGGCAGTTCATGACGTATTTTGAGCGCATAAAATCAAGGCGATCCGATAAGTAGAGCAGGGCGGCCACCTCTTTTTCAAAAGGCGGTAAATCGAGCTCTTTTAGTTCGCTCCAATGTGTATGGTGGTAAAGAACTGGTGTCGCAAATTGGCGCAACAAACGACACTGCTTGAGGCTTCGGTACCCTCTTAAGCAGTGTGTTTTCACGTCTTGTGGCACCAGCTCTCCAAGTAACATTTTATGTTCTTGTGTTTCGGAGACTCCACAGTCGTGGATCATACCTGCGAAGTAACAAAACTCCGCTTTTTCTGGCTCCCAACCCATGACGCGAGCACATTGGTAAGCGATATAAGCGACACGATGGCTGTGGTGAGTATCGTCAACACCGACATAATCGAGTGCTCGAGCAACCCAGATAAGTGCTTGTTTTAGATCGACTTCAAAGCCCGTGTCCGTATGGGAATGGCAAGAATGATTCATGGTTTATACCGACATTGCTAATTAGCCCACGCGAAACCCAAATCAGAAGGTGATAGGAAAATTGGGTACGACAGCGAATAGACCCCAAAAAGGTGGGCGTTTAGACGTAGTTTTAATTATGGGGCGGATAATAATCCTAGTTGCATAACAATATCACCTGAAGCTCATGATTAAGAGTCAGTTATTTGAACTAAGTATTAGTTTTGAAAGATTATTGTTGCTTTTATTGACTTATTTGAAAACGACAATAAATCATGATGTAACGCATTCTTATTTGTATTTTTATAAGTGATGTTCGGATTAGATTACTGATATACCGTACCGTTATGTGATTAAGTAGAATCCATATTTTTGAGTTTGTATGAATGATAAGGCACCTTCAATAACCACTTTATGATCGGCAAAGCCGAAGAGGGGTGAGTTATTAAGGTAACGCTAATGGAAAATCATAAAAAATAATTTTCTCTACAGCTCATGTGGTGTGGGGAGATCAAGATAACGGTATTGCTCCCTCAGCAGCATTTATGTGTTGATGGAATGACTTAATTAAAAAATGTGTGATTGCAAAGTAAGCATAGGTGATAAAAGTAGCTAGAATGATAGCTCTAAATGAAAAGGATTTCGTATGTTGAAGCATCGCTTATATCGGACTTACACCGCAGGGCTAAAAATAGCAGCTCTTATCCTTCCTATGCCGAGACCAACCTTGTTTTCCGGCCCTGGTTCGATGAATGAGCTATTAGAATCGATGACCGAACTGGGATTTAAACGCGTCTTATTAGTTACCGACGAAGGGTTAGTCCAAGTCGGTATTGTCGATAAGGTGCTCAAGGCGGCAGCACAACTCGATTTACAGTTAGATGTTTTCTCGAAAGTGCAGCCCGATCCTACCTATGATCAGGTAGAAAGCGGTCTAGAGGCTTACCATCGTTTTCATTGTGAGGGCATATTAGCTTTGGGTGGTGGCTCGGCAATGGACTGCGCAAAGGTCATTGCTGCGAAAGTTACCAATAAACGGCCAATAAAAAAGTTAGCTGGACTATTGAAAGTATGGCGAATGCCAGCGCCTCTGTTTGCTATTCCAACGACCGCAGGAACAGGAAGTGAGGTCACCATCGCCGCGGTCGTATCAGATCCCTCCTCACACATTAAAACCCCTTTGATGGATCCAAAGTTGGTGCCACTAATGGCAGCTTTAGATGCGAACTTAATGATTGGTTTACCTCCTAAGATCACGGCTGATACTGGCGTTGATGCATTAACTCACGCTATTGAGGCGTATGTGTCGAGAAATGCTACTCAAGAAACTAGGGCTTATTCTGTTGCCGCCATTAAGTTAATTTTTAAGCATCTTCCTCGGGTCGTAGCACAAGGGGATGATGTTGAAGCTCGACATAAAATGGCCATGGCATCCTATTACGCAGGTTTAGCATTTACGAAAGCGAGTTTGGGTTATGTTCATGCGTTTGCTCACACATTCGGTGCGAAATATGGAATACCTCATGGCATGGCAAACGGATTAGCCTTGTTACCTGTGCTGCGCTTTTCATTATCAGAGATAGAGCCTCAACTAAGAAAACTCGATGCGTTGACGGCCGAAGGGCAGTCAGGTGAGGCGAGTGCTCAACACTTTTTGACGCATGTGGAGTCTTTGTTTGCAAGCATTGATATTAAGCAGAAAAGTGCACTCATTCAGCGCGAAGATGCTGATGCGCTTGTAGATTTAATTATGAAAGAGGCGCACTGGAATTACCCTGTCCCTAAGTTCATGAGCAGGGAAGAATGTACTCAGATATTGTTGGACATTAGTGGTGTGTAAATTATTATTTACACTTGTGGTTTTTTATCCTTACACTTTGCTTGATCTTCTGCTGAAGATCCTACAATATCGACAGTATTACAAATATGGTATTGGTTTCGGTACGCCGTTGCCCGATCTAATACCGATAATTCCTAATAAAGTGTAAAGATAAATATACAATGAGTCGTTCTAAAGTATTCGGTAGTACTCTAATTATCGCGGGAACTACAATAGGTGCTGGCATGCTAGCCCTTCCACTTGCCTCTGCCGGCATTGGTTTTTCAACTTCAATCATCATCATGCTCAGTTTATGGGCTCTGATGGCTTTCACTGCCTTACTCATGCTTGAGCTTCATCAGCATGCAGAAAGTAGTGCAACTCTTCATACTTTAGCGAAACAGATCCTAGGCCAAAAAGGCAAGTGGGTGGCAAGTTTTGCGATGCTGTTTCTTTTCTACTCATTGTGTGCAGCATACATCGCTGGCGGTGGTGCTCAGTTCGGAGATCGCCTCGCACAATGGTTTGACCTTGATATTTCAGGGTCTACATCAACGATAATCTTTACCTTGATTGTGACTTTAGTTGTGACAGTTGGTACAGGTACGGTCGATAAAGTTAACCGCGTGTTGTTCGCGATGAAACTTGTTGCGATGGTTGCTGTGCTTTCTTTTCTTGCTCCAAACGTTACGGAATCTTACTTATTGAGTATGCCGATTGAGCAAGGTCTTATTGTAGCGGCGATTCCTGTTATCTTTACTTCGTTTGGTTTTCACGGAAGCATTCCGGCAATTGTGAATTACTTAGATGGCGATACTTCTTCTTTGCGCAAAGCCGTTATTATTGGCTCGACGATCCCGCTCGTGATTTACATCTTTTGGCAGATCGTGACATTGGGTGTGGTTAGCCAAAGTACGCTTATTGAAAACGGCGGGTTGAGCGCGCTTATTGGTCAACTATCGCAGACGGTGCACCAATCAAACTTAGGCAACATTGTCGGTGTATTTGCTGATTTGGCACTGTTAACGTCATTTCTTGGTGTGAGTTTAGGTCTATTCGAGTTTTTGGGTGACACCATCAAAGGGAGCAACGATAAGCCTAATCGCTTGGTTGCGGCACTCGTGACGTTTACCCCACCGCTGGGCTTCGCACTTTTTTACCCTCAAGGCTTTATTATGGCTTTGGGTTATGCAGCGATTGCCTTAGCGATTTTAGCCATCTTTTTGCCTTTGGTTATGGTGATCAAGGTTCGTAAATCGGATGATTTTACGGGGGAGTACCGAGTTGCTGGTGGCCAAGGCGCATTAGTGATAACGGGTATCGCTGGCACAGGTATCGTATTAGCTCAGCTGTTAATTACGCTGGGTGTGCTTCCTGCTCTGGGCTAGTTGTTTAGAACGTTTTCTGAATAACCTCTAGTTACTGAATCCATCGTAATCAATCAGTATTGTTAAGCCAACGAGTTTCGCTCGTTGGCTTTTTTAATCTGGATCAAATTACCGTAAGATATTCGGTGAAAGAATTGGTAGAAATGTGCTTTTATTTCGTACACTTAAGTTGTGGTATATCGATAATTTAAGTGGAGAAAACCGCTCAAAATACCATTGAATTTACAACACAATGAGCTTCTCTTGTTTCTCTGCTTGGGTGTGGAGGTGAAGTATGGCGCACCGGAGTTTTTACCCGTTTGCAAAACCGCTTAATGAGCAACTGCAAACGCTAAAGGGCAGGATGCAGGCGCACTTGCCGTGTATTGATAGGGTGTCATTTGCTAAATATCACCCAGACCAAGATGTGCTCAAATCATTTGCAGAAAGTGAGTTCGACACTTGGTGTTTAGCCCACCATGAGTCAGCATTCCGTAAACTCCACCACCTCAATATTGCCTCCAAAAACGCGATTCCTCGCATCGTCGAAGACCTTCACGATATTAATCATTGTCCTCGGGTTCAAACCTTACTCAAACAGGGATACCAGTCGTCGGTTGCGATTCCTTGTTACGACAATAAAGCATTTACAGGCTTTGTGTTTTTAAATTCCACTCAGCCCAATGCGTTTAGCTTAGAAGCGTTGAATAGTCTTAAACCTTATTTCGAAATGATTCAATTTGCGGTTGAATCAGAAGACCACGTCGTTAGCGCGATAGAAACGTTGGCGAACCGAATGCAATGTATGATGCCAGGCTACTCCCCTGAGTTTTACGCGCATACCAAACGAATGAAGTACTACAGCCAAGTCATCGCAACGCAGTTAGCGGATCGTTATCACCTGAATGATGAAATGGTCGAAGATATTGGTATTTTTGCTCAATTCCATGCGCTCAGTGATATTCAGCTGCCAGTTGAAATTGCTAGTCGCCGAACAAATTATACTCAAGAACAAGAGGCGATATTGATTCAACATATTGAGCGTTGCATCGACTCGGCCGATGACATAGTGGCTCGTATCGGAAATCCGGTTCACCCGAGTGTGACTTTGTTTTTGCAGATGGTTACTTATCAATACGAAAACTTAAATGGTACTGGTTATCCGTATGGTTTAACCAGTGGCGATATACCAATCGCCGCGCAAATTACGGCTGTCGCGAATGCCTTTGATTTTATGACGACGCACCATCCGTACAGACAAGCGTGGTCCATCCCATACGCATTGTTAGAACTTGAAAAATGGGTATATCAGGGATGGTTATCTCGAGAATGTGTTAATGCTCTGCGAGAGCATCAAGGTTATATAAAGCAAATCATCCACAAATATCCGGAGCACTATACAGGCTTGGGGTTAATGTGAAGAGCAGTAACGAAGTTGAAATGTTGACGAGGAGGAATATTTAAACAATACTGTTTTTATATACAGTAATAGGTTTGGAGGTGAAGTATGTTGTGGGAAACCCTTGAAAGAGTAAACCGCTTACGCCAACAAGCACTTGCAAATCCTGAGTTTGTTGAGTCAGCAAAAGAGCACGAACAAGCACTTCAGGAGCAAGAATACCATTATCAAACGAAGAAAAAGCGTTCAGCCAAAGACAAACAAGGTAAAAAGTCGCTGGCCGATATCTATAAAGAAGTAGAGTTTGGCGCTGACGCTCGTCATTAATTTATTCACTGCGGCATTTCTCATTTCTTCATGCGCCGCAGTATTCATTCAAATTTATGCGAGGGCAGTGGTAGACCGCTGCTCTCGTTGACCTGCGACAATCCACTAATGAAGTCATCCGCAACAAATAATCATTAACGCTTAGTAATTCTCTCAATGATCTTGTTGATGTAATGATAATGACAACGGTTTGCATTTGTATCTTTGTTGTTATATAAAACCTCCCTTATTAATCGTTCTGTTGAATAAGAACGGCAAACGTGATGAACGAATGAAAGCGATTGATTAGCTTTCATTTGTGAATGGCTATTAGGTGAAGTAGGGATGTTGGAAGCTAAAGCACTCCAGTTTGAGATTGAAGGCAAGTCATTGCTAAAAGCGTTTGATGTGACATTTGAACCTGGGAAAACATACGCTCTTGTTGGGCACAATGGTTCAGGAAAATCCACATTGTTAAAGTTGCTGGCACAGCAACAGCCATACACCGCTGGTGACGTGGTTCTGCATGGAACGAGCATTAACGATCTCTCAGCGAAAAAATTCGCCCAACACATTGCCTACTTGCCTCAGCATCTTCCGGTGACCGACAGTATTTTAGGTCGAGATTTAGTCGGTTTTGGTCGTTACCCATGGCATGGTTTACTTGGTCGTTTGAGCAAGAAAGATCATGACATTGTTGAAGAATCAATGGCGATGACAGGAACACTAAAATACGCAGATCGCTTAGTTGATACGCTATCTGGAGGGGAGCGCCAACGAGTGTGGCTAGCCATGCTATTAGCGCAAAAAACCGAGTATTTGCTTCTTGATGAGCCTTTGTCTGCGTTAGATATTAGCCATCAAGTCGATATGTTGAAGCTCATCTCTAAACTCAGTAAAGAGTTGGGCTTGGGCGTTATTATCGTACTGCACGATATCAACTTAGCGGCGCGCTTTTGCGATCATATCGTTGCATTGCATCAAGGTGATTTGATTGCACAAGGCAATGTTGAACAGGTGTTTACTGAACCTAAGCTAAGGGACATATACGGGATAGAGATGAAGATCTCTGACCACCCTGCGGGTTATCCGGTGGCGATGCCAAGCTAGAGGTTGAATAATGAGCAGTACAAACACTCGACTTAAGCATTTCTCTTTCGCTCTCTCACTTAGTGCGCTTTTGGTCAGTTCCTTTCAAGCAGTAGCTGAGGCGTCACCTCGGGTGATGTCGGTTGATTGGACACAAACTGAAACGATGTTGGCGTTAGGGGTCGTGCCCGTAGGCGTCGCTCAAGGGCAAGATTACGATGCTTGGGTAAAATCGCCACCGTTACCACCTCAAACTAAGGATGTAGGGTTAAGAACTCAACCCAATATAGAGCGTATTTACGAGCTCAGACCTGACCGTATTTTTATTGCCCCGTACTTCTCCTCAATGAAGCATCGCTTAGTCGATATCGCCCCCGTTACCACGATTGACTTATATGAAAGCGGGATTACAGATTGGTCGGTACTTACTCGTTTCACTCGGAGGTTTGGTGAAGAGCTAGGAAGAGAAGCGGAAGCTGAGGCACTTATACAACAATATGAAGAACGTTTCTCTTTATTAAAACAGCGCATAAACAAAGGCCAGCCGCCGCTTTTAATGATTCAGTTTATGGATACGAAGCACGTTCGTGTTTTTGGTCAGAATAGTCTTTACTCTCAGGCTATCGAAAAGATTGGGCTGAGTAATGCGTGGAACGAAGAGACAAATAGTTGGGGCTTCAGCTTGGTCGGCATCGATAAGTTAGCAGGTATAAGAGCCCAAATTGTTATCGTTGAGCCATTGCCTCACGGTGGCGAAAAGCGGCTCTCTCAAGATCCGTTTTGGCAATACGTTGTTCAACAGTCTGGTGAGAAGGTCATGCAAGTCGCGCCTGTTTGGAGTTTTGGTTCTATGCCTTCAGCGCTTCGGTTCGCGGAGTTAGTTACGGCGAGTAAGGTCGAGGAGTTAGAACAATGAAAGCCATGCCTTTAAGCCTTGTGGTGTTACTTTCGGCATTTACCTTTTCTATTGGTGCTTTCCAATTGTATCAAGCAAGTTCATTCTCACTGGCTCTTAGCAGTTTATGGAAACCTAACTTTCAATCTATCGATTCCGTCTTACTTCACTTTAGCTGGTGGCCTCGAGTCTTCACCACGATTATTTCTGGTGCCGGATTAGCGGTTGCTGGGGTATTAATGCAACAAGTTCTGCGCAATCCTCTTGCTTCGCCAACAACATTAGGTGTGGCGAGCGGTTCAAGTTTTGCTTTGATGTTAGCTACGCTATTTGCCCCTTGGATGTTGGATATAGCACCTAATTTGGTTGCTCTCATCGGCGGTGTGACATCGATGGGGTTGGTGATGCTGTTGTCATGGCGACGAGCGTTATCTCCAACGGTCGTCGTCGTTTCTGGGTTAGTGATAAACCTGTACTTTGCATCATTAAGTACGGTTATTCTGATGATGAATACCGAAAAGCTGAATGGATTAATGATATGGGGAGCGGGCTCGCTTGTTCAGAGCGGATGGGGTGATTTCTCGTATCTTGCATCTCGAATCGCACTTGCTACGGTTATCGCATTTGTGTTTGCAAAGCCGTTAAGTCTGTTAGAACTCTCCGAGCAAGGTGCCAAGAGTTTAGGTGTCTCGCTAGCCAAACTGCGCTTTGTCTGTCTTGGGCTTGCGGTACTAATCACTTCTTGGGTCGTTTCTGCAGTAGGAATCATCGGTTTCATCGGGTTAGCAGCGCCAGCGATTACTCGATTGATAGGCATCAATAAAATCCAGCATAAGCTTTGGGTATCAATGCTGATTGGTGCCATGTTATTGACTTTAACCGATTTGGTTATTCAGCAACTGCCAGGGCTGATGGCGAGTTTTATACCAACGGGAGCAGCAACGGCTGCATTGGGCGCTCCACTACTGTTATGGTTGTTACCTCGCTTATCACAAAAGACGCAGGGCCATACTCAAACAGTGTTAACTCGACACCGTCAACATGTTTACAAGCTAAACCCTAAAGCGATCTCATTGGCGTTGATCGGCACGTTAATTTCCGTTGTTCTTTTTGCCACGGTTGCTGTGCAAAATGAAGGGTGGACAAACTTATTTTCTAGCCAAAATTGGATTTTTTTGGAATGGCGCGCACCTAGACTATTTGCAGCAGCAATTGCGGGGGCAATGTTGGCGATTGCTGGGACCATGATTCAACGCCTAAGTGGAAACCCAATGGCCAGTCCTGAAGTGATCGGTATCAGTTCAGGGACAGCGATGGGATTGATCATCGCGATGTTTACTGGGTTTGGTTCGTCAATTTTCACTCTTTCTCTAGGCGGGCTCGTAGGCGCATTAGCGACGGTATTGGTCATTGTGCTGCTAAACCGTAAATCAGGTTTTCAGCCGGAGCGCATTTTGTTGACTGGTATTGCTATTACCGCACTGATGAATGCAATACAGAGCTTTATTCTAGCCACTGGTGACCCAAGAAGTTATCAAGCATTGGCTTGGTTGTCTGGGTCTACCTACTATGTTTCGGTTGAAACGTTACTCCCATTGTCTTTATCTGCGCTTGTCTTTATAGGGTTGAGTTTTCTCTGCGTAAGATGGCTAGATATTCTTCCTGTTGGCGCCGCTTCCTCTAAAGCACTTGGGATTCGCGTTGATCGTTCGCGCGCGATACTGCTGCTTTTAGTTGCTTGTCTCACGGTCAGTGCGACATTGGTTGTTGGTCCTATTAGCTTTGTTGGGTTACTGGCTCCGCATTTAGCTCGCTTATTTGGCTTTAACAAAGCGTCACAACACATGTTATGCGCCGCGATATTGGGTTCCGGCGTGATGTTGTTGGCCGATTGGTTGGGACGACAAGTTCTTTACCCACAAGAAATACCAACAGGGCTGATGGCATCTCTCATTGGCGGTTTGTATCTGATGTGGGGATTACGCCGTTTATAGATACCAGCTAAGCCTCAACGAAGAAAGTACTTATACAAACAAGCACTCGCAGTGGCATTCGCAACCTATGCGAGTGCTTTATGCAAAACCTCTGGTTTGTCTTTTATGGAAACAACTGGCGATGCCGTAACTCGCTTTTCTTTCAGCGATCGCTGAAGTCATGAAGGGTTGGTTTGGCTGCCGACAAAAAAGGAGAATAATATGACTCGGCAGTTTATGCTGACACCAACGTCAATGGCGGTTGTATTAGCGTTATCAACGCCAAATGTCTTGGCTCAGGAAGATGAAAATATAGTTGTGATTGGACAGCAGCAAGACAGTGCAGTTGGTCCTGATTTTAGTTATCTTGGAGCGAAGAGTCGGGCAGCGACGAAAACTGATATTGCCATCCATGAAACCCCAAGAGCGGTATCTGTTGTTACGCGAGAACAAATGGATGATCGTGCCTCTATTAGCATTTCTGACGCGCTACAGTACACACCAAGTATTCAAACTAATTATTTCGGCGAAGATAACAAGCAAGATTGGTTTATTATTCGTGGTTTTAAACAGGCGAACAGCGGGCTGTATCAAGATGGTACCCGTTTATATTCTTCTGGTTTCTATAGTTGGCAAATAGATCCGTTTGCGTTAGAAAGGGTTGAAGTTTTACGTGGTGCAGCGTCTGTTCTTTATGGGCAAAACCCTCCTGGTGGGGTTATCAATGTCGTCAGTAAGCGACCTCAATTTGATGGAGGCTCAGGGCTTGTATCTTTGGAGTACGGTTCTGAAGACCGTAAACAACTTTCTCTTGACGTAAACTCTGAGGTGAGTGAGCAGTTAGCTTTCCGCTTTCAAGGGTTAGCGAGAAAAAATGGGACGAGAATTAGTGGGGTAGAAGCAGAGCGCATTCTTCTCTCTCCATCAATGACGTACAAATTTAATGAGACGTCTGAAATTACCTTTCTAACGAGCTATCAAAAAGACGACTCAGATCCTTATCTGCAATTTTTGCCAGTTGAAGGAACGTTAACGCCAAACAAAAATGGAAAGATCAGTGATAGTTTAGCGATAGGCAATCCCAACTGGGAGACGTTTGAGCGTGATCAGGTGTCTTTAGGCTATGAGTTTTCTCATGCGTTTAATGATACCACTTCGTTTGTTCAAGCTGCTCGTTACAGTGAAATGGATGTTAAGTTGAGACAAATGTATTCGTACGTTTACTCGGCTGATGTACCTGGGTTGGGGCCGATTTTAGATCCATCAAATGAACGCAAGACCATACTTCGGGGCGCTTCAACAGAAGATGGATCATCCGATGCTTTTAATATTGATAATCGTTTGATGCACCAAGTAAATTGGGGAAGCGTTGAGCATAACTTGATGTTGGGTTTAGATTTTCAAATGATCAGTATCGATGGTAAGGACTTTGCTAATGATCCTATCGTTGCTGATGGTAATGCGCTCTTAAACACACCAATGGGAGCTTTGCTTGACCCTAGGTTTAATGTATTTAATCCCACTTATTCGGATAATATAACGTTACTCGATCCGAATACGCTACAGCCATTGAGCGAAACCGATAAGCAAAGAACGAAAGTTGAGAACCGACAGCTCGGTGTCTATTTTCAAGATCATATGCTGATTAACGATAAATGGACAATGTTATTGGGTGCGCGTTACGACGATACAAGTAATGAAGTACATAATGTTACCACGGGTGCTTGCACGAAAGTCGATAATGGAGAGTGGACATTTAGCGTGGGAACGGCTTATATTTCTGATTCTGGCTTCACACCATACTTTAGTTACTCTCAGTACTTTGATCCAATTATTCAAGAAGATAGCAATGGTAAGCCAGCGAAGCCTGAAAGCGGTGATCAATTTGAAATCGGTATGAAATACCAACCGGATTCATTTGATGGCTATTTCAATATTGCAACGTATCTGGCAACAAAAGAAAACTTGGCTCGTATCTACTTGAGTGAATTAACGCAAATAGGAAAAATAGAAAATAACGGCGTTGAGTTTGAAGCTGTAGCCAATGTGACACCTTCTTTAACATTAATCGCAAACATAGCCTATGTTGACGCTGAGATAAAAGAAGACGTTAATAACGAATGGCTTGGAAATACACCGTCTCAAGTTGCGAATACCGTTTCTTCAGCTTGGGCACATTATCGTTTCTTTGATGGACCTCTTGATGGCTTTGCTGTTGGCTTAGGTGCGCGCTATACAGGTGAGTCATACGGAGATAATGAAGAGAGACTAAAAGTACCAAGTTATTTCTTAATGGATGCGACGGTCAGCTATCGCATTGGAGATTACAAGCTACAAGTCGCAGCCAAAAATATCACTGATAAAGAGTACATAGCGACATGTGATGGTTTTTGTTGGTATGGCGATCGACAAAATATTATTGCCAGTTTAACTTACGATTGGTGATTTAACGGATAAATAAACACCCCTAGTGTAGGGGTGTTTATTTAGAAATCGGCTTTGCGGACAAAATGTGGGTTTTTGTACTTTTTCTGCGGACCAAACGATGATACTACGAGCTTGTTCCATAACGTTTTGTCAAACTCACCCTTTGGAATCGAAGGGTAGAGGGTTTCCTCTTCTTCTCTTGCAAAGTTCATGTACTGTTTCTTCTTAATTTGATTGTACTTTTTGGCGATCTGGTTATGTTTTCTTACCCACTCCAGTTTGTAATTGTGGAGCACTTTTTCACCTTCTTCCGCACTCATTCGAGATAGGAATAATCGCTTGTACGAGACCTTTCTGTCCAACATTGTGCGCATGACGGTTTGGATATATTTACCGTGGTGCGTGACAGTAATATCTTTTTCGTCAACAGGAGTGACGCACCAGCCTTTAGGTAAAAAGTCTGGCTTCTTAAATTGCTTATTACGCTCCATTAGCGCCTGATGTAAAACTAAATCAGAGGTGCCGCGGAACGTTTTTTGCCATTTACCGATACGAATTTGAATCGAACCAGGCAAGCGATAGATGTTAGTAAACTTATCTTTGTCCATGGACTTGTGTCATGAGATTAATATGCATTATTAGAAAGTGAAAAACAGTCTAGTGCAAAGGGCACCAGACTGAAGTACCGTACGATTTTACAACGACCTTGCGTGATATAGCGAGGGGTTATGTCAATAATAGGTAAGAAATAGAAAATTAGTTCACATTATGAAGAAATTGGAAGCTAATCAGGCTAACTTTTGAAGTTGGGCCGATTATGCCCATGCCTACCAAATAAAAAGAAGGCATGGGTATAAAAATCACACCGCTTCTTCGAGTTGCTTGGTTTCTTCTTCAATCTGCTGTAAATGTCGGTTTGCTTGCTGTAACTGATACATTTGGGCATAACGACCATTTTGTTTCAATAGTGCTTTGTGTGTGCCTTTCTCTACTAACTCCCCATGATGAAGAACAATTATTTGGTCCGCATCCAAAATAGTTGAAAGTCGATGAGCGATAACGACTAGTGTCATGTCTTGTCTGAGTACTGCCAAGCTCTTTTGTATTAAAGCTTCTGTTCCTGAGTCAATATTGGCCGTTGCTTCATCTAATATCAATATTTTAGGTTTTACCACAAGCACACGTGCTAACGCTAAGAGCTGTTTTTGTCCAGCAGATAGATTGGTTTCACCTTGACCTAACTGCGTGTCTAGCCCATTAGGATAACGGTGAATTTGCTCTGCCAAACCTACCTTGTCTAACGCATCCCATATTTGAGTATCGTCAACCGCTCGACTAAGAGAGATGTTTTCTCTGACTGAAGCAGGGAGAATGTGCGGATCTTGCTGAACCATTGCCACATCTTTACGAAGGACGTCTTTCCCTAGTGTTTTAAGTGGACGACTATCGATGAGCAGTTCACCACATTGCGTTGGATAAAAGCCCATTAACAGTGACGCTAATGTGCTTTTACCGCTTCCTGTATGCCCGACAAGCGCGATAAAGTCTTGGTGGTTGGCCTTCAACGAAATGTCTTTTAGGACGTCCTGTTTACCATCGTAGCTAAATGTGAGGTCTTTAAGTTCGATAGCACCTGACCTTAATGGCTGATGGTCGTCCCCATAAGTTTGTTCTTTCGCATCAATCAATTCAAACACACGTTCGCTTGATACTAACGCTTGCTGAAGTAGAGCAAGCTGCTGAGTCATTTCAATTAATGGCTCAGTAACGCGCGCAAGATAACTGATAAACGCATACAGTACCCCCACACCAATCAACTCAATACCGTTAAAGCCAAAGATCGCAACCAAGCAAAGTAACGCGAGGCCAGCGAGCAAGTCCATCAATGGTCTTAGCAGATAGCCGTTTAGCCGAATCACTCGTTTAGATGCCACCAAATGCTCTGCGGTTAGCTCGTTGAACTGTTTATTAAAACGCTCTTCTTGTTGCATTAATTGAATGACACTCATCCCTTGAATGGATTCACTCAGATTCGCATTTATATCAGTCAATAGGTCACGCATCTTTCGGTAGCTTTCTGTACTTAGCTGCTTAAACAAGTACATAAAGCCGATGACGATCGGTAGCAATACAAGCACAACAAGTGTGAGTTTCCAGCTCATGAAAAACATAACGCCAAGCATCACCACAATCATGACCACGTTTTTCACCACGGTCGCGATCAAGAGCTCATAAAATTGCTGTAGAGATTCCGTATCGTTGGTGATTCGCGATACCAATTTCCCCGCAGGAGTGTAATCAAACGCAGATAACGGCTGCTTAATCACACCAGAAAATACTTGCTTACGAATCGTTTTGATCGTGTTAGCCGCGACAATGCTAAATTGCAATGACTGAAAATACTGAAATGTTGCCGATACCATCTGAAGAGCGATATAACCTACTGCTAGCGAAATCAGAACATTCTGTGAATAGTCACCTTTAGCGATGTGCTCATCAATGAAATATTGAATCAACCAAGGGCCGCCAGCGCTGGCTAACGCTGCGATAAACAGCAAAGCAAGTCCTTTAATCATTGGCTTTGGTTGAGATAATGGGTAAGACATCAACCGTTTAAACGTACTGGTCTGGTTCATTCATTATTTCTCCATCGCCTGTTCTAGTTTTTGGTACTCGAACATTTCGGCGTACCATCCCTGATGCGCTAATAAAGCGCTATGTTGCCCACGTTCAGTAATGTGGCCGTGATTCAAGACAATGATCTCGTCTGCTGCTTCCAATGCGGTGAGGCGGTGTGCAATAACGATTAGGGCTTGATTACGGTAGTGTGTTTCCAAATTCTTAAGGATTTGATGTTCGGTCCGGCCATCAACAGCCGAAAGCGCATCATCCAATACCAAGACTTGTGCATTTAGTAACATAGCGCGTGCTATCGCAATTCGTTGTTTTTGTCCTCCAGAGAGAGTAATGCCTTTCTCGCCAACTTCAGTTTGATAGCCTTCAGGAAACTTCTCAATATCGTCATGTATACAGGCTAACTTTGCAGCTCTATAGACTTCTTCTTTCTCTGCATTAGGGTTACCTAAGGCAATATTATCGAAGATAGATTTGGAGAATAGAAACGGGCTTTGATTAACCACGGCAAAGCGGTTGCGCCACTGAGGAAGTAGGGCATCTTTAATCTCAACATCCCCGAATGTAATTGAACCGTTTGTTAGGTCGTGCTGACGCAAAAGCAGCGTTAGCAGGGTTGATTTTCCGCTTCCGACAGGGCCAGCTACTCCCAACATTTTACCGGGTTCAAGTTCGATTTTTATTTCGGCCAGAGCTGGTGGTAAATCACTGGACCAGTGGAAAGCATCGATATCAATTTTTAATGGCAGTGGTTTATCTTCTAATGGTTTATTTCCACTGACAATCTCTGGTGTTTCATCAAAGATCTCTTGTAGGCGATTCCATGCTGCGGAGCCTCGCTCTAAAATATTAAATAAGAAAGCGAAGGCCAGCATAGGCCATATCATTAACCCTAAATACATCGTAAAGGCTGTTAGATCACCAAGCGTGATCTCTCCCTTATCGACAAGGTAAGCACCAGCAGCGACACTGAGAAGGAAAGAGAGGCCGATGGTGAGTTGGATAGCTGGATCAAATCTCGCGTCGACTCTAGCGACGGCGATATTTTTCTGACCAGTATCATCGACTACATCTTCAAAACGCTGTTGTTCTTGATTCTCTAACCCAAAAGCTCGCAACATTCGCACGCCGTTAAGTGACTCTTGCGTCATGTCTGACATGGTAGAAAAGGCTTCCTGAGCAATGCGGAAACGTTGATGCAGTATACGGACGATAAAAAAGATGATGATTGCAAGAAACGGCATTGGAAGAAGTGCCATAACAGTGAGCTTCCAGCTAACTTGCGTTACCATGATGATTAAAACTGCAATACCCGTGATCAAGGAGTCGGCTGCCGTTAAAACCCCTTCGCCGGCTGTCATTACGATGTTACGTACATCATTAGTACCACGCGCCATGAGATCACCGGTCTTATAACGTTCGAAAAATCGGGGTGGTTGTGTCGATAAGTGCCTATAGAGACGATTACGTAGAATGGTTCCGAGTTCCCAGCTTGCGCCGAAAAGCCAAATTCGCCATAAGATACGGCATCCATAAATGGCAAAGATCAGTGCAGTGAGTCCCAAGAGCCACAGAATCAGCGTATTTGTATCTAACGTGTTATCTACGACCCCATCAACGATGATACCGACCGCTTTAGGAGGAACAAGTTGTAGAGTTGATATCACAGCGAAAAGCAAAATCGATCCGACATAATGCTTCCACTTTTGTTGGAAATACCAACGTAACTGCCAGAATATTCTCATCACGCCTCCCGCTTTAAATTATTGAATTTGTTATAGAACTATTATTGAGCGAAATGATGAGTTTACAAGCACAAATTATTGGCGGTCGGAAAAACGATAGATTGTTTCGATTACGGGCGTGTGCGGTCGCGAATTACTTGTTTTCTCGCTGCAAGCTAACTATGAAACAACATTATGTGAAATAGTTGTTAATAATGGGTTTTGGGGCCAGTATTCTGCTAAAAGCGATGAAAGCACCAAAAGTGCAACTGTTACTTTCACTCACTAGGGGAACTAGCAGTCGTCAGTTTGTATTTTGTAGCTGACTTGGCCACCTGGAGTTTCTGGGTAGTAAACTTCGACATAACACATATGGTCTGGACCAACAGGTTTGTTTGCAAAGCCGATAAGGAAATAGGGTTCGTCCGGGCTGTCTACCCCGTACCAAGTATTGATAGTGAGTTGAGGGTCGAAACCTGCCAGCTCTTTTGCGGGAATGACATTCTTAATAAATCCAAAGTAACCAATTAGGTCGTTATTGCCGTCATTATCTAGATCAATGTTATATTGTTTGCCGCCATCTATCGTCTCTTGAGATTGAATAACGGCTTTAGTGTACACAAAGTTGTTTGCAGTCATGAGCGCTTCCCTCGCGCCATATAGTACTGCCACTCGGGCATCTTTTTGCAGACCAAGAAATTTAGGAAGGGCAATAACACTAACGACACCAAGGATAATGATGCACACAATGAGTTCAATGAGGGTAAATCCTTGAGAGCGATGCACTGCCTTTTCTCCATGAGTCATGAATAGTTTGGCGGCTATTTTGATATAAAAATGCGTAGGTCAAGTATTAAAAAAGGATGGGAAGGGGTGACCAAGCTTGCAGATCTTAAGTATAAAACAAGTTGCTTATTTTTTGCATGCTGTTGGGAGGCGGCTATCGAATAAGAGAAGAGAGTTAAATTCGGGAGGATAAAATACCTCCCGAAATGAGCAATTAAGACTCGTTTGCGACGGCTTGACCGCTGCGCTTAAATACAAATCGCCAAATAAATAAGACAACGGCAATATAGGCTAGACCTACACCTAACGCTTGCCAGTGCATGCCGTTATACATTGCGATTGGCATAAGCGAGATGATGAAAATGTCCGTAATTGAGCCTGGAACATAAGCGATAGCATAGTCGTCTAACACTTTACTGCGCATTTTGGGGTCGACAATGCGTAATAACGCGATACCCATAGCGACTGTACCTGTTAACCATCCCCAAGAGAAAATGCCTTTCTCAAACCAGTCATCTCCCATGATGCGAGGTGCAACCCAAAAGATAAGCCATAGCGTGAACGCGATACCACCAATTGCGAGCACTACCATTGGCATTAAATACTGCGCTAGAACCGTGATCTTAATAGCTGAAATACCAAAGATGATCAGGTAATCCGTACTAATACCCGCTGCGTGTTTGAATGCGCCGTCACATAGGTAATGAGATGCCTTGGTTTGCTTAGCGATGATTCGAACTAACATACCGCCTAGAAAGCCAGTAACGAAAGTCGGAATTTGTACCTTATCGTGGAAAGAAGATAAGTAGTTGGCTGCTACATAAGAGAAAGCCGTTACCACTACAACCAGCGCCGCGTGAATCGCGAAAGAATCGACTGACAATGATGACATCGTATCTTTCATCACAGGTTCTTGATCGTCAGGTTTCACTAAGCCTTTGCGTTCGTGTTCGTCCATGCTGTCGAATGTCGTAAAGCTACGAATCCAGCCCATTTTCAACGCAAACTGAAGCATTAACATGCCCACAGAGATTGAAATAAAGATCCCAACTGTGGCGAACGTTAAACCGAGCGTGAAGCCATCTTCCCAACCAAGTCCCGTGAAGATTTCACCGACTACAGATGCTGAACCATGTCCGCCCATGAATCCAGCGGACATGGTTACGCCAAACCCAGGATTAATCTCAGGCCAAAAGAAGGTGGTAAGTACTAAACCAAACATTGCTGCAAACAGCCATTGCGACACGGATGCAATTTGGTTAAACGCCCACAATGAGCCTGCTCGTTGAGCAACCACTTTTGGTGACGGGACATCTGTTGCTAAACCCAACGCAGAAAAAAGTGCAGCAGTTAAGAGGCTTGCGTTTGCGGTAAAGGTATCTGTCCAAGGTAATACGTTAAGCAGAGCTGGGCCAAAAATAAGACCAAATAACCCAGCCAATACAGCAGATGGAATGTACATGCGTTGTAGTAAAGGCATATGTACACGAATTACTTTTGCTGCAATTAATAGTAAGCCAGCGATGGCTAAGTCAGTCAGCATTAGACCTTTTGGCATTTCTTGTCCTCCAGTAAATGCGTTCAAGGGGCTCATCCTTTTAACCAGCCTTGATGTAATAAATAACTTCCAGCACAAAACCACGAAAGTAGTCACTCATGTGACATCGCGTCATGGTTGTTCTAGTCAGCACTCTATTGCGCTGTCGAATTTGTATTAACGGATCTGTTGATCCTTAAATCTATAAAGTGAGTGCAATTGTTGTGAGTGCTCACGAAGTGTTGAGAAATTTGAATAAATTCCTCGATCAAGTTTCTGATAGTTCACTCAGGAAGGGCGTGTATCCTAGTCAGTTTGTCAGCGCAATGCAATTGAGCGTCATCAATATTTAGTGCCTAAAAACTGGGCACTTGTAATTAAATATTTGATAAATAAAAATATTGAACAAGAAAAATAATTTGTCGATATGATAACTTTTTGTGATTTGAAGGGGGATTTTGCCACTTTAAGGAGGGATTTTTTGGAGGAATCGAGAAAGTAGTAATATCAGTAAGAGCTAAAGTAGAGTGATTCGTGCAAATATCATGCGTTATAGGGGGGGCCGGAATTTCGCCCCCAGAGCTACAAAGTGCTTGTTTAAATTCGGTTGTCACCAGTACTAAACGCGATAATTTGACTGATTTCGGTCAAGCTTCTTCCACTTTCTTGCTGCCACTGAATAAAGGCTTTATTAGCAGAGTCCAAGGACTTTTTCGTGTCTTTGCCGCCTTCAATGATCTTGCAGTTGCGTAAATAAGCTTCGACATCGTTAGACAGAATAAAAGTGTCCACGCCCATTTGGCGTAAAGTGTAAGGGCCTGTATTTCCACCCAGACGACTACCATGCTTCTTCAAGTAGCCCCATAGATCCGTGATCTTTTCCCGAGGCCATTCAGCAATCATGTTACTGAACGAGCCATATTCGATTCTTGCTTCATGGATCATGCGAGCGTTGGCCGGAATCGACATGACTTTAGTGAGGTGGCGAATGATGCGTTTGTCGGTCGCTTTGGTTTCCCATTGTTCGTCAGACAGCATCAATAGTGGCTCAATCTTAAAGCCGAAGAACACTTCTTCGAAGTTCGGCCACTTGTTGCGAACCACGCTCCACGAAATCCCGCTTTGGAACACCTTCATCGAAAAAGCGGCGAGCCAACGGTCATCGGGAATCGCTGCTAATTCCTCTTTACTTAATGGGTGAGACAATAGCGCTTCAAGCTGATCTTCTCCGCCTTTTCGCTCAGCAGCACGTTGATAAATCGCGTCAAATTTTTCGATACTCATAAAAGAAGTTAGTCCTAGTTTATGTCGATATTTGCGAAACATACTACGCTTAAGTGGCTGAATCGTAAATTGATGGAGTGTCACAAATGAAGAAGGTCACATTAACGTTTGTCGGGGAAGGTTCGGAGCGTATCGCGGATAAATTTTATACTTGGCTGGCTGATGGCGGATTAGAAGACAGCTTAATTGAGACTCTATCGGACAGAGAAGTGTCGGTGGTCGGTATTAGTGATATGGATAACGAAACGCGTGATGTAGTAATTACGACAGAAATGAATTAGCGCGTTGTACACGACCAAAACCAAAAGAATGCGATACAACAAAGCCCTTCGTCGGAAGGGCTTTGTACGTCTAACTCGTGTTCTTGTGTAGAGTGGATTTAATGATGAACCAGCGTTAAACCGCTTGGTAAAGCATCACCGAAGACACGTTTTGACTCACTTTCTGAGAGCTCTTTCACTTCTTCAACCAGTGATACCCAAGATTCAGGCACCTTGCTTTGCTTCAACTTAACCAAGACCTGCTCACGGTAGTCGTCAGAAATATCAAACAGGCGGTCCCCCGTCTTACGACAAATCATTACGGCTGCGAAAGCGATCATTGGCTCTTTCTGCCAGTTCTGCTCTAACAACTTAGGCAACCACTGTTCTGCTTGTTCACGAGGAATGACGTTGTGCTGGCTGCCATAAAGTGGTGTGCGAGAAGCCAAACGTCCGATCGCCCACCAGTGCGCTTGTTCAAACTGGTTTTGGTTGATCGCTTTACTCAAGAACCACGTTGCCAATAGAACTTTATCTTCCACTTCTAGATGCTCTAGAGAGGCTGAAAGACGCACCATGGATTCATAACCCATGTCTTGTGCCGCTTTGGCGGATTGTGGGTTTTTCATCGCGCCAGGGTGTAGGTATTTCGCGATGTCCGCCAAGATGGTCTCTTGTTGCTCTTGGCTCAAGCCACCTGCGATACGACGCCAGAACACCCACCAGTCTGTCCAACCTTGATGGTTCTTAAACTGAATGTTTTGTTGGTAGAGACCCCAAACTTGCTCAATGCGCCATGAGTCGGTTGGATCGCCAAAGCCTGGACGCAGTGCAAAACCTGCCAAACGAAGCCAGTTTTTCTCGTGCTGTTCAGAACGACGGCGACGCTTACGACCTTGTGCAAAGGTATCGAAAAGTTGACGGAGTGTGGTGAAATCCCACTCGTCACGTTTGCCGAGCTTCTTCTCAAGATCTTTGGCTAAGGTTTTGATCTCTTTGCCTTCTGCGCTTTTCTTATTACCGCTGTAAAGGCGAGCGATCAGCTCCTTACATTCGTTCAGTTTAGGGTGAAGCTTAACTTGCTCGCTGTCATCGGTTTGCTTGTTACGGACTTCAAATTCGAGTTCCCAACGTTTGTTGTCGTCCTCGGCGCTGACACACTCCATCTTAAGAGTGCCAACTTCTGTTAGTTGACAAGCCAATTGCACTTCGACACGTTCTTTCTGGTTGGCTTGCAGTTCGGCACCTTCACCTTCAAGTGTCGTGATGTAAGGCGGTAGCGGAGCAAACAAGTCTGGGTCAACATCAACCATCACGCCATTTTGAATGGCGGTGTTATTGGTTAAGGTGTCGTGGGTAGAAGTCAGCAGATTAAAGCGGACTGGCTCTCCAAGAGTGAGCGAGAAACGACGACCGCTTAAACGGATCTCATGGCCTTCTTCTGTTCCTTTTGCAAGCAAACAGAGCGCTTTGCCCATTTTGTTCTTTTCTTGAAGATGCAAGAAGTAAGAACGCGCTGCACCGCCACCAATTTTAAGCTGCGCACCACGACGTGCTTTACCAAACGCAACAGCACCCAGTGCAACAGACCAATCTGGATGTGGGTTATCTAATACCGTAACTGGTGCGCCGCGCCAGTCAGAAAGTAGGGCGGTGACACGTTCAGTCACCAGATCACTGTTAAACACGCCTCCGTTCAACAACACGCCAACTGGAATCGCGTTTTGTTTATCGTCTTTAATGCCAAGAGCGGCACGAGCGACTTGCTGGTGCTGAGTTAAGAACTCGGCAACGTGCTTGCTCACCGCTGGGTCAGCAACGTATGGAAGGCCAAACTCGACAACCGCGCTGCGGCGTTTGTCTGGTACTTCACTGAAATCAGAAAGCGGGAAGAAGCCATCTAATGCGATTTGGTGCACTTCTTGTTTGCTTAGAGCAATACTCTTTGTGCCTCCAAGTAGCTTAGAGCCGCTACCTAACATGGTGATCTTCACTTCGTCAGGTGCGCTCGCTGAAAGCAAGTTCTCTTTCGCTTTACGTGTTTGCTGAATTAGCTTTGTTAGGCTTGCTGCAGTGAGCTTCTTACTTTGTTCCCCTTTATTCTGAGAAAGGCGGCTTTCCGCAAGATGTGCTAATGCTAAATCGAGGTTATCACCACCCAGCATCAAGTGTTCGCCAACGCCAATACGATCAAGGGCTAGCTCATCTTGAGAAGAGAAACTTGCTTCAATCAAGCTTAAGTCGGTGGTACCACCGCCCACATCGCACACCAGAATCAGCGGTAACTCTTTGAGTTCATCGGCTGCGGTTTGCTGGTGGCGTGCGTACCAGTCGTAACATACGGCTTGTGGCTCTTCGAGCAGGACGATTTTCTTTAAACCTGCCAACCCAGCGGCTTCAAGTGTGAGCTTACGAGCGGTTTCATCGAACGATGCTGGAACGGTCACAACCACATCTTGGTCTTCTAGCTTGTTGCTAGGATGACGGTAGTTCCATGCTTGACGAATGTGGTTGAGGTAGCTTGCGCTGGCAATGACGGGTGATACTTTATCCACGTCTTGCGCGCCAGCCCAAGGAAGAATGTCTGAGCTACGATCCACTGCTTGGTGCGATAGCCAGCTTTTTGCACTGGATACCTGACGTCCTTCTACCTTTACGCCTAATTCACGAGCCCATTCACCCACGATCACATTACTAATGTCGCCAGATACAGGTTCGCTTTCCCAAGGAAGTGTCAGGTCAGAAGGGGATATTTGACCAACCGCAGGGTGGTAGCGGAAAGAGGGCAGAAGTGGTTTACGAACGACTTCGCCCGGACCAATCAGTTGGTCGATGTCAAATAGGGATACTTCGGATTGTTCAAGGTTGTCGGTGATTTCACAGTAGGCCACCACAGTGTTTGTGGTGCCGAGGTCAATACCAACAAGGAAACGAGGAGATGCCATACAAAACCAAACCTTCGTGTATTTAAAAACGGCACCCGATTGGATGCCGTTTGACTTCTAATTATTGTTCTTCGTTTGAGTCACTTTTCGCGTCTTCGCGCACATCGAACTCAACATGCCATTTTTGCCCGTTATCAGCGGCAATGGCTTCTAAGTAAAGCGTACCAAGCTCTGTTACGCGAGAAGCTAGGGTAACTGGAACCACTTCACCTTCACGACGACCTTCAGATACAGGCAGCGTTACTTGGATTTCTGGTAGCTCTTCAAGCTCTTCTGGTGCCCAGTAGTCAAGGTGAGTACCTGCTAGGTCGTCACGACGAACGGTTGAGCCGAAGAATTGGAAGTTAACTGGCTGGCCGATGATCAAACCAAACTCTTGGCTTGGTACGTCAACGCTTGAGCCTTCTTCCATACCAAATGGTGCTACACACAGTGCTTCCATTGGAGGCGCCATGCCCGGAATCGCAGGCATCGCACTTTCGATACCCACGTAGTACGCCGAAGCAATACCGCCGCGGATACGAACGCCTTGACCACGACGCACAAAGCCGTAGTAAGCTGCACCGCTAGCAACTGCAAGGTCTAGATCCACACCTGTTAGGCGTTTCGCCATTTCTGCGTCTGCTTCAATTAGCCATTCGTTGATCGTGTCTTCTAGACGAGTGGCTAGAAGTTTTGATTTCAGCACACCACCGTTGAATAGGATTGCCGTTGGTTTGATGAAGTCAGCCGATTGCGCTGCATCCGCGCCTGGCATACCTGGCATGTTTGCAAATGGGTTGAAATCTTGAGCTTGCGCTGATTCACCACCGCTTTGCGCGTGTGCTTGCTTAGACAAGAACGCTGCAATGTGACGAGTAATACCCGCATCTTGTGCGTAAGGCAGACCCATTTGTGTTAGTGCGCCACGGTTACGTTGAACAGGGTGGTCCGTAATCGCAACTTGAGGGAAGAAGCCGTCAACCAATGTTTGTTGTACTTCTTCTTGAGTCAGTTCTGTCTTCAACGTTGCGCCAAGCAGTTTAGAACCGCGGCTTGGTACCACGATTGGTACTGACTGAAGTTCGCTGTCGTTCAATAGCGCTTCTTTCGCGTCACGACATGCGTGCGTCATCGCCTGAACTTGCCACGGCTGTAGCTCTTTGCCTTCTTGCGCTAGCTTCATCTTCAAGCGGTACGCAAGTGCAAGGTCCATGTTGTCACCGCCAAGTAGGATGTGTTCACCTACCGCGATACGGTTCAAAGTTAGGTTGCCGTCGTCTTCAGTTACTTCAACCAAAGAAAGGTCAGTTGTACCACCACCGATATCGACCACAAGCACAATGTCGCCAACTTCAACTTCGTCGCGCCATTTGTCGTTGCTGTTATCAATCCAGTTGTAAAGCGCAGCTTGAGGCTCTTCTAGAAGCGTTAGGTGCACAAAACCAACGTTGCGTGCTGCTTCGGCTGTTAGATCACGAGCAGCAGGATCGAAAGAAGCAGGAACCGTAATAGTTACGTCTTGATCGGCAAGGTTGTGATTTGGGTTCGCGTGATTCCAAGCATCTTTTAAGTGCTCAAGGTATAGCTCGGTTGCGCGAAGAGGGGATACTTTCTCCACTTCTTCTGGGCTACCCGCTGGTAGGAATGCGTTACGACGGTTTACACCACCGTGGCAAAGCCAAGATTTCGCACTTGCAACAAGACGAATTGGTGTTTTTGAACCTAGGTTACGTGCAATAGCACCAACCAGAGCTTTTGGCTCGCTCGACCACGGAAGAACGCGTGATTGCGGGTTCATTTCGTGTTCGTGTGGTTGGTATAGGAAAGAGCCTAATTGGCTACGAGTCTCTACCGTACCCGGCGCAGTCAGCTGCGGGATAGGCATTACTTCTACGCGAGCATCTTCGTCGTGTGTATCAACAAAAGACATTACACAGTGTGTTGTACCTAAGTCGATACCAACACTGAATTTAGGCGTCTGTTGAGTTTCAACAGGCGCTTCTTGAGAATGGTTTTCTTGGTTCATGTGTTCCATTACAGCTCAACCTCGGCTGGAGCAATCACAGATGCATCGTAGTTTTCAGCCAGCTTAGGAAGGTTCATCGATGTTGCCTTCCAGCCTTTGTGCACTAACGTGCCTTGGAATGGCGCGCTACCTGTCACGTTGCCAGTAAGGCGGATTTCTTGTGGGTTGAAGCCTTCTTCAACCGTAATACGAGTTTCTTCGTCTTCGTTGCGAACGTGCGCAAGTGTTACGTAATCGTTCAATACTTTCTGGCCACCAGTATGAATTACGCGAGCTGCTGCGCCGACTTCTTCATCAGAGAATGACGTTAGGTCTTCTTGTAGGAAGTCGATCAGACGAGCTTCTTGCTGCATGATAGAAAGTAGCTGCATTGCAGAATCAGTAGAAGCTGTTGCAAGTTTCGATTCAACTTCAACCACTTTTTCAACGACTTTCTCAACTTCAACGACTTTTTCTACTTCGACGATCTTCTCAACTGGCTTCTCAACTTCGACTATTTTCTCGACCGGTTTTTCTACGACTTTCTCAACCACTTTTGATTTGCGAGAGACCGCGACTAAAAGAAGCAAAACGCTCGATGCGGTTAGGCCAGCGTGAAGCATATCGAACGTTTGAGGAATTAGGTTCAAATCAATGTTCATGACGTTTTTTCTCTTTCTATTGATTATTGGTGCTCAGTATTGGCTCATATGTGTTCACTAAAACGATCGTCTTTGCGATCTTGCACCAAGTTTAGACATTAAAATGATGACGGATGGTAGCATATTCAAGGCTTAAGGCTGTAATAATTCGTGACTATACCGTACGAACAGCGTGAAAAATCGACGATCGGACTGCCCAGCATAGGTTGTTGCTTGATGTTTGTGCGTTGCTAACGCAGTATTTCAATAGATCCCGAAGTTTAACTTACGGAAGTATCAAAATTAAGATATGACACAAAGCACCGCTCACAAGAGCGTTATCAAACGACATTCAGACTCTATTCTAGCTTTTGCAGCGACGTTGTGTGTCACTGCTGGTGTGGTCGGTGCTGCTTATACGATGCAGCAACGGTATACGCAGACGACGTTTGATACTTTAGCTGACCGACAAGCAGAATCACTGAAAGCGAACGTCGAAAATGATTTAAAGTTTATTGGTG
The DNA here is from genome assembly GCF_013048515.1 of Vibrio sp. 1-2 (7-a). Classification (NCBI taxonomy): domain Bacteria; kingdom Pseudomonadati; phylum Pseudomonadota; class Gammaproteobacteria; order Vibrionales; family Vibrionaceae; genus Vibrio; species Vibrio sp. 1-2 (7-a). The sequence goes on from NZ_VHSQ01000001.1 coordinate 950,273, forward strand.
CAGGTGCAAACTTTTTTCATTCGATTGAACGCACCTATTGGTCTTCGTTCCCAATGTATGCGGAACAAGTAATCAATAGCTCGCGAAGTCTAATCGGACTTCAATGGATGCAAAAGGTCGAATTCGAAGACCTTGATGAGCATATTTTAAAGACCCGTCAAACATTTCCTGATTTCCAACCGTTTACCGTTCCTAAAGATGGCCCCAAAACCTACGGGTACATTTTTGAACACAAAGAGCCAATTTTTATCGCATCGGATATTTATCCAAGAACACCAGAAAACCTTTCTCTACTAGGTTTCTATTTTTCACGTAAACGCTTCGATCTCATCTTGGATGATATATCCACAAATGGTCGAGCGAATGTCTCGGATAAAGTTCGCTTACTGCAAGATGGGTATGACAAGTCCATTCCTAAAACTGGGCTGCTAGTGTTCCATCCAGTGTTTGACTTCGAGAACCAACATTTATTAGGTGTAGTGACAGGGGTGATTCGAAGTACAGTTTACTTTGAGGATTTGATCACGAAAACCGCGACTGAGCTAGATATGTCGGTGCGCGTAGAAGATTTAGGCTTTGACGCAGCAGATGACCCCGTTCTCTTCCAAAGTTCAAACTGGGATAACATTCGAGGAACGGTTATAAGCCGTACTATTCAACTGCCTAATCGTGAGTGGCGGATTGATTTTAAACTTTCTGATGCCGTCTCTGCTTGGGAGCGTTCTATTTTAGCGGGCACGACATTAGCCGGGTTGGTAATCGCCTTTTTGATTAGTTGGATTGTGAATTTACAGTCGCGAGAAAAAGAGCGCTTGGCGGTCATGTTAGAGCTTAAAACCGTCGAATTAAAAAGGATGGCTGAGCGTGACCCTCTAACTCAGTTACTCAATCGCCGAGCGTTTAACGATCATTTGCTTAACCAGATAAACAAAGGTGTTAGCTTCGCATTGGTTGGTTTTGATATCGACCACTTCAAAGTTATCAATGACAAGCACGGTCATTTAGGGGGCGATGAAGCATTGCAGCATGTGACTAAGCTAGTTAGTGCGAATCTAAAGCCTGGAGACCGATTTTATCGTGCTGGTGGTGATGAGTTCTGTATTATTTCTAAAGTCATTGATAAAAAAGCACTGGAAGCTTATCTGGAAAAGTTGCGGAGCATCGTGGCAAGTACGGCTTTTGACTATGGCGATGCTTCAATCATTTGCACGTTAAGTATTGGCGCGGCTGTCCATAAAGATGAAGATCCTGAAAGCTTGTATCACAAAATGGATAATCAACTTTATTTGAGTAAAAAAAACGGTCGTAATAATGTGTCGATTGGCGATTAAATGGGCGCGCAAATTCGAGTTTTACACCGTGTTACGGTAGAATCGCACGCTTTAAAATTTTATGTTAGGAATCAAGACAAACTATGAACCATAACCGTATTGTATGCTTCGATTTAGAAATGTGTTGCTGGAACGAAAATGGTGTCGGCAGCACGGGTGAAATTATCGAAGTTGGGTTGGCTGAAATAGATTTGTCTAGAGGCGAGATAGTCAAGCGAGCTCAATACTACGTAAAACCTGAACATGATGAAGTTTCGCTGTTTTGTGCCGAGCTAACAGGTATTACGCCGCGTAAAATTGAAAAACAAGGGCGCCCATTAGAAGAAGTGCTTAAATCCATGGTTAAGAACTTTGGTGGTCGAAACAAGATTTATGCATCATGGGGCCGAGATGACCTCATCCTGCTTGAAGAGTGTAAGCAAAAAGGTATTGAAGCGCCATTTACGGAGTTCATCAACTTAGCGACGCTTTATCGCATTCAAAATCGTCTTAAGGATAAGCGTATTGGTCACCGAGCAGCTCAAGAAGCAAAAGGCATTGATTGGGAAGGGCGCCAACATTCTGGTTATGTGGATGCCTACAATTTAGCGAAGCTTGCTCTGACTATGCTTTAATGGTTCGATATAGATAGGCAAACTTGTAATCAAATCGTCATTCAACCATTGTTGTTTTGTCATGGAATCTGTTTAGTGTAGAGCTCGTCAAACATATTCATATCTTGACTAGTATTTTAATAACAATGTCGTTGGCTTATCGAAAAAACGCGCGTAATGCGCGTTTTTTTATGGCTATAGAATTCAATCTTCGCCATCATTTCACGGTAGACTTGAAATAGCTTGCGCGACTTACATGTTTACCTTGTTTCTTTACTGAGATTGCAACTTTGCTCGAATGAACTCACTGTGATCAACGTAGAGTAGTTCTGCTGTTTTGCGGATCACTGCATCTTCTAGTGGATCAATTTCGCCATCGGCATACGCCACTTCCCACATGCTTTTGATTAAGTTGTAACGAGTTTCTTGAGTCAGCTCTCTTAGTTGAGAGGTAAAGTCGTACAGCGAAGCGGAATCTTTTATTTTCTGTTGCGCTTGCTCTAACAAAGTATTTGATTCTTCTTCATTTAACGAAAGCAGTTTCATCAATAAAGAGCGCTTTGTTTCTTGCTCTTTATCATCGACGTTATGGTCTGCGCCAGATACTTCACACAGCAAGCACGCGATAGCCATATTCGGAGAGAGTGTGTTGGTTTGGCTTAAATCAGAGCCTTCAATGAGCTGTTTAAATAATGAGGTAAGAGAGTTAAACATATTGAACACCGAGCTATTGTTTATTTGGTTAACATGGTCATAAATACGGTAGATCTCAAGGTGTGGTATCAAATTTAGCACGCCGTTGACAGTCAAGAGCTTTGCTCATCTACCCAAATCCCTCGTACTTTTAATTTCAGTCAAAATGACTTGCCTTCAAGAAAGGGCAAGTCATTTTGGGAGCGAGATTTAGCCTTCTGCACGAGTTGGTGGAAAATGTACCTCTTCACCATCGCTCGTTAGAATGCTAATTTGGCTCGGCTTTCCTTCGTCATCAAGACGCAGCTCACCAATGGCGCTGTGGTTAACTAAGCGATAAAAATTGTGCGAACTTGGTGCGCGTTTGTAGATCTTTAGCCGCTTACGTTTTGTGAACCAGTTTAAAGGCGAACGAGGGCTATATAGAAGCCTATCTAGACCATCACAAATATTGAGCAATTGGGTTGGGAACTGATTTTTAATCCCGCTACAGGTGATTTGATAGATATTAGGACTATTTTTTCGGTAGCGAAGTTTAATGTCGTATGCAAAAGAGTAGTGCACGTCGCCAGAGAGAATAACGAAATTGGTCGGCGTCTTAGTATGTGTAAAAATACTAATAAGCGTATTCGCACTTCCGGGGTGCGCCATCCAGTTTTCAGCATCGACCATTAATGGTTTACCAAGCATCGTTACTACTCGCTGCAGTGCTTCGATAAATTTCACTCCGAACATCGGCGCGGCAGAAACAATGATAACTTTGTCTTGATGAACAAGTTCTTGGTGGAACTCAATCATTGCTTCCCAGTCCATTAACCCAGAGGGCTTGTTCATTTTAGACTCAGAACGCCAGCGTCTGGTTCGCGTATCTAGCACGACAACTTTTGGCGTCGTCGGAATGGTGTAATGCCAATTCTCAAAGCGATACAAATATTGAATAAATGCATCTTGAGTTTGTGAGGAACGCTCGTTGAAAAAGCGTTGAGCGATACTCATAAACTCATCATTGAATTTTTCTGGCGCGTTTCCCCACCCTTGGCAGAGCCAGTAGGCAATCAGGCTGTTGCCTATAATACGTTTTGCAAAGGCGTTGCTGTACGCGGCTTGTTCCCAGCCTATGGTAAGGTTCCAATCGTCGGTGACATCGTGATCATCAAAGATCATGTAGGTTGGAATGTGAGCAAGTAGGCGTTGAACCTTATCCAGACCTGAGACGAATTTATCTATTTGAGCTTTTTCTTCGCGCCATTGCTGCTGCCATTTGGGATCGAGAGTTGCTCCGCCGACAGTAAACTCATTTTCTAATAAGCGATCTGTCCGAATGAGCTTCCATAAGGTTGGAGACCAAACCAATAAGTACATTGCAAAGCATTCGGCAAAGCTTATTAGATGGTTTTCACACTCTTTGGCGCTGAATATTGGCGTCCCTCTGTGCGGGAAAAACGTACTCAGTAAACTGCCATCATTCACATAATGAGGCAACAATTTGTCCCGACCATAATAACAAGCTGAGTGCTGGTAGAGGGCATTGGTATTTTTTATCGGCGCTTGCTCGAATTCTTCGCCCGGTAAACCGAGTAGGGCAATGACTTGTTCGATGGCGTCCAGAGTAGGGCCTGCAACATGGTCTGCGTAGATTTGGTCACCACTCATGATGAGCATATCTGGTCTTTCTTCGATGGTTTGAGATGCGATTTTATGATCCGCAGCGACCAATGTATCTTTACTGAAGTGGTGGGGATTCCGGCACGAGCCATGCAGGACATAATCTGCTTTTTTGCTGATTAGGAACTCAACGCCCAAATTTGGACTGTTATCTCGTTCATAAGTCAGATGAGGAAGCAGTTCCGTTACTAAACCGTGTTGCGTTTGTATTTGATAGCGTAACGTTTGATAGGGCGGAAACTCGCCCTTTAATTGCAACAAACAGCACCACGCATTGAGACCGATTTGAAGCTGTTCTTTTTGCTCACTTAAGGGGGCTTGATGAAGGACGGAGGCGTTTTCATCCGTAATTTGCACCATACCCTCCAAGCGTTGGGTGGTGACTAGCCAAATATTGATTTCAGTTGCGGTCACTTTGCGCAAAATCGGACCTGCAACGATAAGAGGAATTGAAGGTGTTTCATTCGTATTCATCAATGCTGGCAAAACGGCTCCTTATGTGTCAGCTTCTTCTTCTAATATTTCGATAACTTGTGAGCTGCTAAGTTCATGTCCCATAAGGAATAAACCTAGCATAGCATCGGCTTTTGACGCGTTATCACTGTCTTCATCCAAAATCTGCTGAAGTCGCGTTCTGATTAGATCTATTTCGTGCTCGACGAAGCCGCGTCCCTCTTCGTCTCCCTGACCATCTTCTGGAGCATTATCAAAGTGCAAAAATAACATGTCCCCATCAAGTTGAGTCCCTATCAACCTTTCAGGCAGCCATGCTTCTCCCATCACAATGTCTGGGTCCGTGTCTGCGGGTAAATGATTCAAGGTAGAGATAAGTTCTGATGCTTTCACTTTTTACTTCATTATGTTTGATTTAGAACTAAGCTAGAGTTTTAAGAGCTTGTTACGATAGTAAAAATATTCACAAACAAGCTCATCTAGGCGTGCAATATTAATATAATCTTGGGACTCAAACTGTCACGAGGATGACAACATTTGTCATTGTAACGGCTATCATCAGAAGAACATAAGCTTTAAATGGCAAATCATTGATGTTTGCCTGCTTCTCAACCAACATTTTTCGAACTCATGAAGAGATTAATTCTAACAACACTCACTTTACCTTTAGCTGCGATGGCTTCTTCTGCGTATGGTATAGAAGAGCAAACGTGGGGAATTGCAGCGATGTATCGCACCGCATCGATCCCGTTTTATACCGCCGATAATGACTCGACGGTGAGTACATTTGTACCAATGATGTTCTTTGAAAACGAGCATTTGTATATCAACGGCATTGAAGGCGGCGTTTTTCTGTATGACGAGAGTGATTCTGATTGGCGCGCGAGTGCGATCATGCGATTGAGATTTGTTGATATTCCCATGTCGCTACAAAATGCCAATGAAGGGGACAGAGTCGACTTTGGTGGTCAAGTTCGTTATAGCATTAACGACAACTGGCGCGCAGAAGTAGAACTAATGACGGACGATGAACTCCAGTTTCACTCTAATTATCGCCTTGCCGCTAATTATGCGTTTGGTGATTGGGAGTTAGAGCCATCTATCACGATTCGATACAAAGACGCTGACTTCAACAGTGAATATTATGCGTTTAAAGATGTTACTGAGGAAAGAATTGGAGCAGGAGTTGACGCCAACCTCGGCATCAAAGCGCGTTATCATGTGACTTCCAACTTGTATTTATTGGGGGAGACGAGTGTCACTCGCTTAGATGATAATGCCTACAACAGCCAGCTTGTAGAAGACCGATATCAAGGTGAAGTGTTTGTCGGCTTTGGCTTTTTCAACGATAAAGGCAAAGCTCCGAAATCAACACGGAGCAATAAACCATACCTACGTATCGCACATGGTTGGGCGACGCCTTCAAATATTGGTGAAATATTTAGCTTTGAGAGAGAAAAAGACCCATACGACAATCAACTTACTTCATTGTTTTATGGGCACCCGCTAACGGACGAGTTGTTTGGTTTTCCTCTTGATATTTATTTAACGCCAGGTTTGGTTCATCACTGGTCGTCCAGTGTTCAGTCCGCGAGCACAGAATACGTGATGGCGATTAAGGCTTATTATACCGTTAATTGGCCAACGACTTGGCGATTTGGTGTTGCGGAAGGTATGTCATACGTCGACAACATTACCTACATCGAAGGAACCGAAATGGAAGACAAGGGTTATACACCAAGTAAACTACTGAACTACTTAGACTTCTCGTTTGATGTAAATATAGGTGACTTATTCAACCAAAAAAACTGGGAAAATATGTGGGTGGGTTATTCATTGCATCACCGCTCAGCAATTTTCGAAAGTGCGTCCCAGTTTGGGCGCATTAAAGGCGGAAGCAACTACAATACAGTTTACTTCCAGTTCGAGTTTTAGAGCATCGTAAGATGTATATAGGTCGGATTTGCAACTGACTTCTTTATCGCCCATTATGAGTAATGATGAATAATACAATGCTGCTTTCAACGCGAACCTTCGTGTATCGTGCCAAAGTTAAGGCTGTTTGTGATGCATCTGATGAATCGGATGGCATGAGCACCATGAGTATCGACTCCTCATTCAATATTCAAATTGAGGCGATAAACTGTACCAACGATGAATTTGCCAAGCGCTTTTTTGTCGTCCACGGGGAAGGACATTTAGAGGGTGATGAATGGTTAGTGTTGTACGTCAATTCTCTTGAGGTTGACGTTGGAGACGATCTCGAAATTCCGAGTGATGTCGCGTTTGATGCGATGATTGAGAATATGATAAACGAAGCTGAGCAGTCTTTGGAAAAGCTCTATCACGAAGCGCTACACAACTTAGAGAAAGTGAATCGCTCTGGGAGAAATAAGATAACTTCTAAACACGATTAGGGTATTTTGATCGACAAGGGATTGGCGCGAACCAATCCCTTGTTATTTGTATTCTACTTGTTCTTGAACTTAGGCCAATTTACGCTATCGCTGCAAGTTGGCTCTGCGCTTCAGAAATGCCTTTCGCAGCGAAATCTTCACCCATGTTTAGCGCTTCCGCATAAACAAATTCCACATCAGTGATACCAACGAAACCTAGCACGGTACGCAGGTATGGTGTGACGTTGTCAGTTGGTGAATCTTTATGGATACCACCGCGAGTCGTGATGACAATCGCTTTCTTACCTTCGATCAGGCCTTGAACGCCGTTTTCAGTGTATTTGAATGTCACGCCAGCACGAGCAATCAAATCAATCCAGTTTTTAAGCTGAGTTGGAATTGTAAAGTTATACATTGGTGCGGCAATAACCAAAGTGTCTGCGGCTTTTACTTCTTCAATAAGGGTATCCGACAGTTCGACAACCTCTTGTTGTTCTTGTGAAAGATCTTCCGTTGCGCGAAGTGCAGTGGCAACGGCGAAGTCCAAAACTGGTAATGGGTTGGCAGCCAAATCACGAACAGTTAGCTTGTCTTGGTCTACATTTTTGATGAAGTCTTCAACCAGTTTGTTTGATTGAGAGTAATCGCCAAGGATGCTTGATTTTAGAGCTAGTACACGAGACATAATGGTTATTCCTTAAATAAGTGCTTTTGACTATGGGAGCCATTATAAGCGAGGCACGTTGGTTAAAAAGTATAGGGATTCGCTGAACATGTTCGAAAAATTTGAATGTGGTTTCGGTTATCTTGTTGCAGATCTTGTGTGATACAATCCGCGCAGTTTTTGTAATGAAAAGAATAGGAAACGCTTTGACTTCGTCACAGCCCCCAAAAAAGAATCCCGCTAAAGAGCAAGCGACACCGTCAAATGGTGTGCAAAAGGCGACAGCGAAACAAGATAAAGCACCTCAGGCTCAAGTGAATAGCGCGGCGTCTCTACGCAAAGCGTTAAGCCAGTGCATGATGCGTGACCGCTTCCGTTTAAGTAAACGCATTTCTGGTGCGAGCAAAATTAAGAAAGATGCAGCACGTAATGCTGTGTTTGATGAAATTGCACTCGACATTGCTAAATCGATGATGGTTGCGGAACAACGCAGCAACTACAAACCAACGATTGAATACCCAGAAATTCTGCCCGTCAGCCAAAAGCGTGACGACATCGCTAAAGCGATTGAAGAAAACCAAGTGGTTATCGTCGCGGGTGAAACCGGTTCTGGTAAAACCACTCAGCTGCCAAAAATCTGTGCTGAGCTTGGTCGCGGTAAGTACGGTTTGATTGGCCATACTCAGCCTCGTCGTCTTGCGGCGCGTTCGGTTGCGAACCGTATTGCCGAAGAGATGGAAACTAAGTTGGGTGAGTTTGTTGGTTACAAGGTTCGATTCAACGATCAGATCTCTGAAAATACCCAAATCAAATTGATGACGGACGGTATCTTGCTGGCTGAAATTCAGCATGACCGTTTCTTGAATCAATACGACACCATTATTATCGATGAAGCGCACGAGCGCAGCCTTAACATCGATTTCATCTTGGGTTACTTGAAAGAGTTGCTACCACGCCGTCCTGATTTGAAAGTAATTATCACGTCGGCAACCATCGACCCAGAGCGTTTTTCAAAACACTTCAACAATGCACCAATCATTGAAGTATCGGGTCGTACTTACCCAGTAGAAACGCGTTACCGCCCACTAAGCGGTGATGACGACAATGATCGTGACCAACTTGAAGGCATCTTCGAAGCGGTCGACGAATTGTGCGATGAAGGTTTAGGTGACATCCTGATCTTCATGAACGGTGAGCGTGAAATTCGTGATACCGCAGATGCACTGTCTAAACGCAATCTGAAGAGCACCGAAATTGTGCCGCTTTACGCGCGTTTGTCGGCGGGCGAGCAGAACAAGATTTTCCAACCTCATGCTGGTCGCCGAATTGTACTGGCAACCAACGTGGCAGAAACCTCGCTAACCGTTCCGGGTATTAAATATGTTATCGACCCGGGCACGGCTCGTATCAGCCGATACAGTTACCGCACCAAGGTTCAGCGTCTTCCAATCGAGCCGGTTTCTCAGGCGAGTGCGAACCAACGTAAAGGTCGTTGTGGTCGTGTGGAAGAGGGTATCTGTATCCGTCTGTACTCAGAGGAAGATTTTGAGTCGCGCCCAGAGTTTACCGATCCCGAGATCCTGCGTACCAACCTAGCATCGGTTATCTTACAGATGACCGCACTTGGCTTGGGCGACATTCAAGCCTTCCCATTTGTGGAAGCGCCGGACAAACGTAACATCCAAGATGGTGTTCGTTTGCTGGAAGAGCTTGGCGCGATTAATTCTGAGGTAAAAGACCCGAAAAAACGCCTGACTTCCATCGGTCGCCAATTAGCTCGTTTGCCAATCGACCCACGCTTGGCGCGTATGGTTTTGGAAGCGCCAAAATATGGTGCGCTTAAAGAAGTGATGATCATTGCAGCGGCCTTGTCGATTCAAGATCCACGCGAACGTCCTTCAGACAAACAACAATCATCAGATGATAAGCACCGTCGTTTCTTCCATGAAGAGTCGGACTTCCTGACGTTTGTGAATTTGTGGGAATATATCCAAAAGCAGCAAAAAGCGTTGTCTAGCAACCAGTTCCGCAAGCAGTGTAAGCAAGATTATTTGAACTACTTGCGCGTTCGCGAGTGGCAAGACGTTTACTTCCAAATTCATCAGTCGATGCGTGAAATGGAATTCAAACTTAACGATGAGCCTGCTTCTTACCATGGTGTACACAGTGCGATCTTGGTTGGTTTGCTGTCGCACATCGGTATGAAAGACCAAGAAAAGAATGAATATCAAGGCGCGCGCAATGCTCGTTTCCATATCTTCCCTGCATCGGGTCTATTTAAGAAACAACCTAAGTGGATAATGTCAGCCGAGTTGGTGGAAACCTCGAAACTTTGGGGCCGTATCATTGCCAAGATTCAGCCGGAGTGGATTGAGCCATTAGCCAAACACCTTATCAAGCGCAGTTACAGCGAACCGCATTGGTCGAAGAAACGCGCGGCGGTGATGGCGCACGAAAAAGTCATGCTTTACGGCGTGCCAATCGTACCGAAACGTTTGGTGAACTATGGCAGTATCGATTCGACCGTAAGTCGCGAAATCTTCATTCGTAGTGCATTGGTTGAAGGTGAGTGGGAAACCAAACACGCGTTCTTTAAGCAAAACCGCAAGCTTCTGCAAGAAGTGGAAGAGCTTGAACACAAATCTCGTCGTCGTGACATCTTGGTGGATGATGATGAGCTGTTTGATTTCTATGACCAACGTGTTGGTACCGAAGTGGTGTCTGGTAAACATTTCGATACGTGGTGGAAAAAAGCATCGAAAGAAGATCCTGAACTGCTGAACTTTGAAAAAGAGATGCTGTTCAAGGGCGACGCTAGTCATGTCACCGACTTGGATTACCCGAACTTCTGGCATCAAAATGGTTTGAAGCTCAAGTTGAGTTACCAATTTGAACCAGGCGATGATAGTGACGGTGTCACAGTGCATTTGCCGTTGCCGATTTTAAACCAAGTTGAACCAGCGGGCTTTGACTGGCAGATCCCGGGTTTGCGTCATGAGCTTATTGTTAGTTTGATTAAATCGCTGCCGAAGACGATTCGTAAGAACTTTGTACCTGCGCCGAACTATGCCGATGCATTCTTAGCACGCGTAACACCAATGGAAGCGCCGCTGCTAGACTCGCTAGAAAAAGAACTGCGCCGCATGACGGGTGTAGAAGTGTTGCGTGAAGACTGGAACTTGGAACAGGTGCCTGAACACTTGAAAGTCACGTTCCGAGCGGTTGATCATCGAAATCGCAAACTGAAGGAACATAAAGATCTTCACGAATTGAAAGAGAGCTTGAAAGACAAAGTTCAAGAAACGCTTTCTAAAGTGGCGGATGACGATATTGAACAGCAAGGTCTGCATACGTGGAGCTTCGGTGAATTGCCGAAAGTGTATCAACAAAAACGTGGTGGCTACGATGTAAAAGCGTATCCAGCACTTGTTGATAGTAAAGACAGCGTTGAAATCAAACTCTACGAAACGGAGTACGAGCAGATAACGGCAATGCGTGCTGGTCAGCGTCGTTTGATTTTGTTGAATGTGCCGTCTCCAATTAAATATTTGCACGCTAACTTACCGAACAAATCGAAGTTGGGTTTGTATTTTAACCCTTACGGCAAAGTGCTTGATCTGATTGATGACTGTATCGCCTGTGGTGTCGATAAGCTTATTGAAGAGCAGGGTGGCTTAGTTTGGGAGCCAGAGAAGTTCGAAGCGTTGAAAGAACACGTTCGTGCTGAACTGGGTGATACCGTCGTAGAGATCGCGAAACAGGTTGAGACTATTCTGACAACGGCGTTCAGCATCAATAAGAAGCTCAAAGGCAAAATCGACTTCACTATGGCGTTTGCTCTGTCCGATATCAAAGCACAAATTGAAGGCTTGATCTTCAAAGGCTTTGCGACGGAATGTGGCTGGAAACGCTTGCCGGATATTCTTCGCTACATGCGTGCGATAGAGCGTCGTATGGAGAAGTTGCCAATCGATCCAAACAAAGATCGTTTACATATGCTGAAGATTGAATCTGTGACTCAAGACTATAAAGAGTTGCTGAATAAGATCCCGAAAGGCGTGGCCATTCCTGAAAACGTAAAAGAAGTGCGTTGGATGATTGAAGAGCTTCGCGTGAGTTACTTTGCTCAACAATTAGGCACTCCTTATCCTGTTTCTGATAAACGAGTCAAAAACGCGATTGATGCTTGCTAATCAACCAGTAAAATAGCGTCAGATTTGCAATTATCGCGTATGAGGTTACTGGTACACTAATTGCTAGTAACTCAATAAGCGTTATTTTTTAGTTCTGGGAGGCAATGGTTCGCCTCCCTTTATTTGTAGTACCAACGACTGAGTTATGCAGACGTGGGAATAATAAAGAGTAAAGGTAGATGATGAAAAAAACTCTATTAGCAGTGGCGCTACTTGGCGCATCTTCTGCGGCAATGGCAGATTCTTGGATTTACGGTGGTGCAACAGTAGGTCAGTCTGACTACAAAGGTGAGACGGATACATCATACTCTGTTCACGTTGGTACAGGCATCCTACCTATCATTGGTATTGAAGCGGGTGTAACGCAACACGGTGAATTTAACGTAAATGGTCAAGACACTAAGCTAACGTCTTACTACGCAGCACTTAAGCCAAGCATCGACTTTGGTCCACTGCATGTGTATGCAAAAGGTGGTTTCCACCAGTGGGACAAAGAAGTGAAAGGCGGTAAAGACGATGACGATTTGGATCTAATGTACGGTGTAGGTGCTGAGTACTTCATTTTTGGTCCGATGTCTGTTGGTGCTAGCTACATGAACTACACGGCGGGTAAAGACGATATCGGCACGTTCTCTGTTAACGCAACACTGCATTTCCTATAAGCGTCTAGCTTTCTAACACCCATATGAAAAACACCGACTTTATGTCGGTGTTTTTTTGTCTGGAAGTCACAAAACAAAAGTTGAACATAAATTATTCACTTTTGGATCTTAAAATGCTCATGCTTTCCAATATATAGTGGCGATTAAATGCGCATATTTGCGTAATGTTTCGCTTAGGAATCGCTCAGGAAGGGATAGTATGAAAAAAACACTCTCGTTATTAGCTCTAACGTTGTGCTCAACATCAGCAATGGCTGACTCATGGATTTACGCTGGCGGTCAAATCGGTCAATCTGATATCGATAGCGAAAACGATACAACCTACGGTATTCATGTAGGTACTGGTATTTTGCCATTCATTGGCATTGAAGCAGGTTACTTTAACCACGGCAAGGTGGATTTATCACTGAGTGGCAGCAGGGGTAGTGCTGATTTTGATTCATTCTATTTAGCAGCGAAACCAAGCATCGACTTTGGGCCGCTTCATGTCTATGCCAAAGGTGGCATCAATGCATTCAATGTTGATTATGACGGCGGACTGAGAAATTTAGATAAAGATGATGGTGTCTCCTACATGTATGGTGTCGGTGCCGAATACTTCTTGCTCGATAATGTTTCTATTGGGGCAAGCTATCAAGCGTTTGGCGTGGATATTGACAGCGATAGTGACACCGTGAGCAGTGTGACGGGGAATATTACCTTCCATTTCCTATAATACTCAATCTATATGAAAACTTTACTGACATGGTTTCATCGCTAGCTTTGAAACCAAGTCAGTGTTACTTATCTCAATTTACGCGTCCATCAATGATAAAGCCACAGAGCGCAAGTATTTCCAGTGCTTTTCGAACGATCAAATTACGATAAAATCAATCGTTAGACCTCATAATTTTTGTGTTGATATTACTTTGTTCTCATCTGCCTTTAACTGAGCCAAAAATGCAATAAATGGCGATTTTTTGCAAAAATATGTGATTACTGCTAAACTTCGCCCCGCTTTAAAACTTTAGAGTTCAAATTAATGGAGGGCGGTATTGGAGTTCTTCTCACCTGAGGGGCGTTTCAAATTCACGTTAAATTTGTATTTATGGATAATGCATTTAAAAAATATAGTATCGACACAACAGACTATCAGGTTGGACAGGACAACGTTCAAAAGTGGGGATTCGACATACATAACCCCGTTTTTGGCATCAGTGCGGGTCTCGTTGTTTTCTGTCTAATTTCACTTCTTCTTGTTGAGCCAACCACTGCTCGTGATGTATTAAACGGTCTGAAAAACGGAATTATCGAACAGTTTGATGCGTTCTTTATGTGGTCGACAAACTTCTTCTTATTATTCGCTGTTGCTCTTCTTTTTTCTCCGCTGGGTAAAATCCGCTTAGGTGGCAAAGAAGCAACGCCGGATCACTCAACCGTTTCTTGGTTGTCGATGCTCTTTGCTGCTGGTATGGGTATTGGCCTTCTGTTCTGGAGTGTGGCGGAGCCGACCGCGTACTTCACTGATTGGTGGGGAATGCCACTGAACGCAGTGCCATACACAGAAGAAGCGAAATCTCTCGCGATGGGTGCCACCATGTTCCACTGGGGTGTGCATGGTTGGAGTATTTACGCACTCGTTGCACTAGCACTTGCATTTTTTGCTTTTAACAAGGGTTTACCGCTTTCATTGCGCGCGGCGTTTTATCCAATTTTTGGTGACCGAGCATGGGGTTGGTTAGGGCATGTTATCGACATTCTTGCCGTTTTATCCACGCTGTTTGGTCTTGCAACGTCGCTGGGTCTCGGTGCTCAGCAGGCGACCAGTGGTATTAACCATGTCTTTGGTCTAGAAGGCGGCATTGGTACACAAATGATTGTGATCACCTTTGTTACCTTTATCGCGGTGCTATCAGTAATTCGTGGTATTGATGGTGGTGTTAAGCTACTGAGTAACGTCAATATGGTGGTTGCGTTTGCCCTGCTTATTTTCATTACCTTTATCACGTTTGATACGGCGTGGGGTTCGCTACGCGACACAACAATGGCTTACATTGAAAATATTATTCCGTTGAGCAACCCTCACGGTCGTGAAGATGAAACTTGGATGCACGGCTGGACGGTATTCTACTGGGCTTGGTGGGTATCTTGGTCACCATTTGTTGGTATGTTTATCGCGCGTGTGTCTAAAGGTCGTACGGTTCGAGAATTCCTGTTCGCAGTGATCGTTATTCCTACTGTCGTTACCTTGATTTGGATGTCTGTATTCGGTGGTATCGCGCTTGACCAAGTGGTGAATAAAGTGGGTGAGCTAGGTGCAAATGGTCTAACTGATATTTCACTGACTCTGTTCCATGTTTACGATGCGCTTCCGTATAGCTCAGTGATTTCAATGCTTTCTATCGTGCTGATTCTGGTGTTCTTTATTACATCATCAGACTCTGGCTCACTGGTTATCGATAGTATCACTGCGGGTGGTAAGATTGATGCACCAATTCCACAACGTATTTTCTGGGCTTGTATTGAAGGTGCAATTGCAGCCGTTATGCTTTGGGTTGGTGGCAAAGAAGCCTTGCAAGCATTGCAGTCAGGCGTGGTTGCAACGGGATTACCGTTTACCTTTGTTCTGTTGTTGATGTGTGTAAGCTTGGTTAAAGGGTTAAGAACGGAACTGTCAGCTTACAAATAAACACTATCCACTATTGGATTTAAATGCCGAGCCTAATGCGCTCGGCATTTTTATTTCTACTTTTCTTTTTCAATAATTCCGTTACAGTTTGGGCTTATTCCCACCTCATTTAACAGCATTATGTCACTGGCTAAACTCATTCTTATTCGTGGACTTCCAGGTTCAGGTAAAACAACCTTAGCAAAGCAATTGGCGATAGAGCTTGGTGCTAAGCATTTTGAAGCTGACATGTATTTTGAAAATGATGAAGGTGATTATCACTTTAACCCGACTCAATTGCCCCAAGCGCACGAATGGTGTTTTCAGCAAACTCGAAAGTGGTTGAACAAAAGGAAAGTCGTGATTGTGAGTAATACGTTTGTTCGGCACTGGGAGATGAAGCGTTACTTGGACTACTGCGTGAAGAAGCGCATTGAGGTGGAAGTTAAAGTGTGTCGCGGAGCGTATCAAAGCATTCATGATGTGCCACCAGCGACCATCGAAAAGATGCGACGCCAGTGGCAAGAGTGACCGTTACCAGAATCGAGAAACTACTGGCCTCGTCCATCAATCATTACAACGAATGTTTTACTCATGATTGAAAGGTCCATTGAAATCCAAGAGTAGAACGAACCTAAGCTTAGTGCGTAACTGTGGTCAAAACCAACTTTACGTCGTACATCTTCAATGCAAGCATCATAGCCTTGGTTAACTTGCGCTAGGCCTGTAATTCCTGGTAATACGCCATATGTGCGTTCTACAAAATAAGGGATTTCATCTTCCAACTTTTGGTAGAAAGCAGGGCGCTCTGGACGTGGTCCGATCATCGACATTTCACCTCTCAACACATTAAACAGCTGTGGTAACTCATCCAAACGCGTCTTACGTAAAAAACGTCCTACTGGTGTGATTCGAGGATCATTTTCGGTTGCCCAAACTGCACCGGAGCGTTGCTCCGCATCAATATACATGGTGCGAAATTTCATGATTTGAAAAAGATCCATTTTTTCTGGTGTACAGCGCCCAACACGCAGTTGACGATAGATCACTGGGCCTTTCGATGTGATTTTTATAGCTAGCGCGATAAATGGGAATAGCGGTGCAGTGACGAGCAAAATAAACATTGCAACCAGTACATCAAACGTTCTTTTCGCGTGGCATACATTTGAATCGTAGCGTGAGTTTTTCATGATGCTTTCCTTATTGGTTGACGCGTTTCCAACGTCCATTTTCCATTCCTAGCAAATACTTCATACCGCCGATGAAATTGGCGAGATGACCAATGACGATGTAGCTAATCAGTTTAAAAGGCTTGACTGTGTTAAGTGCAGGCACCAAGTAAGTGACAAGTGCGATACCATAAACACAGGCTTGAGCGAGCAGCATTACTTGAAAAAGCGGGTTGTGTGCCAGTAGTAGTGAACAAACCAAGCAAACAATCATCAAATAGGGTGTTGCTAAGCGCAGAACCTTTCCCGATAGAAATGCAAAGGCAGTGCCACGATAGCGAGGTAGCAGTAATTTCTTTAATTGCATGAGCTGCTGCATGTTACCCGCTGAAATTCTTAGGCGTCGCTTGAAGTCTGCGTCGTCTGAGCTTTGTTCGAGTTCAAGAGCCAGCATGTTAGGTTCGTAGATAGCGTTATAGCCTCGCAAAACGATTCTCATAGGGAGAATAAAATCGTCATTGATGGTGCTGACTTCAAGTGGTTCAAATAGGTGGGTTCTGAATGTATAAAACGCACCGTGAGAACCAATCGTTGAACCTAGCAAGGATTCTTGGTGCTTCACTCGAGACTGGTATTGCCAGTACGCTGCTTCACCTTGGTTATCGGTACTCATTATTTGATATGTCGCGTTAACCACTCCAACCTTCTCATTTTGATAATGCTGACTAGCTAGCAACAGAGAATCGCAAGAAATCAATGCCGATGTATCACTCAGTGCGGTAATGTCCGAGCTAACATGACGCATTTCTTCGTTGAGTAGGGCAACTTTACCGCGATTGACTTGGTGGTCATTAATGATGAACAGTGTATCGGAGCAGATTGCTTCTTGAATCGTCGCTTGAGCAATCTCGGCTGTGTTATCTGTGCAGCCATCACATGCGATCACCACTTTCAATTTATCTCTTGGGTAATCTAAGCTCGCAAGGTTGCGGATCTTTTCTGCTATCCATTGTTCTTCATTGTAGGCGGGCACGATGACAGTAATAGATGGTAACTGACTGTCTGTTTGAGAGGCTTTGTAAGCTCGCTCTACAAATGGTGCTGTGGTTTTTTGCTGTTTTAAAGGAAGCCATTTAAGTAGCAATGGATAACCAACATGATGATAGACAATCAAAAATGCGGATAAACCAAAACCTGTAATCCAAAGTAAATCATTCATAGCTAGCCTCCTTGGCCAAACGTGAGTAGCGACTCACCATGTCTCTGATATCAAAATGTTTGAGAATAAAAGTTCGAGGAGAACCATGGGTTGATTTCAATTGCTGCGACAAAGCTTCCGCCAAAGAGAACACTCGGTTGGCTTCAACCAATGTGCTGTTAATCGGGCAGAGCGTCTCTTTCACGCCACCAACATCGGTTGCGACACAAGGAATGTCACATGCTTGAGCTTCTAGTGTTGAGAGGGGGAAACCCTCTTGAAGCGACGGTAAACAAAATAAATCGAGGCTTTGGTAAAAGCTGGGCATATCATCGACCAAGCCTAAAAAGGTAACGCGATCCTCAAGTTTTAACGTTCTAACTTGTGCTTCCAATTGAGCTCTCTGAGAACCATCTCCAGCAATGGCTAGGTGTGTGTTTGGCGTAAGATGAGAGAAGGCTTCGATAAGCACTTTATGGCCTTTAACTGCTTCTAAACGTCCAGCCACTCCAATCACGGTTTTGTTGGCTGGAAGCCCAAACAAGTTTCTCTTGGTTGCTTGATTACCGCTTTGAAATTTCTGGCAATCGATTCCATTATGTATGGTGCAGACTTTGCGGTAATTCAGTTTTGTCTGGATTTGTTCGGCGACAAAGTTCGCATCGGCAACCACATGTGGACGAATCATTTTTAGCAGTAGGGACTGAAGTCGAGCTGACTTTCTGTTATTCAGATGCCAGGCGTCGTGCTCAGTATGGATAATTACTGGCACCTGCGCTAAGCGTGCCGCAATCCCACCATATAATAGTGGACCGATATGGTGAGTGTGGACCACATCAGGCTTAAGTCCTTTGAGCATGGAAGTCAGCGTACTGATGGTTTTTCCGCTGAATCCAGGTTTCTTATTGAGAAAGTGCAGTTGGCCTTGGTAGGCCGAGAGTTTTGACCAGCATTGCAGTGCTTGCGCTTTGCTTCCCTCTAAACTTACGACAAACACGGAATGATTCGGTTGCGCAAAACGAAGCATCTCTAATACGAGCGTTTCCAAACCGCCAGGAGCTAAGTGCTGCACGACGTGTAATATCACTTTTTTATTGCGTTGAGTGCTATTTTGTTTTTGTCTGAATTCCATTCTCAAACCCTCGTTGAGTTCTTTGTTTATTCAGGAATTGCAGACTGCGTGCCAAAAAATTAAGTTTTTAAAAACATGGAGTTAATGGTGGCGCATATGAAGGGCGATGTTTATTCTCAATTTGAGATTCATATTAGTGGAAACCTTATGCAGAGTTAGAATAAGCACAAAAAGAAAAGCACTCGCTGAGCGAGTGCTTGTAATAGAGTGTTAACGGCTGTTAGCTTCCGTATACCACTTTAGGTAAGGTGGTGATCACAGGAACGCCAAGATGCTTTTCTAATGCTCTTTTAGAGCGGATAGAGTTATCTGCTAACTCAAGTATCGTCGCTAATCCAATGCCCAAACCCGCGCCACCGATAAACCCTAAAATGACAAACACAAAACTAGGTAAGTTAGACGGAATGGTTGGTGTGAAAGGTTCATCAATGATTTTCACGCGTTTATTCTCTTCAAATACGCCAAGTGAACCAGTTAATTGAGCCATTTCATAACGCTCTACAAGGTCATCATACATTTCTCTTTTTACCGCGACATCACGAGCTAGGCGGTTAATTTCTGTTGCTGTGCTACCAAATCGATGCGCATTACTTTCTAACTCTTGAATCATTGTTCGTAAGCTATTGGTTTCTTCTGTGAGGGCTTCAAAGCGTCCGCGCATAATTTGCAGTTGGTGAAGCTGAGAGACCAGAAGAGGCTGAGCTTCTCCAAGACTGTTTACGGTGGTATTGCTTGCGATATCCCAAAGTTGGGCGCTGTTTAATTCCGGTTGTTTAGAGTTCAATAGTACTGAGCGCTCTTGCTCCAAGCGGTTTAACTCTCGTAGCTTGCCTTGAACCATGCTATGTGCCTCAGTGTACTTGGCGCGAAGCAAGGTGAGCTCACTACGAATGTCGATGATTTGTTCTTCAAGCTTACCGATAACCGGGTTGGTTTTAGAAAGCTGTTGGTCCAAACTACCTAGGCTTCGGGTAACACCAGCAAGCTCCGCTTCTTTTTCTGCCAAGGTTTGTTTAAGGCTTGCCAGACGAGTCAGGCTTTGTGCTTGCATTTCAGGCGTCGCGTGAGAGTAAGTATTCTTGTATTCCGCGAACGCTTGCTCTGCTTTATCCAGCTCTTCTCTGCGTTTATTAATATGGATGGTTAAAAAGTGACTTGAATCTTTAATTGAAGATCGTTCAGGAGCTAAAAGCTGTTCGACAAAATGTTCGCTGACGGAGAGTAACATCGACTCCATGCCATTCGGTTTGCCACTTCGTAGTTGGATTTGAATGAAGTCCTTACCGAGCTGCTGAACAGACAAACGCGACGCGAGATCTTTAATGATGAACTCTTGCTCTTTGGCACTCATTTCGTCACTAATCAGCGCTTGTTCTTTGGCAACTGAGTACAAAACATGTCGGCTTTTTAGCAAGGTACTGAGTGCGCTCAATCGATCTTTCAGCATGGTTGAGACGGCAAGATCTTGAAGGAATGGGTTCATTTTCGCTGTCTCTTGGATAAGCATACTTGTATGAGCGACATAAGTCGTCGGAACCAGTTTACTTACGATGAAACCCAGCACAGGCAATACAAGCATAGGAATAACGATCATGTAGCGACGTCTCCAAGCACCATGTAACAGTACGCTGAGGTTTTCTCTTAAATCGTTCATAGCGCCCTCACTAATTTATCAACTTGGTGGGCTCTTGCTTCCCAGCTTTGCTGTTGAACAAATGACTTTGAATCTGTCGGTGGCGGTAGGAGGTGATCGAGACTGGCACACACGTCTTCGACATCTTGAACCACATGAAGCATATGTTTGTAGGGCATTAATGCAGGAAACGGTGTGCTGATAACAGGGGTTCCTGTTGCCAAGTACTCAAGAAGTTTAAGCGGATTACATGCCTTGATTTGAGCGTTATCAACAAAGGGCAACCAACTGGCATCCCAGTGTTGGGAGTAACGTGGCAGAGTGTGATGCGCTCTCGGGCCCAGGTAGTATATGTTGCTTCTTTGTGGAAGCGGATTATCACTGAACTCGTTAGGGCCGATGAACACGAGATCCCAGTCAGGCGCTTGGTCTGCGACTTGGGCAATTAAGTCGTAGTCTAACCATTCAGACAAACTGCCATAAAAGCCCAGCACTTTGCGACCATCATTAGGAAAATCTTCAGCCTTAGGTGCTGGCTCAGAAAACAGACTAAAGTCGACACCGTGAGGCAAAGTGACGGTTTTACCAGATGGAAATTGAGTGGCGAGTTTGTCACTTGCTGTAAAAATCACATCAGCCGCGTTAACCAGTGTACGTTCATGCTTGGCAACCGTGTCGTGGTTAACACCAGCTAAAGCGCTAAAGTCATCGCCACAATAGTAAATTAGCCCACGTGAATTCATTTCCGCACAAACATCTGCGGCCGTTGGGAGCGATGTCCAAAATATAGGCTTATCAAAACCAAGAGCGTGTAATTTTTTATTGAGCTGGTATTTCATCATCTTAGCCGCTACTTTTCTTGCCAGCGCAGAACTTGGAGCAGGAATAGTGAGTAGGTTAATGGTGTGAATATTTGGGTTTATTGCAGACTCTAACGTTGGCTTATGCGATCCAGCGTTATTAAATACACGAGTGAGCTTGTTTAACGCACGTTGCATGTCTTTAGTGGTCAGCCTAGGTTGACGAAGACCGATTGAGTTAACCCAAAGGATGCGGTGGCTCGTTGCTAGTCGTTTGACAATGTGTTGAGTGGAGGAGGGTAACCCGCCAAAATCTTCTCCAAATACTACGATGTCTGTCATGTGGCTCTCCTTGAGTCTTTGTTATTTGATTACTAATCAAGAGAGTAATCACAATACGTGCCAAGGATTTATTTGTTATAAAACAGATGATTGGGCTTTCTGTTGGTATTTGAAATTAGGGTTTCTCATTTTGACAATCACTTTGAACGATTCGGCTAACGACTACCGTTAATGCCGCCAGAATGTAAATTGGCCAAGTGAAACCTTGAGTGAGGAAGGTGCCTGATACGATGGTCCCGATCAGCCCACTTAAGACTGCATTTGCTCCAACAGATAGGGTGTAATCCGATGTTGGCGTCAGTAGTGAAATAGAATGCAAAGAGGTTCGAATCAATGACACAATCAATGTAATGAACACGGCGAGTCCAACAAACCCCGTTTCCGCTAATACGCCAAACCAAGTACTGTGTACGGCGTGATTGATACCATCCCAGTGAGGGCTATAGAAATAGTAATTAAAGTAGAAATTATCAAGCCCAACCCCAGTTAACGGATGGTGGAGAGCCATTTTAAATGCGGCTTCCCACGCGTAAAGTCGCCCCATCGCAGAGGCATCTATACCATCCTCGGCTGCGCCACCCGATTCTCGCCCTGAGATACCAGCAAATGCGTAGAGTACGATGGCTGCGACGGCGCCTAGTACTAAGACTAACGTTTTGCTTTTGATGTACTTAAAGGCAAAGTACGCAAATACCGATAGAGAGCCTAACAAGCCTCCGCGGCTTTGTGTCTCAATAATCGCAAAAAACAATACCAAACAGGTAACAAGTGCAAAGAGTCGGAGATGCTTAGGTGAACGTTTCTCCATTAACTGACTAACGGTAAAGGCGAGGGGAAACATTAACACCAGCGCCAAGTCGTTCGGATCGCCGAGTACTGAACCTATGGAGCGTCCAATCGATACGCGCGTTCCTTCCACTAAATCAATGCCATTCGCTGCGTTTTGTAATGCGACTAAACCAATCAACAATCCGGCGAAAATTATCGCTTTCGACATTTGTGCCAACTGAGCAGGCTTGGTAATAAGCCAGGTGATCGCCAATGTCATAATGATGATTTTCCAATAGGTATTTTTGAAAACTGTAATGGCAATGTCACGACTGGAGGCGAAGACGATGCCGATGATCACCAGCCCCCAAAATATGCACAGCCATTTTAATGAAGGGTGCCAAAAAGCCGTAAGCTGGCGACTTATCAAAAGGTGGAAAGCAAGTGCGGCCAGTGCCCCTAATGATAGTAGCAATGGGATCTTAAAGTTATAGATAACGGGAAACGCTTCATGAATACGGAAGAATGAAAAAATAACGAACAGCGTGACGAGCCAAAACGTTTGGTTGAGAACGAACAGTAAAGCAAGTGGGGCGAAACATAGTGCGACAATCAAAATAGGGTGAGGCATAACAATCCAAAGCAGGCCGATACAGACGGTAATCGTCAGCGCTGCGATGGACTGCTTTCTTCTCACCTTGGTTTCAGTCATAACGAGTATCTCTTCACCTGTCCACGCCATTTCACCATGTATCGAGTGAGCGCATTTAGCGTCTCTTTACTCATATAGCGAGTGGCTATCCCTGCCAGCAAAGTGCATGTCAAAATGCAAATTGCGATGGCGATGCCTATTGATTGTGAAGAGTGAAGCAGGAACAGTGCCACACCGGAGATAATCTGCAATAAAACCATCAGACTTAGGTGAAAAGGCAACGGCATGCATTGTTGGCCTACCGCATAAGTAAGGCCAAGCTTACACAGTTGAGCGTAATAAAGCGCAATGAAAACTCCATAGATACCCAGAGACGATAGGCCAAACAGCAAAGCAATTGCAACGCATGCTGAGACGACATTAATACCCAGTAACCAGCGAGTACGACGCTTGTACAAAATGGAAATATTAATGAGTTCGCTCCACTCTTTTAGCATGGCGATAGGCAGTAAGAACAAGCTGAACAGTACCGCCTCATGATAGGTTTCTGGTAACAGGTAAGTGATCATCACCATTGCTAATGTGCCGACTGCAACACTTAAACCTGTAATGTAAATCATGCCTAGATGAGTGATGCGCACAGCTTCTGTACTCTTACGACCTTCTAGGTAATTAAATCGACGTGGCATCCACCACATGCCAAATGGCTGAACTAAAATACACATGCCAACCGCAAATTTTACGGCTATCGCGTAAATCCCTAATGTCGCAAGTGAGGCGTTCGCGCCGATGAACCAGCGTTCAGCGCCATTGAGACAAAACGCAACCAATCCAGCCATCATCATTGGCAGACAGTAATTTAGGTATTGTTTCGCCACTGTCAGATTTGGCAGAGTCATGCTGTAGCGGTTAATGATGTGCAGCCAGACAAACTGAGTAATAGCAGCCAACAAGCCACCCCATAAAACAGCAATAACATGTGGGTGAACAGACAGAGCCGTGATGATGAAAATGACCTGAAAAACAGTGGTAGTCACCATGACGTTAAGTAGGGTTCTTGCTTTGTCGTCCTGCGTTCTCAACCAAGCTGTGCCGATTGCGATACTGCCTTCTAGAACGATAGCAAACATAACAATAGCAAACTCGACTCGCGTAAAAGGTGCAGGAATAGGCGCGAGCATAATGATAGCGAGTAGGCATAAAGCCACGATGCCAGCGATGAACAAAGCAAGTGAGTACAGCTGGTTTAGTAGGCTTGTGCGCGTATTTTGATCCTTTTCAACCCCGACGAATCGATACAGCGCTTCATGCAAAGCGAAACTGACGAATAAGGTTGTGACAACGCCAAAGGTGGTAAGCAGTTCAAGCTTGCCCATTTGTTCTGGTGAGAGAAAGTGGGGCAATACAGGCAGCATGATTAAGCTGATGCTTTTGTTTATCACTAACGCGATAGCGAACAGCGACATGTTGGTCATTGCTTTAGACATGGTCATATCCTTTGATGTATCGCGGTGTTTTAAGTTTACAATCGCCATTCGGTGCGGATTCTGCTGCAAGGTGCTGAGCGATTGGCAGATAACAACGTTCGGCCGTATAAAGTTGAGAAACGTTGAGTGCTTCTATACCCATTGTCACTTTCATCCATGGAGACTCATTCAAAAGGCGAATTGCGTTATGTAACGACGCCACATTGTTTGGTGTGTACTTGATGCAATTGCGGCCATGCGTCAATACGCGATCCCAGTAGCTATCATCATGTGGGATGACGATGCACATGCCTGCTGCGAGAGCTTCTAAAATGGATAATCCAAAAGGTTCGTTAACACTGGTGGAAACAAACACACCACACTGAGAGCGTAGGTCATCGAGGTTATCTGGGCATTCATGCCATTCAACACCTTTTGTGGTGAAGTCTGGTGTTGAATATTCCACACCTGCCACATTTGGTTTGATGTAACACACGGTAGATTTGATCTCTTTTGTCTTATCAAGTGTTAAAGCATCAAGAAAAAGATCGATGTTCTTCCATTTTAGTAAGCTGGCCGCCCAGAAGACGCGGTTTGAAATCGGATTTGCTTGTTTTGGCCAACGGTCTCTCGATAGTCCGTTAACAAACGTAGACGCATTCAAACCACACCAATAGCGTTCAGTGGCTGGCTTCTCTGTTTTGAGGTAGACCTGTAAGGCCTCTAGCATCGATTCTCGGGTGTTTGCCAAGTAATAAATTGCGGATGCTTTTACCAAGCAGTAGCCGGAAGATCTTGAACGACCAACTGGACCATGAACCATTTGTACCACAGGCTTTTTGCTGATTAATCTTAGTAAGTACAAAGGCATATCGTTACTTGGGCAAGATAGACCTAAAAAGCTATCTATCTTTGGTAGTTTCATGCACGCAAAAATCAGTTGGATAAAGTAATACGCGTTCATTAACCAGTAAGTGAGGCCATGAGTGGAGCTCAATGGTGATGGTTTGATTTTGATAATCTGCACACGAGGCGTATCGCTAAGTAGTGACTCCCAATGCTCTGGATTCGTGGTCAGCAGATAACCAATTACGTTCAGTTTATCGCACTGTTTGAGGAGCTCTGCATTCGCAATTTTAGAACCACCTTGCATTGGGATGGCGTCGAACATTAATACACGTTTCATGACTGGCCTCCTCAATTGATGCTCAACCAGCGTGAAAGAGGCTTCATGCAGTGAGTCATTGGCATTGGTGTAATACTGTTGTTCTCAAGCTCACCTTCATAAATACGTTCAATGGCGCTTATGGATGCTGCAGTCGTGAGGTTTTGGCTAGCATGAAGATAGGCGTTTTCAGCTAGCTTGTTTCTTAGCGCTGCATCTTGCATGACTTGTTGGATAGCGTTTAATAAGCTTGCCATTCCGCGATTCTGGTACAGTAGTGCAGAGTGATTATGCTCGAACAACTCAGGGATGCCTCCTGTTTTAGGAGCCACGATAGGCAGTTGAGCTAAAGCCGCTTCCCCGAGCACGAGACCAAAGGCCTCTTCATAGGCGCCGCTAATAAAAGCGTCTGCATTCCCAGACATCCATGCACCAGCATTGCTTTTTTCCCCGACAAAGTGGACTCTGTCTTGGATACCGAGATCCGAAGCAAGTTGTTGCAATGTTTCTCTTTCCTCGCCATCGCCAACGATAACAAGATGAGGATTATCGTGATGGTAATTGTGCATGCGCATAGCGCGAATAAGGCGGTCGAATCCTTTTCTTTTAATCAACGAACCTACCGAGAGGAAGGTAAACGCTTGTGGAGGTATTCCGAGGTGAGCCTTGATATCAACGGGCGTATCAGAGTCTTGAAGCGATACACCGTTGTGCACAACATAAAGCTGGTCTTCTGGGTAACCGTCCTGAATAATGTCACGACCGACATCTTTACTAACGCAAATCAATTTTGGGGAGAGGTGTAACCCAAGAGAGAAGCGATCTCGCAATGTATAGTGACAATGAAGTTGGGTGACAAGTGGGATGTGATTCATGCGTGCAGCCAAGCACATCCATTGACAAGGACCACCGCTATTAACGTGTACCAAGTCGATATTGTGTTTTTCGATCAGTGCTGAGCCCTGTTTGATAAGGCTATTCCATCCGCTAATATCCCAGCGAGGCGCACTCCAGCCACCAACGAGATTGAAAACAGAATGTTCCGCTTCAATTCCGAGCGATTGACACTTATCGATTAGTGGCTGGCAGTTTGACCACACGAATGGCTCAAACTTATCACGGTCAATCCCTGAGATGAGATCCAGAAGTACCACTTCACTGCCGCGAATCCAGTTATCACCATAATGAACATATAGAATGCGTTTTGGAGTAATCATAAGTCACCTCTGTCTCATCATTAACTTGTGTTAACTGCTGAGTTGCAACAGAGATGCCAAAATATGCCATTAGTTTATGTGTTTGAATATTATTAGATATTTGTGCTTGGACTTAAGGGGAGAAGCAATATTCTCATATTGAGAACCAATATGGCTTATTGCTCCGTTTCAATTTGATATTTTCGTAGCAATACAGGAATAACGCTTTGCGCCGAGAAATCATCAATAATGGTCTGCCGAGCGTTTTGACGAATGAGAGATTGCTGCGCTTCATCAAGAGACATCCAATGTTTAAGGCATTGAGCGAGAGATGGGACGTCATCGACAATAAAGCCATTTTCGCCAGTTTGGATAATATCGGGCAAGCGACCCACGCGTAGGCTCATCACGACTATTCCTCTAGCCATTGCTTCAAGCGCCGCCATAGGCAGGCCTTCATAGCGAGAAGAAATTACCAGCACGCCAATGTTTTTCCAAACGGTCTCCATTTCAGTTTGATGACCGAAAAATGTCACATTTGAAGGGGCAATTTGGGCGAGTGATTCTCTTTCTGGTCCATCACCGAAAACACTAAAATGCAGTGTTGGGCAGAGCTTAGCTACTTCGATAAATTGGTCGGCACCTTTTTCTTGGCTCAATCGGCCGACGAAAGCGATTTCTTGATAGTTGAGATTACGATCGGGAATCGAAACAAAGTTATTCAGCAGTTCCGAAGGGAAAATGACTTTGCGCTGAATGCTTGGGCTGACGGAAAAGCAGTGGTTAGAGAGGTAGCCTGAACTTCTATCAAGCCAATCATAGAGCCACATTTTGCCCGAGGATGATTCTCCTGCATGATAAGTTGAAATCAAGCGAGGAAATGTGCGCGTGAGTAGCTTGGCACAGCGCGCTAAGATTGACGCTTTGTAACCGTGGGAGTGAATGACCGATGGTTGGTGATTGGCGACCGCGCTTGTTAGGTGTTTGATCTTTAATGCCTTATGTGGCTCACCAGACAAATGGTTCAAGTAACTCACAGGGATGGTGGATTCTTCTGCTTTCTCTACAATCTGTGCTGGTGGCGAGTACTCAGTCGTTAAGACAACACGTGCTTTGTGCCCAAATGTCATTAATCCACGAGCAAGCTCTATGACGTGACTTTCGATACCGCCAAACAGGCGGCTATCAAGAAAAATCCAAATTTCACCAACGTCAGGTTTCTCAAGATTGTTCGAGATTAATTTCATCCGCTTCCCACGCTTGTTTTTTTCGGTAAACCGTAGATGGGCTTAGCTCCAGCATTACGGCGGCATTGAGAACGTTGCCATCACAGTATGCGATTGCGTTTTGAATCGCCTCACGCTCCACTTGCCACATAGGGCGAATGGTTCCATCAGAGTTAAAGTACGGCGAGGCAGCCGCTGAGGATTGTATGTTAGGTTCCGGTGTCGGTATTGACGGTTCTCTAGCGGGGGCCGATTGTTCCTCAACATACACAGGTTGGGATGTTATTGTTGGAGGGGTTGCAGGCTCTTGAGTTACATGTGCGGGAGTGGATGTTCTCACCGTTTTAGACTTTCTAGTCAGTTGAGCGGGTAGGTGATTCACCGTGACTTTTTCGTCATTATTAAGCACTACAATGTTACGTATGATGTTTTGCAATTGCCTTACATTACCCGGCCATTCGTAGTGCTTGATGATATGTTGAGCTTCGCTGTCGATTGTTGAGAATTTCTTTTTGTCCTGTTTAGCATAAGTGGTCAAAAAGTGCTTGGCTAACGTGACGATGTCACTTCCTCGCTCACGTAGGGGGGGCATATCGATAGGTATTACGTGTACGCGGTAATACAAATCTTCACGAAAACGACCTTCTTCCACTTCTGTTAATGGATCTCGGTTGGTGGCACAAATGATTCGAACATCCACCTTCATCTCTCGAGTGCCACCAAGCGGTGTGTAGGTTCCTGTTTGAAGAAAACGGAGCAACTTCTTTTGCATCTCAAGTTCCATTTCACACAGTTCATCGAGAAAAAGCGTCCCACCGTGAGCCAGCGTCGCAGCACCTTTTCGGTCTGTTGTGGCCCCGGTAAATGCGCCTTTAACATGGCCAAAAATCTCACTTTCCATTAAATCTCGTGGGATAGCCCCGCAGTTTATAGCAATAAAAGGTTTGTCTTTACGGTCGCTCTGACGGTGCACGGCTTCAGCACAGACTTCTTTACCTGTGCCGCTTTCACCCACAATAAAGACACTGGCAGATGTTGGAGCAACGGCATCAATAGTTTTATATACCGCCTGCATTGGGAGACTTGAACCGATAAATCCGTGATAGTTATGGCGATCAAACTTGGACTGAATATTTTCTACTAAATCTTCCAATTTGGCGCGTTTGAGGTGTAATGCAACAGAAGTTTTTAGGCGATCAGCGTTAATAGGTTTTTCTAAGAAATCTTCCGCACCTTTTTGAATTAGGTTAACGGCTAAGTCTACGCTGCCATGCGCTGTAGCAATAATAACGGA
The DNA here is from genome assembly GCF_013048515.1 of Vibrio sp. 1-2 (7-a). Lineage (NCBI taxonomy): Bacteria > Pseudomonadati > Pseudomonadota > Gammaproteobacteria > Vibrionales > Vibrionaceae > Vibrio > Vibrio sp. 1-2 (7-a). The sequence goes on from NZ_VHSQ01000001.1 coordinate 979,611, forward strand.
GGTAGGAATGTCATTTTGGTTTATCCAATCCAATACGTCTTCACCAGACATATCGGGCAGTTTCAAATCGAGAATGATGAGCTGAGGTTTGCTTCTTTCAATAAATTGAATTGCTTCGCGACCTGTTTCGACATGAAAAATGTCATAAGGTTCGTCTTTGACATACTGCTTATAAAGTATGGCTAGTGAAGTAGAGTCTTCTACCAGTAACACCCTTGGTCTCATAGTCCTATCCCAACGTAGTTCGTTTCACTTTTTATGATTTTTGTCAGCACTATTATTTGTATTTGGCGTGATGAGCGAGTTATATGGCTTAGTGCTCTCTAGTGCTGAATATTCTCAATTTGAGAAAAGCGTTATCTAAGTATTAGCACAAGGTGGGAAATTTGCGAAAAATCCATACTTTTTAATTGATTAAGTTAAATTGTAAATGTCTTAGATGATATCGGCATCGCACTTTAATAAGTGCGATGATTCATAAGATAATTTATTATTGAAACGGTTACTCGAACCCCTGATCTTTTCGCTTTTCTAGCGCGTCAAACGATTCATTTGCCAGCTGGGAAAGAGACTCACAGAGAGCCAATGCTTCTAGTGTTTTCCCTTCCACACAATATTTCTCAATCATTCTTGCTTGTCTGGAAAGCGTTCGGTTACCTAAAGCAAGGGCAGAGCTGCCGAGTGTATGAACTTCGAACTCTAATGTTTGGAGGTCTTTCGCGCTTAATGCTTGCTCTATTTTCTCCATGCGCTCTCGTGACTCTTCAGTATAATGTTCAATCAGCGTAGGGATGATTTCGGCGCACGTATCTTTGATCATTTGCTGGAGAATGTGTTCATCCACCAATTCTTGTTCGATAGTCGGTGTGTTATTTGCAGTCATATTGGCGCTCCCTAAAACATAAACAGTTCACTTTTCTTAATTTGTTGAGATATCTTTTCTTTCCACTTTTTGGGTAAAAAGCGTAGCTTGGAAACTTGGCGGATCAACTCATCTTTCAGGCTAGGTGTATGCTTCATATTCAGCACGGAACCAATCAAATTCGCATCGCTAGCATCAAGTAGTTTTTTGGCTTGTTCGAGTTGGGTTGCCGTCGTAGAGCCATAATGTGCGACTAATAAGGTGGCATCACATACGCCCGCAATCACTTGAGGGGCAATATTGCTTCGGTTGACACTCAGAAGTGGAGATGTGTCTATCACGACGCGCTCGTATTGCGTTAACCACTCTGCAATATTGCGCTTCAGCATTGTCGGATCTCGGTACGCCAATTGAGTGCTGGCGAGAGATGGAGCTGGGAGACCGACTAAGGTTTGATGCGTATTTTCTCTTGTGATCAGGTGGCCAACTTTTTCTGTATCATCAAACTCGTGAATAGTGCGATAAGCGGGCTTGAACAAGTTAAGATCCACATACAAAGTATTGTGTCCAGCTAAAACCAGACGCTCAGCTAGAGATGAAGCCACGGAAGTGACGCCGTCTTCAGACTTACAACCCACAACACAAATCGTTTTGTGGCCTTTCTGTTCACTCTGAAGATAAATTTGCTCAATCTCAGCGTGAGTGGCAGGAATAGTCATTACAACGCTCCTATTAACACGATGGTTGTGGTGATTTGTAGAATATCTCTTAATCCGGCTCTCGCTTTTTCAGCAAAGCTTTCGTCTTTATGTGGAATGTAAATAGTGTCGCCTGCACGGATGACTGGTAAATCATAAATGTTGGCGGTTTTGCTAAAGTTCACCAAATCAAATGTTCGAGCTTGGCCCTGACAGCAAGACATGTTGACCACACTGATTTTTTCAAGATACGCATTGTTTGTCGGCCCTCCTGCTTCGGCCAGCAAGTCAAGTACAGTCATGTTGTCATTAAATACATAGCGCCCAGGGTCTCTTACTTCACCTAATACACGTACGGTGGATTCTTTGGAGCGATCCAACCAGTTTTTGTTTTTTTCCGGAATGTAAATGGTATCGCCGGGACGAACGTGGGGCAGAATAGACTCATCGCCCGTTTCAAAGTACATCGACAAATTCAATTTACTCACTTTGGCATAGCCTAGGCCACGGTGCGTCACACGAATATTGTGAATATCGGCATCCATTGTTGGTCCATCGGCGGCAGATAGAATATCCAGAAAGTGCATTTCTTCGGTAAAGCGATAGCGGCCTGGTGCATTGATTTGACCGAAAACATATATCGAGGCATCAGAGCTCTGGCTTACCCATTGCGATTTGTTGTCTGATGGATCGTCAGGTAATGCATGGACTCTTACTACCGTACCAGCTGAAACTCGGGGCAGATTCGATGTTGGTGAGCCATCTAAAATGTATTGATCTAAATCGAACTGTGTCATTTGACCATTATTGGCGACTTCAATTTTGGTGGTGTCAGCTCTACGTGTTGGGCCGCCAACATGCGCAAGCAGATCAATTAAATCCATTTCGTCTGACCATTCAATACGTCCCGGGCGCACGACTTCTCCCATCACAGCGACCGCTCGACTTGGCGCCACTTTTAGCCATGACTTCTCGTTGAAATCGGTTTTCTCAGGCACGAAAATCGCGTCTCCAGGTCCGACATTCGGTGGTCTAACCGAAGACAGCCCCTCGGTATGCGCGGTTAGGTCGAATTTGATGACCTTACCATCGGCTTTTATGACACGAATTTGGCGAGATTCTGCATAGCGAGTAGGCCCGCCTGCATTGGCGAGAATATCCATGAAGCTAGCGTCTTGCTTTCCTTCATACGCGCCAGGGTGGGCAACTTCACCCATGACATAAACCACATTTGCACCCGCTTTGATTTCTTCTTCCTGTTTTGGAACAAAGATGGTGGCACCCGGTAGGATTTCTGGTAGTAAGCTTTGATCACCCGTATCCAGATACTTTTTTAGATTAAACATGGTTGGGTTGTTATTTGTGATGACGCGAATTTGCTCAACACTGGCATATCGTGTTACGCCGCCAGCTCTCATCACGACATCAACGAGCGTGGTGTTCGGTTTGTAAGAGAATGAGCCGGGAGCATTCACTTCACCAAAGACTTTGATGGCACGAGCGGAGTCTGCGCTATCGCCTGAGTTCGCGAGTTTTGCTGCATCAAATTCTTGCTCAATATTCCCAACGAGTGGAGATGCTGGAACAAACAGTACGTCCAGCGATTCTAATTTCGGGAGCTGGCTATTATCACCAGTATCAAGGAAACGTTTGTAGTCAAACTCGATGTTTTTGTCGCCGCGTTTAACGATCATTTTATCGAGCTGAGCACCTGCGCGAAGGCCGCCAGCTTCGTATACAAACATTTGAATGTTGGAACCCGAAGGTAAGGTATATTCCCCGGGTTTGACCACGTAGCCTTGGACTGACACTAATAACTGTTGTTGTTTGATAAAGACTCGAGCGTTGTTTACGTCACGATACACGGTTTTTAGCGTTTCGATAATCACGTCTTGGAGCTGTTGTTCATTGTACCCAGCAACAAATACAGGGCCGACTTCCGGTAAGTTAATACGCCCACGGCGATCGACTTGAAACCCTTTATTTAAAGATGCTTCTCCAGGTAGGTTAATCTGAATTAAATCGCCGACCTTAACAGTATTGTTTTCATCTGCTGACGAAGTAGGTACCCAAGCAACCAAGCACAAAAGAACGAAGGTGATAAATGGTTTCATCGTGTTCATAGCGTACCTCCTGCAGATAGATTGCGATTTACTGAGGTATCGCTATCTGAATTAGGGCTAATAACTTCGATGCTTACGCGGCGATTGGTTAAACGCACGGCAGGTGTTTCACCTTCATAAAGCGGCAGGCTATCTCCCACAGATTTGGTGGTTACGCGTTCTGAAGTGATGCCAAATACAGTCAGGTAACGCTTCACTTGTTCTGCACGCGCTTGAGCGAGTTTCTGGTTGTAATCTGGTGAGCCAGTGACATCGGCATGCCCAGTCACCACGAGAGTTAGGTTAGGGTGGTCACGTAAAATGTAGGCAGCTTCTGCCAAATGTCCCATGTACTTTGGATTAATTTCTGCTGAATCGACAGCAAATTGATTATCAATATTGAGGAGTGCATAAATTTCAGCGACGACGTTCAAATCGCTACGCAATGCTTCAATATCATCGGGTGGCGTACAAGTGGTTTGGCTTAATACATAGTCGAGTTGCTGTTCAAGTTGGTTTAAACGTCGACGCTGAATCACTAGGTCGTTAGCAGCATCGAGTAGAAGTCCGCCTTCTAACTCACGTGCGATTCTGTTTTGCTTCTCAAGCGCCTGCACTACTGCCGCAGGAAAGCACCAGCGTGCGCCTTCTTGAATCAACGCGTCTAGGTGTAGCTTGGTGAGTTGCCAATCAAACCTCAACCCATGCTCTGGACCTAACGGCTCATCGGGCATGACTGGGGAAAACTGATAATTTTCAATTGAAATATCTTGATAGTTTTCCGCCAAGCCACCTTTTCCGTGGTCTGGGTAGTCAAACGACGAACAACCAAACATGCCGACAACAAGACCGCTTACTACATATCGTCGTATAAGATTTACCATGCCAACCTCCGTTTAAACCGGTATTTTTAGTGTCCTTTTGAGTTAACGGGAATAGCATGGTTAATACGAAGCAAGCTCATGATTTCTAAAGGTTGGCCTGATACGTTTTCAATACTCATGCTTCTTTCACGTTCAACTAGACGCTTATATAAGTAAACAATGGCACCAATCCCTGAAGAATCAAGAAATTGGACGTGCTGTAGGTTAATTTCGACTTCTTTGTGATGATTGTCGTGAATTACTTCATCAATGTGATGTTGTGCTTGTCGACAGCCACTTGCGTCTAAGTCACCAAAAAACTCAATGGCTAATTTGTCTTGATTAATTTCTAGTTTGCGTAATTCCATGACTCTATCTCCGTTTGTTTTCTCTACTTGGATATAGAGCAGGTAACGTGCCAAATTTAAATGCAAATAAAATCAAATGGTTATGATTTTTTGATAATGTCATTCAAATTGAGAAGGAATAGGTTCTCAATTTGAGAATCAAAAACGCATAGATAGACGGCTTGTTCAGGAGAGGTGTCGAATTAATATCGAGTGCTAAAGCAAGAGTCTCATCGAGATTAGGTTGCGACTTGATTTGAGACTCACTCATCCTATTGTGAACAATGTGTAAATATTAAATGCAAAATCTGTCTAAAGTTTATGATTGTCCTTGCAAATCATTACTTAAGTTGATTGTTCTGAGTCGAAGAATGACTAGTAACAAATAGGTCATCGAGAGGAGTTACGGTTCAATAAAGGCGCTTTTTTGTACAAGGTCTTCTTATGCCATTAAAAATGACATTAATCGCGCTGGCTGTTATGACAGCGTCTTCACAGCTTCAAGCTGATACTTCTCTCACGCCTCCAGTTTCTCTTGCGCAAAGCTATCAAGATGGTATCGATGTATCTGAATACTGGTATAGCGAAAAACTCGACGGCATTCGCGCCTATTGGACAGGACAACATCTCGTGACGAGAAATGGTAACCGAATCTACGCTCCAGATTGGTTTATAGATTCACTACCTGACTATCCGTTAGATGGTGAGCTATGGGCGGGACGAGGCAATTTCCATCTCGTACAACAAACGGTTTTGGATAAAACGCCTGTGGAGTCAGCTTGGCGAAACATTGATTTTATGATCTTTGATATGCCGTATTCTGCTGGTGATTACCGGAAGCGTTATTACAACATCAAAGACTTAGTGCTCGAAGTAGACCAAGCTCATATCAAATATGTCGAACACCGAGCGATCCAAAATGAAGCTCACCTGTTTGCGCAATTGGATAAGATTTCAATATCCGATGGTGAAGGGGTGATGCTACGTAAGGTATCAAGCCGTTATCAAGCTGGACGTGGTAGTGATTTACTTAAACTGAAACGATACGCGGATGATGAAGCGCTAGTCGTGGGCTATAAGCCAGGCACGGGGCGTTTATTGGGTATGATGGGGGCGATGTTAGTTCGCTTACCAGATGGTACAGAGTTTTACATTGGTAGTGGGTTTACCGATGAAGTGCGTCGTCAGCCTCCGAAAATAGGTTCAACCATCACGTTCAGGTACAACGGTTTTACTCATACCGGTAAGCCACGTTTTGCCCGATTCTTGCGTGAGAGGCTGAAGGAATAGAACGCTCTGTACTTACTATTTACCAACGGTTACGCCGCATCGCTTGAAGAGAGCCTGCCAAAACTGAACGTGGTTTAGGGTTTCTTGTCTAAAGGTTTTGTGTGCCTCTTTTATACCATATTGATGACCATGAAGTTGCATACGCTTTTCTATCAAGGTGGCGCCATCATGAAGTTGCTGATAGGTACTGTCTAAATAGGCTAAGTAAGGTTGCACTTCTTCAACATAAATGGATTGAAAGACATTTCTTAGGTAGCGGAACTGGGTCACGTTTCGGTTTGGCCCGCACAACACATTATTCTGATGTTGTTCAAGTAACTGAGTCGTAGCTTTTAGCCAGTGAGAAGCGTTTATCATCGAATAGTAAAGCCGTCCGATTAAACGAGATTTCTCTAGCTCTTCTTGATATTGCACAATCTCAATATCGGGCAGACGTGAAATGGCGCGATGAGGCAAGCCGTACATTTCACTGAAAAGACGATAGACGTCGTTAATACGTGCAACATCATTTGGTGTTTCTTGAGATAGCCAATCCGACGCCGTTAGCTGCTTTTGCATTGCATCACTCGCGAGTAGCAAGTTGTCAAGATGAGTACCTAAATGTTGCCACTTAGTCGAATAAAGCTCTGTTAATGTAGTACGTTCTTCATCGCTGAGCTGAAATTCGGATAGACATCGATTCATGGCTCGTAACAGTGAAGTTTGGTAATCAAAATCATGAAATGCATCCTGCACCTTACCAAGTTGCGAGTTTTTCTCGGCAAGTAGATTGAATAATCCACACTGGCGTAATTGGTAGCTTTCTAGTAAACCAATCGATAGCCTTGGAAGTGGCTCGAATAAGTCACGTTTTGCAGGTATGGTCACCGTAGATTGCGATTCTATTGGAAGAGTAGGAGCGTCCAACACATTGGCGACACGTTGGTGATACTTGTCAAACATGGCGTTTTCTGGGTTGAACCAGTTATCGCAACCGTTAAGAAACAAGACTAAGAACAATAAAATAGACCGCACAAATATCCTTTTTATAACTTCGTATTCGTCACCAAAAGAGCAGGCTGAACTGGCTCACAAGCTTGCTATAAGTATACTCAACAGCGTTATTATTCGATCAAAAAAGCCAGCGTGCGCTGGCTTTTTCTTATTATCACTGAACTGAAAAGTTCAATTGCACCTCTGGTTCTTGGCGGTGCATCCAGCGCATTCTTACCCCTAACATAAGTGCGGCAGAAGAAAGGCCGATGATAAAGCCTAGCCAGAAACCTTGCGCTCCCATTGGCTCGACGATCCAGTCTGTGCGGCCAAGGACGTAACCCATTGGTAAACCAAGAATCCAGTAGGCGATAAAAGTACGGTTGAAGATGGCTCGCATATCTTTATAGCCACGCAGTGCACCTGCCGCGATTACCTGAACTGCGTCCGTACATTGATAAACAGCAGCAAATACGAGCAGTTGCATCGCTAGAGTGATGACCTCTGGGTTGCTAGTGTAAAGTTCGGCGATCCATTCACGAGACAATACGGTTAATATCGCTGTAAGAACAGATAGACCTAGACCAACCATGATGCCCACTCGTGAAGCAACGCGAGCGCCATCAACGTTTTCTTCGCCAAGTCGGTGTCCGACACGAATACTCACTGCCGCACCGATACTCATTGGAAGCATAAATACTAGCGACGAGAAGTTAATCGCAACCTGATGCGCAGCAACGATGATTGGTCCTAGTGGTGAGACCAATAGTGCAACGACAGCAAATAGTGTCACTTCAAAAAACAGCGCTGCTGCAACAGGAAAGCCGAGCCTGAACAGACGAACTTGCGCTTTCCATTGTGGTCGATGCCATTCACCAAATAAGTTGATGCTTTTAAGTCGATCTGATGTCATTACATAAAGCAATAGTAGGGCAAACATGACCCAGTAAACAATCGTGGTTGCGACACCACAGCCAATACCGCCTAATTCAGGTGCTCCAAACTTGCCATACACGAAAATCCAGTTTAGGGGAATGTTGAGCAGTAAACCGATAAAGCCAATGACCATTGCTGGTTTCGTCAATGACATACCATCCGTAAAGCTTCTAAGCGTTTGAAAAAGCAAGAAGGCAGGGACTGCTAAGATAACAGCATGAATGTACCCCACTGTTTTTTCTGCCATCAGCGTTTCAACATCCATAAATCCGAGAATAAATTGGGTTTGAAGCAGCACTGCAATAATCGGCACACTGATCAACAATGCCAAAACGACGCCTTGTTGAATTTCAAACGGGATTTTTACTCGACGACCAGAGCCATTTAACTGTGCGACAACAGGGACTAACGCCATTAACAAACCCACACCAAATAAAATGGATGGAAGCCAAATACTTGAAGCGACAGAAACCGCAGCCATGTCGGTGGCACTAACGCCTCCGGCCATAACGGTATCAACAAACCCCATACCAGTTTGAGCAACAGATGCGATCAATACCGGGGTCGCCAATTTGATGAGACTTGATGCTTCTTCTTTATAGCGATGCACGAAAAACACTCCAGAGCGGAACAATAAGTTGAAAGAATGAGAGCGCTCGAGGACAAAAGATGTGGTGAACTGATCTGATGGTTGATTTTAGTCACGATAAGGTGAAAAAATGCCTCGGAGAAACTCCGCGCAAATGATAAACAATTGTATGTTTATATTCCATAGTTAGGTTGCGAATAGTGGATAACACTAACTTAATGCTCGCTAAGCTCAGGATACGCTAATACTGAGAGCTGTAATAAATCATGTTAATGTTAGAAGCATGTATGAGAACAAGGCTCCATTTTTCAATAGGTCGTTGCTCTATAATCTACAGGTTTTATCTCGATACACAGTGCTGTGCTTAAGGCTCTGTCATCGATTGCAGCTTGTATGAAATCAATAGGTAAAAAGAATGTTTACAGGAATAGTTCAGGGTACGGCGAAGGTCGTTAAAATTGATAAAAAAGAACGCTTTCAAACGCATGTTGTCGAGTTAAGCGAAGAGCTTTGTAAAGGATTAGAAATAGGTGCATCTGTCGCTCACAATGGCTGCTGCCTGACCGTGACCAAAATTAATGGCAACCTTATCAGCTTTGATTTAATGCAAGCGACATTGGCTCTCACCAACTTAGGCGAGCTAGTTGAAGGTGACAGCGTAAACATTGAGCGAGCTGCCAAGTTTGGTGATGAAATTGGCGGACACAGCATGTCTGGCCATATTAGTTTGATGGCTGATATTGTCGAGATCATCGATACGCCTAATAACCGCACGATTTGGTTCCAACTGCCGCAAGAATCAATGAAATATGTATTAGCGAAAGGTTATATCGGCTTGGATGGTTGTTCTTTGACGATTGGTGAGGTTGAAGCGTGTCGTTTTTCAGTACACCTAATTCCAGAAACCTTGCAACGAACACTCTTTGGAGTAAGACAAGTAGGGGACCGCGTTAATATTGAGTTTGACCCTCAGACTCAAGCCATAGTTGATACTGTTGAGCGAGTTCTCGCAGCAAAACAGCTTTAGAATGATAAAAAGGAGCCAAGCGCTCCTTTTTAATTCAAGTGATTTTGTGTTTCCAACGCTTACATGCTCGAGTTGTTATTCGTAATTGTCATCGATAAACAGTTCGACTTTATCTTGCAGCTCATCTACTCGCATATTTAAGTGAATGGCATGGCAACAAGCTGGACAATCATCATAAAACTCTTGGTCACCATTACTTGCATCTAGTGTAATGCCGATTGAATGTCCACAATGGGGGCATTTGACATGCCTTTCGGTATAATTTTTCATACAACAACTCCTAATATCGCAGGGCTTTTAAACACTCTATTCTTTAAGGAAGTACAGCCCTTCACTTACTTTGCCTACAAGGAAAATAGGCACAATCCAAAGTTAAGTCTCCTTTGATATTAGGTGGAGTTGTTGCTAATTGAGTCGAAATAAGTATAAAACTTGACCCCAAACTCAACCTTGAGCTTAGGGTCATTTTCTGTAGTGATGTGCCTCGAGGTTTTACATCTTGAAATATGCAGTGGCTTCCAAATTAATAAGAAATAATTTTATTAATAACTTGTTGAGCCTGCTCCAAGTAATGGCCGCCAAATAAATTGCAATGGTTGAGAACATGGTAAAGGTTATAGATATCTTTACGCTCTTGATAACCAGCAGAAAGTGGCATAACAGATTCATAACCTTGATAAAATTCCGGCTGAAATCCACCAAACAGCTCAGTCATCGCAATATCACACTCCCTGTCACCCCAGTAGCAGGCGGGATCGTAACAGATAGGGCCACATGCCGTGAGAGCTGCATTCCCATTCCATAAATCGCCATGCAGCAAGGAAGGCTCTGGAGCATGGTTTGCTAGCAGTTGTTTTACGACATCTATAAAGTCGTCGATATCAACTAAAGTGACGCCTTTTTCTTTAAGGAGCTGTAATTGCCATCCTATGCGTTGTTCAGCAAAGAAGACACACCACTTCTTGTGCCACTTATTGGGTTGTAGAGTGGACCCGAGATAGTTATCCGTATCAAAACCAAATTCCTTTTGCTCGCCCCATTGATGAAGGTGAGCTAATTGCTGTCCTAATTTAAAGCTGTTTGGGCCATCTTCTAATGGCTTTGTTGGAAGGTAGTTAAGAATTAGGAATGAGGCGTTTTTGGTTTTACCAACCAACACAACCTCTGGAACAAATAGGGTAGATGTCTCACGCAAAAGATGCAGACTTTCTGCCTCAACTTCAAACTTAGACAAAAACTCGCGATCGTTAATTTTCACGAAATAGCGCTGTTCGCCGTCATTGATCATGTAGCTTTCACTGATATCCCCACCAGACAGTCTTACTTTTTCCGTGATCTGGTACTCGAATAATAAAGTATCAGAAAGCTGTTGCGATATTGCTTGCCACATACAAAACCTCGCGAATCTATTTGACCACCAACAGTTTAGGATAAAAAGCAAGGTGTTGGCGCTACGTTGAGCATACTTCGTAAAGAAACCTTCCTCTCAGTGTAGTCAATTTGTATAAATGTGAATCAAATCGCTTATAAGCCTCTGATTTGTCGGCATAGCATATGGAGATGAACGTATACAACAGGTATTATTATTTTTTTGACGTTAGTTCCATTGGTGACATGAAAATACTGATATGTGATGACTCAGCGGTTGCAAGAAAGCTCATTGCGCGCTCCATCGTACAAGATACATCATTGCACCTGATCGAAGCTCAAGATGGGTATGAGGCGCTAAATATTCTTGCGGAGCAAAATATCGATATTTTGTTTCTCGATTTAACGATGCCGATCATGGACGGTTTTGAAGTCCTCGAGTCATTACCTGTTAGTCACTACCAGACTAAAATCGTCATTATTTCTGGAGATGTTCAACAAGAGGCAAAACAGCGCTGCATAGAGCTAGGTGCTCAAGCTTTTATCGCTAAGCCTCTGACAGAAGAGCAGGTGATACCGCTCTATGAACAATTGGGGCTGCACTATGCGTTCAAGCCTAGCCATTCGATTGATCCTAAAAGCCAGATTTGCGAGGAGTTCTCCTCACTAGCCAAATTCCGCGAGATTGCAAACATTGCACTTGGTAAAGGGGCTGCGATTATGGCAGACCACTTACACGAGTTCATCCAACTTCCTGTTCCACATGTTGGTCCGTTATCCTACGGCGAACTTCATATGACGCTTGTCGACGTTGTTGGGCGTGATGGCTCCGTCGCGGTTGCGCAGAGGTTTGTTGGTGGCGGTATTCATGGTGAAGCTCTGGTGTGTTTGCGTGGTAGAGACATCAATCAAATTGGCGAGAAGTTAGGCTACCTGCTTGAGTTTACACCTCATAATGAAATCATTTTGAATATCTCGAACTTACTGGTTTCGTCATTTCTCACATCGTTAGGGGATCAGCTCGACAAGCAATTCTCACTTCGTCAGCCAGGCATTGTGGATACGTTAACGCCTTACTGTGAAGAGCAGGGTGAATTAGGTGAGCTGTTTACTATCGAATACACCTACATGGCAGAAGCGCTCGATTTTGAGTGTGAGGTACTGTTTTTAATTGATAAACCATCCGTAGAAATTATTTATGAAATCATGGAGCTAATCTAATGTCCGATATTACGCTGGACATAGCAGACTTTCATTGGGTCACACAAATTCTCGATACGATGGATTCAGGGCTTATCGTGTTGGATCAAGAGTATAAGGTCTGTGTGTGGAACAGTTTTATGCAGTCATACAGTGGCGTTCTGTCACAAGAAATCCTTGGCCAATGTTTATTTGATCATTTTGAAGAGCTGCCAAAAACTTGGCTAGAAACCAAGATAAAAACCGCCGCCGATCTGGAAACTCGTTCCTTCTCTAGCTGGGAAAACCGACCGTACCTTTTTAAATTCAACAATTTTTCTCCGGTTTCAAACAGCAGTGATTTCATGTATCAAGACATCGTAATCACCCCGTTAATCGGGCTCTCAGGAGAGGTCAGCCACATTGCTATTCAAGTGAATGATGTCTCTGAAACGGCAAGAAATCGCATTCATTTGAAAGAAACAAATCAACATTTGTCTGAAATCAGTCGCAAAGATGGTTTAACAGGTTTATTTAATCGTGCTTATTGGGAGCAATCGCTGAAAGAAGAGTTTGCTCACCTAAAAGTTATCGACGGACCATGCTCGTTAGTAATATTTGATATCGACCACTTTAAAAAAGTGAATGATACCTATGGTCACCCGACGGGAGATGAAGTCATTCGTCGTACTTCTTCGTTATTAAGAAAGACAGCAAGAAGCAGTGATGTGTGCGGTCGTTTTGGCGGAGAAGAGTTTACGGTATTGCTTCCTCATACGAATCAAGAACAAGCTTGCTATTTCGCGGAGCGTTTACGTAAAAGAATTGAGCAAGAGATCGTGAAAGTGGAAGATTTTTTGATTAATTACACGATAAGTATTGGTGTTTGCGAGTATAAACCTTATTTTGAAACTCACACTCAATGGTTAAAGAGTGCCGATGCTGCGTTGTATCGTGCAAAAGAAAACGGTCGTAACCAAACTTGTTTGCATGAAAATGACTGAAATACAAAAAGGTTTGAAGAAACCCTGTATCCGAACGCAGTGAGGCAAAGCGCAATTGTTTGAAAAACATCCAGTTGGTTCGTGAATGTTTGTTAATATGAAATAAGTTAATGAAATTTTCTCGGCATGTCTTACTATTGAAACTATTCCGCTTTCAGCTTCGAAGGCTTGCAATAAACGGAGAAAAACAGTGGTTTTAGAAACCGATGGATATCTCGCTCTTATCGAGCACTTGTCGCTAAATCTAGATATTTTCACGACTGAAATTGGCGACACTGGATCCGAAAGCATCGAAGATGTCGTCACCGATATGGTGGCTTCAAACATCATGGCGATCTTTGAGCAAAACCCAGAGCTTCACTCAAGCGTACGCTTCAAATTACTAAAAGAAGCGGATGCGGTTGTTGAAGATCTTGGTGAGATATTGGCTGGTGTATGGCATAAAAAAGCGACTAATGAACAGATCACGTTCCTTGATGAATACATCGCTTTGGTTAAAAACCTATTCGATACTGCCGTTGCTACTTACGATTGATATTGTTTGATACCAGTCATCTCCAATTCTAAAAGTAAGAAGAGTTACATTGTAACTCTTCTTACTTGCCAAAACTTAGATGCCCAGTATGGGTTGTCGATTCTTGAAATGATCACACCTTTAGACGTTGACGCATGCATGAACTGCTTGTTACCCAAGTAAATCCCTACATGATAGGTCGTCCGTCTTGTCTTAAAAAACACCAAATCTCCTTGTTTGGCGTCCGTCCAATTTAATTCCACACCTTGTTTCGATTGTTGTCTCGTTGTCCTGGGTAACGATAGCTGATAAGCCTCGACAAAGGCTTTTTGCACAAATGCCGAGCAATCAATACCAGATTTTTGTGTGCCGCCTAAGCGATAAGGTGTGCCATGCCATTCTGTATAAAACTGGAACAAATCAGGGTTATTGTCCAATAACTGATTTGTAGGTGTTGTCACTTGCACTTGCTCGCTAGGTTCAGGCCCAGAAGAGCAGGCGCTTAGTAGCACACTGATTATCAAAGGAAAATATACTCGACGCAAATCACCACCTGTCATCTCTACGACTCACAACTGAAATATTAGTGTCATAACCAATCCATAGTATGGGCTGCAAATCACGGTTTTGTCTCACAAATGTGACGGAATCACTGCAAAACCGATTCAACCTTAAGAAAGAATAAAAATTGATTATGGCAAAGCGAAAACGCTCACGCACATCACTTTCACTGATTCAGGCTGTTAGTGCAACATTTTTAACTATCATAGCTCTTGTTATAGCCCTTTCTGTCTCAAGTTTCAAAGGAATGGAACAGGTAGGAGAGCAATTTGAAGACTTGTCGCAAAAAGCGTTACCAATCGCGATGGCGAACGCAAAGTTAACCAGGAATGTATTGGAGATGGTTAAGCTACTCAACCATGGTATGCAAATTACTGAGCCAAAAGAGTTGCCTCTAATAAAAGAGCAAATCGATTCACTTGCGACTCAAAGTAAAAGTTTGGTTGGAGAAGCTTCTGGTGTTGCTGAGCAACTCTCTGAGGAGTTAGATACAAATTTAGCGCGTTTACATAACATCACGCAGTCCATTTTACTGAAGCAATCTTCAGTGATAAAAATTCAAATGGATATTGATGCAGGAGTTGGCGGGTTCCGCTATGGACTCAGCTCTATCGGCCCGGAAATGAATCGAATTAGCTCGTTTCTTAGTGCCGAAAATCCTGAATCGAGTGATGCCGCCAACCGATTTATTGCCTCAGCGAGCTCAATGGAAAGCACGTTCTTAGTAATGATGATGCATTCTGAGCTGAGCAAAGCCGAAAAAGAATACCGAGAAATGCGTAACCGTATTGCAGGTATTAATCTCGCCTATGAAGATTTCCAGTCTTTACATCCAGAAGTAAGCGAATACGCAAGCCTAACGGCACCGTACGAGATGGTGAAGCAAGGCTTTAGTGAAAAGGGCGTGCTGCGTTTGATCCTCGCCAAACTAGAACAAGGGGAACTGCAACGTTCAGAGTTTAAACAGGCTTCGATTCTTGCGGATGAAACCATGCGGTTGCTTGATCAAATATCACAAGCTGCTGGTGAGTTGATTGCGGATAAAGAGAGTGTGGTCAATGACACTATTCAGTCAGTGAGTGTTATGATCGTTTTTGCAGCGTGTGTGATTTCTTTCATTATTCTGATCACTTGGTTCAGTCTGAAGTCATGGACAAACCGAGGGTTAAGGAATGTACTAACGCGTCTTTCTGCACTTACCGAGCATGACTTCCGTGACAATGCACAAGAGGTTGGTCCTTATGAACTAAAAGAAGTGGCACGAAAACTAAACCAAGTGATTGATTCAACAAACAACTCTATCCAAACAGTTACACGTAACTGTGAGACGCTTTATCAGACAGCCGAAGTAAGCCACAGTGCAGCTGAACAAACGAGCGATGGGTTGACGACACAAAATGAAGCGTTGGCGAGCATGATCACGACCATTACGCAACTTGAAGCCTCCATTCGTGAAATAGCAACAGTGACAAATGCCTCGTCACAGGACTCGATGCTTGCTACCAAGCACACTGAAAAAGGCGTTCAAGTTGTGGAACAAAACCGTGAACGTTTGGAATCACTTGAACGCTCTTTGGATATGAATGAGCAATCTATGTTAGAGCTAGACCAACGTGTTAAGCAGATTCGTGAAATGGTCGATATGATCAGTGGTATTGCTGACAACACAAACTTGCTTGCTCTCAACGCAGCAATAGAAGCCGCTCGAGCTGGTGAACAAGGGCGTGGGTTTGCAGTTGTCGCGGATGAAGTCCGCAAACTAGCAAGTGATACTTCTCAACAAACAACGAACATCCGAGCAATGATGAGCGAGCTTATTACTGCCGCAGAGCGTTCGCGCCAAGCAGTCAATGATTCAAGAGAAGAAATGGCCCACGCACTGCAGTCCAGCAATGAAGTGAAATCGACATTCTCTGATATCAACCTCGCGGTTAAGCACATTCAAGAGCGTGTTGAGCAAATCTCAGTTGCCACGGAAGAGCAAGAACGTGCGACGGCAGATGTATCTCAATCCATTACCCATATTTCTGATCTTGGCGAACGTACAAAGCTGCAGCTTGAGTCTATGGTTGAGAGTTCTGAGCAAGTGGCGGAAATTGCGGGGCATCAACAAGCGATGTTGCATAAATACGAGCTACATCAGTCCGCATAAGTGACATGTTTTCATCTTCTAAAAGCAGAACTTCGGTTCTGCTTTTTTGTTGCTTCTACGCCCCCTCTGATTGCTATTCAAATCGCAAAAGTGAGTTATATCGCATCTTGCTCATTTCTTAAGGGCTGAGTTATCACTACGTGGTGTTAATGGTATCTCGGTGAAACAAGATGACTAGAATGTTGTCCGAATTCAAAGGAATGAATCATGCAATTATTACAAAGAGCTAGCCTTATACTGGTTAATCATCAGCAAGAACTTTTGCTTATTCAGCGTTTTCAAAACGATAGACACTATTGGGTTTTCCCCGGTGGCAGTGTTGAGGTAGGAGAGCAGCCTGTTGAAGCCGCGAAAAGAGAAGCGCTGGAAGAAACCTCATTGAAACTCAATTGGGTTGAGAAGGCTTTTGAACTCGAAAATCAAGGGCGCATAGAAACCTATTTTCTCTCTTATGTCGGGAACTCAAAAGTGAAACTGGGGGCTGGGCCAGAGCAAATCAGAAAATCAGATGTTAATCAGTACCATTTAAAGTGGGTGCGTGTAGAGCAACTTCATGCGATTCCTTTATATCCAGAACAAGCCAAAGCTTTCTGCTTAAACAACGAGGAGTGGTTTTGTGATCGATAAAGTTTGTCCCGTCGTTCTGCGTAAGCAAAATCAAGAGTTCTTACTTTTTAAACATCCGTTGGCGGGTATTCAGCTCGTCAAGGGCACTGTTGAGACGTTTGATGAAAGTTACATCACGGCTGCAAAGCGGGAGCTCGCTGAAGAATCTGGAATTACGCACGTTACCTCCGCTCGGTATTTATGCTCCTGGGACAGTGGCTTTCAAAATCAAGTATGGCACTTTGTTTTGTGCGAGTGTGCTGATCTAGCGGATTCATGGACGTTTCATACGCAAGACGATGGCGGACATGATTTTGCGTTCTTTTGGCACGATATAGGGAGCGATATTTCCTCACAAGCGCATACCGTTTTTCAGAACGCACTGGAAAAAGTTCGACAACTGATAGACCAAGGAGCGGTTTGAATGAGACTTCTGTTCTAACATTGGTGTATTTGAGCGAAATGCCAAAGCTAACACTATGCTTCTATCAGGAGCGAATAAATTTCTTTCGCACGCCTCACGTACTGTTTAAAGGCACTGTCGATCTCAAAAATGGCTATGAGATTACAAATGTTTAACTGACTTCTATATGCTTTGCGCATTCATTCAGATAAGGAAACGATAATGGATAAATTCGTCGTGTTTCTCTTATGCCTTTTTATGACAGTTGGCGGTGTGGTTCATCTTTATGACAACATTGCTAACGGTTTTTTGCCTTATGATTTTGCGCCACGCTGGTTGAATATTTATTGGAGCTCATTGGGGCTGTTAGACTTACTAGCGGTGTATCTGTTGGTGAAGCACCGTCGTTCCGGATTAGTACTTATGCTATTGATTCTGACGACCAATGTTATTTTTAGCTCGCACGCTCACTATGCATTAGAAATATTGGACAACAATGCCGCACTTCAAATGAAAACACTCTTTTTAGGTTTTTCATTCGGCGTATCTATCTGGTTATGGAACGCGCGTAAACATCGACAATCACGTCAGATATTTCGTTAACTTTCACTTTTCATCACTCAATTAAGGATAGTAAACAGGGATTCGTTATGAACGATTTTAAAGACTTGGCCAGTTTCGCTGGTTTCAGCGTACTGACAGGTTTAAGCTTTGGTACCACTTTCTTCAGTCTGGCTTTTCTATACAGCTCAATAGAAGCACAACAAGCAATGAATACTAATGCTTTGGTGTGCACGGTGCTTGGTGTGGTTGGTTTATTTGTTGGTATTACTCAGTTAAACAAAAAACGTCAACTAACGGAGAGTGAATCCATTAGCTAGCATCGTAAGGATGAAGTGGTGTTTAACTGGTTGGTGTTTAGGTTTAGTCTATTCGCTTTGTTTACGCACTTCATCCACAAAAACTTTTCTTCAACTGTTGCGTCTTCTTCGGTTATAGCGAAAAGGTTGCGTTAACAGCTTGTCTAATCGTTGTTCTGCTTCATTTCTAATTTCCGGTATACCAATTACGACATCATCATGGCCAAGCTCAGGCTGAGCTCGATATGTCCCAAAAAGTCGATCCCAAACAGAAAGGAAGAAACCGAAATTCGAGTTGGTTTCTTTTGCTATCACGGAATGATGAACGCGATGCATGTCTGGCGTCACTATGACGTTTCGCAGTTTCTGATCCGCTGATAAAGCCAGTTTTGCATTACTGTGATTAAACATCGCACTGGCATTGAGCACTATTTCGAATACCACGATAGCGATAGGAGAAACGCCTAAGATAAATACAGTGGCAATTTTGACACCCATCGAGATGATGATTTCGATGGGATGAAAACGTGCGCCAGTAGTGACATCAATGTCGAGATCGGCATGGTGCATTCGATGAAGCTTCCACAGTGGCTTTACATAGTGAAAGACCACATGCTGAACGTAAATGACGAAATCAAGCAGAATAACCGCTAGAAGCACGTTTAACCAAGCGGGCAGGGAGAGCAAATTAAATAGTCCCCATTGTTGCTCCTGAGCGATAATTGCAGCTTGAAAGGCGGCGATAGGCATGACTAACGCAACAATCAAGCTATTCACAGCAACCAGTGATAAGTTATTGACCCAGCGAAACCCACGTGAAGCGGTAAGTGTTTTTCTCGGCAGTTTGTTTTCCCAAAGGGCACAAAGTAATAATACGCCGAGAAAAAAGCCTAATCTTATCCACGAGGGATCTTGAAACGTCGTTTCTGTCACTGTCATTTCCTTATTTATTACTTTATCTATGACCGAGGTAAGAGTGAAATTATTTCAACAAACAGTAAGGTGCGTTGAAGGGCTTATCTTGAGGCGAAACCATAATGTCAGTAGAATCGCGCTCTACTTTTTACTTGGCATTACTTACCATGAGAATTCACGCTTTCCACCGTTTATATCAGTACCGACAATCTATCTCAACCAAGCCTTTCAACGCGCGTGGATGTAAAGTGGTTCGTTGTCAATATTGCCAGGTTTCTGAGCAACACTGTTTGTGCGATCTTCAGCCAAACATCAAGGCTAATATTGCATGTATGTTGATTGTTTCTGAAAACGAAGTATTTAAGCCAAGTAATACCGGTCGTCTAATAGCTGATACGATTCAAGAGACTTACGTGTATCAATGGAATCGAACAGAGCCGTCTGAGGAGATGCTGGATCTATTACAGGATGACAACTACCAACCAGTGATTGTATTTCCTGCAGACTATGTGGATGACCCATCTCGTTTAATTGAAGATCTGGAGCCTGCGCTATTAATAAACGAAGAGGCTCAGAACAAAAAATGGTTGCTGATCTTTATTGATGGTAGCTGGCGTGAGGCACGAAAAATTTTCCGTCGCTCTGAGTTTTTACAGTCTCTACCAGTTTTATCTATCGAGCCGGAGTGTTTATCAGAATACATCATGCGCCGTTCTGAGAACGAGCAGCATCTTTCGACCGCCGAAGTTGCGACTTTAGTTTTGAAACAAGCCGGTGAGAACAAAGCATCGGAATGCCTTCAATTGTGGTTTGAAGCCTTTAGAGAAACCTACATGTTGACCAAGACCCGAGTCAAAAACGATCCCAACCGACCGCATTTAAAACGTTTCAAAGAGTGGGTGAAAACCGAGAGCTGACTCTAAGGAATGAACTTTTGTTGATGGCATGTTGTTCAACTGGCTGCGGTGAGGGTATAAATCTGCATTCGGTCACGGTTTGCAGGCGTACAGATATGGATAATGCCACTAGTTTATACTTTTGACTCCAGCCATTTTTGGAGTCGTTTAAGCATTTTTTAGGAGAGAAATACATGTATTACGGCTTTGATGTCGGTGGCACTAAAATTGAATTTGGTGCATTTAACGAGAAGCTTGAGCGTGTAGCGACGGAACGTGTACCTACACCAACAGACAACTACGAGCTGCTGGTTGATACCATTGCGGAATTGGTTAACAAATACGATGCAGAGTTTGGCTGCGAAGGTACGATTGGTCTTGGCCTACCAGGTATGGAAGACGCCGATGATGCAACTGTACTAACAGTTAACGTTCCTGCGGCAAAAGGCAAACCACTTCGTGCTGATCTGGAAGCTAAAATCGGTCGCAGCGTAAAAATTGAAAACGATGCAAACTGTTTTGCGCTATCAGAAGCATGGGACGAAGAGCTTCAAGATGAGCCTTCCGTACTTGGTTTGATCCTAGGTACTGGCTTTGGTGGCGGTTTTATCTACGATGGTAAAGTTTTCTCTGGCCGTAACCACGTAGCAGGTGAGGTGGGCCATACTCGTTTACCTATCGATGCTTGGTTCCACTTAGGCGAAAACGCACCTCTGTTGGGGTGTGGTTGTGACAAGAAGGGGTGTTTAGACAGTTACCTTTCTGGTCGAGGCTTCGAGCTTCTGTATGCCCATTACTACGGTGAAGAGAAGAAAGCGATCGACATCATTAAAGCGCACGCAGAAGGTGAAGCGAAAGCCGTCGAGCACGTTGAGCGTTTTATGGAGTTGCTGGCTATCTGTTTTGCAAACATCTTTACAGCGACTGACCCACATGTTGTTGTGCTGGGTGGTGGTCTTTCCAACTTCGAATTGATTTATGAAGAGATGCCAAAACGCATCCCTAAACACTTATTGTCTGTAGCTAAGTGTCCTAAGATCATCAAAGCAAAACACGGTGATTCAGGCGGTGTACGCGGTGCTGCGTTCCTAAACATCAAGTAGTGACTGAAACCTTACTCGATATAAAGTAAGAAGAAATCTAAAGCCTCGTTTAGACCATCAAGGTAAAACGGGGCTTTTTACTTATATATCGAAGTAACTCATATACCCAAGTAACTTCTATATGCTGGGTATAGAGCACGAACAAAAGTAGCATGCATAAAAAAACTCGCGACGAATCGCGAGTTTTCTGTTTACAGTTAAGCTTATTTGTTCTTTTTGCCTACGCCTAGGTTTTCTTTTTGAGCTAGGGTGATTTTACTAAAGCCTAATTTTCTGAAGTAGTTATCGCGGTAGTTTCGCACCGCTTTAGTGTCAGACACTGCTTCAATTTGTTGCTCCATCTTTAGGAACTCAGTGATATCGATACCTTCTGCTTCTGCAACCGCTTCTTGAATGTTGCGGTGCTGCTGGTATGAGAACGTCAGTTCTTTGTCTTGGTCTTTGTAAGTGTAAAGAATGGTGCGAGCCATAGCTGTCTCTCTGAAAAGGTTTCTGTATTAAACAAAAAGGCCAGACTCGCTGACCTTTGAATTTCTAGTTTGGGCTAGATTCTGCCTTGAAGTGGGATAATTGTCACGCTTTCTCCCGCTTTTACTGTATCAATAGCTGGGGAGATTTCGATCAAACAGTTTGCCTCACTCATTGAGCGCAAAATACCAGAGCCTTGCTTGCCTGTTGTACGAACGGTTAAACGGCCAGTTTCATCCAGTTCATAGAGTCCTCGACTAAACTCGGTACGACCTTGTCGAGAGCGAAGACTCTCATTCGCGATGGCATTCACTTTCAGAGGCTTCCAGCCTTGTTCGCCTTGCATCTTACGCATTGCAGGCTCGACAAAGTTAATGAAAGAGACCATCACGGCAACAGGGTTGCCCGGCAGACCAAAGAACGGCTTGTTGTTGATTTGACCAAACGCTAGTGGACGTCCCGGACGCATGTTGATTCGCCAAAAATCGATTTGACCAAGTTTATCCAAGGCAAGTTTGATGTAATCCGCATCACCAACGGATACGCCACCAGAAGTCATAACCACGTCCGCTTGCGCCGATGCGTTTTCCAACGCTTCAATCATTAACTGTTCGTTGTCTTCCAGAATACCGAAATCCAAGATCTCGCAGCCGAGCTTTTCAAGCATGCCCATGATGGTAAAACGGTTGGAATCGTAGATAGAATTCGCTTTTTGCTCTGTTCCCGGCGCTTGTACTTCGTCACCGGTGGAGAACACGGCAACTTTCAATTTGCGGAACACATTCGCTTCACCAAAACCAAGCGAAGCGATCATGCCCATTTCTGGAGAGGCTAGGCGAGTGCCTGCGGTAAAGACGTCACTTCCGATAGCGAGATCTTCACCTGCTTGACGAACGTTTTGGCCTGCTTTGATATTCGCACCGTTAAAGGTGACCTTGTCACCTTCTTGAGAGGCTTGCTCACGCATGACCACTGTGTCGCCGTTAAGTGGTGTTGGTGCGCCGGTCATGATTTTCACCGCTTGACCAACTTCCAGAGGCTGATCGTAAGCATGGCCCGCCATCACTTCAGCAACCACTTGGTAGCTATCGCGGTCAACATCATCACTGCGGATAGCGTAACCGTCCATCGCGGAGTTGGTGTATTGCGGCACGTTTACTGGTGAAATGATATCTTCCGCGAGAACGCGGCCATAGGCGTTTTCAATCTTGCATGCTTCTATTTCCGAGACCGTGTTCACCAAAGAAAGGATTTTTTCTTGGCCTTGAATCACAGAAAGGAACGCCGGAGAAAGTGTGTCGCAACATGCGGCGTCTTTCTCTTTAGATTTTGGTGCTTTTGCATCTTGAACGTATTGAAGAACAAATTGAGCGATGGCATCCAAATCATTGATGTTCATTTGAGGCAGTTCAGAGTCCAACTCGCCGCAGTCTGAAGCGATAGCGATGATGTTTTCATCGTTTGGATAAAGCCAAGGCTTGCTTACTTCTTCACGGTGCAATTCAATTTTAGGAAACGCGATGTTTTTGCAGCCTTCGACCAAAACCACATCAAGCATGTCTTCATCAAAACGTGTTAATAGGTATTCAAACTCCGATTCGGCTTCTGGCGTTTCTGTCATTAACGTAAAACGGTTGCGAGAAGCAATCAGCATTTGAGACGCGCCAGCTTTGCGTAAACGGTAGCTGTCTTTACCCGGCTTATCGACATCGAAGTTGTGGTGCGCATGTTTTAGTATGCCAATGCGTAAACCTGCTTCAGTTAGCTTTGGCAATAGGGCTTCAAGTAGCGTGGTTTTGCCTGTGCCTGAATAAGCTGCAAAACCAAGAATAGGAATGTTTAGCGTGTGTTTCATGATTCTAATTGTCCAAATTGCGCCAGTTCTTCCGGAGTGTTCAAGTTGACGAAACAGTTTGGTGAGTCGCTAAAGTCAACGTAACTGGTGTTGCACTCTTTGTAGAGCAGAATGATTTTTCGGTCGCCACGTTCTAAAAATGCGGTGAGTTTTGGCAGTACGCGCTTGTGGTAGAGCGTAAAAACAGGTTGCTGATGGTCACCATCATGCGCGACTAAAATATCACTGTCTTCTTTGACTGCCTGGCAGAAACGCTCGACAAGGTCGGTGTTAATTTGAGGGCTATCGCAAGGTACAAATCCGACCCAGTCAGTTTCAGCATGCATCAAACCCGCGTGAATACCGCCCATAGGTCCAGGGAAATCTTTGAATTGATCACTAAATACGAAACCAAATTTGCTGTACGCATCTTGGTTTCGGTTGGCATTAATTAAAATGCGTGGTGTTTGTGGAGATAAACGTTCAATAACGTGTTCGATGAGTGGCTTCTGATTTAATTCAATCAGACCTTTATCTTTTCCACCCATACGGCTGGCTTGGCCACCAGCCAAAATGACCCAACTAGTTTGTGTTGGTTGAAGCATATGCATTCTCTTGGGATATTTCTTTTGGTATGACATACAACAGAGGAGACTCTATCAAAGTCTTGTCTTTAATCCACCACTGTTTTTTACATAAGTCGGTCAGTGCGTTGGTTTGATGGCTTGTCACCACAATACTGGAACCACGATCCAAAAGATCTTTCGCCATCACCACCAATCGTTCAATGGATTCTTGGTCTAAAGACGCACTTGGCTCATCCATCAATAAAATCGACGGTTTTAAGATCCAAGCCCTTGCCATGGCAACGCGCTGTTTTTCACCGCCGGACAACACGGAAATATGTTCGTCCGCTAAGGTTTCTAAACCTACCATGCGTAGCGCGTGAATAACTTGAGCTCGCTTATCTTTTGGTGTGTCTTGTTGATATTTCACGCCATAGACTACGTTCTCATAAACAGTGCCGTCAAAAAGGTAAGGAGATTGATGAAGATAAATCACATCGACACGACCATTGCGACGCGTCAGTCTTTTCAGCCACGTATCTTTTGGCGCAACAACGTCGCCAGTAGAGGGTTTGAGCAAGCCAGCAAGGATTTTGAGTAGGGTAGTTTTGCCCACACCATTGTCACCCTTGAGATAAATGGCATCATTTGGACCGATGGCTAACTCAGGGATGTGGAAAAGCACACGCTCTTTAAAGCGCATGGATAACTGCTCGGCGGTGATTTTTATAGTCATAATGCGCCTCTACATGGGGTTAATGGTGAGTCGTTTGTTTGCTTCATGTTCTATGTTCTGAGGTAGCCTTTGCCTCTCATGCTTGATAAGAAGAAGTTTAGTGCCAACGCTAAAGATAGTAATACAATTCCTAATGCAACTCATTGCGCAAAAGCACCTTTGCTGCTTTCCATTGCGATAGCGGTCGGAATATTGCGCGTTACGCCCATAATGTTTCCGCCTACCATCATTGAGCAGCCCACCTCGGTTACGATACGTGAGAACCCTGCAATGATAGCTGCGAGTAGAGGAAAGCGGGTTTCCCAAATCATCGTAGCGGCCACGCGCGGGATGGAGACGCCTAGCGTGATGGCAGTTTCCACAGCGCGACGGTCGCTAGATTGCAATGCACCATGCATCATCGATACCAAAACAGGGAAACAGATCACCATTTGGCCGAAAATCATCGCCTTCTGAGTGAACAGCATTTGCCAATCTCCCCAAGGGCCAGCGCGCGACAGCAACATGTACAGCAACAGGCCAATCACGACGGTAGGGACCGCTTGCAGCGTATTCACGATCGACAACAAAAACCATTTACCGCGAAAGTCGGTATACGCCAGTACAAAGGACATCAAAATAGCCGGCAATACCACTAAAGATATTGCCGTGATAGAAACACTAAAGGAGACCGCAACGATCTCCCATAGGTCTGCATCAAAATTCACCAGTAAGCGAAGCGCTTCCAGTGTTGTATCAGCAAGATTCATATTGCGTTATTTGCTCTCAGCATTCGCAACAAACAGTTGTTTACCGTTTAGGCGGAAACCATTGATAAGTTCCTGTCCGCGAGGGTTCACCAACCAATCACTGAATGCTTTCGCGCCTTGGTAGTTGATTGTTGGGTAACGCTCAGGATTAACAAGAATAACTTGGTACGGGTTAAACAGTTTTTCATCGCCTTGGAACAGAATTTCTAGATCCAATTTGTTTTGATAAGCCAACCATGTGCCGCGGTCTGTCATGGTGTAGCCTTGCATTTCAGACGCCATGTTCAGAGTAGGGCCCATACCTTGACCTACGCTGCGGTAACCGCCAAAGTTTGGTTCGATTTTAGTTTGAGCCCAGAAGCCCATTTCTTTTTTGTGCGTACCAGAATCATCGCCGCGAGAGATGAACGTTGCGTTTTTGTTCGCGATCTCTTTGAATACATCTAACACGCCTTCGTCATTTTTGATTTTTGCTGGGTCAGCTTTCGGGCCAACAATTACAAAGTCGTTATACATCAGTTTACGAGGTAGAACGCCGTAGCCTTTCTCAACGAATGTGCCTTCGGCTTTTGGTGCGTGTGTCATCACCAAATCTACGTCACCGTTTTCGCCCATTTTTAAGGCCTTGCCAGTACCCGCAGCGATAACATCGACTTTGTAGCCCGTGTCTTTCTCAAATTGTGGAAGCAGGTAATCAAGTAACCCTGAATGGTAAGTACTGGTAGTGGTTGCTAGGCGAACGTGCTCGCCATCTTGAGCGGAAAACGCAGAGTAACTTACAAGCGTGATTGACGTCGCAGCCAGAGTTAGCGCAATTTTTTTCATTTTTATGTGTTCCTTTCCAATGATTCTGTGGCTTTTCTCCCGATGTATTGGGAGAGGCCTCTTGGGCGAGAGCGATTAGTTCAAAGTGCAAGTTGTCTTAGGGTGTTGGAATAACAAACACCAACATCCTGAGATCACTTGAATACGCCCTGTAGCCACCTTATAGCAAACAAGATGCCAACCTTTTACAAGCGAAAAGTGCTCGATTTATGCACTAAATCATGGGGTTATTTGCACAAAAGTTTGCGTTGGTACAAAATGTCGCACTTTTTGTAGGGTATCTCTGTTTAAACTTGGTACACTCTGTCCCATCCGAAGCCATCTGGGGTAAATATGTCTACTCAATCCCATATTAGTACAAACCAACAATATAACGCCTTTTCCGTACTGGTCGTTGATGATGAATTGGGCATGCAAGCCATTTTGAAAAAGGCATTGGGGAAGCTTTTCTCACATGTCGACACTGCTGGCAGCATCGAGGAAGCAGAGCAACTGCGTAATTCTCGACATTATGATCTGATTTTACTGGATATTAATCTGCCGGGGCGCTCTGGGATTGAGTGGGAAGAAGCGTTTGAAGATGACGACAAACGTGCCGATGTGATCTTCATGACGGGCTATGCGGATTTAGAGATTGCTATTCGCGCACTTCAACTTGGTGCTTCTGACTTTATCCTAAAGCCCTTCAACCTAGAACAAATGCTAAAAGCGGTCAGTCGCTGCATGGACCGACGTCTAAACGAGCGCATGCAGTACGCCATGAAGCGCGATTACCAACGTCACAATACCTCCGAGATCATCGGTGGTTCAGAGAAAACGCGTCAGCTTAAGCAGCTTATTAACCAGTTTGCACCGTCGCGTGCTTCTGTTTTGGTCGAAGGTGAGTCGGGTACGGGTAAAGAGCTGGTTGCGCGAGGTATTCACCAAGCGAGTGGGCGAACGGGCCCATTTGTGCCAATCAACTGTGGCGCCATTGCGCCAGAGCTACTTGAAAGTGAGTTATTTGGTCATACATCGGGGGCGTTTACCGGTGCAAAAAAATCTCGTGAAGGTTTGTTCCGCGTAGCAAATGGCGGCACCTTGTTCCTCGATGAAATTGGGGAAATGCCACTTGCAATGCAGGCATCATTGTTGCGTGTGTTAGAGCAGCGTACTATCCGTCCTGTTGGTTCAGAAAAAGAAATCAGCATTGATGTCCGTATTGTTGCCGCCACCAACCGAAACCTGCAAGAAGAGGTCAACCAAGGCAACTTCCGCAGTGACCTGTATTACCGTTTAAACGTTCTGAAAATTGAAGTGTGTCCGCTGCGTGAGCGCAAAACCGATTTGTTTGAGCTCGTGCCATTTTTCAGCAATATGCTGACGCGGGAGCTTGGTATGCCTGCGCCAAAATGGGCGCACGAGGACATGGAAGCCATGAGTGAGTACGATTGGCCAGGCAATATTCGTGAACTGAAAAACTTGATCGAGCGATGCATTTTACTTGGCAAACCGCCTGCGCATTATTGGCGGGAGCTGAATGGTGGACACTCATTGCCTAATGTGTCGATTACCGTTTCTCATTCTGCTGAACTACCGACGTTTAAAGAAGGTAGAGAGTTCACTGGTGAGGGGTATCCAAACAACTGGACACTGAAAGAAGTCGAAAAAGCGCATATAAAACAGGTCGTTAATTTGCACGAAGGCAACAAATCAGCCGCTGCCCGTGACTTAGGCGTGGCGCGTAAGACCTTAGAACGTAAGTATAAAGAATGGGATTCTGAGGATGAGGAATATGCCGACTAACGGCCCACAGCACAAAGGATTGTCGAAATGGATGCACCGTTTTAAAACTATGGTGCGTTATCGCTTATTATTTTTAACCTCCGCACCTATCTTTCTGACTTTGATAGCCCTGATCGGGATTACCATTTATTGGTCCATCCATTATACGTGGCAAAATGCACTGCTGGATGTTTCTGAACGTCTTGGTGTTGCGAATAACAGCGTAACGTTGTTACAGCAAAAGCAATCGAATTACGTACGTGCGTTTGCTGACTCATACGATTTTCGTATTCGCATCAATCAAGGGATACCGCAAGATGAGCTGCAAAAGTGGGTCACTGAGCAGAAGAAAAGATATGCTTTAGATTTTCTCTCTTTCCAACGCGTCAACTCGATGGAAAACAAATTCCGCTTTATGGATCTCACTAAGCGAGAATCGTTTTTTGATGTACTCAATAAAGAAGAACTCGAACGCCTCGATCCTGAACTCGCTAAACGAGCGGAAGTGCCTATTCTTGCTGATGGTGGCATGGAAGCGCGTGGGTTAGTCAGTCGAACCGTGATTCCTGTGTATAGCCAAACGAATGATTTGATCGGCTTTCTTGATGGTGGTTTGCTTCTCAATAACAGTACTGTATTGGTAGATCAAATTCGCGACTTAATCTATCTCAGCGATAATGATCGCCTTCGTCCGGTTGGCACGTTGACGGTATTTCTTGATGATTTGCGTGTAAGCACCAACGTTCCTCTAGACAGCGAGCATAGGCTAGGGCGCGCCATAGGCACTCGCGTGAGCGCAGAAGTGTATAACCAAGTACTTTCAAAAGGTGAGCAGTGGGTTGACCGAGCCTATGTGTATGACGCTTGGTATATTACGGCGTATCAACCGATCAAAGACCAATACGACAACGTCATTGGTATGCTTTATACGGGTTACCTAATGTGGCCATTCGTTAAAGCCTACATGACCAACATTGCCGAAATTAGCTTGATTACGGTTATGTTATTGCTGGTTTCCGGCGTGATGGTATATCGCGGTTCTTATGATCTGTTTCGACCGATCGAACGCATCCATAAAGTGGTGAAGCAGGTCCAACAAGGTAAAGAAAAACGGATTGGTCCGTTGGGATTGGATGCCGATCATGAACTTGCGCAGTTAGCCAGACAGTTTGATGATATGTTAGACGCGCTAGAAGAGCGCAAAATTGAACTGAAGAACTCCGCAGCGCAACTTGAATGCAAAGTTCAAGAGCGTACAGCGAGCCTTAGAGAAAAAACCCAAGATCTAGAGCTGCATATTCAATTGCTTAACCAAACCCGCGACAAACTCGTTGTTCATGAAAAACTGGCAGCACTGGGAGAACTCACCGCGGGGATTGCTCACGAAATTAATAACCCAACCGCCGTGATCCTTGGCAACGTGGAGTTGATCCACTTTGAGTTGGGTGACGATGCAAGTCGAGTACAAGAAGAGATTGATGCGATTCACGCGCAAATCGATCGTATTCGCAATATCACGCGCAGTTTATTGCAATACAGTCGCCAGGGCGGTGTTCAAGATGAAATCACTTGGCAACACGTCAATCCTATCATTGATGAAAGCATCACCTTGGTTAAAACTGGCACCAAGAAACGCGACGTCGAGTTTGTGACTGACTTACAAGCACATACGTCCGTTGAGATAAACCGTCACCACTTGCTACAAATCTTAGTTAACCTGCAAATGAACGCCATTCACGCGATGAACGGAAAAGGGACGTTAACAGTAGTCAGTGAAGACTGGATTGAAGAGGGCGACGTGAAAGGAGCTGCGATTCATGTTATTGACGAGGGCTGCGGTATTAAGCCAGAAAACTTGAATCGAATCTTCTCACCATTTTACACGACGAAGCGAGAAGGCACAGGGTTAGGGCTGTCGGTATCCCAAAGTATTCTTAGCCAAACGGGTGGTGAGCTAAAAGCCGAGTCGGAATGGGGAAAGGGCAGTAAATTCAGTATTTATCTACCTAAAAAAGCCGAACTGATCCTAGAGGTGACGAATATCGCTTAGTCACTTGTTGTAAGCATTACGGAAGAAAGAGCCAGTTATAATACTGGCTCTTTTTTGTATTCAATGACGCATTTGTGCTCGAGCTTTTTGCTTTGAAGAAGCACTGCGATGGTTTCACTAGCGATGAATTAATAAAAACAACACTTGCAGTATGTAGCATGAACAAGTACCGTTGCCCGGTTTTTCTAAATACACCCCAATTGCTAAGGTAAAGGTTTTGATCTCCACAGCGAATATTACTCAACAATTCGGCGCTAAGCCGCTATTCGAAAACATTTCAGTTAAGTTCGGCGAAGGTAATCGCTACGGCTTAATTGGAGCTAACGGTTGTGGTAAATCAACCTTTATGAAGATCCTCAGCGGCGAGCTTGAGCAAACCAGCGGTAACGTGAGTTACGATCCAAACGAGCGCGTTGCAAAACTAAACCAGGACCAGTTCGCTTACGAAGAATTTACGGTAATCGATACCGTTATCATGGGTCATAAAGAGCTATGGGAAGTGAAGAAAGAGCGTGACCGTATCTACTCACTTGCTGAAATGAGTGAAGAAGACGGCATGAAAGTGGCTGACCTAGAAGTTCAGTTTGCGGAAATGGACGGCTATATGGCAGAAGCAAAAGCGGGCGAGCTCCTTCTTGCGGTGGGTATTCCAATGGAGCAGCACTTCGGCCTAATGAGCGAAGTGGCGCCGGGCTGGAAACTTCGTGTGCTTCTAGCGCAAGTTCTATTCGCAGACCCAGACGTTATGCTGCTTGACGAACCTACCAACAACTTGGACATGGATACGATCCGTTGGTTGGAAGACACGCTAAATGCGCGTAACTGCACCATGATCATCATCTCGCACGACCGCCACTTCCTAAACTCAGTATGTACGCACATGGCTGACTTGGATTACGGTGAACTGCGCATTTACCCAGGTAACTATGATGAGTACATGACAGCAGCTTCTCAAGCTCGTGAACGTCTATTAAACGACAATGCGAAGAAGAAAGCACAAATTGCAGAGCTACAAACGTTCGTTGCACGTTTCTCAGCAAACGCATCGAAAGCAAAACAAGCGACATCTCGTGCTAAGCAAATCGACAAGATCAAACTGGATGAAGTTAAAGCGTCTAGCCGTCAAAACCCATTCATTCGTTTCGAACAGTCGAAAGAGCTGTTCCGTAACGCTCTGATTGTTGAAAACCTAAGCCAAGGATTCGAAGAGGACTTGTTCTCAGACTTCAATGCAATTTTTGAAGTGGGTGAGCGCGTTGCGATCATCGGTGAGAACGGTGTGGGTAAAACAACACTTCTAAACACGCTTGCTGGTGTGCTTGAACCGCGTGCGGGTGAGTACAAATGGTCTGAAAACTCAAACATCGGTTACTACGCGCAAGACCACGCGCATGACTTTGCAGAAGACATGAACCTAACGGATTGGATGGGTCAATGGCGTCAAGAAGGTGATGACGAGCAAGTCGTTCGTGGTTTCCTTGGTCGTATGCTGTTTGGTCAAGACGACATTAAAAAGTCAGTAAAAGTACTGTCTGGTGGTGAGCAAGGTCGTATGCTGCTTGGTAAGCTGATGATGCACAAGCCAAACATGCTGCTAATGGACGAACCTACCAACCACATGGATATGGAATCGATTGAATCTTTGAACACCGCGCTTGAGCAATACAAAGGCACGTTGTTCTTCGTATCTCACGACCGTGTATTCGTAGACTCGCTAGCAACGCGTATTATCGAAATCCGCGATGGCAAGATCACGGACTTCAAAGGCACGTACTCTGAGTTCCTAAAATCTCGTGGCGTTGACGCGTAATTACTCGCAAAGCGTTTAAAAAGCAAAAGCCTCGCTATTTAGCGAGGCTTTTTATATTGGTCTTAATCCTTAAACTGACCGGTTATATACGCATATATGCCGACGACACCAAATGTAATGATCATTGAGAGCATGATGCCACTGGGCGTGAGCAAAAAATTCCACAGTTGGTCATTGTCCATAGTTCACATCCTTTGTGAATGAGCTGTAGTTAGCATCAATTAAAGCAAGCGTTGTATTGCTACAACACATGTTGCTATTTCTGACTTATATCGTTTAATTAAGCCTTCATAACGTGATGATTTACTTATCCCAATTGTTATAAGTTTACACGAATCGACGGTTTTGTATTATTTTCTCGTTAACGAGATGCACTTTCGCCTTTCACATCAAACTCAATCTTGTCGGCTCCGGTAAATACTTGGAAGCGTAAACCTTTTGCTCGCGCAATCGTCGTAATGCCAAATTGTTTCGCAAGATCTAACCCCATTTGAGTAACGCCAGAGCGAGAAAGCAGAACAGGAATGCCCATTTGGGCCACTTTAATCACCATCTCTGAAGTAAGGCGACCAGTTGTGTAGAAAATTTTATCTTCACCTGTTTCTTCTTTGAGCCACATCTCACCTGCAAGCGTATCCACTGCGTTGTGACGGCCGACATCTTCCACAAATGACAATACCTCATTGCCTTTGCAAACCGCACAGCCATGCACCGCGCCCGCTTTTTTGTAGGTGTCGTTGTAATGAGTCAACGCTTCTAGTGCGGAGTAGATTTCTGATTGCTTAAGCAGAACTTGAGGCACTTGGTAGTTCTCAAGTTGTTTCATCACATTGCCATACATGGTGCCTTGACCACAGCCAGATGTGACGGTTTTCTTTTTCAGAGCGCCTTCTAAATGTTCGGTATTTTCTTTAGTAATCACTGCTGCGGAATGCGTTTCCCAGTCAATAATGACGGATTCAATCGCTGCTGGATCGGACAGGAAGCTTTGGTTTTTCAAATAACCTAGTACTAACGCTTCTGGACGCGAACCTAGCGTCATGAGCGTGACTACTTCTTTCCAGTTCAGCATGACCGTAAGAGGGCGCTCGCACGCAATTTGCTTCGTGAGCTTTTCGCCGTACTCGTCGTACACATCGACTTCGATGGTTTGCAGGGGATTTTCACTGGTTTTAATAATATTTGGTTTCAGCACAGTCGTGTCCTAGTGATTAAGAGCGTTAGGTTGCTACGCATTTAGCTTGCTAAGTGGTTAGCAAAGCAAATCTCGTTCCAAAATAGCGGTTCCCACAAAAATTGCGAGGTTTTATGTCAACAATGCATTAAAACTGCGAGTTCGCAGTAATGACACATCAGTACATTTGAGTTTCGGCTAGTTTGGTACTTATAGCCAGAGGACATGAATAGGCTAAGATTTATCAGTGTGGCTCGTTTATTGCTTATAAGTCAATAAAATGGTCGAAAGTAAGGTCAAAGTGTCCTGATTGCTTTCAGACCAAAATAGAAAAACTGGGTGAGTTATGTCGGATAAGAAAGATTTCGAGAACAATTACTACGAGAAGACCGAAGACGCATGGCCAATTGGCGTAGAGCTTGTTGAGCATGAGATCAGTACAGGGATTTGGGTAACAACCCAATGGCAGTTGACGGGATTTGCGCTAAATCCGACGGAAGAGACTCCCGATGTTTGTCTGTTGCAATTACACAAAGACGAGCGTACAGACTACCGCTTTAACTTAAGCTCTCAGCAACCTAAACTTTTTTTAGTGATGGATAACGTCGAGTCTGGTGAAAAACCAGCGATACAGCTACTAACGGCTTCACAATCTGTCGCGGCGCAATATATGGATGGCGACAACCTTGTACTATCCAACGATATGCCGTTAGCCGTTCAGGCTTGGATGGAAGCCTTTATTGGTCGCCACGGTGAGTTGTTAGAAGTAAGACGTAAGAAACGCAAAGGAGCGGGCAGAGCAAATGGCAACTAGTTTTTTAAGCCGTTGGTCGAAACGTAAATTAGAAGAACCTTCCCAACATGATGAAGAGATAACGCCGATAGCAGAGACGGAGCAATCCGAAGATAGTGTCACAGCGCTTTCAAACGCTGACGAAAGCTCAGACGCTTTGAACGTCAATGAGGTTAGTCAGGCTCCAGACATTACCGCGAGTGTAGAGGCTGAAAAGCCCGAAGAAATGTCTGTGGCGCAACTGCTGGTTTCTGAAGCTTCAGAAAGCGTTAAGAAAGCCGCGCTGCGCAAAATGTTCTTGTCCGAAGAATTTAACGTGCGTGATGGCCTAGACGATTACGATGATGATTACAGTAACTTAAAGTCACTTTCTAAAGACGTCGCAGAGACGCTGCGTGATTGGGTTAAAGAAAAAGTGGAAGAAGAACCAGACGTTGAAACGGCGCAAGGATCTGAACTTAACGCTGACGATATCGCATCTGAGGTGGTTGAAGACTTAGAACCAAACGCCGAAAAAAGTGCCGGAATTACCCAAGATGAAAATGAACTGTATATAAATACAGCACCTGGTGAAAGTGATACTTTTGCTGAGGAATCACCGCCTCACGAGGTGAGACAAAATATACCACACAAAGAATAGGTACATTTTGACTAAATACTCAATGAACCGGCTGGGACAAAATGTCTCAACCGGTTTTTTTATCCCTACTATTTGTCGGTAAAATGTCTAACTGATTGAATTTTAATTGATATTTTATTGGCATGAAATTTGCTTTTTGTTGCTCAATACCAATCTGGTTGAAGTTAGTACGGACGCACTGCGTAGTATTCATCGCCTATAGATGGCGGAATAAGAATGCTCATTGATAAGTTAATCAGCAGAATCTCCGGCGCTAACTACACTAAGAGATGGAAAAGACTATCCATGTTCATAAATGGAATTGAGCA
Source organism: Vibrio sp. 1-2 (7-a) (assembly GCF_013048515.1). Taxonomy (NCBI): domain Bacteria; kingdom Pseudomonadati; phylum Pseudomonadota; class Gammaproteobacteria; order Vibrionales; family Vibrionaceae; genus Vibrio; species Vibrio sp. 1-2 (7-a). Next base: position 1,014,575 of record NZ_VHSQ01000001.1, read on the forward strand.
ATGCTGAAACAATTATTAGAACAAGCAACTTCCAATAACGGTAAAGCGAGGCTGTACGCTTTCGAAAATACCGTAGAGTTGACCAATCTTATTCCACCAACCGTAAGCTATGAAAGCGGCGGTAATACTTTGATTGTGGGTCCAACGGCAATCATCGAAAGTGCGGCAGCGCAATTGTCGCAAATGAACAGCCTAACACTGCTTTCTACCGATGGCGAAAAGGGAACAAATCCCGAGCTTTACTACGCCAATTCGGTTCAGGTTTCAGGGTTCTTAGGTACGTTTGAAGTTCTCATTGAAAATCACGGTTCGACCAACAATCTTGCCAAGGTCGCGATCAATAGCGATTGTTTCGATATCGTACTCGATCTTTGCCTAAACAGCTGCATGTCGGAAGAAGTACCAGTACCGGGCTACTACCCAGTTGGTCGTGGCTATCCGAAACTGGCTGAGGCGTTGGAAGAAATTCCAACCTTGATGGGGACATTCGATAAACCGAAATTCTTCCGTTTAGATACCGATCTATGTGCACACAGCTCTCGTGGCGTAAAAGGTTGCGAACGTTGTGTGGATGCTTGTCCGGCAGGTGCACTATCGAGTGAAGGCAGCGACAAAACGGGCCATCGCATCGAGATCAACCCATACCTATGTCAAGGCGTGGGTACTTGTGCTACAGCGTGTCCGACAGAAGCTATTCATTACGCATTGCCAAACCCCGAAGATACGCAAAAGTTTATTGAACGTACGCTAGCCAACTATGAGCAAGCGGGTGGTTTAGATCCTATCGTATTGATTTGTAGTTCTCGCCACGAGAGCTACAACGTGATGGCACTAAAAGCACTGCCAGATAACGTGATTCCAATTGTGGTGGAAGAACTGCCTTCGGTTGGTATTGATACTTGGTTCGCCGCGCTTGTGAACGGTGCCACTCAGGTGCTGTTTGCGGCTTCGCGTTTTATGCCTCAAACCATTATTCGTGTACTTAATAGCGAAGTAGGTATTGCTCAAGAACTGCTCGACCAACTTGGTATCGCCAAAGAAACCATCGACATTCTATATCTAGAATCACTACGTGAAGGTGCTCCGACACTTTGTACCGAGTCTTTTGATTTGGCATTAGGTGATTTGCAAGGTAACAAACGTCAGCGTCTATTTACGGCGTTGGATGCGTTGTCAGCATCGCGTATTCCAGTTGAGAACATTGTTGAACTGCCAGCGAATGCACCTTACGGCACGGTTTCTTGTGAAAGCAAAGATTGTACGTTGTGCATGAGCTGTGTGGCGGTGTGTCCAACACGTGCATTGCATACGGACGGCCAATCTCCGTCGCTTAAATTCGTCGAGCAAGACTGCATTCAATGTGGGCTGTGCGAGAAAGCGTGTCCAGAGAAAGTGCTGACGCTTACTCCTCGTATGAACTGGGTGAAAGAAGAACGCCAGAAAGCGGTTGTGATTCATGAAGAAAAGGCAGCCGAGTGCATTCGCTGTCACAAGCCTTTTGCTCCGCAATCGATGATCGACATGCTGCAAAACAAGCTTCTTGGTCATTCTCATTTCTCTGATGAAGCTGCCATTAATCGCATCGCCATGTGTGAAGACTGTCGTGTGATCGACATGTTTGAATCGATGGCTGCAGATCCAATGAATCAATTGAAATACTAGGAGCTCGCAGTGGATACACAACAAGAACAAACACTGAGAACAGACATTTATCTCGTTCTATCCGCACTTTTTCGTAGTGCGCCAAGTGATGAAATGCTGGCGTTCTTGAAATCGCTAGAAATTGAACCGTCTGAGAGCGCGATGCAAAAAGCTTGGCTCGCACTGCAACAAGCCGCGAACGAAGCGCAGCGAGAAGCGTTAGAAGAAGAATATCAAGATCTGTTTATTGGCATTGGACGTGGTGAAGTTGTGCCATTCGGGTCTTGGCATCGTATGGGCTCGATGATGGAAAAACCGTTAGCGGAAATTCGTCGCGATTTGGAACTTTTAGGCATCGAACGAGAAGAGAACGTGAAAGAGCCTGAAGACCATATTTCTGCACTGTGCGAAGTGATGGCAATGCTGACGGGTGAAGAGGAAGAACTTCAACAAGCGGTGTTTAACAAACACATCGCCCCTTGGTTCCAATCTTTTACGCGCCAACTAGAGAACGCAGAAAGCGTGAACTTCTACAAGCCAGCTGCGCAGCTTTGCGATGCATTTTTAACGTTAGAGCAAGTGCGCTTTAGCGTGAACACCAAAAGCAGTAAGAGCAAATTAAAAATTGATGTGAAAAACGTCACTGATTACGAGTAATCGAGCAGTACTTGGTCATATCGATAGAGAGGCATGAGTCTCCAAAGATCTACCGTAAGGTAAGGAAGCAATGATGAAAGATAATAAAGAAATAAACACAAGCCGTAGGGATCTCCTAAAAGGCTTCACAACCGCTGCCGTTGCTAGTGCTGTTGTTGCGGGAACCACGAAAGTGGCCGTTGCTTCAGAAACGGTTGAGCCTTCTGAGAAAGACGTGAAGAAGAAAGGGTATCGTGAAACTCAACACATTCGCGATTACTACGACACACTTTAGGAGATAACGGATGAAACTTGTCAAACGCTCCGACAGTGTGAGCAAAGAAACGAACCAGCTTGGCGTATCTCGTCGTGCATTCATGAAAAACACTTCGCTTGCCGCCGGTGGCGCAGTGGTTGGTGCTAGTCTATTTGCACCGGGAATGATGAAGAAAGCGCAAGCAAAATCAGTCGATCCAGAAGCGAAAACAGAAGTAAAACGTACTATCTGTTCTCACTGTTCAGTGGGTTGTGGTATTTACGCAGAAGTTCAAAATGGTGTTTGGACGGGTCAAGAGCCTGCATTCGACCACCCATTTAACGCCGGTGGTCACTGTGCAAAAGGCGCCGCACTGCGTGAACATGGCCACGGTGAGCGCCGTCTTAAATACCCAATGAAGCTTGAAAACGGTAAGTGGAAAAAGCTTTCTTGGGATCAAGCGATCGAAGAAATCGGTAACAAGGTGATGGACATCCGCAAAGAGTCTGGCCCTGATTCGGTTTACTTCTTGGGAAGCGCAAAGCACAGCAACGAACAAGCGTACTTGTTCCGCAAAATGGCATCACTTTGGGGCACTAACAACGTTGACCACCAAGCGCGTATTTGTCACTCAACAACCGTGGCGGGTGTAGCGAACACTTGGGGTTACGGTGCGATGACCAACTCTTTCAATGACATGCACAACTGTAAGTCGATGCTGTTCATTGGTTCAAACCCAGCTGAAGCACACCCAGTAGCGATGCAGCACATTCTGATCGCGAAAGAGAAGAACAACTGTAAGATCGTCGTAGCGGATCCTCGTCGTACACGTACGGCAGCAAAATCGGATCACTATGTATCACTTCGTCCTGGTTCTGACGTAGCATTCATTTGGGGTGTGTTGTGGCACATCTTCGAAAACCAATGGGAAGATAAAGAGTTCATCCGTCAACGTGTATTCGGTATGGATGAAATCCGTGCTGAAGTAGCGAAGTGGACGCCAGCAGAAGTTGAGCGTGTAACAGGCGTAAGCGAAGAAGACGTTTACCAAACAGCAAAACTGCTTTCTGAAAATCGCCCAGGCTGTATCGTTTGGTGTATGGGTGGTACTCAGCATACTACTGGTAACAACAACACACGTGCTTACTGTGTGCTTGAGCTAGCGCTTGGTAACATTGGTAAATCAGGCGGTGGCGCAAACATCTTCCGTGGTCACGATAACGTACAAGGCGCAACCGACCTTGGCGTACTTTCTGACACGCTACCGGGCTACTACGGCCTTTCTGAAGGCGCTTGGCGTCATTGGTCAAAAGTGTGGGAAATCGATTACGAATGGATCAAAGGTCGTTTCGATGACAACGCTTACGGTGGTCAAAAACCAATGCACAGTGCAGGTATCCCAGTATCTCGTTGGGTCGATGGCGTACTGGAAAACAAAGACAACATTCGTCAACGCGAAAACATCCGTGCAATGTTCTACTGGGGACACGCAGTGAACTCTCAAACACGTGGTGTTGAGATGAAAAAAGCGATGCAGAAGCTGGACATGATGGTGATTGTGGACCCATACCCAACTGTTGCTGCGGTAATGAACGACCGTACCGACGGCGTTTACCTGCTTCCTGCAACAACGCAGTTTGAAACATACGGCAGTGTTACCGCTTCTAACCGCTCTCTACAATGGCGTGATCAGGTGATTGAACCTTTGTTCGAATCAAAACCAGACCACGAAATCATGTACCTGCTTTCGAAGAAACTGGGTTATTCAGATCTTCTGTTCAAAAACATCCGTGTTGAAAACAACCAGCCGGTGATTGAAGACCTAACGCGTGAATTCAACAAAGGTATGTGGACGATTGGTTACACAGGCCAAAGCCCAGAGCGTTTGAAAGCGCACCAACAAAACTGGCATACGTTCCACAAAACCACGTTGGAAGCGGAAGGTGGCCCTGTCAACGGTGAAACCTACGGTCTACCTTGGCCATGTTGGGGTACACCGGAAATGAAACACCCAGGTACACACATTCTGTACGATACGTCTAAGACGGTTGCAGAAGGTGGCGGTAACTTCCGTACGCGCTTTGGTGTGGAATTCGAAGGCAAGAGCCTTCTTGCAGAAGACAGCTACTCGAAAGGCTGTGAAATCAAAGATGGTTACCCAGAGTTCACTGACAAGTTATTGAAACAACTTGGTTGGTGGGACGATCTAACTGCTGAAGAGAAAGCGGCAGCAGAGGGTAAAAACTGGAAGACTGACCTTTCTGGCGGTATTCAGCGTGTCGCGATCAAGCACGGTTGTATTCCATTTGGTAACGCGAAGGCGCGTGCGATTGTTTGGACGTTCCCAGACCGCGTACCGCTGCATCGTGAACCACTATACACACCACGTCGTGACCTTGTAACGGACTACCCAACTTGGGACGACAAAGATGCGATCTTCCGTGTTCCTACGTTGTATAAATCCATTCAAGAGCAAGACAAATCTGGCGAGTACCCAATCGTTCTGACTTCTGGTCGTCTGGTTGAATACGAAGGTGGCGGTGAAGAGACGCGTTCAAACCCTTGGCTTGCCGAGCTTCAACAAGAAATGTTTGTTGAAGTGAACCCGAAAGACGCGAACGATCTTGGCTTTAGAGATGGTGATGATGTTTGGGTTGAAGGTGCAGAGAAGGGAAGAATCAAGGTGAAAGCGATGGTAACACGCCGTGTGAAACCTGGCTTGGCGTTCATTCCGTTCCACTTTGGCGGTAAGTTCGAAGGTGAAGACCTACGTCCTAAATACCCAGAAGGTACACAGCCTTACGTTGTTGGCGAATCGGCCAACACGGCAACCACTTACGGTTACGACCCGGTTACCTTGATGCAGGAAACCAAAGTAACCCTATGTAACATTCGTAAAGCGTAAGGAGTCTGACAATGGCACGAATGAAATTTCTATGTGACACCAAGCGCTGTATCGAGTGTAACGGCTGTGTTACTGCATGTAAGAACGAAAACGACGATGCGCTTGAATGGGGCATTCAACGTCGCCGCGTGGTAACACTAAACGATGGTGAAGCCGGTGAAAACTCCATCTCTGTTGCTTGTATGCACTGTACCGATGCGCCTTGTATGGCAGTTTGTCCAGCAGACTGTTTCGAACATACCGAAGACGGCATCGTTCTTCACAATAAAGATCTGTGTATCGGTTGTGGTTACTGTTTGTTTGCTTGTCCGTTTGGCGCACCTCAGTTCCCTAAACAAGAAGCGTTTGGCGAACGTGGCAAAATGGATAAATGTACTTTCTGCGCGGGCGGCCCAGAAACAGAGCCAGGCTCTGAGGAAGAACGTCAAAAATACGGTGCGAACCGTATCGCAGAAGGCAAGTTACCGATGTGTGCATCGCTTTGTTCAACCAAAGCGCTGCTGGCGGGTGACGCAGAGAAAGTCTCTGACATTTTCCGTCAACGTGTGGTAGAACGCGGCGCGAAAAACGCAGGTTGGACAGACGGAAACGATCTTTCTTACGATGCGACGAAAAGCTAAGTAAGGAGAGGCACATGTTAAACACGCTTAAACGTGCGTCTCTAGCAATGCTGTCAATGATGACGGCATTGCTGCTGACTTTCGCAATGCCTGCTTCAGCAGAGGAACAATCTTCTAAAGTTATTCAACAGGAGATCACGCAACTCGCCGGGGCAGACTATTGGCGCGAGGTCAGAGAGGGGCAAGAAGGCTACACCACGTCTCAATCGCCAGAACATGGCGTATTGATCAGTAAACCTGGTGAGACTTGGTACATTCTAAAAGAGAAATGGATGTCTCCTGCGGGTGCTGTCGCGATTTTCGGCAGTATTGCAATGGTAATCATGGCTTACGTACTCGTTGGCCCTTTAATGCTTAGCAAGCCGCGTACTGGCAGAAAGATGAAACGTTGGTCTCGTTTAGACCGCGCGCTTCACTGGAGTATGGCGTTTACATTCTTAACGTTGGCATTCAGTGGTTTGATGCTGGTTTACGGTAAGCACTTCTTAAAACCGTACGTTCCTACTGAGTTCTGGGGCTTTATCGTCATGTTGGCGAAGCAGTACCACAATTACATGGGACCATTGTTCTTCATTTTGCTGATGCTCGTGCTCTTTAAATGGTGGCGCAAGTCGATTCCAAACATGACTGATGTTCGTTGGTTCATGAAAATGGGCGGTATGGTTGGTAAACACAAAGGCACACATCCGTCAGCTGGTTTCTCAAACGGTGGCGAGAAGGCAATCTATTGGTTATTGATCTTCTTTGGTGCTATCGCGGCAGTGAGTGGCTTAGTTCTAGATTTTCCTATCTTTGGCCAAACTCGCCGTGACATGGAGCTTTCTAACTTAGTTCACGCGATTTCGGCACTGATTCTAATCTGTGGCTTTATCTTCCACATCTATATTGGTCTATTCGGTATGGAAGGTGCGCTAGAAGGCATGGTGACAGGTGAAGTTGATGAAACATGGGCGAAAGAGCATCACGATCTTTGGTATGAAGAAGTGAAACCCAAAGAAGCGATGGGCGAAACAGATACGGCACAAACGGAAGCAAAAGGAGCGAAAGCGAATGAACAAACCTCATAACGGGATTTGGGTTGCGTACATCCTGAGCTGTCTGACTCCGTTTACGTTTCTGATCTCAGGCGTTATCGCAATTATCTATGCTGGTTACCGATTAGATAAGGGAGAAGACAGCGACGTAGTGATTTCTCATTACTACGGTTTAATTCGTACCTTCTTTCTCTACCTGACGTTTTTTGTTGTGTTGATCGTCACCGTCGCGACTTCTAATGGTGTACTCGTTGGCGTGAGTGATTATTGGTTGCATAGTACTTTGCTTGAAACCATCGCTTACTTTATTCCTTGGGTAGGGATGGTGTTTGCTGCATTAGCCATCTTGGTGTGGTTTATGCGAATGTTTCAAGGGATGCAGCAACTGCGCAATAACCAACCACACAGACCATCGACAGGTCCAAACCTTTAATCAGTATTCTTTAAGCAAAACCGCCGTAATAGGCGGTTTTTTTGTTGCTGTCATGTCTCAAATATGAAGCGCTGAGTCCCACAGGTGATACTTGATGCAACTTATTGAGTGAATTTACGTAACTGGGCAGAAAATCATAGTTAAGTAAGAAACATGTAAAAAAATCGCGTCGCGATGAGACATTAGTCTCACTCACGCTATTGTTCATTTACTCAGGATTCATCGTCCCGTTAAAGTACGCTGCGCTCAGAAATTCAAAGAGTTGCATACGTGAAAATTGCCATCAATACATTCAGTCTACGCATACAGAGGAATCTCTATCGGAGGATGTTTGATTAAGGCATCTTGCTCTCACAAATAAAAAGAGCGAAACGAGCATTAAATGATGCGGCAAGGTAAGAAAAGGACAAACACGTTACGGCTATGATCCCTCAATTCGTCATTCCTATCACGAATCGCTTTGGCGAAAGTTATCACTTCTCTGGTCAGTTACTTACTAGCGGCGAACCTAAAACATTCGTGACCAAACAAGAGGCAATAGAGTTTCTTGAGAGCTTTGGTGAGCTTGACCTTCGCTCTGTCGAAGACTTGTTCTATTTGATTGGTCAATTCAAGCCAAACATACCTGACGGTGAGCTTACTTCCCAACACTATAATTCAACGTTTGCCAATGCTTTGGTGAACGGTGACTTGCATGTCGCTCGAATTTTGCCAACTGGAGAAAACTACGCACTCTCCTCTGCGGTTACGCCTCCACCGACTCGTAGTACCGTCAATACAAAGCCGTCGAAGGGAAAGGGGAGGTCGAATAAAAAGAGTGGAAGAAGTGCCGCATCTGCTAAGCCTCAGCAACAAAGTAGCGAAAAACATGAAAAAGCCGGTGACCCTGTATCACTTGTTACGGGTGAAGAAATTCTCGAACTCTATGATATCGAGCTGCAACAAGGCACTACTTGGCAGCGTACTTATCGCTCTTCGCAGTCGGATGTAAATCATGGAATGGGCTTTGGTTGGCGACATGCATTTCAGTTTGAATTACGCGAAAAGACGGACGAGAAAGATAATGTTATCGCTTGGGAGTTTGTTGACGATAAGGCCGATATCACAGAATTTGAGCCAGTAGATATTGGAGCAACAAGTTATCAAATATACGCTGGTGCGAGCTGTTATTTCCTGAGCTCAACAACTCGGATTGTAACGCTCGCTAGTGGGCATCAATATCGGTTTGAGCAAAAAGATGATCGTTGGCTTGTTAAACAAGTTAGAAATGGCACGTTTTCAACGTTTCAATTGCAGTATTCTCGAAACCATCGATTGATCGAGATCGCATATAACAAGCGTCCGGTTCTTGAATGTCAATATGATAAGCAAGGACGCCTTGTAGAACTGCTTAATGCAAAGTCCCAAAAAGTTCTGACAACTTATACCTATGATGAGCACGATGATTTGGTCAGTGCAACTAATCATTTGGGCTTAAAGGAACAATATCAATATAGCGGTCATTTAATTGTTAAGCGTGTACGACCAACTGGCTTTACTCATTATTTTGAATGGGATGGCGAAGGTGCTAACGCGAAATGCATCAGGAACGTTGGGGACGCAGGAATTTATGACTATCGCTTCCATTATCAGGGAAATCATTCTTCTTATTCTGACTCGTTAGATCATCAATGGTCTTTCTTGCATGACGAGCAGGGTAACTTACTCGAGAAAATAAGCCCCACAGGTAAAACTTGGCGATGGCAATATGATGAATTAGGACGAAAAGCACAAGCTATCTATCCTGATCAGTCAACGGTCAATTATCAATATAATCAGCATGGTCAATTAGTTTCTAAGTTTCATTCCTCTGGCAAAGAAGTTCAATATGGTTATGACGGCTTAGGTAAGTTAGTTAAAACGGTTTCACCTGACGGGGATATCGAGAAGGCTTACTATAATAGCCTCGGTCAAAGAGTTTGGGATACCGATCAGTTCGGCTGTGTCACGGAATATGATTACGATAAACACGGTCAAGTCGTCAAAAAAGAGTCTGAAGATGGTAAGAAAAGTCAGTGGTGGTGGGATGAACAACAAAGACTTATCGCGAATGAAATAGACGGTACATTACTTCGTTACAGCTACAACGAAGAAGATCTGGTGAATGGCGTCGCTTATCCCGATGGGTGTATTGCTCAACTCGCTTATGATCAATTTGGCAGGCGTACATCAGTTCGTTATTTTAACGACGAAGACAAAGTCGGTTATAGCGAAGAATATTCTTACGATGAGCACAGCCGTGTTGCTCAGATTCGAACGCCAGCAGGCATTACCTCGTATCAGTGGGGAGCACTCGCGCAACAAGAAGCAGTCATCTTCCCCGATGGCAGCCATATTTCTTATGAATACGATAAACAACGTAACCTGACTAAATTAGTTCGGAGTGACGGCTTAGAATTCGAATTCCTGTATGACGATGAAGGCCAGCTATCAGGAACTGTTGGGTTTGATAATCTACAAAGCCAATTTGATTATGACGATATGGGGCGGATCCATCGTAAGCAAGTCGCCGATAGGACCGTGCTGTACCGCTATGACGCTGCGGGTTATCTCAAGCACGTCAAAGCAGGAAATGGTAGCAGTATTGTAGAGAACCACTTCAATTATACGTTTGGTGGGCGACTTACTTTCGCATCCAATCGCCATCAAACATTGCAATACCAATACTCTTCATTCGGGCATTTAACAAAGCGCATTCAAGGTCAGTTTGAGATAGCGCAGGAGTTTAACAGAGTTGGCCAACGCGTATCTCAGGTACTGCCAGATAATACGGAGCTGAACTTCTCTTACGATCGATATGGGCGTTTTTCAGCGATTCGGTTTGGAAACCTAGATTTACCTCAAATCAAATTTCATTACGATGAAATGGGACGAGTTTCCCAAATTGAAACGGCACATTTTAATGAGCGCATCATTTATGATGGTGTTGGTCGTTTGGTTGAACAACATTGGCCGGATAGAGAGAAAAAGTACGTTTACAATGCGCAAAACCGTATTTCATCAATCATTGATAATACGGCAGGAGCAACGCACTATCAGTACGATACCTTAGGGCAACTGAAACGAGTCAATGCTTCCGGAGAAGTGATTAAGTTTGAATACGATAGTTTTGGCAATCCTACTTTGCCATCTTCAGAGGTATTCGCTGATCGTATTGAAGTACACGATGATGTCCGGTTCAAATATGACGCGCAAGGAAATCAGACAAAACGTGAAGGGCAAGGACACGTTCAGACTCGCGTATTTGATGCGTTAAATCAGCTCATTGAAGTTCACACCGACGATGGTATCAGTCAATATGAATATGATGCATTAGGGCGCAGAACGAAGAAAATTACACAACAAGGCGTTACAGAGTTCCTGTGGGAAGGTGAACGTTTAATTGGTGAACGTTCTTCAGGTGCTTTCCGTTGGTACCTATATCAACCAGAAACCTACACGCCAGTGGCACTGTTAGAGAATGACGTTATTTATTGGTACCAGTGCGATCAAGTTGGTAAACCAGAGCGACTGATCGATTGCGAAGGGAATGTTGTATGGGGTGCCAGCTACGATGCTCACGGCTTTGCTCATGTACATATTGAAAAAGTAGTAAATCCATTGCGTTTTCAAGGACAGTATTTCGATCAAGAAACCAACTTACACTACAACCTCGCTCGGTATTACGACCCTAAGCTAGGACGTTTTATCCAACAAGATCCGATATCTATTGCTGGTGGTATTAATCATTACCAATATGCAGTCAACCCTATCCAATGGATTGACCCAACAGGTTTCCTATGTGAAGAAGGGCTAAAACGCTTGCAGCAAATGCTGGCTGAGTATCAGGCGCAAAGCGATGTTCCCCAAGAGGTTTGCGATCAGATTTTAGAAGCTGCAAAAGAGTCATCCGTCGGAGAAGATGGCGTTCGCTCGCAAGTCAAAATCCGCAAACCCAAAGGTAAAAATCATATTCGATATGAATACGATTTAGACCATATTGATTGCGAGAAAAATGAAATTACTTTTTATCGTCATATCAATCATTCAGATGGCAGCAGGCACGAAGTGCAGTATGTTGTTGGGATTGAGGAGTTTGTCAATGCGCATGTTTTTGACTCAGAGAAAGTCGGTGGAGATGAAAGTTGTACTATCTTAACCGAGGAGCTAGTGCTTAATGAAGCGGATTACAAAGAGAACTCAAAATTCAACGATAATGATAAATACAAACTCTCTGAAGAGTGTAAAGAGAAGATTGAAGAGTGTTTAGTGGAACGTCAAAAGGCAATGGACGCTCGGACTGGTCAAGATGGATATAACGCGCAAATAGGTAAAATCAATAAACAATCGGCAAAAATTGGTGAATTGGCGGCGGATGATTTTGTTCGGAGTAAATGTCCTAATGCTAAGCTAATTCATCCCAAAGATATTGGAACTTCAATTTCGAAGCCGGGCGACTTTGATATGGTTTACAAGGTGGAAGAGCCACCACCTGGTGAAATTATAATTGTTGAGGCTAAAGGTGGCAGCAGTTCGCTCGGTAGCAGAAAAATAGGAAACGAAGCATATCAACAAGGGACAACTGAGTATGCGGCAGCAATAACAAAGTTAATGCAAGAAAATGCAATGGGGACGACGGAAAGACGAGCAGGAAATCAAATTAAAAAAGCAATGTACGATGGTATCCCGATCAGATATTTACATGCGCAAACTCCAATCAACAAAAAGGTTGATAAAGTGCGTGTCAAGGAGTTCTCAATTAACCAAGGAAAATTGAAGCGAGGTCTTGCAACGTGATTATGCAAATTGAGCGAAAGGCTAACCCTAAATTAAATCAGGAACATGAATTAGAATTGGTGGAAGAGATAAACGATGATTTAGATAAAAGAAAACGAAGACTCTTGATTAGAAGAGAAAACCTTGTGGATATGGTCGGTTCCTATGAAGAGATAGTAAGGTGGTATACATGGTTACCTCAATCCATACCAAATGAGCAAGTCGGAACTCTTTGTCTCTACGAAGCATCTGTGATGAGATCTTTTTATCATCAGTTAGTGCTGAATCCAAATGAGCCTCAACGTTTAAATTTACCCGATTGTCCAGAAGTAACATGGGATGGTGAAGGTATCTTAGATATGGGCTTCATTTGTCCTTCAATGTGGCTAGATGCTTATTTTACTTCGGTGATTGTGCGTGATAAACCTAGCATGGACGTATTGGCGAACTTTCCGATTTCTTTGATGAGACAGAGCTCTACCAAAGCAGGTGAGCTGTCTTATATGCTAGTAGACGTCATTCAGTCGTTCCACAACCGCACATCGGATTATCCTGATAAGCTGGTTGCAGCAATGGACGCAGCGGTAGCTCAAGGGGATAACTGGGCGTTGGAAATTGCGATGGGGATTCTAGAAACCTTCGCAGCGCTCACTACTAACATTGGTTATAATTTTGAGGAAGTGCTCGTTAAAAACCTACAGTTTCAAGAGAAATATCATCTTAGAGAATTAGGACCAGATAGGATAGGCATCCGAACTTTTATTAACTTCCCTCTGCTTGGCATGGCTTGTATGTGGTACGACAAAGGCAACCGTTTATCTATTGAAACCGGTTGGCTTCCTCCTTATCTCGTCGAGGGGCGCTGGTTAGAGGGCGTAAAAGCAGGGAAGTTCACTCGATAAACTCCTTTAGTTAGCAATTCAGTATATAAGCCACCTCTCATGAGGTGGCTTTTACGTTTTGTTGAGTTATATAGTACGCATTATGTTGGTGCACTAAAACCATATTGGTGCATTTATTAGCGTGTTAAGCACCATTTCAAGAATGCATAATTTTATTAAAGTTCATACAAAACAATAAATTAAAGTGTAAGTGTTAGAAATGTAAATTATGGAATGAGAATTGCTCTGTTAGACGCTCTATAAACTAAGTTCACCAAATTGGTGATGAGCCTAACTTTGATGCACAGGATAAGTGCGCTACAGATCAACGGAGACAATCATAATGAGTGTAACTGCCAATCAGGTACACGGCGCTGTACAAACTCTCACGCAAAGTTCCGACACACTTTTCTTACTACTTGGCGCAATCATGGTTTTTTTGATGCATGCTGGTTTTGCTTTTCTTGAAGTAGGAACCGTGCGCCAAAAGAACCAAGTTAATGCTTTAGTTAAAATCTTGGCCGATTTCGGTATTTCCGCCATTGCGTATTTTTTCATTGGATACTGGGTCGCTTATGGCGGCACCTTCTTTGCTGATGCAGAGACATTATCTCAAGGCAATGGTTACGAGTTGGTGAAGTTCTTTTTCTTGCTGACCTTCGCTGCAGCGATTCCTGCTATTGTTTCTGGTGGTATCGCAGAGCGAGCTCGTTTTTATCCGATTCTAATCGCAACATTTTTCACTGTCGGCATCGTATACCCGTTATTTGAGGGAATGATCTGGAACGGAAACTTTGGCGTTCAAGCTTGGTTTGAAAATACCTTTGGTTATGGCTTCCACGATTTTGCAGGTTCAGTCGTTGTACATGGTGTTGGCGGCTGGATAGCGCTGGTTGCCGTTGTGTTTTTGGGCATGAGAAAAGGCAGAGTTCGAGCAGGAAAGCATACCAACTTTGCACCTTCGAATATTCCGTTTTTGGCTTTGGGAGCTTGGATCTTATGTGTGGGGTGGTTTGGCTTCAACGTCATGTCAGCTCAAACCGTGTCAGGCATAAGTGGCTTGGTGGCTATGAACTCATTGATGGCAATGGTCGGAGGCATTGTCGCGTCATTGTTGGCTGGTAAGAATGATCCCGGCTTTATTCATAATGGCCCACTGGCTGGCTTGGTTGCTGTATGTGCGGGTTCAGACTTAATGCATCCTATCGGTGCTTTAGTGACAGGTGCGATTGCTGGCGTGCTATTTGTTTATCTTTTTACCTACCTACAAAACAAAACCAAGATTGATGATGTGTTGGGTGTCTGGCCTTTACACGGTTTATGTGGCGCTTGGGGTGGTATTGCCGCTGGGATTTTTGGTCAAAGCGCATTGGGTGGGCTAGGTGGCGTGAGCATTATCGTTCAGCTTCTAGGAACGCTTTTGGGCCTTTCCATCGCAGTGCTTGGGGCTTTTGCAGTCTACGGCGCGATCAATGCCAGTATGGGACTAAGGCTTTCGGAAGAAGACGAGTTCAATGGCGCTGACCTAGCCATTCATAAAATATCTTCTACCAACGAGGATTGAGGCCAATGTGGGAGCGGCGTAAAGCCGCTCTTTTAGCAATTGCCTTTTTTTGCTTGGCCAGGTGGACAGAAATCTCCATTACCACGATGGTTATCGTCATTGGTGCTGACTCTTACTTTTACGTCGTCCACTTCGCCTTCAACATTGGTTAGTTGGCAACCTGCTAAAGTCGTAAGTAATATAAGCGCTAGAGATACTTGTCTCATTGCTGTTCCTCTTAAATTGTAATTCTAATAGTGACCATTACGACCATGGTCTAATCCATATTACTACTGTTGCTATTCTTTCAGTGTTAAGCTAATGAAAAAACAGCAAGGATGAGTTATGAATTTCCCTTATAGAAATATTGTAGTACTTACTGGTGCAGGTATCTCGGCCGAATCTGGTATTCAAACATTTCGTGCGCAAGATGGCCTTTGGGAGAATCACCGTATTGAAGATGTAGCAACACCTGAAGGGTTTGCTCGCGATCCGGACCTTGTTCAAGATTTTTACAACCAACGCCGCAAGAAACTTCAAGACAATGCTATACAGCCTAATGCAGCGCATGAAGCATTGGGTCGTCTAGAAGCTGAGTTAGAAGGTAAAGTGACCGTCATCACTCAAAATATAGACAACCTTCACGAAAGAGGCGGCAGCCATAACGTCATTCACATGCACGGTGAGCTTTTAAAAGCGAGGTGCAGTGAATCAAACCAAGTTATAGAACATAGTGAGGACATTAAGACTGGTGAGCTTTGTCACTGCTGTCAGATCCCTTCACAAATGCGACCACATATTGTTTGGTTTGGTGAAATGCCACTACGAATGGGGGATATCTACGCAGCATTAGAAGAAGCAGATTTATTTATTTCTATCGGGACATCTGGCGTCGTATATCCCGCAGCAGGTTTTGTTCATGATGCAAAAATGCATGGCGCGCACACCATCGAAATTAACCTCGAGCCTAGTGCGGTAGAAAGTGAATTTGAGGAAAAACGCTACGGAAAAGCAAGCGTCGAGGTTCCAAAATTAGTTGACGAGATACTGGCTCTAGAAGGAAAAGAAAGAGCGTAATAATTCTCACAGAGGAGAGTTTTTGTCTTGTCATTAAGAACAAAAAAAGCGGCTCATGAGCCGCTTTTCATATCTTTAAAACTAACGAATTAGTTGTTCACTTTTAGCTTTTGGAAGTACTCATCGTACATTACGCTCGCTTCGCCAACTTCATCTTGCCAAGTACCGCTGTCCATCACTTCTTGTGGTGGGAAGATGCTTGGATCGTTAGCAAATTCTTTCGGTAGCAGTTCGTGTGCCGTTTTCACTGGAGTAGGGTAACCAATCTCTAGTGCGATCTTAGCTGCGTTTTCTGGGCGCAGTAAGAAGTCAATCATCTTATGAGCCGCATCAACGTTCTTCGCGCCAGCTGGAATTGCCAGGCTGTCCATCCAGAAGATCGTTCCTTTTTCTGGCCAGATGATGTCGATGTTCGCGCCTTCTTGACGAGCCATGTAAGCAGAACCATTCCAAAGCATACCAAGTGAAACTTCACCCGCTAGGTAAGGGTTTGCAGGAAAGTCTGAGTTAAATACTAATACGTTTGGCATTAGCTTTTTCAGTTCTTCGTAAGCGGCTTTGATTTCTTCTGGGTTAGTCGTGTTTGGTGAGTAACCAAGCTTAGTCAATGCAATGTGGAATACTTCGCGAGAATCATCCATCAACATTAGTTGACCTTCCCACTTGCTATCCCAAAAATCATCCCACTTAGTAACAGATGATTTGTCTAGCATGTCAGCATTGATACCAATACCAGTCGCACCCCAAATGTAAGGGATAGAGTAATTGTTGTTCGGATCGAACGGTTTGTTAAGGAAGTTAGTATCAAGATCGGCAAAATGAGACAATTTCTCTTTGTCGATCTGTTGCAGCATGCTTTCTTTACGCATTTTAGAGACGAAATAGGTAGACGGTACTACCAAGTCGTAACCAGAACCTTGGGTTTTAAGTTTTGCGTACATACTCTCGTTAGATTCATATGTAGAGTAAATAACTTTGATTCCAGTTTCTTTTGTAAAGTCTTCAAGAACTTCGTTTGGAATGTATTCCGACCAGTTATAGAAATACAGTTCTTGATCAGCAGCTATTGCAGGGGTAGCGATGAGCGTCGCTGCACATAGAGCGCTTGCGTAGAATTTACTTTTCATTTGTTTTCCGTTTTGTTTCGCGATTGGACAAGTCAATACTAGCTGGAGTTATCAAGTTGATCCAAATCGCAGTAAGCACAAATCTGTTTATTTAGCTCGAGGGCTGTATCTCCGCTTTGTGAGAAGATAAAACTAGACATCGAGCCAGATAAACCTAGCAACGCATAATTATATCAGTCAATTACAAAAATAGGCAGCGTATTGCTGCCTATTTTCTTTTAGTCGATGACTTGTTACACAAGCTCGATTACTGTCCCGCTTTCAGCTTTAGGAAGTAATCTTCGTACTTAACGGTTAGATCACCAACCGCATCTTGCCATTCCACTCGATCAAGATCTTCTTGAGAAGGAAATAGCGGTGCAACATCTTTAAACTTAGCGTTCGATTCCTCTACCGCTGTTAAGTAACCAGTATCACGAGAGATTTGCTCTGCGATTTCTGGACGTAGTAGGAAGTCGATCATCTTGTGAGCTGATTCTACGTTCTTCGCACCGGAAGAGATAGCGAAGTTATCAACCCAACCGATACCGCCTTCTTTAGGAAATACGAGTTTAAGGTTTAGGCCTTCATTTTGAGCTGCTGCAGCGCTGCCGTTCCAAAGCATACCAACGCCCACTTCACCAGACATGTAAGGTGCGCCTGGGTTGTCAGAGTTGAAAACTAGAACGTTTGGCATCAACTTTTGTAGCTCAGCGTACGCTTCATCGATTTGTTTAGGGTCTTTTGAGTTACCTGAATAGCCGAGTTTACGCAGAGCGATGTGGAAGACTTCACGAGTGTCGTCCATCAGCATTACTTGACCTTCAAGCTCAGGCTTCCATAGATCTGCCCAGCTTTGGAAGTCGTTTGGATCGTACATATCTGCGTTAACCGCTAGACCTGTAATCGCAACAACGTGTGGAATAGAGTAGTCGTTATTTGGATCGTAAGGCTTGTCTAGATAGTTCTTATCTAGGTTGCCGAAGTTTTTCAGCTTAGTCTTATCGATCTTTTGTAGCATACCTTCATCGCGCATTTTTGCTACAAAGTACGTTGAAGGTACCACTAGATCATAACCTTGATTATGAGTTTTTAGCTTTGCGTACAAAGTTTCATTCGACTCGTAAGTCGAGTAGATCACTTTGATACCAGTTTCTTTGGTAAATTGCTCTAGGATATTACTGTTGATGTAAGGCCCCCAGTTCATAAATACCAATTCTTTATCGTCCGCTGCCGCTGAACCTGAGAACAGAGAAAGCGCACATGCACTACCAGCTAATAGAGTAGCCCATTTTTTCATTGACGTTAGCTCCAAACCAAACGTTGTCCAAATCATTTTGGACGGTAGATAGAAAAACAGAATGGCATGTAACCATTCTGTTTCGTGATGTTAACGGATGTGGATTTTACTTTACTTTTTCTCTTGCGAGCAACTGAGAAATTACGACAAGAATTAAAGAAACTACCAACATGACCGTTGCAAGAGCATTCACTTCCGGTGAAATACCCACCTTAACCATCGAGTAAATTTTCAATGGTAGGATTTCATACGTTGGACCTGTTACGAACGAACTGATAATTACGTCGTCCAGAGACAGGGTAAAGCTAAGCAGCCAGCCTGCCGCAACTGCTGGTTTTGCAAGAGGAAGGATGATCTGCTTTAAGATAACCCATTCACTTGCGCCAAGATCTTTTGCTGCTTCCAACATCTTCACATCGAAGCCATTTAAGCGGCTGTATACGGTTACCACCACAAATGGCAAACAGAAGGTGATGTGGGCAATCAATAGAGTAAAGAAGCCCAGCTGTGCGCCTAATACTAGGAACAGAGCAAGTAATGAAATCGCCATGACAATATCTGGAGACATCATTACGACAAACAGCATGCCGTTTACAGCACCTTTGCCTTTGAACGAGTAACGGAATAGGGCAACAGCTGTTAAGCTCCCAATAATAGTAGCCGCTGTTGCAGAAAATACCGCCACGTTCAATGAGTGCCATGCAGCCTGCATTAGGCTGTCGTTGTTGACTAGGGTTTCATACCATTTCGTGGTGAAACCACCCCATTTCATACCAAATTTATTGGCGTTAAATGAGTTTACGATTAGTACAACGATTGGCAGATACAAAAATGCATAAACCAACGCCATAAAGCTAAATCTAACTGTGCGTCCCATTAGTCTAGCTCCACTTTCTTATTCAATAATTTTCCTGCTCGGTAGTAAGCGTAAAGCATGACCGCCATTGCGAAGGTGAGGGCGATACTGGTCGCAGCACCAAATGGCCAATCACGAGCGTTCAATACCTGACTCTTAATTACGTTACCAATCAGTAGGTTCTTCGCACCGCCTAGAAGATCTGAGATGTAGAACATACCCAGCGCAGGTAGTAGAACCAACAAACAGCCACCGATAATGCCAGGCATTGTCAGAGGTAGAATTACTTTAGTAATGGTTTGGAGCTTGTTCGCACCGAGGTCTTTTGCTGCCTCGATGTAAGTGTTGTCCAACTTCTCGATTGCCGAGTAAAGCGGCAGAATCATGAAAGGAAGTAGGATGTATACAAGACCAATCATTACAGCCGTTTCGGTATACATAATACGCAACGGCTTGTCGATGATTTCCATTGTCATCAGCGACTTGTTCAAAATGCCCTGTGTACCGAGAACAATCTTCAGTCCGTAAGTTCGAATCAAAGAGTTCGTCCAAAATGGTACGATCACCAAAAACAGCATAAACGGACGCCATTTTTCAGGCATTTTCGCTACGATATAAGCAAACGGGTATCCAATGACTAAACACAACAACGTTGCCACAATTGCCATGTAGAACGAGTGCATCAGCACTTTCGCATACAGTGGGTCCAGCAGACGCAAGTAGTTGTCGAAAGTGAATGTCATTTCGATTAAGTTTGCTTCATCACGCGTTAAGAAACTGGTACCAATAATCATCACGTTTGGTACCAACACAAACAGTGTTAGCCAGCCTACGATTAAGGCAATGATCGCGTTCTGAAGATTAATCTTCTTGCTTATCATTGAGTACTACCTCCCAGCTCTCAACCCAAGTGATAGCGACTTTCTGGCCAAGTGAGTGGTCCACATCAGGATCATCTTCGTTAAAGAATTCGCTTACCATTACACGCATACCTGAATCCAATTGGATAACAGAATCTAACGTCATACCTTTATAAGTACGCTCAGTTACGTGACCAACAATGCCTTTTTCTTCAGACTCTTTGATTTCTTCGATACGTAAGTCTTCAGGGCGAAGTAGTACTTGTAGTTTGTCGCCTTTCTGTGCTTCCTTATCGTAGTAAACGACGGATTCAACACCTTCAATTTCTGCGCGGATGCGTTTGTCATCGATGCGCTCTAGCATGGTTGCATTGAATACGTTGATCTCACCAATAAAGCGAGCAACAAACAGGTTCTTAGGCTCTTCGTAAATCTCACGCGGAGAGCCATCTTGTTCGATAACGCCATCACGCATCACGATAATGCGGTCTGACATCGATAGGGCTTCTTCCTGGTCGTGTGTTACAAAGATAAAGGTAATACCAAGTTGACGCTGAAGCTGCTTCAACTCGATCTGCATTTGTTTACGCAACTTGTAGTCCAGCGCCGATAGCGATTCATCGAGCAGAAGTACTTTTGGTTTATTAACAACTGCACGAGCAATTGCGATACGCTGTTGCTGGCCACCAGAAAGTTGGTGCGGTTTACGCTGTGCCATTTTTTCTAGACGAACCATACGTAATGCTTCCATTACTCTTGGTTCAATCTCTGCTGCAGGCGTTTTTTGCATACGAAGACCAAAAGCGACATTCTCATATACGGTCATGTGTGGAAACAGTGCGTAACTTTGAAATACCGTGTTGACGTGTCTCTGCTCAGCAGGAACCTGTGTTACATCTTGGTCATCCAAAATGATTTGACCGTTATCCGCCGCTTCAAAACCAGCGATCATTCGTAAAACTGTCGTTTTACCACAACCAGAAGGCCCAAGAATCGTCAGAAACTCACCATGATTAACATCCAGATTTAAATTACCGATGATTTCCTTACCATCGAAACTTTTACTAATACCAGATAAACGAATAACTGGCTTTCCTGCTTGCGGTTTTGCGTTCAACGTCTGTATTTCCCCCACGTTCAAGCTGGGATAATCCCAGCTGATGTGACACTAGCCATTCACTTTTGAGGCGCGCATCATAATCACCAAAATTGTGAAATTAAAGCATTTTCTTATCTTGAAACAGAAAAAATTTTGCAGGCAAAAGTCATCATTCCTTACCATACTGTTTTTATAAGATTAATTGGCATTTAAACACAGTTTGATAGCACTAAGCTCTGTACAATAATTGTTTTCAATTTCATAACCTTGTGAGTGGTTAATTATCAACCATACAGTTGAGATTGCAAGGATAGTACGTGAGTTGTGATGTTAGATGTGGAAAGATTTCTTTATAATAACGGCCACATTAATTGACTGGAATTCCAGTGAAAATTTTACAAGTTAATCTTGGATAAACTATGAACGACGATTTTGAGAAAGATTTCAATCTTGGGGGGAGTGTAGAGCGAGCTTTGTCTGGCAACTACGAGCTTAAAGCTGGGGCTGTTTTCAATGAGGCTTGGCGAGCAACCATCCAGCACTTTTTATCCTTTTCTCCTGCTATTATTGTATTGCTTTTTGTCCAGTTAGGTATTTTCTATATCGCGTTACAACTGCAGTTGGGTGATCTGACCGTTATTCTTGATGCATTTGAGAATCCAGAATCATTCACTAACGATATTGTGGCTTCTATTTATGTCGCGAACTTTAGTTATGAGGTGATCAGCGCCCCAATTTATGCAGGGATCAGCTTGATGGCGATGAGCCATATAGCGGGCTTAAAGACTAAGTTGCGCCATGTAGGTAAAGGGCTGCAGTTTACTATTCCCGTGATCCTAGCAACGCTGATGAGCCTAATGCTGCAAGGCGTAGTTGGTATGATCTTCCCTCTACTGTCCCTGTATCTTTCTTTAGCGTTTAGTCACTCTATCTTGTTGATTTGTGAAAAAAGAGTGCCACCAATGCAGGCGCTACTGTTATCACTTCGCGCTATTAACAAGAAGATTTTTGTTGTCGCAGGGCTTTACTTAGGCGTGATGTTGATGTTTATTGTCGCAGCGATGTTCTACGGTATTGGCTTGATTTTTGTGTTGCCATTCTTCTTTCATTTGAAAGGCATACTCTACCGCGAAATGTTTGGAATTAAGCTCAAAATCGTTGCAACACAGAAAAACGACAATGATCACGATGGTAACTCACAGGTGTTTGATGCCTAATTCTTTAAAATCAATAAGTTTACGAGTGGCGGCTACCTGTATAGCCGCCACTTTCATTTCCATTGGACCGTATTTACACTACGAGCAACAGTTTAAATATGTTGAGAATCCTGATGTGCTGTCCGGGACAATTAAGCATGTCGATTTGTCTCATTTGCCACACATTGGTGATATCCCTGACTTCAACGCAATAAAAGACACCAAAGAGAAAAAAGCGGCGTTTTTTGATTTCTTAAGGCCTAAAATAGCACTTGAGAATCAACGAATTCGTCATGAACGAGCGTTTCTTACTTCTTTAAAGGTGGGACAAATCACTCAAGAGCAAGAAGGGGTCAAACGACGATTCGGAATATATTGTACGCTAAGAGCGTAACCTTATATTTATAAAGGAAAAAATATCTTCATTTTATTCTTTCTTACAAAGTGAAGTCTTTACCAGAGTCACCTTGCTTTTTAACCTTTGCAATAGTTGATCGGCTACAGCCTAAAAGGTGTTGAATCTGGGACCAACTTTTCCCCTCACTAAGTAAAAGTGCTACGTTTTCTCTCAGCTTGAGATCTGGTTTTCTTCCTTGGTACTTACCCAAGGCTTTTGCTTTCTGTATTCCTTGTGCTTGTCTTTTACGTCGAGTCTCATAATCATCCCTGGCCATTGCCGCAGCGAGATCAATCATAAACTCAGTGAGCACTTTTGAAATCATAGAACTTTCGGCGTTACCACTGAGGGCAGCGTGAGTCATTGGCTGGTCAAGAACAACAATATGAAGTCCTGCATCAACTAATTGATGTTTGAGCAGCTTCCATTGTTCATATGGCAATCTTGATAACCTATCAACCTTTTCGATAAGCAAAATATCATTTTGATGAGAATCATCTATTAAACGTGACAGTTCAGCTCTTTCTAGTTTAGAACCTGATTGGTTTTCAATATAGAAACTGGCAATACGTACACCTTTTTGGTTGGCAAACTGCTCTAATTCAGCTTTAGCTCGATTAGCGTCCTGTTCATCAGTTGATGCTCTTAGGTACCCTCGTATGAACATTTTTGTCACTTTGGTCTGTTTTAAGTATGGTATTCAATATTAGTTCACATAGGGTATAAAACCAATAATAAACGAACCAGTTTTTCAAAGATGTGATATGGTTTTCTTGAGGTGTACCCAATTCAGACTGCTTTATTTTAATCTAGGCATTGCTTAATCATAGAATTTGCGTTTGTTATCTGTAGGGCTGAGTGATTATTAAAATTGACGTGATTGTATATAGACAGAAATCTATATAGAATATAGTCTATACTAAGAAAGCAAAGATAAAACATGTGGAATGTAGTAACTAGACCGCTTTTTGACGAGTGGTTTCTATCACTAGATGAAAGCGATCAAATTAATGTCCGCGCATGCATCCAGGTTCTTCTTGAAAGAGGGCCTCAGCTGAGCAGACCATACGCTGATACTGTGGAAGATTCAAAGCACAGCAACATGAAAGAGTTGCGAGTGCAAAGCAATGGGAAACCTATACGAGCTTTCTTTGCTTTTGACCCAGAAAGAACAGGAATTATCTTATGTGGCGGTGACAAAACTGGCGATAAGAGATTCTACAAAAAGATGATTCCGATTGCTGATGCAGAACTTGATGAGCATTTAGAGGAACTTAAAAATGAAAAGTAACCCATTAAGCGTACTTGACGCAAAAATGTCACCAGAAGCACTTGCTGCCGCTAAAGAAAAAGCAGCGGATATGCTTCTTGATATTCGACTTGCTGAGCTTCGAGAGATCACCCATCTATCTCAAGTAGAAGTCGCTAAAGCTATGGGCATTAGCCAACCATCAGTTGCAAATTTAGAGAAATCTGGCAAAGATTTACGTCTTAGCTCTCTAAAGAAATACATCGAAGCGACCGGTGGTAAGCTTCGCATTGATGTAGAACTGCCAGACGGAAAACATTTTGGCTTCCCAGTGTAATGCTGAAATGCTTGTCTGAGTTGCATATTAGGTTGTTTGCCCTGCTTGTAGGGACGCAAGGGCGGTAACAAATCATACTAAAATGGCAGCGATGCGGGACGCTGCCATTTCTAAATCAAAATTGCCCCAAAGAGTGTTTAGCCAGTTTTTCAGTAAGAGAGAAACTGACTAGTTTCACCTTACAAAAACTAATCATCTAACCTCCAATCATTGACCCCAAAAAAAACTATCCATTTTCTACCGTCTGGACATTGATCGCTCGTTCTCTGATGCGGTCTAGATCAGGTATTTCTTTATGTACTTTGTGGTACATTATATTGGAAAAGTTAGACAGTGATGGTGTGTTGCGCGATGAAGAAAGAAGAGTAATACAAAGAGCCTACTGAGATGGAAGCTATTCAATTGACATGGTTCATCTAGTTGCACATTGTGGGCTAATTATTAAACTAAACTACTTAAAAAGTAGTTTTCATTCAACGAGCGACTAAACATGCAGTCCAAAAAACAGAATCTAATTAAAAAAGCGTTGAAGCTCAGTATTATTGGGTATGGTTGTGTATTGCTGGTTTGTTCTCTAATTGTCCTTTCTTACTTTTTTGGGGTGGAATGGATTTATCGTCCCGTCGCCAATGGTCCCGCGACTCATCCCTTGACCACTATAATTCTACTAGTGTTGTCACTAGCTGGTGTTTTAGTAAGAACATTGACTAAATGGGCTAGATTTTTATTAGTCTTTGCTGGTATTTGTTTGGTTACACGTCTTCAGCAAGAATTGACGGGAAATAATATTGTCGATGAAGTCCTTAGCCTGAATGCTACTTTTTCCTACTTACTAAGCATGTCTGCACCCATGAAAATGGGTAGTAACACCACATATATGCTTAGCTCCATCTTCATTGCATTGGTTTTCATGTTAAGGCAACGGTTTTGCTACCTCACACAAGTGATAGCGATTTTCTCCATTTTTTTACCACTATTATCGATGGTCGGGTACCTCTATAACGTTGATAATTTTCATGGCCAAATGTCACCTACAACGACTGTATTAGGGATGGTGCTGAGTATTTCAACCATATGCTTAGAGTCTAACAAAGGCATTGTACACGCATTGCTTGCTCCTACTTTTGGTGCCCGTATTGTTCGTTGGCAATTGATTGTAGGTGCGGGGATATTCTTAGTTGGTGGGTACATCATCACTCAAATACAAGAACAAGAAAAGGCGATTGCTCTATATGCCGTTTCAGTATGTTTTTGTTTCATTCTCATTATGTTAGTAAGTGCGGTGTCATATGAATGGTATGATAAGCAACGGAGAATATTAGAAGAAGAGCTTTCTGTCAGCGCCATTACGGACAGGCTAACGAATGTAAATAATAGAATGGCCTTAGATAAAGATATGAGCCTTCTCGTAAACAAACGTCCAGAGCAAAAAAAGGAAATTTCAGTTTTATTGATAGATGTCGATCATTTTAAGTCATTTAATGACACATATGGTCATTTAGTTGGTGATATCGTGCTTAAGACGGTTGCTCAGATCATAAAGGCTAATATACGTAATACAGATGCTGTATATCGCTACGGTGGTGAGGAGTTTGTCGTAGTGTTATTACAATGCGAACTACATAAAGCAGCCCAGATAGCGGAGAAGCTTAGAAAGAAAGTATGTGAAAAAAATTTGAGTTCTATCTTGGAAGTAACTGCACACACACACGTTTCGGTATCAATTGGCTGTTCTAGTTTATCTCAAGCTAATAGTGCTGATGAGGTTTTCAAACTGGCTGATAAGGCTTTGTATACAGCAAAAGAAAATGGTCGAAATCAAGTCTGTATTGGAGAAGCGATTAATAAATGCCAATTTGGAACGTGATGCATCCAAATTGTTATAACCTAGTCACGTTGAATACTATTTTGCAATTGGACACGGTTAATTTTTCAAATGCGAACCTAGCAAATCATCAAACACGTTTGTCCAGAGCCTTCACAGTGCACAAGTACTAGTAGGACAATCTCTACGGGATGCAATCTCTACGGGATGCTAGATAACAAATTCCTGCCCCATTATTTGCTAGACCTTTTACTCGTTCACATCCTTTTCATGGGCTTTTCCCCTACAAAAACTTATCCATTCTTCTAGTGGTGTTCGTTTGTAAACCCCAGTGTTGTATTACGGGGGTAAATTCCAAGAATAGGCGAAATTTGTCTAGGAGATCGGTGGAGGTCCAACTCACTTAACTCGGTGTCCAAAACTGACGGTGCGGATCACTTTTCCTACCCCCTCTCTCCAAAATTTGAGTAAATACCTCTTTTCAAAGCTCTCTACGGTAAGTGGTTTGGAGTATTTAAATCCTTGAACTCTTGACACATTCATAGAGTTACAAGCTCTGTGTTGCTCAGGAGTTTCTATTCCCTCAGCAATAATCTCATAGTTAAGTGAGCGTGCAAATGCACAGATGGCTTCAAACAACTGCCGAGAAGTGTGAACTTCGATATCCTTTAAAAAGCTGCGATCAATTTTGATAATATCGATTGGAAAATATTTGAGATGAGATAAGGATGAATAGCCAGTACCAAAATCATCAATGGCGATTTGAATACCTAACCGACTGAGCTCGTTTAACGTTTTCGAAGCGTTGCCTTTCGGGAGTAAACAGTTTTCAGTAATTTCAAACTCAATGTGAGAAGCACCGACTCCATACAAATGCAAAAATGCAGCAACCCTTTCGACCAGTTGAGGAGCGGATAGTTGTTTCGGAGAAAGGTTCACTGCTAACGTAAAAGACTCAGGAAAGACGCATGCTGTTCGCCATATCGACATTTGCCTAATCGCCGTTTCAATCACCCATTCACCAATATTCTCAATGAGCCCAGACTCTTCTGCAATTGGAATAAATACGTCTGGTGGGACGAAGCCTAGATCTGGATGATACCAACGAATCAACGCTTCGGCGCCAACAAGTCGCATTGATTTGTCAAATTGAGGTTGATAATGTAATTCGAATTCCTCTTTTTGTATGGCTTGCTTAAGGTTACTTTCAATGCGTAAACGTTGATCAACCTCATCATGAAAGGCTTTACAATAGTACTGTGCCTGTTTTCGACCTTTCTCTTTTGCCCTGTATAGCGCGATATCTGAACACTTTCTCAACTCTAATGAGTTTGATGCACACTCAGGATAACTGGCTACCCCGATGCTAATTGAAACCTCAATACATTGCTGGTCAATGTTGAAATTACTTTCAAACGCAGAGAGTATACGTCGTACAATTAAGTCAACCTGCTCTTCAGACGCTAAGTTAGTTGCAATCACTGCAAACTCGTCACCTCCTATACGAAATAGAGAATCACTATCTCGAGTGTTGTATTGAAGTCTTTGTGCTACTTCCTGTAAAACATGATCTCCCGTGACATGTCCATATTGGTCATTGATGTCTTTAAAACGATCCACATCGATGAGCAAGAGCGCTAAAGGTGTTTGACTGCGTGAAGCCATGAGTAAAAATTTCTTTAAGCGTTCATCAAAAAAGTGTCGATTAAATACCCCTGTTAACGTATCAGTCTCAGCCAGTTGTTTTAGCTGAGTGTGAGTCTCGAGTACCTTTTGCTCTAAAAAGTAGCGCTCTGTTGCGATGACAATCGCTCTTCTCAAGCGGATCGAAGAAATTTCATTTTTCATCACGAAGTCTTGAGCACCCATCTCAATACACTTCAAAGCCAACTCTTCGTCATTACTATGGCTGAGCATGACAATAGACGTGGAAAAATCCGAATTTGATTTGAGTGCAATGAGCACTTCCATCCCCGTTGATGGTGGCAGTTGATAGTCCAGTAAAATCACATCAAAAGATTGTTTAAGGGCTTTGTCTAACCCTTCATGATCAGTTTGCGCTTCTTCTATTATCGAGATAGGCAAATCTGTACTACGCAATGTTTTCTTAATTGCAAGTCTATCGATGGTATCGTCATCAATAATTAATACTTTCATATGCTGCCGCCATGAGTCATTGAACTGGTAATTCTACGATGCGCCAGTAGTTATCTAAAAAAGCAAGAACTTCATTAAAGTCCTGGCTCACCGAAGATTTGACCATGTAACCTGCGATATTTTTTTCATACGCTGCCGTAATTTCTTCATCTCTTCTCGAGGTAGTTAGCACAAAAATCACTAGAGAGCAGAGCTCATCATCTCTTCTCACTTCACCAAGAAATTCAAGCCCATTCATTCGAGGCATGTTTAAATCGAGAAGCACAATACAAGGGGGAGGTATTTCCCCATTTCGCAAGCATTCTAAGGCTTCTATTCCATCTCTAGCTCGGTAAATAGGGTTAAGTAACTTCAAAGTGTTGAGTGCTCGCTCGATGCCCATTGCATCAATATCATCGTCTTCCACTAAGAGAATATTAACAGGTTTACATTCAGGGGATGTCATGAGGCTTCCTTAACGAGTTCGGGGCTATTTTTGGGCCATGAAAAATGAAAAGCACATCCTCCGAATGAGCTAGAGCCGATAGAATAATGGCATGAGTATAAATCCAGAACTTTCTTGATAATAGAAAGACCTAAACCACTTCCTTCAACAGTGTCTCTCGGTTGTAAGGTATGAAACAATTCAAACACTCTCTCCCTGAATTGTTCTGGGATCCCTGGTCCATCATCTTCAACCACAAACTGATACATGTCTCCGATATCCTCTCCTGAGACATAAATGGTTCCTATTTCCTTGTGGTGATGTTTGACGGCGTTGCTGATTAAATTACGAAGTATTAATTCAAGAGGTGTAGTTAATGTCTCAAACTCTCCGATATGGTTGTGGCAAACCAAAGAGATCTTACGTTGGGGAGAAATAAGTTCTAATGTCTCTTCACAATATTGCTCGAGATTAAATCTCCCTAGCTGGCCAGGCTTACGCCCCACACGAGAGTAAGCGAGTAAATCATCCAACAGTTTTTCCAACCTCTGCACGCGGTTGCTCAGCAAAGACGCATATTGTTCTGTTTGAGGGGTTAAAAACTCCGATAATTCCTCGATTAACCAAGTCACTAGCTGGGAAATGCCGCGTAAAGGGGCTTTCAGATCATGAGAGGCGACATAGGCGAACTGATCAAGTTCTCTATTTGCCTCTTGCAATGCTTGATTTCTGACCTGAAGGTCTTTTGTGACCGTTTCTAACTTGTCTGTGCGCAATTGTAAATCTTTGGTTAAATGCTTTGCATACTCATCGACTCGCTCTTTTTCACGAACCAACATGAGAAATAGGATAAATAACAAGACATCCACGATAATACCGAAGATAAGAATAAGCAGAGGTTGAGTGGTATTTTGCTGCGCTTCAAACAACGGCGAACTTTGAATAACGAAGGTCCAAACTCTACCGTATATATTCAACTCTAGAGTTTGTGTAAAGTGCGGATCTGAATGATGGCGCATGTTTGATACATTAAGATCACTGTACAGTAATTCTTGATTATCATAGAGACTGAAATTCACAAGTCGTTTCTCTCCAGAGAGAGTCCCGTTCATCAATTTATTTACAATAAATGGGGCGTAAACTAAACCTAAGAAACCATCTTTTGTATCTCCGTAGTACTCAGGAACTTCATCAGAAAACCAGGGGGCATAAAACAGAAACCCCGGCGCCTTTTCTGAGTCTTGAACTAAGGTAATTGGAGCAGTGATGGTGGCTGTATTTGTTAATCTGGCGTTTTTGGCTGCGGTGTATCGGTTGTTTTCATGTGCCATGTCTAGTCCCACGGCCTTTAGGTTATTTTGCATTGGTTCAATGTAGGTAATAGGCCAATATTCGGAAGCAGTTCGAGCAGGATGCGGCATATATTCAGACAGTTGCTTTCTTTGCCATTCTAAATACCCCTTTATTTTGTTATCAGGAACGTAGTGAATAACACCAATACCGTTGATGCCTGGAAAGTGTCGAGGGACATCAAACTGGTCAGCAAAAATTTTCCAGTCTGCTCTTGAGGCAGGCGCTTGATACATATGTAAGGCTGACACTCCTGCGAGCAGTGCCTCCTCATATTTCGACATCCGCTCTTGTACGAGTTCGACCAACTGATGGGCTTGAAACTCAAATTGAGTTTTTGCTTTTTGTTCCACCTGACTCGAGGTTACCGCCCAAGCGGTAAGAGTGAGCACGGCTGACAAAAAAAGTACAAGCCAATGATACCAATGGAGTGTACTTGCCCGTTGAGTCAATAAAGTTATCGTCAAAATTTAACTAACCTTTGTAATTATTATATGTAAATCAACATAATTGATTATTAAATTATATGCAAATATGTTCTTTTTTTATGTTTTCTTGTTTGATTTTATGGCGGGTGGGGTTCAACATACGGTAAATCCACTCGTTACTGAGATTGGTCAGGTCATAACGGGAAATGCTCAAGGGAGAAAAATGGATAAAGAAATCACCGTTTTTGATAGCTCTGGCATTGCCATTCAGGATCTATTTGTCGCAGCAAAACTATTAGATTTGGTCGATAGAAAGGCTGCTGAATAATTTAGTCTGTCCAGTTGTGTTCACATACTAAAAGTGACTTTGCCATACCTAAAGTAATTCATGAAAAACTACATTAGCAAAGTCACTAGCAAACTTTTGTCCATTTCCGAGTTACGATACTGATTTTCAGTGTGTGATCACCAAGCGATTCTGTCGTACCTCACACCTATGAAACCGGATTGTCAACATCGTGTTTTAATCGAAGCATTTATCTGGTTAGCTAAGTGTGTGTCCTTTTGACATAGCTACCGGAGGAAATAAGATTGCCACGCAAAACCCTCTTCACGTTATCTGAACGTGAAACATTAACGGCATTTCCTCAAGAGCATCATGATCTTGTCCGACACTACCTATTTAACGATGCCGACCTTGCCCTTATTAACCAAAGGAGAGGGAAACACAATAGACTTGGGTTTGCTATTCAGCTTTGCTACTTGCGATATCCCGGAAAACCCATCCCTCCAGATGAAGAACCTCCAGCCCACCTGCTGTCTTTCGTAAGTGAACAACTCGGTGTACCGGTAACACATTGGAAGAGGTATGCGGTAAGAAAGACGACCCGCAGGGAACATCTCACTGAGCTGATGAACTGGTTAGGGATGGCCTCTTTTACTCTGTCCCATTTTCGTTTGTCCGTACAATATTTACTAAAGACTTCGGTCCAAACCGAATCAGGTATGGTGCTTACCAAAACGTTGCTGGATTATCTACGCACCCAAAAGATAGTTATTCCTGGCATGGACGTATTGGAAAGGATATGCGCGGAAGCGATCACTCTCGGAACGAAGAGAGTATATCGTGCACTGACATCGGAATTGTCTGAAGGTCAAAAAGAGCAATTGGATCGACTTCTACTGATGCGGAACCAGCAAAGCCAGACGTTTATTAACTGGTTACGGCAGCCACATGGTTTTCCCAATGCTAAGCACGTTCTAAAACATATAGAGAGAATTGAATATATTCAGGCACTATCGCTACCTGATGGTCTGGAAAAAATGGTTCATCAAAATAGGCTCAGAAAAATAGCCCGTGAAGGTGGTCAAATGACACCACAACATCTCAGGGATTTTGAACCGTTAAGACGACATGCAACACTGGCGGCTGTGGTACTTGATACAAGAGCCACTTTGATTGATGAACTCATAGATATGCATGACCGAATTATGGCTAGTAAAGAGAATGTTGCCAGACGAAAACATGCTGAACAGTTTCAAAGCTCAGGCAAGCAAATTAATGAGCAACTAAAGGTACTGTCACAGGCCGGACGCCTTATTCAGAAAGCCAGAGAATCAAAAAGTGATCCATTTGATGCTATTGAAACCTCCATTGGCTGGCAGGTCTTTCTTGATAGTATCAAAAGCGCAGAGCAACTTAGTCAACCAGAGTTTGATCACCTTACTCTCATCATTGATGCGTATCCTCAGTTACGCCGTTACACTCCGGCGTTTCTCGATGCACTGGAATTAAAGGCGGCTCCAGTCAGCCAGTCTCTACTTGATGCGGTAAATGTTCTTCGCAAACTGAACCTGACAAAAGCGCGTAAGTTACCCAAAGACGTACCAACTGACTTTATTCGAAAACGATGGGCTTCCCTTGTTTTTACTGAGGAAGGAATAAATAAAAAGTATTATGAACTTTGTGTCCTTTCAGAACTGAAAAATGCGCTTCGTTCGGGTGACATATGGGTTCGTCATTCCCGACAGTTTATGGACTTTGATGATTACCTGCTTCCGCTTGATAAATATCGCGCACTGTTTAGCCAACAAGAGTTAGGACTGAATATTGAAACTGACGGTGAATTATTCCTTGAACAGAAAAAGAACCAGTTAGTCACCGCATTGAAACGGGTCGAACTCCATGCTGCTGACAACAACCTTCCCGGTACGATAGTGACTGCCAGCGGAATGCGCATTACACCGTTGACGAACTCTGTTCCAGATGAGGCTGAGAAGTTAATCAGGAAGGTATCAGCACTTATGCCTAAAGTGAAAATAACCGAACTTCTGCTGGAGGTAGACAGATGGACAGATTTCTCACGCCATTTTACTCATTTGAAAGGGGGACAACCCGCATCTAACCGAGTAATGTTAATGACCGCTGTTCTTGCAGACGGAATCAACTTAGGTCTGACAAAAATGGCATCATCCTGCCCTGGTACTTCCTACGCTAAACTCTCTTGGTTACAGGCCTGGCATGTTCGAGACGATACTTACAGTAAAGCATTGGCTGAGCTGACAAATGCACAGCATCAACATCATTTTTCTCAATGGTGGGGTGATGGCACGACATCCTCTTCGGATGGGCAGCGATTTAATGCGGGAGGTCGGGGAGAATCCAAGGGACACTTTAATGCTAAATATGGCTCAGAGCCGGGAAGCCTTTTTTATACTCACATTTCAGATCACTATGCGCCGTTTTATACTCGGATCATCAACTCCCCTGCGAGAGATGCCACCTATGTACTGGATGGTCTTCTTAACCATGAATCTGAACTCCTTATTGAAGAACATTATACGGATACTGCCGGATTCACTGATCATGTATTTGCACTCATGCCAATATTGGGATTCAAATTTGCCCCACGAATACGTGATCTTTCAGATAAGAGACTGTATATAGCCGGTAATAAATCGGATTATCCGACATTAGGAGGGTTAATTGGCGGGGATGTGAACTTTGATTATATCGCCTTGCATTGGGACGATATTCTCAGATTATCTGCATCAATAGGAAAGGGAGTGGTCACAGCTTCTCTGATGCTGAGAAAACTCGGTAGCTATCCCCGTCAAAACGGATTGGCACTGGCATTGCGGGAGTTAGGGCGTATAGAACGCACTTTATTTACTCTGGAGTGGATGCAAGACATTAATCTTAGACGTCGAGTTCAGGCTGGTCTTAATAAAGGTGAAGCGAAAAATGCTCTTTCTCGGGCGGTTTTCTTTAACCGATTGGGAGAATTAAGAGACCGAAGCTTTGAAAACCAACGTTACCGCGCCAGTGGGCTTAATCTGGTTGTTGCTGCAATTATTTTATGGAATACAGAATACATCAGTCAGGCAGTAGAAACACTCCGCAACCGTGGGGAAATCATCGATGAAGCATTACTTAGCCACTTGTCTCCTTTAGGGTGGGAACATATAAATTTAACGGGGGATTACATATGGCCAGAACTGAAAAATTAATCGTTTAAAGTCATCATGTTACGCTCTTAGCGTACAATATTTTCCGAATCGTCGTGTGACCCCAAGAAGAGTACGCTCAGCGACTAGCGGCTCTGTATTCTTTGCCTTTGAGCGACAACAAAGTCGATCACGCGTGGTTGGGAGAAATGCTTGTGCGAGTGAATGTCTTACCAGAAGCGCTGGTTCTAACTCAAGCAGCAAATGAATCTGCGTGGGGCACTTCTCGTTTTGCCACTCAAGCGAACAACTTGTTCGGCCAATGGTGTTATAAAAAGGGCTGTGGAATTGTTCCTGCGCAACGTGGCGCAGGCAAAGCTCATGAAGTTGAAAAATTCGATTCTGTACAGCAGTCGGTTCATGGCTACTTTATGAATGTTAATCGAAACCCAGCGTATGCTGAACTACGTGAAATCAGAGCTTCTCTAGCCGAAAAGAACAAAGACCTGTTATCGGTCGCAACGGCGTCAGAGTTAACTCATGGATTGCTAGCATATTCTGAACGTGGCATTGCTTATGTACACGATCTTCGCGCTATGATTCGTCATAATAACGCCTACTGGACACAATAAAATAACGGATAAAATGAAAAAGTTAAGCCTAAGTCTATTGGGAAGTGCGGCGCTAATTCTTGTATCGCCAATAACCCAAGCTCAAGAGTACATGTTCACGTACTCGAAGTTATACACCCAACTCAAAAACAACAATAAAGAAGGGCATGACGACGTGAAAGTTGGTGTCTTCTTTGTGGATGCGAAAACTAAGCAAATTTGTACAATAGAAAAAGCTTGGATGGAAAAAGAAGAGCACTATGAAGAGTTTGTTATCCCTGCTTCACAAGAGTTGCCTCTGCCAGTCGATAAAAACTTAAAGTCAGCGAATCCGTTGGTTTTTGTCGATACTCCAAAAGATACTCGCTGCGATTACTCACTTGTCGTGATGGCCAAAGAACCATTACAGGGTAACGTTTCTTACGAGCAACTTAAGCCTCTTCTACCTCAAATGCAGACGATGCTGGAAGATTTAGGCGGTATGTTTGCGGGTTGGTTTACACCTGAAGTTCAAGGTGTGACGATGGAGTTTGCAAATCAACTGAATGATAAAGTGATTTTCTCAAACGGAACCGAAAAGCCAATTGTCAATGGCAAGATACAAGTCGCACTAAGTGAAATAGGGCAAGGTGGCACAATGACACTACCAGAACCGACGATGCGAGTGCTACCTTATCTGCCTAACGCAAAGAAGTGAACACTGAGAGTTTAGAAAGGGCTGCAATTGCGGCTCTTTTTTCATTTGTGACCGTAACTAAAGTATCTTTCACACTCTTTTCTTAAAGACTCAATAAGACAAGCATTTAATCCTGCGTAAAAAGCTCGTATAATCCACGCCCCAAAGAAACCCATGTTAGGAAGTCCTAGTCGATTTATCGGCGATGTGAGAGCCCGCAATGAACCAAATAGATACAAGAAAAGAAACCCTAGAATTCAACAAGCTTCAGAAACGCCTGAGAAGACATGTTGGAAATGCCATTACTGATTACAACATGATTGAAGAAGGCGATGTTGTGATGGCATGTATTAGCGGTGGTAAAGATTCATTCGCGATGCTTGATATCCTGTTGAATCTTCAGAAAGCTGCGCCAATCAAATTTGAAGTGGTTGCGGTAAACTTAGACCAAAAACAACCGGGCTTCCCTGAGCATATTCTGCCTGAGTATTTCGAAACACTGAATATCCCTTACTACATCGTAGATAAGGACACGTATTCAGTCGTAAAAGAGAAGGTGCCAGAAGGCAAAACCACTTGTGGTCTGTGTTCACGCCTACGACGTGGTACGTTGTATTCATTTGCAGAGAAGATTGGTGCAACTAAGCTTGCGCTAGGTCATCACATGGATGACATCGTCGAAACAATGTTCTTGAATATGTTCCACGGCTCTCGCCTTAAAGCGATGCCACCAAAGCTGCGCTCTGATGATGGTCGTAACGTGGTCATTCGTCCATTGACTTACTGTCGTGAAAAAGATCTGATCAAATACGCTGAACACAAGGATTTCCCAATTATTCCGTGTAACCTTTGTGGTTCTCAAGAGAACCTTCAGCGTCAATCTATAAAAGCAATGTTGATTGAATGGGATAAGAAGACGCCAGGGCGTGTGGAAGCGATTTTTAAATCAATTCAAAACGTAAGCCCAAGCCAACTAGCAGACCGCGAATTGTTCGACTTTGTTAACTTACCGCTAGACCGTGAAGGTAACCGCGAAGAGTATGAATTTAATGAGGCTGTCGTTTCTTCGACGAATATTGATGAATCAATGTTCATCGATGTTACGAACATCTAACTCGTAAAAAGGAGGTCAATTAGACCTCCTTTTTTGTATTCAACGCTTTAACTGTCCCCAAACAAAAATCCCCCTTTATTAGGGGGATCTATTAGCGTCTGTTTGAAAGCGCTCATAAAGAGAGATTAGGTTGCTGTGTTTGGATCAAGAGGACTAATGTAGCCTTTTGGTTTTAGAGCCAATACATCGCAATTTATTTTATCGATCACGTGCTCAGCTGTATTACCAATAAAGACAGCAGAAAGCCCGGTTCGCCCTGTGGTGCCTAAAATAACCATTGCAGCATTCAAGCGCTCTGCTGCTGCTGGAATGACATCTTCAGGTAAGCCTTGCTCAACAATCGTTTGCTCTTCATCAAGGCCGTGTTTTTGGCGTAATGCTTTCATCGCAGTTAAGTGATGACCTCGAACGGCATCGGTATAAGTCGTTGGATCAAACTCAGGAAGTTCAATGGTAATGTTCGCCGGTGTAACGGGATACGCATTAACAAGGTATGGTTTGGCATCCAGTCGGGTGGTGACTTCTTTTAGTCGCTCGACCATGGCATCGTTGAGATCAATATGAGTTGGATTTTCAGAGCCTACGTGCACCGAGGCAAGAATGCTTGCTTGTTCTGGCCAATCTGCATTTTTAATCAGAAGTACTGGGATAGGGCATTTACGTAACAAGTGCCAATCGGTCGGAGTGAAAATCACAGATTCTAACACGTCGTGCTTACGTGTGCCTTTAATGACTAGGTCATGGCTGCCTGCATAGACCTCAGCGATAATTGCTTCGTAAGGACGGTTGTGCCAGACGACACATACATCAAAGTCGAAGCCATCGTTTAGATAAGGTTGAGCAATTTTACGCATCCACTGCTCACGTTGATGGATAACACCTCGACGCATAGCATCTCTTTCATCCACTGATAGCATTGACGTCATGTCATAAGAGAAATCGTAAATGGATAAAAAGAAAGTGATTCGGCTTCTAGATACACTTTTTTGAGCTAATTGAACAGCTCTTGCAAGTGCGGGCTGCTCATCATTATTGATGTCAGCTACAACAAGGATCTTACTGTATATACTCATAACTAAGCCCACTTCTATTGCAAAACCAGATACTGAATATAAATTAAATCAGTATTTTGGAGTACTCACCGTACATTTTTACTGTAGCTTAGTTTGGGTAACTTTTTGAGGACTTTCGAAAGGAATTTATGAGAAACATGATGTAGCTCATTTTCGAGCTACATCAATAATTGGGGTGTATTATTCTTTAGTTACACCAGCAAGTTCCATCAATGCATCGTGGTCTAAGATAGTGATATATTTACCTTTTACACTTAGGATCTCGGATTTCTGGAAACGACCCAACAAGCGACTGATTGTTTCCACTGTAAGACCAAGATAGTTACCAATATCACCACGAGTCATCGTTAAACGAAACTCTCTAGGGCTGAAGCCACGTTGAGAAAAACGAGTTGATAGGTTGTATAGGAAAGCCGCTAGACGTTCTTCTGCATTCTTTTTAGAAAGAAGCAAAATCATTTCCTGATCACCTTTAATTTCGTTACTCATCAAACGCATAATTTGCTGGCGAAGCTTAGGCATTTTACCTGATAGGTCGTCTAAAATTTCGTATGGGATTTCACATACCATCGACGTTTCAAGCGCTTGAGCAAAGCTAGGGTGGGAGTCACCTGTAATGGCATCGAAACCAACTAGGTCTCCGGCCAAGTGAAACGCTGTGATTTGCTCATCACCTTGCTCTGTGATCGTATAGCTCTTGATGGTACCAGAGCGGATAGCGTACAGAGATTTTAGCTCGTCACCAGCCTTAAAAAGCTCTTGTCCTTTTTGGATAGGCTTCTTACGTTCGATGATTTGGTCAAGCTGATCAAGTTCTGCCTCATTCAGAGTGAACGGGATACACAGCTGACTAATGCTACAATCTTGGCAATGAATGGCGCAACCGCCTGATTGGATACGCTTTGTTGCAGGTTTTTCAGAAATCATAACAACCTTTCACTATTTGATATACATCAATATTTTAGCATCGCTTAATCCTAAAGGGTAGCAAAAATGTCACCTCAATAGAGTTTAACGTTATATGAAACCGAGCAACTCCATGGCTCCTACAGCAGTGTACGAACCATACCCAATAAGGATTAATGCTGAAATATTTCTAAATATTAACGATTTTTGTAATTTCTGAAAATGGTTGGCACCATATCCAATAATCAGCATTGCCGGAAGTGTTCCGAGGCCAAACGCGAGCATAATAAGACCACCGTTTATTGCGCTGCCTGAAACCGCCGACCAAGTTAGCGCAGAATAAACCAAGCCGCATGGTAACCAGCCCCAAATGAAGCCAAATGGTAAAGCATGAAGAGGGTGCTTTAATGGCAACAAACGCTTACCAGCAGGTGAGATAAAGCGCCAAATGTGCTGTCCTAACTTTTCTATTAACAGTAAACCTTGCCACCATCTAGCAATATAAAGCGCAACCAGAATCATGAACAGTGCGGCAATCAGCCTTAACCAAGCAAGAGAATGCGTTAATCCACTTAGCTCAGATAAACCTGATATTGCTCCGCCTACTAATGCACCGATTACGGCATAGCTGCTCAATCGCCCTAGGTTGTAGAAGAGTGGAATAAGGGGGGAGCTTTTACTTGTAGAAGAGCCCATGGTAAGCAGAGACGCGATACCACCACACATTCCCATGCAATGACCGGCCCCGACGAGGCCGATCATCAAAGCACCAATAAAGTCAGGAGTCATAAAGGTTGCTATTTTTTATCACTATTAGATTTGTCTTCTTCATCAAGAAGAATGTTATGTCCTTGTCGTTCTAGATCTTCAAACTGATCACTTCTTACTGCCCAAAGAAAAACGGCAACAGCAACACAAACGAGAACGATAGCGATGGGAATCAATATATAAAGACTTTCCATGTTTGCTTTCTCTACTTATTTCTCTTTGAGCAGGCGCAAAGAGTTAGATACAACGATAATTGAGCTTGCAGACATGCCAACTACTGCAATGTAGGGAGCCACTAAACCAGCGGCAGCTAAAGGCAAAATTAACAGGTTGTAACCCAAAGACCAAGCCAAGTTTTCTCGAATAATCTTTCTTGTACGCAGTGCAAGCAAACGTGCCTCTAGTAGCTTTTCGAGATTATCCCCAAGTAACGTCATATCTGCAGATGCTTTAGCGACATCCGTACCACCGCCCATTGCAACAGAAAGATGAGCTCCGGCGAGAGTAGGTGCGTCATTGATGCCATCGCCAACCATCATTGTGATACTGTCTTCATCAAGACTCTTAAGGTACGCGAGTTTGTCTTCTGGTTTTGCTGACGCAACGACGTGATCGATACCAATTTCATTCGCTACAGGTCGAGCGTTTGAGAGAGAGTCACCTGTTAGCAGCGTTGTCTTAATTCCAGCGTCGGCAAAACGTTGAACAAAGGCTTTGCTTTCTTTTCGGATAGGGTCGCGGTAGTAAAAACTAGCGACATGCTCGCCATCAACTGAAAGATAGACCGCGTGGCTTTCTTCGCTTTCCTTTCCTTGAACAAAAGCCGCACTGCCTATCTTAACGACTTTGCCATTCCAGATCCCCTCAATCCCTGAACCAATCACGTTTTGCACTTCATACACAACAAAGTCATCATTGGCGTAACTTGCAAAAGAGCGAGCGATAGGATGGTTTGCATGAGCTTCTAATGCCGCGGCTAGAGAGAGACAATCTTCTTTTGGAAGATCACTCAACACTTTTGTATCACAGATCTCAATATCGCCTTTCGTTAGAGTACCTGTTTTATCTACAACTAAGTGGTTGATCTTACATAGCGTCTCGAACACATGACCTTTACGAAGCAAAATGCCAAAGTTTCCCATACGAGAGGTAGCACAGGTGAGAGCAGTTGGAGTCGCAAGAGATAGGGCACATGGACAGGTGGCTACCAACACGGATAGCATGATCCAAAACGCATCATCTGGTTTTGTTTGATGCCAGTACAACCAAGTACCAGCAGAAATAATAAGAATCGCTCCAACAAAGTAACGAGCAACAACGTCTGCAATTTCTGCGATTTTAGGTTTGGAGTGTTGAGCTTCATCTTGTAAACGCACGATATTGGAAATCATTGAGTCAGCTTTGGAACTCATGACCTCTAGCTCAAATGACTCATCACCGTTTAATGTTCCTGCATAAACCGCATCGCCTTCTCGTTTCACCACGTGGGCGGATTCACCCGTTAGCATGGATTCATCAATATGAATACGACCCGAAATAACTTTGCCGTCAGCTGGGATATGTTCGCCAGGAAGGACGCGAATACGATCTCCAACTTTAAGAGTTTTCACTGGTATTTGCTCGCCATCCAACGTTGTGGCGATCGCTGGGATTAACTTTAATAGGTTACCACTCGCCGCAGCAGCTTTGCGACGTGCTCGCATCTCTAAAAATCGTCCAACCAATAGGAAGAAAGTGAACATTGAAATCGATTCGAAGAAGACTTCGCCCTGTTCTGTAACGGTTGCTATTAAGCTGGCCACATAGGCAAAAATAAGTGCAATCGAGACAGGAACATCCATACCGAGGGTTCGGCCTTTGATGCTTCGCCACGCATTTAAGTAAAACGGAAGAGCGGAGTAGAGTAGGACTGGCGTAGCAAAGATCAGACTTACCCAACGAAAGTAATTTTTAAACTCCGGCTCTAGGTCACCAAAAACTTCTAGATACAATGCGACGGCTAGCATCATAACTTGCATGGTAGCTAAACCAGCAATACCTAATCTGTATAAGTATTGCTTCATCATTCGATGATAAGAGGCTTCTTGCTTATCAGCTTCAAATGGTGCGGCTTTATAACCTAGTTTATGAATGACAGATAGGAGTTCACTTAATCGCACCTGAGTGTTATCCCAGGCTAGTAACGCGCGGTTAGTGGTTGTATTCACGCGGATAGACACTAACCCAGCCGTATTAGAGACTTGCTTTTCGATTAACCACGCACAAGCTGCACATGAAACGCCCTCTAAAGAAAGAGTTACTTCAGAGACATTTTCACGATTTCGCACAAATTCTGATTGTACATCTTCATTATCATAATGAATTAAAGCTTGGAGTTGCTCTGGTACTAAATCTGCTTTTTCCGCAGGCGCAGTTCTATATTGATAGTAGGATACTAAGCCGCTGTCTACGATGGTTTGAGCAACCGTCTCGCAGCCAGGACAACACATCTTGCGGGATTCACCGAGTATATCAACTTTAAAATCCGTGTTGGCTGGTACATCTTCACCACAGTGATAACAGGATTCACACATATGCTTACTTCATTAACGGTGTTGACGAGGCAGGAAATTCAACTTTACCTTGGATCATCCATTGTTGGTCATGTGGTTGTAGTTCGACAAACCAAGGGCCTTGAATAGATTCTTCTGCCGTTAGGCGGTAATTACCAGATGCATCCGCCGTAACGAGCTTTGTAAAGTCACGGTCAGGAAGAGTACGATGAGTGAAAGTGGCCGTTAGAGCAGGGTAATGAGATAGCTTCCCTTTAGCGAAAACAATCACAACATTGTTATTTTCAGAAGAAATCTCTGCGTTAAGACCTAGGTCACGAGCGACATTCATTTTACTAATGTCGATGTTAATGCCTTTGCCTTTTTTATAGTAATCCTCGGCGACTAAAGAAACAGAGTTGTTCGAGAAAACGACCACAGTAATCACAGTCCAAACTACGACAGTAAGAGGAAGGATGATTAGGAACCACGGCCAAAATTGTTTATACCAAGGCTTTACCATAAAAAAGTTCTCAACAGCTAAATGAAAAAATGTAAGGCGTTAAATTTAAAGGAAAGACAGCCCCTATGAAAGGGGCTGTTATTGCTATGTTACTTAATATCTCAGTTACTTACTCTCTGAGTTACTTAAGCTCCAGACATAAGAGGCAACGAGCTGAACTTTATCTTCACCCAAAATGTCTTTCCACGCGGGCATTACACCTGAGCGGCCGTTCATTACGGTTTCGGTTACAGCTGCACGAGAGTCGCCAAATAGCCAATCTTGGTCTGTAAGATCAGGTGCACCGACTGCAGGGTTACCCTTACCATCAGTACCGTGACAAGCTGCACACACGACGAAACGTGCTTTACCTGCCGCTGCTTCACGAGCATTCACTTTACGACCAGATAGGCTAAGTGTGTAGCTTACAACTTCTTGCACACCTTGCTCACCAAGCGCATCTTTCCATGCTGGCATTTGACCAATACGGCCATGCATGATGGTTGTTACGATTGCAGCTGGTTCACCGCCGTATAGCCATGCATCATCAGTTAGGTTAGGGAAACCTTTCTGACCACGAGCATCAGAGCCGTGACATTGAGAACAGTTTTGCAAAAACAAACGTTGGCCAACTTTTAATGCTTCAGGATCTTGCGCAATTTCAGGAATTGGGCGTAGACCACTGTCATTGTGCGC
Source organism: Vibrio sp. 1-2 (7-a) (assembly GCF_013048515.1). Lineage (NCBI taxonomy): Bacteria > Pseudomonadati > Pseudomonadota > Gammaproteobacteria > Vibrionales > Vibrionaceae > Vibrio > Vibrio sp. 1-2 (7-a). The sequence continues at coordinate 1,057,303 of NZ_VHSQ01000001.1, forward strand.
GAGTTTACGGAATGCTTCGCCGAAGTAAGCGTCGGCATCATCCAGTTCTTTTGCATATTGGTTTAGTTGCTTGTTCTCTTGTGCTGCAGCGATGGCTTCTTTTGACTCTTCTAGTGAGCGAACGGTTTGAGCCGAACTCTGCCAGTTTAAAAAGCCCTTGAAGCTACCTAGACCTGGGAATAGGGCAAGGTAAACTGCTGCGAACACAAATGTGCTTACAAACAGGTAAGTCCACCACTTTGGTAGAGGGTTGTTTAGCTCGCGAATACCATCGTACTCGTGGCCCATGTCTTCCCCTTCCTCGACGCCCATTTTATCTTTAGCGCACCAAGTCAGGAGAATCGCACAGCCTACCAGCGTACCGACAGTAATCACGATAATCCAGAGACTCCAGAATGTAGTCATTACTTCTTCACTCCTTGGTTATTTGGGGTCGTTTGTTCTTCGTCAGCAAACACCAAGTTGGCATCTTCTTCAAAGCGTGCTTTACGCTTTTTACTAAATGCCCACCATACGATGCCGATAAAACTAGCGAAGAGTACAACGGTATAAATACTATGAATTGTACCGAAATCCATATGATCCCCTTACTTCATTGCATGACCAAGAGACTGAAGGTAAGCGATGATTGCATCCATCTCTGTTTTACCTTCTACTTCTTTAGCCGAATTCGCGATCTCTTCATCAGTGTATGGAACACCGAACTGATCACGAAATAGCTCAAGTTTCTTCTGAGTTAGCTTACCGTCTAAAACGTTTTCAGCTAACCACGGGAAACCTGGCATGTTTGACTCAGGCACAAGCTCACGAGGATCTAGTAGGTGAACGCGGTGCCATTCATCAGAATAACGACCACCAACACGAGCTAAATCCGGACCTGTACGCTTAGAGCCCCAAAGGAATGGGTGTTCCCAAACACTCTCACCAGCAACAGAGTAGTGACCGTAACGTTCAGTCTCTGAGCGGAAAGGACGAACCATCTGGCTGTGACAAACGTTACAACCTTCACGGATGTAGATGTCACGACCTTCCATCTCCAGAGGAGTGTAAGCACGCAGATTCTCTACAGGTTCAGTCGTTTGCTTTTGGAAAATCAGAGGAGTGATCTCTACAAGAGCACCCCAGCTGATAGCAAACACGATAAAAATAGCCAACAAACCGACATTACGTTCTAAGATTTCGTGGCGATTATTAGAATTATTACTCATTCTTAAATCTCCTTATGCCGGATGTGGGATAGCTTTTAGGCTTTCTTTTGGTGCACTTACCGTTTTGTACGTGTTGTATGCCATTAGGAACATACCAGATAGGAAGATAAATCCACCTAAGAAACGTACAAAGTAGAACGGATAAGACGCTTCTACAGACTCAACAAAGCTGTAAGTTAGCGTACCGTCAGAGTTAACCGCGCGCCACATCAGACCTTGCATTACACCAGAGATCCACATCGCAACGATGTAAAGAACGGTACCGATTGTTGCTAGCCAGAAATGCACATTCACGAGACCAACAGAGTACATACGCTCTTGGCCAAATAGGCGAGGTACTAAGTGATATACAGAGCCGATAGAAACCATCGCAACCCAACCTAACGCACCAGAGTGAACGTGACCAATGGTCCAGTCTGTGTAGTGAGAAAGTGCGTTAACTGTCTTAATCGACATCATTGGACCTTCAAAGGTAGACATACCGTAGAATGACAAAGAAACGATTAGGAAACGTAGGATAGGGTCATAACGAAGCTTATGCCATGCACCAGATAACGTCATAATACCGTTGATCATACCACCCCAAGAAGGAGCAAATAGAACCAGCGACATCACCATACCTAGAGACTGAGTCCAGTCCGGTAGCGCTGTATAGTGAAGGTGGTGAGGGCCTGCCCAAATATATAGAGAAATAAGCGCCCAGAAGTGAACGATAGATAGACGGTAAGAATAAACAGGACGTTCAGCTTGTTTAGGAACGAAGTAGTACATCATGCCTAGGAAACCAGCGGTGAGTAGGAAACCTACCGCATTGTGTCCATACCACCACTGAACCATCGCATCCACTGCGCCTGAGTAAATCGAGTAAGATTTACCAAGTGACACAGGAATAGCCATGCTGTTCACGATGTGAAGTACTGCTACTGTGATAATAAAGGCACCGAAGAACCAGTTTGCCACATATATGTGTGACGTGTTTCGTTTCACCAGTGTGCCGAAGAACACCACCGCATATGATACCCATACTAGCGCAATTGCGATATCAATAGGCCATTCTAGCTCAGCATACTCTTTACCCGATGTTAAACCGAGAGGCAAAGTAATGGCTGCTGCCAGGATGATTGCTTGCCAACCCCAAAAGGTGAAGGCAACGAGTGGGCCACCAAAAAGACGTGTTTGACATGTGCGCTGTACAACATAATAAGACGTTGCGAACAGAGCACTGGTACCAAACGCAAAAATTACCGCATTAGTATGCAGTGGACGTAAGCGACTGTACGTCAACCACGGCGTATCAAAGTTTAGCTGTGGCCAAACTAATTGAGCGGCAATCAAAACACCAACAGCCATACCAACTATGCCCCATAAAATGGTCACAAGGGTAAATTGGCGAACGACTGTATAGTTGTAGTTTTGTTCAAGCTGCTTTACTTGGCTCATTTGCATGCTTCCAATTTCTAATTAACTACACTTTTACTTCCAACACGACTTGCGTCGTAACACCACCCAAGTAAACTCTAGAATTCAAGTGTTATCATCACCTTATTTCCATTGCTGACTTTAATAAAAAGTGGCATTTTCAGCGTGACACTATACTTGAATTAACAATTCAATGACAGGGTAGTAACCTTACTGGCCCCCTGGAAATCATTTTTTATTTAAAAAGTTTGAAGTTTGTAACAAGGATATTAGTAATTATGCCTGCACAAAAGTTAACAAAGGCGCGACTTGCACAAATCTTAATCATGCTCAGTGTGTTAATAGGCGCATTTTTCTGGCGTACCTTTACACACGAGAGCGTTACTAGCATTGACTGTTCACAAAAAGAACGATGCGATGTAACAATAGAAGGTGAAATAATCACAATTAATCGTGACTCAACGGGAATTTCGCTCGAAACGATAAAAAGTAGCACTCTAAAAATTGATCCAAATCAATCTGGCGAATTTATCAATCTCGATCGAGAGCATAAGAAAATAGAATGGGACACAATGCCTGAATCAAAAAAAATCACCTTTAAAAAAGGCGAAAACATTGTTGTAGTTCAATTATAAATACGATCTGTCACGAGATAATCGCAACTTCTTAATGAAATTTTCACCTTCTTACCTAGAGAAAATTGGTTGGAATGGTATAACAGCAGAGTGATACCCAATTATAAAATCGTATGCATTGCCAATCAGTTTTTACTCATATTAAAGATGAAGACTCAGCGATAGAAACGCTTAGGTCCGAACTGACACAACAGAACTTGTCTTACGTGATGTGCTACTACACGGAAGAGTACGACTTCGAGTTAATTCGAGAAGCGTTTCTTGAGCATTTTCCCGGTGTGCCTTTTCATGGCGCCAGTTCATGCCAAGCAGTAATGACAGACCAGGGGTTTCATACGGGCCCAGTGATTGCGGCGCTCGCAATTTATGACTCAGGCCCTCATGCTTATGGCACTGGTATTTCTAACTATGATTCAGGTGACAGTGTAACTAGGGCCTTAGATATGGCTCTTGAGAACGCTAACCGCGTAGGAGAAGTGCCAAACTTAATACTGCTTCATGCAACTCCAGGGCAAGAGGAATCAATCATTGCATCTATAGATGAAAGGTTTGGTACGCTGATCCCAATTATTGGTGGTTCAGCCGCTGATAATCATATCGCGGGAAAATGGTCTGTCATTACCACCCAAGGATCTCAAACTGCAGGTTTAAGTCTGACATTATTTTACTCCTCACAGCCTGTTGATATTGCTTTTAGTGCTGGGCACACTCCAACCAATATCAAAGGGGTTGCAACCAAAACTAACGATAGGTGCTTGCTAGAAATTGATGACGAACCGGCCCTCAATGTTTATAGAAAGTGGACAAACCATCAAGATAACCAAGTAGGTAAAAACAACCTGCTATTTACAAACTCGAGTGCTTATCCACTAGGGCGTGTCGCTGGCCACCTCTATGAGCGTCCATATTACAAATTGTCCCATCCAATTCGTGAGACGCGAGATGGAGGAATTGAGCTATTTACACGAATAGAAGAGGGTGATGAACTCACTTTAATGAAAGGAAGCAGAGAACACCTCGTTGCACGCGCCGCTAAAGTTGTAAATGCAGCCTTTAATCAAAAATTAGAAGAATCTCGAAAAATTGGGGTGATAAACATCTTTTGCGCAGGTCCTATGTTGCACTTAATGCAAGACATGAATAGCGTTTGTGAACAAATTAACCAAGAACTAGAACAGTTACCTTTTATTTGCCCTTTTACTTTTGGTGAGCAAGGTAGATTTATTGGTGGTGAGAATGGACATGGAAACCTGATGATTTCATCAGCGATATTCCATAAACCTTATGAAAGATAAATACTTAGACATATACCAACAGGAAGCGCTGCAAGAAGCGTTAGTCGAACTAAAACAGGCTAGGCAAAGAGAACGACTGCTCGCCGATGAGAATAAAGCTATTCTTTCAGCGATATCCGCGATGAGTGAAGCAAAAAACCGGCACGAGATATTTACGGGATTAAATAATGTCCTTAAGAAGTACATCAACTTTGATGATTTTATCGTTCTAACTCGTGATGATGAGAGGTACCCCTTCAAAACGTTGATATCGACAAATAGTGTATTTGATAACATATCTTGGTTACACGGTAACGCATCTGAGAGGGCGCTGAATGGCGAATGTATTCTGCTGTTCGAACCAGATAGGCTTGCGGAGTTTATTAACCTGAACAGCTTTATAAAAAGCCATGTAAACTCGGTAGTCCTAACGGGCATACGTTCAGAAGTAACACAAACGGTCATCTTACTTATTGGTGCTAAGAAAGGGCACTTTAGCATAGAAAATAAGGAAACCTTAAGACGCTTTCGGCCTTTAATTGAGAGGGCTGTCATCGATATTGAGACCAAAGAGAAGTTACAACGTATTGTTGAAGTGCGAACAACTCAGCTTGCTAAAGCAAGAGAAGAAGCAGAGCTTGCAAATCGCTCAAAGTCAGAATTCTTAGCGATGATGAGTCATGAAATTAGAACCCCTCTAAATTCCGTCCTTGGAATGCTCGATATTCTGAAACAATCCACCTTATCAGAAGAGCAAATCGATGCCCTGAGCCAAATGGAATGCTCAGCGGAGTTGCTTCTCGCGATTATCAGCGACATCCTTGACCTCTCAAAAATTGAATCAGGTCGCTTTCAACTCAATGAGCAGTGGGTTAATTTAAGAGACACTGTCACTTTTGTTATTTCTCAACAAAAACAAATAGCTAAGAAGAAGAGCCTTCAATTTAAACTCAATTGCATGGTAACTACCGACAAACAGTTTTGGATTGACTCTACGCGATTATCTCAAATCCTGTTTAATCTTATTGGGAATGCAATAAAGTTTACTGATGAAGGAGAAGTAAAAGTTTCAGTATCTGAGCAAGACTCCGAGCTTGTAATTTCAATATCAGACACCGGAATTGGTATATCTAAAGCCAAGCAAGAACATCTATTTACGGCATTTCATCAAGGTGATCGTTCCATCACGAGACGCTTTGGTGGTACAGGACTAGGGCTAGCAATAACCAAGCATTTAGTTGAAATGATGCGCGGCAAGATTATCGTTAAAAGTGACGAGCATGTCGGCTCAACATTTACTATTAAGATTCCCGTTTTAACTCGGTGCAATCAAAATCGTCCAGTTAAAATAGAAAACAACCAACCAATAAAAGCGATGGATCTTCTCGTAGTCGAAGATACCGAGTCGAATCAGTTTGTAATAAAGCTTATTTTAAATAAGCTTGGTCATAATGTTCATATCGCAAGTCATGGAGCAGAAGCATTAACGTTCTTAGAGGAAAATGAGGATTTAATCGACCTGATTCTTATGGATGTCTCGATGCCAGTGATGGATGGGATTACTGCAACAAGGCTTCTCCGAGATAAAGGCTTCAAGACTCCAATCATCGCATTAACCGCTCATGCGCTAGAAAGTGATAGAGATAAATGCCTTGACGCAGGTATGGATGGATTCATTTCCAAACCAGTTCGAAGACAAGATATCTTTGAAGCTATACAGCCATTTCTGTAAGTAGAAAAAGCATTAATATAGATCTTAACAATCGATAGATTATTAAGATCTATATTAAGTATTTTATGGTAAATAGCCATTATGTTTAATGGTTATGATGGAGACCTTAAATTTCAAATCCACAGGGGAATAGGAGTGCTCATTGGCAACATTTGGCGTACGAACACTCCCAATTTAACATAACACATATAATGCGCACTGCAATAGTGATTCCTGTGGACTTGCAATCACTAAGGCTAATCCAGTGCAAGCCATTGAGATTCCTGATAATCCAAGCCCATTAAACTTTTTTGCAATTACTTCCCATACTGATTTTATCTGCAGATTATCATTTCGAGTTAATTGGTTTATCTCACCTAGCCTGCATTCCCAATCAATTACACGAGAGCCACTTCATTTTCATCTAGTTCATCGAGTCTGAAAGCTTTGCGCTCTTGCTGCCCGATGCTTCTAATCAACATTGAAATCACGAACCTGTGGCTATATGAAGCCGAATATACTTTTCTGGATATTTATAACGATAGCGTTTTCCTTTCCTCAAGTTGGATTTCACATACCGACAAACTTTTTTGTCACCACTACTGGTTACTCTTTTTATTACCGCTTTTTTACCTTTGTGTTCCATCTCTATCATGACATCACAATAACCTTGGTAGTCATCAAATTTATTGTCTGCTTTCCTTTGAATCTTAGTTTTAATCTTTTTAGCCAATGGATTCGTTTCTGAGTCGTCAGACAAAGCTGAAGCACTTACAAAGAGAAAGATCATTAAAGTTACAACGTATCGCATAGTTTAAGTCCGTTTATCTTATTGATTAATCAATGATAAATAATTTTTCTATAGATACGAAAATGGGACGCTATATTGCGTCCCATTTAACACGATTAAGTAACTGATATGTAATTAAGCTCGCTTCTTGCCTCTGCTCGCTTTGAAACCTTGATGTGGAAAAACGTTGCGAATCCGCTGTTGGATTTTTTTGGGAACGTCCTTGGAAAAGCTCAAACGCATGCCAGTTCGTTGGCTATATACCTTCATTTCACCACTAAACGGATTATGTTCACTAATATCTTGTAAGTTATGTTTGAAAGAAGGTGGTAGATGCCCTTTTACGTTACTGATATGGCCATTATCAAACTTTACTTTTAGCACTGGTCTATCAACTGCGATCAACCAAAAGATCACGATGGCAGCAATTAAGATTACATATAACATTTGGCACTCCCTATCCTAGCTAGATAGCAATTTACTCAAATCCTCTTTGATTGAGGTAACTTTTTGACTCGCTTTTTCACTTCTCGATGCTTCAGAAAGTAGATATTCAATTGCGTCAGATAACGTACAACCGAGCTCGTTTGCTCTGCTAGAAAGCTTTTCCCAAACTCGATAATCTAAATCAATGGACTTTTTCTTTGTATGGACTTGCTCTGCATTGAAATGACGCTTCCTTTTCGCTCGGATAGCCTGCTTGAGTTTGTTGTCCAATTCTTCTGACATGTGGTTTTCTATCCAAGCTAATACAAGCGTAGGTTCGTGTTCAAGGCGTTTTAGCTCTGCAACCGCGGCATCTGCTTCACTTGTATCAATATGTCGGGTAATCGCTTCACCATCTTTCCATTTCTTGATGAGATACTTCCATTTCCACCCACACTCTAGATTCTCAAGCTGCTGATATTTCATTTATTCCGACCCATAAACATAACCTAGTGACAGCGTAACCCAGATAATTTACTTGGGCAAATAAAACTCTTAGAAGTATCGATGTTGATCACTCATTTGTCTAAGTATTGTTCATTGAGTGTTGAATGCCGTGAGCGAACCAAATTGGTGCTAGGGTGTTATAGTCCATTTCGTTATAATGTCGGCAAGATTGAATTACGATGAATTTTAATGAACCAACTTAATTGGCAAGACGTAACACCTTCACTTGAGCAGTACGAAGCACTTTTAAAGTCTGCACCTTCGTTACCAAAGAAGTCTTTTACTGATCTTCAACCGAGGATGTCGGCAACGATATCTCGCTTTTCCAAAATGTCGGGATTGACACGCGTGCTACTCATTAACTGCGTCGATAATTCTGTCTATAGAGATTTCATCAGTAAAGCTCTTCAGAGTCATTCTAACGCTGCGATTGTTTTGTCGGAATCACTTGATGCCAAACGTTTATTTGACCGTTACAGTGTTGATGTAAGTGGTGATATTGCCTTCCAACCAGGCTTGATTTCACAAGCTGACGACGGTTATTTGATTGTACCTGCTAATCTCATTCTGGCTAACCCGGGACTTTGGCCGAATATAAAGTCTGCAATTCAACAAAACCTTATCGAGCCACTGAACCTAAGCCCTACTCGCTTACCTACTTCAGTACCGCCATCTAAAGCTTATGATGTAAAACTGATTGTAACTGGGGAAAGAAGTCAGTTAGCAGAGCTAGAATATATCGACGAGGACTTTTGTTCAGGCTTTGCCATGTATACCGAAGTTGAAGAAGATATTCATTTGTCAGAGCAGAATTTGACAGATTACTTTGGTTTGGTGAACTGGATATGTTCTCAATATCAGATGCCTCACTTAACGGAATGTGGCTTTAGAAGACTGTTGCTAGCTGGTATGAGATTTACTGAAGATCAACATTATTTGCCGTTAGGTGTAATGTGGCATTCTCAACTTCTAACACTTGCCAGCCAGTTCAGTGATGGCCAAACATTAGATTACGAGTCATTAGATAAAGCGATTGACGACAAGTATTACCGCGAATCCTATCTTCCTCAGCGTGCCGTGTACGATATTTTAGATGGACAAGTCATCATTGAGACAACTGGGGAGCAAGTTGGCCAAATCAATGGCCTAACCGTCATCGATATGGCTGGACACCCTGTGAGCTATGGTGAGCCTGCCAGAATATCGTGTGTAATTCACTTTGGTGATGGCGATGTTTCCGATGTTGAGCGCAAAGCTGAACTTGGCGGCAATCTACATGCGAAAGGCATGATGATTATGCAAGCTTTCTTAAGCTCTGCTCTAAAATTAGATGAACCTCTGCCTTACTCTGCCTCGATCGTATTTGAACAGTCTTATAGTGAAGTTGACGGTGACAGCGCATCTCTCGCAGAACTTTGTTGCTTGGTGAGTGCGTTATCTGAATCTCCAATTAATCAACAAGTTGCGGTTACAGGAGCCGTCGATCAGTTTGGTCGAGTGCAAGCAGTCGGTGGCTTGAACGAGAAAATTGAAGGTTTTTATCAGGTTTGTAAACATCAGGGTTTTACGGGAAATCAAGGCGTTGTCATGCCGAAATCAAACCTTAAACACCTTGCATTACATAAAGATGTAATAGAAAGCATTAAAAATGGTGAGTTCCATATTTGGTCCGTCTCTACGGTAGATGAAGCTATTCCGATTGTTATGAATAAACCTTTTAGAGGCGAAGACGAGAGCATTATTGGCAAAATAGCGGAACGTATTGAAAACTTTGAAAGACATGAGCATCCAGAAGGAATTGTGCAGCGCATCAAAAACTGGTTTGTCTAGTACTGATCGGAGTTGTTTAGCGTACACGTGTTCACTAAGATGCAGCTATCAAAAATTGGAGTAATTGATAATGCAAAACAAACGTGATTCTTATAACCGTGACGATCTACTTGCTTCTAGCCAAGGGGAACTGTTTGGGCCTGGTTACCCTCAGCTTCCTGCGCCAAACATGCTAATGATGGATCGTATTACTAAAATGTCTGAGACAGAGGGCGATTTTGGTAAAGGTTTGATCTTGGCGGAATTGGATATTACTCCAGATTTGTGGTTCTTTGATTGCCACTTCCCTGGTGATCCAGTAATGCCTGGCTGCCTTGGCCTTGACGCGATGTGGCAACTTGTTGGCTTCTTCCTTGGCTGGGTTGGCGGTAAAGGTAAAGGTCGCGCTCTAGGTGTTGGTGAAGTGAAGTTTACAGGCCAAATCCTACCGACGGCGAAAAAAGTAACCTACGAAATCCATATGAAACGCGTCGTAAATCGTAAACTAGTAATGGGTTTGGCTGACGGTCGTGTATGCGTAGATGGCAAAGAAATCTACGTTGCGAAAGATTTGAAAGTTGGTTTGTTCCAAGACACTTCAAACTTCTAATCACGACTTTAATCGATTTATAAAGGCTCCTATTTAGGGGCCTTTTTGTTTGCCTAGTCTATAAATGTAGAAAAGGCTCCTTAGAGCCCTTTCGAATCCTTCTTTTTGTATGTGGAGAGTTTATTTGTAGAGACCAGATTGTCTTTCATCTCTGGCATCACGCCAACCACCTAACCAATACGACCGAGCATCAACTTGTTGATATGGGCAAGCCTCTTGAGACCTTCCATTCAACCCAGCTTTATAGCCTTGAGATTGAGCTCGTTCTAGGCGATCACGCTTTTGTCTCTTCATAGTTAATTCCTCATACAGGTCCATTTACTAACGTACAGCTGTTATTGTGAAACTTTGATGGAGTTTTTATGACTCCACTTATAAGAATCGATCAAGTTGAGTGATTTCTCAAGGCATAAAAAAAGCAGAGGCTCAAATGTGTGAGCCTCTGCTTGATTTAAAAATTACTGACGATTTTTGACTATTTTCTACGGAACCCAAACAATCCAAGCATGGTCAAAGCTAACCAACCAAGGCCTGCACCTTGACGCTCTGTTGTCGTTGAGTCAACGCTTCGAGACACAATGTCCTTCTCAGTCGCACCTGCAATAGGCACCAATTTTACGGCTACGATTTGCTCATCAGAACTACATGTCGCATTGTTTGCTGTTGTACTGTAACCGCCAGCACATTTCATCGCGGTACCAGAAATCACACCTGCATCGTTGATATCGGTTGCGTCAAGAATACGGAACTGGTTGTTTTGTTCAGAGTAGTCACCGCCATTAGTCAAACTATCTAGGAACCAAGCTTTTCCATTAAATAGTGTTGAAGCACGTTCACTAGTCTCACCACCTACACTGTATGGGTAGATAAAACCGCGCTTACGACGTGGCTTGCCATCGTCTTCACGCGTCGTTTCCGCATCAAGTTGCCCAACGATTTCATTGTAAGAGTTGATACCGCCCATCTTACCGCCTGCACCGCTAAAGAAAATACCTGTAGTTGGGTAAAAAGCGTTAATAGAATCCTTACGAACATCATTTACGATAAAGAGACGATTTGGAGCAGAGCCCGTTGGCATTAAGTATCCGCCCGAACGTTTTGCTTCACCAATAGCAACAAAATTTGAGTTAACATCGGTTAATCGTGAGTTTGTATGAACCGTATCATCGCCCTCACGCTGTCTCGCTCCTACAACAACTTTGTTTTTCCAAGTTGCGTTTTCAACGCTACCTTCTGCCTCTAGGGTTCCGACAAAAACAGTAGCATTCAGATAGTTATCATCACTGTATGTGTTGTAACCCACGCCGTAAACCGTCGTTCCATCTGTGACAAGGTCACGCATGCTTCCTTGAGCCAGTCTTTCTCCATCTTTAGATGTGCCACTTGGCCAAGCCAACTCACTGACGGTTCCACTTTGATCCCAAATAGCTGCTTTCGATGTGTGGTGAGCGCCATTGGTATTGCTTGCCGTTCGAGATACACTACCAACGGTAAAAGTGCCATCGGTTTTCCAAGCGTGGCTTTGCACAACGCTTGCGTCGTTATCACCTGTAACAAAATTTGGTTCAATAGGTGCTACGACTGTATTTCTTGTTTCCAGTGTCGACTGGTTTTCACTGCTGACTTTACTTTGATTACCGACAGCTTCACCATCTTCGGTAAGCTGATTGATAACATTGTTATATTCATTTTTATAAGCAGCAGAATCGCCTTCTACAAATGCTAACGCATTAGAAGTAAAGTCTTTACTACGCTCTTTGTTCCATGGGGTCCAGTTTACAGAAGCCCAAGAGTCACAAGTAGAATAGCGAAGCTGGTTATAACAGTAACGTTCAAAATCTTTGAGTTCTTGGATGTAATAAAAGCCCGCGTCCAATCCAAATGGAATTTCCTCACGATAGCTGTTCCCATCCACGGCTTGTGTCGCTGAAATCGGTGTTGTGCGAGTTTCCATCGCAAGCTTAAATTGGTCTGGTGTACAGTTTGCTGCTGCATCAAAACAGCCCAAAGCGAAAGGGGAACCTGTTGAAGGATCTGTACCCGCATCACCTTGCTGAATTGCAACGCCGTAAGCCGTTTGGTAGTCACCGTTTGAACCATGATCCTGAGGTGAAACCTCAACCACTTGATACAATGCCGCCTGTGCGTTCATTGTGGTACCAACCATCATCGCAATGGCGGTCAATTTGAATTTATTACTACAATTCATTGAATTCTTAACTATCCTGTTGCATTGCTTCGAGTTCTTCCCATCTCTCGAATGCGATTTCCAACTCCTGCTCTAGTGCAGCAAGCTGTTCCAATACCGGCTGAGTTTGCTCTACAGGTTTAGCAAAGAACTCTGGATCGTTCACTTGCTCCTGAAGGCCCTCGATATCCGACTCTAATTGTTCTAGTTTAGCTGGTAGAGCTTCTAATTCTCTTTGCAGCTTATACGATAACTTCTTCGAGTTGTTCTTAGGTTGAGTTGTTTTGGGAGTTTCCTCAACCACTTTTTCTTTTTTCGCTGGCTTTTCAACCGCTTGACGAACCGCCAATACCTGTTCACGCTGCTGTCTTGCATCGTGATAACCACCAACAAACTCTTCAATCACTCCGTTCCCTTCGAAGATCCAGCTTGTGGTAACAGTATTATCAACAAACTCTCGGTCGTGGCTAACTAAAAGCAACGTGCCCTGATAGTTGGCAAGCATTTCTTCTAAAAGTTCCAACGTTTCGATATCCAAATCGTTGGTTGGTTCGTCAAGAATAAGTAAGTTGTTTGGTTTCAACAAGATACGAGCTAGCAGTAATCGGTTTTTCTCACCACCAGAGAGTGCCTTAACCGGGGTTCTTGCGCGCTTAGGTGCAAATAAGAAGTCTTGAAGATAACTCAGCGCATGACGCTGACGTCCCCCAACCATTACTTCTTGTTTCCCATCCGCTAAGTTATCGATCACTGTCTTTTCTGGATCCAAAATCTCTCGGTACTGATCAAAGTACGCGACTTCTAATTTTGTTCCGCAGTGTAAACGACCAGACTGCGCTTCCAATTGCCCTAATAGCAATTTAAGTACCGTACTCTTACCGCAGCCATTTGGTCCGATAAGTGCAATACGGTCACCGCGCATAATGTTAAAGCTAAAGTTGTCGACGATTGTCTTGCCTTCGTAAGCAAAAGATATGTTTTCTGCTTCAAATACAATTTTCCCTGAACGTGAAGCATCATCGATATTAAGGTTAACTTTGCCTTGGACATCCCGGCGATCGCGACGCTCTTCACGAAGTTTCTTCAATGCGCGTACACGACCTTCATTTCGAGTTCGGCGTGCTTTAATGCCCTGCCGAATCCAAACTTCCTCTTGAGCAAGCTTTTTGTCGAATTCAGCATTCTGCATTTCTTCAACGCGGAGCATCTCTTCTTTTTCTTCTAGGTAGTTGTCGTAATCACCAGGGAAAGAAGCTAATTGCCCGCGATCTAAATCAACAATGCGTGTTGCCATTGATTTGATGAACGCACGGTCGTGAGAAATAAAGATGATCGAGCCTTTGAAGTCTTTTAAGAAGTTCTCTAACCATTCGATAGTTGTTACATCAAGATGGTTTGTTGGCTCATCAAGAAGTAATACATCAGGGTCACAAACCAGCGCGCGAGCTAAAGCGGCTTTACGTTGCCAACCACCGGATAAATCGGTCAGTTTAGTTTCTGGACTTAGTTTTAAAGCACCAAGTACGTTCTTAACACGGTCATCAAAACGCCAAGCATTAGAATGGTCAAGCTGCTCTTGAACCTTGGCTAAACGGTTGATGTTTTTCTCACTCGGATCTTGAGCAACAAGATCGAGAAGATCGTGATAGATCTTCAGTTGTTCGCCGATTTCAGCCAAACCGCCAGATACGTATTCGTAAACCGTACCCTCTTGATTACGCGGTGGATCTTGTTCAAGTCGAGAAACAACGACGTCTTGAGTGATTTGAATCTTGCCGTCGTCCAACAAAATGTCGCCGGCAAGCACTTTCATTAACGTGGACTTACCTGCTCCGTTGCGACCCACTAAACAAACGCGTTCGTTTTCTTGAAGAGCGAACTCCGCTTTGTCCAGTAATGGGTGGTCACCAAATGCAAGTTGTGCGTTATGAATGGTAAGTAATGCCATTATTATCCAACCAATGTGTGAGTTGTTCTAAGTCAAACGGCCAGTTCAACTCAGAATCTTGATACTTTAATACGGGTATTGTGACGCCGTAACGAGAAAACAGTGCATCATCGAACGCAATATCAATGATATCTGTTTGCTCGGCCAAACCAATTTGGTCTACTAGAGCAAATGCCATCTCACAAAGATGGCATCCCTCCGTGCTATACAATATCAGCACGTATTAATCCTTTTGTTTATACTACGCGTGCGTTACTAGCCAACAGTTATGAATCTGTTTATTACGCGCAAAATCTAATGGTAACGTTTGAGAAGAAATATTCTGAGCCTTCAAGCCAAGTTCGGCCAGTGACTCTTCATCCATCTTGAAGTGGCGCTTGTTATTTGAAAATACGATAGTGCCTTCACTTCTTAGTAAACGTTTAAGATTCTTCATCAGTTTAATGTGGTCACGTTGTACGTCGAATGATGTTTCCATACGCTTAGAGTTAGAGAACGTAGGTGGATCAATAAAGATCAAGTCGTACTCACCTTTCGCGTTTTCTAGCCATTGCAAGCAGTCTGCTTGTTCATAGCGATGCTGACGTCCTACACAACCGTTAAGCTGCATATTGTCTTTCGCCCAGTTCAAGTAGGTATTTGACATATCAATAGTCGTTGTAGAACGAGCGCCACCAACCGCTGCGTGAACCGTCGCACTCCCAGTATATGCAAACAAGTTTAAGAAATCTTTACCTTGCGCCATTTCACCTAAGCGACGACGAGTGATCTTATGATCCAAGAACAAGCCAGTGTCTAGGTAGTCATGAAGGTTTACGATCAGCTTCACACCGTACTCGTTTACTTCAAGCGTCTCTGATACCTGACCTAATTTTTGGTATTGGCTGCGACCCTTCTGCTTTTCACGAACTTTAAGTACTACTTTGTTCGCCTCTACACCTGTCACCTGAATCGTTGCACGAATGATATCCGTTAGGCGACGTTTTGCTTTTTCTTCTGGAATGTTTTTTGGCGCAGCATACTCTTGAATTACGATTTGATCGCCGTATACGTCTATCGCCACATTGTATTCAGGAAGATCAGCGTCATAGATTCGGTAGCAATCAAGCTTCTCTTTACGAGCCCACTTGCCAATCTTGCCAATGTTTTTCTTTAAACGATTTGAAAAGTCTGGTGCGATTTGAACATTAGTATCAGCACCCTTCACCTCATCAGCACTGCGCTCTGCAATACTGTAGTTCTTTTGGTGACAAGGTAACGCACCATTATTCAATTTAAATTGTTTATCAGCACGCATACGAAGACAGCTCAGCAGCTCGTCTGAACTCGAGAAGATAGAGGCTTTACATCCACCAAACTCAGATTTTAGCTGTCCACCAAATGCGGTGTAGAGCGCAATTAGCCCCGGCTCAGTTCCTAGACGTTCACCGTAAGGTGGGTTTGAAACGATAACACCGTGTTCGAATCCTGCAGGACGAGTAATGGTTGCAGCATCACCTTGTGCGAACTCAATCAATTCTTCAACGCCTGCTCTGCGCGCGTTTTCTTGAGCAACTTTTAATACTTTAGGGTCGTTATCGAAGCCAAAAAACTTAGCGTCAACTTTCTTGACACCTCGTCTAGCTTGAACATTAGCCTCTGATTTAATCTCTGCCCAAGTCTCTGGTTCAAAGTCTTCCAACACTTCGAAACCCCATTGCTTTCGCTTAACGCCAGGAGCCATGTTGGCAGCCATCATCGCAGCTTCAATAAGCAAAGTACCAGAACCGCACATTGGATCGAGTAATGGTTGATGCCCATCCCAGCCACAACGCATGATAATCGCAGAAGCAAGCGTTTCACGTAACGGGGCACGACCCGATTCTGGTCGGTAGCCACGCTGATGCAAACCACTGCCTACCATATCGATCCCAAGCAACGCTTTATCTTTATGCAAACGAACGTGAATACGAACATCTGGGCGTTCTTTACTGATGTTGGGACGCGGCAAACCTTTATTTTCAAAGCAATCTACGATGCCATCTTTGACTTTCATCGCACCGTATTGGCTATTTCTGATCTCACGGTTTGTGCCGTTAAAGTCCACAACAAAACGTTTAGAGCTATGAAATTGGTTAACCCAGTTAATAGCAGATGTAGATAAATACAAGTCCATGTCGTTGTTACACGTGAACTCAGATAAAACACGTACAAATCGAGACGCTAAACGGCTCCACAAACAACAGCGATAAACCTGTTCGTTTGTCGCTTTAAATTTTACGCCTGCCTGTACTGGTTTCGCATTTTCAATGCCTAGTTTAGTCAGTTCTTCAACAAGCAAATTTTCCATGCCATTTGAAGTTACCGCGAGATATTGATTCATAGTGTTCTTTCGCTGATAAAAAATGGCTTCAATTATACCTGACTTTACGATCAATGCCTCGTTTTTAAAGGAATTTCCCCACCTGTTAGTTCAAATCATCACCAACAAAATGATCTGAAACTTTCAACATCTTCAATTTGAGTATTTTTTATTCACGAACGAAATTTTGTTCCCTTGGAAAGAAGTGAATACTTATTTACATAAATTTTGGTATATACCAGGCAGTGATTATTGATGTAAGTTACTTACATTTTTGCCTTATAGGGGAATAAATGGGGTCATTTTAAGCGCTAGGTTGCCTAGTTAAGGGAGTCATCAGATTGAAATAAGTAAAATAAAAGTGACCAACTTCATGTTTGCATGCATAGAAAACATACAGTTTCATGGCTGATGGGGATCTAGTATCAAAGGAAAGGACAAAAAAAATCGACCTAACGAGGTCGACTAATGCAAACAAAGGAACGAAATAAAGAAAAAATTAAACAGGTTTACCCCACCATTGCCATAGGGGTTATTGCAAAGAGGTGATTTGCACAAGCCATGCGGTCATGCATTACTTTAATCGGCTGCCCAAACTGAAGCGCCTTATTGCCATCAAGCACAAACGCTTCTTGGTTAACGTAAGCACATAAGCTCGACGTCTCGCCTGGTTCTAACACGATGAACATGCCATCAGAATATTGGTTTGTTAGAAAGACCATGTCCCCTTCTTCAGGCTCGTAACCTGAGGACTGTGCGTCAAAGAACCAGCTTTTAGGCTGTACAGGTTTATGAAAGCGCTTTGCCGCAACACAATACAGTGTTAACTCAGCTTGGCGGTATTCACTGATGTCGAGGCATCGAATACGTTCATTAAACGTTTGGAATGCACTGGCGTCATCAACGGTAAATTCATTGTTTGAGAAGGCACAGTTAACCAACAATTTTCGGGATAAATTGGTTTGGAAAATCATTTCCTCCCCCAGATCCAGCATTAAGCAAGCTTTTTGCTCGTCAAAATACCAATTCCATTTGTCGCTGGGTTTAAGCATTATTCCGTTCTCTCTTGACTAGTTAAATCAGTGGTAAAGAGGTAAGACGCTTAATTACCTACTCGTGATTTTTAAATTTTACAAACGAACGGATAAAAAAAAAGAGGAAACAAAGTCCTCTTTTTTATGTAATAGCTACTGATTTTTCAGTGGTTTTTGATGTGTATGTTAAAGATTCTTAACAATATCACGTACTAGGCCTGGGCCGTGGTAAATAAAGCCGGTGTAGACTTGAACAAGTTTAGCGCCTGCCATCAGCTTTTCTTTGGCTGCAACATAGGAATCCACACCACCAACACCGATAATTGGAAGTTTGTCTCCTAGCTCTTCATGAAGCTTACGTACGACTTCCGTAGAGCGTGATTGCACAGGGCGACCACTTAAACCACCTGCCTCATCGGCGTGTTTCATTCCTTCTACGATCGTGCGATCCAGAGTTGTGTTAGTCGCGATCACACCATCTATATTGTTTTTCAATAAAGAATCGCAGATTTGGCAGATTTCTTCGTCACTCAAATCAGGCGCAATTTTTAATGCTAGCGGGACGTATTTGTTGTATTTCTCTGAAAGTTCCGCTTGTTTCGCTTTTAATTCAGAAAGTAGTTCATCAAGCGCTTCACCATATTGAAGTGAACGAAGACCCGGAGTGTTTGGTGATGAGATATTAACCGCAATGTAGCCTGCGTACTCATACACTTTCTCCATACAAATCAGGTAGTCCTCTGCCCCTTTCTCAATTGGTGTGTCTTTGTTTTTACCAATATTAATTCCGAGAACACAGTTG
Organism: Vibrio sp. 1-2 (7-a); assembly: GCF_013048515.1. Taxonomy (NCBI): domain Bacteria; kingdom Pseudomonadati; phylum Pseudomonadota; class Gammaproteobacteria; order Vibrionales; family Vibrionaceae; genus Vibrio; species Vibrio sp. 1-2 (7-a). Next base: position 1,076,005 of record NZ_VHSQ01000001.1, read on the forward strand.
AATTTTGCTTGCTTTACATTCTCGACCAAATTATCAACGCCTAGGTTGTTAAAGCCCATGCGATTGATGATACCTTCAGCTTCGACTAAGCGAAATAAGCGTGGTTTATCATTCCCTGGTTGCGGACGAGGTGTTACTGTGCCAACTTCGACAAAGCCAAAGCCCATGGCATCAAATGCTTCAATGCATTCACCGTTTTTATCTAAGCCAGCCGCAAGACCTACTGGGTTACGGAATGTTAGTCCCATACACTCAACTGGACGAGTTGGTAATTGTTGGCGGTAGAAGAGATCAAGTGGTGTGCCGTTAAAGCGTTGGAAGTTCTTGATTGCAAGATCGTGTGCCTTCTCGGCATCGAGTTGGAAAAAGCCAGTTCTGGCTAGACGGTAAAGCATTGTGCCTCCGAAAGAAAAAAGCCCCGTATAAACGGGACAATATTATTTACTGTTTTTCATCGTAATTCAATGAAAATGAATGTATTAAGTAAAAACCTATATCTTTCTAATATTTTCAAATATAAAACAAACAATTAGAGTAAGATTTCAACAATAAAATTTATAACTAACCACCCTAAAGCAATCGATTTCAGCCTATTTTAACTTCCCCGCGCCGTTACGCTGTAACTCACTCGGCGCTATAATAGAAAAGATGAGCAACAAAAAAGCCTCGCTAAATAACGAGGCTTTTACTTACAATTTGACTAACTCATCTACTCTTTCGACGAACAGTTGAGATTCAAGAGTACTAATTCTCGAAGTGCTACAGAAAACTTAGCAAATTCGTGGACAGAGCCAACTTTGAACTCATTCAAGATGCTTTCCCAACGGTGCAGTGATTGCTCGTTAGTTTCCATCCAATCTTCTAACGCTTTCATCACGTCTAGCTCTTCCGTTGCACAGCCGCAATTTAATACCTGAGCCGTAAGTTGACGTTGTTGCCAGTCCAGATCTTCTCGGAATGCAGCTCTTGCCAGTGCCTGCCAGTTATTATCAACGGCTTGGCTGTTAATTTGCTTCAAGAACCAGTGTAACGACAAACGGTCACCTAAGTTAAAGTAGAGCTTCGATGCTTGCTCAACCGTTTTACCTGTTTCACTCGCCACTGATGAGATATCCAGTGCAGATTGTAAGCTGGATAAACGAGCGACTTGATGTGCAAGTTTCTCTTCTACCCCTTTCTCAATCCACCCTTGAGCAAGTTCATTGTGTTCTTCTACTTCAGACTCAACCAGCATAGTGTCTAAGGTTTCAGTGATAACATTGACATCTTGCTTGTAGATAGCAATCAGCTCACCAACTGTGCATTTACCACTGCGGTTGCGAAGCAACCAACGTGCAATTCGACGTAGTGCTCGACGAACATAAAACATGATTTCGTACTGAGCTTGAGCTGTGGCGATATTATCGAGTTCACGAGTCTGCTTAAGAATTGCTTCTAGATCGAAAATTTCACGAGCCGCACTGTATGCGTTAGCAACATCGACAACACTTGCACCGGTTTCTTCTTGCAAACGAGTGACGAAATTACAGCCCATTTCATTAACCATCTGGTTAGCCAATGCTGTAGCGATAATTTCAGCTCGCAGTGGGTGATTAACCATTTGATCTTTATAGTTACGTCGTAACGCACTTGGGAAATATTCAACAAGCTGTTTCGCATGGAATTCATCATTCGCGATTTCATCCGTAACAAGTTGCTGTTTAAGTACCATTTTACCGTAGGCAACTAACACTGATAGCTCAGGGCGAGTCAGACCTAGTCCCTGTTTTTCACGCTCGATTAGCGTTTCATCATCAGGGATGTATTCGAGAGCACGATCCAAGTACCCTGCTTTTTCCATGGTATGGATGAATCGAATTTGTTCCTTAACAATGCCAACACCTTGCTGTTCAGTCACGGAGATCGACTCCGACTGACGGTAAGCATCATCTAATACAATTTCACCCACTTCGTCTTCCATAGACTCTAGAATTTGGTTACGTTGCTTAACCGTAAGATCGCCATTTGAAACCAGTCCATTAAGGAAGATCTTGATGTTGACTTCATTATCCGAACAGTCAACGCCACCCACGTTATCAACGAAGTCTGTGTTCACTCGGCCGCCAGTCAGTGCGTATTCAATACGACCAAGCTGAGTCATACCCAAGTTACCGCCTTCGCCAACTACTTTTGCTCTTAAGTCACGGCCGTCAATGCGCAGCATGTCGTTAGCGCGGTCACCAACATCCGTATGAGTTTCTGTCGAGGCTTTAACGTAAGTGCCGATACCACCATTCCAAAGCAGATCGACTTTCATTTTCAAGATCATCTTAATCAGATCGTTAGGCGCTAAAGATGCTTTCTTTGTCCCTAACATTTTCTGAATTTCTGGCGTTAGCTGGATCGATTTTGATCGACGAGAGAAGATACCACCACCTTGAGAGATCAAATCTTTATTGTAATCTTCCCAGCTTGATCTTGGCAGATTAAACAAGCGGTTACGCTCTTCCCAGCTGGTGGCTGAATCTGGATTTGGATCAATAAAGATGTGCATGTGGTTAAAGGCAGCTTGCAATCGAATATGCTTCGATAACAGCATACCGTTACCGAACACGTCACCTGCCATATCACCTACGCCGATTGCGGTAAAATCAGTAGTCTGGCAGTTGATGCCCATTTCACGGAAGTGACGCTTAACAGATTCCCAACCACCTTTTGCAGTGATACCCATCGCTTTGTGGTCGTAACCATTAGAACCACCTGAAGCGAATGCGTCACCTAACCAGAAGTTGTACTCTGCAGAAACAGAGTTCGCTAGGTCTGAGAATGTTGCTGTGCCTTTATCTGCCGCCACTACTAGGTATGGGTCATCTTCGTCATGGCGCACAACGTTCTGTGGTGGCACAACTTCACCTTCAATGATGTTATCCGATACATCAAGTAGCGCACGAATAAATCGTTTGTAACAACGTTGGCCTTCAGCAAAGATCTCATCACGGGTTGTGAGAGATGGCTGGCGTTTACAAACAAAGCCGCCTTTTGCACCCACAGGTACGATAACGGTGTTCTTAACTTGCTGAGCTTTTACGAGACCAAGAATCTCTGTACGGAAATCTTCTTGACGGTCTGACCAACGTAAACCACCACGAGCCACTTTTCCGCCACGAAGGTGAACACCCTCAATATCTGGTGCGTACACAAAGATCTCGAACGCGGGTACAGGCTGCGGAATCTCTGGAATATCGCTCGGTTTCATTTTCAAAGATAACCAAGGCTTAGGTTGCTTGCTTTCGTCTAATTGATAGTAGTTAGTACGAAGTGTCGCCATGATCATGTCGATGTAACGACGAATAATACGATCATCATCCAAGCTCTCTACACGATCCAACTGCTCTGTTAGCTTTTTAATCAGATCGTTTTGGCCTTTTTCACTGCCTTTGTGTTTCGGATCGAATCGCTTGGTGAACAGCTTGACTAGACCTGTTGCTAAGTCTGGGTAGTGGCTTAGCGTGTCTTCGATGTATTGTTGACTGAATGGGAAACCGACTTGGCGCATGTATCGAGCATAAGCACGAAGAATGGAAATCTCACGCCCAGATAGCGACGCACCTAGTACCAATCGGTTAAAACCATCACTTTCAAGGTTGCCCGCCCAAATTGCGGCAAATGCTTGTTGGAAACGATCACGAGCCTCACGAAGATCAACCGTTTTCTCGCTCTTGTGCAGCATAGAGAAATCAAGGATCCAGAATGTCTGTCCGTTATTTTTCTCGATCTCATACGGTGATTCACCGATCACTCGTAAGCCAAGGTTTTCAAGCATTGGCATTACGTCAGAAAGATGGATTGGCTCATCGCGGTGGTATAACTTCAAGCGAACAGCTTTTGAATCCGCCCCCTCTTCTTGAGGTCGGTAGAACAACATGCCAAGTTTATTATCATCACTTAACGCTTCTAAGCGTTCAATATCTGCAACCGCAGAACCTGGCATCATGTCCTCTTTATATGAGCGAGGGAACGCACTCATGTATTCTTTTGAAAGAGGAAGGCCTTTGCTTTCACCAAAGTTAGCAATGATGGATTCTTTTAGTCTGTCATCCCAAGAGGTAGAAACTTCCATTAGGTTTTGCTCGATCTTTTTCACGTCTACGTCAATGTTGTTATTGTCTACACGAACAATGTAATGTGTTCTCGCTAGTGGGCTTTCTGAGAAGAACGTTGTAAATTCAACCTCTTGCTCGCAACCAAAGTACTGCTTAAGAATGCGTTGAGTTTGACGACGTAACTCTGTGTTGTAACGATCTTTAGTGACATAAACCATGCAGCTAAAGAAACGACCAAATGGGTCCTTACGAACAAATAAACGCAGTAGGTCACGATCTTGCATTTGTACAACACCCATACCCACCTCAAGCAGCTCTTCTTCATTTGCTTGAAGTAGTTCATCGCGTGGGTAGTTTTCTAAGATATTGTGCAATGCTTTGTATGAATACGATCCGTGACGATATCCGCTCGCTTCAAGGATACGGTCCACTTTTTCACGGATCAGAGGGATGCTTTGTACCGCTTGGTTATACACGGCAGAGGTATATAGACCAGTAAAGCGATGCTCACCTATTACTTTACCGTTTTCATCAAACTTCTTAATACCGATGTAATCAGTATAAGCTGGACGGTGAATACGAGATGCTTTGTTACCTTTTGTGATGATCAGAGCGTATGGCTTTTTCGCTTCTAACCGCGCTGAATCTGAAAGCTCAGATAGCTTGACGCTACGCACACGCTTGTCATCAGCAAATAGACCAAGTCCTTTTTCTTTAGCAGGAACAAGCTCGGTATCACCATTGACTTCTTCTAAGTCATAATCTTTGTAACCCATAAAGGTAAAGTTATGATCTTCTAGCCAACGAAGAAATGCGATCGTTTCGTCCATACGATCCGTTTGGATAGAAACACGATCTTTATTTTTCTCAAGTTCATCAGTCACAAGCTTAAGCTTATCAACCATTTGCTTCCAGTCATCAACGACTAAACGAGTGTCAGATAGAATTTTTAACAGCTCTTCTTTAAGCGCTTGCATCTCTTCTTTACTAGTAAGGCGGTCTACCTCGATATGGAACAGTGATTGAAGAACACCACCCTCACCGTTTACGTCGGTAACTTGGCCTTTTTTATCACGCTGTATCTGTGTTGGGTTGTTTAACATTAAGTGGCAAACAAGATCCAAACGCGCTAAAGCCATTTTGACTGAGTCCACTAAGAATGGACTATCTGGAACAACAATTTCTACGATTGTGTGTGTGGATTGCCAGCCTTGACGACTTACGGTCGGGTTAAATACTCGTACCGAAATCTCTTCTGGTTTTTTTTCATTGATATGGTGCCAAAGGCTGACGACAGCACCATAAAGATCGGATTCGTTTCGCTGAATCAGGTCATCATCAGCAATGTTACTGAATAAGTGTTGAGCAAGTTTAGTTACAAGCGTTTGGTGAGAAAGCTCGAGTTTGTCTTGAATCAGTTGGTAAACTTTTTCAAGCAGAACCGGCACTACATTTTCACGCGCGGTCATATTCACACTCCACATTAGAATTGTTGTTTTGTAGGGGGACTTAGTAGCTAGGTTGTTACCTTAGAAACTAAGCATAGGTAATGCATATGCCCATTGTAAAAGCATAATTACAAATGTTTAACAACTAATCGTGGTGGTAAGAGGTGAAATGTCCGATTCTGTGACTAAGATTCCTATTTAACTCTCTGCAAATACAATACATCACAGAGTTTCTAACTTAAGAAACTTATTATTTTGGTCAGTTGTTAGTCTAAACTGGCCTTTAATGCCTAATTGACTAAGAAATGGTCTAAATCGTGCGGCGGGTAACTGCAAACGTAAACCATTATGTGTGACGACTTGAACAACACTTGCCGCGCCAGAATAATGGGATAAAAACGTTTGATATGAAATGTTGAGGTTGAAGTAGTAATAGTTCATGAAGTAAAAACTAAGTGACATAAACAATAAGGTGGCCTTAATGACCACCCTATTGTGTTGTTTACTATTCGTCTAGTGCTTTAGTCACTTTTTCGAATAAGTCTTTAGCAAGATTATCCATTGCTTTGAGCTTTTCAAGTTCTGCTTTGATCAAAGCTTGGCGACCTTCATCGTATTTACGGAACTTAAGCAAAGGATCAATCATTCTAGATGCGACTTGTGGGTTCGAATCATTAAGTTGGCGAAGGATTTCTCCTGCAAATTGGTAACCTGCACCGGATTTATCATGGAAACGTACAGGGTTAGCACTTAAGAACGAGCCAATCAAACTGCGCGTACGGTTCGGGTTCTTCAAACTAAATGCTTCGTGGTTCATGGTTGCTTTTACTTTTTCAAGTGCATCCTCTGCAGGATTGCTACCTTGAAGTGCAAACCACTTGTCCATAACCAAACCATCGTGCTTCCATTTATCGCTATAGTCTGCCATAAGAGCTTCACGACACTCAAGCTGAGCACTATTTGCCGCACTCATCGCTGCAATCGTATCTGTCATGTTATTTGCAGATGCGTATTGTGCTTTCACTAAATCATTACCTTTTTCCGTATGTGCTAGGTATTGCAGACAACGGTTACGTAATGCACGCTTGCCAATCGCAGCATGATCGATCGTGTACTCTGTTTGCTTCAGTGTATGATAAGTTGCACTTAGCTCATCTTCTAACTCTTGAGAAAGTGACACTGTAATGCTGTTTAGCACTTTGTCTACGGCATCGATGTCAATTTGCTGGTACCAGCCAGTAATCTCATTAATTGAAGGCAAAGAGAAAACTTGAGCAATAAAAGCTGGCTCAAGCGTCTCATCCAATAGCACACCACGGAACGCATCTATCACGCCTTCAGAAAGCGATACTTCTTGTCCGACTTGAACGTTTTTCACGTTCTGACGAATGTACTTAGCCAATAGCATTTGGCTTGCATCCCAACGAGCAAAGTCATTCGTCGCGTGTTTCATCAAGAAGACTAATTCATCATCACTGTAGTCGTATTCTAGTTTTACTGGTGCCGAAAATTCACGCAACAAAGATGGCACTGGTTGTTCTTCGACATTTTCGAATACGAACGTTTGCTTATCTTGTTTAATATCTAATACGTTATGAACAGATTCACCGTTAATCAGCAATGGGATAACTTGACCTTTCGAATCGTACAGCTCGATATCAAACGGAATGTGCAACGCTTGCTTTTCAGCCTGGTCTTGCGTTGGCTCCGTAAATTGCTCTACCGTTAGCGCGTAAGTTTTTGCATTGGCATTGTATTCGCTATTTACGCGCAGCGTCGGTGTACCAGATTGGCTGTACCATAGACGGAATTGTTTTAAATCGACACCGGTGGCATCTTCCATCGCAGAAACAAAGTCTTCACATGTCGCAGCAGTACCATCGTGACGTTCAAAGTAAAGTTTCATCCCTTTTTGGAAGCCCTCTTCGCCAAGGAGTGTATGGTACATGCGAATAACTTCGCTGCCCTTTTCATACACTGTTAGCGTGTAGAAGTTATTCATCTCAATGACTTTGTCAGGACGAATCGGGTGAGACATTGGGCTTGCATCTTCTGCAAACTGAGGGCCACGGATGATACGTACGTTATCGATGCGATTATCTGCGCGAGAGCCTAAGTCAGAAGAGAATTCTTGGTCACGGAATACGGTTAAGCCTTCTTTTAGACTTAGTTGGAACCAGTCACGGCAAGTGACACGGTTGCCAGTCCAGTTGTGGAAGTACTCATGACCGATCACAGCTTCGATACCTAAGTAGTCACGATCGGTCGCCGTTTGGTCATTCGCCAGAACATACTTTGAGTTAAAGATGTTTAGGCCTTTGTTTTCCATTGCGCCCATATTGAAGAAATCAACGGCAACGATCATGTAAATATCCAGATCGTATTCAAGGCCAAAGCGTTCTTCATCCCACTTCATCGAGTTGATCAGGGATGTCATCGCATGGCCTGCACGATCTAAGTTACCTTTATCAACAAAGATTTCTAAATCAACACTGCGACCTGACATCGTTGTGTATTTGTCACGCAGTACGTCAAAGTCCCCTGCGACAAGAGCAAACAAGTAAGCTGGCTTTGGATGCGGGTCCTGCCATTGAACCCAATGACGACCGTTCTCTGCATCGCCTTCTGCAATTCGGTTACCATTGCTCAGCAAATATGGATAAGCGGCTTTATCTGCGATCACTTTTGTCGTGTATTTTGCCAGAACATCAGGACGATCTAAGTAATAAGTAATACGACGGAAGCCCTCGGCCTCACACTGAGTACAAAATGCGCCGCCTGATTTGTACAAACCTTCGAGTGCTGTATTCGCTTCAGGATCAATTTTGGTGACGATTTCAAGTTCAAACTCGGATGGAAGATCGGTCAGTACAAGCGATGATTCTTTCACTTCGTGATGAGCCCAATCCTCACCGTTTACTTTTACAGCGCGCAGCTCAAGCCCCTCGCCATCGAGTTCTAGCGTTGTTGTATCGCCTTTTTGAGCAACCTTTGATATCGCCGTAACGATGGTGTCATTGTCATAAAGATCAAACGTAAGATCGATATCGGTAATCGCGTGAGATGGCTCTTGATAATCTTTACGATATTTGGCCTGGGGAGCTTGGGACATGAGCATAAATCCTTGTATGTCGAACAACAAAAATACCAGACTGCATGATCAAAAATGCAGTTCTGGTATCACTATATAAGCTATTTGTAGGGGTTGTGGTATCAGAATACAAGTCTTTCCATCAAAAAACGGAGCTTTTAGTGCTCTAGCTCCGTTTTTTGATTAACATTTAAACAACATTGACAATTTACCGTATGCTCGCGTAATTTGTCGTAGCAAGATAAGCTATCAAGGCGTTACCCGATTAAGTACCGCGTACATATCGCCATTTGAATCTTCAATCGTTAATTCATTTTTGTTGAGCTTATAGGTGGTCCCGTGCTCGCCATTTTCATAGAGCAAGACTAAATATTCATCTTCTGTGTAGAAAACACCTTGCTTGATTGACTCATCCCCTTCTTCGTTGGATACCCGAAACATAAACACGAAGTCAGGTTGAAGTATCAGATCCATATGGTTGATGTTGTTTGCCACAAGGCCATCTCCGGATACATAAGAGCTAGACCATATGCCCGCTAGCGAGTTAGACAACCCTTTAGTAAAAGTCACACCATTAAGATCAAGCGTATTGTGATTATTGCGATAGGCATAAATTTGAGGCTCATCTGTGTTTAAGCCAAGAACGATGGTGTCTTCATTGGCGTTATACAATCCTTCCCAATGATCGACAGAATAATCTTTCTTTTGAATATCAATAGAAAAGCTGTAGTCGGAACCCAGTGACAGTTTTATCGCACGAAAATTTTCAGCCGACTCTTCGGGGTTTGGGTTCATTAAATACCAGTCTCCGATGAGAAACGGCGTGTCAAAGTGACTTAATTCATCTTCTCTGGTGTTTTCTCCGCTAAACACACTAAAGCAGCAAAAGCTAAGTAAAATAAAGAACCATTTCATATCGGCATCCTTATCGTTTTCTTTTAGCTTAGGCAGTAGTCCTCACTTTCGCGAAATTTTAGATGTAGATCACGTAAATTATTGGGAAAAAATAAGCGAATATCTTACTTGATACTCAATACAAACAAAGATGAAAAGACATAAAAAAAGAGTGAGCCTGAAAGACTCACTCTTTTTACTTTGAATTGCCAGTTATTATGACTGATTTTTCTGCTTGAGCAGATCAACCATAATCGCGACAGACTCATCTAAATAAACATCAGGCGCTTCATACTCTTTAGGTATATCATCCAATGTTTTGAATGCTTCCTTACCTAAAGCAGCTTGACGCTCATTGATGCGTTGCAAACGAAGTGCTTCCGCTTTATCCGATTCAGCCTTACGAACTTTCTCGTTCAAAGACAACATATTATCGTCTTTTTCTTTACGATACTTCTCTATGTCTTCATTGATGAAACGGAATTCCATCTCATCAGAAATACGCTTGTTATGAAGAGCGGTAAGCTTTTCAACTAGTGCTTCGTTGCTTGGGAAGGTTTGATATTTTGCTTTATCAATCTGATCCCAAGGTAGTGCATTGTCTTCTACACTTTCACCCGTTTCAGAAGCTTCAATTGGTGTTGGGTACGAAATATCGGGTGCAACACCACGATTTTGCGTACTTCCACCGTCAATACGGTAGAACTTCTGAATCGTGTACTGAACGTAGCCTAGCTCTTTATCGAAAAGATCGTAGATATGATTCAGTGAACGATGCTGTTGAACCGTACCTTTGCCGAAAGAATTTTCACCTAAAATAATTGCACGATTATAATCTTGCATAGCTGCTGCAAAAATTTCAGACGCTGAAGCACTGTAGCGGTTAATCAACACCGTCAGCGGACCATCGTAGCTCACTTTTCCGTCAGTATCGGCGTTCACCTTAATACGACCATAGCTGTCACGAACTTGAACAACAGGACCTTCTTTAATGAATAACCCTGTTAATGCTGTCGCTTCCGTTAATGCACCACCACCGTTGTTACGTAGATCAACGATTACGCCGTCAACGTTTTTGGTTTTTAACTCAGCAAGCAGTTTATCGGTATCTTTCGACAAACCGACGTAGAAACTTGGCACTTCTAAAATACCAATCTTCTTACCATCTTTTTCGATGATCTCCGACTTCACTGCCCGATCTTCTAGGCGAACTTTGTCACGAACAATTGTGACAATGTAACTCTTCGCATCGTTACCTTCTGGCAAGATCTGTAGATTAACCTTTGTGCCTTTTGGGCCTTTGATTAATTGAACTACATCATCCAGACGCCAACCGATCACGTCGACAATCTCTTCACCGTCTTGTCCAACACCGATGATTCGATCCCCTTCGCCAAGCTGCTTGCTCTTCGACGCAGGGCCACCAACAACAAGTGAACGAATTACTGTGTAATCGTCTGTCATTTGCAAAACGGCGCCGATACCTTCCAGAGAAAGGTTCATTTCCGATTGGAATTGCTCAGCATTACGTGGAGAAAGGTAGCTAGTATGAGGGTCGACTTGTCGGGCGAAGGCATTCATATATAACTGGAATGCATCTTCGTTATTAGTCTGTGTGATCCGCTTCATCGCGTTGTTATAACGCTTCTCTAAAACTTCTTTAATCTCTGGCCATTCTTTGCCAGTCAGTTTCAGATTTAACGCGTCATATTTCACGCGCTTACGCCATAACTCGTTGAGCTCCGCTTCGTCTTTTGGCCATGCAGCTTCAGAACGGTCTAACTCTATCTCGTCATCAGTATCAAACTTGATCTCTTCGTCGAGTAGCGTTAACGCATAAGCAAAGCGCTCGAAACGCTTTTGCATTGAGAGGTTATAAACATCAAAAGCAATTTGGTTGTTACCAGCTTTTAGCTGATCATCAAGCTCAATTGACCAGTCTTTAAAAGAGTCGATGTCCGCTTGAGTAAAAATATTTCTATTATAATCAAGCAATTCTACATAGCGTTCAAAGATCGCTTTGGAGAAATCATCATTGAGGCTGAAATGCTTATAATGAGAGCGGGTAAATCGAGAGGTGACTCGTTTGCTAGCTGTTTCGTGCTGAACTTCAGGAGCGAGAACCGGCAAGTCATCTTTATGTAGTTTGGCTTCGAGAGCCTGAGCTGATGCTGCTAGCCATAAGCTAGCAGCAATCAGTGTCACTTTTGAACGGCAATTCATGCGTAGGAGTATCTCCTTTATGCGCGCAAGTGCTCCGCTTTCACAACCATTTGTAGGCCGTTAGCAAGTTGAACACGTACATCATCCTTATTGATTTCAACAATGGTCGCTGCCATGTTTCCTTTGCCCATGTTCACGTTAACTGCGTTACCTACTGTGATTTCATCAGCATTTAGAGCGCGCGTTTCTACAGGCTTAGTTGGTTTTTGTACTTTTGGTTTGTTAGTACGACGAGGCTGTTGAGGCTTTTTAGCCGCTGGTTTCGCTTTCGCCTTACCCTCTTCACGAGCTTTTTGTGCTTGTTCTTTACGACGAGCTTGAACTTTTGCCTTGCTTTCTGCAAGTGTCGCTTTCGCGTGTTCAACGTGCTCTTCTTCTAGCTCACCACAAGGGTTGCCGTCTAGGTCTACACGTACTGCACCTGGTTTTACACCATGTAGGTAACGCCATGATGAAGTGTACTGTCTTAACGCTGCACGAAGCTGTGTTTTGCTTACTTTTTCGTCTTCACTTAGACGTTCCGCAAGATCTTGAAAAATACCAATTTTCAGAGGTTTTGCTTCACCTTCTAAAGTAAAGCACTTAGGGAAACATTCAGCAATATATGCAATAACTTCTTTGCTGTTTTTTAACTTTTCAGTCATGAGGGTTCCTGATTTGAGCGGATTTCCGCGAAGCATTAAGAAAAAATATTCTCGTATTATAGTGACATGCCAAGGAAAAACCACACTCGAGGGCTAATTTATGCGTCGTTCGCGTGTGAATTAAGCAGCTTTTCTACTTCAGCCATGAAATGAGTGAGACCTTCTTCGTCTGTTTCATTGAATCGACCAATACTTGGGCTGTCAATATCAAGGACACCAACCACCTCTCCATTGATAGAAAACGGAATCACAATTTCCGAATTACTCGCTGCATCGCACGCTATATGTCCCTCAAATTCATGAACGTCGTATACTCTTTGTATAGTGTTAGTTTTTGCAGCAGTACCACAGACACCGCGACCCATAGGAATGCGGACACAAGCTGGTTTTCCTTGGAACGGACCAAGAACGAGCTCTTCACCTTTTGCTAGGTAAAAGCCAGCCCAGTTAAGATCGTCCAATTCCATGAAAAGCAGTGAGCTCAAGTTTGCTAGGTTAGCAATAAAGTCAGGCTCAGACTCAATTAGAGCAACGGCTTGTTTGGTTAGTCTATGGTATTGTTCTATGTTCATATTAACTTCCTACTTACTATAAAAGCTTCCATTCTCACTGTATGGCGCTAAAATGCAGCCCTACTTTATAATAGGACTTATTCTCAATTACAATGCTTCTGAAAAATGACACTATTAGCCGTTCTTGGTTGATAACACAAGTAAAAAAGCACAAGTCCAAGCTGATCATAGCGAACTTGATAGCGGTGCTTGCAACCTTGATTAGTGTTCCAATCCCCCTTCTCATGCCGTTGATGGTTGATGAGGTTTTATTGGACCAACCAGCAAAAGGCTTAGCTGCTATGAATGCCATTCTCCCTGAAGCGTGGCACACTCCGACGGGTTATATATTTTTCACCCTTTTCTTGGTCGTCCTGATGCGAGCTGCAAGTCAGGGGTTAAATATCCTTCAAAGCCGACAATTTACACTTGTTTCTAAAACGATCACGTTTGAGATGCGCAGTAAAATGATCGACAAGCTTGGTCGTATCAGCATCCGCCAATACGAAACCAAAGGCAGCGGAGGCATCAACGCCCACCTTATCACTGACATTGAAACCATCGATAAATTTATTGGTTCTACGTTAGCAAAATTCGTTATCAGTTTTTTAACGGTCATTGGTACTGCCATCGTTCTGCTTTGGCTCGACTGGCGACTTGGTCTATTTATTCTGCTAGTTAACCCTATTGTCATTTACTTCTCACGTAAACTAGGAAGTATGGTTAAACATCTGAAACGGAAGGAAAATCATTCTTTTGAAATTTTCCAAAACCGTTTAGTTGAAACATTAGATGGCATTTACCAGCTGCGCGCAGCCAATAAAGAGCGAGAATTTCTCCAACAACTCAAAGACAGTGCGAACCAAGTTCGCGTGGATGCAGACAAGTATGCGTGGCAATCAGAGGCGGCAGGTCGCGTCTCTTTCCTACTCTTCTTAATCGGTTTTGAGTTATTCAGAGCCGTCGCCATGCTGATGGTCATGTTTAGTGACCTCACTATTGGTCAAATCTTTGCTGTTTTTGGTTACCTATGGTTTATGTTGTCTCCTGTTCAAGAGCTGCTCGGCATTCAGTTTTCTTGGTACAGCGCGAAAGCTGCGTTAAAACGCATCAACGACTTATTAGTATTAGAAGAAGAACAAAGACCAGTACCTAAGGTAAATCCTTTCAAAGAAGACAGAGAAGTCGATGTTAAAGTAGAAAACGTAGACTTCTCTTATAATAATGAAAACAAAGTCCTAGATAACCTTTCTTTACATATACCGGCAGGAAAGAAAGTGGCGCTAGTTGGTGCGAGCGGAGGCGGTAAGTCGACCTTAATACAACTACTTATTGGGGTTTATCGTCAAAACTCCGGTAGCATTCGCTTTAATGATGAATTAACAGAAGATATTGGTTTTGAAGTAATTCGTGACAAAATTGCCGTGGTATTACAGCAACCTATACTATTTAACGACACCTTGAGGCATAATCTAACACTCGGTGGGAATTTTGACGAAATGTCACTTTGGCGAGCTCTTGAAGTAGCTCAGCTGCAAGATGTTATTTCTCAACTGAACCACGGTTTGGATACTCAAGTCGGCCGTAACGGCATTCGTTTGTCAGGTGGTCAACGACAACGCCTTGCCATCGCAAGAATGGTGCTGAGTGATCCTCAATTTGTTATTTTAGATGAAGCCACGTCTGCGCTTGATACCGCTACTGAAGCGGCATTGCACAAAGCATTGACTGAATTCTTACGTGGTAGAACAACATTAATCGTTGCGCACCGTCTATCAGCCGTAAAACAAGCCGATTTGATCTACGTGCTTGAAGATGGAAAAGTGACGCAAACAGGTACTCATGGTGAGTTAGTTGAGCAAGAAGGCTTATATCAAACCTTATATGGGGGCATACAGTCCCACGCTTAAATCGTTCAAGTTAGAGAGGTCGTTATGACCTCTCTGTCTAAGCACGCCATGCAGCCAAATAATGTGCGCTTGTGCCAAGGTTGCGAATTGCCTGTCGATATCGTCGACTTACCCAATGGAAAAAATGCACACTGTCCTCGTTGTGGCACACAGTTGTATCGAGGCGGTAGCCCTAGCCTCTCAGGTAATCTAGCCGTCGCGATAACCTGTATCCTGCTATTTATTCCATCACACTTTTTTAACTTTATTAGTATTCGACTCTTTGGTGTGATGATTCCGGCAACCCTACCTTCAGGGATGATCACATTGATGGAAGAAGGCTTTGTTCTTCTTTCACTGCTTATTCTATTTTGTAGCTCTCTAGCGCCTCTGACGGTTTGTGTTTCAGTGGTTACGGCACATATCTCGCTGCATCAACGGTGGTTTCGAGGGCTTCGTATTTCACTGTGGCTAATTCAACATTTGAAACATTGGGTAATGCTGGATGTGTTCTTAGTTAGCATCGCCATTTCCTGCTTCAAACTCCAAGATTATTCCGACATTTTTGTAGGCCCAGGGTTAATTGGTCTGGTTCTTTTGCAGATATTTACCGTTTTGTTAGTTTCTCGAATCAGTGTGCGTCGTTACTGGGAAGCCTGGAAACCAGAAAGCCTTTATTCCTTTGAACACAAAGACGTGCATTGCCATGAGTGCCACCTGTCTCAACCTGAAGGTGACCATTGTCGGCGTTGTCACCACGAGTTATATCATCGCAAGCCCAACTCCATTCAGAAGACGTGGGCTTACCTCATTGCGGCAACGATAGCGATTTTCCCAGCCAACTTGATTCCTATTTCCATCTTGCTGACCAATGGCAAACGTTTGGAAGATACCATTTTCTCAGGCGTAGCTGGGTTGGTAAAAAGCGGTATGTATGGCATCGCAGTGATCATTTTTGTGGCCAGTATTGTTGTGCCAGTTGTAAAAATACTTGGCCTTGCCTACATCATGCTTTGCATTCAATTCAAACGTTCGGTGTTTAAGAGACAACGAATGATGGTTTACTTTGTTGTTAAATGGATCGGTAAATGGTCTGTGATGGACTTGTTTGTTATTTCTATCATGATGACCTTAGTCGATCGTGGTCAGATACTTGATTTCACACCAGGATATGGCGCTGTGGCCTTTGGTGTTGTCGTGGTATTGACCATGCTTGCAGCGGAAAGTATTGATCCAAGGCTAATCTGGGACCAAACAGGCCCAACACAATCAGAAAAAGAGTCAATGAATGAGTGATCAGAACAGTTCTCAAACGTCATACGTACCAGATGTAAAGCGGAGCAAAGGCATATCTCCTCTTTGGCTTTTGCCAATTTTGACCATGGTCTTAGCTGGTTGGCTTGTGGTGAAGTCGATACACGATGCAGGACAACGGGTGCAAATCTATTTTTCTGACGCTGCTGGCTTGGTCGCTGGGCGAACCACTATCCGTTACCAAGGGCTAGAAGTCGGTATGGTGAGAGACATTAACCTCACTGAAGATCTCGGCAGTATTTATGTTGATGCCGATATCTACCCTGAAGCGGCAAAATTGCTGAACGATAAAACTCGCTTTTGGCTGGTAAAACCAACAGCAAGCCTAACGGGAGTTTCTGGGCTCGATGCGCTCGTGTCGGGTAATTACATATCGATTCAACCTGGAGATGGTCAAGAGTTTGAAACAACGTTCCATGCGTTAGACTCTGCACCAACAGATTTGCGCGTTTCACAAGGTTTGAACATTAAACTCAAAAGCCGCGATTTAGGTGGTGTGTCGATTGGATCTCAAATTGTTTATAAGAAAATTCCAATCGGTGAAGTCTACAGCTACCAGCTGGATGAAGACGCAAAATCTATCACGATTCAAGCCAACATCCAGGATCAATACCGACATATCATTAACAACCGCAGTCGGTTCTGGAACGTAAGTGGAATCGGTGCCAGCATCGGTTTTGAAGGCGTCGATGTAAGGCTAGAAAGCATGAGTGCTCTACTCGGAGGCGCGATCGCCGTCGATTCTCCGGATGACGGTGAGCCTGTAGAAGAAAATACTGAATTCCGTCTGTATAAAGATTTGAAAACTGCAGGTCGAGGTATCGCTGTTAAAATCGTCCTCCCTGATGACAGTAAAATCAGTGGCGAAGGCGCACCCATTATGTATCGCGGAATCGAGATTGGCCAAGTTACAGACTTAAACCTATCCGAAGGGCGAGAAGTGATATTAGCGTCAGCGGCAATTCAACCAGCTTTCAGTGATATGCTGACGACAGGTACCCGATTCGTCTTAGAAGAAGCAAAAGTGTCCCTCTCTGGTGTTGAAAACATTGCCAATCTCGTGAGAGGAAACTTCTTAACCATTGTGCCAGGTGCCGGTGATCGCTCTCGCCGCTTTACTGCCATTCGTAAAAACGTTTTTAACCAACAGCAAGAAAAGTCCATCGCTATTCGTTTAGTGTCTGACAACTCGTTTGGCCTAGATAGCGGTGCCAACGTGCTTTACAAAGGCATCGTTGTCGGTTCAATTATCAACGTAGGCTTAGTTGAAGAAGGTAAAAAATCGCAACATGAAGTATTTATGGATGTATTGATTGATCATGAATACAAACACCTGATCAAATCAAACAACCGTTTTTATGTAACCGGAAGTGCCTCTGCAGAATTAACGGAATCGGGCCTCAGCGTTACCGTTCCTCCGGCAAAACAGTTGTTAACTGGGTCCATTAGCTTTGTAAGCGAAGGCAAGCAAGATATTCAAAAAGAGTATCAACTGTTCCAAAACGAATCATTGGCAGAACTAGCACAGTACAACCAAAGTGGCTCTAGAGCACTCACACTGTTTGCTTCTGAATTGCCGCCGATTTCCAAAGGCAGCCCTCTGCTCTATCGTAATCTTCCTGTTGGTAACGTCTCCGATTTCCAATTGGTTGATGGCGGTGTGTTGATTAAAGCAACCATTGAAAACCGTTTTGCTTACCTCGTAACGCCGCAAACCGTCTTTTGGAACCGTTCAGGGATCGAGATAGATGCATCGTTAGCTGGCGTGAGTGTGAAAGCTCACCCTTTAAAATCATTAATCGAAGGTGGCATCGCTTTTGACTCTGTTCCTGGCGTTGAAAACAAAATTGGAGACAACTGGAAGTTATATACGGATCAAAAAACCGCACGCAAATTTGGACGCGTTATTGCGTTAGAAACAGACGGCTCACAAGAAATTGCCAAAGGAATGCCGATAGAGTATCAAGGCGTCAAAGTTGGTGAAGTCACACTGGTTGTACCGAATTTTCGTCGCAATATGGTTGAAATCACCGCAAGAATCCTACCTGAATACGTAGAAAACATTGCGGTTGAAGGCTCACATTTTTGGCTAACTGAGCCAGAGATTGGCTTAGGGGGCGTGAAAAACCTTGGCGCATTGGTGTCGAAATCCATCAGTGTTGAGCCAGGTAAAGGTAAAGCTAAATTTGATTTTCAGTTGGAAAACGGTTCAGAACGTGTTCAGGGCATGATGTTTACTTTACAAAGTGAACAACGAGGCTCAGTACAAGTCGGAACGCCTATTCTTTACCGCGAGATGGAAGTCGGCCAAGTAACCGACGTGAGCCTAGGAGAATTTGCCGATCGCGTCGTCACGACCATCAAGATACAGCCTGAATATGCTTACCTCGTTCGTCAAAACAGTGTGTTTTGGAATGTTTCAGGAGTAGATGTCTCCATCGGAATTACTGGTGCGAACATCAAAGCGGGCACATTTGATAGTTTAGTTCGCGGAGGAATTGCGTTTTCAACGCCAGAGCAATCGACTATTCCACCAGCGGCAAAAAGTGGGCAATCTTTCTTTTTATATCCACAAGCTGAAGAAGGCTGGACTCAATGGCGTACTGCGATTCCTAAGCCGTAGAATAAAGCTCAATTCACATACAATTGAAGTTTGATCACCTTAAAAGAGCAGCAATCGCTGCTCTTTTTTATTGCTCGGCCCTTGTCACTATTCGTTTCTGCTTCGCTTTCGTATATTATTTGCCACAAATTCTGCAAACGAGATCCCACATTGCATCCTAATGTTTACATCCCAGACGCGTTTCTGGAAAAAATCCAAACTACCCTTCCTGCTCACCTCAACATGGAAGACTTTATCGCATCGTGCCAAAAGCCACTGCGCAAAAGTATTCGTGTTAATACGTTGAAGATCAGTGTTGAAGCGTTTCTAGAACGTGCAGACGCAAAAGGCTGGAAGCTTTCTCCTGTGCCTTGGTGTGACACAGGGTTTTGGATTGAAGCGGACGAGTCAGTTGTACCATTAGGCAACACCGCAGAGCACATGTCAGGCTTATTCTACATTCAAGAAGCCAGTTCAATGATGCCAGTATCTGCGCTGTTTATGAATGACGAATCTTACGATGCCGTGTTAGATACAGCAGCTGCACCAGGATCAAAGACCACTCAAATCGCGGCTTTAATGAACAATGAAGGCGTTCTCGTGGCCAATGAATACGCCGCAAGTCGTGTAAAAGTGCTGCATGCCAACGTGGAACGTTGTGGTGTACGTAACTCCGCACTAAGTAACTTCGATGGGCGCGTTTTTGGCGGTTGGCTACCAGAACAATTTGATGCGGTTCTGCTCGACGCGCCCTGCTCCGGCGAAGGCACCGTTCGCAAAGACGAAGATGCAATGAAAAACTGGACGCAAGCTTCCGTGCTCGACATCGCTGACACACAGAAAGATCTTATTGAAAGCGCCTTCCATGCACTAAAGCCCGGTGGTGTGATGGTTTACTCAACGTGCACACTCAGTACCGAAGAAAACCAACAAGTTTGTCATCACTTGAAAGAAACCTTTGGTGATGCCGTTGAGTTTGAAAGCCTTGAGACCTTGTTTGAAAACGCAAATGCTGCTCTAACTGAAGAAGGTTTTTTGCATATCTTTCCACAGGTCTACGACTGCGAAGGGTTCTTTGTTGCAAGAATTCGTAAACTGGCTGCTGTTGAACCACCAAAGGTCAAAAAGCGCATGGGCAAGTTCCCGTTTACCAAAGCATCGAAAAAAGAATCGGTTGAAATTGCCCAACAGCTGCAAAGTGCGTTAGGTATTGAACTTCCGAATGACAGTTCTGTATGGCTTCGCGATAAAGATGTCTGGTTGTTCCCTAATTCTTTAGAGCCAATGATCGGCGAATTACGCTTCTCCCGTATGGGTATCAAGATCGCGGAAGCCCATAAAAATGGCTACCGTTGGCAGCATCAGGTGGCAACGGCATTAGCGACAGGCTCTGAGGCAAACGCCATTGAACTCAGTATTGAAGAAGCGCGCGAATGGTACATGGGACGTGATGTTCGCCCACAAACGATTCCTGAGGGAATGAAAACAGGTAAAGGCGAAGTGCTTGTCACCTATCAAGGCGCAGTCATTGGCCTTGGGAAATGGGTAAGCAACAGAATAAAGAATGGTCTTCCTCGCGAATTAGTACGAGATAAGAACTTATTTTAAAGAAGTAGCAAATCATAAATAAATGAAAAGCCATCGTATTTGCGATGGCTTTTTAATTCGTAAGTATGAAAGCAACTGGGCTCGCTAGCGATCCGGATACGCTGTACTAAACTAGTTGTATCAAAGTAATGCTTTGATATGGCATTTCTCTCTATGTTCACCAACAAAATTATTGTTGGAAAAAGTTTAGCGCAGGCTCTGCGGAGCCGTTTCCCCTAGGCCCAAAAAAAGGAAAAGTTTGGGCCGTTTTTTTGGCTGCAGATCCGCTATACGTGAGTTTGGGCTACGCCAGACGAATACCGTCTTTCTCGATAACAATCTTGCCCTGCTTGTACAATCCACCAATGGTCTTTTTGTAAGTACCTTTACTTGTACGGAAAGCATCAAAAATCGCTTCAGGAGAAGACTTATCGTTCAAAGGTAAAAAGCCGCCTTTCTTCTCTAACAGATCAAGAATCTTGCTAGAAAGATCGTCCATTTTTGCCACGCCGACTTTTTGTAGCGCGAGATCGATTTTGCCATCTTCACGAATTTGCTTAATAAAGCCTTTCAGTTTCTTACCGATGTAAAGCTTACCAAACACATCTGATGGGAAAATCATGCCCCAATGCTTTCCGTTAACAATCGCTTTGTAGCCAAGTTGACTGCGCTCTGCGATGATCAAATCAACTTGTTCGTTAACTTCATAATTCGCCGGAGTTTTGTCTAACCATTTGTTGAACTTAGTCGTACCAACAATGCGGCCTGACGCTTTGTCAGTATATACATAGACAAGAATAGTTTGTCCCGCAGAGAAGCGAGTGCGTTGCTCACTAAAAGGAATAAGTAGATCCTTTTCTTTGATGCCCCAATTTACAAAAGCACCTGTCGCGTTGACGCCCTCAATCTTCATTAAGCCCCATTCACCCACTTGGGCAATAGGTCTTTCAATGGTCGCAGCAAGCTGGCTTTCTGAATCGAAGTACAAAAATACGTCTACATGATCACCAATTTCAGTACCCTCTGGTACATACTTATTAGGCAGTAGAACAGAACCGTAATCATCACCATCCAGAAATACGCCAAAATCAGCCTTTTTAATGACTTCTAAGCTGTTAATTTGACCAATTTTAATCATTGATTTTGTCTCTTTTTAAATTTACGTGGAATTATACCTAAACTAACAAGAAAATCAGAGAGAAAAGCATAGTGCTCTGTTATGCTGTTGTCGTTCAGCTATATGCCCCAGTCACTCTTTTAGCACTTTTATGCTTACCTGCTCAACAGTACGCATAAGTTAAGAATGCTTTAACAAAGTCAGGAGCTTTCTTTGGTCACCGTCGATAAACAAGACTCAATAACATTAAAAATCAGTCATGCACTCGCAAAGAGCAAAAGTGTCGACCTAGATATTTACTTTTTTATACCTGGTGAGCTTGGTTTAAACGCCGATATCATCAGTGAATCCGAATTTTATTACACTTCAATCACACAGCAACGCTCTTATTACAGTACTGAAATCCTTCTACCGCTAGTACACAGTCGACTTGCCAAACGTGGACGCCTGTCGAATCAACAATACCGAGTAAGTTTGAGTTTGTTCGCGTACCAATACGTTATTGCGCTAGACAAAGCGGTGGCAAGTTTAAACAAGCATCAGAACAACTCCGTAACGGAAGATGAAGTAGACGAAGTTATCGAGCTCACGCTTGAGATCTTAAAGCGCTTGCGACGTTCTATTCCTTATGAAGAGAACTTAAAACGGTACTACGTTAACATCGATAACTACCTGTCTTGGTATACCGAGCAGAAGTTTTTATCTCTAGTGGCTCATCTCCCGCGTGAAGGCGATTATGGCACGATTAAGAAACGCTTGATCACGCTCTGTGAAAAAGAGCAAGCCCATCGAAAACTCAACAAGTACAACTCTCCAAGAGTCGTTGAAGACGTTACTCGCCTATCTAACAAAATGCGCTTGCTAAGACGCTTGATTGAACACCCTATCGTGCTTCGTGAAGAAACCATATCAATGGGTAACAACATCAAGCGTGCTATCAAAGGTATTGCTACTGGCTTGGTGATGGTTGTCGTGACCTCAACCGTGATTCTCGCTCGCGATTACCTTGGGGAAATTTCCGCGTCCTTCATTATCGCGATGTCATTTATTTATGCTCTACGAGAAATCTTTAAAGATGATTTGCGCGATGCGATGTGGCGATGGATCCGTAAAGGCAAGCCAAAGTGGCGTAAGAAGTATGTTGATCCAACAACGAAAAAAGTGGTCGGCAGAAAATTAGAGTGGCTCGATTATCGTACGTTAAGTAGCTTGCCAGATAAGATTCAAAGAATACGTAAGAAGCGCGTCGTGCAGCGCGAAGAGCAGATACTTCATTATCACGAGAAAACCGAAATGGCGACCTCTCTATTCTTGAGTGGTTATGAGCAAACAAGAGAAACACTGAACATCAGTTTGCGCCCTATCATCCGCTTAATGGATAAAAGCTCAAACCGAGTTTATCGTTTAAATGAAGGGCAAGTGACCAAAGAGTCAGTAGAGAAACGTCATTTGCTCAATGTGATTGTCAAAGAGGACAACCACACCGATGAGCCTGTTTATTATCGTTGGAAAGTGGTCTTAAACCGCTCCAAAATCGTCTCGATTGAGCAGATTGAACTCAATTAAAGCGATATTCTTTAAAAACAGCAAACCACTAAGCAGCCTCTTTTCTTTGTTGGGCTGCTTTTTTTATCGAAAGAGTCAACGAGAATTCAGCCATAGGTTCGTCACCATGTAAGCTAGGACACAACGCGACGATTTTTACATCGCGATTCACTCGTTCACCCGTTGCCAACGTATGATCGAGCATCTCATCAATGACATGACCATCGTTACACACAAAGTGTACATCCGCTTCCGGACGTTTTAAAAACTCGGCTTTGACGCCTTTAAATGCTAAAGAGATCGCTTCTCCTTTTTCTTGCGCCTTGCTCATAGCAAGAAAACCACCAGCTACATCCGCCCCAACCGCTAAAGCGCCGAAATACATGCTATTCAAATGGTTCTTTGTTCTTCTTCGCAAAGGGATTCGAACCTCAACGTGCTCGCTATCTATCGCAATGATCTTAGGATGACAAAGCCAAATCAGAGGCACTTTAGAAAAGCCAAATAGATTTAGATACAAATTTGCACGACGTACAGCTGATAACATTTTGGTCTCCTTACCAATCTAGTCAGACCAGTTAATCAACGAAAGAAATAGATGTCAAAGAAATGTTAACAAAAGCTCGATCTCACGAGTTATTTAGCCACCATTTTAGTGACATTGTCACACAGATAAACATGAGGTTTGCCGCAGTTATCTTGATTGCCTAACGGTGAGATAGATGAAATGGTTATAAATTCAAATGTATATATATTGATTTAATGATCAAGTTTTGTCATTTATACATAAGTCATTTAAATGAATACCTACACCTTTGTATACAATTCGGTATTTCCTGGCGAAGATTCCCGTGAAACGGTTTATTCCTGCCTGTAATTCCGTTATCTTTACCCCTTCGCAATAGAGAATAAAGCTATAACATGCCTATAAAAACAGATGAATTGAGAACCCAACCTTTGGGTCCAATGCCTACCCCAGCAGAGCTAGGTAGTGTACATCCTATTACGGATGACGTTGCAGACCGTATCGCTCAATCTCGTCGTCAGATTGAAAACATTTTATCGGGTGAAGACGATCGCCTTCTTGCGATTGTAGGTCCGTGTTCTGTTCACGACACTGAAGCTGCCATTGATTACGCCACTCGCCTGAGTGAAATCCAAGACAAGTACAAAGACGAACTGTTTATCGTGATGCGTACTTACTTTGAAAAGCCTCGTACAGTAGTTGGTTGGAAAGGTTTAATTACCGACCCTAACCTAGATGGCTCTTACGCGCTTGAAGCTGGTCTCCATAAAGCACGTAAACTACTACTGGATATCAACAAGCTTGGTCTTGCGACTGCTACTGAGTTTCTTGATATGATTACTGGTCAATACATAGCGGATTTGATCACGTGGGGCGCGATCGGTGCTCGTACAACAGAATCGCAAATTCACCGTGAAATGGCATCGGCGCTGTCTTGCCCAGTTGGTTTCAAAAATGGCACAAATGGCAACGTAAAAATTGCAATTGATGCAATTCGCGCATCGAAAGCCTCGCATTACTTCTACTCTCCAGATAAGAATGGCCGCATGACGGTTTATCGTACAAGTGGTAACCCATATGGTCATATTATTTTACGCGGCGGAGAGAAAGGCCCGAACTTTGATGAAGCGTCAGTAAAACAAGCGTGTGATGCTCTAGCCGAGTTTGGCTTGCCACAACGTTTGGTTGTGGATTTCAGCCACGCAAACTGCCAGAAGCAGCACAGAAAACAAATCGACGTTGCTCAAAACATTTGTAACCAAATTAAGTCAGGCAGTACTCGTATTGCGGGTATCATGGCTGAAAGCTTTATTCTTGAAGGCAACCAGCCAATGACTGACATCAACAACCTAACGTATGGTCAATCTATTACAGACCCATGCCTAGGCTGGGAAGATACTGCTACAATGCTAGATATGCTGGCAAACGCCGTTAAATCCCGAAAGTCCCTATAACAAAATAATCAAGGAATCTTCATGCCATCGTTTGATATTGTTTCTGAAATCGATACGGTTGAACTACGTAACGCCGTTGATAATGCTAACCGTGAATTGTCTACTCGTTTCGATTTCCGCAACGTTAATGCGAGCTTTGAGCTAGTAGAAGAAAACGTAAAAATGTCTGCGGAAGGTGACTTCCAACTTAAGCAAATGCGCGATATTTTACGTGGCCACTTGGCAAAGCGTAATATTGATGCAAACGCAATGGATGCACAGGACCCAGATGTAACTGGTAAGAACTGGCACCAAACTCTGCTTTTCCGCCAAGGTATCGATACACCAACAGCCAAAAAAGTAGTGAAACTTATCAAAGACGCAAAGTTAAAAGTACAAGCCTCTATTCAAGGCGACAAGGTACGTGTTACTGGTAAGAAACGTGATGACCTGCAAGCGACAATGGCAGCGATTCGTGAAGCAGAGATGGGCATACCATTCCAGTTTAACAACTTCCGTGATTAATCTGTCTGAGAAGTAACTTAGTTTAAAAACGCCAGCGCATAGTTCGCTGGCGTTTTTGTTGGCCTTTTAATCGAGAAGCCAAGTGCCCACTTTTTAACGTGGTTATATCACCAAGTCCTGCCCTTGCAGCAATAAGAACTCGCTCGTCCCTTTAGGGATAAACACGCAAACTCGAAGCTTTTCAGATTTAGCCTTGGTCAACATATCAGAGAGTTCAGCTGCGCTGGAGAAAGCTTCTCGCTCTGCATCTCTTCGTATTAGCTCTAACACGTTCGCTTCGCATCGAGTTGAGTAAAGTGCTAGCTCGGCTTGTTGCATGTAGCGCACGGCCTTAATTGGCAACATCTCAACGTCTTTCCCTACCTGTATCCAAGTACAACTTCCTTTTTCATCCAAAGGTGTTGCCATGGTCGCTTGGTAAATCGTTTCTAACTCTCTATTATCTCGCGCGTTTTCAACCTCAGGATTCGAGAAGAATTGCTCCCAAAACTTACGACGTAAATCGACGCTAGGTAGTGCTTCTTTAATCGAATTACGCTTTGAGTTAGCAAAGTCCGCCATCAACCCCATGTTTTGTGGCAGTATCGATTCAAGCTTTTCACGGATGTTTCGAATCAAAACTGGTGAGGCGCCGCCACTAGAAATAGCAATTTGTATGCGGCCACGATTGATCATAGAGGGCGTAATGAAGTCACAATAAGGCTTATCATCCACAACGTTCACTAGGATGCCTAATTCTTTCGCATCTTTATATACTTGGTGATTTAGCTCAGGATTATCTGTCGTGGCCCACACTTGAACAAAGTTTTTAGTGACAATGTCACTTGAATAGAAACGTTGCACCCAGCGCACTTGATGCTCTGCAGCAAGCTTAGACAGAAAGTCGACCAACGTTGGAGAAACGATAGTGACATCCGCCCCTGCCTTTAGCAACGCTTCCACCTTTCTGCTTGCCACCTCACCGCCGCCCACGACAAGAACGGGTTTATTGATTAAATCTAAGAACAGAGGAAAATATCGCATTTCAATCCATGATTACCCTAATTAGCTGTTGCAGACCATGCTACCAAAAATGGGGCAAGCTCATCACCCTGTTTCGGTATCACAAATAATTTTTGTTCGAATTTTTACTGAACTTCACCAAGCTCAGCTAATGATAGTTTTAATAACAACTTTTTATTCTCTTGTATTGTTCACTCTTCTATTGATTGTTCTGATGCACCAAATTGTCCATGATTTGCACTATTTACAAACAATTAACATTTCGTCATTCTAAATCTCAAGGCGCTTTGTAAGTTCTCTCAAAACTTCATTTAAATTATATATTTGAGAATTAACAGATCCTTTCCTACGCTTATAACTGGTTGATCTATCGAATACCGTTTCTTCGAAAATCAATCACGTAGGACGATAACTCTAACGAATTGGACACGTTATTTCAGGTCACTCCTGATTAAACATGGATCATACAGGAAGGATACAAATGGCAAATAAACTCACAGTTCTTGCTTCCGTCGTAGCGGCTTCTACTGCGATGATGGCAACATCAGCTCAAGCAGCAGACACTACTCTGGACAAAGTCACAAAACAAGGTTTTCTTACTTGTGGCGTAAGTACCGGTCTACCTGGTTTCTCTAACCCGAACTCAAAAGGTGAATGGGAAGGTATCGACGTAGAATATTGCCAAGCACTGGCTGCAGCCGTTCTTGGGGATAAAACGAAAGTTAAATATGTACCCCTAACCGCGAAAGAACGTTTCACTGCGCTTCAATCAGGTGAGATTGATGTGCTTTCTCGTAACACCACCTGGACACTGCATCGTGATACTGCACTTGGCCTAAACTTCGTAGGGGTAAACTACTACGATGGCCAGGGCTTTATGGTGAAGAAAGATCTTGGCATCTCAAGCGCAAAAGAGCTTGATGGTGCATCAGTTTGCGTACAGTCCGGTACAACAACTGAGCTGAACCTTGCTGACTACTTCCGTAACAGCGGTATGTCATACAAGCCGGTCGTATTTGATACGGCAGCCCAAACGTCAAAAGGTTTCGATGCAGGACGTTGTGATGTGTTAACGACTGACCAATCTGGTCTTTATGCATTGCGCCTGAACCTGAAAGATCCCTCTTCTGCAGCCGTTCTTCCGGAAATCATTTCTAAAGAACCACTAGGTCCCGTCGTTCGTCAAGGTGATGACCAATGGTTCAACATTGCGAAGTGGACATTATCAGCAATGATTAACGCCGAAGAGTATGGTATTAGTTCGAAAAATGCGGATGAAATGCTGAAATCGAAAGATCCAAACATCAAACGTATTCTTGGTGTTGACGGTCCGAAAGGCAAAGGTTTGGGTATTCGTGATGATTGGGGCTACCAAGTTATCAAGCAAGTCGGTAACTATGGTGAAAGCTTCGAACGCACAGTCGGTACTGGTTCGCCGTTAGAAATTTCTCGTGGCGTTAATGCGCTATGGAATGCAGGCGGCTTTATGTACGCGCCACCAATCCGATAGAACAAGTTAATCAGGGCGGTTCATGCCGCCCTTTTTCTTGATTTTATCCATCTGTATGAGTAAGGACCGCTCATTGAATGGTAAGAAGTATTCGCTTAGATAGGCTATTTCAACTCGAATATCGCCGTTTAACTCTGGTGAAAACATGCTTCGACCAGCAAGGACGTGACTATTCATACAGGCAGATATCTATAACTAAGGTTTGAGGTTATCGCTGTATGAAACCGACAAAAGATGCATCGCCAAGTACGATGTCCAAACCGAGCGGAAGCAAGAGCTTGATTTATAATCCCGCCTTTCGTTCTGCTATTTTCCAGATCATTGCCATAGCTGCACTGGTATTTTTCTTTTACACGATTATTAACAACGCACTGAACAACTTAGATGCTCGTGGGATCGCTACGGGTTTCGGTTTTTTAAATCAAGAAGCCGGGTTTGGTATCGGGCTGACGCTAATTGAATACGATGAAACGTACTCTTACGGCAGAACGTTTACTATTGGCCTTCTTAATACAGCGCTGGTCTCCGTATTAGGTATTATTCTGGCTACCGTGATTGGTTTTACCATGGGGGTCGCTCGCCTTTCTTCTAACTGGTTAGTGAGTCGCTTGGCTGCTGTTTATATCGAAACGTTCCGAAATATCCCACTTCTTCTACAAATATTTTTCTGGTATTTCGCTGTTCTTCAAGCATTACCCTCACCTCGTCAAAGCTTGAGCCTTGGCGAAGCCATCTTCTTGAATGTTCGTGGTTTATATTTTCCAGCACCAGACATGGAGCCAGGCAGTGGCTTTGTTATTGCTGCATTAATCTTCGGGGTGATCGCCAGCTTGCTGATTAATGTATGGGCGAATAACAAGCAACGCCTAACTGGGCAACAAACGCCAATGGGAAGAATAGCTTTAGGCTTAGTCGTTGGCTTTCCGCTGATTGTCTACTTCCTTGCTGGTATGCCAATTTC
This sequence comes from Vibrio sp. 1-2 (7-a), assembly GCF_013048515.1. NCBI lineage: Bacteria > Pseudomonadati > Pseudomonadota > Gammaproteobacteria > Vibrionales > Vibrionaceae > Vibrio > Vibrio sp. 1-2 (7-a). The sequence continues at coordinate 1,104,949 of NZ_VHSQ01000001.1, forward strand.
ACTAAATTATCCTGAACTGAAAGGGTTTAACTTCCAAGGTGGTATTAGCATTATTCCTGAACTTGCTGCACTACTTTTGGCACTGAGCGTTTATACCGCCTCCTTCATTGCCGAAATTGTACGTTCTGGTATTAATGCGGTTAGCCATGGTCAAACGGAAGCGGCGATGTCGCTGGGCTTACCACGCGCGAAAACTTTAAAGCTTGTTGTCATTCCGCAAGCGTTACGAATTATTATTCCACCTTTAACCAGTCAATATCTCAACCTCACCAAAAACTCATCGTTAGCGATGGCGATTGGTTACCCAGATCTTGTCTCTGTCTTTGCTGGTACTACCCTGAACCAAACGGGGCAAGCGATTGAGATCATTGCGATGACGATGGGTGTGTACTTAACCTTAAGTTTGATTACGTCTGCATTAATGAACTTGTATAACCGTAAAGTCGCACTGGTGGAGAGATAATATGAGTACTCATCAATTTCAACCGGATCTCCCACCACCAGCCAATACCGTCGGCTTTATTGGTTGGATGCGGAAAAACCTATTTAATGGACCTGTCAATTCCATTGTTACCGTAATTCTTGCTTATCTTGTCTTTAGTGCAATTTGGCATATCGTTGATTGGGCGTTTATCAACGCGGACTGGATTGGTTCGACGCGTGACGATTGCAGCCGAGAAGGTGCTTGCTGGGTATTTATCAGCGTGCGCTGGGAGCAGTTCATGTACGGTTTCTATCCTGAGTCTGAACTGTGGCGCCCTCGCCTTTTCTACATCACATTGGCTATATTTACTGTGTTGCTAGCGTATGAAAAGACACCGAAACGGATTTGGATTTGGCTTTTCTTCGTAAACATCTACCCATTCATTATCGCTGGGCTGTTATATGGTGGGATATTTGGGCTAGAAGTGGTCGATACACACAAATGGGGCGGATTACTCGTTACGCTCATCATTGCGTTAGTCGGTATTGTCGTTTCATTACCGATTGGTGTGGTACTCGCGCTCGGTAGACGTTCAGAGATGCCCATCATTCGCAGTATTTGTACCGTCTATATTGAAGTTTGGCGTGGTGTGCCACTGATTACCGTTCTGTTCATGGCTTCCGTTATGCTGCCTTTGTTTATGTCCGAAGGATCAGAGACAGACAAACTTATTCGCGCTCTTATTGGTGTGGTGATGTTTGCCTCGGCGTACATGGCCGAAGTGGTACGGGGCGGCTTACAAGCGATTCCAAAAGGCCAATATGAGGCTGCCGACGCACTTGGGTTAAGTTACTGGAAAAAAACAGGGCTTATTATCTTGCCGCAAGCGCTGAAGATTACGATCCCTTCTATCGTGAACACGTTTATCGGATTGTTTAAAGACACTAGTTTGGTTCTTATCATTGGTATGTTTGACGTACTAGGTATAGGACAAGCAGCAAACACCGACCCTGACTGGCTAGGCTTTGCTACTGAAAGTTATGTATTTGTCGCGTTGGTGTTTTGGGTATTTTGTTTTGGCATGTCGCGTTATTCGATATGGCTTGAAAACAAACTTCATACCGGTCACAAACGATAACTCATCAAGCTCAAGGACGTATTATGACGCAACAACAAGACTATATGATCCAATTGAAGGACATGAATAAATGGTATGGTGAGTTTCACGTACTAAAAAATATTAACCTCGATGTTAAGCGCGGGGAAAAAATCGTAATCTGTGGCCCATCAGGGTCAGGAAAATCAACGATGATTCGCTGTATTAACCGCCTCGAAGAGCACCAAGCTGGCAGTATTTATGTTTCCGGTACGGAATTAACTGAAGATTTGAAAAATATTGAAGCTGTGCGCCGTGAAGTGGGCATGTGCTTTCAGCACTTTAATCTCTTCCCTCATTTAACCGTACTGGAAAACTGTACGCTCGCGCCTATTTGGGTGAAGAAGATGCCTAAAGATGAGGCAGAAGCGGTCGCGATGAAATATCTGGAACGCGTTAAAATTCCGGACCAAGCAGAGAAATATCCTGGCCAGTTGTCTGGTGGTCAGCAACAACGCGTGGCGATTGCTCGCTCTTTGTGTATGAACCCTAAAGTCATGCTTTTTGATGAACCAACATCAGCACTTGATCCGGAGATGGTTCGCGAAGTGTTGGATGTAATGGTCGAGCTCGCCGAGGAAGGCATGACCATGCTCTGTGTGACACATGAAATGGGCTTTGCGAAAGAGGTTGCCGATCGCGTGATATTTATGGACGCAGGAGAGATCATCGAAGAGAACAACCCTGTTGATTTCTTTGAAAACCCTCAATCAGATCGAACTCAAAATTTCCTAGCGCAAATCTTACATCACTAAGATCTTTTACAACTGGCATAATAAAAGCACTGATTTCAATGAAGTCAGTGCTTTTTGTTACTAAATTCAAAATTCTGTGTGACAATTGCTATGACTTTGCTCTTCAGTAATATTGTGTTACAAGTTGTCAAATACATAACATCTTATTTCTATTATTATTTTATCTAAGTTACGCATGGTTAGGGCTTGATTTTTTGAACTTTCAATCCCATAAATGTACTTAAAAGAAAGTCTCTTATCGAGGAAGATTATGAACAGTCCAATGTTTACCCGCACTTCAACACAAGAAAGTGCTCTACAAACAAACAAAGTATTGCGTAATACTTACGCACTACTTTCAATGACGCTTTTATGGTCGGCAGTCGTTGCTGGCGTAGCAATGGCATTTAACCTGCCACATCCAGGAATCATCCTAATGTTGGTTGGTTTCTACGGCCTGTTATTCTTAACAGAGAAAAACCGTAACAACAGCCTTGGCCTTGTGTTTACGTTCTTATTCACTGGTTTCTTAGGCTACACGATTGGTCCAATCTTAAACATGTACATCGGTGCTGGGATGGGCGATATCGTATTGACCGCTCTAGGTGGTACGGCGCTATCTTTCATGGCGGCATCAGCTTATGCACTAACAACAAAACGTGACCTATCTATGATGGGCGGCTTGATGTTATCGCTGTTTGTTGTGCTTGTTGTGGGTATGATTGCAAGCTTCTTTATTCAATCAACCATTTTACATTTGGCGTTGAGCAGCTTGTTTATCATTTTCTCTACGATGGCGATCCTGATGACAACACAAAGCATTATTCGTGGCGGTGAAACAAACTACATCTCTGCGACAGTAACTTTGTATGTATCAATCTACAACATCTTCATCAGCCTACTAAGCATTCTAGGTATTATGAACGACGATTAATCGTTCAACACAAGATGAATTTAAAAAGCCCGAAGGTATTTTCCTTCGGGCTTTTTCTTTGTCAGTGATTAAGTACATTACGCCTGTTCGGCTGCTAACTCGATAACTTCATCAGCCTCAGGGTTTTCTCTAAAACGTCTCACTTTAATCGTATCTTCACCCAACATGATTTGCTTGGCGATTCGATGCATACCATCAAAAACACGGTAATCATTGGTTAAAATTACGGGATACGACAAATCGGCATTGTTGATGCGTTGGCAATGCTTCGCGATCTCACGACAGGTTGGCTGTGGTCCATCATCACTAAACCAGGTCACTTCATTAGGGCCTTTGATATCATCAATAGCAATTTCTTCTACAGGTAGGGATTCTGCGAGCTTCCAAATACGCTCAATAGACCAAATGGATTTTACGTTGTCATTTATTTCAATGTAACGTTGTTTCGACATGACTAACTCCTTGTCATCGTTATTGTTTACAACCTGAATGCAGGTTGCTTATCAACCAAGAGAATATCGGTCTATAAGAGCAAACACAACGTCGTAAGCTATTCATTCACAGATAAAATTCCATATTCAGACAAGTAGCCAAGAAAAAAACAAAACAAAAATGAATAAGCCTGGATATCCATGCAATTTTATTGGTACTCACCCCGAAAAATTTCTAACAAACTGAATAATTTCCTATATATTTGAATAAAAGAGCATTTATATCAAAGCACCTGGCTCAGTCAAAAAGCACTCACCATTTTGTACGCTTTTGCTTCGCTCGGCACTACTTCGAGATTCTTTTGTTGAGAACATCCTCACCTGTCGCTAATCTATAAACATCCATGTTCACTTAACGGATAAAACGTTATGTTCGTTTACAACGGCAAAGAAATTGAAACTGATGCTCAAGGCTACTTACTGGATCATACTCAATGGGAAGAAGGTATGATTGAGCTTTTAGCAAAAGAGGAAGACATCGAGCTTACGGATGCTCATTTGGAAGTTGTGCACTTTGTGCGAGATTTTTATGAAGAGTTTAATACTTCCCCTGCTGTGCGTATGCTTGTCAAAGCAATGGAAAAAGCGCACGGCCCAGAAAAAGGTAACAGTAAGTATCTATTCAAGCTGTTTAAAAAGGGGCCAGCCAAACAAGCGACTAAATTAGCCGGCCTACCAAAGCCAGCTAAATGCTTGTAGAATTTACAAAATCTTAAAACCGCGCAACGGCTTATATGACGCAGACTCCTGTATCACACTCTCTACTGTTGCCGTTCGCGGGCCTTTTTTCAACCACTCGGAAAACGCAGCTATTTGTGCGTCTGTTCCACACGCCATCACTTCAACATCACCATCGTTTAGGTTCTTCGCGTAACCCGTCAAACCCAGTTTCAATCCTTGATGGGAAGTATGGTAACGAAAGCCGACGCCTTGAACGTGACCTTTTACTATAAATCTCTCACACTTTACGTTCATCTTTGTACCGCTTCTTTTTACTGAGTGATATATTCTTTTCGTCTATTCACCCCACTAAGGATAGTGGGTTTTTGCACGGTTATTATAATTATGAAAGAAATTCCATTCCGCTGGATTGATAAGTATCTCATTCACTTAAAGATTCAAGAAAAGTTCTATTTGCTCTTCGTTCTCCCTCTTCTTGCTTTAGTCATTCTCACTCTCGTCCTTAATAGCGCGGCTAATACGTTGATCTCAAGTATGTACCAAGAAGAGCTCATGCTTATGAAAGGTCTGATAGAAGCAGGCAACCTTTCTCAATCTCAAGTAGCAAGCCTCATAGCTGGTTCAGAAACCGTTTCTATTGGCTCAGGGCCGCAATCCGTGTCAGTTTTAAATGGTGCGTACAGCTTGGTTGCAAACCATGAACTTTCTTTATGGTCTGCCCTATCAACGACTCAAGTGAGCATCATCTGTGTGAGCTTGTTTATTCTCGCGCTTGGCGTTTACTACATCATGACGTTTATCGGCGGCGCAATGTTCACGATGAATAAAGCATTAAACACCCTAGCGGATGGTGACCTAACCGCGAGAATGAACTTCTTCCCAGTTCGCGACGAGTTTAGTGAAATTGCTATTACGATAGACAAAGTTGCAGAACGAGAGCAACAAATGGTGCTGTCGATTCAAGAGTCTGTGGCGTTAATGCAACAAATTAGCTCAGACCTGAATCAATCAATTCATCACAGTTCAGATATTTCTGCGACGCAACAAGAGCACCTCAACTCTCTTGCGAGTGCAACGGAACAGATGGCATCAACGATTCGAGAAGTCGCGACATTAGCTCACGATTCAAGCGCGCAAACCGATGATGCGCGCAGCGTGGCTCAGTCTGGACAAGTAAAAGTAGAGAATACGCTTCACTCGATTTCGAACCTCTCTAATGAGATTCAATCTGCGTCTCAAGCAGTAGCGGAGTTAGATGCCAATGCCGCACAAATTGATGAAGTCGTGACAACCATTAATGGGATTTCCGAGCAAACTAACCTACTTGCATTGAACGCAGCCATTGAAGCAGCACGTGCTGGTGAGCAAGGTCGTGGATTTGCGGTCGTTGCGGATGAGGTTCGCGCTCTTGCGGGACGCACTCAGCAAGCGACGGTTGAAATCCAAACGATGATCGAATCATTACAGCGTAACAGTCAATCACTTACTAAACTGATGGAAGTGACTGTCAACAATGCAAATGAGGGACAAAACCTCATGACGGAAGTGAATCACGAAATCGGCTCTTTGGCAGATAAAAATCAAACTATCTCCGACAGTAGCATTCAAATTGCAACAGCGGCTGAAGAACAAGGTGTAGTCGCGGACAATATCGCCTCAAGCGTTGAAGAGATTCGAGTTCAAGCAGATAACGTGTGCAATATGATCAGCACGACTTCACAAAACGTGGATCAACTGCGTAAGCAAAGCGATACCATGGAGTCGCTCCTTACTGGACTTAAAGCGTAGCAACGTAATCTGTTACGACCAGTTCAAATAAAAGGGTTACTTTAGTGACCCTTTTTTGTATTTAAAAGCCACTACAATGTACTGGATTGCCGAGGGATATTGCTTTTACCATTCACATCCCGGACAATACGCCCCTTTTAAAATTCAACAAGAGCTAATGAAATGACAGCTGCTATCTATTTGGTAAAAGGTCGTGAGAAATCGGTCAAGCGCAAGCACCCTTGGATCTTCTCTCGAGGCATCAACAAAGTTGAGGGCGAACCCGCTCTTGGCGAAACGGTTGATGTATTCACTCACGACGGTAAATGGCTAGCTAAAGCGGCATATTCGCCAGCTTCACAAATTCGTGCTCGTATTTGGAGTTTTGATAAAGAAGAAATCGACACCGCATTTTTCGTAAAACGATTAAAAGACGCACAACTTCTTCGTGAAGACATTATCAAACGTGATGGGCTTACGGGTTACCGCCTTATCGCGGCAGAGTCTGATGGTATGCCAGGCGTTACGATTGACCGTTACCAAAACTTCTTTGTGTGTCAACTTCTCAGTGCTGGCGCAGAACACAATAAACAGGCCATTGTTGATGCTCTAGTTGAGTGCTTCCCTGATTGTAATGTGTACGAGCGTTCTGACGTCGCGGTACGTAAGAAAGAGGGTTTGAAAGAAACCACGGGCGTCTTGCACGGCGAAGAGCCACCTAAATCGGTCGTCATCGAAGAAAATGGCGTAAAGATTAGTGTAGATATCGTTGGCGGTCATAAAACAGGTTTCTACCTAGATCAACGTGATAGTCGCCAGCAAGCGATGAAATATGTGAAAGGCAAGGAAGTTCTTAACTGCTTCTCTTACACAGGTGGCTTCGGACTTTACGCTCTGAAAGGTGATGCAAAGCGTGTGATAAATGCTGACGTATCACAACCTGCTCTAGACACTGCGAAGTTCAACGCAGAACTGAATGAATTTGATATCTCGAAGAAGCGCGCCGTGTTCCTAAACGCAGACGTGTTTAAACTGCTTCGTGAGTATCGTGACCAAGGAACTCAGTTCGATGTGGTTATCATGGATCCACCTAAGTTTGCAGACAGTAAAGCCCAACTAAACGGCGCATGTCGTGGTTACAAAGACATCAACATGCTAGCAATGCAAATCCTAAAACCGGGCGGTACGCTACTGACCTATTCGTGCTCTGGCTTAATGGATCAAGTTTTGTTCCAGAAAATCATTGCTGACGCAGCCTTAGATGCTAACCGCCAAGTAAAGTTTGTGGAGCGCTTTGAACAAGCCGCTGACCACCCAACCGATACAGCATATCCAGAAGGTTTCTACTTAAAAGGTTTTGCATGTAAAGTGCTTTAGGCTACGAATAAGTAAGACAAAGCAGAAGAAAAGGGCCTACTGGCCCTTTTTCATTATGGCTCTAAGTTAACCTTAGTTAGTGCGGATAACACATCTCTCTCAAAGTCCGCATTTCCCACGATTAAATCACTAAACTCTGTCGCCCCGTTTTCTATTACGATAGTTTGAATTGAGTTTCCATCGTTATGGGTTATTTCTAGAGATAAGTCATCGCCATCAATGTTCAAGTCAATACTATTAAGAAGTTCTTCTATCGTATTGTGCCCTGCATCTTCAACGACTTCACTCAGATCTAAGGTGTCCAAATCTCTCTCAAAACCTCTAATTAGATCTGTTCCTGCATCCAAGGAGTCGTTGACCCATTTAAAGACATCTGCCTCGTTATCATTACCGATCAAGATGTCATGACTTACGTCTACTTCAGCTTCAATAATATTTGCAGAGCCATTACTTGAAGCATTTACTCCTCCGTTTTCATCAATAACGAATTGCAGGGTATTCTCACTTTGATCGCCATCGTTATCCGTCAATACATAATCGAAGTCTAACGTTTCAACTGTATCACCCACCGCACCATAAAATGCATACGCACCATCGTTTAGGTCGATTTCCAGAGTATGTTTGCTGTCGATATAGATAGTAAGCTGCATCGTTGTGTCGTCAAATGCATGCGAAATACCATCGTTATTGTCAGTTACTATTAGGTCTGTACCATCAAACGAATAAGTGACACCGTCATGTTCTATTTCGCTAATATAACCACCATCTGCACCAATACCTGTATCTGGAGAAGTGGTATACATCAAGTTCCCCCCAACAGGTTGAATCACTGACTGCAACATAACCGGAGGTAATTGAGTTACGTCAGGAACCACAACACCATCAAGGTCTTGATTCAAAAAGCCATCATATGCTACGCGATCTAATTGCTCCGGCATAAGATTAACGCCCATACCATACGCTAGGGCTGTTATCTGATTATCAGGATCGGTTAGGTGATCAATCCAACTCTGCTCGCGAGCGTCGTTTATAAATGATGAGGCAGGGTTTGGCTGACCATCTGACAAGAAGTAACTAACATTCGACGCACTGGTTAACTTACCTACATCATCCCATGACTGTTTTGCTTCATTTAGCGCGTTGTTATAGTTAGTCGCGCCACCCGCAGTTAGCGTCTCAATATACGCTTTGGCCTCCTCGACCGTCAGCCACGTCGCAGCACCTATAGCGTAAGTGGATGCTGTACTGCTATAAGTAATAATTTGAACTCGCGTTTGACCGATAGACTCATATTGATTCAATAACTGAGTTGCCGAATCTTTCATTATCTGCAAGCGATTATCCGTTCGCATAGAACCCGAGACATCCATTATGAGCTGAACGTTGGCACTTTCTTTAGTTTCTGCAACTACATCGTGAATAATAGATGCAGAATCTGGTGAGTCATCTTCCACAATAACGTTGACCGTTGTGGAGTTAGTAAGACCACGAGCATTCGAAACAAGCACAGGCACCTCAATATTTAAGGTGTCTTCTCCAGATGGGTTGGAGTGATCAATCGGACCAAGAAGCTCCGTAGATACCACTCCAGTATCATTGACTGATATTTTGATAACCTCTTCACCGTTCGCTGAACCGATAAGCATTTGGTCGTTATTTGATAACGTCCACGTTACAGAGATACCGTTACTAGTAAGAGCTGTAGATGGTTCACTGAGCGTAACAGAATCAACGGTTTGACCCAGCGTCAATTGTTCTACATCAGTACTCGAGTCAGTTGTGTCATCAAAGCCGTTTAGAGCAGAGTCATCAGCAATGGCGTTGCTTAAGCCTTCCTCAGAAACGTTTAGTGTTACACCTTCTACAATTGGTGGGGCGTAAGGGTTGACAGAAAAGTACCCCGTTTTACTGTCACCATCATTATCAGTAATCGTGTAGTTAAAATCGATATCCCCATCGCCATAAGGTGAGGTCAAAGGCAAGTATTGGAAGAACTCCCACTTTCCAGTGCTAGGTGTAAGTTGAACTTCGAATGCAAGCTCTCCATCAGCCTCTGCAATCAGTCTATTAGAGTTTTGTGGATCGACGTATATCAACACGTCTTTACCATCTAGAGTCTCTAAACCAACCTCACCTCCATTTAAGACTATAGAACCAGGGCCATCAGCTCCATATACAGCACCGAGGTTCCCATCCGCACTAGCAATTGGCACGCCAGAGTACGCACCTGTAAAGGTTATTGATTTAACGGTAAAGTCACTGTTGTCTTCAGTATCCGGGCCATTGCCATTACTGGTCGCCTCGAGGATGATTTTATCAAAGCCTCCCTGTTGAACATTGAAATTTGCCGCGTAATCACCACTGCTTGCGTCAGAGCTGAACGATTGCTGAGCAATTAATACACCATCTCTATAAAAAGATGCGATTCCTTTCTCAAGTTCACCACCAAACATTTTCTCAAATTCTATTTCTGCTCCGTAAGCAACTTTATTGCCTAAGTCTATGATTAACTGCTCTGATACACCCTCATTACCCGCGAATCGATAATCGACTTCGTTTTCTAATTGGAAGCCGTTGTTACCAGAACTTTTAACGCCAATCCCTTCTGATGATTGATTGATTTCAGCTGTTCCCAGCATCACAGATTCGTCAGATACAAAACCGTTTGCAGTCACAACAACGTCCCCAAATGTTCGACTGGTTGCATCTGCCTCACTTCCTGCAAAATCTATGCGCCCTGTCAGAACGTTAGGTGCACCAGTAAGCGACACATCGACGGGTTGAACAACCACAGGCACGTATGGGCAATCATCTTCAACGGCCACATTTAAGCTTTGAGATGTTGTTGTTTGTCCATCACTTACAGAAATCTGTAAATCAAAGTTGATGATGTCTTCCACATCATTAACAGGATGATCAAGTGGCTCAAACAGAGTAATAGTATAGTCCCAAGAGCCTTGACCTGAAGCTGAAGGCTCGCTCAGCACAACAGTAGCAACAACGCTCAGGTGAACAGTTTTCGCAGTCAGCGTTTGAGTACTGTTGTCCCACGTCCACGATATAGGCTCCCCTCCTGATGTTAGGTTGTTAGGGCCTGCCAATACCACTGAAACATTCGCCGTGTCTGGATCGGCAACTGTGAATGTTCCTGAGAAACTTGCGGAGTTAGTGGTGTCTGAAGGTGATCCTGTATTATCAGGGATACCATTAGCTAAACCTTCTTCCGAAACAACTGCATTCACAACACTTGAAATAGAAGGAGGAGCATCATTATCAATAATCGTCGCCGTACCCGTATCACTGCCTTGTACCGCACCAATGCCAGTCACCGTCACACTGAAATCTTCAGGGCCTTCATAAACAGCGTCATCAATAGAAGCAATACGCACATCAAACTCAGTTTGCCCTGCTGGCACGGTCACCACACCATCGTTTGGCACTGTCACCCAACCACTTCCCGTGTTGTATTCCAAGGTACCTAAGTCACCGGCTTCGGTATCGCCGAGATTAAGACCCAACTCTACTTGCGTTTCCGCTTCAGACGCGTTCGATAGCGTCACTTTGAAGTTCGCTGTGTCACCCTCATTGATGGTGCCAGCGTCTGAAATTGTCACGCTTGGACGGTCATCATCCGGATCAGAGCCTGGACCCGTGCCGTCGTCCACTATCGTTGCCGTACCCGTATCGCTACCTTGCACCGCCCCAATGCCAGTCACTGTCACACTAAAATCTTCTGGGCCTTCATAAACGGCGTCATCAATGGAAGCAATGCGCACATCAAATTCGGTTTGCCCAGCTGGCACCGTTACCACGCCATCATTTGGCACTGCAACCCAACCACTTCCCGTGTTGTATTCTAGGGTGCCCAAATCTCCAACTTCGGTATCACCAAGATTAAGACCCAACTCTACTTGCGTTTCCGCTTCAGACGCGTTCGATAGCGTCACTTTGAAGTTCGCTGTGTCACCCTCATTGATGGTGCCAGCATCTGAAATAGTCACATTCGGGCGGTCATCATCCGGATCAGAGCCTGGACCCGTGCCGTCGTCCACTATCGTTGCCGTACCCGTATCGCTACCTTGCACCGCCCCAATGCCAGTCACTGTCACACTAAAATCTTCTGGGCCTTCATAAACGGCGTCATCAATGGAAGCAATGCGCACATCAAATTCGGTTTGCCCAGCTGGCACCGTTACCACGCCATCATTTGGCACTGCAACCCAACCACTTCCCGTGTTGTATTCTAGGGTGCCCAAATCTCCAACTTCGGTATCACCAAGATTAAGACCCAGTTCCACCTGCGTTTCCGCTTCAGACGCGTTCGATAAGGTGACTTTGAAGTTGGCTGTCTCACCCTCATTGATGGTGCCAGCATCTGAAATAGTCACATTCGGGCGGTCATCATCCGGATCAGGGCCCGGACCACTGCCATCATCCACTATCGTTGCCGTTCCCGTATCGCTGCCTTGCACCGCCCCAATGCCAGTCACCGTCACACTGAAATCTTCTGGGCCTTCGTACACCGCGTCATCAATGGAAGTAATACGCACATCAAATTCGGTTTGCCCCGCTGGCACCGTTACCACGCCATCATTTGGCACTGCAACCCAACCGGAGCCTGTGTTGTATTCTAAGGTGCCCAAATCTCCAACTTCGGTATCGCCAAGATTAAGACCCAGTTCCACCTGCGTTTCCGCTTCAGACGCGTTCGATAAGGTGACTTTGAAGTTCGCTGTCTCACCCTCATTGATGGTGCCAGCATCGGTAATAGTCACGCTTGGACGGTCATCATCCGGATCGGGACCCGGACCCGTACCATCATCCACTATCGTTGCCGTACCGGTATCGCTGCCTTGCACCGCCCCAATGCCACTCACCGTCACGCTGAAATCTTCTGGACCTTCATAAACGGCATCATCAATGGAAGCGATACGCACATCAAACTCGGTTTGCCCCGCTGGCACCGTTACTACGCCATCGTTTGGCACTGCAACCCAACCGGAGCCTGTGTTGTATTCTAAGGTGCCTAAGTCACCGGCTTCCGTATCTCCCAAGTTCAGGCCTAGCTCGACTTGTACTGTAGACTCAGAGGCGTTCGACAACGTCACTTTGAAGTTGGCTGTATCCCCCTCATTGATGGTGCCAGCATCTGAAATACTCACATTCGGGCGGTCATCATCCGGATCGGGGCCCGGGCCACTGCCGTCATCCACAATCGTCGCCGTACCTGTATCGCTGCCTTGCACCGCCCCAATGCCAGTCACCGTCACACTGAAATCTTCAGGGCCTTCATAAACGGTGTCATCAATGGAAGCGATACGCACATCAAATTCGGTTTGCCCGGCTGGCACGGTCACCACGCCATCGCTTGGCACTGCAACCCAACCACTTCCCGTGTTGTATTCTAAGGTACCTAAGTCACCGGCTTCAGTGTCACCCGAGTTGAGGCCTAGCTCGACTTGAACAGTGGACTCGGAGGCATTCGATAGCGTCACTTTGAAGTTCGCCGTATCACCTTCATTAATAATGCCAGCATCGGTAATAGTCACACTTGGACGGTCATCGTCCGGATCAGGACCTGGACCACTACCGTCATCCACTATCGTCGCCGTACCCGTATCACTGCCTTGTACTGCGCCAATACCGGTCACCGTCACACTGAAATCTTCAGGGCCTTCATAAACAGCGTCGTCAATGGAAGCAATACGCACATCAAATTCGGTTTGCCCGGCAGGCACCGTTACTACGCCATCGTTTGGTACTGCAACCCAACCGGAGCCTGTGTTGTATTCTAAGGTGCCCAAATCTCCAATTTCGGTATCGCCGAGATTAAGACCCAACTCTACTTGCGCTTCCGCTTCAGACGCGTTCGATAAGGTGACTGTGAAGTTCGCTGTCTCGCCCTCATTAATGGTGCCAGCATCGGTAATAGTCACGCTTGGGCGGTCATCATCGGGATCAGGTCCTGGACCACTGCCGTCGTCCACAATCGTTGCTGTACCCGTATCGCTGCCTTGTACCGCCCCAATGCCAGTCACCGTCACACTGAAATCTTCAGGGCCTTCATAAACGGCGTCATCAATAGAAGCAATGCGCACATCAAATTCGGTCTGTCCGGCAGATACGGTCACCACGCCATCGTTTGGCACTGCAACCCAACCACTTCCCGTGTTGTATTCTAAGGTACCTAAGTCACCGGCTTCGGTATCGCCGAGATTAAGACCCAACTCCACTTGCGTTTCCGCTTCAGAGGCGTTCGATAACGTCACTTTGAAGTTAGCTGTTTCACCTTCATTAATGGTGCCAGCATCCGTAATAGTCACGCTTGGACGGTCATCATCGGGATCTGGTCCTGGACCACTGCCGTCATCCACAATCGTAGCTGTACCCGTATCGCCGCCTTGTACCGCCCCAATGCCAGTCACCGTCACACTGAAATCTTCAGGACCTTCATAAACGGCGTCATCAATAGAAGCAATACGCACATCAAACTCAGTTTGCCCGGCTGGCACCGTTACCACGCCATCGTTTGGCACTGTGACCCAACCACTTCCCGTGTTGTATTCTAAGAGACCTAAGTCACCGGCTTCGGTGTCACCTAAGTTGAGAGTCAGTTCAACCTCAACATCTATAGCTGATGGATTAGATAACGACACTTTAAAACTAGCCGTTTCACCCTCATTAACTATCCCTGCATCGCTCATCGTTACCGTTGGGCGATCATCATCAGGACTTAAACCTGGCCCACTACCATCATCAACAATGGTTGCCACCCCGGTTGCAGGTGTATTTTGTTCTTCTGTTGTGCCAGAGAGCGTAAACGTTTCTGGGCCTTCGAATATAGAGTCATCTATAGAGTCGAGAGAAACCGTAAACCCACTTTCACCTAATGGGACCGAGACTGTAAAAGTACCATTATCATCAACTGAGATGTCTTCTGTTGTGCCATCGGAAAATGTTATGAGAACACGCTCGTTAACGTAGTCACTTCCGCTCTCGTCAGTTGAACCACCAGTTGCGGTGCCATCAAGTAGCGACAAAGTGACATCGGTGTTGTCCTCTGTTGCTTGGTTTAAAGTAATATCGAATACAACTTGATCACCTTCGTTGATAATCGGACTAGATATTTCTTGAACAATTATCGTTGCAGGAACGGGGATTGCTGTTGGTTCTGGTGGTTGTATTTGGAGAATATCGAGTAACGTCTCTACCTGAGTACTTGAAAATCCTGTTCCGTCAGTTCCCACTGTCTCAAAATTGGTACTAGCGAGTAATTCAGCACCTGTGCGATCTATAGCTCCCGTATTCTGTGGGCTAGACCCGTTTCCTTCACCTGCAGCAGGCTCAAACTCTTCACCCAGCTCAGTCGGGTCTTCCCCACTAGCAATTGCTTCAATTAACGCTGTGATATCATCAGTTACATTTATCGAACTTCCTTGTGGTGTCACCTGCTCGATCACAAGCTCAGAAGTATCTGATACCTCATCAATTATTAACTCTCCTGGTTGAGGTAGTTGTCCCTCTTCTAGGGTCCTGATTTCCCCATCCAGCCCGATAACCACGATGTTGCCCATCAATGAGCTCAAAGTTACTCGATCCATATCTACCTCGCCCCACTTCAAACCAAGTCAAAAGTTTGTCACCTCTACATTTACGTCTATAGTTTAGTCAAAATCATCATATTTTCGTTGTATGTGTAGCTTGTAGGACGTTTGATAACTCTAGGGGCAGAGTTACAAAAAAGCGCAGAGTGACACAGGCCGTGAAACGCTATGATATTAAGAATTCAAGCTTTTCTCCGAGCTAAACTTGCTATGTTGCTAAGCAACATTCGACATATGTGCTAAGGTTTTAAAAGGCGAAATCTTGGATTTTTGAAACAAAAGCTTTGTTTTAACAGTAGGTTGATAAATCCCTTACTCAAGCACTGTTATTTATGATGTTTCGTCTCAGTTATGAGATGAAATAGCAAAAAGCAACACGAATTTTTAGGAGAAATACCGTGAAATGGAACCGACTAAATATTGCTTGCTGCTGTAGTTTAATGGTGTCTATACCCGTTTTCGGTCAAACTTTAGAGCAAGCAGTGGCATTGACGTTAAAAAACAATCCTGACATTAAGAGTGCATTTAATGAATTTACGAGCAGAAAATACGTAAATGAAGCCTCTTCGGGTGCTTACTTGCCCTCTATTGATCTAGATGCGGGAATTGGGTATGAAGGATTAGACCCTTCTGACGAGGTGGGACGTGGGGATACAGATTACACTCGAAAGGAAGCTTCGGTAACACTAACTCAGCTCATATGGGATGGCAGTGCAACCTTAAATGATATCGATCGTACCGCAGCTGACGCTGAATCAGTAAGATTTCAACTTTTAGCCGATGCATCAGATAAAGCACTTGAAGTCACCAAAGTGTATCTAGATGCAGTAAAAGCTTACGAAATACTCAAGCTGTCTGAAAACAACCTGGCTGTTCACAAAGATATTTACGAAGACATTAAAAAACGAGTCAACTCGGGTATCGGCTCTACCGCTGACTTAACACAGGTAGAAGCACGTTTGGCAAAAGCACACGGTAATTTGGCAGCTGCTCAAAATAATTTGTACGACTCTCACACTATGTTCACTCGTTTAGTGGGTCAAACCCCGCAAGGGTTGATCTTTCCAAGAGCGGATCAGAATTTCATTCCATACACCATTGATGAAGCGGTAGGTTTGGCATTTGAGCTGCACCCTGTCATTCAAGTCGCGCTCGCAGACGTGGACTCTGCTAAGTTTCAATACAAACAGTCTAAAGGTGTTAATTACCCAACCATTTCCATTGAAGCTTCGCAAACATGGCGTGACGACGCTGATGGTTTAAAAGGTCGAAGTGATGAGACACTTGCCATGCTGCGTCTACGCTACAACCTATTTAATGGCGGCAGTGACGCTGCAAACTCAGAAAACTTTGCCTATCAGTTAAACAAAGCGAAAGACTTACGTGAAGGTGCTTATCGCAATGTTGAAGAAGGGTTAAGGCTTTCATGGAGCGCACTGGATTTGACCCTACAGCAAAAAGAGTTCCTGTCAGATCATGTAGACTCGGCATCTGAAACCGTTATTGCGTATGAAAAACAATATCGCATTGGTAAGCGAACGCTGCTTGATCTATTGAATACTGAAAACGAACTCTTTGAGGCACGTAAAGACTACTTAGATTCTAAATACGCAGAGCAGTACGCCAAATATCGAGTGATGAACGCAACAGGTCAACTGTTGAGTGCTTTAAGGGTCGAAATGCCTAAAGAATGGCTAGAAGAAGTGGAGTATTAATTATGAAACACATAACTCTTATTGCACTCTCATTGATGATTTCGGCATGCAGTTCATCCGATAAAGGCGATGAATATGATTATATTGATACGCCAATTGCCGATCAGTGGGCTGATCATATAGATGATGATTCTGATGGAGTCATTAATGAGCGCGATTTGTGTCCGGGTACTCCTTTAGGTGCCGAGATAGATAACGATGGCTGCGGTTCGTATGTCGACTCCTCGCAAGAAATGCAAATTCGAGTTCTGTTCGCGAACGATTCCGACGTGATCAATCCTATCTTTACACAACAAATTCGTGAGTTGTCCGACTTCTTGAAGGAGTACCCAAATACGTCTATCGAGATTCAGGGCTATGCTAGTCGGACTGGTACTGCAGAGCACAATCTCGACTTATCCAAGCGCCGCGCTGAGAACGTTAGAAAAGAACTCATGAAGAATGGCATTAGTGGGGATAGAGTCACCATTGTCGGCTACGGAGACACAGTACTTGCAACACAAGGCACCGACCAAGTGAGCCATGCGTTGAACCGTCGAGTCACCGCAACGGTGATTGGCCACAAAGGTGAAGTGAAGAAAGAGTGGACCGTTTTCACGACACTTCCTAAGAGCTAACATCGCGATGAACTGAGTTTAAAAGTAAAAGGTCTAGCAAAATGCTAGACCTTTTTTGATTTTCAATTTCACCTGTGGCTAGACATGCTACATGTCTTTGTATTGCGCTTCTAAACTTGCAATCAGACTTTGAGTCACATCATCGACACTTGCACCATCAAAATGGATGTCCAATGTCGAGCCACCTTTCGTAATACTCAAGTTCGCTTCCGAGCCGCCATCTGGTGCCACTTCTACGTGATACTCTCCGACATCACCAGTATGATCACCGGACTGAAGATCAGTAAGAAGCTCACCAACTTCATCTTTTGATAAGTCATCAAACAGATCGGAGAAGTCTAAAGTATCCTCATCTTTGTTGAAATCAGTAACCGTATCAACCTCGTTGGTCACTTCACTCCACTTAAAGATGTCAGAGCCCTCATCTCCCGTTAAGATATCATTACCCAAACCACCAATCAGAATATCATCACCTTCACCACCAACGAGTATGTCGTTGCCACCCTGACCAAACAGTAAATCGTTGCCAGCACCACCAGATAAGTTATCCGACTTATCACCTTGGTGAGATTGGTTGAATTCTTCTAAGTTATTTTTAACGTATTCATGGATGTCTTCACCATCAATGGTAGAAACATCTTGACCCGTTTGCTGTGCCACATGTGATTGAATCGCACTCAAACCTTGCTCATTACCGCCAAATTCAATTAAATCACCCAGCAAGATATCGTCACCTTCTCCACCCTGAATAGCGTCTGAGCCTTGTTTTAGGGGCACATCTTGACCCAATATCGTTTCAGCAAGTTTAGTAACATCGATATCTGACTCTACCACACCATCAGTGTCATACTGCTTAAGTGTCTGTTCATCAACACCACTACCAAGACCTATCGACTCTACTGAAGACAATGCTGCTAACACTTGATACATATGTTGAGCTTGTGTTGAGCTGCCACTTTCATCGTAGTAACGGATAGAACCATTATATCTGTCGATATCACCAAGGGTTCTGCCTGTTAGCGGTGAATATACCTGACCGTAACTATCTACAACGACGTCACCTTTGTAGGTAACCGTCTGTCCGTATGAATAACTACTGTTACTAACTATATCTTGCAGGGTAACAAGCTTGCCAGAATCATCGACATCCAAAATCACTTTCGAGAATTCATTCGGCGCTAAATGATAGAGATGCGTTGCTCTATTTGGTTGACCATCAGTAACAAAGTACGTGATATTTTGGCCATCAGGGTTAGGTTGACTGCTAAACCATTCAACAGCTGACTGTAAACCCGCCTCATAGTTTGTGCCGCCGTCACCCTCATCACCTATAGCACTATTCAGTTCTTTTACAAACTCATCTCTTGCTGTTGGAGAACTCAAGTCAACGGAAATAACTGCTGACGCACTTGAAGCAAACTCACTGAGGTGAATATTCACTGTTCCAGGCTTCTCACCCTGATTTGCAGCGCTTAACAGTTCATCAAACACATCTAGCACTTCTTGCTTCGCAGTTCCTACCCAGTTACCCATGCTCCCTGAAGTATCCAAAACAAAGGCGATGTTGTAGTCCTGACCCGCAATAATCTCCAATCCTTGGACATCGCCAACAATAATATCGTGATCGTCACTGCCCGTTATCTGATCGTTCCCATGTGAACCCGACTCTAGAACATAGTCACGAGCTGTAAGCGCAACAGACTCTGTTGTTGAAGCGGCATCATTATTTGCTTCTTCAACCGACGTCGCGGTAACGCTTAGTGGGAACTCTAGACTACCTTCATAATCAAACGGTACTCTGATATCTAAAGAGACCTTACCGTTAGCATCCAGAGTGACAAGGTAATTACCGTTTGCGTCCTGATTAACGGCATGTCCATCGATATACAGCTCTACACCATCCGGCAAACCTTCCACAAAAACAGTTTGCGCCAAGCTTTCACTTCCATCGACATCAACCAAATCAACGTTAATATCAACGGGAATCCAACGCTCTTGAAGCACTTCATAGGTACCGTCGGGCTTCAATTCAACGACTTTGTCTGCAAAAACAATTCGTTCAATTTCATATAAGTGATCACCACGATCATCACTACCTGTGTGGTCGTTTACCGAATCGATAGAACGATTATCTAGCAAAATCCAATATGGAACTTGACCTCCATGATCGTCTTTGAAGGTCATTTTGTAGTCACTGAAGTTTCCAGTTAAGTAAACCGTATCTTGGCCATCATAATCTGTAATAGTGGACGCATCATCACCATAGAAAGAGTCGTTATTACCACCGCCAATAAATACGTCATCACCGCCGCCACCGTAGAAGGTGTCATTGTAATCAGTCCCAACGAATAAGCTATCGGTATCACTTCTGTCGTTGTTGTCTCCTAGCATCACTCCGGCGTATGAGTGATTTTTTTGCACAACATCATCCAAACCAAGATCAGCAGCGACGAGTTCATTCTCTGTAGGCGTTTTATCTATCGCAGAAGTAGCTAAGTTGTGATTAGGATCAACAGCATCTCTTTTTACTAACTCTCCCACATTAATCGTGATCGCAGGGGCATCTGCAACTGCGACAACGTTGATATCAAGCGTATTTGTTGCGCCAGTATTTGTGGTGTAACTAATTAACGGAACATCACCTGACCAGTGCTCGGTAGGTTCAAATACGTAACTACCATCTTGGTTTACTAATAAAGTGCCACTGGTCAAAGATACATTTTCACCTACCGCATAGTCAGTGCCATTAATAGTAATGTGATCAACCATCAGAAGGTTGTCGTCATCAGAGTCATTACGCAATACGTTACCCTGTAGCGAATTATCTTCGTTGGTCTTCCCAATATCACTTTCCGTTTCCGTCGGTAAGTTCTCATGTACTACAACATTGATCGCCAAGTTAGATTCTGCTGAATCACCATTCGCGCGTTCTGTACTCGTTGCCTTCAAATTGATTGTGAAGTCATCATGGGAGCCCGCTGGTGGAGTCACTGTAAGTGTATCTAATGCCCAACTTGTCACGTCCAGTTCTTCATCAATGGTTGCTACAGTAATAGAACTGTTTCCATCTGAAAGGATCGCACCTACAGGTAAGCCAGTTAGCGTGACTTTAAGTGATTCAGAGCCATCTGTATCATTTAAGCTTGCTTTAATTTCAGAGAGCGGTATCGCTGTATCTTGTAACCCTTCGTTCAGCTGATATGTTTCGTAAAACGCAACACCATTAACTTCTTGTAGTTCAGACGTTCTGATATCAGTTGCTTCTAGTGCACTTTCATCACTAACTACGTAAAGACTACTATTGCTCAGATTGACAGGCGCTTGTCCATTAATGGATACATCCACATTAAAGTTACCCGGACCACTTTGGTTATGGTGATAGATTTCAATTGGATAAAAGCCAGATACCGAAGGGGTAAAGCTAGCACCCTTAATATCACCACTGTCGCTACCCCAACGAGCTTGATCAAGTAACGTACCACCCAACTTGATAGCAAGGCTATCATCTGCTTGGCCAACAAAGTCGTAACTCGAACCAGCTTCGAGATAAACAAGAGATGTGACTAGAACGGCCTCATTTGCCAAGGTTGCATGAGTCCCTAAATCTTCCACATTTGACCAACTAAATTGAGTACCATCTGCTGCATCAAGAGCGTTGATCGCTGCAATTAGAGTCTCTCCGCTGACCCCCATGCCATTACTAGAACCAACTTGAACATTGCTCCATGTTGTAACGTTAAACTCTTGTTGGGGTAATGAGTTCTCGTGCGTCACTGCGATTAAGTTCGGTTTATCAGCGATAGGGTTTACGTCTATTGTCAGTGTTGACTCTTGACCGGTACTCTGTCCATCTGTTGGTTTAAAGCCAATTTGAGCGTAACTAGACTCCTGATCTCCGACTTGATTTCCGCCGAAACTGTCACTGCCAGACTCATTTAATTCAGGTACAAAACGAACACTGTTTTCATCAAAGAGCGATTTATCAAGCACTTGATGGATTTGGACAGACTGCCAATCGCCTTGCGAATCTTTATACTCTAATGACCCATCGCTAGGAAGCGTTGTGATTTGGACGGAGAGCTCTGATACGTTAGAGTCCACATCGCTAATACCGAATGATGACCAATCAAGCATCACTTGGGTATCTTCACTCATCTCAACCGCGGAAGGCGAAGATTCAGGAGCATCATTCACATTTACCAGAGAAACATTGACCTCGGCAGTATCAATCCCGCCAGTTCCATCGATAACCTCAACCTGAAGCGTATAATCGCCCAAGTCAACATCATCGATTGTCTTGTTCAATGAAATCTCTCCGCTTGTCGGGTCGATATCAAAAATACCATTAGTGGTCGAGCCATCTGCAAAGCGGTATACAAGCACGTCATTATCGTGATCTTCAGCAACGACCGTACCAATAATGGACCCACTCACCGTGTTTTCGTTAACTGACCCGAAGTCGTAAACATCATCATTTGGTTTGTCACCAGCACTATCGCCGCCAGAAATAAACTCTGGAGCGTGCTGAGCATCTATAATAGAGACTGTTGCTTCATTCGAGTCACTTGCAAGCGTCGAATCTGCACCAACCGTACCAATTAGAGTCACAGTTAGGTTTTCAAGATCTTCGTAAATACCATCATCGAGAGTTTTTATATCAATCGGCGCCGACGTTTTACCCGCTGGAATCGTGACTGTGTACGTACTTGGAGCAATATAATCTTTGTCATCAACATTCCCGCCGATTGTGAATGTTACCAGCACATCTTCATCTGCTTTTTGATCAATGTTGACGATAAATTTTGCATCACTACCTTCATCAACTGAGGATTGATCTGAGCTAATAGTCACTTTCGGTGCACTTTGGGCATCAACGATCACAACACTTGCGCTGTTATTTGAAGCAATGCTCGCATCAGCGCCATCCACCTCTTTAATGGTTACTGTGAAAGATTCTGCGCCCTCATAAATACCATCGGTGAGCGTCAGTAAGTCAAGAGCAGCTGAAGATTGACCCGCAGGAACTTCAACACTCAGAACGCCAACAAAATCTTTTCCATCTTGGGCCACGCCACTATATTCGACATGAACCGTAACGCTCTCATCTGCAACTTTATCAAG
Organism: Vibrio sp. 1-2 (7-a); assembly: GCF_013048515.1. Classification (NCBI taxonomy): domain Bacteria; kingdom Pseudomonadati; phylum Pseudomonadota; class Gammaproteobacteria; order Vibrionales; family Vibrionaceae; genus Vibrio; species Vibrio sp. 1-2 (7-a). The sequence goes on from NZ_VHSQ01000001.1 coordinate 1,127,570, forward strand.
TGTCAGCGTAAAGCCTGCCGTTTCACCTTCATTTACGCTGTTTTGATCGGCACTAATACTAACTAAAGGTGCAGGATCAGAATCCACAATATTTGCGTTACCAGTTGCAATACCATTACTGGTGACACTACCGATTTCCGTAACCGTCAGACCAAAGCTCTCATCACCTTCATGGACATTATCTAGTTTGGTCGGAACTGCGACTTTAATTTCAGCGACACCTGGAGGTATAGTAACGTCTCCATTAGGCGCTATATCTAATGTTTGAGTTTGACCATGAGTATCCACATAGGTCACTACCATAGTGCCTAGATCAACATCTTCCGCAGTATAGCTATCATTTGTTGTTGACTTCAGATTGACGACAACGGCCTCTTGAACAGGGTTAGAGAGTAAAACGGTAAATATTGCGTCAGTTCCTTCAATGACATCGCCGGCATCTACTACGCTAAGTTCTGAACTATCATTATCAAGAACTGTTGCCGTCCCCGTTTCACCGCCGAGCTCAAGAACGATCGTTTCGCTGCTTTCCACAACCAAATCATCAATAGTCGGAATCGATATTTCGAAGCTACTTATACCTGCAGGAACAATCAAGTAACCACCTAAGAAAACAACACCATTTGTGTAGGTTGCATTCGATAGATTTACGTCATTCTTATCAACTGAAGAACCTTGAGCAAGCATATCAACTTGGTACTTAACAGCAGTACTGGTGACTTCATCTAGAACAACCGAAAACGTGACATTGTCACCCTCAATCACGCTATCACCGACCACAGACAGACTTGGCCCATTTTCAGCAACATTACCATCTAGCATTTCATTAACGATATTGACTGTAGATGGATCGCTAACGCCACTTTCAGAGTCGACGGCCACATATCCAAAGCTGTCTTCGGCAGGAACACCTTCTACATAACGTAACTCCCAGTTACCTTCATTTTTCGTAGAAAAATCTAACTGAGTAATGACCGAACCTTCAGGAAGAGCTAGATCTTTCCCATAACCAACGCTTGTTTCTTGGAATAGCATGAAGTTGCCTTCAGGCTTCAAAAACTCGAACGTTTGAGTCTGTTGGACATTATTTGAATCTAAGTATGTAACCGTAATAAGCGCTGCGTTGTCATCACCGTAATCAAACAATCCACCTAGTCCATCTAGTCCAAGGTTTACGCTGCCCACAGGGTTATTAGACAAATCGATCGTAATCGTTTCACCTTTCTCAATACCCTGCCCATCATTGTCAGCGATACCATTGCCGATGTGTGACACCTGGCGGTTGTATTGCGCAAGCTCATCGCTATCAGAAGAAATGGTGATAGAGGCTCCATTTGCTAAATGCTCAGTACGGGAATGTGATGGACCACCATCTTCACTTAATCCCCAGTTATTGAAATCTGTTGTAGATTCCGAGCCATTAGGCGTATTTGGACGATCTTTGATACCTAAGAAGAAGCCAACATTATCAGCTTCATAGTAAAGGCTGTCTTTGTCATAAAGCGTATCGCTTACTTCTTTAATTTCGTGCAACTCACCATCACTATCTTTAAAGAACAACGTACCTGAGGTTGGCAGTTCAGTAATTCGGACATGTAGATCGTTGCCTTTTAAGTCGTCTTCAACATCCGCGATATGATCTTGAGAGTCACCGCTACCCAGAGGTTTCGTATCGGTATCAAACACAACGTGCGTAAGCTGATCATCGGCCACATGCGTAAAGTCTTCACTGTCAGGTTTGTCGTTTACTGGCGTGACATCAACTTTAACAATGGTGAATTCACTGACACCACCAGAGGTGACGATATAGGTGAAGCTGTCTGTACCGTGGTAGTTGTCGTTTGGCGTGTAGGTTACGCTGCCGTCAGGGTTGACCGAGACCGTGCCGTTAGCTGGGCCTTTATTGGTATCAAGCGACACTACTTTATCGTCGCCATCAAACGTGTCGTTACCTAAGACCTTGATGATAGTTGACGTGTCTTCAACAACCGTCGCTTTGTCTGCCACGATGTCCGCCACAGGCGCAACCGTAAAGTTCACCGTTTGGCTAATACTCTCGCCGCTTGGATCGGTGGCAGTAAAGGTTAGGATTTCTGAGCCGTTCCAGTCTGCCGTTGGTGAGATGGTCGCGATGCCATTTTCAATCGAAACCAACACGTTGCTGTTGCCGAACACTGAGAAGCTAAGCACGGAGTCGCTGTCTTTAAATACGTCGTTTAAATCAATCGTGTAGGTCGCGAAATCTTCCGATAACACTTGATCTGTAATGGCATTATCAACTGTTGGCGCATCGTTAACACGATTCACAACCAAGCTATCACTGTCGCTAGCCGTTGGATTAACACCATCCGACACTGACGCGCTGATAGTCAGGTCTTTAAGGTTGAGTTCATCGTTGTTAACCGCGTCAACACCCGCTTGAGTTAGCTTGACTTCATTGCCAACCAACACGAAGTAGCCGTTTGAGTTGTTCTCTAAAGAAACGGTTAATTGGTCTTCTGGCGTATCAGTATCACGAACCGTTAAGGTTGCGACTACCGTATCAGTGCTCACTGCATCTTCAGTGATGCTTTCTACGGCATCAACTTTGATAGTTGGCGCATCGTTTACTGGGTTAACGCTAACTACCACTTTCGCTTCGTCGGTCAATTGACCATCCGTTACGATGTAGGTAATTTCAGCGTCGCCATTGAAGTTTTCTGCAGGAGTGAAAACGAGTTTTCCATCCACCACTTCAACCGTACCCTGCTCTTTAGGTACAGAGGCTGATTCAATACTCAGCTTATCGTCATCCACATCAGTGTCGTTTGGCAGAACATCAATAGTAACTGCGGTGTCTTCTTGTGTCGTAGCGATGTCATCTTTCGCCACTGGCGCGTCGTTGACCGGCGTCACATTGACTTCAACGGTAGTGAATTCGGATACACCGCCTGATGTCACGACATAAGTGAACGTATCTTTGCCGACGTAGTTGTCATCTGGTGTGTAGGTCACCGTGCCGTTGTTATTCACAATGACGGTGCCATTTTTAGGACCATTATCGGCGTCCAAAGACACCACTTTATCAGTGCCTTCGAACGTGTCGTTACCTAAGACGTTAATGATGGTTGGTGTGTCTTCGACTACATCCGCACTATCAGCCTCAATGTCAGCTACTGGTGCTACCGTAAAGTTCACCGTTTGGCTAACGCTTTCACCGCTTGGGTCTTTAGCTGTGAACGTAATTGTCTCTTTGCCATTCCAATCCGCAGTCGGAGTGATGGTAGCAACACCATTCACAATAGAAATTTGGATGTTGTTATTGCCAGAGACTGAGAATTCTAGCGAGGAATCGGAATCTTTGAATACTTCATTCAAGTCGATCGTGTATGCATCGAAATCTTCCGATAACACTTGATCTGTAATGACATTATCAACTGTTGGCGCATCGTTAACACGATTCACAACCAAGCTATCACTGTCGCTAGCCGTTGGATTAACACCATCCGACACTGACGCGCTGATAGTCAGATCTTTAAGGTTAAGTTCATCGTTGTTAACTGCGTCAACACCCGCTTGAGTCAGCTTGACAGCATCGCCAACCAACACGAAGTAACCGTTTGAGTTGTTTTCTAAAGAAACGGTTAATTGGTCTTCTGGCGTATCAGTATCACGAACCGTTAAGGTTGCGACTACCGTATCAGTGCTCACTGCATCTTCAGTGATGCTTTCTACGGCATCAACTTTGATAGTTGGCGCATCGTTTACTGGGTTAACGCTAACTACCACTTTCGCTTCGTCGGTCAATTGACCATCCGTTACGATGTAGGTAATTTCAGCGTCGCCATTGAAGTTTTCTGCAGGAGTGAAAACGAGTTTTCCATCCACCACTTCAACCGTACCCTGCTCTTTAGGTACAGAGGCTGATTCAATACTCAGCTTATCGTCATCCACATCAGTGTCGTTTGGCAGAACATCAATAGTAACTGCGGTGTCTTCTTGTGTCGTAGCGATGTCATCTTTCGCCACTGGCGCGTCATTGACTGGTGTGACATCGACGTTCACCGTGGTGGACTCCGATACCCCACCGGACGTGACGATGTAGGTGAAGCTGTCTGTACCGTGGTAGTTGTCGTTTGGCGTGTAAGTCACGCTGCCGTCAGGGTTGACCGAGACCGTGCCGTTGGCTGGGCCGTTATTGGTATCCAGCGACACCACTTTGTCGTCGCCTTCGAACGTGTCGTTACCTAAGACCTTGATGATGGTCGCCGTGTCTTCCACAACCGTCGCTTTGTCTGCCACGATGTCCGCCACTGGCGCAACTGTGAAGTTCACCGTTTGACTTACGCTTTCACCACTTGGGTCTTTAGCTGTGAACGTAATTGTCTCTTTGCCATTCCAATCCGCAGTCGGAGTGATGGTAGCAACACCATTCACAATAGAAATTTGGATGCTGTTATTGCCAGAGACGGAGAATTCTAGCGAGGAATCGGAATCTTTGAATACTTCATTCAAGTCGATCGTGTATGCATCGAAATCTTCCGATAACACTTGGTCTGCAATGACATTTTCAACAATCGGTGCATCATTAACACGATTCACAATCAAACTATCACTGTCGCTAACCGTTGGATTAACACCATCCGACACTGACGCGCTGATAGTCAGGTCTTTAAGGTTAAGTTCATCGTTGTTAACCGCATCAACACCCGCTTGAGTTAGCTTGACTTCATTGCCAACCAACACGAAGTAACCGTTTGAGTTGTTTTCTAGCAACACCGTAAGCTCATCTTCTGGCGTATCAGAATCAGCGATTTCCAACGTCGCCACTACCGTATCCGTGTTCACTGCGTCTTCAGTAATGCTTTCCACGGCATCGACCTTGATGGTTGGCGCATCGTTTACTGGGTTAACGGTAACGGTCACCTTCGCTTGATCAGTCAGCACACCGTCGGTGATGGTGTAAGTGATCTCAGCATCACCATTGAAGTTTTCTCCCGGAGTGAAGACGAGTTTTCCATCCACCACTTCAACCGTACCCTGCTCTTTAGGTACAGAGGCTGATTCAATACTCAGCTTATCGCCATCCACATCGCTGTCGTTTAGCAGGACATCAATCGTCACTGGTGTGTCTTCGTCAGTAATCGCCGTGTCATCCTTTGCCACTGGCGCGTCGTTGACCGGCGTCACATTGACTTCAACGGTAGTGGATTCAGACACACCGCCTGATGTCACGACATAAGTGAACGTATCTTTGCCGACGTAGTTATCATCTGGTGTGTAGGTTATCGTGCCGTCGTTGTTTACGATGACGGTGCCATTTTCAGGCCCCTTATCGGCGCCCAAAGACACCACTTTATCAGTGCCTTCAAACGTGTCGTTACCTAAAACCTTGATGATGGTCGGCGTATCTTCCACAACCGTCGCGCTGTCTGCCACGATGTCCGCCACAGGGGCAACTGTGAAGTTCACGGTTTGACTAACACTCTCGCCGCTTAGATCGGTGGCGGTAAAGGTTAGTGTTTCTGAGCCGTTCCAGTCTGCCGTTGGGCTGATGGTAGCAATACCATTCTCTATTGAGACATTTACATTGCTATTACCAGAAACGCTGAAGCTCAGCTCGCCATCAACGTTATCCACATCGCTGAAGGCCGTATTCAGATCGATCGTGTATGGCGTGAAGTCTTCTGCCAAGGTTTGGTCTGCGATGCTGCTTTCAATCACAGGCGTGTCGTTTACCGCATTCACCGTGACTTTGACCGTCGCTTGGTCAGTCAGCGAACCATCCGTAACGGTGTAAGTGATTTCGGCATCGCCATGGAAGTTCTCAGCCGGTATGAACACCAACTTGCCATCAACAATTTCAACCTTACCTTGCTCTTCAGGTACGGACGCCGATTGGATAGACAGCTTATCGCCATCAATATCGGTGTCGTTTGGCAGGACATCAATTGTCACTGGTGTGTCTTCGTCAGTAACAGCGGTATCATCTTTTGCCACTGGCGCATCATTCACTGGTGTGACATCGACGTTCACCGTGGTGGACTCTGATACCCCACCAGACGTAACAATGTAGGTGAAACTGTCTGCCCCGTGGTAGTTGTCGTTTGGCGTGTAAGTCACGCTGCCATCCGGATTGACCGAGACCGTGCCGTTGGTTGGGCCGTTATTGGTATCAAGCGACACCACTTTGTCGTCGCCGTCAAACGTGTCGTTATCTAAGACCTTGATGATGGTCGCCGTGTCTTCCACAACCGTCGCTTTGTCTGCCACGATGTCCGCCACAGGCGCTACCGTGAAGTTCACCGTTTGACTGACGCTCTCGCCGTTTGGATCGGTAGCAGTAAACGTTAGGATTTCTGAGCCGTTCCAGTCTGCGGTTGGTGAGATGGTCGCGATGCCATTTTCAATCGAAACCAACACGTTGCTGTTACCGGCTACTGAGAAGCTAAGCACGGAGTCGCTGTCTTTAAATGCGTCGTTTAAATCAATCGTGTAGGTCGCGAAATCTTCCGATAACACTTGATCTGTAATGGCATTATCAACTGTTGGCGCATCGTTAACACGATTCACAACCAAGCTATCACTGTCGCTAGCCGTTGGATTAACACCATCCGACACTGACGCGCTGATAGTCAGGTCTTTAAGGTTGAGTTCATCGTTGTTAACCGCGTCAACACCCGCTTGAGTTAGCTTGACTTCATTGCCAACCAACACGAAGTAGCCGTTTGAGTTGTTCTCTAAAGAAACGGTTAATTGGTCTTCTGGCGTATCAGTATCACGAACCGTTAAGGTTGCGACTACCGTATCCGTGTTCACTGCATCTTCAGTGATGCTTTCTACGGCATCAACTTTGATAGTTGGCGCATCGTTTACTGGGTTAACGCTAACTACCACTTTCGCTTCGTCGGTCAATTGACCATCCGTTACGATGTAGGTAATTTCAGCGTCGCCATTGAAGTTTTCTGCAGGAGTGAAAACGAGTTTTCCATCCACCACTCCAACCGTACCCTGCTCTTTAGGTACAGAGGCTGATTCAATACTCAGCTTATCGTCATCCACATCAGTGTCGTTTGGCAGAACATCAATAGTAACTGCGGTGTCTTCTTGTGTCGTAGCGATGTCATCTTTCGCCACTGGCGCGTCATTGACTGGTGTGACATCGACGTTCACCGTGGTGGACTCCGATACCCCACCGGACGTGACGATGTAGGTGAAGCTGTCTGTACCGTGGTAGTTGTCGTTTGGCGTGTAAGTCACGCTACCGTCAGGGTTGACCGAGACCGCGCCGTTAGCTGGGCCTTTACTGGTATCAAGCGACACCACTTTATCGTCGCCTTCGAACGTGTCGTTATCTAAGACCTTGATGATGGTCGCCGTGTCTTCCACAACCGTCGCTTTGTCTGCCACGATGTCCGCCACAGGCGCAACCGTGAAGTTCACCGTTTGACTTACGCTTTCACCACTTGGGTCTTTAGCTGTGAACGTAATTGTCTCTTTGCCATTCCAATCCGCAGTCGGAGTGATGGTAGCAACACCATTCACAATAGAAATTTGGATGCTGTTATTGCCAGAGACTGAGAATTCTAGCGAGGAATCGGAATCTTTGAATACTTCATTCAAGTCGATCGTGTATGCATCGAAATCTTCCGCTAGCACTTGATCTGCAATGACGTTATCGATAGTCGGTGCATCGTTAACACGATTCACAACCAAGCTATCACTGTCGTTAGCCGTTGGATTAGCACCATCCGACACTGACGCGCTGATAGTCAGATCTTTAAGGTTAAGTTCATCGTTGTTAACCGCGTCAACACCCGCTTGAGTCAGCTTGACTTTATCGCCAACTAAGACGAAGTAACCGTTTGAGTTGTTTTCTAAAGAAACGGTTAATTGGTCTTCTGGCGTGTCAGTATCACGAACCGTTAAGGTTGCGACTACCGTATCAGTGCCCACTGCGTCTTCAGTGATGCTTTCTACGGCATCAACCTTGATGGTTGGCGCATCGTTCACTGGATTAACGGTAACGGTCACCTTTGCTTCATCGGTCAATTGACCGTCCGTTATGATATAGGTGATTTCAGCGTCACCATTGAAGTTTTCTGCCGGTGTGAACACCAGTTTGCCTTCAACAATCTCGACTTTACCTTGTGCTTCAGGTACGGACGCAGATTGAATCGACAACTTATCGCCATCCACATCAGTATCGTTTGGCAGGACATCGATCATCACTGGTGTGTCTTCGTCAGTAACAGCGGTATCATCTTTTGCCACTGGCGCATCATTCACTGGTGTGACATCGACATTCACCGTGGTGGACTCTGATACCCCACCTGACGTGACGATGTAGGTAAAGCTGTCTGCCCCGTGGAAGTTGTCGTTTGGCGTGTAGGTTACGCTGCCGTCAGGGTTGACCGAGACCGTGCCATTAGCTGGACCGTTATTGGTATCCAGCGACACCACTTTATCGTCGCCTTCGAACGTGTCATTACCTAAGACATTAATGATGGTTGGCGTATCTTCCACGACTGTCGCGCGGTCAGATTCAATATCCGCCACAGGTGCAACCGTGAAGTTCACCGTTTGGCTAACACTCTCGCCGCTTGGGTCGGTGGCTGTGAACATCAACTCTTCTGAGCCGTTCCAGTCCGCGGTTGGGCTGATGGTCGCAATACCGTTCTCTATTGAGACATTTACATTACTATTACCAGAGACGCTGAAGGTCAGATCGCCATCCACATCGCTGAAAGCGGTATTTAGATCGATGGTGTATGGTGTGAAATCTTCCGCCAAGGTTTGGTCTGCGATGCTACTTTCAACTACAGGCGTGTCGTTCACGGCATTCACGGTGACGTTGACCGTCGCTTGGTCGGTCAGCGAACCATCGGTGATGGTGTAAGTGATTTCAGCGTCGCCATTGAAGTTTTCTGCCGGTGTGAACACCAGTTTGCCATCAACGATCTCTACTTTACCTTGCGCTTCAGGAACAGACGCCGATTGGATCGACAACTTATCGCCATCCACATCAGTATCGTTTGGCAGAACATCAATCGTGACAGCGATATCTTCTTGTGTTGTTGCCGTGTCATCTTTCGCCACTGGCGCATCGTTCACTGGCGTGACATCGACGTTCACCGTGGTGGATTCACTGACGCCACCGGAGGTGACGATGTAGGTGATTTCAGCGTCACCATTGAAGTTTTCTGCCGGAGTGAAGACGAGTTTTCCATCCACCACTTCAACCGTGCCCTGCTCTTTAGGTACAGAGGCTGATTCAATACTCAGCTTCTCGCCATCAATATCGGTGTCGTTTGGCAGAACATCAATCGTCACTGGCGTATCTTCGTCAGTAACAGCGGTATCATCTTTTGCCACTGGCGCATCGTTGACTGGCGTGACATCGACGTTCACCGTGGTAGACTCCGATACCCCGCCGGACGTAACGATGTAGGTAAAGCTGTCTGCACCGTGGTAGTTGTCGTTTGGCGTGTAAGTCACGCTGCCGTCAGAATTGACCGAGACCGTGCCGTTAGCTGGGCCTTTATTGGTATCAAGCGACACTACTTTGTCGTCGCCTTCGAACGTGTCGTTACCTAAGACGTTAATGATGGTTGGCGTGTCTTCCACGACCGTCGCTTTGTCTGCCACGATGTCTGCCACAGGCGCTACCGTGAAGTTCACCGTTTGACTGACGCTCTCGCCGCTTGGATCGGTGGCAGTAAAGGTCAGCGCTTCTGAGCCGTTCCAGTCTGCAGTTGGAGTGAACGTAGCAATCCCATTGACGATTGCCACTTGAATGTTGCTATTACCAGAGACACTGAAGCTCAGCTCGCCATCTACGTTATCCACATCGCTGAAAGCGGTATTTAGATCGATGGTGTATGGCGTAAAGTCTTCTGCCAAGGCTTGGTCTGCGAGGTTGCTTTCAACCACAGGCGTGTCGTTCACCGCATTCACAGTGACGTTAACCGTCGCTTGGTCGGTCAGTGCACCATCGGTCACGGTGTAAGTTATTTCGGCGTCGCCATGGAAGTTCTCAGCCGGTGTGAACACCAACTTGCCGTCAACAACCTCAACCTTACCTTGTGCTTCAGGTACGGACGCTGATTGGATAGACAGCGTATCACCATCAATATCGGTGTCGTTTGGTAGGACATCAATCGTTACTGAGGTATCTTCCTCTGTAATTGTTGTGTCATTAAGGGCAATAGGCGCATCGTTAACTGAGTTTACTGTTACCGAGACTTGAGCTTCATCCTCTAGCTCACCATCTGAGATAGTGTAGCTAATAGTTGCATTACCATTGAAGTTTTCAGCCGGAGTGAAAACAAGCTTACCATCGACAATCTCAACGATACCTTGCTTTTCTGATACAGAAGCAGAAGTAATGGATAAATCGTCACCTTCAATGTCACTGTCGTTAGCGAGCACATCAATTACAACCTGGGAATCTTCGTCAGTTTGAATCGCATCGTTAGTCGCTATTGGCGCGTCATTAACAGGCTTAATATCTAAATTAGCAGTGCCATTAATAACACCCCCATCGTCATCAATGATGTCATAGGAGAATGACACTTCAGTATCATCATCAGCTTCTGGGATATAAGTCCAAGATCCATCGTTGTTATCAATTAAAGTGCCATTCCCACTCTCAATAGTGACGTTTGTAACGATAAGAGTATCAGCATCGTCAATATCGACATTCGATAGTAATTCTTCGGTAGTTATCGTGATGGGATCGCTATCTTCTTCGATAGCGCTTAATGTCACTGGAGAATTAGTAAGTGCTTTATTTGAGCCATCTCCACTGGTTTCTATATTTATTGCGAAAAAGTCATTTAAGGTCAACGCTTGTGTTTCAGATAAACCGAGGGATTCCAAGCCAATAGTTTCAAAATTTGTTGAGGCCAGTACTTCAGTGCCATCCCGTGCAATCGTGGCACTATTTTGTAAACTTGAACCACTGTTTTCACCCGCAGCTGGCGCGAGTTCTTCATCAACTATAGAAGGGTCTTGACCTTGCTCAATAGCACCAATAATTCGTGCCACATCATCAGAAATATCTTTTGAGCCTTGCTCTTCAGTTAGTTGAATGTTCAAATTTAGAGGTGCAGCATCTGTCGTTGCCACTACCACTTCACCAGGTAGGGGCTGTTGTCCTTCTGTTAGGACTCTCAGCTCCCCATCTAAACCTATTACGACGACTTGATTACCGAGTGACACTAACGCTGTACGATCCATATAAATCTTAACCCTAAATAACTGTCAAGTTTTTGACTAACAATACTAATTTGCTATATATTGCCTGATTATATAGTGCAATAACAGCAATTTGATGCTCAATTAAGTAATTATGTGTCATACATCAATAGGAGTCTAGGCGCATATCTGTCTTGTTTTAATAAAAGCCACTCAACTCTTGTTAAACATCAATTTAACTTTAAAATCGGGATCCTTATTCAAAATTTAGACCCACCAAATGAATTGATTTATCAAGAATGAAACAAATGAACAATGAATCAACAGGTTACTTCATCGTGTATTAATGTTATTGTGCGCTAAATTATTGACGCCCTTATAGGTATCCCACTTATAAGCCCTCTCACCTCGAGAAATTTTATTATTATCTAGGAGAATCACAGTGAAGTGGACTCGTGCCAACGCCTTTTGCATTGGTGTGTTCGCAGCTAGTCATGCTTTTGGGCAAACACTAGAGCAAGCGGTTGAAAACACATTAAAAACCAATCCTGACATCAAAAGTGCGTTCAATGAATTCGTTAGCAAGCAGTATGTGAATGAAGCATCTGGCGGTGCTTACCTCCCATCCATAGATTTAGACGCCGGTATCGGTTATGAAGGCATTAACCCAGCAGAAGCAGGGCGAGATTCAACGGATCTGACAAGAAAAGAAGCGACCGTGACACTAACCCAGTTGATATGGGACGGTTCTGCGACACTTAACGATATGGATCGAACAGCAGCTGACGCAGAATCAGTTCGTTATCAACTGCTCGCTGATGCTCAAGACACGGCACTCGAAGTGGCAAAGGTTTACTTAGATTCAGTAAAAGCTTATGAAATTCTTACACTTTCAGAAAACAACTTGAAGGTTCATAAGAAGATCTACGAAGACATTAAAAAGCGAGTTAACTCAGGACTTGGGTCTACCGCTGACCTAACTCAAGTAGAAGCTCGTTTAGCAAAAGCTCACGGTAACTTGGTGGCGGCTCAGAACAACTTATATGACAGCCACACCACGTTTACACGCCTTGTCGGACAGTCCCCACAAGGATTGATTTTTCCGCGAGCGGACCAGAACTTTATTCCCTACACCATAGATGAAGCAATTGACTTGGCATTTGAATCGCATCCAGTAATCAAAATTTCGATGGCAGATGTAGACTCAGCGAAGTTCCAATATAAGCAATCTAAGGGAACTTACTATCCAACGATATCTGTAGAAGCGGCTCAAACGTGGCGTGATGATGCAAGCGGTATCGAAGGAAGCAGTGATGAAACGACAGCGATGCTGCGTATGCGTTACAACCTCTTTAATGGTGGTAGTGATGTCGCCAATGCTGAAAACTTTGCCTATCAACTAAACAAAGCCAAAGATTTACGAGAACGCGCATACCGCAGCGTTGAAGAAGGGCTTCGTCTATCATGGAGCGCGCTAGATTTAACGCTTCAGCAAAAAGAGTTTCTGGCGGATCACGTAGATTCGGCATCTGAAACTGTTATCGCCTACGAGAAACAGTATCGCATCGGTAAACGAACCCTTTTGGATTTGTTAAATACTGAAAACGAGTTATTTGAAGCGAGAAAAAACTACTTGGATGCTCGATATTCAGAGCAATACGCGAAATACCGTGTAATGAATGCGACCGGCCAATTGTTAAATGCCTTGCGAGTCGATGTGCCTACAGAATGGAATGAAAAGGTGGAGTACTGATCATGAAACCAATGAACATTCTATTTGTATTAAGCCTTCTCGCCGTTACTCAACAGGTTGTTGCTGAAGACGAGTATGACTATCGACCTGTACCAAGTGCAGAGCAAATCGCTGACCTTCAAGATGAAGATAACGATGGCGTCATCAACGCTCGAGATATGTGCCCTGGAACACCGGAAGGCTCAGAAGTCGACAATGACGGTTGCGGCGAATACATTAAAGCATCAGATAACATGCAAGTGAGAATACTTTTTGCCAATGATTCTGATGAAATCAATCCCGTGTTCAGAAGACAAGTACGTGAACTGTCCGATTTTTTAAAAGAATACCCTACTACGTCGATCGAACTGCACGGCTACGCGAGTAAAGTTGGTGGCTCTCAGCACAACCAAGATCTATCAGAGAGACGAGCGCGCAATGTCCGTGAGGCACTATTGAGCTACAACATCGAACCGAGCAGAGTTCGTATTGTTGGCTTTGGTGATACTCACCTAGCGCAACAAGGTATCGATGAAGTCAGCCACGCTTTAAACCGCCGAGTAACTGCTTCTGTCGTTGGTTATAAAGGCGAGATTAAAAAAGAGTGGACAATATTCACTACCCTCCCTGAAAGGTAAAAATATCTGTATTAATGTTTGTTCAAACAAGCATTAATAAACCTAGAACGACATAAGAAAAGGAGCTTCGGCTCCTTTATTTTTACTCATTGCAATAACCGTATTATGCTTTAGGAATCGGCACTTTAGTGTTACCCTAGCGGCGTCATAACAACGAGAGTTTTGAAATGAGCAAACTTACATCAGATATCCAAGCAAACCTTGACCTTTTTGTTGCAGAAACAAAAGAAAACCAACTGGTTTGGGGTTTACGCAATGAAGAAGGTTGGCTATCTTGCGATTCAACTGAATTCGAAAACAGTGAAGTCATGCCTTTCTGGTCTTCTAAAGAAGATGCAGAAGCGCACAATGTTGAAGAATGGGCTGACTTCACTGTACTAGAAATCCCACTAGATATCTTTGTTGAAGATTGGCTTTTAACTCTTGCAGAAGATGGTGTTCTTGTTGGTACTAACTGGAACGATCAGCTGGAAGGCAAAGAAATGGAGCCTCAAGATCTAGCTAAGCTTTACATTGCATAACGACTTCTAGACCTCAACTTTATGTTGGGGTCTTTCTTTTTATGCTCTTTTTTTGATATGTCGACCAAGTGCATAGTTTTCCTATTCTTTTTCTTCGTACACCCAACTCAATCACAACGCTGATCAATTAATAGCGCTATGATTCTCCAATTCCAAAGCAACAAAAGAACATAAGGCACGTTTAAATATGCGCACGCTCTATCCTTTGCTTGCGTCACTCTTACTCGCCCCGGTATATGCTAGTGACACTCAAGATATTGAGCCAGAACAAAATATCACGCAGTGGCACGCCGTTTATCAAACCACATTGAGAAGTAATCCTGACTCAGCATTAAGCATGCTTCAAGATCGATACCACACAGCGAAATCGCACAGCGAAAAACTCTACGTCAGCGGGCTGATTTATGAATACATGTCGAACATAAAACAGCCGTACTATGGTAGCAGCCAAGTTCTCAACAATAACTTTGCTCAGTTAGAGTCAGAGTACATTCTTGCCTTAAATGAACGTAAGCATGGTAGTTATGACGCCTCAGTAAATAGCTTTTCTTCGTTGCGAAAAAAAATGAAGCAGACTTCAGATTCTGAAGGCAAAGCTTTGATGAACTATCAGCTCTGTTATACCTTGAATCAACAAGGTCGTTATCACAAAGCAAACTTTTATTGCTCGTCGTTAGAAAGCCATCTAAGTCAACAACACCAAGAAAACTTCCCTATTGATCTCGCGTTACGTGTGGTAGCGAACAATTATAACTATCGTGGCGACTATGAAAAAGCGCTGAGTCTTTATAGAAAGCTGCTGGCGAACATGTCTGCTCAAAGCGATCCTTCTGGCATTTACAATGACGTCGGAAATTTACTTGCAGAGCTTGGGCAGTTTGAACAATCAGAGCAATATCTCATCCAAGCCCTACTCGCTCGTCAAGATGAAGGGACACCACTCAAAGTCGCCCAAGTCGAACATAGCCTTGGGGCAATGTATAAGAAATCCAAAGAATTCGATAAAGCCATCAATCATTATCAAAATGCATTAACAATACTCAACCAGCTCCAATACCCATATGGTCAAGGGTTAAGCTACTTAGGGCTGTCTGCGGTTTTAGCCGAAAGTGGGCAACTGGATACCGCAGTAGATTACATTAGAAAAGCTCTAGACATTGCTGAAACGTATGAAAATACGCACCTCGAAACGGAAGGGCATTTAGCTGCTGGGTTCGCGTATTTGAAAAACCATGCTACTGAAAAATCGATTGCACATGGCAAAGTCGCGTTAACACTAGCGATCAATAACTCTAGGCCATTATTACAGGCACAAGCTCAATTACTCCTTTCCAAAGCGTACCAAGCACAAGGTGATTATAAACTGGCATTAGAGCACCACGAAGCCTATTCAACCATTGAATTGGCCAACCGAGACGCTAGCAATATTAAAGCATTAGAGGCATTAGACCTTACAAAGAAAGAGTACGAATATGATCTTCAAGTCGCTCGGTTAAATAATGAAAAAAGCTTAAATCAGCATCAATTTGAGAAGCTTACCGATCAAAAGCGCACTTATAATTTTGTGGTTTCCTGTTTGTTGGTCTTGCTCATTCTGGCATTGATACTTCAGCGACAAACACGACAAAAAGCCAAAATAGATAGTCTAACATGTGCGTTGAATAGAGCGGCAATTATAGAGACCATCAAAGGTCAAACCTCCAAAGCGGACGAAGACTTCCGCTATGTTTTAGCATTAATCGACCTTGATGACTTTAAGACGATAAATGATCAATACGGTCATCCGACTGGCGACTTGGTGTTACAGCAAGTTTGCCAAGTGCTTAAAGCTAAGCTCAATAAGGGAGAGTATATCGGCCGTTTGGGTGGAGAAGAGTTTATCTTATTATTGAAAAACGTCGATGAAATTGACGTTCCTTTCCGGGTGCAAAGCCTACACAAAACGATTTCAGAGAAGCGCGTACGCACGGTAAATAATAGTGATCTGAGTGTAACTGCTAGCTTGGCCTATCTCTCAACATCAATGCCGCTTACCAACTTTGATGAACTTTATTCGATACTAGACCAAGCTTTATACCTGGCTAAAAAGCAGGGAAAAAACATCATTATAGACGCATACGATGAGCCAATTAGCCTAAGTTCTGACTATGTTAGCCAGTAAAGCACGGCACGACTAAACGTCAGCAGCCTGCTTGTTCACAAGAGACTGCATTACGGTCTCTTTATTGTTTAGGTAATCATCTAAGCCAGCTTTGCGCAAATCGCACGATGGGCAATCACCACAACCATCACCAATGACCCCGTTGTAGCAGGTCAACGTATTTTCACGAACCAGTTGCAACGCGTCATATTGATCAGCTAACGCCCACGTTTCTGCTTTATTTAGCCACATTAACGGTGTTTTGATCGTCAGGTTACGGTCCATCCCTTTCACCAAAGCCGTGTTCATTGCTTTCACAAAATTGTCACGACAATCTGGATAACCGCTAAAGTCAGTTTCACACACGCCAGTAATTACGGTTTCAGCCCCAATTTGGTAGGCGTAGATTCCTGCGAGCGTTAAAAATAGAATGTTACGGCCAGGAACAAAAGAGTTTGGTAGGCCGTTTTCTTGCAATTCGTGTGAGACAGGGATGTCATCGCGCGTGAGAGAGCTAATCGCAAGTTCGTTTAAAAGGCCAACATCCATCACTTTATGCGCTTTGACACCAAGATCCTTTGCGATCTTTTGTGCCACTTCTATCTCTAACTTGTGGCGCTGACCATAATCAAAAGTAATGGCATGAACTTCATCAAACTCTTTAAGTGCTTGAACCAGACAAGTCGTGGAATCCTGACCACCACTAAAAACAACAACGGCTTTTTTCATTTCTCTCTCCGCTCTTAAGCAATACTTAGGTATTTATGAGTTTGAACAGACAAACGCCAATTGCGAGCAATGCACGTTTCAATACACAATTGCGTTGCACGAGGCTTTTGGCTAATAGGCTGCAATGCAATGACAGTCTCAACCGCGACATTCGCATTTGCCAATAGCTCATCAAGGTGGTCGATGTCTTTTTGTGTACCAACAGGGTGCTTAATCTCATTCGCACGCTCTAACGCGCTATTGAGAACTGGCAGTTTACCCTTCATCGCCACTTTTGGTGACACGGTCACCCATGTATTTTCTGACGTGATGACTTCTGATGTGCCACTGGTTTCGATTTGGCATTGGCAACCCATATCCTCAAACGCCTCTGTTAAAGGGCGTAGATCATAAATACAAGGCTCACCACCAGTAATCACGATATGTTTAGCATTAAAGCCTTGCAGTTGATATTGCTCTACGATGTTCTCGGCAGATGCGACGCACCATGTCGGAGAATCTTCCGTCTTCACCAAAATATCACCAATTTGGCGTTGGTCATTCTCATCTGCATACCACGTTTGTTTGGTATCGCACCATGAGCAACCAACCGGACACTCTTGAAGGCGAACAAAAACAGCAGGTACTCCAGTGAAAACCCCTTCCCCTTGGATGGTTTCAAACATCTCATTTAGCTTATACAACGTAGAACTCACTCAACTCATAATACTTCGAGGCGAAGACCTTAATGGACACACGTGTCTAGGTCAATTTAAACCAAAAATTAATTGTTAAAATAGACCATTTTGTAGTTTCATAGTCGCGGTGAGCGTAGGTTTCTGGTTAGCGTTATACCAAACCTTATTCACTTACAGTTCCCAAAAACTTTAAGGTAAGAAATGATGTATAAACTGATCGCATTAGATATGGATGGCACACTGCTCAATAGTGATAAAGCAATCTCTGAAGAAAACAAACAAGCGATCGCAAAGGCTCGAGAAGCAGGCGTTACTGTCGTTCTCGCTTCTGGTCGCCCATTAGAAGGAATGCAAGGCAAGCTCGACGAACTGAATATCCATTCCGATAAAGATTTTGTCCTTTTCTACAATGGCTCTATGGTTAAGAACGTAGGAACAAATGAAATCATCCACCAGCAAATCATTGATGGTAAGGCAGCTAAATTAGTCGCTCGTAAAGCGAAAGAATTAGGCGCTTATGTGCACGCATTCAGCCAAGTACATGGCTTGATCACCAATGAGAAAAACCCATACACTGACATCGAAGCCAACATTAATGGCTTAAATGTAACAGAGATTAATTTTGAATCGCTAGAAGATGATCATCCAATCATCAAAGCAATGATGGTTGCCGAGCCAAGTAAGTTAACTGAGGTCATCGCTGCGCTTCCGTCTGAAATACGTGAAGAGTTTACGGTGGTTCAAAGCGCCCCGTTTTTCCTGGAATTTCTTAACCCAGCGAGCAACAAAGGTATTGGTGTTGCTGCAATTGCTGAGTATCTAGGTATTCAACCGGAAGAAGTGATCTGTATGGGTGATGCTGAAAATGACCACCACATGCTGAAGTACGCTGGCCTTGGTATCGCGATGGCAAATGCGATGGAAGAGACCAAACAAATCGCTGATTACATTACGGCAAGTAATGATGAACACGGTGTAGCTAAAGCGATTGAAAAATTCGTCCTTAACGCTTAATTCTCTCCGCCGCTATGGCGTCAACGTTATTACCTTTAACTCAGCCATGGCGTCAGATATACGCAAAGCCACATTGTTGAGCTACTCAACGTACAAAAAAGCCTTGCTGTAAAGCAAGGCTTTCTTTTTACTCGTATGCCTGAGAAAGAAAGCATACAACCATCAATCTAGCACTGTTTCTCTCTGTTGTTTTTCATGAATCAGCTTTCTTGCAAGCAAGATAAACAGCAACATCAACAATGGATAATGCAACGTCGACAATACCAATGACCACAAACCACTAAACGAGACAACAGAGCTTGAGTATAAATAAAGTTGCTCAACGAATACCAACGCAAGCGTTACAAAAATCATCTGACGAGAATCCAAATGCACTTTTGACTCTCTAAACGTCATAACCAACGCTGATGCCGTAATTAAAATAGCTAACCAGCGGCCAAACACAGGTAATGGCCAGATAACAGAGATGACCGCCGTTACCGCAGTCATAATGAACCAGACGCCTTTTGAGCTCAGCACTTGATCAACATTCACGTCTTGATTTGTTTCCAATCGCAGAACATGCCAGGCTACCAAGCTTCCTAACAGCGCACCAAACAACATATCTAAGAAAAAGGCGCTACCAAGGAAAAACTTACATAACATAATAGTAAGCGTGACGAGCATCATGACAGCGGTCGTACCATTCAAACCGAAATAATGTGTTCTCTGAAATAAAAAGGTTAAAACACAAAACCAAACGGCAATAGGCAAACTTGGAAAACTAAATCCAAAGCTGTGTGTTAACTCCATCATTGGTATATAGACATGCGGGCGAGGAAGCGCAAAGCCCTGTTGAGCTACAAGTACCATCAGGGACGTCGCGCTAATAGCGAAAAAGAGTCGGAATACAAATCGACTGCCAAAACGCATCATTACTAACGGAAATAGAAAAAGCAGTATCGTAGGTTCTGTCAGTTCTATAACAAGATTTGAGATCTGATTCGCTACCTCGAAACTCGTTTCTGATAAAGCCCCTACCCAGCTTTGTAAGTCTTTCATCCACCTCAATTCAATCTGACGAAATGAAGGCGCGGATTCGATCAGCTGAGTCACATAAGATGCGGACTGCTGAGTAGCTTGTTCAAAAAACTGAATGGCTTGTGGCCATTGAGCGGGATAGCGGTACAAAAATGATGGCAGCTCGGATGGTCCAAGTAACATTGCAGATGCGATTTCTACCCCGTAGTGAGGAGCAAACCAAATAGGTAACTCATTCCCACCTAAGGAATTGTTCATCGAAAAAGCAATAATCTCAGAATCTGATATGCAATCGTAATAAACTGCGGTGTCAGTTCTGCCAAGTTCCTCCCCAACCGTGACCACTAAACCCGTTTCTTCCCACGTTTCTCGTTGAGCAGCAACTTTGGGGGATTCTCCATCAATAATTGTCCCACCAGGTAGAGAAATCTTATCCGTCAATATTTCATGAACTAGCACTAACTTGTCGTCAGCACGAACAACGCAGAGTGCCCCTTTTACTTCGCTCGCGGCAGCTTTAACCGTAGAGATTGGTGAAACAGGTAACAAAATAAAACAAAGGATGAGTAATAACAGCTGTCTCAACACAAAATATGACCTTAAGTAAACATTATGATAACCAATGAATAATGGCAGTTAATCTTATCTTTTTCGATAAAAATTAAGTAACGAGTTATGCCAAACAACGTTGATCGAATAAAGCATGATCTTGAAGCTCATTGGAGAGTAATTTAATGCAAACCTGACAAAAATCAGACAAAACATGAAATATTGATCGCAATTCTGCCAGTTATATGAAGGTAACGTCAGGATAAAGTCATACACATTTTATGGGTTCTCAAAGTTGGAACAATAAAAAAGGGCTTATTATTCGAAAACAATAAACCCTGCTTATGATAACTATGCGCTGCTCGTTGAAACCAAGAATGAATTCTACCTCAAGCCACCAACGAATCAGCTTTTGAATGCTTGATGGTTAGTTAGACTTGCAATGTGCGTCGCGAACTTCTTGCCAAACACCCCAAGGTCCAGAGTCTGCTGGGTTATCGCCTTGGGTCCACCACTGCGCCTGCCACACTTTGCCATTCCAAGTAACGTTATCCCCTTTGAGATACACCGTACTCGCTTGCCATTCTGCTGCGCAGTTATCTGTTGGAGGCGTTGTCACTGTTTTCGCTTGAGCCGACACTAGCGCCTGATATTGTGTACTGGTCTTATCAACGTTGAAGTTCAAAGCAACTCTTGCTTCTCCCGCCTGAGCTGCTCCAAATTCGACATCGACACGACAACTTGCATTCATTGCTAACGTCGCCTGAGAACACTGATCATTAGCAATAACGGCAGCATCAGCAACGCCAGAAGCAAGCGCGCGAACGTTTTCTACAGTGAACGTCGTGTTACCTGAATTTTTGATAACAAAACTATGTTGCTGCAACTCGCCAACATTAAATGATGCCAATGTCTGTTCGGTGGTATACCCAACAGAAACATTCTCTTTCGGAGGTGTAGTCTTGCCAATGACACCATTAACAAAATTACGCATGGCGGCGATATCGCTATAAACACCATACATACCCGGACGAGCACAACCTATTCCCCAACTGACCACACCAAGTTGAGTAATTACGCCACCACGATTAATAACGATTGGACCACCGCTATCTCCCTGACAGGAATCTATCCCGCCTTGAGGAATTCCCGCGCAGAAAGACACCTCTCCAACGGTTGTGTAATTACCACCGGCTTGACTACAAGTCGAGTCCGACACGAGCGGAACGTCAACCTCTTGCAATCGAGATGGAGAGCTTCCTCCTTCAGAGGTTCTCCCTAAACCTGCGACTGTAAGCCAATCTCCGATGCTGGCGTATTGCGTTAGACTGCCATCGGCAATTTCAACCGCAGCAACACCTTGAGGTACAGAGTCTAACTTTAAGACTGCGAGATCGTGAGAAAGCGTTGCTCGGCGATATGCCGGGTGCATGTGGATTTCACTCACGTTAGATCGAACACCGTCAGTGCCATTGTAAACGACGCCACCGATTTTAACCGCAATCTGATTCGGTGAATCACCCTCGACACAGTGGGCCGCAGTCAGGACGTAGCCATTCCCAATATAACTGGCACCACAATATGATCGGTTACCATAACGGCTAACAATTTGGGTGTAGAATCTCCACTCACTAGGATCAGCAGTGATGCCGCCTACGATCTGGGGTTGTATAGTGTGATTTTGTGTCTGTGACAAATCATCAGCACTTGCGAACATTGGCAAAACAGCCAACGCAAGTAACGATTTTGTTAGTTTCAAAATATTGTCCTCTTGTTTTTGTAAGCACGATCCTCGTGCTACTAATAAACAAGCAGACAAAAACGCCAATACCAATGTGGGCGCATATTAATTTACTAACATTGCGAGCAACTTATAGAGAAAAGTCTATTGACGAACTGAATGATTTCAATTCGCTAGAATGTGTATCACAATATTAAAATTAAGCATGGTCATTAGCTCAACGGCTTTCTTAGATAGTGAATATGGTGTGCAAACCCTTGTTTTTCATACAAAGAGATTGCACCCTGGTTAAAGTGCCATACTTCAACAAACATCTGTTTTGCACCGTAATCAGAGAACGTTGACTCAATTTTGTTAATCAATGCCTGAGCTGTGCCTTGTTTCCGAAACTCAGGTAACACATAGAGCTCATCCACACTTCCCATCATAACCGGCTGACTGACGGTAGAAACAAGTTCACAGAAATGACCAGAGATAAAACCAATCATTTCATCTCCTTGTTTTGCTACATAAACAAGACATTCAGGATCATCAATGTATCGAGCAATACTTTTTTCTTGCTCTATCTCCTCAGCAGTCTTGAATAACTCAGGAGATTGAAGATGATGCTCATCATGCAGCTCAAACATAAGGTCGTTGAGCGACTCAAGGTCGCTAAAACACGCAGATTTAATTACAAACGTGGTCATACAAAGGGTCACTAAAAATTGAATGGCTGTAGTTTGTGAGGAAAATGCCGTATTGGCAAGTCACAAAATTGCCTGCACGAGACGTTTACGCTATCTACAAACAAAAAAGCCCCTGTACTTAATAAGCGTACAGAGGCAGAACCAACCTACAGAGTTCGAGGATCAGGGGTTAGTTAGAATTGAGTTTTAATTAACGTCTTAACACTCGTTCAATTTCGTTCAAGCTACTTGGGTCATCAATCGTTGACGGAACGGTGTATTTTTCACCATCGGCTATTTGACGTATGGTTCGGCGCAGAATTTTACCCGAACGTGTTTTCGGTAAGCGATCCACAACCAGTGCATGCTTAAAGCAGGCAACCGCACCGATCTCACTACGTACCTTGCCAACAAGCTCACCTTCAAGATCAAGCTCGTCCACTTTGACACCATCTTTAAGCACAACAAAACCAAGTGGTAACTGCCCTTTTAACTCATCGTGGATACCCACAACTGCACATTCCGCAATCGCTGGGTGGCCACCGACAATTTCTTCCATTTCGCCTGTCGATAAACGATGCCCCGCGACATTAATCACGTCATCAATACGTCCCATAATGAACAGGTAACCGTCTTCATCCAAATAGCCACCATCACCTGACACATAGTAGCCAGGGAATTGGCTGAGATAACCGGTTTCAAAACGGTCATGGTTACGCCAAACCGTTGGCAGACAACTCGGTGGCAGCGGACGTGTTAATGCGACAAAGCCTTGTTGGTTAGCCCCGACCGACTCTCCAAGTTCATTCAGAATCTCGACCTGATAACCCGGAATTGGCTTCGTCGAAGAACCCGCTTTCACAGGCATCATCTCAATGCCCGTTGGGTTACCCGCGATAGCCCAACCCGTTTCCGTTTGCCACCAGTGGTCGATAACCGGTTTATCTGCTTTACTCTGCACCCATTCCAGTGTTGGAGGGTCCAAGCGCTCACCAGCCATAAAGATGGTTTTCAATTTAGAGAGATCATACTGTTTTAAAAACTCACCTTCTGGGTCTTCTTTCTTGATCGCACGGAACGCTGTCGGGGCAGAGAACAACGCATCTACTTTGTATTCGTCACACACTCGCCAGAATGCGCCAGGATCCGGTGTTCGGACGGGCTTGCCTTCGAATAGGATTGTTGTGCAACCGTGAATCAGTGGCGCGTAAACAATGTAAGAGTGCCCTACTACCCAGCCAACATCAGATGCCGCCCAAAATACGCCATCTTGAGGAATGTTGTAGATTGCGCTCATGGAGTACTTCATCGCGACGGCATGGCCACCGTTATCACGCACAACGCCTTTTGGCTTACCTGTCGTACCCGAAGTATAAAGAATGTAGAGTGGATCGGTTGCCAACACCGGAACACAACCGTGTGGCAACGCTTGGTTGTACTCTTGCTGCCAATCCAGATCTCTTTCTTGGTTTAGATCGGCTTCGCACTCAGGACGCTGGAATATAAATACTTTTTCAGGCTTCCATCGGCTGTCCATAATGGCCTTGTCTACCATTGGCTTATATGGAATAACTTTGTTGATCTCAATACCACATGACGCCGTCATGATGACTTTCGGCTCTGCATCTTCAATTCGTACAGCAAGTTCATTAGGTGCAAAACCAC
Source organism: Vibrio sp. 1-2 (7-a) (assembly GCF_013048515.1). Taxonomy (NCBI): domain Bacteria; kingdom Pseudomonadati; phylum Pseudomonadota; class Gammaproteobacteria; order Vibrionales; family Vibrionaceae; genus Vibrio; species Vibrio sp. 1-2 (7-a). The sequence continues at coordinate 1,151,842 of NZ_VHSQ01000001.1, forward strand.
CGAATACAACGGAGTGAATCGCCCCCAAACGCGCACAGGCTAGCATCGCCATTGCGGCTTCTGGAATCATCGGCATGTAAATAACGACTCGGTCGCCTTTTTCAACGCCTTGAGCAGACAGCATGCCGGCAATTTTTGCCACTTGGTCACGCAGGTCACTATAGGTATACGTTGTTTTATTGCCGGTTACTGGCGAGTCATAAATGAGTGCCGTATTATCACCGCGTCCTTGCTCGCAATGGTAATCCAATGCTAACCAGCACGTATTCATTACACCATCTGGAAACCAACGTTCTATGCCGTTTTCATCAGATTTCAAGATAGTTTTAGGAGATTCGAACCAATCGATATTCTCCGCTTGAGCGCGCCAAAAACTCTCCGGTTCATTCTTCGCCCATAAGTATTCTTTTTCGTATGAAGACATATTGCTTCCTCCAGTATGTCCTGACATTGCTCTCGTTCTATTCAAAGACCGTTCTTTTCACTCAAAGACATCAGAGGGTACACGCACAAATCCCTCCATTAGTATTCTCGCACTTCGGCTCATGATGGCTTTTTGCACCACCCAGCCCTGCTCAGTTTGCTTCGCTTGTGCTCCAACTTTTAACGTTCCTGAGGGGTGGCCAAAAGTCACTGACTCTTTTTCACCGCCACCAGCAGCCAAGTTAACCAACGAACCCGGTACACACGCAGCTGAAGCGATAGCAACAGCTGCTGTTCCCATCATTGCATGGTGAAGTTTGCCCATCGACAACGCACGAACCAACACATCAATTTCCGACTCATTTACCGCTTTGCCACTTGAAGACAGGTAACTTTTCGGTTTAGAAACAAACGCAATTTTCGGTGTGTGCTGGCGTGTTTGAGCTTCTTCTAAATCAGAAATCAGGCCCATTTTTAACGCGCCATATGCACGGATAGATTCGAACATCGCCAATGCGGCATCATCGTTGTTGATATCGTCTTGCAGCTCGGTGCCCTGATATCCTATCGATTCAGCATCAATAAAAATGGTTGGAATGCCCGCATTTATAAATGTGGCGTTAAACGTACCTAAGTCCGGTACCACTAAATCATCGACTAAGTTGCCTGTTGGGAACATGCTGCCTTCGCCATCAGAAGGGTCAACAAAATCGACTTGAATCTCGGCGGCCGGAAACGTCACGCCATCGAGCTCAAACTCGCCAGTTTCTTGGACGAATCCGTTCACAATCGGCACATGCACCAAGATAGTTTTGCTGATGTTCACCTGCCAAACACGCACCGTCACAATGCCATTTTCTAGAATGCGATCTTGTGGAATCAGCCCAGCATGAATGGCGAAAGGACCGACAGCGGCAGACAAGTTGCCGCAGTTACCACTCCAATCGACGAATGGTTTGTCGATCGACACTTGTCCAAACAAGTAGTCAACATCGTGATCGGCTCGGCTACTGCGAGAAACAATTACTGTTTTACTGGTGCTTGACGTCGCACCACCCATGCCATCAATTTGCTTTGCGTACGGATCTGGGCTGCCGATAACACGCAACAAGAGTTTGTCACGAGCTTCGCCTGCCACTTGTGCTTCTTGTGGCAAATCGTCGAGGTTAAAAAAGACCCCTTTACTTGTACCGCCACGCATGTACGTCGCCGGCACTTTGATTTGGCTCATTTGATTCGGAGTTTTGCTTTCCATACCCACTCCTTATTGCGCCAAGAAATCTTGCGCGAAACGCTGCAAAACACCACCTGCGTTGTACACGTGAACTTCGTCAGCGGTGTCTAGGCGGCAGGTAACAGGAACGTCAACTTTATCGCCGTTGCTACGCGTGATAACCAAGGCCAGATCCGCACCCGGTTTAATCTCGCCAGCTACGTCGTAAAGTTCCGTACCATCCAGTTCTAACGTATTACGGTTTACACCTGGTTTGAATTGCAGCGGCAGTACGCCCATGCCAACCAAGTTAGTACGGTGAATACGCTCAAAGCCTTCAGCAACAATGGCTTCTACGCCTGCCAAACGAACACCTTTTGCTGCCCAGTCACGAGATGAACCCTGACCGTAATCCGCGCCGGCGACAACAATCAATGGTTGTTTACGATTCATGTAGGTTTCAATCGCTTCCCACATGCGTACAACCTGGCCTTCTGGTTCAATTCGCGCCAGAGAACCCTGAACGACTTCACCGTTCTCTTTCACCATTTCGTTAAATAGTTTCGGGTTAGCAAAGGTCGCACGTTGCGCCGTTAAGTGATCGCCACGGTGAGTCGCATAAGAGTTGAAGTCCTCTTCCGGAACGCCCATTTTGGCAAGGTATTCACCCGCAGCACTGCTCGCCATGATCGCGTTGGATGGTGACAGGTGGTCAGTCGTGATGTTGTCGCCTAGAATCGCTAATGGACGCATGCCAGACAGTGTTCTTTCACCCGCCAGCGCACCTTCCCAGTAAGGTGGACGGCGAATGTAGGTACTCATCGGACGCCAGTCGTAAAGCGGACTAGAGCTTTTCTCTGCGTCATCCAGCTTAAACATCTGAATGTAAACTTGCTTAAACTGCTCAGGTTTAACATGAGTACCGACAACTGCATCGATCTCTTCATCGCTTGGCCACAAATCATTGAGATAAATTGGTTTGCCGTTTTGGTCCGTGTCCAATGCATCGCGTTCGATATCGAAACGAATCGTACCCGCTAGCGCATAAGCGACAACCAATGGTGGTGATGCAAGGAAAGCTTGTTTTGCGTAAGGATGGATTCGGCCATCGAAGTTGCGGTTACCAGACAGAACGGCTGTCGCATATAAATCGCGATCAATGATCTCTTGCTGGATTTTTGGATCCAACGCGCCACTCATGCCGTTACAAGTGGTACATGCGTAACCGACGATACCAAAGCCAAGCTTTTCTAACTCTGGTAATAAGCCCGCTTCTTCCAAGTACAGGCGTGCAACTTTAGAGCCCGGAGCAAAAGACGATTTCACCCAAGGTTTACGTACAAGGCCGAGCTCATTGGCTTTCTTCGCGACAAGGCCAGCAGCGACGACGTTTCTTGGGTTACTGGTATTAGTACACGATGTGATAGCAGCGATGATCACTGCGCCATCTGGCAACTCACCTTCTTTCTCTTCCCACGCACCAGAAATGCCACGCTGCGCCAACTCCGATGTTGGTAAACGGCGGTGAGGGTTTGACGGGCCGGCCATGTTACGACTTACTGATGATAAATCGAACTCAAGTACTCGCTCATAAACGGCAGTATCTAGATCGTCAGCCCAAAGACCGGTTTGTTTTGCGTATTTTTCTACTAGAGCAACTTGCTCTTCATCTCGGCCAGTTAGTTTCAAGTAATTGATGGTCTGCTCATCAATATAAAACATGCCGGCTGTCGCGCCGTATTCTGGTGTCATGTTGGAAATGGTTGCACGGTCTCCAATCGTTAGATCGCGTGCACCTTCACCAAAGAATTCAAGATATGAAGAGACCACACGCTCATTACGCAGAAACTCAGTAATCGCGAGGACAATATCCGTTGCGGTGATGCCTGGTTGACGTTTACCCGTTAGTTTTACACCGACAATATCAGGTAGACGCATCATTGATGGTCGGCCAAGCATTACGGTTTCAGCTTCCAGACCACCAACACCGATCGCGATAACACCGAGGGCGTCTACGTGAGGCGTGTGACTGTCCGTACCCACACAGGTATCTGGGTAGGCAATACCCTGCTTCGCTTGCACCACAGGAGACATTTTCTCCAAGTTGATTTGGTGCATAATGCCGTTACCCGCAGGAATCACGCTTACGTTTTCAAACGCTGTTTTACACCACTCGATAAAGTGGAATCGGTCTTCATTACGACGTTCTTCAATCGCGCGGTTTTTATCGAAAGCATCAGGTTCAAAGCCTGCATGCTCAACCGCTAAAGAATGGTCAACGATCAATTGAGTCTCAACCACAGGGTTCACTTTTGCAGGATCGCCACCCTGATCCGAAATAGCATCGCGCAGACCCGCTAAATCGACTAGAGCGGTCTGACCAAGAATGTCATGACAAACAACGCGTGCTGGATACCAAGGAAAATCAAGATCACGTTTACGTTCAATTAACTGTTTTAGGCTATCCGTCAATGTGTTCGGTTCACAGCGACGGACCAGTTGCTCGGCTAGCACGCGGGAGGTATAAGGGAGTTTTTCATAGGCTCCAGGAGAAATGGCATTGACGGCTTCGCGTGCATCAAAGTAATCCAGTTGAGTTCCCGGAAGCGGCTTACGATATTGGGTATTAATATTTGTGTTCATGGTTTGCTTCCATTCAGTCTGTACATCTTGCCTTCATCAACGTTTTCCCATTGCTCCAGAAACATCGTGATGAGAGGGACTCCTTCCTCTGTCAGAGAGAGGTACAAAGGAAGGAGGTGGTCAATCAAAGCGTATGTGCCCTGATTGACCTTCGCGCTAGCGATTCTCGATAGGTATCCATTCTTGATGGTCTGGGCCCGTGTAATCAGCACTTGGGCGAATGATGCGGTTATTGGCACGCTGCTCATAAACGTGTGCCGCCCAGCCCGTTAAACGACTCATCACAAAAATTGGTGTGAACAGCTTGGTTGGAATGTTCATAAAGTGGTAAGCCGATGCATGGAAGAAGTCCGCATTACAGAACAGACCTTTCTCTCGCTTCATCACTGATTCCACACGCTCAGAAACAGCATATAGATGTGTATCACCGACTTGCTGTGACAGCTCTTTAGACCAGCGCTTAATCAACGCGTTACGAGGATCACTTTCGCGATAGATGGCATGACCAAAGCCCATGATCTTGTCTTTGTTGGCCAGCATTTTCATGATGTTCGCTTCCGCCTCGTCTGGCGTTTGCCAATCTTCAATCATTTCCATCGCTGCTTCGTTTGCGCCGCCATGAAGTGGCCCACGAAGCGTACCGATTGCTGCCGTGATACAAGAATGAATGTCTGACAACGTTGATGCACAAACACGCGCTGCAAAAGTTGATGCGTTGAATTCATGTTCAGCGTAAAGGATTAAGGAACAGTGCATCACTTGCTTGTGTAGCGCTGATGGCTCTTTATCTGTAAGCAATCGCAAGAAGTAACCGCCGATGCAGTCTTCGGTTTGATCTTCTGTATCGATACGAACGCCATCGTGACTAAAACGATACCAGTAACAGATGATAGCTGGGAAAAGCGCCAGCATACGTTCCGTCGAATGCAATTGCTCATCGAAGCTCATTTCTTGCTCTAGATTTCCTAACACAGAACAACCAGTGCGCATCACATCCATTGGATGAGCAGTAGCAGGAATAAGCTCTAACGCTTGCTTAAGCTCAGTTGGTAAGCCGCGAAGGTTTAAGAGATGTGTCTTGTACGCATCCAGTTCTTTCTGAGTTGGCAAGTGACCGCGTAACAGAAGATGTGCAACTTCTTCAAATTGAGCATTATTGGCAAGGTCAGTAATATCGTAACCGCGATAAGTCAGACCGGTCCCCGTTTTTCCGACAGTACATAAAGCTGTGCTTCCGGCGCTTTGACCGCGTAGGCCTGCACCACCTAACTCTGCTTTCTTTTCTGCAGTTTGAGACATTGTTTGAACTCCTTTTCTGTCTGGCTTTGCCCTCTTTGGAGCGTTTTTTAGCCAGACGAATTTCACGTTATTGAATTAGATAAATTCCGATTATCTTTTCTTGGGCTTCCGTCTATCTTTTCTTTTCCCCGCTATTTCCCTTCAGAGAATAGCTGGTCAAGTTTGTCTTCGTAATCGTGGTAGTTCAGGTGCTGATACAACTCTTTGCGTGTTTGCATTGAATCAACCAAAGCTTCCTGATTGCCCACTTCTAGCAAATGCTTATAAACCGTTTCAGCGGCTTTGTTCATGGCTCGGAACGCACTTAACGGGTAAAGCACCATATCGACTTTCGCTTTTGCAAGCTCGTCGCAGCCATACAGTGGCGTTGCGCCGAACTCGGTAATGTTCGCCAGAATAGGAACGTGCTTTCCAGTTGCTTGCTCAAGTGCGTTTGAGAACTGAAGGTACTGATCCAGCTTGGTCATCGCTTCTGGGAAGATCATGTCTGCGCCAGCTTCCACACACGCAATCGCACGCTCAATTGCACTGTCCATGCCTTCAACAGCTAGCGCGTCTGTACGAGCCATAATCACGAAGCTTTCATCATTGCGTGCGTCAACCGCTGCTTTTACGCGATCAACCATCTCTTGCTGGCTCACAATTGCTTTGTTCGGACGGTGCCCACAACGTTTCTGTGCGACTTGGTCTTCCATATGAACCGCAGCAGCACCCGCCTTTTCCATTGCTTTGATCGTGCGAGCAATATTAAATGCGCCTCCAAAACCGGTGTCGATGTCGACCAATAGCGGTAAATCACACGCGTTAGTGATGCGGTCAACATCGACCAGTACGTCGTTCAATGTTGTAATACCGAGATCCGGCAATCCGTATGACGCGTTTGCAATACCGCCGCCAGACAAATAAATCGCTTGATGCCCCAAGTTTTTCGCCATCATGGCGCAGTAAGGGTTAATGGTGCCGACAATTTGCAGCGGATTGTTTTGTTCAATGGCGAGTCTGAACTTCGCTCCCGGTGTTAAGCTCATGACGAATTCCTTCTAGTCTTTGTCTAAACTTTCTGTATGTATAATTTGCGATTGGATGAGCTTTCGACTTCCTGAGATGTGTCTTCTCATCAGCATTTCTGCAAGCTCTTCATCGCGATTGCGAATGGCTTCCAGAATGAATTTGTGTTCAGTCAGCGCTTCATTTGGACGAGATTGCGCGCGCGGTGACTGATAGCGGTACATGCGTAACAAGTGGTAAAGCTCGTCGCACAGCAGAGAAATCAGCTTGCTATTTCGGCTTGCTTGGATGATGCGATAGTGAAAATCAAAATCTCCATGCTGATGGAAGTAAGAGGCTCCCTCCACTTGATCGATATGCTTAGAATGTGTCGACAATAGCATTTCCAAGCTCAAGAGCTCTTCTTGCGTAATATGTCGCGCTGCTAACCTTGCCGCCATACCTTCTAGCGCTTCGCGAACCGCATAGAGTTCTATCAGCTTTTCTGGAGAAAAAGTGGTCACTCTAGCCCCGACATGAGGAATACGCTCAATGAGCCCTAGCCCCTCTAAACGCATTAATGCTTCACGCAAAGGGCCACGGCTGACTTGATATTTCTTCGCCAGTTCAGGCTCCGAGATTTTATGACCAGGCTTAACATCGCCATTCACAATGACTTCAATCAGTGTTTCTGTCAGTGTTTCTGACTTGGTGTGTTCTTTCTCAGAACCCAGTACTTTATAACGAGTTTTCAACTCAGAGTTCATACTCAGATACTCACGTTACCGACATCAAAATGTCTACAATTTCTTAACCTGAATATAAAGTAGTCGATCAAAGTGTCGACAATCAAGTAAATTGTCGACAATTTAGACTAAGGTCGTAATTTAAATCGACGAAAATCGTCTATTACGGGCTTAATGGAGGGATAATTGCGAAGGAAAAAATAAATTGTCGACACCCAAAAACCTCTTAACATAATGATATAAAAGAAAAATAATTAAGCCGTCGAACAATTAAGGATACAAAAGGCTATTCTTTAGGTGAAAATTGCTCAAAAACTTGCTGCGATGTCATCTTTTGTGAGGTGGGATTGAGGTCATAATACGCGGGCTTTTCATCGGTAAAGATCTCTAATGAGAGTTTGAAATCTGGATTGTCGAACAAACCAGCGGAGAGAATGTACTCGCCTGTCGGTAACAAATGATAGAAAAGGTTTGTGCCGCATTCGCCACAAAAACCTCTCACCGCCCAGTCAGACGATTGATAACGCTTTGGCTCGGCCCCCTTAAACGTTACGTTAGGACCACAATGCACAGCATGGAGTGCTCCACTCGACCATTTTCGACACATCGAGCAGTGGCATAGACTCACTTCATTCTTAGCATCTGCGATCACTTCAATAGCGCCGCACAAACATATCCCTTTCATTCTCTGTTCCCTTATTCGTTTGATGTCATTCCATTATGACGCAATTGTTAGCACGCACGCGTGATGTGCAACCAATTTTTCAGCGTGAACTTTATGAACAAAATATCCGTTATGCTCAATATTCTCTTTATCGACGTTTTAAAGACATCAATTTAACACTTGATTAACCTTTGACACATCAGCATCCAGTTCGAGTTAAAAGCTGAAACAAAAATAAGACTCATCTAAAAATAGAGTCACCAACATAAGGAACGTGAACATGTTAAAGGTAATCAAACCAACGCTCGCCGCATCGATCATCGCAGCTTCATTTTCATTTAACGCTTTTGCTGCTGATGTAGAAAAAATGCATTTCTTGATCCCTGGAGGTGCCGGTGGCGGCTGGGACATGACCGCACGAGGTACAGGTGATGTGCTACTCAAATCAGACATCGTTGAGACGGTATCTTTCCAAAACCTTTCTGGTGGCGGCGGCGGTAAAGCCATTGCGCACTTGATTGAAACGGCAGATCGCCAAGAAGATACGCTGATGGTGAATTCAACACCGATCGTCGTTCGCTCTCTAACAGGTATTTTCCCTCAATCCTTTAGAGATCTCACTCCCGTTGCAGCCACCATTGCGGATTACGGTGCCATCGTAGCCTCTGTTGATTCGCCATACAATTCTTGGGAAGACGTAGTAAAAGCATTTGAATCTAACCCTCGCAAAGTGAAAATTGCGGGTGGCTCTGCTCGTGGCTCGATGGACCACCTCGTCGTTGCCGCCGCATTTAAAGGCGAAGGATTTGATGCGCGTAAAGTTCGTTACATCGCTTACGATGCGGGCGGTAAAGCCATGGCAGCCCTTCTTTCAGGCGAAACTCAACTGCTCTCTACGGGCCTAGGTGAAGTACTGGAGATGTCAAAATCTGGTCAAGTCAAAGTGCTAGCGGTAACTGCACCAAAACGCCTAGAAGCCGCACCAAACATCCCTACGCTAACAGAATATGGTAACGAAACTGTCTTCGCTAACTGGCGTGGATTCTTTGCTGCACCAGGTACTAGCCAAGAAAAGCTGGATGAATGGAATGCAGCATTTACCAAAATGTACAACACTGACGAATGGCAAGTCGTCCGTGACCGCAATGGTTGGATAGACAACTACAAGGCGGACAAAGCGTTCTTCGCGTTCCTTGAAGAGCAAGAGCAGCAAATGGGTGACTTAATGCGTGAGTTAGGCTTCCTAAAGTAACAGTCGAACTGGGTCCCTCAGATTCCAACCTCACCCAATAACGTGGGGTTGGTATTTCCCCAACTGTATTTGCACTCTAAGTTTCACCGTATATGGATATTGTCGACAATCGGCATGCACACTCCTTTGTTTATATACCCAAAGCAGCTCGACTAGCAGCGAAATGCTTAATTGTTAATGGTTTAGTTTATTCATTAACGTCCATATGCGGTCTTTTTTATTTTTGTTAGGAGTTGAATATGTCTCGTTCAACCAACTTTTTCACCAAAGAATATTTGCTCTGTCGTGACCGTGTCGGCGCAATGATCTTTCTACTCTTCTGTCTTTGCTACGGTTATCAAACCTCGCAAATTCCATTGTTCCCTGGTGATGAATACGAACCGTTCACCGCACGTACTTTGCCAACCATCCTGACTTACGTTGGTGCAGGCCTTTCTTTGTTATTACTGGTAACAGGACAACCAGATAAACAAAGTGGCGCGGTGCTGACCTTTAATTGGAAGTTACTGATCGCTTTCTTGGTTTTGATGGCGCTGTACGGCGTGGGCCTGACTTACCTAGGCTTTGTTATAGCTACTGGCTTCTTTTTATTGGCTGGCTTCTATCTGCTGGGGGAAAGACGTAAACCCGTTCTGTTCGGCGCGTCGTTTCCATTCGTGATCGCGTTCTATTTATTACTTACTCAAGGTTTGGACATCTATCTCGAATCGGGTTTGATTTTCACCATCTGGTAGTCAAAGAAAGGACTGAATTATGTTAGATGGAATTCTACAAGGTTTATCCACTGCAGTAATGCCAATGAACATCATGATGGTGATCGTTGGTTGTTTCGTCGGTACATTTATCGGCATGTTACCTGGGCTTGGACCGATCTCAGCCATTGCTTTGATGATCCCAATTACTTATGGCCTAGAGCCCTCTTCTGGCCTTATTTTGATGGCGGGTGTTTATTACGGTGCGGTATTTGGTGGTTCTACATCGTCGATTTTAATTAACGCGCCGGGTTGTTCTTCAACCGTGGTGACAGCATTCGACGGCTACCCGATGGCTCAAAAAGGCCAAGCAGGTAAAGCATTAGCTTTGGCAGCTTATTCTTCTTTCACTGGCGGTACGCTATCTGCCATTATGTTGCTTGTCGCAGCACCAGCATTGGCTAGCGTTTCACTTAGCTTCCAATCGTCAGACTATTTTGCGTTGATGCTACTTGGGTTATCAGCAGTCGCGGCTTTTGCGGGGAAAGGTCAGGTCATCAAAGCGTGGATGATGACCATTCTTGGTTTGATGCTATCTACAGTTGGTATCGATAAAGGCGTAGGCGTTGAACGCTTTACCTTCGGTTTAACGGATTTAATGGATGGCTTTAGCTTCTTGTTGCTTGCAATGGCGACATTCGCACTGGGTGAGACGCTGATGGGCATTCTTAAACCATCAAAAGACACCAGCGATGAAGAACAGGAAAAGCTGAGTAACATTGGCTCAATGAAAGTGACCAAGGACGAAATCAAAGATGTTGCGCCTGTTTCAATTCGCTCTTCAATATTAGGTTTCTTCACTGGCGTTCTTCCTGGCGCAGGAGCAACCATTGCTGCTTTTTTAAGCTATGGCATGGAGCGCAACCTCGCACCTAAAGAGAAAAAGGAAGAGTTCGGTAAAGGCAGTATCCGTGGTTTGGTCGCGCCAGAATCAGCGAACAATGCAGCGTCTAGTGGTTCATTTGTTCCACTGCTAACGCTTGGTATTCCGGGGTCTGGTACGACAGCTATTATGCTCGGCGCGCTGATCGCTTACGGTATTCAGCCTGGCCCTCGCCTGTTTGTTGAGCACCCAGACGTGTTCTGGTCGGTGATCATTTCCATGTACTTCGGCAACATCGTACTCGTGATCCTGAACTTACCGTTGATTCCGTACATCTCAAAGCTTTTGGCGGTGCCTAGAACGGTACTTCTGCCGATGATTTTATTCTTCTCAATCACCGGAGTTTATTTGGTCTCATTCAATACTATGGATGTGTTCGTGATGCTGATTGTCGCTATGGCTGCCATTGCACTTCGACTCGCTAACTTCCCACTTGCGCCTTTATTGCTGGGTTTCATCCTTGGGGGATTAATGGAAGAGAACTTACGCCGCGCATTAATGATTTCAGACGGCGAATTGAGCTTCCTATGGGAGCGCCCTATTACCCTTACCTTTACTGTTTTAGCCGTATTGGTACTGGCAAGTCCACTAATCGTAAAGCTGATTCAAAAGTGTAAAGCACAGCCAGTGAGCGTTGAGCAGTAATAACTGTCTCTTACAACCTAGATAAAGCCATCCATCGCGATGGCTTTTCTTTCTCCTATCAAATCGTTCACTTATTAAGCAAAACAATATTGACAAGTCATCGCCTATATATAAGAGTAGTTGCATGAATACACACTTAGCGCAACTTAACCAACGAATTATCATCATTCCATAGGAATGGTGGGATATTTGATGCGCTCAATATTTATCGAACCCACCCATAGCGGTGGGTTTTCTGTCTCTACCGTATGGGAAATACTCTCTTGGAGGCGGTCACATGCAAAAAGTAGCGGTTTTTGGTAAGCCCGGCAGCGGAAAATCGACGATAAGTAAAGCAATCGCGTCTGCTACCGATCTCCCTCTTCATCAATTAGATTCCATAGTCTATAAACCAAACGGTGAGCCCGTTGAGCGTAACGTTTTTGATGAAGCACATAGCAATATACTTCACTCAGATCGTTGGATCATAGATGGTCTGGGGCCTATCAGCTCCTTTAATGCTCGTTTAGATGCAGCCGATACTCTCGTTTATATTGATCTACCATACTCCGTAAGCTATTGGTTTGTGACGAAACGTCTCCTTAAAGGACTATTCATTAAACCCGAAGGTTGGCCTGATGGCAGTTCGGTATTGAAAGGGACATTACAAAGCTACAAAGTTCTTCAGCAATGCCCTGCATTCTGGAATGATGACTTTATGTCTCGTCTCGAAGGGTACTCTCAAAGTAAAACCGTTCATGTCATCAAAAACGTCACAGAACTGAACAATTTTGTTTTAGAGCGGGTAAAGTAAACTTCATATCAGAACACTAGAGCATGTGGGATGGGCCATCTAAAGCTCTAACAATGAAAAAGAACATAACAAGGATTGTTTATGCTTTTAGAACTAGCGCTTTTATTCGTTGCCGGCGTAGTTGGTGGGATCATTAACTCCATTGCGGGAGGCGGAAGCTTTATTACTTTTCCGGCCCTATTGGCGGTTGGTGTGCCTCCAATTATGGCCAACGCAACAAATACTTATGCTTCATGTGCAGGGTACATTAGCGGAGCCGTAGGCTTCAGAGAAGAGATCATGAAGAACAAGCAAGAACTGTTGTTCACAGTCTCATTCAGTTTAGTAGGTGGCGCTGTCGGAGCATATCTGCTGCTCAACACACCAGAATCGCTATTTTTGGAAGCCATTCCTTGGCTACTCTTGTTTGCCACCGTGCTTTTCCTGACTGGTTCTCGTTTAACAATGCTTATCAAAACTGTCGCGAAAGAGCACAAACACGCAGGAATACTCGGAGCAATCGCTTTGGGTCTATTACTTGTTGGTGTCTCTGCTTACGGTGGTTTTTTCAACGCAGGTTTAGGGGTTATTGTTCTGAGTTATCTGGTAGTAGCGGGTCATCAAGACATTAATTTAATGAACGGTTTGAAATTGCTGGTATCTACGTGTGTTTCACTCATTGCTATCGTGATTTTTGTTGCGAATGGTTCCATTGACTGGCGCACAGGTAGCGTTGTTTTGGTCGGTACGTTGGTGGGTGGTTATCTTGCAGCTCGTGTATCTCGTCAACTTAATCCCAATCATGTTAAAGGGTTTGTTGCTCTTTCTTCTATTCTCATCACTATCTACTTTTTCATTGATGTTTATGCTTAAGTAAAACTTGCACATGTAGATAACACTCCTATAAAAAACGCCATCGCGAATGATTAATGCTGATCGCTGAACGAGGTTTTTGTGTCATTACAGCGAGCCTTGGCGTGACTAGGGATCTAATAGCAGTACGCTGAGCGGCTAATGAAACAATTTTGACCATAAAGGGCTCGGATAGAAGATCCTGTATCACGCTCCTCCGTCGCTGTACAGGATGACGAGAGATAGAAATATGCCACTCGCTGTTAAACGAGTGGCATTAATCGAGAAAGATGGCGTTTTACATCAATAAGAAGAGAAAGTAACGGTTACTTAATCAGCCCTACTTCTTTGTAGTATTTGAGCGCACCTGGGTGAAGAGGCGCAGATAAACCGTCTTTTACCATTTCCTCTTTCTTCAAGTTCGCAAACGCTGGGTGGAGACGGCGGAAATCATCGAAGTTTTCAAATACCGCTTTAACCACGTTATAAACCACATCTTCTGGTACAGCAGTAGAGGAAACAAACGTCGCACCCACACCAAAGGTTTGAACATCACTATCTGTGCCACGATACATACCACCCGGTACATTTGCGACACGGTAGAAGCTATTGTCTGCAACCAATTTTTCTACATTAGGTCCAGCTACCGTTACGATATTACTATCACACGACGTAGTGGCTTCTTTAATCGCTCCACTTGGGTGACCAACGGTATAAATCATCGCATCAATTTTGTTATCACAAAGTGCTTTTGATTGCTCTGCTGCTTTTAACTCAGACACAAGCTTAAAGTCATCGTTACTCCAGCCATACTGGCTCATTAACACTTCCATGGTGCCTCGTTGACCTGAGCCAGGGTTACCAATGTTGACGCGCTTACCTTTCAAATCATCAAAAGTTTTGATGTTCGCGTCTTTACGTGCAACGACAGTGAACGGTTCTGGATGAACGGAGAATACGGCGCGTAGTTCTTTAAAAGGCCCGCTTTCCTTAAACTTACTGGTTCCTTTGTAAGCATGATACTGCCAGTCTGATTGAGCGATACCGAGATCCAATTCACCAGCACGAATAGTGTTGATGTTATAAATCGATCCCCCAGTACTTTCTACCGAACAACGGATACCGTGATCTTCTCGCGATTTGTTAACCAAGCGACAAATTGCTCCACCAGTCGGATAATAAACCCCTGTTACGCCACCAGTACCAATCGTGACAAACGTTTCTTCCGCAGACGCAGAAAAGCCAGTTGTGAGTGCCGCTAAAGAAGCAGCAAGTGCGATTTGCTTAAACTTAAACATTGAACATCCTTTTTACCTGTGTTGATGACCGTTTAAGTATAGCAACCGTTAACAATTTGATAACGTTTGAGTTCTCATCTTTGAAGGTTGAATTATAGATATGTACTTTTTCATCAACGTAACCTACTGATAAATAATATCTATACTTGAATTGCACAAAAAAAGCGTTGTATAAACAACGCTTTGTAGTTAGTGAGATGGACGGTTACACCGTTGGGACTGACGCTCGCCACGCTTGGTTCTGACTATCTGAGATAGAACGGAACAAGTCACGTAGCTCTTTCAACAGACCTTCTTGGAAACCAATGTTTTCATCGGCTTTCTGTTTGGCTGCTTGTGCGCGAGTCGCTTGTACTTCATCATCTTTGCTGCGCGCTTGCGCTTTGGTTTGCTCTACATTCGATGCAGAGTTTGCCATCTGGCCCAAAGCTTGAAGAATGGCGTTCTTCGCTTGGTTTGAACTCATCAGCTTATCGAACTTACGACCACCACTTGTCAGCTGTGCTGTCGTGTCCGCGATATTGTCTTTTGCAAGTGAGTGCGCACGCTTAACCTGATCTTGCTGAGTTTTAGATAATCCATTGTTATTCATCAACTCTTCTGCTTGTTCAAAGCCTGCTTTTTGCGTCTTCAGTACATTATTGCTTGCCATTTCATTCTTGATTTCTTTCCCCGCTTTGAAAGAACCAAGCGCACCAATAATGGCTGTTGCACCCGCTAATACGCCCGAAACTACTGCCATAGCGATCATCGCGCTTGCTGAGTTGTTTAGTTCAGCCGCTTGGCTTTCTAAACTCGCGACGTTTGCTTCTACAGCAATTTCACGCTGTAGCACTTGCTGCTCACGGCTCAGCTTTGATACTTGATACAACAATGTTAGTAGCGTCAACGATTGTGATACCGCATCTGATGGTGACTTGATCACCTCTTCACCGTTAAGCGCTCTCATTGTTGTGCTCATTAGCGAACTAACCGTCGGTGCAAGAGCGTTCATTAAGTTTGCAACAACTTGAGCTTGGTTGCTCACTGCTGGTGCTTTAGGAGCCTCTAACTGGTAGCGTGCAGCACCAGAAACACCTGATTCACTATGGCTTTTAATAGCGCCCGCTTCAAGCTTTGTTTCTGGTGTTTTTTCTGCTTTGGTTGTTTTAATAGTGTCGCCTAAACCATACAGTTCGCCGCGTCCCGTTCCGCCTACTTTATCTAGCATAATAAACTCCTTATACCGTTGCAGGACGGCTTAACACCGTTTGCATGGTTTCACTTTTCGCTTGGATCATTTGCATGATGACGCTCATCAGCTCTTGGAAATCTTCCATCAACTTGCCAATTTCTTCTTTAAGCTTGTCGATGACGGCCTGGCTTAAGGTCATTTTGGCGCGAAGGTCCGTGATATCTGCCTGAATCTCAGTTACGTGAGCATTGTTAGCGGCATGAACACTGTCCGTAGCGCCTTTACCCACGTTGACGGCAATATCGACAGTTTCTGCTCCGTAACGAATCGCTTTTGCGGTCGTTGTCGCGGCTTTTGAGCCCATGTCCGCCACTTTCGCCATATTTGCAGCTGTTTTTGTAGCGATTTCTGTGACCTTTTGAGCTATCTTGCCAGCACCTTTTGCTGCAAGTTTCGCGATACCGCCAGCAGCTGCACCACCGAATGTCACAACAGCTCCGATAACCGCGACGGCGATTTCTAATGCCATTACGACTTTGTTTAGCACATCGACATTTACGCCCGCTTCTTTTAGCGCATCTTGAACGGCTGGCTCTTGCAGCGCCATGCTCACTGCTCCCATGACGCCACCAGCGATCATAAGAGCACCAGCTGCTGCACCAACACCCGTTGCCACCATTACGGCACCAACAACAATAGAAACCACCGCACTGATCCAACCAAAGATCTTCGCTGCTAAGCCTGATTTTTGGGCTTCTTTTGCAGCGGCTTCCGATTCTTTGATTTTGTCTTGGTTTTCCACCATCTCTTTTTCGTGCTTAGCTTTTGCGACCTTCACTTCCTGAATTTTCAGCTCGTTTTGAGCACTTTTCAGTTTATCCGTGATAGCAGCAAGCTCTACTTCAAAATCATCAGCAGAACCTGCGATGATTTTGACTGCAATCGAACCTGTTTGATCTGCAACTGCATGGAGAGATTTTGCAATGGTATCGACGATCTTTTGCAGCTGTGCCATGGCTTTTAGCGTCAAATCATTCACTTTGTCGCTAACAGCTGCGTTAGGTGCATCTAACTGAACTTTTACTTTTCCGGTGTTCAGTACATCTGCATCTTTACTCTTCACGTTTTCTACCGTTACAGAAGGCGTCGCTGTAGACGCCGTTTTCTGCACGTTATCTAACGTGGTTTGGCCAGATTCAGGGCTATAAACCTGTGTCTGGATGCGGTCAAGTGCAATAGAACTCATAGTCTAATTACTCCTTTTTATTTCTCACCGCTTCTAACATGATGCCTGCACGCTCATGCAAATCTGCATATTGTGATTTTCCGGCAGACATCTCCTTCGCGCTGTAAAACCCACTCTCTGCTTCTGTCAGTTGTTCCAATTTCAGGTGACATTCAGCAGAGTGAAAAGGTGGGCGTGGATCATTTACGTCCACTAGCGCTGCGTAGCTGTAGGCGTCTATTGCCTGCAGATACTCACCCAACTCCTGACGAGCCGCACCAAGGCCAATGAAAAATCGCGCCTGATAATGATCAAGCATGCTGAGTAATTGAAATACTTTCGCTGCTTGCTCAATCTTTCCCGATTGGAAAAAGTTGTAACCTACGGCATAAATGTGTTCGATGGTGTCCTGAGACACATCGTGCAACATTTTTAGCGTGCCTCCCTCTTCCAGAAAAGACAGAAGCTCTTCTGCTTGCATTTGGGATGGATCGGTCGCGTTTGTTTTAGTCATGGTTGTTATCCTTAAATGGCTCGTAGGATTTCTTGTAAAATACTGTGGTACTTCTGAACAAACTTGTTCATTGCTTCAACGGTAGAGTTGTATTGGGAGCTAGTATCATTTAGCTCTGTCGTTTTAATTTGAACTTGGTCGTTGAGTAGTTTGGATTTGTCACTGACCGAGCTAGAGAAATTAGAGAGCTTTTTACTCTTCTCTTCGTCTTTGAAACTTGTGCTCTCTACGGCAATGCCCTGTGTATCAAAAAAGTCGGTGTGGGTTTTAATGCCGTTTTGTTCGAGATACTTGTATTCCGGTGATTTTTTGAATTCTGCTTCCGAGCTGTAGTTAAAATCAGAAGCGCTAAATAGATTGCTCCCCGGTGTGTAAGTCCCATCAACACTTTGCGTAGAGTGAATTTTTGATTGCACAACACCAAAAACTTTAAGCTGTATTGTGAGATCCTCTAATGCCTCTTTCTGGTCATTACGTTTCTCTAAACGGTTAACACGACGCTCATTTAGTGCAAGCAGCACTTGCTCATCAAAACGATCTCCAATGCTGGACTCAACAACGGCCAACAAATCACGAGCCGTTAGAGAGTGCTCTGCTCTCACCTCGCGATCCGCTTTCTCTTTGTCGGTGATATTGAGTAGACGCTCTTTCAATGCCCCTAAGTTTTTGCGCAATGCCTCGTATCGCTCAGTAAATGAAGCCCCGGTAGATTCACCTTTTACTATTTTTTCAAACTGTAATCGGATATCTCGTTCGGTGTTTTCTTTGATCAAATTAACTTGAGCTGCCGTTATTTGTGTCTTTTGGACATCGGCTATCGCGCTGTCCTGGTAAAAGTCGTCGATTTCTATATTTGTTAAACTCACCGCGAAGTTGGCGAACAGACTAGAAAGGGTCAAAGGCTCAGTTCCACCAACAAAAGTGTTAAGTGCTGCTTTTAGATTGTTCGTTCCAGTCGCCTCACCATAAGCTGCGCTATATTGGCCTTTCACTTGAGCGGCCATTTCATCTAACGCTTCTTTAAGCTGCTGTTTAGAAATACCAGGAGTCCAGGTAATTCTGTTAGCTAGCGCACTTGCTTTATCGGTGCTTAAAGTAATACCGATGCCTTGAAAACTACTTTTTAATTGAGCTGAGACTTGAAGAGCGAAACTCTCTTTAGTCAACAGGAAATCCGAGCTCTTCAGTTGCGCGAGATTAACGGAACCTAAGCTACTAAAGGCATTGCGAAGAAAAGAAGTAGAGGCATCTCTTACTTCACGGGAGCTCATTTGATTAGCAAGCTCTGCAACAAAGCGAGAAATTTCTTTGGTGGCATTAGCCAGTTCTGTCTCGGAGAGGTTAGCGATCTGCTCCGCTTGGTTACTCTGAGTCCCCAAATTAAATTGACTAACAAACTCCGTAGATAACGAGCTATCTACGCTTTCCGTCAGTAACTTACTAAACCAAGCTTGAAACTGATTTGATAGTGTTTGGTTTGTTTGAGCATTGAACTCGGCTGCGGTTAATTCGCCATCTGAGTTAGCACTTTGTAGCGACTTTATCCAAACAGATGCGGTGTCGGTCAATGATATATCAGCAAATGCGTTATTTTTCGCTTTTAGGTTTTCAAGTGTATCAACATAAAGCGCGATGCTTTGTGATTCCGTTTGTCCCGAGATAGTTGGCAATGAAGAAATTAGAGAAGCAAGTTGCTGAGTCTCTGCTTCACCCAGTACAGGTGTAAATGCCTCTATCAAGTTTTGTTGGAAAGTGGGTAATGGTGCACTACTCGCAGCTGTGTCTGTTGCTCCTGTCGCAGAGCCAGTCGTTTTCATATTCGTCATTTCCAAACCTCTAAATCATCATGCCGCGCATCACTGTAGGACGCTTTCTGCGTTTACCTGACGTACCTTGTAGCTGATTTTGTTGTTGCCGGCGGCGCTGGACTTCGTCTATTAGCTCTTGCTCTGCACGTTTCATGGTATCTACTGGCGCTTTTATGCCGCCAAGTAAAACATCACCCGCAACAGGACCAACACCTAGGCCTTCCAATAGCTCGTTAAAAATATCGGTTCTGTCTTCAGCTTTTCTAATGGCGAGCTCAGCGTTCTCAATCGCATCGGTAAACGGTTGCTTCATCTTGATTCCTATCTTAAAGCGGGTCATCTCATCGGTGCTGTCAGTAACAGTCGTGAGTTTTTACTTTTTCAACTTTTTCAAAGGTCTATAATCTGCCAGGCGTAAACAGTACCAGTCGTCTAGCTCATCATGGCTAGCACCGCATGCTCTTAAATAAAACTGGGCTAATCGCTGGCTGCTCATGTTGCTACCACGTAACACATCGACGTTTCCGCGAATGACCCAATCGGAGGGATAAAGTTGAACAGCATGCTCAGCTAAGAGAAATAAGCCTGCAAAAGGGTTACTCAACCCTAGGTTTGGATGCACACGTTTCAAAAGAACGATGATGATTTCTCCGTCCTCCACACGAAAAACGAGCTCTAAACCCTCAACTTCAATTCGATAACCAAGTTGAATTTCACTTTTTTGCCAAAAGTATGGCGTCACTTCGATCCCCGCTTGCGCAAGCGAGAGCATTAGTTTTGTTTTCATTACATCCCCACCCTTCCAAGTGGCTGAATATTGATTTGCTGAGTTAATTCTTGAAATGACAAAACGGGCAGATCGTAGTATTCCGATTCAATAAGCTTTCGCACATATCGGCGTACATCCATAGACACAACTAACACAGGCTTATTCGGCATGCGGCTTAAATCACCAATGGTCTGTTTCACATCACTCACAAATTGTTGAGTTACAGACGGGTCTAACGCCAAATAGCTTCCTGCAGAGGTTTGACGAATACCACTGCGTATTGTGTCTTCGAGACTTTGATCCAATAAGTAAGCGGGCAACATGTTTTGTCCGCTCGCGTATTTGTAGCAAATGTAACGTTTTAAGCTGGAACGAATGTACTCTGTCAGCTGTACAACATCTTTCTCTTTTTGGCCCCACTCAACCATGGCTTCCAAGATCACGCGAAGGTTTCGGATGGAAATGTCTTCAGAAACCAAGCGTTGCAAGATTTCCGTCATTTTTTGTAACGGGACAATGCGCTGGGCCTCTTTAACAAGCTCCGAATAACTGCCTTCCATCTGCTCCAACAGATAACGCGTCTCCTGAATACCAATAAAGTCTTGTGCGTATTCCTTGAGAACATGAGACAAGTGGTACGTTAAAATTCTGTCGGGTGTGAGAAAGCCGACATGGCTAGTCGTGAGTTTTTGCTCGTAACTTTGTGCCACCCAAATGCTAGAAATACCGGGTAGAAAATCTTCATCTTGCTCATAAGGCACGCCTAATAAATCGATCTGTTCATTCCCTTCTGTCACCAAGAGTTGATCTTTTACAATTCGTCCTCGTGCAACCGGAACTTCTTGTAACTGAATTAAATATTCGCCATTTTGCATCCCCTCGTTAAAACGCAGGTGGATACCCGGGAAAGGCACGCCGAGGTCGAGATATAGTGCGCGCCTAACCCTTGCTAGCTCTTCATTCAATGCGACCGCTTCCAAGCTTTCCTGAAGGCTCGCGTCAAGATCGATCAAGAGTGGGACCGTCATGGCAAACTCTTCTTGCTCACCTAACTTGCCTTTACTGTTTCTAGATGGGGTTGGTTTGCTTGGCTTCGCTGCTGGTGAACCCGCCCCTTGCGAAACAAAGCTTGATAAGTCGGTACTATCTGATTCCGCCTGTTTTTTCTGTTGATAGAAAAGGAAGAAACCACCACCACCAACCACTGCGGCCAAAACCAGAAAAGTAATTTTTGGAAAACCAGGAATCAGTGCGAACAGCACCAAAAGCACACCGCCAATAAGGAGTGCACGCGGCTGAGCAATGACCTGACCGCCAATGTCCGAGCCGAGATCAGAAGAATCTTCATGAGATACACGCGTCACGATAATACCGGCCGTAATCGCGATAAACAGCGCCGGAATTTGCGATACCAAACCATCACCAACGGTCAAAATCGCAAACAACTCAAGTGCTTCAGAAGCACTCATGCCTTTTTGCGTTACCCCGATCGTGACGCCACCTAAGATGTTGACCACAATGATGACCAAACCAGCAATGGAGTCGCCTTTAACGAACTTCATCGCGCCATCCATCGAGCCATACATTTGGCTTTCTTTTTCAATCAGTGATCGTCGGTGCCGTGCTTCGTGTACGTCAATCACCCCAGCGCGCATGTCACCGTCAATACTCATCTGCTTACCAGGCATCGCATCAAGTGAGAATCGCGCACTAACTTCTGCAACCCTCTCAGAGCCTTTGGTGATCACCATAAACTGAACAATGGTAATGATCAGGAACACAACGATACCGACCACTAAGTTACCGCCCACAACGAAGTTACCGAATGTATAAACGATTTGACCAGCATCGCCTTGCAGCAAGATCAACCGGGTTGTCGTAATGGATAAAGACAAACGAAACAATGTCGTGATCAGTAGCACCGCGGGAAACGCAGAGAACTCAAGCGGCGTGGTGATGTAAATCGCTAACATAAGCAGCACCACCGCAATGCTCATGTTGGTGCCAATCAGCACATCCACCAGCGCGGTAGGCAGTGGCAATATCATCATAAAGACGATCGCGAGCAACATCACAGCAAGCATGATGTCTTTGCGTTGCCCTACCTTGTTTAAAATATCGATCAACTTATTCATGTGATTCACTATTTAAAGATTGCAGATAGCGTCGGTGCGCTTGGCGTGCCCCATCGACGTCATTTTGTTTCCAACGCGCTTGGCTTAAGCAAAACCAGAGTCCTGCCGAATCAGGTTTAAGGTCGGATTTTAATAAGTGCTCACATACCTCAACAGCACGGGCATATCGACCACTTTGTAAACACGCCACTGCGAGCGTTTGCATCGCCTCTTTGTGTTGCGGGTCTATCTCTAAAACCGCATCGAGAATAGAGATGGCATGCTCTGGCTTTTGGTATTGAACTTGTAGTGCAGCGTGAACAAGCAATAGTTCAATGTCTTTGGATCTCAACATGTTGGTTAGACCTGGATAAGGAGATTGAGCGCCATAGTGAGGTAACGCTGATCAAGTTGCGTACTTTGTAGCGTTTCGGATGCTTTGATAAAAGAAGCGGAGCCTGAATCCTGTGCAAGAACTTGCAACTGAGCCAACGTTTCATCGAACTGTTGGCGGTACTTTTCTGGACGCAACAATTCTGAGTGCAACAATTTTGGCTTGGTTAACGCGATTAGGTATTGGTCTGAAGGCCTGAGGTCATAGAGCTTCTCTAAATGCGTAGCGACCGCCTGTCCATCAGGAAGTAATTGAAACCGTTCAGGGAAATCGGCCTTAACCTCACTATGAGTAACATGCGTGAAGGCTTCTATTCCTACGTTTAAAGTGCTTACTCGAGTCATGAGGTTGCCACATCGTTATGTAGACGAACCAAAAGCGTAAACGCTTGTTCTAAAGTCGGAAGCGTGACCTCTTCTCCGTTTAACCGCGCGGAAAAAACCAAAGTTTGCTCATCTAACAAACCAGTTTTAATTTCGAAAGGCCAGCCTTGATCGGCATGACACAAACTGAGTGCGCTTTGAATGATGTCACTGGTTTGATGCCAAGATAACGCTTGAGACAACATCAAGAATAGCTGCTCCCCGTGTCGCTCAATATGTAGTGTACCGCTTTGCTCAAAATCCAGCTGCACCCGTCCAGCTGATGAGAAATCGACGGCATCGAGCCCCATTCCTCGGCAAAATTCATTGACGGATGCATCAATCCAACTCATATTCCCACGCTTCCTCTTCTTCTATATCAATGGCTTCGTCTAACGCCTTTTGTACCGCTTGTATTAAATTCTGTCGTTGTTCTTCATCGGCGAATACGTCAATTGGGATTGCGCGGACTAACTTGTGGAACTCTCGAAAAAAATCGATTTTTTGTTGTACCGCCGTCAATTCCATTGCGTTGGCGACTTTCCAAATCTCATCACTGCTTACCCATCGCTGCTCTACCAACGCAATCACATCAGCCATCAAATTAGAAACTTGATAAGCCATAACTCGTCCTTTCCGGTTTAAACATTTGGAACAGCTGACTCACGCGATCTTGCAACGTATTTAGAGTTTTGAGTTTTTGCATATCGGACATCAACCACTGCAACTTAACCGAGTCGATACTGCTGCCTTGAACACTAAGATCTGCACTCATGCCTTGCAGCATAAACTCAACAGCGGTCGATACCTCCTGTTCACCAAAGCGCGCCACTACGTCTTGATAAGCAGCGCCGAGCCCTTGATAGCTATGAACGGTATCGCGATAGAAACCGCGCAGCTGATGTAATGAGCTAAACTCTTGCTCTTGGCTGTACTCATCAGCAAAGTTTGAGACGCGAATTTCCGTATCAATTTGAGCCCAAGAATCTGGGTTTTGCTCGATTCTCAGAATCGCTTGGTCAATCAGCGCTAGTAGATGTTTACTTTCTGGGCTCGCACTCAAAAACTTTTTAACGGCTTTTAACGCAAGGTATTGATGGCTTTTCTCCTCTGAAAATCCATTCAAATAAGCTTGCAATTGAGCGATGGTCGAGATATTTCCTCCCGCCATTTTTGCAGCCAGATCTTTGATCTTTTGGTTCTTTTCAAGATCAGGGACTTTTCGCAGATAGTCAGAAACGAGTTCGTGCGCTTCATTAACTCGAACGCCACTGTCTTTTACTTTACGCTTGGTCAAATCTTTTTCTGCTTTTTCGGAACCGAGTGAAGTGAGCTCTTCCATCGCATCAAAAAGTGATTGTGTGGCATTGTGAACACGGACCGTTTCACCGCGGTAATTGCCTTTTCGTGAAGCGTCGGTACGAGACGATTCCAACCCGTTTTGGATAGACGCATCAAACTTTGGGTTTGTTGCGATATGATTGTTGATAATACTCATTCACTTGCACTCCTTCCGTACAATACAGGCGAATTATAGGAAGTGCGCTTTCTCGAAGCTGTCAAAATCAGACGTGTTTTTTTAGTGCGTTTTCAGTTTTCTAAAAACTCCCGACTGATATTCACTATAAATCCCCCCTCATCCTTTCTATCCTCCCAACATCAATCATTGCGCATATTTTTACCTTGAACGATTTCTCATACATCACTGATATCCAACAATCTGCGATCAGGCAAACTCGTCTGATCCAAATTCGCGGGCGCGTTACGCAAGTAACCGGCACCATCATCAAGGCCGTTGTCCCCGGCGTTCGTGTTGGTGAGCTGTGTGAGTTGCGTAATCCTGATCAAACTCTGTCTTTATTAGCGGAAGTCGTTGGCTTTCAACAGCATCACGCTCTGCTCACACCGTTAGGAAATATGTTTGGGATTTCCTCAAATACAGAAGTTAGCCCAATGGGAAAAATGCATGAGGTCGGCGTTGGCGATCACCTATTAGGTACAACGCTTGATGGGCTTGGGCGTCCTTTCGATGGTACGCAAAGCCAGGAACCAAGTGCTTGGTATCCGGTTTATCGCGATGCGCCACCACCAATGCAACGTAAACTGATTGAAAAGCCAATCTCTCTTGGGATTCGATCCATTGATGGACTACTGACCTGTGGTGAAGGTCAGCGCATGGGCATTTTTGCAGCGGCGGGCGGTGGTAAAAGTACCCTACTGGCAAAACTGATTCGATCCGCAGACGTCGACGTGACCGTTCTCGCCTTGATTGGTGAACGCGGACGCGAAGTACGAGAGTTTATTGAGCATGACTTGGGCGAAGAAGGAATGGCCAAATCGGTTTTAGTGGTCGCGACATCCGATCGCCCGGCCATGGAACGTGCCAAAGCCGCTTTTGTTGCCACTTCTATTGCTGAATATTTTCGTGACCAAGGTAAACGCGTGTTACTGCTGATGGATTCTGTAACGCGTTTCGCCCGCGCACAGAGAGAAATTGGACTAGCCGCAGGCGAGCCACCAACACGACGTGGCTATCCGCCTTCCGTTTTTGCCGCTTTGCCAAAGCTGATGGAACGAGCCGGCCAATCTGACAAAGGGTCAATTACAGCGCTGTACACCGTGTTGGTTGAAGGCGACGACATGACAGAACCTGTCGCCGATGAAACTCGCTCCATTTTAGATGGGCACATCATTCTCTCGCGCAAACTTGCGGCAATGAACCATTATCCCGCCATTGATGTACTCCGATCAGCAAGCCGCGTGATGAATCAAATCGTTGAACCTGATCATCAGGCGTCTGCTGCTCACCTTCGCGAAATGTTAGCCAAGTACGAAGAAGTTGAGCTACTGATAAAAATTGGCGAGTACCAGCATGGGGCAGATAGCCGAGCAGATATGGCGATTGCACAAAGTGATGATATACGCGCCTTTTTACGTCAAGGAACGCATGAACCAAGTGATCTTGATGGTGCTATCGCTCAACTAAAAGGGATGGCGAACCAATGATCGAACGGTTATTAGAAATCAAACAAATTCGAGCTGAACGTGCGGATAAAGCCGTTAAGCGCCAAGAATACCGAGTATCAAATTCGGCAGCACAGGTTCAAAAGGCCGAACGTTCCGTAGCGGACTATCACGTTTGGCGTCAGGAAGAAGAAGAACGACGTTTTGCCAAAGCAAAGCAACACACACTCGTTCTCAAAGAGTTGGAAACATTGAGACAAGAAATCGCGTTGTTGAGAGAGCGAGAAGCCGAGCTTAAACAGCGTGTTGCCGAAGCAAAAAAAGCGCTTGAGTACGAACGTTCGGTACTTAAAGAAAAACAAAAAGAGGCACGGCAAGCCCATAAAACCAAAGAAAAACTCGTTCAGTTGCAACAACAAGAACTCGCGGAACAGTCGCGAGAAAGACAATACCAAGAAGAACTCGAACAAGAAGAGTTTCGCACTGTCGATATTATCTAAAGGTTCATTATGCGCATTACTCCAACAGAAGAAACACCGAATACGCTGTACAAATCAACGCCAGAAAAAAAGCCCCTGGAGCGAGAGGCTGAGCTTCAATCACAGTTCGAGCGTGCAATGACGGAGAAACCTCGCAAGGAAGAAGAATCTACCGTTGCGAGCAAAAAAGACACTCAGAGCAGAGACGAGAGCCTTCCGTTAAGACATGAAGCATCTCAAAGCCTAGACAAACAATCGAAACTTTCTAACCAAGAAACCAGCACTTATAGAAATACCGCTACATTAAAAGACAAAAGTGACATTGTAACCAAAAAGGACGTGGAGAAACCACAAGACGACGCAAAAAATAGCGAAGAAAGCCTAATTGAAAACAGTAAATTGCATGAGAAAGATAAGAAACTTGAGAGCGTTCAGGCTCCAAGCCCATCCTCGCTTGAGCGCGTTGGCCCCCATTCTCAAGCACAAGCTTCTCTCGACGGCTCTCTCCCTAAAAAGGCCGTAGGGAAATCGCTCGCTCAAGATGCAATTAACAATGCTAACTTCACGACGAAACAAACCGAAACGACACACAATAAGCGTGCAACTCAACGACTACAAGACACAGGCAAACTAACAGATAAAACCGATAGTCGTTCTGAAACTAAATCGCTTGAGAAAATCGAGACGAAAAGCGCACTACTGGCCGGTAAAGCGGATGACGAAAAAGCAGATCCTCAACACCTTGCGAGCGCGGCAACACAAGGCGATGTCATTTTAAAGAGTGTCGCTTCACAGGCTCAGCCGGCCCCTGTACGAGAAGTAAACACGTTACTCCAACAATTGGTGGACAAAATCTATGTTTCGCTGCCAACCGCATCGGACAACAAAGAGGTTCGGCTGTTTCTGAGTGAAGGACAATTAAAAGGTGGCGAAATCCACATCAAGTTGGACGCGCAAGGTTATAGCGTGACGATTCGACAAGAGCATGCCCTTTCCATTATTAGCCAACAAGCTAGACAAGATCTTGCCGAACGCCTAAATCGATTTGGCGGTGATCAGCCACTTCGTCTAGCGATCAGCGAACAAACTCAACAGCTCGATCAACAACAACATGAACAACAACACTCACGCCAGAAACGTAGCGTGTATGAAGAATGGCAAGCGGAGAATGACCTATGACGCCGTTAACGATACCCAAAGTCGATTCAGACAGTATTGCGCTCAGTAATCAACTTTGTGCAAAGCAATGCCATTTCCAAGGGGCTGATGGTCAGAGCGTATCGATTACTGTTTCTCAAATCCCTTCATTTGAAGGATTCCGTTTAACCACGTTGATTGGAGGGCAAACGGTCCAAGTGGATTTTTGTCGTGCGCAACTCCAGAAATGGCTTGAGTCTACTCTGAATGCCACTGCATTCGAGTCACTGCCCAACTCGCTCCAGTTAGCACTTTTGAGTTCTCAGATTGAACCGCATAGTGAGGCATTCAAAGCACTATTTGGTCAGTTGCCCATTCTTAGCCAGTTACAACCGTTAGAGTCGAGCCAAGTTCAAGAGCATACCTTGATGTTAACCCTCAATAAACCTAACGGCTCTCTTTGTTTGTGGGTTAGCGAAGGAGCAAACGTGCTGTTGGATGCACTACCAAACAGCGCTGCTCTTCAGGCGCGACATCTCGCTTTACCTGTGTGGTTAAGCCTTGGAAAGACCCATTTAATGTTAAGCGAATTTAATTCGCTCGAACTGGGAGATGTGATCTTTTTTGACGATTGTTATATCGCCCAACAACAAGCCATTTTTCAAGTATCTAACCAGAATCTCTGGCGCTGCCAACTGGATGACCAAATTCTTCACATTATTGAAAAAGAAACCAATATGAATGACGTAAACACTTCAGAAATGTTAACCGACCACCAGCAACTGCCCGTGGAACTCACGTTTGATATCGGCCATCAAACCATCACTCTAGAACAGCTTAACCAGCTTCAGCCTGGGTACGTATTCGAGCTAAACCAACCTGTATCTAAGCCGGTAACATTGCGTGCCAACGGCAAAATCGTCGGTGAGTGTGAACTGGTTAATGTTAATGAGCATTTAGGTGTGCGCGTACTGGAACTGTTTGGTGGCACGCAGGAGCCAGCATGATCCAGTTACCTGACGAGCTCAATCTCATTGTCAGCTTAGCACTGCTGGCACTGATCCCATTTATCGCGATGATGGCGACGTCGTTTGTAAAACTCGCCGTTGTATTCTCACTGCTGCGTAACGCTCTCGGTGTACAGCAAATTCCACCGAACATGGCGCTGTACGGATTGGCGATCATTTTGTCTATTTTCATCATGGCTCCCGTCGGTTTTGAAACCTACGACTACGTAAAGCAGCATGATATCTCCCTCGAAGATTCTGCAAGTGTAGAAGGCCTCATTGAAAGCGGTTTACAGCCTTATCGAGAGTTTTTGAAAAAACATATTCGGGAAACCGAAGCCATATTCTTTACCGATGCTGCGCGCACATTATGGCCTCAAAAGTACGTGGACCGTTTAGAGTCAGATAGCTTGTTGCTGTTGCTGCCAGCGTTTACGGTCAGTGAGCTTACCCGTGCTTTTGAAATTGGCTTTCTATTGTACTTACCGTTCATCGCTATCGACCTAATTGTATCGAATATCTTGCTCGCCATGGGCATGATGATGGTATCGCCAATGACGATTTCCCTCCCCTTCAAATTGTTACTCTTTGTCTTGCTTGACGGCTGGACGAAACTCACCCACGGCTTAGTGCTGAGTTACGGTTAATCACGGAGAAAGTATGCATTCTGCTGAAATCATTCATTTCACAACTCAAGCATTAACCCTAGTTTTGTACTTGTCGTTACCGCCGATTTTAGTCGCAGCATTGGTTGGCACATTGGTGTCGCTTATTCAGGCGTTAACTCAGGTCCAAGAACAAACGTTAGGCTTTGTGGTCAAGCTTATCGCGGTCATTATTACGCTGTTCGTCACAACGCAGTGGCTAGGGGCAGAGCTCCACGCCTTCGCCTCGCTTGCCATGGATAAAATTCCTCAAATACGATGAGTTATCACGACTTACACCAGGCCTTATTTTTGTACAGCCTGACGTTGCCTCGGTTAATGGCATGCTTCATCTTTTTGCCTATTTTGAGCAAGCAAATGCTAGGCGGCACCATGGTGAGAAATGGTGTGCTTTGCTCACTCGCACTGTTTATATTTCCGATGATTAATCAGCAAAGCTTGCCTGCAGAAACCGACGGTATTTGGCTGATAGTGATTTTGGGTAAAGAGGTATTAATTGGGCTATTGATCGGGTTTGTTGCTGCTATCCCCTTTTGGGCAATAGAAGCGGCTGGCTTTCTGGTCGACAACCAACGTGGTGCTGCCATGGCAAGTATGTTTAACCCAACGCTAGGCTCGCAATCGACGCCAACCGCAGTGTTGCTGACCCAAACGTTGATTACCCTGTTCTTCTCTGGCGGGGGCTTTGTCACTTTTATCTACGCGTTATTCAAAAGCTACACATCTTGGCCGATCGTGGACTTTTTCCCAACCGTTAGCGATGCATGGGTAAGCTTCTTCTACGCGCAATTTGAACAGCTTATGTGGCTTGGTGTGTTGATGTCCGCTCCATTAGTGTTGGCAATGTTTCTTGCTGAGTTTGGTCTGGCGCTTATCAGTCGTTTTGCACCGCAATTGAATGTTTTTTTCCTTGCCATGCCAATAAAAAGTGCCATCGCGAGTGTTTTACTGATCGTGTATCTCGGGTTAATGATGGATCACTTTGAAGTGCAATTTTATGGCATTACCCGATTCGCAGAACAACTCAATACCATTTGGCAATAACGCTTAGGATTCTTTATGAGCGCAGAAAAAACAGAGCAACCCACCGCAAAAAAGTTACGCGATGCTCGGCAGAAAGGTCAGGTAGCCAAAAGCCAAGAAATCGTATCGTCTGCATTAATTTTAGCGCTCATAATTGTACTGTTTGCGTTCGCAGATTATTACATGTCGCACATCTCAGCGCTTATTCTCCTACCAAGTAAGCTTGCTTATCAGGGCTTCCAAGATGCGCTAGTCGATGTCGCTATTGCCATCGCAAAAGAAATTGCCTATCTACTCGCTCCGATTATTCTGGTTGCTGCACTCGTCGCCATCTTTTCCAATATGGGGCAGTTCGGCTTTCTATTTAGTGGCGAGTCCGTTAAACCCGACATCAAAAAGATCAATCCCGTCGAAGGTGCCAAACGCATTTTTTCCCTCAAGAGTGTGATTGAATTTATCAAGTCGATCCTTAAAGTCTCTCTTCTTTCCTGCATTATCTGGGTGACATTACGCGGTAACATCAACGCTTTAATGCAAATTCCAACTTGTGGGTTAGAATGTGTTCCGACCATTACTGGCGTCATGATTAAACAATTAATGATTATCTCTTCGGTAGGTTTCATCGTCATCGCTGCCGCAGATTTTGCGTACCAAAAGTTTGATCACACGAAGAAGCTCAAAATGAGCAAGGACGAAGTGAAGCGCGAATACAAAGAGATGGAAGGCAGCCCTGAAATCAAAAGTAAACGTCGTCAGCTACACCAAGAGCTACAGGCCTCCAATCAACGTGAAAATGTTAAACGCTCCAATGTGTTGGTAACAAACCCAACGCATATCGCGGTTGGTCTGTACTACAAAAAAGGCGAAACGCCCCTGCCCGTCATCACCTTGATGGAAACCGATGCGGTAGCCAAACGTATGATCGCAATCGCCAAAGAGGAAGGTGTGCCTGTGATGCAAAAAGTCCCTCTTGCTCGCGCACTATACGCGGACGGCAACGTCGACCAGTACATCCCAAGTGATCTTATTGAGGCAACCGCCGAAGTGCTTCGTTGGTTGGCATCATTGGAGTCCGATAAGACGCTGAATTAACATGATTTCGAGAGTAAAGGCTATCGTACGAAGAACGGTTATCACTTTTCTATACGTAATGAGATTTTTAAATGTGTCATCCTTCGCTATAGGTTTCAGCATATCGAATTTGCCTACTTTTGCTTGTCTCAATGAAGCACTTGGTTCATGAAAAGTCGTGTTTACTAACGTCAATAGTGGTACTGTACTGGACAGTTTTACTTTCATCTCTAAACCACCTAGAGCTCGGTAAGAAACCACGCCAGCCACAACAAAGGTGGATTTTTGCTTAGGTTGATTTATTTATGCGCATATCTACCGAAAAGAAACGAACTCGAATCATCAAAGTTGCCACTGACCTTTTTATAAAGCAAGGTTACAAAGACACATCACTCGATCAAATCGTCGCGATTTGTGGAGGCTCAAAGCAGACGTTATATCGCTATTTTTCGAACAAAGAAGGGTTATTTGTTGAAGTTTTAGCATACAATACCAAAACCAGCTTAGAGTCCGTCTTCCAGCTTGCCGACAAGCAATCGGCGCCTTTACAAGAAACATTGAATGACTTCGCCAAGAAGTACCTAAAAGGTGTATGCTCCAATCCTATGCTATCACTTTATCGGATCGTTTCGGCTGACTTCAACAAACATGATTCCGTACCAAATCAATTCTGGCAGACAGGGCCGCATCGCATTCATCAATACCTCATCGACTTTTTAAAGAGTGAAACTGTCAGCTCACAACTCGATGTTGAAAATGCCGACCTCGCTTGTGAGCAACTACTTGCATTAATTAAACTTGATTACCAGAACATGGCACTAATTGGCTTCGATTTTCCGACAGATGAAGAGTTAGATGCACATACGAAAAAAGCGGTCACCGCCTTCCTAAATCTATACCAAAGATAAACTCACTGAATATAAAAGGGAGCATCATCGCTCCCTTGTTGTTTCTATGGCTTAGTGAATCTCTCGCTTCGCCGCCAGTTTTTTACCGATTATTAAGATTGGCGCGAGAGCAAAGACCGAGATAATAAACATCAATAATGAATTACTCAGTGCGAGAGTGGTCGCCTGCTCTTTGACAACAGAACTAATTTGGCTCATTCCTAATGCCGAATTTGGCAAGTGTCCATGAGTCAGAATCGTACTGCTCAACGCATTTTTATAAGCACCAAAAGCATGATTCACATCATCTAGCGTTCGGCCAGTCTCTCCAGCAGCTTGTGCACTATGGCTTTGCATTACCCGTAAGAACACGGCACCAGCAATCACACCGCCAATGGTACGAAAGAGGTAGAAATTGGCGATGCCTTCTAAACGCTGCCCGACCTGGAAGTACATCAAGACTGCAATGGTCACAGACACATTCAATAAGCCGACACCAAACCCACGCAACATCATCGGAACGGACAAAGATTCCGTACCAGCAAAGCTAGGTAACTGACTAAACTTATGTACCGAAAGTATAATCATCACCACACCAAACGGGACGACTGCATCCGCTAATGGACGGCGGAAGTAATACACCAGCACACTGACTAGCATACCACCTAGCATGGCATAAAATGCCGGCAATTGGGCATATCCAGCATTAAGGTTGTTGTACTGCAACGCCATTTTCAAAAAGCTAGTAAACAACAGATTGCTCGCCATAACAGCAAAACCTGCCAAAAAAGCGTTGTACATAAAAACATTAGTTTTCAACTTACTATGCAGCTGTATTGATGCTGTATTTAAGGGACTGGTTTTCACAAAATAATACACCACTAACAAAGTCAGAGCCGCAGCTATCGAAGAGGCTTTAACAAACCATTCCGAGTCAAACCAGTTGTAATAACTGCCTCTCATCAATAGAAATACAACGAGGCTTATTGTCAGGGCAAAAACTAAATAAAACCAGCAGCCAGATTTGGGTCCGGCCTCGATTTGAATCGACTTAGGATTGTATATGCATGCAATTATCAAGGCAGAGAAGTACAGCCAAGCCGACACGACACACAACAGTGACCAATCAAAGATTTCGACAATATTGGCCACTACCCAAGGGTAAGCGCCGATCGGTAGCAAGGTTGAGAATACTAGCGTTAAAGCGATAATGGCAGGTAGCCAACGCTGTTCAAAGAAGTGGAGCAAGTAAAGGTTTAATACCACCATTAACATGCTCATAAAAAAGCCACTCGAGAGCCAAGTCAGAGTGAACACCAGTTCTTGCTGTCCGCCCCAGTAAAGTACAAGATTGCTCGCTAGACCTACCAATAAAATGGCATGTAAGAGAATTAACGTACCCAATCTACGCACCAATATTGGTGTGAATATAAAACCTAATACCTGGGTAATCATAAAGCCGACTTTAACCAGAGCAACTTCATCGACAGATAAGCCTGACGTTGCCGCCATCTCATACGATAACTCGGTAAACATCACGGAGTTAATACCAAAAGCAGCAATCGCAAAAAGCGTCAAAATCAGCAGCGGTGAACGTTTTTCCATTGCAGTTAACCTTGTGCCGCAGTCTCGATCGATACTTCTGCAGACAACCCCGGATAGACTCGTTGACTCAATTCTTGAGGGATCTCTAGCTCAATACGTACTGGTACACGTTGTACTACTTTTACGAAATTGCCTGTCGCATTTTGAGGTGGCAATAAACTAAACTGTGCACCAGTCGCCGGGGTTATCGAAGAAACACGGCCATGCAATGGATGGTTTGGAAACATATCCAATACCACTTCAACCTCTTGCCCAGGCACAACGTTCTCAAGTTGTGTTTCTTTAAAGTTTGCCTCTATCCAAACATAATCTGGCACCATCACGATGAGCCCCATTCCTGGTTGTACAAACTTGCCGACTTGCACTTGTCTATCTGCCACATAGCCATCAAATGGTGCACGCACCGTGGTTCTTTCCAGTGAAATATTAGCCAGTCGTAAGCTTGCTTCTGCTTTTTTACGCTGTGCTGTCAGTTGCAACTTCTCAGTCATCAATGTGTCGAGCTGTTTTTGCTCAGCAGCTAAGCCCAATTTAGCGGTTTCAAGATTACTGCTTGCTTCAATAGATCGCGTTTTTTGTGCTTCAAACTGATTTTTGCTTACAGATTGCTTTTGTACCAAACGAGAAAGACGTTGAAACTCCGCCGCTTGGTGTTCGGCATTTGCACTCGCGCGGCGAATACCTTGCTTCGCCTGCTCAATTTTCATTAACTGCATATCCGTTTTGATTTGATTTGCAGTAAGCTCAGATTTCGCAACATCTAGTGCTGCTCGAGCAATTTCTTGGTTGGCAATAAAGTCTTCATCATCAATGACAAACAAAGGAGTTCCTTCTCTTACCCACTGGTTATCTTTGACAAAGATTTCGCTTACTTGCCCCCCAACCTCAGGTGAAATGGCCGTAACGTCTGAATGAACATATGCGTTATCCGTCATTACAGTATTCGGCTGGTATAAGGCACAGCCAGCAGCAAATAACGAACCAACAACAAGCGACAAGGCGATAACTTTCTTCTTCATGTTTGAAACCCATTTTATGATTTTCACAAACTGTACTGTACCGTACAGTTTTAGTAAAGATACATTTGATCATTGCCAATCAAAAAAGATCAATCTCATTGATTTATCATGAACTTCTTGAGAAAAGTGTTTTGAATGAAGAGAATTAAAACCTAACCATCTGTAATGTAAATAAAAAAACACATTTAAACTGAATAAATAAAGAGAGGACTGCAACTCCCCTACCTTTATTGAAGCCTGCTCCCCAACTCGGCGCATCAATCGCAAACAACTTGACTGGCCAAAGTTTTCGAAGCTACCTCACCAATTTTCATTAGCATCTCAATCTGACACATCAACCCAACGATAAGCACAAGCTAGTAGCATTTTCTTCAAACGAATTTGACATTGCCCAATATAGTTGTGTATACAACCATATTGTTCGTTCATGTTATTTGGTGAAATTTTCCATGTCCCAATACAACCATCATCAGTCTCTTGGTCACCTTACGGGGCTTGCTAGTCGTCTGTTTAACCGATTACTCACTACCCGTTTCAAAGATGCTGGTATTGATATGACAGCAGAACAATGGGGTGTCGTGTTGCTGTTACGAAACAACGGTGCCCTTTCTCAAAGTCAGATTTGTGAACTGTTGTACTTAGAAAAATCGAGCGTCAGTCGATCAATTGATGGGCTTGAAAAGCGCGGTTGGACAGAGAGGAAACCTTCGCCAACGGATAGTCGAAGTAAGTTAGTCGTGCTAACAGAAAAATCTTTAGACACCGTTGATACATGTGCAAATATCGCTTCGCTAGTGCTGCAAGAAGCCCAACAGAACCTTGCTGATGCCGACCTAGATAACAGCAAACAGCAACTTTCTAGCGTGGTAGCGAACTTACGCAAGCTTAACGGACAAATTTAACTTATCAGCGTACGTTGCGACAGAAGCTGGTTTAACAGTCAGGCTCAACCTTGGAGAAATACGATGACAAAACGCAATGCTTTAATTACAGGTGGCGCTCGTGGAATTGGTGCAGCAACAGCAAAAGCACTCGCTGCAGATGGTTACCGAGTTTTTATCAACTACGTAAATAGTGCTGCGGTCGCGGAAGCGTTAGCTCAGGAAATTCAAAACGCCGGTGGTGAGGCGTACACTTTAAAAGCTGACGTTCGAGATGACGCACAAATACAAGGAATGTTCGACAGCATCGCAAATGAACATGGTGGCGTTGATGTTCTTGTCTCAAACGCAAACATGAGCTTTACCGCTAAACCTTTCACTGAGCAGTCGTGGGAAGAGTTTTCACAAAAGCTCAATGACGAAATGCACGCTGCATATCAAACGGCAAAATTGGCGGTAGAAAACATGAAAGCCAGCCAGTTTGGTCGCTTAATTTTTATCTCTAGCACCTTATCAGAAGCCCCTGCACCAAGCTTTATTGCTCATGGTAGTGCAAAAGGTGCACTTGATAGCTTTAGTAAATACCTCGCCCAAGAACTTGGTCCCTTCGGGATTACGTCTAATGTCGTTGCTCCGGGTCTTGTAGAAACAGACGCAACAAAAGGTGCTCCTGAAGAGTTTAAAGAAACCATTCGAATGTTCACACCAACGCAGAAAATTGCCACACCTGAAGACGTAGCAAACACCGTGAGCTACTTGGCAAGTGAAAAAAGCGGACATATCACGGGCACATACAATCCAGTATGTGGCGGCGCCTACCTACCATAGCGCCAAGTGTGCTAGGCACAAATACAAAGGCATGTACGCATGCCTTTGTATCTTTAGGTATTGCTTTGCAACGCGCAAGCTTCCTTCATGGGCAGTTTTGTCTGAAGAAAAATAGAAAGTCCTATCTATTTCTTATAATCGGTGTATAGTGAGCTCAGCTCCTAACCGTGAGCTATTGATGAAATATTTAGTTCGAGTCTCTTCTTAGTTTTCTTTCGAGTCATTTCGTTACTCAACTCCTGTAGCAACTTATTCTTTATCTTCCATTAAATAGCCTCAGTTTTGATTTAAATACGAACGAGAGTTAGTTCTCTTAGCATGGTTATCACAACGCGCTGTCTTTACATCGATAGGTTTATAAGGAATTTAACCTTATAAAAACAATCAGTAAGCGTCAAAATAAGACATAACGCGCATAGCCACGTCGTGTATATATCACCACTATTTAGGAATAGTCATTAGCGGTGAAATATATTAATCAGCGCGATGACAATGGAATATTTAGACTTAATTTAAACCATTTTGACTTCGTTATTCCTATAAAAGTAGAGGTTAATTAGATTGACCTTTAATAAACACGATCTAGAGGAATAAAAATGAGAAAAAAACGAGATAGCTTTCAAAAAAAGAATAAAAAAAGCAATTATGAAGATAAATTTGAGTTGATGGTAAAAGAATACCACAGCGCAAAAGAAGTATTAGACGCAATGCCAGAAGGTTCGGCTGACTACGACAAGCAGAAAAAGCACTGTGAATCTCTATTTGCTAATGCCGAGCGCTTTTTTAAGCGAAATCAGTAGGCCAATTTAACGCCTAGATAAACATCCGGCAAAACACCATATACGGTAAGGGAGCACCTGCTCCCTTACTTTCAATTAAACCCAACCTTCCGCTAAGTACATCAGTCGCAATTGACTTGGTGAGCCCAGTTTATCTAATGCATCCAACTGAGCGTCACTCAGGTTTGGGCATTTATCAAGGTATACTCGTCCATTTTCGGCATCAAGTGGCAGTTTGTAAGTCAACTTTTCATTGATTTGACTCGCCTCACCTTTATCGATCGCTCGAACTGCAGGCATGAGCCAATCCCAATCTTCGCCCAACAGCTTTTTAAACGCACTATGAGCAGTTGCCTCAGTTTTACTTGGCGCATCTTCTGGACTTAGCTTCAAGATAGAATCAACGTCAGGGACTAAGTGTTCACCTGGCTCTGATCCCAACATCTTTTTCAACGTTAAGCGAGCAGCTTCCATCTCTTGTGCTTCTTTAGGCGCTTGAGGTGATGTCATCGCCGTGTTCTCTTTAGGTCCAAGGTACGCCATCAATGCGCGTACAGAAGCTGGATCTTGCATGCTGAAGGTAAAGTCTCCTTTGGCATTAGAAACTTCAAGCCTTGGTAAAACACCAGACATCTCACCTTGCATGAGTTGCTCTTTGACTTCCGTATTTAACCCGTATGCTCCAGCTTGGTTCGCAACAAAACCACCACCACTGATGATGCCAGTCGTGGCAGCCGAACCAATGGCTTCTTTTGCTATCGGCGTAACACCCGCTGTCGCTACAGAGCTCACACCAAAAGTACCCAAGCTCCCTGTCGCCATGCCCAATGTTGCCCCAACTGCACCTTCAGCTGATAACATTGCATGACCTTGAGCCAATGTTTGTTGCATCGGCATAGAGAGACGTTGGTCTCGCCCTGGAAGCTGCGAAATTTGCTCCAGCTGATGGTGGTAAGCTTCAGCATCGCCATTGACTGCCGCTTTGTGCAGCTCACGTCCTGTTGAAATTAATAGCCCTACGCCAGGCAAAGCTAGGTTGATGACAGCATTAACGCCAGAACCTTTCAGTTTTTCTTTGCCCATCTGTAACAGTTCGGCACCAAAACCATCCATTTTCCCCGGGTACTGAGCCTCTAAACTCACCTGCATACGCGGATCTTTGCTGATCGCGTCAAACGTATTTTTAAGCTGCTGGTACGTATCGCTGCTCACCTTGACTTCATCCAACAAGCTGACAACTTCTAAGATTTTGCGCTCAGTAAGCGGCTCACCGCGATAACCAGAAGGACTCACTAGGGAGTAAGCCAACAGCGCAACCTCAGGTTTTTCTTGCTTAAGTAGCGCCTGCTTTAAATCAAGGTGAGTTTTGATGTTTTCTTGGAAAAACTTAGTGTATTTGCTTCTCAACACGCCTTCGTGGATAGAAGCAAACTTGTGACCTTTGTGGAACGTTGAAGGTTCTTTTACCTCACCTCTTTTACTGATCACTCGGTCATCTTTTTGCGCAGCGACTGCACGAAACTGTTCTAGATCAGGTACTGGGCTTTGGCTGATTTTTTGCGTTGTATTGACCATTTTTCTCTCCTACACACGAAGTGATTGAACATGTGCTTGTTCATGATTAGGGGTGGTTGGAATCGCTTGATCCAACATTGCAAAACGCGCTTGCCACAATTCAGTCTGTTCAATAACCTCATGAAACCAAGCAGTAAGATTCGTCGTGTTTAGGTGCTCAACGGGTTTACGTCCCGCTAAGACAAGCTGTCGACCATTTGGGGCTAAAGCAAGTGCCAGACTGCCACTACCGATGCCCTGATAATTAGCATGAGCAAGAAGCTCTAAACCTTTTAGTCGTTGTTCGCCGGATTTTTCTAACCCTCCAAACGTCACGGACAACATCAAATCATCCGTATCTGTCGCGATGAAATACAACATGTAGCGATCATCGACCAGTAGCTGACAACGTTCATTGTCTTCAAAATTCAGTTCGGGTAACTCATTGAGTTGGCAAAACTCCAAGAGCAGTTGTTGAATCGTGTTCATAACTTTTTCCTTTTGTTTCAATAACTCTATTGAACAACGATTGCAGATTGAACGATGTCGGTAATGGCTTTATTTTTGTCACTTTTTCGCCTTCATTGTGAGGTTTTCCGCAGAAATCTCGCTGTGAAAATGAGTTGCCAGAGTAATAAAAAAGAGCAGCTCAGGGCTGCTCTTTCAATAAAGGTTAGAAGATTAGTATTATGTGTTTGCTCACTTCTTTTGCAGAGTGACTAACCCAGTTTATGGCTATCAAAAATGACTTCTGTTGGCGGGAACATATTCGAAACAGGTGGTCGTTGCGCATCTCCAAACATTGGTGCACCGAATGCGGATGTGGCCCAAGGGTCAACAATTTTCACATCCTTACTCCATGTTGATGGATCTTTGATATCACTCCCCTCTTGTCGACCAACCAGTACATAAAGGTGTGTACCTGAATGACCCTTTTTAAACGCAACCACTTCTACTTTAGGCTCACCTTCAGGTGTGCCTGACATGCCTTGAATCATCTCCGCAGCGGCAGCAAAGGCAAATGTAGTACAGCAGCCGGCTTTCGCGTTTTGTACTGCCTTAGCAATGTTTTGTAGAGTGCTTAATTGCGGTGCGGTTCCTCTTTGTGCTGCAGCTTGAACTCCGTTTGCGGACATAGTCGCTCGTTGATCTTGCATGATTCGCGCTTGATTCGCGTGAAGCGCTTCTAGTCTAGGCTTTCCTTTGGTTTCATAAAACTGCGAACCTTTTACACCAAATGTATTTAAGTCTGTACAGGCAAAATCACCAAGCTTTTGAAGGTTAGCTTTATGTTCGTTGATCAGCGCGACACTCGATGAAGCTTTATTGGTTTTGGAAGAAGAGGCCGTTTGCGCGGCTGGCCAATGTGAGCTCGGACCAGACGACAATCTCTCTAGGTTTTTCAGACTACCAAGCGTTAACTTGTTTTCACCGTTCAACACATTTTTCAGCATCAGCTTCGCAACATCTTTAGGAATACCCTGCTTCGTGAGCAGGTTCACTACAATATCTTTCGCTTTATTCTGGTGGCTAATACGCGCGCTGATACTTTTATTTTTTGATGCACCCTCTTTAACAAAAATATCTTTGCCGTTGTGTGCTCGAACCTCTTTATCGTCAGATTGATTTTGTGTCGCCAAATGGGATGTTAACTGACTCAACGAGTGCATTTGCGATGTATTAATATTGACCATGTGTAATGCCTTAAACCTGAATAAATGCGTGTACGTCTGTTTGGCTAAAATCTACAACCGTATTGTTCTGAAATAGCTGAGCCCAAGTATCCACTAGCTCATTCAGTTGAATCATCAAGTTAGCAATATTGGTGAGTTCACTCTCGGCCGCGATGGCAACCTGAAGAACCACATCTTTAGTGGTTGGATTAACGCAAAACTGCACACCGCCGGTTTCTCGATATAAGAAGTTGTATTCAAGTAAAACTTGAAGTTTGTCTAACGTAATATCCTCTTGTTCTATGTGCAGGTTTTTAGAAATCAACAACTCGCCTTTTTCCTCCACGAGCAGAACATCGACACTGTTATTTTCAGCAAAATGCAGTGACCACATTTGATCGTCATACGCTGTCACGCGTTCAAGTTTCAGCACTTCTCCTAGTTCAGAGAGAAGCATATTAATCTTTCCTGTATCCATGTTGTGTCCTGTCTAATTTAATATACCTGAGTAGCCTCGAAATATCTGATGCAGCGAGACGACTTGGGTATAACGGCTTATTTAAATAAGCTCATAAGGATAAGAGCGATTTTATGGCGTGATAGACACAAGAGCTTTATTTAAACGTCTCAATTTTATTGCTATTAGCCGTTTTAGAGAGGTAGAAAAATGAAGAATAAGTTGGATAAAGAAATAAGAAAAAGAGCGGCAATCGCCGCTCTAAAATTTTAATAGAAGAGAAAAATTACTTGATGCCGTGAAGGCTGTTCTCTGCGTTCATAGCCAAAGGATTGAATGAGTCGTTACGAAGTTCTGCTATCGCGTATAGCATGCGTCCCATGCGACCGTTTCCATCGGTGAACCCGTGATACCCAATGACTCCTGCAAACAAGTGTTTACCCAGATCTTTATCCGCCACTGGGTTTTCTTTCAAAAACCCTTCAATGTGCTGCTTTAGCATCCCCTCACCGCCAATACTTGAAGGCAAAGTACCACCCGAAATATTTGGCCCTCGGTAGTCACGTTCAACATCAGGTACCAATCGAGCGTGTAGCTCTTTTAAGTTGTCCATATTCAATAAGTCTTTCCCATTAGACGCGTATTCTTTAAGTAAAGACGTAATGTTTTCGGCATCATTCCCTTTAGAGTTAGAAGCATTAATGATCCACGCCGCAGCTCGTTCGACATTATCGGTGACGCCACTTTTGTTAAACGCGTCCTCTGCAAGTCCTTCAGCGTATACACCTTGGCTTAGATCGGTGCTTGCTAGACCTTCGATATGGCGTTGCGCCGATTTAAGATGCATCACCTCCATATCAAACACCGCTTGCATTTGAGTGATGCTACCTGCTGGATTTTTTTGCGCTGCAGACACACCACCGCCATAGTCTTTTACTACACGTCCAGCAAGCGACTTCGCTGCACTTTCGCCAATCAGTGATGTGAGGTTTTTAC
The DNA here is from genome assembly GCF_013048515.1 of Vibrio sp. 1-2 (7-a). Lineage (NCBI taxonomy): Bacteria > Pseudomonadati > Pseudomonadota > Gammaproteobacteria > Vibrionales > Vibrionaceae > Vibrio > Vibrio sp. 1-2 (7-a). The sequence goes on from NZ_VHSQ01000001.1 coordinate 1,193,656, forward strand.
CAGAATCGGTTTCTAGCATTGATTCTGTCATTGCTCGCTCCGCTAACTGGTTTAGCTCAGCAGAGTGCGATTGGACCGTTTTGCTATCCAATTTTGCGAATGCATTTAATACATCTGATGCGGTTTTTATGTTTCCATCTTTGAAGAACATTTGTCCATGCTCAACAGAAGAAGCAGCTCGTAAACGCTGAGCTTGGCCTTGCTCATTATCAAATACGGCTTTTGTAAGGGCTTTCGCAACCGATTGTGAGCTGCCTTCGCGAAACAATTTTCCTGTCGCTTCAAAAAATCGCGCTACCGCACCATTAGTAGGATTGGTACGAGTAAATTCTTGGGTCGCTGCGTTGATTTGGTATTCTTTGCCACCAATACTCAGCTTGCCTTCGTTTAGTATCTCGTTGCGAGCTTGCGGCATGGCAGCCTGCAATGCGCTAACACTTCCAAAACTGATCATGTTTTAAACCCTTAATGTGGAAAAATGAGTAGTACTCGTTACCGGGACTTCGGTTGTTTTATTGATTACTTTTTGCGTGTTCGCACTTTTTAGCCATTCGATGAAATTCGCTAATGATTCATCAAGAAAAGAAGCAGTTAACAGTTGCTGGTGCAGGTGTATGAAACCGATGTATCCCGTTTCTGCCTCCCAGAATACCGCTGGAGAGCCTTGCGTTAAGGCATCTTTCATATGTTGACGCAAAACATCATCACTCGGCTTATCGCCTGAAATCAGCCCAATAAGTGTCAGGCGATCTTCTTGTGCGCGAATTGTGATTGCTGTGTTTTGGTCAATGAGTAGATGACAACAATCATCCTCATCAAAAACCAGCGACTCCAGTTGGCAGCGGCTGGCAAAATCTGTCAGTAAAGAAGTTATAAATCCATTAGCCATTCGACTAAATAATCCTATTTTTGTTGTTTTAGAGGCGCTGCTTGGTTGCAACACTTATCAACTAAGCAGCTTTCTTAGGTGTATTCTTAAGGATTTATGGCAGTGAATATTTTAGAAATGGTCGGATTTTTTTTGTTTAAAGGCATTAAAATGAAAAAACTCAGCAAGTGCTGAGTTTTTAAGATTTATTCATGAATCGTAATTTTACGCTCACTGAGCTGCTTCACCATCGCTTGCTTCAATGCATGCAACTGTCCATCAATACTGGCGTCGATGATCCCGACTTCAGTTTCCAAAATGCAGCCTCCATTTTTCAAGCGCGCATCTGCTACCACGTCAACGTAACCGACTTCAGGGTAATCACTCAATACACCAGCCACCTTTTCCCTCACATCAACAACCTGCTCTGGATGGACATGTAAAATGACCTGCTTTTGGTTGCTCACCAATTGCAACGCTTCTCGCACGACGCTCACCGTGGTATCGACATCATCAAAGGTATCGATGATCTTACGTACCGCTTCTAACACCACGCCTGTCATTTTTTCTTCGACTTGCTGATAGTAATCATTACAACGCGCTAGGGTTTCAACCATCGTTTGCGCATTTTCAATCTTGGCTTGTGCGAGACCATCTTGATAACCACGTTGTTTTTCAGTTTCGTAGGCTTGTTGGGCATTAGCAATTATGCTTTCAGCTTTGGAGTTCGCGGCTTCAACTAAGTGTTGCGAATCAAGATAACTGGCATAATCTTTCGCTTTCAGCACCTTTAAGCCAGGTGCCAGCTGCAAGTTGTCTGTTTTTATTTCAACAAATGAAACCATTGGGGAATAACCTGTTTTGCGATTTTTTTTGTGAGTCGATACGCTAGATCTCGCTGATCTTTTGCCAACCAGCTAGCCATTTCCGTACTCTCGCTGAGCTGCTGTTCTAGTTTGAATTGCCAACGCAGAACAATGTCTTCTGGCGAGTTAACTAAAACAAACCTTATCCAGGAGTACCCAAGCGCTTGCATTTTTGCTTCAACAGACCGCTCATCCAATGATTCTGGCAACGGATGTTGCCAACCTTGCGGCCAACTGGATAACAACATCGGCCCGTTTTGAATCAAGAACCGAGCGCCTTCCAATCCAAAGACGTTGTTCAGAACCTGTTTCGGATGTTTTAAAACAACGCCTCGCATTGCCACACAATGTAAAGCTCCGCCCACCATTAATACGAGTTGATTCAACGCATCCGCTGGGAGCAACGCCAAGCTATGGCAAGGTTTGTTAAAAGCCGTCTCTGGAACTGGAGATAACGCCCACTCATTTATGCACCATTGGTTAAACATGGGGTTATCTCTCCAACCTTCAATATTTAATAACCAAGGCTGTTTCTGTTCTATCCAACTTTTATGGATGTATTGGCAAGGCGCGTAGTTAAATTGATGTTGTACCTGCGCGAGCGGTGTTTCTGGTTTAACCACGCTTTGTGTTCCTGCGGCACCAAGTAAAAGTAGCGATATTTGAACCGATTAGTGCCGCTACCAAGAACACCAAAATGGCGATAAGATTATTCGCCGTCTCTTTGGTGACCTGAACCGACAAAATGCTTTTAAATTGATTGTTTTGAGTAGCAACTCGTACCTCTGATGAGGGTACCATCACTACGCTGATTCGATCGTAATTCAACCCCTCAATACTATTGTTCACCAATAATTTAATCTGAGGAACATACGAATCAAGCGCAATATCCGCCGCGTGTTTAATAAACACAGAAGCAGATGCAGGAGTTGGACGCTCTCCTGGACGTAGATCTTGATCTTCCAAAACAACATGAACACGTGCCACCAGCACGCCATCAATTTGAGATAAGGTTGAAGAAAGTTCTTGAGATTTCGCGTACACCAAACGTGCTCGTTCTGCTAATGGCGACGAGATCAAATCGTCTTTAGGAAACACCTCTTTCAATGTAGAAAACTGCTCTCTTGGATACCCTTTTCGCTTCAGCGCGTCTACAGCGAAGGCGATTTGAGAACTGTCTACCATTAACTTGACGGTGTTGTCTTTGTCAGGTTCTTTTGTTGCAACGACACCTTCGGATAATAAGATCGACAACATCTCATTCCCCTCTTTCTGAGTTACGTTGGTGTACAGCTCGGTCTGACACCCCACCAGAAACAACGTGAGCATGATGAAAACCGCTCTCATTTTATTCATCATCACTATTGTGCCTTCAATAAGGTTTCTACATTTTGTGTGGTTTTACCCACGGTTTTCGCGATCAGCTCTTCTTGAAAAGTAATGCGCGTCAGTGCCCACTGCATTTGCAGTAATTGCGCCGGATCATCACCCACCATCTTCATGTTGTCTTGCAGGTTACTTTTCGCGTTATCGATAGTATTTTTTAACTCGCTGATGTTTTCGAGCAAACCGCCCTCCAGGCCATTATTTGCCTCGGGAACCGACATAGCTTGCTCAAAACGTTCGCTTAAACCGTCTTCGACTTGCGCATCCTGCAACTTATCAATGTTGGTTTGCATCACCTCGGTGTACTGCGTGTTTATCATATGTACTCCTAAGACAAATCTAACTTGTGACTATGAGTGACGATGTTTTTCACCATCGCATTTTTTTGAATCATGAAGCTAAGCTCATCACGAACCATGTCCAGTGTTGATGCCATATCAGGTAACGACTTCAACTCAGCCCAGCAGTGCCACAAGGCTTGTTCTTTCTGGGCACCCAGTGGAAAATGCTGCGCCAACATTTCTTTAAGTGCTGCTTTATCAGCAGGAGGTTCGGCAATAAGCTGTCCCGAAAAATTCCCTAGTAACTCCTGCTTCAACACCTTTAATAAATCGGCTTGCGGGTGTTCGGTGCCCTTTGCACTCTTCGCCTCATAAAAGGCGTACCACATTGCCTCTCGTTTAACTTGAGGATCGGAGAACGCTTCATTCAACGACGATAAGACGCTTTGTTTACTGACAACTTCTGCGTCTTTTAGTGATTCATACCACGCTTTGATGCCCGCCAATTTCGCTTCTGTTTTCTCTAACGTCTCTTTTGGAGAGGCGTGTGAGGCTTCCGCTTGCTTGGCATTACGCTCCATGAGCACATTCATCTTATCTTCATCGCTCCGCTCATAATGGCGCGACTCCGATTGGCGCAGAGGTTGAGGCTGAAGAGTTAGATTACTCGAATCAACGATCATCCAAGGTTCCTAATGTCCTGAGAAAAGCTTGCAGCAAATGCTTGGCTTTCTTCGCTTCCCTGTGATGCGAGTTCTACCCAACTTTCCGCTTTGCTCAATAAACCAGCTTTGGCGGAAGCAAGGGCCGCTAAACTGATCAGATCTGGATAGGCGTTGCAAAGTGGTTCGAGCAATTGATGAGCCTCTTCGTACAAGCCTTTATTCATGAGGCTCATTGCACGAATCATCACCACGGTCTCTTCAGAACCAGAGCTTGCTTCAAGGCAGTCCGCTATCGTATTAGCTTCTTGATGACGATGCATACCGGTTGCCATCAGCGCAATTTCAGCCAGCAATTGGCGCATTTCTCGTTCCATGCTTTATACCTTCTGTAGAATCGACTGCATCACATCTTTAATCGCACGAGTGGTGGTCGCATTGATGTTGTAAACAACAGACCATTTGTTGATCGCGTGCTGAAGTTCAGCCAGCTTAGATGGATCATCGGCGTTTGTTTCTAGGTTCTTGATTGCAGTCGTCACTTCTGTGTTGGCATCTTTCGCTTGTTTTTCTAACTTAGTTTTAACATCATCAAGGTTTACACTGTTACTAGCATCGTAAAATGACATAAGACTTCCTCGTATTTTTTAGTTCGCTTCGTATGATTCAACGACCGCATGTGCGGCGGTGTAAGCTTCATACTGTTTGAGTAGCAATTGGTACTGCTGTGGTGAGCACCCTAAATCCAACTGACGTTTCACCACCGCTTGTGCTTCTAAGAGCTTGCTCTTAATCTTGTGCGCTTCCGCACCGTTTTTGTCGTTATTTAAAATTTGTTCAAGATTTGTCATTGTTCGTCTCGCCCTCGTATCCGAGTTCTATTGTTATCACCCGCCCGCCTTTGACCAGCTCAATGCCAGCAGGCGTAACACTGGATATGCGGTAGCCTTGAGGCGTTCTTGCACCAACCATGTAACGAACGTTATCGGTCAGAATCACATATGGAACCTGACCAAAGTTAACGCTACGAAACGGGAAATCGATGTTGGTGCCTTTACTCACCTTAGGTATGGATTTCAAAACTAAATACGGTTTTTCACCATATTGTTCTCGGAAGTCTCGAGTCACACCGTAAAATCGAGTCGTTTCGATATCATCAAGTTCCCCGCGTACTTCGATGCGATCACCGCTGGTAACCAACTGGACTTTTTTCAGTAGCTCCGCATCCGTCAATAAGGCTTTTAGCGTATCCATATAGGCACCCGCTCTTTGCAGTTCAACCTTCCACGCTACGAGGCCCGGTACGTCTCGCTCTAAAATTTGCTCAACTTGGTTCCAGCGGCTTGCATCATCGATATAACCCGTCAGTAACAGTGTGCCCGTCTCATCCCCATTTTCGACTTTCACCTGGTGATAGCCGAGGTTTCGCAAAATAAATCGAACCCCGCGACGGATTTCTTCCATCGTTCTTAAGTCACTTTTGTAATTGATACCTAATACATCAATTCGACCAAGCAGATCGAGTTTCTGAGTTCGATCTTCAACATAGCCTTCCAAAACCGCTTGGCGTGCGGCGGCATTCCATTCCACACGAACGTCGCTAAGTTTGAGCTCGCCTAAGATGTTGCGCACCAAAACAATGGGTTCTGCTTCTGTGACAGTCTCATTATTGTTTCCGTTAGCTTGGCTGTACCACATACCAGCAAAAATGACACTCGGGACAAAACTACAAAGCAAGGCGATGAGCGTTGTTTTTTTCCAGCTAGAGCGTTGTACAGCAACAACAGGTGTATCCTGTTCGCTAGATTCGTCGCTGACGTTACTCACGATTAACGCATCTTCTGCGTACCCCAGTGCGAACTTCACAACGCCTACAGAGACAACGGCATGGCGTGACAACTCGATCCCATCATCTTCAACAGAGATGTTTTCACCGTTAATATTTGCCTCTTTGCAGCCTCGTAAAATGACCGAGTCTTGCTGGCAAACCAACGTGAAATGGTTAGCTTCGACCCCAGCATCAGACAGCACGAGATCTGCGATAAAGTCGTCACTGCCAAGCACAAGAGCGCCCTCAGGTAAGGTGACTTCAACTCCGGAATGCACGCCTGATAAAATACGAATTTTCCATTGCTGCATCGCGGTTAAGGCTCCTCTGATGGATGCACACACTCACTTTGTGAGTCATCACATTCCAATACTTTTACACGCCACCCCTTTTGCCCTGTCGGCAATTGGCACTGCGTCAATTGAGACGACTGTTGCTGTGACAATAAGTCTTGCTGATAGCGCTCTGCTTGAGTCTTTGATGTGCAGCTATACACTTCGACGACCGATTTAAATTCAGCACTGTTGTTGGAAATGTTGTTGAGCTTGCCAATGCTTGGTCGCAGATCGTACTCATTACCAATCAACACACTATCGCCAATACCATCCACAACGATTCGCGGTTCTAGAATAAACATGCGCACCGTGCGGCGTTTAGTGTTGGTATTACTTCTAAACAACGCACCTAAATATGGAATGTCTCCCAACAGTGGTACTTTACGTAACTGATGACTCACTTCATCTCGGTACACACCACCGATGAGCAAGCTCTGTCCTTGCTTCACCGTCGCCAAGGTACTGATTTCAGTTTTACGAACGGAAGGAAGGTCGTCGACACCACCATCGGTAATCTTTGCCCCGTCTTCGAGATGAAGGCTCAGATTGATTTCTGGTCGGGCAGCAAACCTGTCACCAACGATACGCGGGACAATTCTCAGTAACGTGCCATACGTGACCTCTTCCAGTGCTGCGGTCTCTTTACCAACCAGCTTGACGTAAAACGTGCTGCTGTTGTTCAGTACCGCTTCGACATTTTCTTGGGTTAACAGTGTTGGTCTTGAAACCACTTGAGCACTGCCTTGAGATTCCAATAATCGGATTTGAGCCAACAGGTAATTCAGATTGGTTGAATCAAGCAAAGACTTAAAATTTTGTCCGCTGCCGAGAGTCACATCACCCGAACTCACATCCCCTGTTGTTTTTATATCAACAATTCGATTATTTCCGACAGACACTCCCGCTCGCCAATCCACGCCTAACTGACTTAAATCGTTGGCACTGATGTCGACAATCGATAACGCAACTTCAATTCTTGATTGCGGTTGGTCCAATTGAGCGACCAGTTTGCGATAGAGCGGTAATCGCGCTTGAGTATCACGAACAATAATCGCATTAAGGCCCGGCTCTGCTTCAACCGTTGCTCCGCCATGAACTGAGGCGGTTTTATTGCTTTTTACAGGCTTATCTGAACTGGTAACTTCTTTGTTCGACGCACTCGTCACTTGAGTTTGAACACCAGACACGACTCGCTTTAAAACCGATGCGATACCAGGAACCGTAATGGTCTGATCTCGATATGCAATTTCTCTATCCGTTGCAGAAGCGTACTTCAAAGGAATTATTTCAACGAATAACTCGTCGGTTGAATTCGACTTCTGCAGCAGGCGCGTTTCTAATGCTTCGGCTGTTTGTACAACTAAGTCGACATAACGTGGAGGACCTGCAAGATAAACCAACCCTTTACTTTCAGCGGCTCTCCACCCATAGCGCGAATCCCACACTCCAGTGGAAATTAACGTGCTTCGTAGCTCTCTGGCGGTCAATAATTCTAATTGGAGTAAACGTGAGCGCGTTTCTGTCGCCTTATAGACATGTAAGACGGCACCATCGAAATACCACATCAAGTTATAGACTTGCGATAAGTAGTCGAGGAACTCAGCCGGATCATCAGGAGTAAAACGTCCACTCACTCGATCATTAACTTTGTCACTCACAGAAACCGAAACGCGATAGTTTGCGCCAAAGTTATTCAACAACTCTTTTAATGAGTCGTTATCTGCATAGTATCGGAATGGTTGTTCGGGCCAGTGTAAGTCTGTTGCTTGTGCGAATCCCAACGGAGCAAAGCTCACAGCACACAACAGTATCTTTGTGGCAGCACGTCTGATGTTCGGAAAGACTTTTCGCATCATGGCAACCACACATTATGATTAATCGTGTGGTTCACGCGCTCGTGCTCCAATAATGCCATATAACGCTCACATAGATTAACGTGCTTGGAAAGCAAAGAAGAGAACAGCTCAATCGAACAGTCCTCGATCCTCACTTTGCTTTGCAAAATCAGCTGCTGATCATCATTCGCTGTTAGTACGCAGCCATCTTCACGGATTGTTTTTAATGAGAGCTGCATGCAACGTTGCAACGCTTGTTCTTGTTGATAATCTAGATGCTCTTTAAACTGGAAAGGTAAAGCCGCTTCCCATAAAAACCATGATGCGTGTTGTTTGATGGTCAGTGACAACTGATCAACCTCGATGTTGTAAGAGCCATTTTCTGAGGCAATAAACCCCCCTACCTTTAGCGTTTCCGCTAAAGATTTCATCATCTTATCTAACATTTAACGCCCTATTTAAATCTGGCTGAGGTGATTGCAAGCCTGGCCGCACTGGCCGCTTTGAGTGTCAAAATAGTAGTGATCGATGTCGCCAACAATTTGCATGCTCTTGAACCACTGCCATACTTTCGCAACCGCATTTTGGTCGTTGTAAACCACATCACATGCATCCCAGACTTCGTTCAGCTCAGGAGCTTCAAGTCGAACTTCCGAACACCACTTTTTCCACTCAGAGATAAACTGAGCAGTCGTAGAAGTGTACTCTGCGAACCCTTTAAGCTCGTCTAAGGACGGTTGCCACTTCTCAATTAACGAACGATGACATTCAATCACTTGCATCTGTTGTTCGCTCAACGTCCCGAGTTGATCTTTCAACTGGTGTTGTTGGCGCTCAATTAAATCGAGTTGCTGTTGTACAAACACCGCACTGGTGTCCTCTCCCGATAGTTTCGACCAATATTCCTTTTGAATATCGAGCTGATTGATAAGCTGTTCCACTTTAATGGAGGCATGCAAAGCGCTTTGGTCAACTTGACGGTTAATCCACTCGTTTAGCGATAAATGAAAACAAAGCATCAACGTTTTTGGCACCGCTAAATTGAAGCGAAAACCAAGACGCGCGTTGATGTATTCCAGTCTTTGTTCAAAAGTCACGAGTGTGCGGCTATCACTGAGCTGCGACCCAATTTCCAAAAATAAACGCATGGCGAATCGGTCAAGCGACGCACCGAGCTTTTGATACGTTTTCACCAACTGGCTTGCGCACAGGCTATCGACGACGCTTCTATCCAACAAGCGTTGAAGTAAAGATAACTGTTCATAATTAATGACGCCTTCACTCAACAATTGTCGGTGATTGACGTGCACAACATTGAAATCCTGCGTTGATCTAGAAGCACTTTCATATCGAGCTCCTCTCTGCAAAACAGTCACTTTCCGTTGTGTCACAATGCTGTCTGGAAAAAGCGAACGGCGTCGCCAATGCTGCTTTTTCATTTATGTTCGTCTCCGCACCCCTCTCGAACGATCCAGAAAGAAAGAGGTGTAATAATTTTTAATCGTTCGTTGTTACATGACGCATAATAGAATTTACGCTGATGAGTGACTTTCAAAATTAGTCAGAAAATTTTAGTCCCAAGTCATTTCATTTCGCGATAGCTACTTGATCGTCTCCCGAACGTACACGGCTTGGCGTCGTTCCAAAACGACGGCGGTAACTCTGCGTAAAGTAAGACTGACTAGAAAACCCAGCCTCCATCGCCACATCCACGATGCTCATCTTGCTCGTCAACAGGAGTTTATGAGCGTGCAACAATCGGCGCTCACTGATCCAAGCTCTTGGAGAAATGCCATAGTGCTCATTAAATAGCTCTTTAAAAGTCGTTAAGCTAGCACCAAACTCTTGCGCATAGTCAGTCAACTTCCACTCTTTGAGATAGTGTTGTTCCATAAATCGACGTAACCGTTCCGATGTTCGGTTAGTTTGTTGTGACAGCAACGCATAGAGTGATTCTCCCCCTTTGCCGTGCAGCAAAAGAATGAGTAACTCTTCATATTTTAGGCACATGATCGCATCTGGATACGCCTGTTGCTCAAGCGTCTGCATGCTGGAAAGCACTTGCTCTACGAGTATGTTCAAACCAAAAGTAAACAAGCCAGAACAAACTTTATCTACCTTGGGCAGCATCATCAAAAGATCACTGTGCTTCTGTAATAGCTGGCTAACGAGTTCATTGTCGTAGGTTATAATCGACGCTTTGTATGCCCCGTCTAAGGGCGAATACTCGAATAAGTAATCCCCTTGGGATAGAAACACCCCGTTTTCTGCCGCGACATCGATTGTGCAATCACCTGTTTGAACTCGAAGCTGACCATTGTGAACGACAACAATGTGAGATTGGTCTGAGTGAAATACTTCGTCAGATTTTTCATAGCGGGAAAAACTACGAATTTTTCGCGAGCTCGAGCCGACCTTTTCTGTGTTTAGTTGGCCTGACACATCCATTTTCTACCCTTCATTATTTTGAGTTTCTCAGTACGAGTGTTGAGAAACTTTCAAAGCAATACTTTGATTGTTGTTATTTCTAAGTACTGCTATATCAATTAAAGAAGCAAAGAAAAGAGCATAGAAGTTCATATCACTTACCATACCCCCCGAATAATTAGCGAATATCCTAAGCATTACCCTTACCTAAAGGTAAAAGTTTATCTTAGTAAACTCTGCTGTCCGTCTTTATTATTTTTATCAGATAGCGTTTATTATTAGCCAAAACTTAAATATCATTTCGTTATTAAAGTTTAGGATTTTTGTTATACATTAGAATAAAATTAAATAGATTATGGTATCGTTTATCGAACAAACTGAAATTTCCAAAATCTTAAAATTGTATGTTTTATAGCCTAAAACGCCAAGCCAACGTGTTCAAGGAGCGAGATATAATCATAAAGAATGCTATTTTTGCAACAAGTATAAGTCTTAAAAACAACTGACCCGATGACTTAAACCATGTGATTAATGTTTGTAAAAAACAACAAAACTTTCACAACAGGAAAGAGCAAATCTTTATTTTTAATAATTTAGTAAGGTCTAATTAAATGTAACCGATTACTTTTCATCTGGTTATTTTTTTGGCACGAGTATCAAGTTTTCCTGTTTTCCCTCCACTGAAAATAAATAGTTCTTTTCTTTTTCCGCTACAAGTTCCCCATTCGAGTATAGCTTTCCAATTATCTTCATGTTTCCGTCACCAGCTTGAATCGGTGCAATTAAAAATGAATACTGTACGGGTAATTGAACGCCTTGGTAGTGCTGCAATGCAGACTTAAAGCACTGATTTTTAATTACTTTACATATTTCCACATCAAGAGACGTAATCGAAGGTGGAAAGTATCCATCAACAGAAACCCAACCATAGAGTGTCGCCTGACTCTTTGTGTCAAAGCTACCTTCCCCTACAATCGGCACAGACTGACTACACCCACTTAGTAGGAATAGTCCGACAAAACCAGCCCACATAGAATTGTTCATTATGACACCATAAACTTATTTTATAGACTTAGTTCATTTTAATCTCACACAATTCTTTATGTAAAAATATAAAAGATCAACTTATATTTATACTACAAGCGGACAATAAATCGCATTCTTCAACAACACATATTTAACATTAGATTTAATTTAACTCATCGTGACTGCACCTTAATACACTTTCAATTAGGCGGGTATATTAGAGAACAAAGATATTTAAATATCTAAGAAGCACCACAATATGCATCAGAGCACATTTGTTATCGCTGTTCTATTTATCTCACCGAAATTAAAAACCAAAATATAATAACAACCGACCAATATTGATAAACACGAAGAGATACATCTAATATTTTCCTTGATAAAATTTCAAAAGGGACTATTCCTATGTCAGCACGCCAAACTATCGATGAGATTTTGCTAAAGTTTGCTCATCAAATAGGCTTGCCTGCACTGCATCTAACGGAAAATGAAGTAAGCTTAGCGTTTGATGATAATCTAAGAGTGCATATCATCTTTCATCCTGAATCGACAACCCTCCAGCTCGAAGCTGAGATTGTTGGTCTTCAAATCGTTAATTCCGATCTCTATCGTTCTTTCCTAGCCTTTAATTATCACTGGCCTGAGCATCAATTATTCTTTAGTTTAGATAATCATCGACATGTACTCTGTTTAAACCGACTCATTAACATTAAGCGACTGGATTATGAGTATTTTGAAACTGCTTTGGCGGAATTGTTGACGCAAAGTGAGTCGTGGGAGTCGTTATTGTCTGCTCATGTCGCCACTGCTGAGGTAGCTCCGATGCCACAAACTTTAGACTTAAGAGTTTAGGTGTCTCTATGTCCAACGACATCCAATCTAAATACACTAACTTACCGGTTCATGAAGTAAAGCAAGCACAGCAAAGTGATGCTCTGCCACAAGGAACGTTTCATGGCCGCAAAGTGACCCTACTCTCTTCATCAGAAAGCAGTTTGGCTCGAATGAGCTCTAAAAGAGAACTTAGCGAATGTTTAAACCAGTTTGCGAGTCTTGAGTCTTGTAATCGCGTCTTGGATTTTGATCAGCAGTTTAGTCTTGAAAAGCAAAACACCGCGGTCGAAAAACTACTTGAACGAAAAGTGGCCGTAATTCAACGTTCCTGAGCACGCAATATAGATGGGTTCAAAATATAAATTTCACGTATATACACCCTACCACCCGCAAGCCCATGCAATAAAAAACCCCGAAGGCTCGGGGTTTTGGTTAGTACTGCTTTTTCTTTGTTAACTACTTCATTTAGAAGAAGCCTAGTGGATCAACACTGTAGCTAATCAATAGGTTTTTCGTATTTTGGTAGTGATCCAACATCATCTTATGTGTTTCGCGGCCGATACCCGACTTTTTATAGCCACCGAACGCAGCGTGTGCAGGGTAAGCGTGGTAACAGTTAATCCAGATTCGACCAGCTTCGATATTACGGCCCATACGATATGCGACGTTCGCATCACGCGTCCAAACGCCTGCGCCTAAGCCATATTCGGTGTCGTTCGCGATTTCTAATGCTTCCGCTTCATCTTTAAACTTAGTGATGGCAATGACGGGGCCAAAGATTTCTTCTTGGAAAATACGCATCTTATTGTGGCCTTCCAACATCGTTGGCTGAATGTAGTAACCCTGATTGATTGACTCTGGCTGCTCAGAGACACCACCACCAAAGACCACTTTTGCACCTTCTTCACGGCCGATTTCCAGGTAACTTAAAATCTTATCAAACTGTTCTTGAGAAGCTTGGGCGCCTACTTGAGTATCGGTATCGAGCGGGTTACCTTGCTTGATTAACTGCGCACGTTCCGTCAATTTCTCTACAAACTTATCGTAAATCGCTTCATGAACTAATACGCGAGATGGACAGGTACAAACTTCGCCTTGGTTGAAGAAACCAAGTAGCGTACCTTCGATACACTTGTCGAGGTACTCATCTTCGTAATCGAAAATATCTGAGAAGTAGATGTTTGGAGATTTACCACCTAGCTCAACTGTCGATGGGATCAAGTTGTCTGCTGCACATTTTAGAATGTGATTACCAACCTGTGTTGAACCGGTAAACGCTAACTTCGCAATGCGGTTGCTGGTTGCAAGCGCTTGGCCCGCTTCTGAACCAAAACCATTAACAACGTTGATGACGCCCGGAGGCAGTAGATCACCGATCTTTTCCATAAGAACCAGAATCGACGTTGGCGTTTGCTCTGCTGGCTTCAATACCACACAGCAACCCGCCGCTAGTGCCGGTGCTAGTTTCCAAGCCGCCATCAACATTGGGAAGTTCCATGGAATAATTTGACCAACAACGCCAATCGGCTCCGGGAAGTGGTAGCTTGCGGTGTGCTCATCCAGCTCCGCCGCACTGCCTTCTTGTGCGCGAATACAGCCAGCAAAGTAACGGAAATGATCCACGACCAGCGGTAAGTCTGCTGCTAAGGTTTCGCGAACTGGTTTGCCGTTTTCCCAAGTTTCGGCAACTGCCAACTCTTCTAAATGCTGCTCAATACGATCAGCAATTTTCAGCAAGATGTTCGAGCGTTCAGTCACACTGGTTTTTGCCCATTTAGTTCTGATGTTGTGTGCCGCATCCAATGCTAAGTTGATATCCGCTTCACCAGAACGAGCAACTTTACAATACGCTTGTCCGTTGATTGGTGAGATATTATCAAAGTACTCACCGCCCGTTGGTTTTACCCATTCCCCACCGATAAAGTTATCGTAATGCGATTTAAAGTTAACAATGGCATTTTCACTACCTGGCTGTGCATAGATCATAACTCTTCCTTTTGTTTCTCGTTCAATGTGTTATTGCAGTGTCGTATCGCACTGTTCACAAAGAGCATTACGCAAGTCACACGCCAACTACACCACACTTGTTGTTAATTAAATGTAAAACTATGATTACCAAGCGATAACAAACCAAGTGAGCGATGTTTGAGCGGATGTATGGTGTGAACACCAATGTTCAAGTGTTCCAAAATGGCACACCCTCACTGTGACAAAATGGTACAGTCATGGAACTTCAACACATTAGCGATAACAACTGGCTTTCAACTTCATGGATCCGAAGTGAACAGGCGGGTTTAAAACAGCGTCGACGCCCTGAAGATATTCGAGTGACACCAGCGACACTTCAAGATAGGCGTCACCAACTCAACTTCTTATTGGAAACCGTCACCCAGTTTGCTCTCCCGCTGTTTAATCAGCTTTTTGCTCATAGTGACAGCCGCTTAATTCTGACGGATGCCGACGGCGTCATCATCGGCAGTTGGGGACAACCTAAGTTCCGCGAAAAGTTGACAAAAATAGCGCTAAGCTCTGGTGCGTGCTGGCAAGAAAAGGTCAAAGGCACCAACGCGATTGGGACTGCGATAGTTGAAGCAAAACCGGTATCAGTCATTGGCGATCAGCACTTTATCCAACACCATCGTTTTATTAGCTGCTCGGCCAATCCTATTTTCGATCATCTTGGTCATTTGATTGGCGTGCTAGATATCACCAGCGAACAAAAGAAACATGATTTCTCAACGCAAGTGCTGGTACAAAACATGGTTCAGCAAGTTGAAAATCAATTGCTTAACTTGATTCCACAAGGGCATATTCGTGTGGATTTGGCATGTGAGAAAGGCTTACTGAACAGTGGGTGGCAAGGGATTATCATCGCCAATGAAGATGGACAGATTCTTGCGCACAATCAAGTTGCTTCTCAGCTCCTTGCTCAGCAAAACGTCATCGGGCAATCGCTCGACAACATTCTTTTTATCCAAAGTGACGAGCACCCTTTCGTGTTCAAAACAAAGCCGCTGACCGACAAAAAAGTGAAGTCTCGTTCCGTTACCGCCTCCAATGATCTGCATTATGGTGATTCCACTGTCGAGCATTGCTGGCAACAAGCCAATCGCGTTATCGATAAAGACATCAGCTTACTGATTCTCGGAGAGACTGGAGTTGGTAAAAATGAGTTTGTGAAAGCACTACATAAAAACAGCCAGAGAAAAACGGGGCCGTTGGTTTCCGTTAACTGCGGCGCACTACCAAAAGATTTGGTTGAGTCCGAATTGTTTGGCTACGTGGCTGGTGCATTTACTGGCGCAAACAGCAAAGGCTATCAGGGAAAAATTCGCCAAGCACACAAAGGGATTTTGTTTCTGGATGAAATCGCAGATTTACCCTTGGAAGCTCAAAGCCGCTTGCTGCATGTATTGCAAGATAAAACCGTGCTTCCTGTGGGTTCAAACCAAAGTGTTCAAGTCGATACGCAAATCATCGCGGCCACGCACAAAGATCTCGAGAACTTGGTTAGCGAAGGATTGTTCCGTCAAGATTTATACTATCGCCTCAATGGTTTGATCATCGAATTGCCTCGCTTTGAAGAACGAGATGATAAGCAACAACTGATCGAGAATATCCATCGACGTCATGCTGAATCTGAACAACAACTCTGCCCTCACCTACTTTCTCTAATGCTTTCTTACTCTTGGCTAGGAAACTTGCGTGAACTCGATAGTTTAATCAAAGTATCCGCGTTAATGGCGCAAGGTGAAGAAACGTTGGAGCTCGCTCACGTACCGACTCACCTGAGTAAGAAGCTCAGCCAAGCTCAAGACGTAACAACCGCTGCAGAGCCAACATTAAAACTGCGTGCAACCGTCGAAGACAAACTGCTTAAAACATATCAAGCAAATCAGGGCAACATCAGTAAAACCTCTCGCATGCTTGGCGTCAGTCGAAATACGATTTATAGAAAGCTGAAAGGCCTCGGCATATTGGGTTAATCCATAACCTCAGATACAAAAAGAGCACCTTTGCGGTGCTCTTTCTATTTGAAACCTAGCTTACAGGCCGCCTTGTTGTTGCGCCTGTTTTACTAATGCCTGACGTTGAGTTTCCTTCTCAGAGATCACTCGGTTGTCCTTGTGTATTTCCTGATCCAATTCTGCCGGAATGAAAACAAAGTACTTGTTAAGAATCATCTTAGAACCTCAATTTGTTGTGTTAATCACCTTCTTGGTCAACGTAAACAACACCAGAAAAACACGTTTTACTGGATCCTTGTAGCTGGTTTCAAAAAATAGAGGATGTTCATTTATTAAACATCCTCCATGTGGGCGCTAATTATAGGCGTAGTTCAAAGGCTTACCTAGCACTCTTTTTCGCCTTTCTTGCAACCTTAGTTTCATTCTCAAACCTGATGCAATCACACATATTCAATAAGGTACTGTTAAAAAAAGAAAAGTGATTTTCATCGTGACTGATAATGAGGATGAGCTTCCCGGAATTATTGACTTGAAATTACGCCTAGTAAACTCGAAGGCTGCAATAATAGCGTTAAAAGGCCTTAATCCGCACAGCAAAAACTTTGAAGTGATAGACAAATGCATTCATATATTTGTAAATCCGTTTATGGATTTGTCTACCAGTTCAATATTTCACCTTTTTTGAGAAATCTTTAGCCGCTTTTTTGTGTGAAACGCCAAAAAAGAACAGACAATCAAAGCGTGGTATATGACCACACTTGTCTATCCCCACTCAGCTTTGGGAGGCGTTTATGAAAAGTAACAAACTTGGCCATGTGATGTCTTTCAGCAGAATGTTTTCCTTCATTGCGTTTTTGACGGCTACATTCGCATGGATTCTCAGCATGTATGCCCTATTTACTGTTTCTGTAGTGGCTCTTGTGGTCAGCGCAATTCTCTACCTCAAAGACAGGTTTTATCAAAACAAGAAAACGACCATAGAAAAGAGCGCCTAGGCGCTCTTTTCTATTGAATGTAATTTTCCTGTGACTTGATATAGTTATCAATCCGTTCGAGTTCGTGAAAATAGCCATATACCGCAATGCGATTAATCTCAGCATCCAAGCAAAGCCTCTCATCTTTCACCATAGCTTCAATCGACATCCCACTGGACGCGATTGTGAAAGGTGGGCACGCTGAGTAACCATTATTTTCTGCAATATACTTCAATCGCCCAAATTCCAAAATTTGAACTGGAATAGCAACGATAAGGGACAAGACAACTGTTATGGTTATCACTTTAATCGGCACTTTGACTAACTGTATCATTCGATCAAATAAAATATAAACCAATAATGTAGGACACAAGAGTAAGCTTGCGATACTTAAAACATATGATGCATCAATGTAGACCACTTGAAAGCCACTACTGAGCTGAAGCGGTAGAGATTCGAAAGCGAAATGATGATAAAGGCGATAAATGGAGTAAATGATTAGTAATATGAAAATAAGCAACACGAAAGCTGTGTGAAATGGATGCTTCTGTTGTGTCATTTCTATTACCTTGACCTTGTAGTTGAGGAGATGCAAGAGAGCGGCTTAGCTTCATCTTCGAAAAGAAATATTAAACTGCTAGCAAAAGCATGCTCTCCCATTTCTGAGAAGTGCGTGACGAATCAACGTTTAATGTAACTTACAAATCTACCAATATCTCAATATCTTACGGACACAAAAAAGGATGCCACTTGGGCACCCTTTTGCTTTTATCCGTTTACTGACTGCGGATTAAACGTCGTAAGTTGTAGACGCTGTGTCGCCGCCAGTACCAGTCCAGTTCGTGTGGAAGAATTCACCACGCTCACGGTCGATACGCTCGTAAGTGTGAGCACCGAAGTAGTCACGTTGAGCTTGCAGTAGGTTCGCAGGTAGACGAGCTGTTGTGTAACCGTCTAGGAATGTTAGTGCAGAAGTCGTACATGGCATTGGGATGCCTGCTTCTAGAGACTTAGCCGCCACTTTACGCCATGCTACTAGGCTGTTTTGTAGGATACCTTTGAAGTAATCATCAGAGCCTAGGAATGCTAGTTCTGGATTCGCTTCGTATGCATCACGGATGTTGCCTAGGAACGCGCTGCGGATGATACAACCACCACGCCACATAAGAGCAACGTTACCGTAGTTTAGGTCCCAGCCATTCTCATTTGATGCTTCGCGCATTAGCATAAAGCCTTGAGCGTAAGAGATGATCTTAGACGCTAGAAGCGCTTGACGTAGTGCGTCAACCCACTCTTGCTTGTCACCTTCTACTGGCGTGATTGTCTTGCCGAACAGTTTCTCAGCTTCAACACGTTGATCTTTCAATGCAGATAGACAGCGAGAGAATACAGACTCAGAGATTAGCGTTAGAGGAATACCTAGATCTAGAGCGTTGATACCCGTCCATTTACCTGTACCTTTTTGGCCAGCAGTGTCTAGGATTTTCTCAACGAGAGGCTCACCGTCTTCATCTTTGTAGCCAAGGATGTCAGCCGTAATTTCAACAAGGTAGCTGTTTAGCTCAGTGTTGTTCCACTCAGCGAATACCGCTTGCATCTCGTCTGCAGACATACCAAGACCGTCTTTCATGAACTGGTAAGCTTCTGTGATCAGCTGCATGTCGCCGTATTCGATGCCGTTGTGAACCATCTTAACGAAGTGGCCCGCACCGTCGTTACCAACCCAATCACAACAAGGCTCGCCTGCATCAGTTTTCGCAGAAATACCTTGGAAGATAGGCTTAACCGCTTCCCAAGCTTCTGGAGCGCCGCCAGGCATGATAGATGGACCGAAGCGCGCACCTTCTTCACCACCAGATACACCAGTACCGATGAAGTGGATACCTTTTTCACGTAGTGCAGCAACGCGACGGTTTGTATCTGGGTAGTTCGTGTTACCACCGTCGATGATGATGTCGCCTTTGTCTAGTAGAGGGACTAGAGCGTCGATGAACTTGTCTACCACGTCACCCGCGCGAACCATTAGCATCACTTTACGTGGCGTTTCTAGCTTCTCTACTAGTTCTTCTAGAGAGTATGCACCGATGATGTTCGTGCCTTTTGCTAGACCTTCCAGGAACTCGTCTACTTTAGCAGCAGTACGGTTGTGAGCGACCACTTTGAAGCCGTGATCGTTCATGTTTAGGATAAGGTTTTGACCCATTACCGCTAGGCCAATTACACCGATATCACCTTTCATTGTTTCTCTCCAATTTTGTTTCATTGACGAGCAGCGTTTAAGCAATTTTTGCTGCTGCGTCCAAATCTAAATACCATTCCGTCAGACCAGATTTCGCTTGAATCTTAGCCGCTGGGTATGGCAGTGCGTGTGCAGGTGAACTGTTGATCTCTTCAACGATGTCCGCTTTTCCTGCACCAAGCACTAAGTAACTGATGCGTTTTGCTGCTTCTAAAACGCGTGCCGTTTTTGACACACGAAGCTGGCCCGACTCAGGATGAGACGCCACAAGAGATAGGTTCGCATCATCATAATTGGTTTGGCCAGGGAACAGAGAAGCTGTGTGACCATCTGCACCAACACCTAATAAGATCCAGTCAAACACAGGGGTTCCGTTTTCAGTCGGAATCACCTCTGACATCTCTTTCGCAAAGCGTTCCGCTTCCACTTTAGGGTCATCTTCACCGCGTATACGGTGGATGTTTTCTGTTGGAATGTTTACTTGGCTAAACAGTAGCGCGTTCGCTTCTCCGTAGTTGCTTTCCGCATCGTCAGGTGCGACACAACGTTCGTCACCCCACCAAAAGTGGAGATTTTGCCACTGAATAGAGGTTGCGTAAGCCTCTGAAGCCAACAGTTTGAACAGCATTTTAGGAGTGCTGCCGCCAGAAAGAGAGATGTGAACAGGTCGGCCCATTTCGCTGAACGCTTTCATGTCGTTAGCTAGGCTTTCAACTACCTGCTCTGCTGTTTGGTAGATCTTATGGTTGATCATAGTTCACAGTAATCCGTATCTGTTAAGTTTTTACATGGGAAGCGCCAAGCGCGACCATCACGCTGTAGCAGGTCGTCTGACTCTTTAGGACCCCATGTGCCGCATGCGTACCCGAAGAGGGATTGTGGATCTTGTTTAAAGTCTAAAATTGGCTGTACGTACTGCCAACACGCTTCCACCGCATCACTACGTGCAAATAGCGTAGCATCACCATTCAATGCATCAAGTAGAAGACGCTCATACGCAGTTAGCATTTGCGTTTCTTGTAGGTCAGCGTAATGGAAGTTCATTTTCACTTCTTTCGCTTCAAAACCTGCGCCTGGCTCTTTCAAGCCAAAGCTCATTTGAATGCCTTCGTCTGGCTGAATGCGAATGATCAGCTTGTTTTCTGGTGCGTTTTGACCAAACACTGGGTGCGGTGTTTGTTTAAAGTGGATAACCACTTCAGTCACGCGTGTTGGAAGACGCTTACCAGTACGCACGTAGAATGGCACGCCATTCCAACGCCAGTTGTTAATGTAGGCTTTCAAACCGATGTAAGTTTCGGTACGAGAATCATCTGCAACCCCCGGCTCTTCACGGTAGCCACGTAGACTTTGTCCACGAACTTCAGAAGCGGTGTATTGACCTAATACTAGATCGTTACGCAGAGCGTTTTCGTCCAAAGGTTTTAAACACTGGAGTACTTTAACAACTTCATCACGCATCGAATCTGCATTGATCTGTGCTGGTGGCTCCATACCCACCATCGCCAATACTTGTAGCAGGTGGTTTTGGAACATATCGCGCACGGCACCCGAGTTGTCGTAGTAACCACCACGCTCCTCTACGCCGAGGAATTCTGCGCCCGTGATTTCAACATAATCAATGAAGTTACGGTTCCAAAGCGGCTCAAACATCGCGTTTGAGAAACGAAGTACAAGAAGGTTTTGTACCGTCTCTTTACCTAAGTAATGGTCAATTCGGTAGATTTGATGCTCTTGGAAGTGCTCGTGAATTTCTTTATCCAGAATACGCGCTGATTCAAGGTCATAACCGAATGGTTTCTCAATAATCAGGCGTTTCCAACCATCTTCTTCTTTGTTTAGGCCGTGTGCTGCAAGACTTGCAGGAATCACACTGTATAAACTTGGTGGGGTTGCTAAGTAGAAAAGCGTATTGCGCTGATCGAAACGATATTCGTCAGCAAGTTGGTCTAAACGAGAAGATAGCTTACTGTAATCTTGTGTGTCAGAAGTATTGATAGCTTGGTAGTGCAGATGGTTAATAAATGCATCAAGCGTTTCTGGCTCAGTCTTTTCCATTTCCTGAAGCGATTTTTTCAGCTTCGCGCGGTAAGACTCATCACTGTATTCAGTGCGACTTACACCCAGAATGGCAAAATTTTCTGGAAGCTGCTTGTTCGCATAGAGGTGGTATAAAGCAGGAATGAGCTTACGGTATGTAAGGTCACCTGAAGCACCAAAAATAACGATGCTGCTGTTTTCTGGTATTACCATCATCTTTCCCTTAAAAACGAGGTACTTATTGTGTGCCCGGATACGGCTAAAGGATGAGCCAACCCTATCAATGGCACCTCAAAATAGAAAATTGGTCTTACCTATTACGTTGATAGGTAAAGTCTATAGGCCCAAAGAACCTCAAGAAGTAGCACTCCCAAATCTGTTGGAAACACGACGTATTAAGGTCATTTAGGTCACTTATGTCTCAAAAGTACACACTGTACTCGCTGGAGGAGAGTCCGACACGGTGCAGTATTGTCTACGACTATTTGATTTACATCAACACTTGCCAGTGCAAACGTTTAAATAAGTTGCACAAAACATCATAAATATTTGTATTTTATGGATAAAAAAAGTTGCACTAACGTAAGACAAAAATTAAGCAAAAACTCTAATATGGACAATCCTTATCCACCCTTGCAATCCATTACAATTTTATTGTGATCTATGTGGCCTGAATTTTATCCTCTCACTCTATTGATAATGATACTCAATTAAAGATAATGAGGAT
Source organism: Vibrio sp. 1-2 (7-a) (assembly GCF_013048515.1). Taxonomy (NCBI): domain Bacteria; kingdom Pseudomonadati; phylum Pseudomonadota; class Gammaproteobacteria; order Vibrionales; family Vibrionaceae; genus Vibrio; species Vibrio sp. 1-2 (7-a). The sequence goes on from NZ_VHSQ01000001.1 coordinate 1,215,952, forward strand.
ACTATTAATGCGAAATTAGAATGTCATGAAACCAAGCACAAAGAATCTGCACCCGATAAACCGAATACACTCTGTGCTTGATTACATTCACAACAATCTAGATATCGCACTTAGTGTGGATGAAATCTCGAAAGCAAGCTGCTGGTCACGTTGGCAACTGCAACGCGTTTTCCAGCAACACACTGGCGTGTCCGTCGCTCACTATATTAGAGAGCTTAAACTAAGCCTTGCGGCTGAACGCTTAATCCATACATCAGATCGCTCGTTAGATATTGCGATAGAAATGGGGTTTGCTTCTGAACATGCATTCAGTCGAGCGTTCAAAAATATGTTTTCAAAGAGTCCTCGAGATTATCGTAAAGCTCAGCAACTAACGGGCTTGAGGCAACCTTTAACGTTGCGCGATACACCAGAAGACGAAAATAGACATAAGTGCTTTATCGAAGTTCGAATAGAAACAAAACCTGCTTTTGTGCTTGCTGGTTATCATGAACCTATTTATGGATTGTTTTCCGCAACGCCCAACTTCCAATCCAAAGTGCCCTTTCTGTGGTCACAGCTCTATTCATCTGAAAACCATACTCATCTGGAAAGAAAATATCTTGGTGTGATTGACGTAACAAAAGCGTATTCAAGCAACCAGCAACTCGATTATTGGGCAGGTTATGAGTACAACTCAGCGTCAAGAACTTCAATATCCAAAGGCTCTACGCAAGAACCAGATCTTCTGGTTGTTCCTGAGCAAACCTACGCAGTGATTACGCACATAGGTAAAGCATCAAATCTAGCGGCGACGCTTGAGTGGTTCATTTTGCACTGGCTCCCCTATTCCAATTATCACGGTATTGATGGCTACGAGTTAGAAGTTTATCCAGAAGACTATGATGTTGAGAGCGAGAATGCCCAAATGCATTACTGGATACCTGTCAAACCGAACGAAGCCATGTCCATTAGATAGAAGCCTAAGCACTTAGGTTCTAGCTTTGCACCAAATTGTTAACTTTTCCTATTTTTTCGCTATAGAATGCAAACAACAATCATTATCAATAAAAGTAGTGGAATTAATAAATATGGAAAGTCCGAATCGATTTCATCGTTCTGCGGTTGCAGTCGTGGTATCCGCGCTTATTGCTGGTCACGCCAGTGCCACTGAGAGCACTTCTCAGCACGAAACTATCACAGTACTTGGCGAAACATACCGAAACACCGCAACTAAAACCGTTTTAGAACCGGAAGAAACGCCGCAAGCGATCACGGTAATCACTAAAGATGACATGGACCTGCGCGGCGTAAACTCGGTGAGCGAAGCATTGCGTTACGCGCCTGGCGTAAATACAGAGCTGCGTGGCGGTGCCGTTTCCCGACTTGACCTATTCAATATTCGTGGTTTTATTAACTACACCAACTTTTATGATGGTCTTCCTTTGCTGTACAACGGCTGGAACCTTCAACCTCAGGTCGATTCCGTTGCCCTTGAACAAATCGAGGTTTTTAAAGGGCCAACGTCTGTTCTTTACGGCAATATTCCACCAGGAGGCATGGTCAATATTATCGCCAAGGCGCCTCAGTCAACACCTTCGCACTCTGTCTCGATTAGTACTGGGACTAACAGTCTAAAAGAACTGACGTTCGACACCACAGGACAAATTGGTGATTCTAATGTTGATTACCGTATTATCGGCCTCGCAAAACAGCGAGATGGTCAAGCCGATACGTCTGAAGACGAACGTTATGTCCTCGCTCCATCTTTCAATTGGCAAGCGACAGAAAGCACCTTAGTCAACGTGAATGTTTACTATCAAAATGATCCATCAGCAGGTATCTACACTACCGTGCCAGCGTCTGGCTCAGTGATTGACAACCCACTTGGTTCGATGTCGCCAAGCACTTATTTGGGGGATGAGGACTGGAACACTTACGAACGCGAAGTTCTGATGATGGGTTATAAAGTCCAACACGACTTTAACAACAATTGGCAATTTCTACAGAATGCCCGCTACATGACCGCCGATGCCTATCAGGAAAACACATATAACGGTGCACTTGAAGCGGATAACCGTACCGTTGGTCGAAATGCTTATTTAACCGATGAAAAGTCCAAATCCTTTGTGATTGACAACCAACTATCTGGCTACGTTAAAACAGGAAATTTTGAACATAACTTATTGTTCGGGCTTGATTATCAGTATCTAGATTCAGATGTAAAATACAAAGACACGCTTGGGTATTCGATAACTCAGGACATTTTTAATCCTGACCACAACAGCATTGATCGTAATGCACTGAATTTCCAATACAAACAAAACTTAGATATCAAAACGAAGCAAATTGGCGTTTATTTGCAAGATCAAGTTCGTTACGACCAACTTGTAATGATTGCAGGTCTTCGTTGGGATAAATACGATTCAAATACAGACGGCGTGAGCGATTACCTAGGAACAATATCCAACAGCAAGGAAGAGTTAGACGACACCAACGTATCTTTCCGAGTCGGCGGTTTGTACGAGCTCGACTTCGGCTTATCCCCATACCTTACTTACTCCGAGAGTTTTGAGCCGATCGCGGGTGCAGATGCCACAGGCAAAGCGTTTGAACCATCAACCGGGCATCAGTGGGAACTCGGTTTTAAATACGCGCCATTGCCTAGCGATATTTCGGGTAATTTAGCGTTCTTCCATATTACGAAGAAAAACGCGATCTTGACCGATCCGAATAATCCATATGCACCGAACTATCAAGCGGGCGAAGTGGTATCACAAGGTATTGAACTTGAGGCAAAATGGCAAGCCACAGCACAAGCTGATTTCACTCTAGGCTACACGTATACCGACATGGAGGTTACCGAAGACAGTTATTACAACCAAGAAGGTAAAACGCCGGTTTGGGTGCCTGAGCAAACGGCCTCTCTATGGGCCAACTACTTCTTCGAAGGAAATCTTTCAGGCCTTCGTACCAGTGCTGGCGTTCGCTATGTCGGAGAAGCACAAATTGATGCTCAAAACAGCGAAAAAGTGCCTGACTACACCTTGTTTGATTTAGCAGCAAGTTACGATTTCTCAACAGTATCTGAATCAATGAAAGGGGCTAGCGTCACCCTTTCAGCAAGCAATCTATTCGATAAAGAATACTATTCTTGTTACGACAAAAATAACTGTTGGTTTGGCGCTGAGCGCTCTATTGAAGCGAAATTAGAATATAATTTCTAACTCCTCAGCGCGAAAAAGCGATGGTTTGTTTAAAACAAGCCATCGCTTTCATTTCGTATTTAGCATCAAAACCTACGTTACCGTATCACTTTCTTATAGCACCTTTCCGGCCTACCTACCGACCCATAGTTTAAATCAGCCTCTAGTTCACCAGTGCTGATCAGATACTCCAAATAGCGCCTTGCCGTTGTTCGGCTCGCACCAATCTTTTCGCCTGCCTCATCAGCGGTAAGCACACTACCATTTGGGAACAACTCTCTGATCTTATCTAAGGTTACACCATCAATCCCTTTCGGTAATCGGTTCGGCAAGTTGTCTTGATTGGCGTGAGACTGCAGCATTTTATCAACGAGGTTCTGATCCAAACTCTCTGCGATGTCTAGTTGTTGGCGTTGGGACACATACTTTTTCAGTGCGGCGTCTAAGCGTGGAAACATCACTGGTTTGAGTAGGTAATCAACGACTCCCCCTCTCATTGCCTGTTGTAGCGTATCGACATCCCTTGCCGCGGTAATCAAAATGACGTCACAAGTTTGGTTGTTCGCACGTAATGTATTGAGTATCTCAAGCCCTGTTCCATCAGGAAGGTATACATCCATCAACAACAGGTCTGGCTTAAGAATATCGAGTTGCATTTCCGCTTCCATTCTCGTGGTCGCAATGCCGACCACTTCCAAACCTGCCAATTGGCTTAAGTATTTGTGGTGCAGCTCAGCAATAGCAAGATCATCTTCAATGATCATTACGCGAGTCGCCATACTCATAATTGTTCTTCCTTGGGTAAATACACCGTTATTCTTGTTCCATAATTTGTGTTGGGCATCATCTCAACATGGCCGTGATATCGAGTAGCCAGCTGGTTGACTAGATGCAATCCTACCCCCCGATTTTGACGAGATTTCGTCGACACCCCTTTTTTAAATAGCGCCTGCGGCTCTATATCGCTTGGTAAACCACAGCCTTGATCTATCACCTCAAGTATCACTTCATTTCCGTAATCGCTCACTGACACATCGATATTTCTGCGATCCGATGCGACATTCGATTCATCACGAATCGAGGTTAACGTTGCGTCAAAAGCGTTATCAATTAAGTTGCCCAGAATGGTGACAAGGTCTTCCGAATTTAGCCACTCAGGCAGAGGCTCCAAACGGCTGCCTTCTTCAACCACCAGCTGTAAGCCTAACTCGCGAGCACGTTCAGTTTTTCCAAGCAACATACCTGCAATTAACGGGTCTTTAACGGTGTCTCTTAAAAATTCGATCATCGCTTGATAGTGTGCGGTTTCTTGCCCAATTAACTTTTGTACGGCATCCAGCTCCCCCATCTGAACTAACCCGCTAATGGTGTTTAGCTTATTTCGATGCTCATGGGTTTGCGAACGTAATAAATCTGCATATTCTTTGGTTTGTGATAACTGCTCGGTTAGGTCATTGATTTCATCCCTTAAACGGAAACTCGATACTGCCCCCACTATTTTTCCATCCACATAAATTGGCGAACGGTTTGCGATCAGACGTTTATGATTAAGGAATATCTCAATATCATGATCTTCCTGTCCGGTTTCTAGCACCGTATATAAGTCACTATCGCGTAACGTCTCAGTCAACGGTTTATTAAGAGCTGCCTCTCTATCAATACCGAGAATCTGACAGGCGCTACGATTGATCGAACGAAGTATCCCTTGGGCATCAATACTTAACACGCCCTCTTTTATGGTACTCATCGTCACTTCTAATTCGCCGTACAACCGCCCTATCTCTTCAGGCTCGAACCCCAAAATGGCGCGCTGAAACTTTCTCGACGCATAATTGGATACAATGGCATTAGCGACAACAACTACGATGACCATGAAGATCAAAAAGGCCAAAAATGGCTCGATGCGGTCTTGCAGCCGGTCGAGCAAATAGCCAACCGAAACCACACCAATGATGTTCCCTTGCTCGTCAAAAATCGCAGCTTTACCACGAACTGAATAACCTAACGAGCCCTGTGCCGTCGAAACATAAGACAATCCCTGCTCTAGCGCTCGACGATTGTCGCCACCTCTCATTGGTTTACCCAACCGCTCATCAACGGGGTGAATTAAGCGCACTCCCTTATGGTCGCCAATAACGATGAATGCAGCACCAATGGCTTCGGTTAATTCTCGGAAACGAAGTTGGTATGGCTGAGGATTTTGGGTTGTGACCATTTCGCGAACAACGGCGGAGTCTGCTAAAAAACGGGCAACACCCAGTGCTTTTTCTCCCATTTCTTGCTCTTGATTGATTTTGAGATAAGTGAATCCTGCAGCGACAAGCAATAGAAGCTCTATCAACCCCGACAGCGTCATAATAATGAGCATTCGCTTACGAAAGCTGATCGTTTTCCAACTCATTGATACATCCTTATGATTCACTCCCAAGCGATTACGTTAACACTCAGTTAACAGCATGGCTTTGTTGCGGTGATAAATCTGTGAGGAAGGCAAGCAAACCGCAGAGTTTACGGTTAATTAATCGACGAGCTGAAACATAAAATTACAACCATTCACCAAATTTAGCATTCCTCTCTGATACTCAATTCCATACATAAATTGCCCTTTAAAACATGATCGTGATCACATCGATTTTAGCGGTTTTTGAGGCGTTTTTAGACTTTCTAACGTATAATTTTTAATCAACGAAACCATTGAGAGTTTCGGTTAGAAAGCAGTGAAGCTGGAAGTCTATTAAAAGCTCAACATTGATGTCAGTGATTTGGAAACAAATAAAACAAAACACAAATACTGACTATATGACAAACACTTAGACACCATCTGAAAACTGGAAAACTATAAACAGAGGTGCATTTATAGTTAGAAGGAACACCAAACATGGAACGCGATACCTTTGGAATATGCCTGAATAAGGCGATGCTGTCAGAGAATATGTATTCAACGTTTACACACGTCAGGGCTTATGAAAAAAACAGAGGCGGTACTTCTGATCTCAAGGTCCTGTTGTCGTTCCCTCAAATGAGTGGAAAAGACCTATTGAATACGATGCGAGGTTCTCGTCAGCTTGAGTGGAGAGCAGAGTTTCACTGTCCATATACGAAGTAAACTTGTAGCATCTCCCGCGCCCAGCACAAACATAACTGGGCGCATACTACTACCCAATTTCCCCTCCTACTTAACACCAAGTTACGAATCCTTTATATTAGAGCTTATACTCTACGACAAAGCAGCCATTATGAAAAAAACAGGAAAGTTTTGGATACTGGGCTTACTTAGCAGCTCGATTTCCCTTGCCTGTCATGCGGCACCGATCACTTTTGATACCGCATGGCAGCTATTGCTAGAAAACAACTATTCTCTTAAAGCTCAACGCTCAAACGTCGAGAATTACCAATACCAAGAGAGTGCCACCAGCAATCTCAACTTACCTCAGGTTACCATTGGCGCGAATTACACGCGTTTAGATACCGATATCACGCTGTCGGGAAAACAGATCCTAGACAGCACAGGAACACACATTAACGTACCTCCTGCTTTTCAACCTATTTTTGGTGCCTTAGCTAATACCACTTCGACCATAACCGAACGCGATATTTTCTCTTCGTCTATTCGTGCCATTTGGCCAATTTTTACTGGTGGTCGTATTTCTGCTGCTCAATCAGCAGCAGAAGGCAAAACAGATGAGGCTAAAAGCCAGCTTCTAATGGAACAACAAGCGCGCTTTGAAGATTTGTCGAAGTACTACTTTTCTGTCGTGCTGGCAAAGGAAGTACTCGCAACGCGGCAAGCGGTTGAAGCTGGACTAAAAAAGCATAGAGATTTTGCCATTAAGCTTGAAGAGCAAGGACAAATCGCACACGTTGAGCGCCTGCAAGCCGAGGCTTCTCTAGATAAAGCATCTGTAGAAACACGTAAAGCCGCCAGCGATTTGAGTATCGCTCAAGCAGCATTAGGTAAATTACTTGCACAAGATGACGCCGTAGAGCCCGCTGAATCTTTGTTTATCAACGACAGTCTTCCTCCTCTTACCGCTTTTGTCGATCAAACGTTGCTTACCTATCCGGGGTTAGACCTTCTGAGCGCTAAACACAAACAAGCCTCTAGCTTAATCAAAGCAGAAAAAGGGAAATACTATCCTGAAGTTTACCTTTACGGCGACTACAGCTTGTATGAAGACGACTCTCTCGCAAGCCAAATGAAGCCTGACTGGTTAGTTGGTGTCGGTGTGAGCATTCCACTGATTGAATCAACAGGGCGAAGCGAAAAAGTCAAAGCAGCTCAAAGCGTCGTCTCGCAGGTCGATTCATTAAAGTCCCAAGCCAAACAAGATTTATCGCTGCTAGTACAAAAGACATACTTGGAGGCTCAGCAAGCCATTGATGAAGTACAAGGGCTCGAATCTAGCATTGAACTCGCTAACGAAAACCTGCGCTTGCGTGAAAAAGCATTTACTCAGGGTCTGTCGTCTTCTCTGGATGTTGTGGATGCACAGCTTTATGTCGCTAGTATAGAAACACAACGTTCAGCGGCGCGTTTCCGCTATTTAATATCTTTAACCAAGCTACTCGCATTGAGCAGTGAAATGAACAGCTTCGAACAATATCAAAATACCGCTTATATCCCTGCTTCAACATCCAAAGAGGTGAAATAAATCATGGCAGCTAAATCACTAAAACCCGTTTTACTCTCACTTTGTGCTCTGGGTGTTGCCTCTTGGGTTGGCTATCAATTTTACCAAGCCTATCAGCCAGAACCGATCCGCTTACAGGGATTGATTGAAGCCCAGCAATACAGCATTTCCTCAAAAGTTCCAGGGCGTATTGATGAGGTCATGGTCCGTAAAGGCAACGATGTAGAGAAAGGCCAGCTTATTTTTACCCTTCATAGTCCTGAAATTGAAGCGAAGTTAGAACAAGCAAAAGCAGGTGAAAAAGCGGCGGACGCCTTAGCTCAAGAAGCTGAGAAAGGCGCACGTGAGCAACAAATCCAAGCAGCAAAAGATCAGTGGATGAAAGCTAGAGCCGCCGCGAATTTAATGGAAAAAACCTACAATCGTGTGAATAACCTTTATAACGATGGCGTGGTTGCAGAACAAAAGCGCGATGAAGCTTTAACGCAATGGCAAGCAGCGAAATACACAGAAAGTGCCGCGTTTCAAATGTATGAAATGGCAAAAGAAGGCGCCAGAAGTGAAACCAAAGTGGCTGCGGCGGAAAAAGCGCGCATGGCATCAGGTGCCGTAGCCGAAGTAGAAGCGTATGCGAAAGATACTCAGATCTACAGCTGGTTTGACGGCGAAGTCTCTCAAGTTCTACTTCAAAGTGGTGAATTAGCACCTCAGGGCTTCCCGGTTGTTACTGTGATAGATACAGAAGATGCCTGGGCGACACTTAATGTGCGTGAAGATTACCTTCAACACTTTAAAAAAGGAGCAACCTTTGATGCCTATTTGCCTGCCTTAAATAAAAATGTTGAGTTCAAAGTAACGCATGTTGCGGTTATGGGTGACTTTGCAACGTGGAGAGCAACCGATGCTTCTCAAGGTTTTGATCTTCGTACCTTTGAAGTAGAAGCTCGTCCAGCTCAACCCGAACCTGAACTGCGTATGGGAATGAGTGTTGTCGTTGAACTTTAATCACAACCACTAGGTTAATGCTATGACGATTAAGATTTCACAGCGGCATATCTTACGACGAGATAAGTGGTTGCTTTCGTGCCTTACTTGGATACCGATTTTGCTCGCAATGATGATTTGGGGAGTGTTCTCTGCGGGCATTGCCCGGGATCTGCCAATCGGTGTGGTTGATCTACAACATTCCCAACTTTCTCGAAAGCTCATTCAATCTTTGGATGCGTCGTCGAGTCTGGTTGTTAATTATCACTACACCAGTGCAAGCGAAGCAAAAAATGCGATGATTGAAGGCGATATCTACGCTTACGCGGTCATCCCATCTAAGTTCGATCAAGATATTCTCCAGCACCGCCAACCTCAACTCTCTGTCTTTTACAACAGTCAGTACATTTTGGTAGCGAAATTGATCAACTCTGCCGTTGCGCAAGCACAAGGCTATTTCGATGCTCAGGTTGAAGTAATGAGCAACTTGGCTAAGGGTAACACCACAACGTTAGCAGCGGCTGGACAGGCTGTACCCGTGTCGACACAAATAACCGCATTATTTAACCGTAACAATAACTACGCACAATTTTTGGTAACGGCTATCGTGCCAGCCATTTGGCAAATATGTATTGTAGTAAGCACTATTTTGATTCTTGCCGCGCACTTTCGCATTTATGGTGGAAAGAATGGCTTTGCATTTTTGGGCGAAAAGCCATACGCCAGGCTCACTACCCTATTAAGTCAGTACATTCCGGTCTTTATGGCGCAAGGTGCGTTGTTCTTGTACTGGTTTTATTCCGTGCTTGATTGGCCAATGGAAGGCAGTTTTGTGGTTATGCTACTAGCACAATTGGCGACGGTTATCGCCTGTATCATTATGGGAGCGTTGTTCTTCTTCTTGTCGATGGATCCCGCACGTGCGATGAGTTTTGCTGGCGCGTTTACGGCTCCAAGTTTCGCGTTCATGGGAATTACATTCCCAGTTTCTGACATGAACACGCTCGCTTATGCATGGCGTTCATTATTGCCGATTACCCATTACATTGAAGTACAAGTGAGTCAAGCAAGCTATGGAGCATCGGCCGCACAATCTTTAAGCTCGCTATGGCCTATGATTGGTTACGTTGTGCCTCTGCTCATTACCGCAGCCTTGATGGGTAAACATCGAACAGCTTCATCAACACGCCAAGCGAAGGAGGCGGTATGACATTGTGGCAACTGATTAAAGCGGAACTTAAGGCCGTTCTAACCAATCCAGTCGTTACGTTGACCGTGTTTGGTGGTGTCGTATTTTACTCGTTTTTATACCCTTTGCCTTATGCACAACAAACGCCTCGTGAACAACCAATCGCGATTGTTAATTTAGATGGTAGTCAGACGAGTTTAAAGCTGGAACGTATGGTTGATGCCACTCCACAAGTCAACGTAGTTACTCGACTTCATACGATTGCCGATGCAAAACAAGCATTTTTACAACGAGAGATCACCGGTTTTTTAGTCATACCAGAACACTTTTACAAAGACCTAATGCTAGGTAAAAGCCCGACTCTAGCCTACGCTGCGGACGCCTCGTATTTTCTCGTGTACGGAATCGTGGTAGAGGGATTGGCCCAAGCGGGAGGCACATTAGGGGCCCAAGTGAAAGTCAGTAAAATGGTGATAGATGGTGTGCCCATGAGTATGGCTAGCCATAATTACTCTGCTATCAAGCTTAATATGAAACCGACGTTCAACCCAACCATGGGTTACATCGAATACGTAGTGCCAGCAGTATTTGTTCTGATTTTACAACAAACGTTGATCATGGCGGTTGGATTACAAACGGGAACACAGCGTCATGGTCGTGGCTACTGGTCTCAAGTATCAACGGGATCGCTGCTGCTTGTGAGAACGTTAGTATTTGTGGCAATTTATTATTTACTCGGCGCCTATTATTTTGGTTTTAGCTTCGAACGTTTAAGCGTAAACCATATCGCCAACGCGGGCGAACTACTGGCCATGTTGTTCCCGTTCTTTTTAGGTTGTTGCGGACTAGGCTTCTGGCTGGGTTACTTACTACCTAGGCGTGAACTGGTCACCTTAGTCGTCCTCGTGAGCTCTATGCCGCTCATTTTCTTGGCTGGTTTTATTTGGCCAGTTGAAGCTATTCCTGCTCCCCTACTATGGATTGCTGATTTAAGCCCAAGTACTTGGGCGATCAAAGCTTTCTTAGCGCTAAACCAAATGGGGGCAACCTGGCAACAAGTCGCACAACATTGGACGGCACTTTGGGCACTCACCGTGCTTTGGAGTAGCGTTGCGTACTGGATTGCTAAGCGCAATAACAAGCCAGTTGTAACAGAAAGTCTAAGTTGATTTCTCTCTACAGCTCAAAGATATAATCACAAATCAAAAACCTGATGGACGATCTGAGGGGCGAAGTATCGCCCCTTTTTTATTGGCGACGTTAGCCAACGTGATTGGAAAGTTCGTTTAGCATGCTTCAGCCTCTCTAAATGGCACCTTCGGAACGATCCCATGACCTTATCGACAAATAGTTGATTTTTTGGAAGCATTGTTTATGTCACATGTTGTAACATTGCTTACCTAACGTATTGTAACCAGAGAGAATTGGATGTCTAAAGCGGAATCATCTTCCAGAAAGTTAAGCTTTATTATTATTGGCCTCGTTTTTGTGGTTTGGCTATATAGCTTGTGGGCTGATCGAGTAACACCAATCACTGGCACCGCTCGGATTCATTCTTATCTTGTCCGTATTACTCCAGAGGTTTCGGGGAACCTAACTGAAATCCATGTTCGTAATAATCAAGTCGTCAATGCTGGTGATGTGCTTTTCGAAATTGATCCAAGAGATTATCAAATTAATCTGCGTTCAGCCGAAGCAAACTTAGCCATTGCTGGCCAAAACATTGGAGCCAACACCGCGGCTGTTGAAGTGGCACAAGCTAAGGTCATTGAATCACTCGCAGCTCGTGACAACGCAAGAGAACAAGCAGCTCGCGTAACCGAGCTCGCCGCAAAAGGGGTATTGAGTAAATCTGAGCTAGACAACGCCATCGAAGCCAAAGCACGAGCTCAAGCCACATTAGAGGCAGCAGAAGCGTCCTTAGCTCAAGCCAAGCATAATCTTGGCCCCGAAGGGCAAGATAATCCCCAGATTCTCGCAGCTATAGCAAATCTTGAAAAAGCGCAACTCGACTTACAACGGACGAAAGTGATTGCTCCATCAAAGGGGATCGTTTCTAACTTACAACTCACTGTTGGGCAAAAAGCGACAACTGGATCACCTCTTGTCACTTTCATTGATCCGAGAGGCGTGTGGGTATCAGCGCTTGTTCGCGAAAACTCACTCGAGCATGTTCGTGCGGGACAAAAAACAAAGATTGTGTTGGATGCTTTACCTGGCAGAGTGTTTGAAGGGCGAGTAGAAAGCATTGGTTGGGGTACTGGTGGCAGTAACGACGTCGATCCGACAACTGGCTTTTTGGTTGCAGACAATAATTCCTTAAATGCACAGCGCTATCCTGTAAATATTGTTTTTGAAGGCGGAGATATTCCCGAAAACGTACGTTATGGTTCGAAAGCAACGGTCGCTTTTTTAACTGAGCAAAGCACCTTTGGAGAGTGGCTGGCCTCTTTCTGGATGAGAGTGTTGAGTATCTGGACTTATGTTTCATAGTTCAGCAAATCCAATCATTAGATTGGTTTTCACTCCGATTCTTTTACTGTTTTACTTACAGTATTCAGGTGCGCCTACTCCCTTTATCGCGCCAATATTCGTTGTGATTTTTCTAACTCTGATGCCATCTAAGCCCCCGTTCAACATGATGTTGAAATTGCTGGTAATACTCTCACTTCTCAGCTTTGGCATCGTAACTTTAGCAGGAGCGCTCATGAGCTCTCCTAGTGGCTTCTTACTGTTTACTTGGTCACTTCTCTGTTGGAGTTATTACCGAAGTCATCGCGATCCCAAAGACATCGTTTCGACACTCACTTTGATTGTTGTATTGATTATCGTGGTCACAAGCCAACAAATGGGGTTGTCGCTTGAGGGGTTGCCATGGGTCTTATTTACTAGTTTCATTGTTGCGTTGGTTGCCACATATATTAGCTTTTGGCTATTCCCTGGGGACGAAAAAGATATACAACCAGACCAAACCACTCTTGATGGTGCAAACGAACATATCGGGCTTATCGTCTTTAAAGCAACCGCATTGTGTGTTGTTTTGTACGCGCTAATATCATCTGGAAGCTCTCAAACGCTATTGATCGCAATAACATTTGGCAGCATGATTAAGCACCCAGTTAATCAAGACAGTCATTCCTTTGGGCGGTATCGAATTATCACTACAAGCCTAGGGATCTTGTTTACTATTCCATGCATGATTGCAGTAGCCACAGGTGCACCTACTTACGTTGTACTTGGCGTTACCATCTTTTGTGGCCTGCAACTAGCGTGTTTTGCAATACGTCGACAGACACACTTAACCATCTATCAATTGCTTTTTACTAACTTCACTGTGCTGACTTACCAGATTATTAACAATACGGGCATCGAATCATTTTCTGCTCAAATGACTCGATTCGTCTCTATTTCTATCGCTATAGTTCTAGGGGTACTGGTTCTCAATTTATTTAGATCAGAGCAAGAGGTGAAATAACTGCAGTCTTTTTTCAAATGAGAAGCCGGGTTAAAAGCCGCTGCCTACATTAAAGTAGATAGCACTTTCTTCGTCACTCAACGCATAGTCCATGCCTATGTGTAGACCATATCGACGAGCAATTTGATAACGAAAACGTACACTACCAGTATCAACTCGACTGACTACGTTGAATGGCTTGACCCACGCCATAAACCCACTCACTTTCCAACGATGGTTGATGCTGTAAATAAGTTGAGCTTGCAAGGCTTCGATTTCATCACCTTGGTAACGGTATGAAGAAACACCCCGCAGTGCAACGTACGGCTTTGCAGTCGGTGACACCATAGAACCTTTCTGTTCGAAATGTTGATCATTGCCAGCAAAAACCTAATGTCAATTTTTCCACAATCGGAATGTAGACTTCTGCCTCAAGGTTGAAAGTACGATAATTATAATCACTGCCTAATGCCTCATCGTAAATCATATAGTCAGCAGCCACTTTATACCCTTTGCTAGGGTAAAAGAGGTTATCGCGAGTATCGTATTCAGCGAGCACACCTAACCCAGACGTTACAGCTTCACTTCCAAGGGTAAGTTGCATGACCTTATCTATCAGCTTGCTATCCGATTCCACTTTAGACTTCGCCAACATTTGTTTTACACCAAGCATTAATGGCGTATCGGCAATACGGAATTGCACTTTTTGAGCCAGCACTGCGACCGATGTTTTGGTTCCAAATTTGATTTCCTTATCAATCGGGCCAAAGGAGAGCTTTTTATACAGATCTAAGTTAGCCACCACCACCTACATAGCGAATAGAGTCATTAAGCCAAGAGCGTCGGTGTCCACCAAACGCAAACCAAGTACCATTCTCAGTACCTAATGCGCCTGCGACGGTCATTGCACTCGGTACGAGCTGTGATCCTCCATCTATTGCTGCTAACGCCACTTGTTTTCTTTTGTGTTTCTCTTCTTGCGTTTCATGCAAAAACAAACATGCGTAAACTACAAGTAACCAATAAAGGAAAATAAGCCTATCTATATGTGATAATTCAACTTCTGGCAACCACGGAATAGAGATGGTATTGCTGGTGAACTTCACTCCAATAACTAGGTGAAATAAACCAATACAAAATAACGTTATTACGACTTCGGATTGAAGTAATATCATCAGGAGCGAATATAAATAGTGCAAAATCTACAGTTGACGATTTCTCAACCAAATCATCAATGGTTGACGAAGAAAGCTTAAATGTGCCGTTTTTCCATATAGTCACTTCAAAATCGTGATCTAAATTTACATTAACAGCCTCAGCGATGGGTAAGCTTTCTGCCGAGGAAGCTATGAATAACCTTGGTTTTCTCACATGTAACTCCGTCTATATTATTTTTGTGCTAACGCCGCATTAAGGGGTGAACAACGCCACCACCTAACCTAAACCACTGTGCCGTAAACACTAAAGCTAATTCAAACCAAAACTTCCGAGCGTTGTGAATCCCTCTTAAATGCTTTGTTATAGCGCATTTCCATTTACCAACGACCAATGGTAAGGCATTAATTCACGGATGGTTTTAAATACCAGCTTATTGTTTTCGTTTGAGATTGCTGCTTTGACATCGCCACCCCAATGAACCAAACGTTCTTGGCAAATACCGCACGGGGATAGAACCAAAAAGTCTCCATTTTCATCTTCACGGCATATACACAACGAATGGGTTACAGCTTCGTCTAATTTGTGAGCTTCCAAATAAGCCCCAACTTCCATACAAAGTGATAACGCATCATTTTTCACATCTGGGGCAACACTAGTTAGAATTTTTCCTGATTGGGTTCTCACTGCCGCCGCCCCGCCCCAACCCGTCGGATATCGAGTCTCTATTAATTGCACTGCTGCGTCATACAGATCTTTTTCTATTCTTTCCATTCCACCAATTCCGAATTTTCGAGTGCGCTATAACGCCTTGTTAAGGTGTGAGGCACGCAATACCTAGTCTCTGCATACCACCTTAACCACTAAAACTAACGCATAGTAAAAATGCCACGCGTGCCGAATCACTCTTGAACAATTTGTTATGCTCGTTCTTTTGGGGTTTGTAAAAGACTTACAAGATCCAAAACTGCGGTAGTTTCAAAGCGATCTAGTTTTGGTAAGACATAACTATCGTTCACCGTTTTTAAAGTAATTTCTTTGATCACTGCACCGTCCCTTGAGTAAGTCGTATCATAGGACTCAACATCACATACACTCAAATGCCAAAGTGCGCTATTTCCCAGTTTAAGACTAATACGCCCACCTAGAACCTCGATGCTGTAAAGACCATTTTTATCCGGAAACTTTTGCTGTAACAATAAGCTAATTGCGACTATCGAGCTCAAACCTAGCGCTACAAATAAGCTTCCTGATGCAATAGAAATAACGATAATACCTATAGTGCCGATTAAAATTGCACCTTTATTCAAAGCTTTATCTTTTTCCCTGAGATACACAACTCCCTCCTGAGAGCATAACGCCCAATTAAGGGGTGAGTAACGCAACACCAATGCCGCCGCAAACCGCCTTAATCACTAAAATTAACGCATAGTAAAAATGCCACGCGTTACGAATCCCTCTTGAATTGTTTGTTAGCACGCTGCTCTTAAAGCCTTTGAAACACACCAAAGCATTAAAACATGGCACTAAATTTATGGCATAAAACACCAAAACCAAACGGACAGCTGCCAAACTAAAAACAAACTTCAAGACGTAAGTTGGCTAGAAGAAAAACATGCTTAACTGCCCTTTTTCACCGCTTTCAAATTAGCAAAGAATACGGGCTTGGAACTTGAACAATAGCGACAAAGAAATACTTGTTTTGCCGAAAACCTCTCGGCGCCAAAGAAACCACGCCAGAGAAATAGCCCGAAAGTTAGAAACCGTAAACGATGAAGTCAAAGCGAAAACTTCGCATATAGTGCCACCGGAGCGAACATGAAAGGTACATTTGATCAGGTGTAAAGCTAGGAAAACAAACCAATAAACACAGAAACGTTTAACCTTTGAAGCCAACCCAGTGCTAACGCCCAATTAAGGTGTGAGCCACGCGACCACAACACTTAATTTGGACGCCATAAACACTGAACTGAACCCAAACCAAAAATGCCAAGCGTGCTGAATCACTCTTAAATTGTTTGTTATAGCTCTGCGATGTGCGACAGAGTTTCTGGGTGACGCTGTACCAACTTTAGAAGAGTAACAGCTTGCCCATTTGGTGCGCTACGCCCCTGCTCCCAGTTTTCTAATGTACGTGATGATGTATGTAGCAAACGTGCAAATACACCACGAGACATATTAAATTGCTCACGAATACTAACAATTTCATCAGGCGAGATGTTTAACTCGCTGATGTCATTAATTTGGTGCGTTTTCAGAGTTACTTTACCCTCTGAATGCTCCTTAGCTTCAACAAGTGCTGAACTTAGTTCTGCAAATAGGTCACGATTGCTCATTGCGCCACGCCTCCATAAAAGCCTTTAACTGTTTCTTTTGATCTGCGGTTAAGTCTGACATTTCATTTTTGCCGTAAATGGTCAGCAAATAGAAACGACGCTTTTCATCGAGGAAGTAATAGATAACACGTGAACCACCAGGCTTGCCCTTACCTTTGCTTGCAACTCGAATCTTACGCAAACCACCTGTACCTTGAATTACGTCACCTTGCTTCGGGTTCGACATAAGTTCAGCTTGGAACAGTCGAAACTCCTCGTCACTGAGGTATTCATTTCGGTACTTTTCAAATATGGTTGATTCAACAAATACACTTTTCATAAGCAAAGTGTACGCAAATAACGTATGGAAAGCAAACTATACGTGAATAACGTAGCAATTTAATTTGGGAGTGAGAAGCTGACCAGAGCTATAACGCCGCGTTAAGTGGTGAGCAACGCAGACCACCAAACCTAAGCCATTGTGCCGTAAACACTAAAGCTGAATCAAACCGAAAATGCCAAGCGTTGGGAATCCGTCTTAAACGCTTTGTTATGATTGTGGTTGGGGAATCGTATATTCGTAAAAAGACACGCCACTTTCATTCGCTGGTTGTTCTATAAAGCCTAACTTTTTGAGCAAGTTAGCTGAAGCAACGTTAGATTTTTCAACGCCACCAACAAGCTTTAGCCACGACTCAGTTTCAACTATTTCTTCGATAAAACTTTTCAGTAGCTCACTCGCCAACCCTTTACCCCAATATTCTTCACTGAGTAAGTAACCTATATGCGCTTCACTTTCGCTCTCTACATAGGCGAAGAGAAAACCGATTAACTCTTGCTCCTCCGATTTTACTTGAAGCAGCCGACTCTCCGACAACATTCGTTCAAGCCAAGCTCTAGCCAATTCACCGGAAGTAATACCATGAAAATATGGAGGCAAGTTTTCAACAACTAGTGGCGTTAGAATATTAGGGATCTGTTCGACCAGAATTGAGCGCTCAGTTAACGAAAGGTCACCTGAGACTTCAGTTACTCTCAGCCTCTAAGTTTCAAACGATATTGTCATAGAACCTGCCTATTTCGATAAAAATCATAACGCCGCATTAAGGTGTGAGCAACGCTACCACCAGACGAAACCTGTACGCCTTAAACACGAAACCCAACGATGACATAAAAAATGCCAAGCGTTGGGAATCACTCTTAAGAATTACCAATTACGTTTCACACCATCTCACCAAGCGCCAAATTTAACTATAAATCATTGATTTAAAATAATTTAAATCTCTTTCAACATCACATCATCTCACTACATCTCACAGCTCCGCCCCCCCCTTGCGTCCCCCTAAAACCGTTGTTAACTTGAAGGGGAACACTCAAATAAATGGAGGATAACAGCATGGCTGGTATCAATAGATTAAGTAATACACAAGTAAAAAATGCAGCATCAAGTGATAAAGAATACTCGCTTTCCGATGGTGGCAATCTTTATCTTCGAGTCCGAAAAAACGGCTCAAAAAATTGGCAATTTATTTACACTGACCTTATCACGAAAAAGCGAAAAAAAATGGGGCTGGGATCTTACCCAAACGTAACACTTGCAGAAGTGCGTAAAACAGCCCAAGAGCTTCGTATACAAATGGCCAATAACATCGACCCTAAAGTATATCGAGAAAAGCAAAAGCTGGACCGTGATCTCGAAAACGGATTGACGTTTAAAGTGGTAGCAGAGCGTATGCTTGAACGAGACGAAGCTAAAGAGACAACTAGGCGTAACGTGCTTCTTGAAGAGGCTCGCAAAGAGGCCAAAAAAAACGGTACAAACTTTGGGGAAGAAGAGATAAAACGCATAAAAGAACACGTAAGAACCTCTCATCGTAAGCGGCTATTTTTCAAGCGACACTTGTATCCTAGACTAGGTAACTTGCCTCTCAGCTTCATTACAACAACTGGGGTGATCGAGGTTATAAGCCCTCTTCAAGCCAAAGGGCAACTTGAAAATGTTAAACGAGCTTGTTCGTTAGCCAACCAAGTGATGCGTTTTGCTGTCAATCGACGTTACATTGCAAGCAATTGCTTAGCAGACATAAAGGACGAGTTTGAGAAATCGAAGGTGGTTCACATGCCGTCTGTTGCGCCAGATGAACTAGAAGACGTCATGCGCATCATGTCGAACCACAACATGAAACTCGTGACGCGATGCGCTTTTGAAATGCAACTCCACACCATGACACGTGCATTTGAACTAGCATCTATGCGCTGGTGTGACATTGATTTTGAGAACAAGCTTTGGATAGTACCCAATTTCTATACTAAATGTGTACGTGAGCACCTTGTTCCGTTAAACGAGTACACCCTTGGCATTTTAGAATTAATGAAGCCGATATCTGGTGATGAGGTGCATGTGTTCCCATCAGACAAACCCAATACCAAATATCCGCACATCAGTCCTTATGCGGTCAATTCATCACTCAATCTGACTACACTCAAAGGCCGATTAGTGAGTCATGGATTTAGAGGAATAGCGAGTACCTATCTGAATGAGAATACGGATTTCAAAGTGGATGCGATTGAGATGTGCTTAGCTCACCTGGACAGCAATACCACTCGTGCCTCGTACAATAGCGCAAAATACCTCGAAGAACGGTATGAGATCCACAAATGCTGGAGCGAGTACATTGTTAAATCAACGGGCAAGCACTATTCAATTGCTGGGCAATATGGTCAACCAAACAAGCTCATCGCATAATTCATTTGTCACTTAACGTTAAGCTAATCATTTCCCTACTTGCAGCTTAACACTCAACTAAAACCCTCAATTTTTACAGCCTTAACGATTTAAGGGTGCGGATTTTTGCACCCTAAATTCAGCCAAGAAGGAATCACGCCTATGCCAAATTCGAACTTACATCAAACTCACTTAAGCCAATTTGAGGTAAAACCCATCAGCGAACACCCACGCTTTGGTGAAATGCAAGCACTGCGCCGTCTACGTCGAAAAGGCCGCCCAACCGTCACTCATCAAACTGAAAACATCGGAATAAAGCAACACCGTCAGCTTAGCGCCCATCATATCTCCACCAATCAGCATGGCATTTATCAAGTCAAAATCACACCGCCATTATCATTAAGAATCTCAGGCCACACTGGGTCTCATTATTTTGTGGCACTAAAAACAGATGAACTACAACATGCAATAAGCAGAGCGAAAGCAGTGCGCTTACAAGCTAAGTGCTTTTTCAAAAACAACCCCCATGACCTTCCCGACTCTTTGTCATTGAGTCAGCAATTATTAGTGCAAATCCATTTAATGGCTAAACATTTTCCTGTGGTTCGTGCTTACAAACACAAACCGTCAACAGACGATTTCCCAACCTTGCCCTCTTTAGATTTGTGCAACGCAGAAGAGGACATTCGTTTTCCATACCTCAATTGGTTAAGTGAATTGATGGAAGAGCGCGAGCATTCAGGAATACCTCGATTCAGACTCAATCAGATTGCAGATTACCTTCATCAGTTTTTACGCTTCGTTGACGACAACCACTCCAGCAGCAATGAAAGGCTATACATACAGACGCGAGACATTCGCCAATATCGTGAGTCACTCCGACAATCTAACGTATGCCACAAAGAGCAAAAACAGCGTATTGACGCCATTCGTTTTTACTTCCGCTGGCTGACCTATCGAGGCTATGACACTACTCCAAGACTGACAAGTCCTCTTTTCTCTTAATTAGGAGTTTAACCATGATGATGACTAACCCTATACGCCTCAGCGTCATTTCTGCACTCGATGAAGGCCTAGCTTACTCCCATTCAGACTACTTTGCGCCGCTTCTGATGCAAGGTATCAGTGCCGTGGACATCGGTCTAATTGAACTGGTCACCACGATTCTGCGCAGTGAACCTTATCTCAATGAAACCGACCTGCTCGAGCGTGGTGTGAGCCAAAAACAAATCCAACGGACGTTGGGTGGTTTTGACAACTTCAAGCAACTGCTGAAGGTTGATGATTATTGTTTTAGCGATTTACTACGAGATAACAATTGGGATATTAGCCACGGCATTACGCTCTCGTACTTCCAATACCAGAAATTTTATCAAGATATACGCAGAGACTACATTCAAGGCCATATTGCTGACATGCATCCAAACTTATCGGTGTTACTCAATGATGATTACTCAATTCACTCCGTTCCTATCACCCGAAGCCATTACGCCACCGTTCCCGCTACAGACGCCGAAGCAGCGGCGGTGAGTTTTGCTTTACTGTTTCGAGACTACGAATTCATTGAGTATGACGAATCGAAATCGCTCCTGACTTTACAAGCGCATCGCCGAGATAAAGCTGCCGTCATAGAGGTGCGTTGCCTCGCTTCGAAATTTTGTCAAAACACGGCAGCAGGGATTTGTGTAGTCGATGACGCTCAAGCCATGACTAAGCTCAGAAATCAGAAGAAGATTCTTGATTTTAAAACCCTGATTGAGAGAAACACGCGTAACACCAGAATACCAACTTAGACACCTTGAACATCCCAAACATGGCATTAGAACTAGAGATACAGCTTTCTTTTAAGAAAGCTGTTTTACTCTCTTTTGGACATTTGTGAGTTGAACGAAGCCGCCCCGCGGCAGAAACGAATAAGCACCACAATCATACTCTTTAGTAACACCATCATGTCGGTGGTGTGTTACTGGAGAGAAAACACTATGACCCCGTCTGAAAAGGAGCGCTTTGACGCCTTATATCAACAACACCTTACCCAACTCAAGCTTCAAGGTAAGCGAGCAAAAACCATCTCTGCATACTCTCTTGCTGTGCGACGTATCACCGAGTACTTTGATCGGTATCCTGATACACTGACCATTGAAGGCCTGCGACGATATTTCAGTCAACTGATTGGGCAGGTCTCCTGGAGCACGATTAAACTTGACCGCTGTGGGCTTCAATTCTTATACAAACGCTCAACAAACAGTGGGAATGGATCGGCATCTCAAGCCTCCGAAAGTCAAACGTCTTCCGAATATCATTTCTCCTGAGCAAGTCGCTCAGATTATTAACACCACCCGTGAACCCCGTTACCGAGTGTTATTCTTACTTTATACACGATGGGGCTTCGGATTAATGAGGCTCTCAATCTCACATCGCTGATATCGACAATCATAATATGCAAGTCCATATTCGCTATGGAAAAGGCGGCAAAGATCGATTGGTCCCACTCCCTCACAGAACGCTTCATACTTTACGCCGATACTGGTGTTCCCACCGACATCCCCAACTGTTATTCCTAAGCAAAGGTAAGTGTTGCGATGTCGCTTTTAATGATCAAGGAGCACAAAAAGCGCTTAATCAGGTTGTATAGGATGTGGTATTCATAAGCGAATTACACCTCACTCACTTCGACATTGCTTTGCAACCCACCTCTTAGAGCAAGGGCTTGACCTGCGTTCACTGCAAATACTTCTCGGTCATGCGAGTTTAAATACAACGGCTCGTTATACTCAACTCACACAACTCAAGTTACATGATGCTAATCAAGCCCTCAATCAACTGGCTGACCGCCTGCATCTCGACTGGAAGTTGACCGTATGAGCACTTTTATCGACCTGTTGCGCCAACATCGTCACGAGCTTGAACAAGACTATGGGCATCACTTTAACAGCGATATCAAACGATCCATCTCTGCCATGTTACGGTGTAAAACAGAGAAACAAGGACTTTCGCAGTGGTATTGCTCCCACTGCCACCATGACGACCGTCTCACTCTCTCGTGTGGAAATCGTCACAGTCCTCAATGTCAGCATCGTACAACATCCGACTGGCTTGAAAGACAGAAAAGTAAGCCGCTTCCAGTTCATTACTACATGGTAACCTTCACATTACCTTATGAACTGAGAAGCTTAGCTCGATCTGCTCCCCGAGCGCTTTAGCAAGCCATGTTCCGTGTGGCTTCATCTACGTTAAAAGACTTTGCTCACAGGCAAAACCAAGGTGAGTTGGGATTTACCATCGTCCTTCATACACACAGCCGAAAGCGAGAGCGAGAGCTACATCCTCACTTAGTACGGCAGAACTCTATGGGCGGTGTTCGTGAGCTTATGAGTAATGTTTTGAGTGAATACCTCTTCTTTCGTCCTAATAACCAATCGAGTTGAGTTTATTCTGAAAGTCCAGCACTTGTTGCAAATCTTGCTGAGTTTGATTTTCTTCTGCTGTAATTTTTGCGATTTCATCATCAAGTGCGCGAATCTGAGCATTGAGGATTTCGGTAATCACCTGCTCAGAAGTATTGCCATACTCACGTTTAACCACTGAACAGATCTCATCAACTGCCTGATATAAACTAACAGCCGCTTGACGCTCTTGAGCGTTTTGCTGATCTTGCGCCTTGCCTTCGCTATACACATCCCATAACGCGGTAAGTAGCTGAACAGCGATTGCACCTTTTCCTGCCCATTTACCCAACGTTTTCTCCCATCGTCCTTTTAAACCCGGGATCTTTAACTTACGACCTTGAAGTAGTAAGCCCTTGATATTGTCAGCGGAGCCCATATTTCCAAGCCCTTTAACCACCTTGTCTAGATACTCAGAATTATTTGAGCTCAAGCTTTGTTGTAAGCGGTGAGAAACCTCAACGTTTAATAGACCCTTAACTTCACCCAAACTATCGTTGATCCACGCTTCTAGCTTGTCTCCAATTGGGTCAATTAAACGCTGCAACTGGCTATCAAGTTGCGCTTGATCTTGTGTACTCTGTATACAGCCACTGATATCAGACTTCATCAACATCAGTTCATGACTGATCATATTTCTTGCTTCTATTACTAACGAGCGTTGGCGACTTACAAGCATTTGCTTATCTTCTCGGCAACGCATCAATAGCTCGTTATGTTCTGAGGTGTCCGTCGTGGACAGTTGGTTTACCGCTGGCTGGTACCAAAGTTCATTAACTGCACTATGAATTGCTGACAGTTGATTGTCTTTGTTGTCTGTTGATTTTAACCAGTCATTAAACACCTCAATGAACTCACTGTAACCAGAGCGTTCAAGCAACTGAGGGTGATTATCTTTTAAACGTCCCGTCAATGCCGTTTTCGCATTCATTGGTAACACTTTAATATGCTGAATGCTTTCATTACTCACGCCATATTCAGAAGCTTTATGACAAAGAATCTGAAGGATCTTCTGATAAGCTGTTGCTTTATCTGAATCGTTCGTAAGCTGATGGTTAAGTACAATGAAAATTTTCTTATTCAGCTTAATCATTTCAAATAATCGATGATAAAGATCCTTTGAATCTTGGTCCCCTTCTCGGATGACAAACAACATCACTTGAGTACGTTTAATCTGCTCAATTGTAGTCTGTTCATGCTCAATGGGAGCGTTGACTCCTGGAGTATCTAACAGTCGATACCCGTTCCAATCATAGTAATCAACCGTGTCGGTGGTCGGAATGTCATTTACGGTTGCTTTCTCTTGACCAATAAGCGCATTGATCAATGTACTTTTGCCTGCGTTATACGCACCATAAAGCATGACTTGCAGAGTGTTATCATCTAGCTTTTCTTTTAACTCGGCATAAACACGATCAATCTGATTATTCGGATGATAGGCGCCAACTAAACACTTTGATTCATCAAGGTTCTGAGTTATTTCAATAAATGGATTTCTCATAATTTATACCTTCAATGCTTGAGTTTTTGAAGCACAGTTTTCAATCGCAATTACTATGGAATCAGCGTATTGCTGTAAGGGCATGAAAGATGTTTGCACATCACTAAAGACGTGTTCTACCAATTGTGGCAATTGCTGACGTACTGCTGCTGATGTGGTTAGGATGACTTGATCTGGCGATACCCCAACTGCTTCTTTGTGAGTGGAGATTTCGACAAAGATTCGTTCACCGAGTTTATTGCCGCCAAAAGAGCCAATCGCACCACCAATCAAAGCACCAATAGGTCCACCCACCGCAAACCCAGCAGCTGCCCCGCCTAATCCACCAGCACTCGAAGCGATACTCGACGCTCGCCTACCCGTGACCTGTTTAACGTCAATAGTGATATCATCAAAATCACCTAAACTGCCACTCGACAGGTCGCCTGAAACACGCTGAATATTGTTAACGTAGCCAGATAGCTCCTGCGTCAACGTATTGCTGATTTGCTCTTCAATCAATTGGTTTAGCTCACGACTTATCGCTTCTTTATCGCGGTTGTTCATGTGCTTATCGACGATTAAGGGTACTTCACACAGTACGTTATCAAGAATCTGGCTCGACATCACATTTTGCTTTTGGCGTAAGTTATACGTTGTTTTTGTTAGTAGTTGCTGCAACTCTTGCACTTGCGGTAAAACATTTTCATTCAATGAATGCAGTACTTCACCATCCAAGAAGTTAATCATTTGGCGCTTAGCTTTAACGACCTTATATTGGTTAGCTTCGTTCACTATTACTACCAGGCGTTCAAACAGCGTTTGCAAGCCAGCCTCTTGTAATGCGTTCTCAGAGGTCGCTGTAAGTGTTTTGTACGCATGAACCGATACGGATACCGCTTCTTTCAAATCATCAACACCGCCTAATGCCGTGACTCGGCTATGCACATCTTCTTGCTGCAATTGGCGAACTTGGGCTGATTTATTTTCCACTTTTTGGATAAGGTCTTGCGCCTCATCACACCAATCCTCTACCAATACGTCACTTTTCGTGATGACGGGTTGTAATGGTTTTTTCTTTTCAAGCTCAAGCTTGAGATCTTGCAATTCTTGTACTTGCCCTGGAGAACTTGATGGCGTAAGCCATAAAATAGCGTCTGCGCTGTCGGTATAGCGACGAGTGAGATCACCGTTTTCATCCACTATCGAGTGAAGCCCCGGTGAATCTAATAGCACCAAGTTTGAGCCCAGCTCTACACCTTGGATCTGAGCGGTAGTTTCGGTGACACCTTCGGCAAACGCACCCTCAAAATATTTAACTTTGCCGTCTTTAAAGCAAAAACGCTTAATCTGTTCAGGAGCAAATAGATTCGTTAAGTAATTACAAAACGAGCTTTTACCTGCATTCACTTTGCCAAATACAAGTAAAATAACACGATCAGCAAACTGCTCGCTGAGCGCTCGCATTGGTGACGCCTCTTCTAATTTTGCATCCCAACTTAGCACGCCTTGATAGATGGAAGCCCTTAGTTGTGTCGCCAATTTAAACAATGGATGCTGCTCATTGATCTGCTTGCTACTAAACTGAGCTGCTTGGGTAAGCTCTACAACCAAAGCGGATTTTATTGCAACTAAATCCTGCTCTTTATCCGATATGTATTTGAAGTCTGACTTAAATTTTTCTAACGCAGTAAGAAATGGGTTGCTATTGGTCATTTTTCCATTCTCTTACAAATTGATTAAATCGTTTTCAAGCTGCTTCATTTCTTCTAGCTGCTTACTAATTTGTTCGATTTGTCGTGCCTGTTTAGTCGATTTTTTGCTTTCTTGAAATGCTTGAATTGCCGTAACTTCAAGATTGCTATTTTTTGATGCCGCGACTAATGAATCTGCTGAAATCGACAAGCTATATTTATTAATAAAACGATTGGCGTGCGCTCGATTTTGTTCTGTAATTTTCCGCTCTTTTGCTTCTCGTTCGGCTTGTGCTATTTTTGCTTTTCGTTCAGATTCTGCTCTTTCTCTCTCTCGCTCTAATTCTCGTGAGCCCGAGCTAGCACTCGAACTTGAATCATCATCAGATAATGCGGCACCGACAACACCAACGACACCTACCACTGCTGCCCCAATTAACCAAGGAATAGCCATAATTAACTCCTACTATTTACATTACTGTTCTTGGTTAAACCAAGGCTGCTGATAATTGTTTTACGTCACGCTTTAACATACTAAGTTCACTGCTCTGCTGAGAGCGTAGCCCTTTTAACTCTGCATTCAATGCCTCTTTTTGCGCAGAAAAATCCAGCAATAGTTTAGACTTCAAGCGTTTCATTTCTTTCTTGCGTAATTCATCAATCTCAGACACTAAAGTAGCAGTCAGATCAAAGAGCGCATGGATACCACTCTTTTCGCAGAAAACCGCTTTGTCCTCTTGAAGACCTCTGTTATAACGATGCGCTGACACAGAAATGATTTGTAAATCACGTAAATCAAGACTCCCTAGTAATTGTTGGCGAATTTTCTCCTCAACAATAGCTACTTCATCGGCAGACTTTTGATCGATTTGCGTTAAGACTAAAAACATCTTCTTACTGTAATTCTTGTCCTGACGTGCTAATTGTTGGAAAATTTGCATCTCATATTTATCTAGCTCACCCGCTTGAGCTTGGTGAACTAAAAACAAGTAGTCAGCCATTTCAAACGCACCTTTAATGGCAGCTTTGTCATCTTGTTTATGCACATCGGCATCAAGCCCAGGGGTGTCAATCCAAATAACATGATCTTGTTCAAGCTCTTTGTTCTCAATGGTTTCGCGTTTATCTGCTGCTTTGAAAATCGCTTCGCCTACCATTGCATTTAATAATGTACTTTTGCCGTGATTATATTTCCCAAACACTGCTATACGTGGTTTAGTCGCATTATTTTTCAAGTACAGCAAACGGTTTACATTCTGCTCATCCGTTGGTAAAAACTGCAATAGTTTATGTTTGTCCATCTTTTAATTTAACTCTGTAATGACTTGGAAGTTCGGCTTCCAATTGCATGTAATTGCAAACTTCAGCATTTTTAAGATAGTAATCTGTTAATGAAAACTGGTTTTCAAAAAGCTGCTGATACCCTTCATCAATTCGGCACACTAAAGGTCGCTCTTGATATATTGTGCAGCCAACATCAGCATTGAAGTACAAGCAAATACCATCACCATTGTGAAAGATTTTCAACTCAGGTACATGTTGAATTTGTTGGCAACACAAGCCGCAACGGGTGCACGGGTAACTCATAGGTGGATCAATGCTTCACCTTGGGTGAATAGAGATAAGATATTCTTAGACCACTCACGATAAACAATCGCCAAGTTTGGATTAAGTCCAAAGTGCGTAATCATATCATTCAATAGTTGCTGCTCTTGCTTGGCAACTTCTCCATCCGCATAAATAAGCGCCATTAACTCAAGTAACGCAATTTTCTGATGGCTATCACACTCAAAAGTATTGAGCACTGATGCTAGATCAAACCTTACTGCATCATACTCAATATCGTCCATTTGCATTTCCATGCAGTACTTTGCAATCAAGACTTCTTCTTCCATTGAAAAGTCATTGTCAGAATGCGCAACATGATGAGCAAGAGCAAGAAATGCTTCCTTTTCATCTATTGATAAACGGTTCAAAAACATAATCGTTCCTTTAATAGCTTCGAATACTGCTTGTTCTAATATGGATTCGATTGTTATACAACACCTGACATAATAGCTAAACCTAACACTTTAGCATTAGATTTGAATTTTCCATATCCTTGAAATTCATCACATTTCGCACTGAACCACAGAATAAAAACAGACCAATATGGCACTAGATATATTCTTCTGGCGTGGCTATTTGATAATTATTCAGTAAGAGATAATGAGTTAATAAGCTTGCGAGGTGGGAAATGAAAGACGCATGACTAGGAAAGTTTTAAAGGTTGAATGTGTGGCGTATCAGTCGACAGACTCTAACTCTAGCGAAGTACGATTTTATGTAACATGCTTTAGTCAAATCGAAATGACTTGTGCAGTTTATCTCTACTTACCTCCTCTATGACCGCATAAACTCTCACCAAAACCACATAAGACTAGCATTCATCAGATGATTTTTCTTTAGGCAAATCCAGCTGCGAACGCGAAATCTTGGTCGAAACTGATAATGGGGCAGAAGTTTGTCGCGGTGACTGGGGGAAGCAACTGAGAAGGATTTCTTCCTAGTTGCCAGTACGGAATGGGGAAAAATAAGCTGGTCGCACATTCATCGATTTGCTAACTCGATGATGATTGTGAGAGAACAACTTAATTATAAAGTTGGCTTTGTTTTACAGCGTTTTACCAATCATCTGGCTCACGAAGCTTCGCTTGTTGCCGGCTTACAGCTTTATCTTGAATATGTAGCTCAAGATCTAGTGATGACAGCAGGCGCATCAGACTTTCGATACTCGATGAGGCCGGATCGCGTTCAAGCTTTGATACTGTTGTCTGTTTTAACCCAACCATGTCCCCGACTTTAGTCTGGTTTCGTCCTTGAGTTCTGCGTACATCACGTAGGTATATTCCCAGTTGCATAGGACTTGTTATGAGCATATCTGCCTCCAATGTAAAAGTTATCCTCTATAGGGGATATTAGCACTTTATCCCCTTTAGGGGTTAGAGGTAAAGTAGTAGCGTTTGTTTTGATGGAGAGATTAATTGAGATGCGTCAAATATTCCTAGGTCCAAAGCGTCATTCGATTTGCTGTCAATTTGTGCTTTTAAACTCTCTCGTCGATGCGTGTACAGCGATGCCAAAAACCGCTCTACGATGCACTTGTTGCTCTCAAACCTCTGCCAAACAACATCACATAGTGTACCGATGGCTTAAAACGTCGCTTCAAATGGCAATAATCCCGCTAACTGATGCGCATAGTTTTCCCAAAACTGACACTGCTCTCTCGTCATAAATTCATGGTGTGGCGCTACCTTAGACTGAATAACTCTCCCATCGCAAATTCGCATCCGACCACAGGCACAACTGAAATGCTCGTCGTAAAAACGAACGTCAAACGTTAACCCTGGGTTTTGGTCTGACAAAGCAAAAACTATCTCCTTAGGATACGTATTTAGGGTGGTGAATATGATTGGTTCTAAATGCGGAGTCCCTTCTTCGCATGCTTCCTGAAACCGAAGCAAATTAATATAGTCCCCCATATCTGCAGGAAAATCATCTTTCCATGGATTAAAGCATCGATAAGGCACACCGCATTCAAATACATCGCAGGCCCCCCAATGGCGCATCATCCACGGCTCTTTTATAAAGTAATCCGTGGCGTTTCGTATCGCTGCTGGCATCGGGACAATGTTGTTGAAGTCAATTTGACCAAAATGGTCAACAATATTAAGGTACAGTGCTTTGCACTTCTCTGAATCGCCACTTATGGTCAATTCACTGGTAATTCGATAAGTCATATATTAATTCCTATTTTTATTATTGTTTTTAATCAGGTATAGATAAGACACCTATCATTAGAGAGTCGTAGAAACGCATGCACTCTCTTGACATGAATAGACGTACAATTTACTGAATTAAGCTCTGCGCTTTAGCGCAGAACTCGATGGCCTGTTACTGAAAGTTCATATATTGCAGGAGCGGATTCGCTTGTTTGAGCGCCTGACGCTGAGCAAGCAGCTCAGCGACCACACGTTTTTTATCTTCTCCTATTGCACAGGCAATAAGAAACGCATCGACTTCATGCGACATGAAGCCCACAGCCTTTGGACCCAGTTGTACTGCGGGCGGAAATGTGCCATCATTAATTCGGCGATGTAAGGTAGCTTGAGATAAACCAACGCGTTTTAATACGTCAGCTTTTTTTTCTATTTTCAGTTGATTAATTGGGTGTATAAGCGCCATGAGACGCCTCCGTTTATTTTTATTATTATGGCTCAAGGAGCCGTTAAAAATATAATATTCGAGTTTTAAAGTGAAAATCAATCATTTTTTCGTATTTATTTAACCAAAAGTAAATATACATGCCTTATATATTTCACGGAAGGCAAAATATATAAACCTCATATATTAAACATCATATCGATATAGCCTGCCATAGCAATCAAGAATAGATAAGTATTAGCACAACCTCTCTATTAATTCATTTCATTCAATAATCACCCCTCTCGTTTATTTTTACGCCCCATAAAACTAAGCTTAATCTATGTAATATCCGCCCCGACAACTACTTACTCAGTTCCAGTGAGACGACCTGAAAGCGACTGAAAGCACCAGAGACACAACGATAGTGCAGCGCAAATGCTTTGTCGCAAACAGCATTTGCAATGTCGTAACGTGCACTTTCCCTGTCGCACTCGACAAATTCCGTCATACAGTAAATACAGGATTATTCAAACCGTCATATAGCATCTAGTTAACTTAAATTAAAATAAACACTTCCCATCTCGTTAATTATATCGTTATAATAAAAAATACTCAGAACAAAAACAGTAACAAGCTGATATCGTACGTTCTTATTTGTTCCAAATAAAAACACACGAAAGCATGCCTCACTGCGCGAGGTTGCGCTAACAGCCTTCGGCGTTATCGCTTGAAAACACAAAACACTCTAAATAATAAAAATAATAAATAGAGAATTTAAAAAATGGATATTAATATAAACACAGTCGCAGCAACTGTCATTCGCTGCACATCTAGAAAACATAAACAAATACTATCGGCATTCATTGAAAATCACAGCTATTCAGCAGATGAGTTGACTACACTACTCGCAGGACTGTTACCCTCGCCGATTGAATCTGGGGTAGCCATCGCTTCACACCAAACCTTTATTTCAGAGCTTTCTCACGCTTTATATCTCCACCAACATCCCAATGACGCCGATAAAAATGAGCTGATGAATGCACGCAAGTTAATTCGTATCGTTCAGGCGAATTTTAAAAAACAACGAAAAAGTGACAAAGAGCTGTATTGCAAAGCAGTGAAAACCAACCTCACTGAAAGTGAATACAAGCAGTTACTTGAGGTCATGCACAGCTATAATTATAAATCAGTGAGTCGGTTCCTGAGAGAGGTCATAACTCAAAAACTCACAGTCAAACCTCAACGCAGTGATGAAATAATAGAGTACTTTAAGCAAACAAAGCGCATCGCCACAGTGATGGAGTCACTCATTGACGAAGGTAACCCTGCGTACGACCACGAAATAGCCCGTCAACTGGGTGATGCTCTGTATGAACTAAAACAGAATTTACAACTCACCCGAAATCTCGCTATCGACGCTCATAATTCTCAAACCGCCGAGCTGTTGGCCATGCAATTTTTGGACAGCCGTACGTTGCGTGAGCTTTACCGCAGCAAGCTAGAAGTGGAGAACGCCAGTAATGATATTTGAGGAATTACAATGTAAGAATGATAAACAGACGGTGCATGATGCCACGCAATTAGTTCGATATAGTGCCAAGCAAAGTGACGATGTCACACTGCTGATCGAGTATTCTTCAAGTCACTCCAAGGGTGACGAACTCGGGGGAACATCGCAGTTTATCTGCGCCAATGAAATCGCTTCGGTTCCCCTGAATGCAAGAAACCAAGATGCCCGAGACATTGATTGGAGCCGTGCGATTGCTGAACTACAAAGCGCTCACCTAGCTAACCCTAATACGAAACAACCCTTCCGCCATTTTGTTGTCTCCCTCGCAGAGGGGGAACAGTTACCCCTAACCAAATGGCGAAACACAATTAAGAAGCTGATGGACCATTTAGGATATGAGCATGCTCGTTATATCGTTTTTAAGCACTCCGATACCGACAATGAACACGTCCATATTGTAGCGTCTACGACTGATTTGCTTACTGGAAAAATCATTTCTAACTGGCAATCGCACCTCAAAGCCCAAGAAATCATGAGGGAGCAAGAAGTTATGCTAGGGTTGCAAGCATTACAAAGCTCAGGGGAACTCCACTCAAGTTACGACACTGATGTACAAGGCGAAAAAGAGAAAACGGTGATTCGTATGATGAGAAGAAAAGTTGATACTGCA
The DNA here is from genome assembly GCF_013048515.1 of Vibrio sp. 1-2 (7-a). Classification (NCBI taxonomy): domain Bacteria; kingdom Pseudomonadati; phylum Pseudomonadota; class Gammaproteobacteria; order Vibrionales; family Vibrionaceae; genus Vibrio; species Vibrio sp. 1-2 (7-a). The sequence continues at coordinate 1,248,575 of NZ_VHSQ01000001.1, forward strand.
ATTCGTACTTTGCCGCCCTCTTGTTCGTTGACTCAGTTTGAAATGGCATTGCTCAAACAAGGAATTGAAATAGAGCTAATACCAGACAAAACAAACTCTCGATTTAAAGGTATTGCTTATCGATTTCATCAATATCGCTTTGCAGCATCCTCGCTACGAAGTGGCAATAAGTATACATTAGGGAAACTGATTCAAAATGGCGTACTCGACACTTCCTGCCTGAAAATCGCTAACTATGAATGTCACCAGCAAGATCTAATAGATGCAACGAAAAGATTTGCAGACATCCGCGCACTTGCCATCCAACACGCGGACACAGTTAAAAAACAGATGGAGGAATTTGATAATCGGCAATATCGATATCTGTTATTCAGGTTTGCTATCGCCCATGAATCAGCCATGCAAGAACAGATCGAGCATTGGTGTGACTACGCCAAGCGGATACGCTCGACTCGCGACCGAGCAATAGTACGGGCGATTTATGAGTGCGAACGAGGGATTTACAACTCAGCAGGCGTAATGAATAAACTTTTCTACCATATGATTATAATCCTGCTCGAATTCTCACTCATGAAGAAAAGTAAGCTGACAATTTTGCCAGTTCACGAAACGGTCCTTGAAGCTCACTGTAACTTCCCATCAAGTACCACTTTCAGAGATGGCCAAATACTATAGCTTGCACCTGATTTAGCGCCATCTGAATGTACTCTGATTTTCTCAACGACTTCTACCACTAACGAGCGATCAATAGCCTTATGAAATGCATTGAGTGATTGACGGACAAAGTCTTTAGTCATTGGTATCAGTTCAACATTGCATTGTCGCCACTGCCCTTCATCCTCTAATCCCATACTTCTATAAAGCCTTACATCGGCGTGGATGGTGTCTAATACCTTCAAGTAATGCCGCGTATGAACTACGTCTTCCTCAAAGTGCCGATTTAAAGTTTCTTTCCGCTCGGGCTTGGTTAAAAAGAACAAGTAGATAGCAAGCTCTTTGCCAGTCAAATTTAAAGTGACTCCAGCCACTTCTAACGTTTTGCTAGTAGAGTTGATATTTACGCATAGTTCATTGCAGTTGGCACTGTTCATCGCAGAAACAGTTTTTGAAAATGAGTGTTGATTCATCTGAGCAAACATAGCTTCATCAACCTGACGGCGCATTCTTACAAACGGAATTTCAGCTAACGTCACCCGCGCATCTTTGGTGTTAACAACCTTCTTCTTATCTCGACCAACAAGATATTTATCGTAAGGTGTTGGATAATAAAAGTCGTGTACAAACTCGAAATCATCATCTACAAATACATGGCTGAGCACGTCTTGCTCTCGACCATATAGTGACATTGCATAACCGATATAAAAAGCCATTGTTTTTCGCCCGCCAGCAATGGAAGCGTGAATAGCGAGGTTATCGTCAGCGGTAAAATCAGCAACTTTGCGAGTGATAAAATCAGCCATAACCGACTGATCTTCTTTACCCTTTGCATCACTCAGCACATGACCTGTTTCGTCTTCTATAAGCCATATATTTTCTTGACCAAATTTAATGTCGGGTAGTTGATAGTCTTCAAGAAGGCTTTGCCAATGCCCATCCTCAAACAAACCCTTCTCTAAAGTGAGTTTTGAGCTACTTGTTGTGATGACAAAAACTTCCTCAGGCATGGTGCGCCCTTGTTTGTGCAGTGCGTAAATTGTTTCAGTAAGAACCTGTGGGCTTGCGCCAGTTACTGCTATAAGAATATTTTTCAAATTAAACTCTATTTATACATAGTTTTCACAGTTGGAGCCTTACACTAATCCCAAAGATCATTCGATGCTTTCGAGCCTAATGCCTCTCATTAGAAGCCCCGAGACAAAAATTAAAATTGGAGGTACTAATCACTCTACCTCCAACTCATAAAGTTAGAATTAGGAAAATGAGACAAAGATATCTGTTGGGAAATTTCCTGAGGATAATTGAGATTGTCCTTCCACAATAATCTTTGCGTGTTCTTCATCATAAAGATTATGCGGTAAATGATTTTCGGACAAACGCTTGTCTGCATACCAGTAACCAAAACCTTGATCGAGCCACAATGTCACCTGACGTCCATTATCAAACGATAAAACTAGCGTTCTTGAATGTGGTAGCTTGTACTTCGGAGCTGTTTTAAAACTGATATTTGCCGCCGTACTCTCTAGCGCCAAACTCACAACCTTATCTCGTGAATAATCGTCGTAAAAGTTATCTTGTACCGTTGCTGGCCTGTAACCTCGCGCCAATTCACCTGTGTTGATTTCTATCTGGCAACTTTTGTAATGCTCTCCTATAAACTTCAGCGCATTAAAGCAGAGCGAGAATGGTAAGGTAGCCGCAAGGTAACGATCTGAGTACGTTACAGATTCAATAACCTGATTTTCCATTAGTGCCATCAATGCCGGGGAACATTTAAATACGTGGGACCAGAACTTAAATCCGAACTCAGAAGCTTTTCCATCCAACTCACTATCGATGACTATTTTCTCTACATCAGAACTTTGGTTCAGACGTGTAATATCGAAGTCAACCAACGTCCCTAAAGAACCAACGCCAGTAACTAGAGTTTCATGATCGTCTTCACGAATACCCCATTGGTAGCAATATAACTTATTAGTTACAGATGCAAGCACCACGTAATCGGACTGGCCATTCAAGGATTTACTCAAAAGCCTCACATTAGGGTGGTTTTGATACCAAGATAGCGTCACTTTTTGCTCTAGTGACAACTCTTTAACTTTAGCCTCTGCAAGTATCAGGTTTACCTTACGTTCAGCAACCCAACGGCTGAATGCTTGATATAACAGCCACCCTCCTAAATCGCTCAATTGACTGATAGGTAATTCAACATAGATGTCAGAGTCATCGTCCTTGGCAAGTGTTTTTTCTATTGCGATCATTAGGGGGCGTAGCTCACGCCTATTATGATGGTCGAATAATTCATATCCCGAAGGAAGGCTGAGATTGTTGAAAAAACCGTTATTCAAATATGCAGTAACTTTACGTCGGTCAAGTAGATCAAGGACATGCTGAGTCGAATAATCAACTAAACAGCGATGACATGCCTTATCACAGTGACAACTTGAAGCTATCTTTTTTGCCCCTTTTAATAGCTCGACAACATAGTCCGAAGCTTGAATTGAGAAACCTGCACCGCCAGCTGCATTATCAAATAAGACGATCGCTTGCACTTCACGTCCCTCATAATTCACTGGCTTAGTTGTACAGCCAATTTCATCATTATTGATACCGAGTTTCTCTGCTAACTGATTTCGCATCAATACGGCGACTGAACGTGCGATACTTCTATCTACTAGTGGTTTCCCCAACTCATTAAATAACAATAATTCGAATACGTCTGTATAAGTACTATGTCCGAGCTTCAAAGGCCCCTTAGCAGTAAACTCCCTATCATTACCACCACATAATACTTCGCTCGAACTAGTTAAATGTCCTTTACCTCCTCGTAAACGAGTGTGCCCCATTAATACGTCTTTCGGCGATTTATCTTCACTTTCTGGCATTGCCTCCATGCGACCACACTCAAGGCAAAGCGCATAACCTTTGTTCACAGGCCCAGCACTGTAGTAATACACATGCCCATTATGACTAGAACGATAAGATGCGCCGGGGTTCACACTCACTTCTCGCCACTCTGAACTATCTACCGTTACCCAAGGGTCATTGAAAGGTACGTGGTTCAGCCGAGAAATGTCATTGTGGGGCTCATCTCTAATATCCACTGCGAAGCTTGCGGGTTGAATGTATGGATGGATATGCTCTTTCGTGTTGCCATCAGTCAAATCAAATTCATTACCACAACATTCACATTTATCAGGTCTTAAAGAAGAAGTATTGCTTGCTCCGCACTTGTCGCATCGCCATGCCCATCTCAACGCTTGAATCTCTTTGACTTGATCAACGGATGCGGGGCTATGCCAATTCAACAAGACCCCCTTAGACTGATAAACACGCCCATCAATAACAACATCATTACCCGGCGCATAATCACGAATTGCGACAGACAAATCGCGAGATGGGAAACCTTTTGCGCTGTAAAGATTGTCTTTACGGGATGTTTTGTCACTAATTTGATCTTGCTTCATCTTGATGTTGCGCTTACGCCTTTCGATCACTTTGACGTGGTCTGTATTTAAAGAAACAACATCCGTTGGGAAACCGTAGCCAGGTAAGAAGCCTTTCCGAGCTAGCTCGGACAGTAAAAACTCACCTTCTAAGCGTTGAATTTGACTTTCAACTGCAGCTTGCGCAGTCGAGAGGGAATCAGGATTATCTTCCAAGCTATTAGATTGATCTTTTAACAATTGATGCTCAGCTACCCAACGTTCAACAATTTGCTTCATGTGTGTAGCAGAGGCATCTAGTATTTCGATACGTGATGTCGCATCGAGAGATGTACGACGAAGCAAAGTATCAAGGCCTTCTTGTACAAGCTCTAATGCACCATTCACACACCAGTCAACAAACTGCTCCGCTTGAGAAGCCGCTGAGCCATGATCAGACTTAAAGAAATTCCCGCAATTCAGCTTCAGCGAATTTTCTGACTTTAAGACTCGATTTAAAAATGTTGCAAGTAATAACGAATTCACATGTCGACGAACAATGTAATCACTGGATAAGGATACATTCGGAACTTTAATCTCTGTATCAAATGCCCAACGTGTATTCGAAAAGATATGTTCACCATGTGGTGTCGACTTACATAACGTAAGTGCAATAGATTTACTCTCCCCACGACGACCAGCCCGGCCTGCACGTTGTAAATAGTTTGCCGGGTTCGGCGGAGCATTGTTCATCGCGACTACTGATATACCACCAATATCGACCCCCATCTCCATGGTTGTAGAACAGCTTAAAACGTTGATTCTCCCTGCTTTGAATTCTTTTTCATACTCTCGTAACTGACTTGCTTTGAGCTGTGCTGAATGTTCTGCAACCCTAAAGTAAGGTGTACGCTCGACAACGCGGTCAGCAATATCAGACCAAGCATTTTCTTTACGTACATTCATCAATTCAGGCTGCTCTTGCCAATCTCGAACTTTGGTTAGCTCAACGGTTTCTCCACTGTCTGGATCTCGTCCAAACGGGAATGGATAACTTGGTGTAGAAATTGACTTACACAAGTGCTCGTTACGGTCTCCAGATACATTCAAATACGGAGTAACCCCTAGCAAAGGCTTATCAATAATTTTCTGGGTGTGAGGACATTGATGCTTGTCCACTAATAAAGAAAAGCTGACTTGCTGTTCAAGCTCCAAACGATAACCATCACCACTTGGTGTCAATACGGAAGACTGCAGAGCCATCCAAGCTTGGCGTAAAATTTCGTTGATATCAGCCCGAGAATTAGCATCATCCAACTCCATATTTAGAGCTGTTGCAACCAACCTTGCTAATCTTGGTTGTCGTGAACCATTACGCCTAATTTTGGGCCATGCCTCTACATTCCAAATATGGGTAGGTTCATCTTGCCCTACTAAGAAAGCTGGAGAATATTTAGCACCGATCCAGTTAATCTGCTCATCAGTAACCCTCACAGCTTTCACGCTTCTCACATGAAAATTTACTGCGACAGTCAAGAAGTTTACCCACTCTGCACGCGCTTCGTCTGCACTGTCAAAACGTCTCAACCACTCACTCGGAGCTGAATTCGCCTTTTTATCCAGCACTGGGTACTCCATACAGACTAATCCCATGGTTTCTAGCGTATTCTGTCTTTTCGGTCGACTATTAAACTCTCTCAAAAGCAATAAACGAGCAAGTAACTTAGGATTCGCAACCATGTCCATTCGGTCATCAAAATGCTCATAGAATTTTTTGATCCACAACTGCACTTCTTTCTGTTCCGCTAAGAAGTCTTCCACTTCTAACCAATTGACCGTAACTGGCTTTGAGGAGCTACCAACGAGTTCCGAGATTTTACCTTCAACGAACTCAACCATACCTTCATTGCCATTCTCGATTGCCATTTTGAGCATCGCTTGGTATTGCTCCAGCTCTGGACTAGAAGCTGAACTCGCCCCACTTTCTCGGATCGCTTTATCCAAAATCAAGTGATAAATCGTAGAACGTAAAAACTGCCTTTCAGAGTCTTGCTGTGCTTTGGCAGAAAAGCGAGCAGTACCCTGACGACTATCGGTAAAAGTGATCATTCTACGACCATTCCAAGGACCTTTTAATTGTTCTTTCTTACCATCTTGGCAATATTCTAATAACGTAGGGATAACCGTCGACAACATGAACGGAGCACCATTTATAAAATGGCGATAAAACTCAAAATTCTTAATTTTTGTATGTTGGCAACACGGACAACGGAGTGATAAAGCACCATCGCTTTTGCGATACCCTTCTACTCGATGAATCAAGTGCGAACCGGGCATTTTAGCTGCTTTCACTTCTCTCTGGTTATTAATCCAATATTCACCTGTTTCTTCAAAACTTAATGGGGAGATGAGACCAAAGCGGTCATACTCATTAGAAACCTCTTCGTCATCTTCGTTAGTTAAGTCTTCTTCTCCAATGAGATCCAGAGCAAAGTCATCTATAGATGAGTCTGGTTTCGTCAAATGAAGCTGGGCATGACTCGTCTCTGAGTCAATTATTTCAGTCGCAGCCAATAAGCTTGTACCACAACCATTACAGCTGACCATTTCAAACACCGGCGAGCCGCATGAGCATTTATCTCGTCTCGACATGTAGACCATACCAAATCGCCAGTCGACAGATTCTAAAGGTGTACCTACTTTGGACGAGCAGTCAGCGTTTGAACAAGCCCAGAGGCCACCGGCCACACGATGAAAAAGATGGAGTCTAAACGGGATGAATGCATCGCCATTCGCATTCTTCGTCGAAGCACATATATCGAGCCATTGTAGAGTAACTTGTTCAGATAGAGGCTCTTCTGTTGCAGATAATAGTTTGCTTATTTCGTTAAGAGTCATTCTATTATCTGTTGCACTGAGGCGCTGCCTTAAGGTTCGCAGCGGCGGTATGTTTTGTAAAACATCGTAGCGTTGTTGCTCGTTTTCAATACTCGCTACATGATCAAGACTCATCGCTTTGATCTGCTCTAATTCCATCAGAGGCTTAATTTCGCGCTTACCTTTCACCAAGTGAACTTGTGTCATATCGACACCAGCCACATCGGCCAAGAATACCTTTAGATCATCGTCAGAATCCGCACCACCAATAGTTGCAGATGTTGCTACAAATCGGACTTGGTCTGGTGTTACGCCAAATCCATGCATCACACGTCTTAACAACAACGATAGTTCAGCAGCCTGAGAACCAATATAGGTGTGCGCTTCATCCAATACGATCCAACGTAGCTTACCCTGGGAACGGTTCAAGATATTGGCATCTTTTTGACGAACTAACATGTATTCCAACATCGTCGAGTTCGTCACCAAAATCTGAGCTGGGCTTTCCCTTAGTTCTCTGCGAGATAATTGTTCATTCGGATGTTTTTTGCGCTCTTCGGCACTGACGGACTCCGGCGTATCGCCGTTAAAGAGTGAGAACTTAACCTGATCCCCCAACTGGTGAGTCCATGCTGTCAGACGCTCTCTTTGGCTGTTAATTAGCGCATTGAGTGGATATAGAAACAGAGCCTCAACACCATCTGGTTTGCTGTTTCTGTCGACAATGTCATTAAGAATCGGAACCAAAAAACACTCTGTTTTACCCGAACCCGTGCCACTACTTACAATCACAGACTTAGGTGAGGTCTCTAATAGGTGTGACCAAGCCTCATACTGGTGAGAGTATGGGTACCAACTACTATCAAATAGGTAATCTTCTTCAAGCTCTTTAGGTGGGTTTGCCATCGCCTTTACAATTGCGCGGTTTAGAAGCCCCCCTGAAAGATCTCGCATACTTTCTGTATGTGGTTTCCAGCCGAATGTTGCCTCAAAGACAGGATCGGCAAGAAAAGCTCCGTCTTTACCCGGAGGTTGAGAAAACGACTGCCACAAGAATTCACGTAACGGCTTAGATCGCAGACCAAATTGCCCTAAAGTAGCTCGTGCCGCACGTTTGGTAAGTTGGTCAACTAAAGACTCAAAATATTGCATGGTTGGGTTACCTTTTAGCTATTCACTAGGCCGAAAATCATTTGATGTGTAAGAGCGAATGCTTGTTCAAAATAGTCGGGATCGAAGCTTTTATACTGTCTCATTGCATGCACAACTTCTGGAGTCACACGGAGTGAAGCAGAACCACAAGTCGATAATGCGAGTAATACAGGCGCATTCATGACATTATTGCGATAGAGGTTTTTAGTGGTGAAACAGACTCCGGATAGTTGCTCATTTACCGAGTTAATGACATTGTTCAAAATGTGATCTGCAAATGCGCAAGGCCAATGAGATTCATCATATTGATTGTTCAACGCATTTCGTAGGTCAAATAACTGCTGTTTATAGGCTGCGGGATTAAGAGATGGCTTATCTCGGCTAGAGTCAATTTTATACATCAATAGATTTTTAAGGCTTTGTAAGCCGTGATATCTGGTGACTAAGTCGTCCAATTTTGATTCTATTTGATCACAAATGATGCCTGAAAAGTCTGTTCCATACTCTTCGATACGCGAAGCATAGAACGCATTAATCACCGCGATTGCATCTCGGGCTTTAAGTGAGTGCCATAAGAAAGGAAACTGCTTACTAAATTGCCAAATACGCTCGGCTTCTTTCTTATTCGCGCTTAACAACATTGCAAGCATAAACTCAGGTTTAGTGATTGCACCGCGCCATAAATCAAATGTGGTTAAGGGAACGCTATCAAAAGCCAACAGCCCTTTGATATATGCCCACTCAGGAGCATTAAACTCAACCGCTAGCTGACCACAAACGACCGAGAATTTATCTAAACGATCTTTACGTGAGCCAATCGCTGCTGCTTCTTCCAGCCTATTGCCTGGCGACGATAAGAGTTCGAGATCTTTACTCCACATCAACGGTCGCACTCCCTGCTCTGCCTCATCGGCATAAATAAGCCAAGCTCCTGGCGCTGCATCTTCATCAGGGAAATGCCATTGTTCATCATTCTTTACTAAAGTAATCGGAGCAAAGGTTGGGTTATCCAGTGGCACCATAGAAAGTGCCCCGATAAAGTGGTCGTTATCAATTTCAACCGTGCATAGTTCCCGGTTAGGCGTGAGCGTGTTGCCATACGCGTTAACATTAAAATTGAATATCGTATGTGCATTATCGAGTACGGAAACTTTAACGATCGCGTCTAATGAAGTTGATAAAGCAAACAGAGAGTCAATATCTTCTTTGAATGTCGCTAATGAAAGGCCAGCAGACAAGGCGTCGCCTTTTGGCAGAGAACGTTTAACGTATGCTGATTTAGAAAGTGCACCGTGAATATCTCTAGCTTGTAGTTTAAATTCCACTTCTAGTGAATCATTTACACCGTAACTGAACAACTCATAGCGATTGAGCCTATCAACTAAGATGGCGTCTGCATTGCGAACCACTTCTCCTAGAGTACCAATCAAACAGATGCCTTTCGCAGGAAATGGCAAAGTCATCGACAAAGACTTTGCTTGATCTTGCCACCATAAACGGACATTAATCTGTGCAGGTGGATGGGCTTGGCTGCTCAACATATCCAAACTACGCTTTGCTTCATTCTGGTCTTCTTGAGCATGAGATAGAACAGAACTCGGCAATACATCGATCAGCTCATTATCCTCTAATGCGATAGAAGGCAATTGATTCTCTGAGTAAAAACCAATTTGGCCGATTTGTACCGAATGGCTTGGCTGGAAATCAATAACAAAATCATCTGGTAATAAACCCACTGTAAAGCGCTTAACGGGTTTATTATTTTCGAATAAAGCAATATCGACCTTACCAAAAGGTACAGTGCTCATAGTTTGCCATTGTTCCAACATCGTATTACGCCAACGAAGCTGAGTGTTCGCTATAGGCGTTTGTCGACCAGCTTCATCGATAGCAACAAGACTAGGCAAGCCAATAAAGCACTTACTTGGGTTTGTTTGATAAGAAACCGATTGACCGACTAAGTTGTATTCTAGGGAATGTGTATCCTCTTGCTGCAGAGACACACAATACTCTCCAAAGTAAAACTCGGAGCTAGTTTGAGTATTAGCTTCATAAAGAATTCGATTTTTGATAATGCCGACACTGCCCAGTTCAAGATGTGATAATGGTTCAGGCACTGAAACTAAAGCGTTTGATTCCTCACACGTGACATTCCCAGCATCTTTAAACAGCCATTCATCATTGTGTTGGGTGAATACCCAAGGTTCATTCACATCTAATCCAGCACCGCCCAGCACCGGGGCATACCATGAATTTCCAAGGTCATCCGTTGCTTTTAACTGTATGTCGCAGTCGACCCAATCTTCTGGGAGTGACGTCGTATAAACATCAAGTAAATAGTGCTCAGAGTCAGTACCGCGTTTAATCGCCTTTGCCAATAACAAACTCTTTTGACCGACTGCAAACAGATTTATCCGCTCAGGTAGATTCACACTACCAAACAGCTGCTGTAAAAATTGAACGTTAAGACGAGACTTGAGCGTGATATCAACTTGAGTCTTCCACTGGTACACTTCTTCAGTGCCCAGCGCGAACTCATCCAACATAGAAGCGTAATGAGAATAGGATTTACGTAAGGAACGCAAAACCTTAATTGAATTTGGTAAACGGCGTTGAACTTCGACAGCAAGGCCAAGCGCGTTACCTAATAAGGTCCGAGCAGCCTCAGGCTCCATATTCAACGGTAAACTCTGTGACCAGTTCGCGTCGACCGTATTCAAATAATGTAGCGGATCACTCTGCTCTTCTAAGCCATGCTTATCGACCAAAGAGTAAATAGACTCAGCGACTTGCGCGACAATACTATAAACCGTTTCATCACGATAAGATGCAGCAATGTAATGCGCATGTGCTTTCGCAATTGAGGCTGCACTTAAGCGAGAGTTAGCAAACTGGCCATAATCTTGGATGACTTGTTCGAAGTAATGGGCGAGCTTGCTATGAGGGTCTTGGATTAGCGTTTGCGGTAAACCACCTTCGACAGCAACAGTGCCAAGTAACATGCGTCCCTTCGTGTTGCTTAAAACCTTTCTTCCCCAAAAGCTTAAGCCCTTTACAACTATCTCACTTCTTTGTGTCGGCGAAATTGCGTTGGCTGGTAAACCTAAAGATTCCAACACAGGTTCCCAAGCCCATACTCCACCTTGAAATGACGTGCGCCACCACTCTGCTGCATACAATACAAAACATCCGGACCACTCTCTTATTGGTTTATTCGAATATGTGTGGATTCCATTACTCGCAACACTAGCAATCAACGACTGTTTAAGTGATTCAAACTCCTCAGCCGTGACTTTGTAACTATAAAGAGGCTGAGCGTTTGGCTTGTTCAATTCTCTCTGGTTGAGAAATGAAGTAAGAATGTGTTTGTATGTTTGCATAATAAGCCTTGACGTAGTGTTATATCCTTTGGTGAAACCGCTTAAAATCTATTTTTATATTAAGTAATTTACGTTATTTAAAAGATGAGTGATGTTTGTAAGCTTACGAAATTAATCAATCGAACGAAAAAGTTTCAGGCCAAATTAGACGACTTTTTCCCTGTAAATCAGAAATAAACGGCACGACCCAAAGCTTTAATGAGTTACTAAAATTAAAGCTGTGTTCTATAGGCTTAGTAAAATCCTCATGTGCAGGGTAGATCAAGAATAGGTCCCCTTCGCCACCTAAATACTTTTGCCCATAGGCGAACATTTGGTACAAATCAGCTTGCGAAATACCATAATGATATTCGTCCAGGTCAATGAGTTTCCACTTAGTATCGAGTACAATCAACGGATTATCCTGCTTGGTTATTAGCAAATCGGGCTTAAGCCGAAACTGGCTTCGTTTGTTGTGTATTACTAAATACTCAGAGCAAGCTTGAGCCGTCAGGGAAGCACCTTCAATTAATTGTTCTCGCAAAACCGAAGCTACGTAGCTTTCAAATACTGCTTCCATTGGGAACAACAAAGATATAGCGCCATGATCTCCTTTCATGCTCAATGGAGAAAAACCGTCCAGGATTAGCTTTGCCCACGCTAGAGGAACGTGGTAATCAAGCATTCCGCGGTCTAACTTAACGGCATTGATATCTTGTTTGATGAATTTGCTCTCTGGTACTTCAACGAAAGCAAACTGCAATTCTCTTAATAGTTTTTGATTGGATGCCAACATGACATAGCGTGTGAGTTTTTGTAGTGCTGTTTTAATTAAGCGGTTAGCGGGTCTGTTAATCAGATACTCATCGTATTCAACGTAGAACTTATGCTTATTCACCAGATTGTGTTTTACCTGTTGAGCAGTTAGCAGCTTACCCTTTTTATAATTGAGGTTTTCAACCTGCGTGACATAGTCACTTTTTAGCCCCTTCTTCACTAAAGAATTTACGGCTTGTAAGAACTGGTTGATAAACACCTCTAGCAGAGGCATTTTCTTGCTCGCAATATTCGCTTGGTTGGTCGACACATGACGGAAAGAACCCAAATGTTGAAGCATCATCAAGAGCATTTCTCGTGATTCTTCCACTGACAATTTTGAGTTCTCTTTTTTTATACCAATCTTAGGTAGTACTTCGATATGTTCACCAGTAGGTGTAAACAAAACACCCACATAGTTTTTTACCTGAATCAGCTCATAGCCATAACGCTTGGTTAAGTTCAGGCATTTCCCTACACTTCCCTCTTCAGAGCCTAAACAAACCTCTTTGAGATAGTTATAGGCATTCTCAGATATTCGAGAAGTCTTAAGTACAGTCTGATCGACTTCTTGTGACGTCAAATAGCCGTATTCAAAAACCGTCGTATGCATAGCAGTTACTCGGCTGAACTAACTAACGTCGTATAAATACCAATATATGACTCAGGTTTGTTCCAAACATCAGCCTCTTTATCAGCTAGCGTATATTTGGTGATGGACTGACCATATTGTTCCAACTCGTGGTTGTTGCCAAATAAATCGTTTAACTGCTGAGTGTTCTGAACTTGTTCAGAGACGAACTGAAGCTCTTGAGATTTTTTCTGGTTGTCAGCTAAAACCAAACGAATTTTGCTCCAATCTTCAAAGAAGTATTCCTCAAGTAGAGGAATGATTTTATTCTGGAAAACGGAAACTAATGCAGAAAACGCCTGCTCTTCTTCACCAGCATCCGCCAGTTCTTTGACAGGCATAAAGAATGCGTGACCTAATGTATGTTCACGGTCATAGAGTATTTCTATACGTTGATTAAGAACCTGAAGTAACTTCTGTAGATCAATACCTTGAAGCTTATTGGTATTTTCGAAGACTTCTGGCTTTGGCATCATTTCAACAAAATCGAAACGGCGTCGAAGCGCTGTATCCATCATAGCTAAAGATCGGTCAGCGGTGTTCATCGTGCCAATTAAAAACAAGTTGTCTGGGACTGAAAATGGCTTGCCGGAATTTGGTAGTACAAGCTCAAGAGCTTCTGATGCTCCTTTACGTTTTGAAGGCTCGATAAGAGTAATCAGTTCACCAAAAATCTTTGAGATGTTGCCACGATTTATTTCATCAATAACTAGAACATAGTTATTTTTTGACTGTGTATTATTTTCATCATCGAACTCATGTATATCGACGTCATAAGCTTGAAGATGACTTAAGACATCATTAACGGATAAACGCCACAATGGATAACAAGTAGGCTGACTAAACTGCTTATTACCATTGATAGACTTAAAATCGACGGAAAAGCCTTTCGCTATCCATTTGATATCTCGCTGATGACAAAAGTCTTCTCTAGTAGGAACACCTGATTCGTTATATTGATAATCACCAGTAACAACTCCCACAGCTTCAACTGATGTCGCACTATCGATACATAAAACCAAGTCGCCTTTCGCCATTTCATTGGTAAAATAGAGCAAAGAATTTTGGTTATTCGAGCCTAGATTGGAGAAATACTGATTTCTCTCCTCAAGAGAAAGATCACCTGTTTCAGCCCAGCCAATTGCTCCGATATTATGTTCAAAACAATAAGTCTTCGCTTCGTTTTTATATGTACCCTCAATCGACAATTTCCAGACTCGGCCCGTACTCTTTATTTCAGAACTCACTTGCTTCTCTGATACGGAGGCATCATCACATATCGACTTAAAAACACCATCTTTTACGCTATAGGCTATTTGTTTGTCTTCCGTATTTTCTGCTGTTAACCCTTCAACAAACTCTTCATATCCATAACTCTGGTGAAAGGTAACAAAACGAATTCGTTTATCAGAAACTAAACGATCATACTCAGCTTTTAACTCTTCCCTAGTGTCCCAAGCAAATTCAGGCTCAGCAGCATTCACCGCAGCTTCAATCGTATGATAGGTTTTTCCCGTACCTGGGGGGCCGTACAAGATTTGGTTAATTGGTAATTGCTCTATCTCTTTCTGCTTCTGATAAAAATTTTTCCAGCATTCCAATCCAAACTCTAATAGGTCTCTATTTCCTTTTTGTTGTATTAACTCTGAGTACATCCTCGGATATGGTGCTTTATGGTCGGAATTGGTTAAAGCCTCCAACATTGTTTTTGAAAATGTATTAATTAGTACTGGGTTTTCTCGGTTTTGATATAAGAATGCAAGCTTCCATTTCACCATTGGTGAAAAATCAACTTTATCAATAGCATTTAAGTCCCCGCGCTGGGCTGCATCAACGACACCTGTAAGTTTAGTTATCACACTTTTAAAAACTTCGTCCTGTGTCTGACCATATCGCGTACGCCAGCTATACACGTCACCATGTTCGATACCATTTTGCTTTTTCGCAACTCCACTACGCTTGTAGATACCAAACTTTGCGGATGTATTCCCTTTTATCGACCCTAGCGCTCTCGTTTTCGTCTCTAACCAATAGGTAAACGTATCTTGATCATCCGTTGAAACGTATTGTTCCAACGTCAGTTCTTTAAGCTTTTCAATTGGCCAACGCATTAAGAACGCATCCCACAATTCTTTTTGCTTTTTAACTCTGTTTTGTTTGTTTTCAGTGGTCATTTTTGTTCTCGTTTTATTGTTCGTTTTCACTAGCCTACTGTCACAGGAGCCACAAACTTTATGCCTACGAAACTTCATCAATACTAAATCGCAGGCATAACATAAATTACTTTACATTACGAAGTTCGATTTAAAACAAGGACTGCCCAAATGGTTGCATCAGATCTCACAACGGGGAACTCATTGAATATCATTGACTCAATTTTTATGTGTTAATGGTGGTTCACCCACTTATCAAACTCGTTGTGGCTCATGCAGTAGTACGGGCCAACAGTCGAACACCTGCGCTTTACTAACAAACGGTATCGTCTGTTTATCCTATAACTTAACCATCTTTTATTTCGTCGTATCACCTTAGGTCTTGCACCTCGACGAACCTCGTCAGAAAATATTTTTGTCACTAACGTCTTTGCCTTGTCCATTATTACCGGTGACACCTTAGAGGCGACAATTTCTATTTTTGAACCACCGTTCACGCTCACATATTTAGCGTTCATATAGCCTCCTACTTGTAACGTTGCGCGAACTTGGCAACATCAAAGCCCGTCTCAGCTAAAGCGGTTTCTATTGGTGTGCAAATCAGAGGACGGCTTTTAAAATAGCCTTGTGAACCATTACCGTTCTGGAAAAATGAGCCGTCTGGGCTAAGCATTAGATAGGAGTTTGTCATTGAGTCGTTATTCTCAACTGACATCAAATGAGACACCGATTGGTGACGTTTAACGAAAGCATCAAACTGCTGATCACTGATGGTTTGGATGGAATCAAATACAGGTAAAACTCGCAAAACTTTCCACTTGTTAGGCTGAATAGCTTCCATTAAAGCGTTGAAGTCTTCCTCGGTATTAAATTGATTGACGACTGTATTGATTTTGAGCTCTGTCTTAGGGGAAACCGTTTTAACTTGTTGAAAGGTTGACTGTAAGCGTTCTGGAGACAACACCTTTCCTGAAGCGGTTGCTCGTCCTATTTTCTGCTGAACATCCAAGCTACAGGCATCGTAGCTAATCCCTAACATCTGAAGTTTATGGGAATGCTGAGCAATAAATTCGTCAGTAATTAAATGACCGTTAGTAATTATCGAGGTATCAAAGCCCAACTCTATTGCGTAATCTAACGCATCGATAAAGCGTTGCTTTAACAGCAATGGCTCACCACCGGCAAAATTCAGGCGAACGCGTTGATATCCAAGTTGTTGCTGAATGGAATTGGGAGAAAGAAAGTAATCAGCCAGTCTATTTAGCACTAACTTCATGTCATCCAGGTTTCGATGAAGTTCGTTGGGTTTCGCCCATTTGGCGTAACAGTAATGACAGTCGTAATTACATTTTTCAGTGATGTGATAATTGATTACAAGTTGTTTTGCTTTGTTCATAACACTACTCCTTTTGGTCAGTAGGAGTAGTGTTGATTTGTGCACTGCACAAAAAAGCGTTTTTTAGTCAGGCAGGATATTTAATAGAGAATTAAAAGATTGTGCTTCCTGAAAGTCTTGGCGAACCCGCATAACCAAAGCGGCTAATAGGTGATCATCGGCCAGTAATGCCCCATCTAATTGGTCAGCGATACTCACAGCACCAGCAAGATCGTCTTCCAATAAGCAAAGAAGCAGTGACTCTTTATGAGAAAGCGCTAAACGCTGGGAACGAAGTAAATGGTAGAGCAACCCAGTATTCAGCATAGCGATATCCATTTGCGGTAGTCGCTGCTCTACAAACGGGCTGATTAGTCGAGTATCACGCAAGACGAACTTTGCATCACTAAGCTGGTGAAGGAATAGTTGAGCCTCACTGGTTAACTTTGAGTTGCTATCTACAGATTGCGCTTTGAGCAAAACTTCTTCGCACAGTTTGGCAGCTTCAGTTCTGGTTGATTCTTTTTCAAAGATCTCTTTAACATGCTTAGTATCATTGAAAAAAGCATCCAACACTAAGGCATTAAACAAACAATCTACTGCTTGGGATTTGAGCAGCTTTTTACCTCGCATACCCAAATCGGAATCAGAAAATCCGTCATCAACCACTGCCGATGACGGAATCGTACCATTGCGTAAATAACTGTTCGCTTTGGTACGGAGTTGTTTACCATCAACACCAAACAACTGCTGCACCGCCTGATTGGTATTGACTAACGGCATACAGTATCTTCCAACAGTTTGGTTTCTGAGTAATAACTGTCTTCTATTGACGCAATCACTTCTGCCGAGCGATAAACCGATTGAGAACCATACCCGTAACGACAGGTATTATTCGTGTGCATTACCGCTCCTAAGCAATAACCTGCACGAAAACTCTCTTCTTTTGACGTTGTGAGGTAAGCACCAAAGCGTGGGTCATCTTTCTTTTTATATAACTCTATATATTCCTGACATGACGATACCAAAAATGCCACATCTCCCGGCTTCGCTGAAGAGTGCTCAAAGGCATAGCTCGTTTGCCCTACCGATAATAAAAGGAAACCTGTTAAAAAATAGATACGTTTCATTCTACGGCTCCTTCTTTACCGACTGCTTCTACTGCTATCACTTGCTTTCCAGGATATTTATTCATTCGCTTATAGCTATACAACAGTGTCATTGACATCAGTACATAGCTAACAAAATCCATCAATGGCATTGTGTCAAAATCTTCAAACTCCAATTTGGAAAATTGTACTGCAGCAACCCCAAGTAGAACGAAAACTAAAATCAGATACGCCTGATGTACCCAAGGGGTAATGACTTTACGAATAAACGGCGCTTCGGTGCGGCGGCATAGTTTTATATAGTGGTAAGCAAACATCACCAATAAAACGATAAATATCGTTTCAACCAGATCCAGTTCTGATAACGAATATGAATACTCAAATACCACTATTGGCAAAAGCGCAAAGAACGCTAATCCCATTACAAACATAGCCAACAGCCAAAGCCACTTAACCGTAAACTTTAACCACTTCCAAATTGACGAACCTAAATTTTTATTATCTTGCATATCCCTATCCAACATTTTATTAAAATAATCTGTTTTACCAGAGCAGGTAAGTTTAACTACAACCCATAAGAAGAGCTGCTATTTCTCCCTATTAACCAGCCAATCGTTGTTCACTTTCGGAGCCTTTTGTCGTTGTGAAATCCATAGCTAACATCAGCCTCAAGACTTTATAAAAAGCAAACAAAAACGCGATTGGCAGTAGCACGGTTTGCAATATATAAAACACAATCAAGTCTAATAACGATGATATGGAATTTTCTACACTGCCGGTAATACCAGCGACTTTATCCTCAACGTCAGTAAAACTCCCTTTTGTTTCATTAAAGGTCTTTTTTGCCTTTTCAAACCAGCCATCAGATTCCTCACTATCGTTCTCTATAGCAATAGCTGCATTACTTGCGATAACCGTTTGCGTCTCAACCAATGCTGCCTGTGCGGTATTTTTCTGATCGCTAAAATAGTAAACATCCAGCGCAAAGTTACATATGAAGACCATTGAGAGAGAAAAACGGATAAAGAACAGAATACAGATGGCTTTGAAGCTGACATTACGATACTTAGCGAATGGCTTGTACCACAGTGTCGCGAGATATCCAGCAACAACCGCTCCTATCAATAAATTTGCCGCCTTTGATACCACGACAGATAGCAGGACTTTTTGAATGCCTAGTGATGCAATTGCCATCATCACAATCCATGAGAACCTTTCGATCAGGTCATTAATTGGGTCAAGTAACTCTCCGACAGATACCGACACAACCACAACACTGATATCGGTACCCTGCAGCATGGATATCGCAGCATTTAACGCTCTTGCTATGCCATAGATGGTGAAAGCGCCAGTGATGCTGTCTTCCTGATAATTCCAAACTAAGGTTTTTTCTAAAAGCTGGCTCATTGCAATGGCAAAAATGACCAGAATTACCACTGATTTAAACCATTTGTTGTTCTTCGATTCACTCATGCCACTGCACACTTACTTGTTGTTAGTTTGGAACTTCCATTAGTAGACTAAGATTTCTTCTTTCCAGCCTTCTTTGCGGCTTTCGCCAACGCATCTGCCTCTTTACGAGCCTGAGCAATGCGCTTTAGCAGCATTTCTGCTGATTCATCGTCATCATTTTGTGGAACGAGTTCACCACGGAAGGCTTTAGCTAAAATGCTTTGCGTTAGGTTATCTACCCTAGCCTGAGCTTTTTTCACTTGCGCTTCGATGGTGTCGGCGAACGCGAAGTACTGATCGACTAAGCGGACAATTTCTTTTTGCTCTTCGATCGACGGTAGTGGAATTATAAAAGACTTCATTTTTCCGATACCTAAATCGGGAACACCTACACTTTGTACCCCTTCATGAGCTTGACTGAGGATACTTTTGCAGTTCATTGCTAGGATAAGGAACCGAGAATCCATCAGTGACTGAAATGGATTCACTACTGCCATAGCGTGACTGATACCGTAACTATGGGGTAGTGGTAAAAGAACTGACTTCCCAATAGTTCCAATTCGTGTAAAAGCAAAAGTTCCATCTCTAACTTCATATCTTGTTTTTTGTTTTACAAGTTCTTCTTCTTGTATTTTTTTTCCCTTCACAAAATCTATACAAGATAAACTGACTATATTCTCACTTGATATGAACGGTAGACCATCGTCAATATACTTAGGCATACGATGAGAAGGGTTTGGGTCGATGACTTCAGCCACTGATGATAAGTTTATTGCATTCCAGCAAGAAACTGCTACTTCTCCAAAATCTGGCGTCGGGAATTTTTCCTTCCACTTTTCATTTTTTTGAAGCTTTCCTTTACGTAAAAATTCTGCTTCCTTTGATTTACACCATTCGATGAAGACCTTTTTAACAACTTCGTCTTTACACGTTGGTAGCGGTGAATTTAGCTCTCTCCAATTCTTGCTGATGGCACCAGATGTAGCATTAAACAGTACCGATTGGCGGAAGCGCTTTAGCAAATCAGGAATACCATCTAAACGGGCTTTGATGGTGTCAACCTGTGCCAAAACTTCATCGAGTTTTTCAACGATTCGTTTTTGTTCCGCTAGTGGCGGAAGAACCATATTAAGCTCACGAAGTTTTTTGAGATAAATTCCTTTTTGAGCAGTTCCCTTAGCATTGTCGAAAATTTGCTTTTGGAAGGAAGGGCTCTCAATAGCGTACTTTAGATAATCCGACGATATTATTGGCGCGCTAAGAACAGCAACACTTCGTTGTAAAGTGAATTTTTCATGCGTTGATACGATGGCTGAACGCCCAAGAGCCCCCACTATAGTTAATAACACATCACCTTTTGATATTCGCGTTCGCTTATCTTCAGCTACAAACTCTTCTTCCGTAATCAGCCGAGAACCTAATCCAAAATCGAGTTTGCCATTTTGAATATTCTTAGCGCTTAGCATAGGCAACCCGGTAGCTTTTGCTTTTGGCGGATTATGCGAACCGTCGGTGAGTTTTGTACACAACTCACCTAGTGAAGTCTGCATCCACCCTTTCGGCAATTCACTCATTACTCAGCCTCCAGCTTTTCAGCTAAACCGAATGCTTCTTCCAGCAGTTGCTTTTGCGCTTCCGCTTCATCATTCGCACCTAACGCCTGCATTAGCTGGTAAATTTCAGACATTGCCTCAGTCAGCTCTGCCATTGCTTCACCTGCCAACACTTCAGGTTCTGGTAAGTTTTCAGTACTGGTTGCTTCTAAATCTTTTAGCCATGAGATATCTAAACTGTCGCCTTTCTGGTCGCGAATGTATTCACGGCTGAATTTACGGAAACGCGCATTCTCTATTACGTTAGCTACACCATCCTCCCCTTCAGCGAAAATATTGCCTAACGTTTCATATACGCCTTCTTCTCGAGGTGATTGACCGTTTTTATCTGCGCCGTAGGCATTGATAAAGGCTTCAAAGTGCTTTTCTGTCAGTGGGCGACGCTTACCAAAGGTGTTCATATTGGTACGCATATCGAATACCCATGTCTCTTTGGTACAGTCTTTGTCTTGGTTCTTATTCTCTGGCGTGCCTTTTTGGAAGAACAGCACGTTAGTTTTCACACCTTGTGCGTAGAAGATACCGGTCGGCAAACGCAAAATGGTATGCAGGTTACATTTGTCCATGAGATCACGGCGGATCTCTGTGCCTTTCCCCCCTTCAAATAACACGTTATCTGGAATCACCACAGCCGCACGACCACCTGGTTCTAATGCATCATAGATGTGCTGCATAAAACAGAGCTGTTTGTTACCTGTTGGGTGAACAAAGGTGCGGGTAATGTTGGTACTGGCGGCACTACCAAATGGCGGATTGGTCAGAATTACATTGGCTTTTGGCAGACTTTCACCAGCACTGCCTAATGTGTTGCCAAGACGGATAGCACCTTCGTTTGCGTCACCTTCAATATCGTGCAACAAGCAGTTCATCAGTGCTAGACGGCGCGTTTCAGGTACAAGTTCTAAACCCACAAACGCTTTGGTCATTTGGAACTGCTGATCGTCGTCATCCAAATCATCTAAATCATTGGTTTGAGCTTTTATGTATTTATCAGCTTCGATTAAGAAACCGGCCGTACCTGCTGCTGGGTCTTGAATAATTTCACGCGGCTGAGGCTGCATCAATTTAACAATGGTGCTAATCAGCGCTCGAGGGGTAAAGTATTGACCAGCACCTGATTTGGTTTCATTCGCGTTCTTTTGCAGCAAACCTTCATACATATCACCGAAATCATCACGGCTTTTACCTTGGCTACCATCGAACCACTCAAGGTTATCCATATTGTCAACAAGCTCAGTCAATTGCGCTGGCTGAGTAATGGTGGTGTTCACGTTCTGGAAAATCGCACGCACAATGGCATGGTCGTCAGCACCCAACTGAACCAACATATTGCGGTAAAACTGATGCTGTTCCTGACCAATCTTCGATTTTAGGTTTGCCCAACGGTAGCCTTCTGGTAACAGGTCATCTTCTTGTCCTGTCTCTTCACACATTTTCAAAAACAGTAATGAAGCTAATTCATTGACGTAGTTTTGGTAAGAAACACCACCGTCACGCAGGTTGTCACACAGTTTCCAGAGTTTGGATACTAAATCGTTGTTATTCATATTGGTTCTCTAATGCTCACACTGCTCATTGTTAGCTGAGTGAGTCTAACTAATTCTGTATACCTTCTCTCTCGATAGAAAGAGAAGGCAGTAATACATTCATTGCGGGTGATTGTACTTAGCTAGGCAGGTTCATCCCACATAAATTGGTTAAATTGAGAGAGAATGGTGTCTAATTCATCATTAAACACATTCATCAACTTGCGTTTGCCACCTTTACGCTTGTAGTTACCTGTTTTGAAGGTGTCTTCATCCAGTACCACTTTGTCTTTAATCGATGCAGCTAAACGTTCCAGCCAATTAAGCTGTTCTTCATTCCACTCGTTGGCGGCTTTAATTTTGCTTAAAGCAAGGTCGACACGTTCATCAAACGGCAATAAAGCGTCACCAATCGAAGCTCGACGAATGTGACCAATCAATTTAGCAGCGATATCCTGATTTTTAGCCACCTTCCATGCACTGCGTAAACTCGCATCATTGAAGTTTTGGCTATCAAACCATTCTTGCAATTCAATCAGTCCTTTACGGGTTAAATCACGAGGGCGATTGACAATAATGTCTAACGCTTCTTGCTGGTTGGTTGATACTTCCACTAATTGGTCAAACGCTTCGAGGAAATCTTCGGCTTTATCAAAACCACCATATGCTGGCGGTTCGCTACTACAAGCAGCATCGCATTGAACTGTTATTATTTCTTGAATGACCCGACGGTTAGGTACAACAATCCCAGCTAATATTTTGTCTAGAGTATCATCTTCTCTTTTGTTATCAGTCATTATGATTTTCTACTATTTCAATCGCTATAGGTTTCCTAACAGAAGATGCATCTAAGTCTCCAACTATATATATGCCACCTGCAATAAAAAACGGAACGGTAGCCCAAGGTAACTTCTTCATTATTTTGTTCATAGTGCTATAACGAAGATCATTTGATTGGATATTAGCCTCCATACATTCGCCAAGCTCCCTAATTAAGTAATCAACATAGACATCAGGCCGCTCTGATAACACACCGTTGCAAGATAACTGATTTCTTACACTTTCTAATTCTTTTATTGAAGGTAAGCGAACATATTGTGCTCCCCAATATGCTTTGTACAATGACCATGCTAAATAGATAAATACGATGATAGAAAGGCCTGAGCTGAATATGAAAACAAAAAGCATTGGTTGAACCTCAGAACTGAGTTCAAATGTTTTTAGCATGTAGATCAATATCGATGCCATAGATACCAATGCAACTAAGCGAACTTGCACCACTGACGTCAGCTCATTTTTACGTTCTAATTCAAGTGTATATTGCTCTCTGTAGAACTCTAGCAATTCTTTTTTATCCATAATTTTATTGATTATTGCTCATACGTTTAGTGTTAATATTTATGCTGACATTATTAAATATGTTCTAGGTCAAAGTAAGGACTCAAGCAGGTTCATCCCACATAAATTGGTTAAATTGAGAGAGAATGGTGTCTAATTCATCATTAAACACATTCATCAGCTTACGTTTGCCACCTTTACGCTTGTAGTTACCAGTTTTAAAGGTGTCTTCATCCAGTACCACTTTATCTTTAATCGATGCAGCTAAACGTTCCAGCCAATTAAGCTGTTCTTCATTCCATTCATTGGCGGCTTTAATTTTGTTTAACGCAAGGTCGACACGTTCATCAAACGGCAATAAGGCATCACCAATCGAAGCTCGGCGAATATGACCAATCAATTTAGCGGCGATATCCTGATTTTTAGCTACCTTCCAAGCACTGCGCAAACTCGCATCATTAAAGTTTTGGCTGTCAAACCACTCCTGTAATTCAATCAATCCTTTACGGGTTAGATCACGAGGGCGATTGACGATAATGTCTAACGCTTCTTGCTGGTTGGTTGATACTTCCACTAATTGATCAAACGCTTCAAGGAAGTCTTCAGCTTTATCAAACTCTCCCCAACGCTGAGAAACTTCCGTCACTTCATCCGGTAAATCGGTAAAGATTGGCATTTCACGCAGTGCGTTGATTTCATTCTTCAAGTTATCTAAACGACTGACCATATTGGTCATTTTATTAAACACTTCGGCAGACCACTTTGGTCCTTTCTGCTTCAGTGTTTTTGCAAAGCTGGCGAAATCACACCCTGCTGCATCACTACACAATTCATCGAGACGCTTAATTTGACCGTCAACTTCTTTAGATTTATTACGGTTAAACTGAGCGTGGTTGATAATACGCTGCAACTTAGCAATCAGTTGTTCATGGCTATGTTCAGCGAAACTACGCCCGTCAGCCTCTATCACTTTATAGGTTTGCGAGTCGGTAATTTCGTTGACTAAGGTTTGCAATTCAACTTGTGGGCGAACTACTACCGGACGCATGGTATCGACGCTTTGCAGAGTCGAATACAAATCTACCGTATCAAAAATACGGAATGAGCTCTTACCGACTTCAGGGCATAAGCGGGTAGCGCGCCCTTTCATCTGCTCATACAGAATTCGGCTGCGTACTTTGCGCATGAAGACCAGGTTACAAATGCTTGGAATATCAATACCCGTAGTGAGCAGATCAACCGTCACCACAATGTTTGGCAAACGTTCTTTATTGAAACGGGTGATCATGGATTGCACTTTGGTGGAATCTTTATCGGAATCACCGGTGATTTTGATGATCGCGTCGTGCTCTAGCTGAGGGTACTTAGCTTTGAATGCCGTACGAAGCTCTTCAACAACAGTATCGGCATGAGTGTTGTTCACACAGAACACCAATGTTTTTTGTGGGCTTGTCGGATCAATGTGTTTAACCAGTTCCTCACAAATCACTTTATTAAAGTTCGATGCGATTAAGTTGCGGTTAAAATCTGCGACTTCAAAACCTTGTTCATCTTCCATCGTATCGTCTATCAGTTCTCCCTGATTAGAAAGACGCTGAACCTCAGAGCCTTGAGAAAGATAGACGCCCTCTTCACTCAACTTAGTGATAATTCTGATCGGCGGCTCTTGGTCACATAAGAAACCGTCAATAACCGCTTTGCGATAGCTATAACGATAGACAGGCTGTTTCTTTTCACCGCCGAAAATATCGACGGTATGTAGTGCAGGTGTTGCCGTTAGTGCCACTTTTACTGCATCGAAATGATCAATAATTCTGCGGTATGAAGAGATGAAATCTAACTGATTACGAAACTTCTCTTCTCCTTCCGTCTGCTCTTTATCCAGTATGTAGCCACGGTGCGCTTCATCAACAATGATGCAGTCATAGCGCCCAACAGGCATAACTTCGTCGCTTTGCAAAGTACGCTTCACTAACGACTGCACAGTGGCAACGTGAATCTTAGTGCTATCTTCAGGGAAGCGATCGGTTAACCCTTTAATGTTAAAGATGGCATTAAAGGTATCGCCTTTAATATTGGTGTCTTCAAACGAGCCTAATGCCTGATTGCCCAGAGAGGTTCTATCAACCAAGAATAAAACACGGTTAAAACGCTGTGACTGAATTAAGCGATACATCAATGCAATAGCGGTACGGGTTTTACCTGTACCTGTCGCCATTGCCAATAGAATATCTTGCTGGCCAGAAATAATCGCGCTTTCTACTGCTTGAACCGCTTCTTCCTGATAGTAACGCAAACCAAGATCGCTCATATCTGCATTATCTTTGAACCAGCGGTTCTGCAGTTGAGTGTCGTTTTCTAACTTAGCTAACAGTTCTTCAGGACGATGCCATTCAGGTAGGGCCTGAGGCATATTGGTGGGATGACGAACATCGCGATACCAGATACCACTTTTGGTTTTTACGGCAGCACGATAATCACGACCATTAGCCGAGAAACAGAAAGGAACTTTAAAACGTTCACTACCCTGCGAATCCGCCCAGGTTGGCAGATAAAGAGGTAAAGCTTCTGCCACTTGGGCTAATGAGTCATCATCGTTTGCGGCATTCTCTAATTCGTGACGAAGAAAATCAAAATCGAAATACTTGCTATATCGGTAGGCTTCGGTCAGCTTGCCTGCTACATCTTTATTGGCTTTTTTCGCTTCAACGACACCCACCGGCTTTAAACCAGCAAATAGCACGTAATCCGCGAAGCCCATTTTGCCTGTTTCATCTTTTCCGGTTGGCCATTCAGCAATAGCGATGTTACGTCCTTTTTCAGGACGAGTACCGTTAGCAAAATTCAGTAACTTTGTATCCGCATCCCAGCCTGCTTTTCGTAACTGGGTATCAATTAGATAGCGAGTTTCTGCCTCTGAAAGGTCTAAACTACGAGATGCAGCCTGATTAGTGATTTGCTGTTTATAAGCTTTACGCTCTGCTTCTGTTTTCTTTGATAGCTCTGATTCTTTTTCTGCTAACTTTGCTTCCAGAGCTGCAATACGCGCCTCAGATTGGTCCTTTGTTTCCTCCTGCTTACTTTCTAAAACGGAGATATAGCCACTTAATGCGGTAAGTTTTGCCTTCTGCGCTTCAACCTCTGATTTAGTCTGTGTTTCAGCCTGACGAGCAATGGCAAGTTCATGCTTAAGAGAAAGCACTTCTTGCTCATAATATTGACTCTTTTCTGAGGTAGGCAAATCAAATTGAGGGACGGCAAAATCAAGGTTTTTAGATACTAAGCGGTAGTACCAAACACCCAGTCGGAATGACAACCGTAAGCACATTTCTGCGTCTTGCAAATCATCATGGTATTCATGTACTGCCTGATTTCCGATTCTTCTTAACTTATGAAAAACGCCAAGGATTGAGTCATCAACAAAATGAACTTTGCCCAGCTCTCTCAACAAATCATTCTGATTTTCGGGGATTTCAATATCCAGTAGCTTGGCGAGATGCTTCGCTGTCGCCTCACCAAAGATTCTCAGCTTTACCAGAGTCGTATTCGGGTCGTCTGGATAATTTTTTTCAGCTGCACGAGCAATGGCAAACAGAAAGTCATTTACGCCCTTGAGAAATTCGAAGTTTGATTTTTGCATAGTTCTAACCAACAGATATTTATTCTCGCTCGCCTTTGACTATCTACTGGCCAGCGTTTGCTTCGAAAGTGCCAACCTAAACGAGCATTTTCCTCATCATACTATAAAAAACCTTTATAAAATGACGAGTTAGGCAGATATGAACATATTCTCATTGTTTTTTTTATAACTTAGAAACAAACCAACAATGTCTTCCTCCGAATTCTACACAAGCTTAATTAAATGGTTCGAAAACATAGTTCAATAGATTATCGAGTTCATCGTTGGTTTGAACCTTTAACCTAATTGCGATGTCACCTCTGGACAACCCTGGGCTCGCATAGGTATTGCTGTGTCTACCTTTACCTTCCGGGTAGATTGCTTTCTCCATCTTTAATTGTTCTAAGGCATCGGAGTTATAAGGCAGCCAAACCAGCGCATATTCGCTAGAATTTGGTTGATCAATCTGAACAACAATCCCATAGCCAGATGTAACGTTCCACGCGAGCGCTTTTTTAGTCTCGCGTATCGGTGTTCCTAGTTTTTCGTTAAGAGCTTTGATGGTTTTATTTTTCATTAAGTAACCTTTCAGTGGTTGAGTGAGTTCACAGCCTAACCTGAATCAAAAACCAGTGGTGTTAGTAAGCTTATGAACGTTTCAGATTACATGGTTGTAGTCATCATCAGATAATGTCGTCCGTTCGCCCATTGTGATTCAATTAGTCATCACTTAAACAAACGATTCGAAGATTTCATCTAGCCGGTCAGTCACAGTGGCCTTAAACTGTGTGACTTCTTTACCGCTGCGGGACTCTAGCTCTTTCAACATTACGATCAAGTCACCAACATTATGCTCTATAAAGCGAAACTTACGCTCTAAGTCAAAGATACTAAGGTTACGTAAGGCAGCAATCTTTAAAGTTGCGTCCAACTTGTAATGTCCTTTCGTTATGTCGTGGCGGTGCGCCTTTAATCGCTGTTGATAATAATCCGCATCATGTTCAACTTTGATATTGAATTTTTTCACCAATGTCTGAGCATTAACGTGCCCTTGAGCGGCTGCTTTTGCTAACCAACGTTCCCCGTGGCGACGTAATCCTACGTCACTGTTTTTAAGCAATATTTGACCTAGTTGATTCATGGCTTCAGGGTTGCCTTGATTTGCAGACTTCTTAATATAAAGCTCATGCTGCTCATTATTGCCCAATTGTTTCGCAATGTGTGCCTTCGACAAATACACATTGCTCTTCTGCTCTAAACCTGTCTGTTCACCATATTTAGAGGTGCTAAATTCCGTATTCCAAAATCGCTCTAACCACAACTCAAGTTTTCTCGCCCTTTCATCTAAATAACTTTGCTCTGGCCTAGGCAAACCGCGAGTCTGGTTATAACAATTCACCGCCGGTGGTAGCCCTTTAAAGAATGGAATATCGTCATTCGGTAACAACTTGAACTTAGTTCGCAAAAGTTTTTCACAGAAGTACTGCCAGGAAGTCAGATGGTCATGAACGTCTAGTTGCGTCATCTCCCTAATTGCCTGGATGGTTAGGTCTGCAGATTCAAACAACCTCTTTGCATGCCATTCCGTATTTTTGAAGAAGCGAGTTTCACTCAGGTCTCCTCTCAAAAACTCAACGGCAATAATTTTGTCTAACTCAAAAATCAGCACTTCACATTGATAAACCGACTCCTTCGACAGCCTCTCAACTTGATCAGAAGGCTCGTATCCTTGATTAACAAGGTAATCAAATGTTAGTTCAGGTAGTAATGCTCTTATCCGATTAAATCGTGAGCTATAGTTTGACCAAAACATCGTTCGACTATGGATTTGTCTCAACTCATGGTTTTCAAAGGAGCAGCTTTCTTGAGCGTGCTCGGATGTAAGTAGCTTGGATATGCTCTGCAACTCGTAATAACTGGATATATTGAACTTCTTTTTTAGAATGCTTTTACTTTGTTCAGATAATGAGTACCAATAAGTGTCATCTCCTGTCGGTAAACATTTTTCTTCTAAGATCTGCTCAACATGATCACCATAGTCAAAATCTTCAAAGTGACTAATTGCGGTATTGCAGAAAGCCAATTTATCCTTGTTGGTTTTTAGATTAGTGAAGCAGCGATGTAACCATCGGTCTGTATCATTGGTAAGCTGTTGAGGTACAACTTTGATAAGTTGTACTGGTAACTGACGCTCATACGAGTTGGCTTTAGGCAGACGCAGGTACTTTACGTACTCCTTGGGAGTTCTCTTCCTTTCCAAACAGTACTGCACCATAGATTGATAGCTTTTGCTTCTTATCGCTAGCAACCAATCAATTTTTTCTCTCTCTAATTCAGCCAGCTCAGACACACCTCGAACAATGTCCATACTATCAATTAGATCAGGAATTATAGATGTCGGTTTCCCGTCTAACGCTAAAGCCACTTTGAAAAATGCAATATCACCCAATGTCGCGTTGGTGCACATCGCATACCAAATTGCTCTACATGCATTATTAACTTCACCCGCATCTAGCTCATCCCATTGCTTCTGATTATCAATAGTATCGAGCCATTCCAAAATTGAAATTTGATCACTCTTGCCTTGATCAACAAGCTGGATAATTTGTTTGATCGTCTTCGGAGGGAAACTAGGTAGGCTTCCCTCAAGTTCGCCCATATCAAAGAAATCATCAAACGACATTCTATCTAGGCTATTAGCTCCTAGAACCACAGGCTGATTAAAAGTAAACCCTTTGCTACTCAACGGACTTTACCTCAGAAAAATAGCCCAAGAATTGGTCATCTTTAAACTGGAATCTGAACTTTACTTTACGGTCTGACGGATCTGTTTGCTCTTGGTTTGCTTCGATAGGACCTCGACCCGAAATGACAGCTTTTTCAAAGAATGGACGCTTATGCTCAAAAGTCATGTCATTAATGTATTCTGCAACGCTATTCGCCCTTAATACACTGAGCTCCATATTACGATTAAAGGCACCTTCAGAGCTTGAGTGGCCTTCAATTACAATACGGCTAACTTCATCCGCCGTTCGATCTGACTGAAAGATCACGTTTGAGTAAATCGGCACAAACTGATCAAGAAACTCCTTACCTGATGTCTTTAATCGATATTCGTTTCGGTCAAACAGAATGGAATCGAGGATAGATATATCACCCGTTTCGGAGTTTGCCTGCACTTCTATTCCTGCACTTTCTAACGCATCGTTAATGCCCTTAATGATGACAATACGCGTGTTCTGGCTGTTTTCATGGACTTCAGAGATCTGAACCAGTGCACTAATCAAAAGCAAGGCAAATATCATCAAAAGAACTGACATTAGGTCACCTACCGATAACCAAACTCCAGACTCTTCTGCATCAGCAGTTTGTATTGCCGTTCGTAAATTACGCATTAAGCTTCAGCTCCTGATGCAGCTCTTTCGTCAGCTTCAAATTCTCTGCGCTGAACTTGAGAGTTGATTAAGTAGCCAGCGGCCTGCGATAACTTATTGTGAATAGAGCTAGCTGCCGCATCAAAGTCATTAAAGAAGGTCTCAAAACTTTGATTCGCCCGTGTGAAGTAATCATCCATAGCCTTAGGTAGGTTCTCAGTTACATCATTGAACGCTGCAGAAGCTTTCGAGTATTCCAACTTAAGTTGACCAATCTCACGGCCCATCGTCTGTGCTGCGTCTTGCAACTCAGCCATTCTTGCAGAATCACTCAACCCTACTGCTTTCACTACTTGTTCAATTGTCTTTGCAGACTTCTGTAAATTCTCATGTTGCAGCGTTAGTTCTTTAAGAAGGTTATGTCGGGTTTGATATTCACTCTCAAACACTTCACGGAAGTTATTAACAACACCATTCAAACCATCTCGCTGTTTACCAAGGCTGTCTTCTAAAAGGTTGTTCTGTTGCGTAAAGTAATCCGACAAATTTTCTTGGTATTGCTTTCTAAACGCTTCTAGCTCAGTTTGAACCGTGTTCGACATGTTGAGCACTTTAGTATCAATATCACCAAGGCCAGAAATAAGCTCAGTTTTTGCGTTCAACATCAAGTCACTCGCGTCTGAACCGACTTTCTCAAGAACATTTGTCTGCTTGTCAAAGACGGTTTGTGACTCAACTAAAAGCGTTGTAATACGTTGCTCTACATTTTCAAATAGAGCCTTCTCCGCATTTTGACGTTCCGTCAATGCATTATCCATATTGTCCTTGATACCTTCGAACGCAGATGCTGCTCTTTGCGCACTATGCTCGAACGCAGAGCGTTGCTTCTCCATCCCGTCCGTTGCACTATCAAGCATTGTTTGAACTTCTTGAGCAATCGATGTCATTGCTCCTTGAGTATCGTCTTTGAAGCTACTCAGAATTTCTTTTAGTGATTCCGCGAAACTTTGTAGCTTAACCATGGTTTCTTGTTGGAACTTATCAATCGTTTCAACAGCTTCAGCAGTGCGTGTTATTACTTTCTCAACATTGCTGTTTAGCTGTTCGGATACTTCGTTATTTTTCGCCACGGCGTCTGCTGTTTTTTCAAGTTCAATTACGACTGGCTGGACTAGATCTTTTTTCATTTGATCGACCAACAGTTCAACTAATTCTTTCTGATTTTGTTCTTTTATGTCTTTCAGTGACGCGAGCTCACTCTTTATACCTTCAATGGTTGGAACGAGCTGCTGTTCAATCGAGCTAGTCACAGCTGTTGAGACTGTTTGTCCGATCAATTCACCATTCAACGTTTGCCCAAGTTCTGAAAGCTCACCGACAACTGCACGCATGCTGCTGGCAAGCTCTTCCATTCCTTGCGCGGATTTCAACTGAGCTTGTAGGGCTTCTTGTTGATTCTCATTCGAAATATTTTTTAGATACATAACAGCACTCGCTTCCATGTAGTGCTGGGAAATGGTGCTTGTGAAAGCTCGCTGTGCTTTTGCAATTTTGCTTGATGATACCTTCATCACCGCCATAAAAATTGCCGATAGAGATAAACCTGCTAAAGATGTATAAAACGCGGTTTTCATCCCTTCAAGTAACTGGGCAGCGGACGCGAGAAGCGCCTTTGACTCACCGGCCATTGTAAATTCGCTTAGGCCTAAAGTAATACCTAAGAAGGTTCCTGTAATACCAATACTTGTCAGCAGTGCCGGAACTAACTTATACCTGTTGGTATCATAATGTGGCAGCATTTGAGAGACGGGAGATTTAGAAAGCCATTTGCCATTCTTTTGCTCAATCACATACCCATCATTTTCGACTTCGTATACTAAGTGATCAGTGACCCAAACAAGTTCTTCTGACGTCAGCTCATCCGCTTTTAGTGTTGCACTTGAGTTTCTATTTGAGATGCTAGAAATCATCTCTAAACGGCGTATCTCTTTGTTTGTTGTCATCCATTCCCTAACAAAAAAGAATAGGAAACACCCGATAGTTGCGGCAATGATTATCGTCGTCACTGGGTCGCTGAATAAGTTTGTGAGTAATTGAGGCATTTTTTAGTCTACTGTCTAATTAGTTGGGATAGTTCGTTTGGCGTAAAGAGCTCTTCGGCTAGTCTTTGCGGTAAGTGCTCAGCATCATGCCTAAGAACACCATTTAAAGGTATTGGAGATGTTAATCTGACGCTAAACATTGGCTCGCCATGTTCTTCAGAATCAGTGGCTACCACTAAGAAAACGTCTTCAGGAAACTCTCTCAGAAGAGTGGCTTGCAAAGATGATTTAGTAGCTCGAAAAGACTTTGTGGCGCTGAAGTCTGTACCGAATTCATCTCGAGATAGTTTCCAAGCATGGTTAATACAGATGATACGTTCAAGTAACTCGTCAATACGTAGTTTCATTATCTATCCCACTTTATTACCAACGTAAGCTATGTGCTT
This sequence comes from Vibrio sp. 1-2 (7-a), assembly GCF_013048515.1. NCBI lineage: Bacteria > Pseudomonadati > Pseudomonadota > Gammaproteobacteria > Vibrionales > Vibrionaceae > Vibrio > Vibrio sp. 1-2 (7-a). The sequence continues at coordinate 1,281,539 of NZ_VHSQ01000001.1, forward strand.
GAGTTCGGTAGTCAGCCAAAAACTCACTAATCGTTAGGACGTGCCAGCCTTCTTGGATCGCTTCATCAATATCATTTTGTGAGATAGCAATACCAAACTTATGAGCAGGCCAAGCCAATTCAATTTTTGCAACAATGTCGCCAAAGCCATCGCCCACGTAGTAACCAACTTCTGGCAACTTCGTCCCAAAGTCTTTACAAGCATGAAGTACACCATGAACACCAGGGTCAGCATATTCAAATAACCTTTTCCAACTACCGATATCCTCAAGTAATCCCTGTTCATTTCTGAGCTTATTAATGAGCTGCCTTTCCGAATGGCTTACCGCCATACGAGAGTGCATAGGCTGTTTACTGTGGCAATCGATGCATAAAGCTTTGAGGTTTTTCGGCCGATTATCAGATTTCACCCCACTGATATGATGAACATGTAGAAGGTGTCGATGTGCTCTAAGCTTCACGTTGCATTGCTCACAAGTAAAATCCTTTTCGACACGATAGTGAGAAGATACCTTAGTCCAATCTTCGCTATAACCTGTTTCTGCGGTCTCAGCTTGGCGTGATGGCATATGTGGGAAAAACGAACTGTATGTAGAAAAGAATTCCCCCATATCAAAGGTTCTTACGATTGAACTGATATCTGTAGTGGTGTTGCAACCTTTATAGTTGAGCTTACGTAAACAGTTCTGACAGACTTTCAACCTGGCTTTAGTTTCCCCATAGCCTGAGTCAACAATAAATTCACCGGAAGTATTGTTAGTGACAACATAGCGCTCAAAACGGCCACTAGCTCTCATTGACTGAAGTGTTTTACAGTCTGAGACGTGGAATCGAGCACTTGAACCGTTCGCTTTGATATAAAGGGTTACGTGACGCCCTTTATAACTTAGAAGGCCAGATTCAAGCTCAACATCCTTAAGCTCAACGTCCTTACCCTGTTCTAACTCTGCAGAAATCTTATCGATATGACTTTCTTGAAGATCCAAGGTGAACGCACCTTTTTTTTCCGGCTCCATCACTTCTATCGCGTGCATTAAAGAGCTAAGGTTAAGCGTTAACTTCATCCCTCCCCCAAGATCTTTAAGATCTGCTCTTCTGCATTCGTAATTACGCGGAAAGAAACCCGACGGGATCGCTTCTCATCTTCAACACCATCATGCACAACTGCTTTGGAAGATGAATAACCTACCGCCGCTACGTTATTTTTTACCCACCCGTAATGTTCGCGACTTACTTCTTCGAGATTCATTACGTAACCAAGAACGGCACGAGTTCTTGATTGTGATAATCGCATGTTATTGAAATAAGCCTCGTAGTCACTTGAGTCATGATTCCAACGGCTCGAAGTATGACCTTCAATTTTTATTTCTTGAATAATTGGCTTGTACTGCTCAAGAACTTTAAGGTAACGAGGGAAAAAATCGTCCAAGATGATCTGAAACTGCTCAGTTAAATTCGCTTCACCATTTGCAAATAGTACTTCCGGAGCAGTAAAGTTAACGCTCAGCGTATCTCTGTCGATTTCAGCTCCCCACTTATCCAGGTCTTTAGCGAACTCTTCCAGCAATGAAATATAAATAGCTTGCTGTGTTTTTTGATATGTTTCAGCTACTTCTTTTATTTTGTCGCGTTCTAACATTGCATCACGCATTAGAGCAACCGATATAAACAAAAACACCATCATCAAACCAGCCATAAGGTCTGAAACCGACATCCAGTGTTCGCCACTGTCACCCGTTGTTTTAGCTTTTCCGAATAACTTTTCCATGACTAGACTGCAATTTTACTATTAACAACATTAGACATTTCACGCGTTAACTTTTGATAATCACGAGTAAACTGTTGCGTGATCGTCGCAAGTGCTTCGCCCATTTCATTCATTGTTCGGTTAATTTCCTGCTGCATTTGCAGGTCTAGGACTTCCACTTGTTTTTCAACTGCGCTACCAGTCTTTCCTACAGACTGCGTTACTTGATCTTCCAAGCTATCAAAAGTTCTTCGAATAGCTTGCGCCTGCACTTGGAATATATCTTCTAAGGTGGTTTCCAAACGGTCATGAAGTTTGGTAATTGCTGACGTTGTTTCTGTCTGAATTTCTTTCGTGCTGCTTAGCAGCTCTTGATTTGCTTCTTTCAGCACATTACCCGTTTCACGCGCATCATCCTTAATGTCGGCAACGAGCACGCGTAACTGGCTGTTAAGCTCAACAATTGAATCTTCCAATTGTTGCTTAACTTGCTCGGCGTTGTCTGTCAGGTATGTGGCACTATTCTGCAATGCACCCGATGCTGTAGTCACGTTGTCAGTAATATCATTTGATGCTTCTGCCAAGCGTCCTCCAATTTCTACCGCTCTTGTTTCAAGCTCAGTAGAAACTTTTTTCGCGCCATCTTCTAAATTGGTACGCATGGTCTCCACACTTTGGTGGGCGGTAGAACTGAAGTTATCGATAATTTTTTGAGACTCTACAAGCATCGATTCATAATGAGTAGAAGCAGCTTTTACGGATTCTCCAATCACGGACATAGTTGTATCCATCTGCTCTTTTATTTGAGGCATTGCTTCTACTGCTTTGTCCCTCAAATCTTTAAATGCCTCAAGTCTGTGTTCAAGCTCAGTAACTTGCCCATGACCTAACTCCATAACTTGATGAAGTTTTTCCATTGTTGCAGGGATAGATTCAGCACGCTCATTGATGCTAGCAACTGATTTTTCCGTCGAAGAAATTGCATCAACTCCTAGTTGGTATTTGTTTGACATATCTTCTAACTGGTTTTTGTAATTTTCTTGCCAATCAACCAGCTTTTTCACCGACTCATCTAAACGCTTAAAGTTTTCACCAAACTGTTCAGTTAGCTTGTCATTGAATTCAACAATTACTTCTTTAAGCGCATTAATAACTTGCTCAGTAGCAGACTTAGACAACAATTCACCAAACTCATCCATTTTTGCCCATAAAGTTGCTCTAAACTCATTATGGTTTTCGTTTACTTGCTTTAATTGTTCATTTAACGAGCGCCGCCCATCATTGATATCTGTACGCAGATTTTTTATCTGAGACGTCAATGAAGAGTCTTCGTCTCCTCTAATCGCAGCAAGAAGCTCGTTTGACGTATTTAACTGGTCAGTAGAAGCCTTTAATTGTTGCGACATAACTGAAAAAATTTCCTCAGGTCCTATCGCTTGCTGTTCATCTATGGCTTTTTTGGGTAACGCCCCTAAGATAGCCTTATAGAGAATCGAGGCAGCCATACCTACAAGGCTGGTAAGGAAGGCTGTTTTCAAACCACTCAGTAGTGATTCAATACTTCCATCTATATTGGTTGGATCAAAGTCCATCAAACCAACGACAATACCTGCAAACGTACCTAAGATACCCAAGGACGTAAGTATGTTCGTGGTAGCTGCAGTAAAGCGACTTGCTTTACCAAAGGCTGCCAGGATAACTGAAACGACAAGCAAAGCAGTGATTAAATATATAAAAGCATTAGAAATAGCATCAGCAGAGAATGATGCAATGAAGTAAGCAATTGAATTCGTCATCTTTTCACGTCGGGTAAACTAGTGGAGGTCAAATCCCATATTAATAGAATGATGTACGTTGGCAAGAATAACATTTATTGATTGAAAAGATTCATGTGTGTTGCTCTAGAGCGAATCTTGATTTGTAATCAACACTCAATAGTGTAATTCCAGCAAGTAGTCGTTCTAGAATATCAGTCTGGTTATAAGATGTAACTTTATAAGCTTATAAAATTGTTGAAGTAGAATAGTGTGTGGAACATATTCATTCATTTACTGAATGTTAAAGCTCAAACAATGTTAAAGTGAAGATGGGGTAAATACTGGCTAGATGGCTGATGAGCTGATGAGCTGATGAGCTGATGAGCTGATGAGCTGATGAGCTGATGAGCTGATGAGCTGATGAGCTGACTTGAAAATAACCTTTCTAGATGTACTAGAAAAGGCTTTGGCATCAAATAAACATAGAACCACATCACAAAATAGAACTATTTCCTCGCGTCACCCTAAACGTCACCCCAAATCACTCAGCCACCTTAAAATTAATTACTTTTCAATTACTTAAATTAAAACCCAGAATCCCTCTTAAATGCCTTGTTAGTTTTTTGTTTCTAGAGAGTGCTTATTTTCCAAGTCTTCTACCTTATTTTTAAGTTTCTCTAACTTTCGAGAATAAATAAAGAAACCGATTTGAGAACATACTACGGCCACATAGAACAGGTTATCTCTATGTTGAGCTGGAGCATCATTCCACAACCATATAGCGAAGACAGTGACAAGCACATAAGAAATAATATTTGAAATCATTGATGAAGCCCCGAAACCAATCGTACACTTCGATTTTCTAACTCTGTATTAACTTTTTTTAATTCAGACTTATTAAACGCAACAGCTCCCCAAATGACAAGCATAGCTAAACCACCTCTGCCAAGTTTACCTCTAGCTTTAGATTCCTTGTATAGGTCTTTGAGTCCAAGGCTTGAAGCACCAATACCTATATAACTAGCGAAATTGTCTAAAAAGCTATGAAAATCTTTATCAGACTGTAACTCTTTCTCAGTCATTGACCACATGCCATATTGTGGGTTAACAAAAGTAGTGTCTAGCGCTCCTGTTACTAGTTTTCCCATTAAGGCTCTATTCGAAACACTTCATATCAGTTTCATAGCATCTACTCGTTGCTTCTGACTGAGATGTCTATACAAGATCATCGAACAAATCGCATCTACTTCTACTTTTCCAGCCCCAACAAGTAGTTCTGGTTTAAAACCGATTATTTTAGCTAATATTCTTAATTGTTCTTGCTCATTGCTTGGCAAATTATACGGTAAACTGCTAACTGAAATTACGTTACTCATCACTCATCCATGTATAATTTTAGGGCTTATTTTATGAAACAAAAAGAATAACATATGCACTCAGTGGTGTATAGAAAATGTTATGAAACTAACGCCTTGTTAAGGTGTGAGGCACGCAATACAGATGCTGCTGCATGTTACCGTAACCACTAAAACCAACGCATAGTAAAAATGCCACGCGTGCCGAATCACTCTTGAACAATTTGTTATACGAACTTCTCCTTCAGTGCCAGAACTTGTTGTTCAAATAACTCACAATCTGACTTTGAGTATGACTTAGCGACATTAACCCATTGAACGCCCGTTTCATCTATGTGGCGAAACTCGACTTGAAGCGCATATTTAGAACAACGAAGAAGAGCAAAAACGAAACCTACAGCCGTCAAACTAAGAACTAAAACTTGTAGCCATTGCGGTGCCTCTTCAAAGCTTGGAATGGCTAACCAAACAGCCCCTGAAAAAATAAACACCCAGAATAACACTTGACCTAAATTATCAAGAAAACTTAACTTTTTAACCCTAGCATTGTTTATCTTAGACAAAGGATATGAGTCTTTCTTAAACCTGAACTCTTTTGAATCCAAGCTAAAATCAGTACTCTTGTACATAAATTCCCTCTATTCGTATAACGCCCTGTTAAGGGGTGAGCAACGCTATACCGAAGCCACCGCACACCACCTTAATCACTAAAATCAACGCATAGTAAAAATGCCACGCGTTGCGAATCCCTCTTGAACAGTTTGTTAGGTGCGTAGCCAAAGTTGGTAAAAGTCTGTTTCATCGTGCTTGGGATTCTTGCGCACGAACTCCCAACCATGGCGCTTATAGAATGTGAGAGCTCGATGGTTAGTTCGGCTTACTGAAAGTACAGCACGCACACACCCCGCTTTACTCAAAGTGCTTACAATATAATCCTGCACTTTTGGAGCGAGTCCTGAACCACGAAAATTCGGCTGTAAGTAAATGAGATGCACATAACCAGTCTCCGGCTCGGGTGAAAAGCTACGAAACTCTAACTGCCCTGCAAACTGACCATCCACAAATATATGGATATAGAACCATCCTGATGTTGCTAAACGGTCTAAGACGCGTTCACGATAACCACTGATGAAGTCGTCGAAACCATCGTAATGCCCAAAACTACAAAAGTATGCATCTTTTCTCGCAGCAACGCATAATTCGAAATCATCAATGTTTATCTGCCGAAAAGCAATTTCCATACTTACCTTTTCCTTCAAGCACCTAACGCCCTGTTAAGGGGTGAGCAACGCAATACCAAAGCCGCCGCATACCACCTTAATCACTGAAACCAACGCATAGCAAAAATGCCACGCGTTGCGAATCCCTCTTAAACAGTTTGTTAGGCTAATGTATCACCAATATGCAAATCATTGAAATAAACATTGACACAGTGAATGCTCGGGAATATATTCGTGACTGTCACGAAGGTGAAAGGAAGATGCCTATGGCTATGACAGATGCGGAAAGGCAAAGAAAGCGTCGAGCAAAACTAAAAATGGAATCCCAAAAACAACTCCTAGTAAGAGGTGCAGAGGGAGAGTTCGACGAAAGAATTAGAGTAGCGCTAGCAGTAAAAGAACTTGCTACGCAAGGAAAGTTACCTAAAGAAGTAATCGAGTTAATTGTGAAGACTTCAGAGACAGTATTTCCAACAGAAGAACTAGTAAATCGAAAGTATATTAATAAGATTGTTTCGATATATTTAAAAGGCTTAGAAAAATGAACAATACATCTATCTTTGATAAAGACCTAAACCCTATATTAGAAATAGCTGACAGTGACGATTTAGCGACATTAGTTGACTATCTAAAAACTAAGATCTCAGAGGATCTCACTCATCATGAAGCATATAAAAAATATTCTCCTGATCACACTAAATATGCTGACTTAATTGCAAAAGAAATTCGCGATATGGGCGGCAACTCCTTTGCTAACGTATGGAGAGGAGCGGGACCTGAGTATCATGAAATTGTTTGTGATGTCGCGAGTAAAATTAAGGCTCCATACAACAAGAATAAAACTGTAGAAGAAATAGAAAACTCTATTCTTGAAACAATTCTCGAAAGAGCTCTGTCTGAAATGTCTGACACGGAAAAAGAGGAACTACTTAAAGAAATGGGCGGCAAAGGGGGCTTTAGTAAAGGAGGAATAGCAACAGCAACATTCATCGGCATTTTTAGGGCCGGAGGTTTCTACTCTTATCAACTAACTCTCATCATAGCAAATCAAATCGCAAAAGCGATTTTAGGTAGAGGGTTAATGCTAGCAACGAACGCTGGGCTTGTACGGGTAGCTTCAGTACTCGCTGGACCTGTAGGATGGGCTATTTCTGGCATTTGGGCGGCAATTGACATAGCAGGGCCAGCATATAAAGTAACTATTCCTTGTGTCATTCATGTAGCAATGCTTAGAAAGAAGTTGAACTCTCTTTGCTGCAACAACTGCGAAGCCGTTTTGACTGATACTACGATGAAATTCTGTCCTGAATGCGGACACTCTACAGCTGCATAACCTTTGCTAAGAGTAGCTCTTGTTTTGGGCTACTCTGTATTCTGAGCCTAACGCCCTGTTAAGGGGTGAGCAACGCAATATAAAAGCCGCCGCATACCACCTTAAACACAAAAATCAACGCATAATAAAAATGCCACGCGTTGCGAATCACTCTTGAACAGATTGTTATACGATTTTACTCAAGTGACTTCACTAAATCATGAATTTCACTAATACTGTAAGACTTATACTTATTGTAAAAATCCCTCGTATTAATAGAAGCATGAGACTCGTTGTTTATGCCAGCAACTGATTTGTAGTTGCAAATTTTTGCACTAATGTTCCCGACTTCTAATCCAGACTTCAGTGATATTTCACGGGCATACTCACTTTGCTTACCTCTCGGAAACCCTTCACTTTCCAACTTTTTAAAAGCCTCTAAACATCTGAGTTCGTTTAAATCATTCCACAATGAAGTATCTCTATAGCTCATAATAACCACCAACGTATTCTGACTGTTACCAGTGAGAGTATAGGATGCTATGCACGCTATCGTATAACGCCCGCTTAAGTGGTGAGCAACGCTACCACGACACTTAATTATTACACCGTAAACGCAAAAGCCAAATCAAACCAAAACCGCCACGCGTTGCGAATCCGTCTTAAAACGTTTGTTATATTTTACCACAAACGACTGTTTTATTTGGCAATGAACTGCTTTGTTGAGCGCATTTCAAGAAGTGAATCACAAGCTCGTTCTCACTTGGCCGCCAAATGCACGAAACATAAAACGCGTAAATCCACTTCCCTGCTCAATGAGGCAACCCGACTTAGCCTCAACAAGCACCCTATCTTTCCAACCAAAGCGCAGAACAATGGCAAATTGCCGAGACAACTGCCAAGCCGACATGCTACTTGGCAAATGCGCTCAAAGCGACTTAGAGCCAGTGAAACTTGAAGCCAACCGTCACGACCTGAAAATGAAGCAACCCGCGAACATTGCATGTTTTACGGGTTGAGAAATTCACGAACTTGGGCCGACAATGTGGATTTGCTGAGGCAACTCGAACGAACTGCCAAAGGGGCAAAGAACATAGATCGAAGGGTTTTTAAGCCATTGAAATACAAGTAAACATAACGCCCTGTTAAGGTGTGAGCAACGCAATACCAGTATCGCCGCATACCACCTTAAACACTAAGCGCAACGCATAGTAAAAATGCCACGCGTTGCGAATCACTCTTAAACAGTTTGTTATACCGATAACTTTTCGAGGAAGTTAGCCATTTCGCACGACAGATAGTGCATCAGGCCACGTACTTTTTCCCTCGATATATTTTTTAATCAAAGATCTATTCGAGGCCATGATTCCAGACCAGCGATTACTCCAAGATTTATAAGCATGCCATGAATAGCCTGTATTGTAGTGGTACGGTAAATTTGGCCACCTGATTAGAGGTGTTAAGATACACCTCATAGCATGACAGGTGAAACTATGACCAAGCGCACCAGACGCACTTTCAGTGCGGAATTCAAACTCGAAGCAGCACAACTTGTTCTCGACCAAAACTACACCGTTGTTGAAGCCGCCAAAGCCATGGGTGTGGGTAAATCGACAATGGATAAGTGGGTAAGGCAGCTCAAGCAAGAAAGAAAGGGAGTCGCTCCTCAAGCCTCACCAATGACACCAGAGCACCGTTATCGAAAGGCATCACAAGAGCACGTAGAGATCCCAAATCATCTGTCTCGACAATTTGCCGTTACCGCTCCCAACCAAGTCTGGGTCGGTGATGTAACGTATGTCTGGACGGGACAGCGCTGGATGTATCTTGCTGTTGTCATCGACCTGTTCGCGAGAAAACCAATTGGTTGGGCGATGTCAGTATCGCCTGATAGTAAGTTGACAGGTAAAGCACTCTCTATGGCGTTTGAATCACGAGGTAAGCCCAAAGGCGTGATGTTCCACAGCGACCAAGGAAGTCATTACACCAGTCGTTCTTATCGGCAACTGTTGTGGCGTTATCAAATCAAACAAAGCTTATCTAGGCGAGGTAATTGCTGGGACAACAGTCCGATGGAACGGTTCTTCAGAAGCCTAAAGACAGAATGGATACCAGTGTCGGGTTATCGGAGTTTTAGCGAAGCGATAGAACATATAACTCGATACATCACGGGCTACTACAGCCAACTCAGGCCACATCAATATAATGGTGGTCTAACACCCAATGAGTCTGAACGACTGTATTGGGAAAACTCTAAAACCGTGGCCAATTTTAGTTGACCACTACAGTTGAGATGAACTAGAAAAGAACATTTTCAAATACTCCGAAACCTAATTTAATTTTGGTACTAACGCCCAATTAAGGTGTGAGGCACGCAATACGATGCTTCCGCATACCACCTTAACCACTAAAACTAACGCATAGTAAAAATGCCACGTGTGCCGAATCACTCTTAAATTGTTTGTTATAAAGCTGACTCTACGTTAAACGCCTTTTCTAACCACACCGAGCTAATGTACTGTCCATGTTTCTGTGCATACTCATTGAAAACTCCGACTTCTCTGAAACCAAACCGCTTATGTAATGCAACTGATGCGTCGTTTGGTAATGCAACACCCGACAATACACGATGGACACCATAAGCACGAATTGATGAGAACAACTGAGTATATAGTTTAGAACCTAAACCTTTCCCCTTTGCTTCTTGTGTCAGATAAACGGTCACTTCTACGGTGTCGTCAAAAGCTGAAATTGCTCTGTACTGTTGGGAATAGGCAAAACCTAGCAACACGCCGTTTTCTGTGGCTACATATAGTTGATATTTGGTAGTGCTAGAAAACTGAGAAAACCATTTCTGACGATTTTCCAGAGTAAATGGAACTTCCTCAAAGCGTGCATTAGTATGCTCAATATAAAAATTAAAGATGTCGGTGATACCAGCAACATCTTTAATTTTACCTGTTCGAATTTCCATGAAATGTCCTTTTTCTTCGAGCTTTATAACGCCGCATTAAGGTGTGAGCAACGCTGCCATCAGAACTAAATTATTACGCCGTTAACACGAAACTCAACTTTGAACTGAAAATGCCTAGCGTTGGGAATCACTCTTAAATGCTTTGTTAGTTTTACGTTTCCACGGATTCTTAACGATACTAACCCCATTAGGTGATGCATTCGAAACCAATCGCTGAGAGTTCCCTTGAGACGGAGACAATGCAGACAACCAATCGAGCTTTTCAGCACTAAAAATGTTGTCTATGGCAGCATGACTTACCTTTGTATTGATTTGGTGTAAAAGTTCGCTACTAAATTGTCCGATTACAATATGCTCTTTCGGGTTACTTGTTGGCGTCAGAATTAGAGCGGTGTTCTTGGATATAGGGTACAGAATTTCAGCTAAGGGGTGGGCTGGACCAATATCACCTAAATCCTGTTTACAAGGGTAAAAAACAACTGGTACATCGCCAGTCACAAACGTTGAGCCTGCTGGAGCATTTATTAACACCCATTCTTTCTTGAGAAATTCAAGCGCTGCAGTTTGAGCCGCCGTAACCATATGTTCTAAACTAACCGTCGAATTAACTTGTAAATCAACGACATTAGATAAACCTTCTTTTTCAACTAGCTCTTTTAATGCAGCTGGAACCTTAGAATTATCCCAAACTTTATTGAGGACTAGTTTTGCTACCTGCCCATAGATTTGAGCGATGCCGTCTCGAAAACTAGGTCCACGAAACATCAGTAAGGCAATGTAAAATGCTAACTCCCCTTTCTGAGAACCGTGGATAGGTACATAGGGAAGAAATCTAGAATCTAGCACCTTATCAATGATGTTATTCCCGATCATTTCGACTTCCGAAATGACGTCTTCCAGTTGTATGTGGTCCACTTGCCCTTGAGGGTCTATCTGATAATAGTAATAATCTTCCGCACAAACCTTATTGATAGATGCAGTTTGGCGACCATATTCGCCTTTGTTTTTATCAAATGCCCAAATGAGCGACTTCTGCCCTTCGACGGTAAAGCGCTTCAAATGAGCTTTTGGGACATAATGCTGGTTTTTCTTTATTTTTCTATTATTCATATGACCAAATCAATTGTAAAACTAACGCCGCATTAAGGTGTGAGCGACGCTTGGCTATACTTGAGCGAAGCGAAACTGCCAAGCGTTGCGAATCACTCTTAAATGCTTTGTTAGTTGCGTTCTTGCCACTCCGAACGCAATACCCCATATTTCACTGAATCGTAATACTCGCCTGCATAGTAACGTACTTTTCTTAGCCTTGCTTCTTGTTGAAAACCTAACTTCAGCGCCAGAGACATCATGCGCGGATTACCTGACCATGTTGTCAAACCGACCCTTTCGATTCTGTTATTTTTGAACAAGTAAGAGACCCATTGTGGAAGAGCCAAAGCGGCGATACCTTGACCCCAAAAATTTGAATCGTAGATTACCACACCAGCTTCAAGCCAGTGAGTTTCTTCACATTCCCAGTAACTGCTGACTGTTCCTATCGGGTTATCATCGACAGTGATTAACTGTAAATCTAAACCACTTAGCAACCGTTGAAACGAAGACTTTTCAAACTGTTTTAACGAAGGGTGAGAATAAGGAAAATACGGACCATTAAACTTAGTCCATGCGTCGTTTGAAGTTACCAAAGCATGAATTAATTCCAATTCATTCGGTTTTGCTGGTCTAATACTTACTCGTTTTTCTTCCACGATACTTCCCTATTCTTTGAAGCAAACTAACGCCCTGTTAAGGTGTGAGCAACGCAATGCCGATGCCGCCGCATACCACCTTAAACACTAAACGCAACGCATAGCAAAAATGCCACGCGTTGCGAATCACTCTTAAACAGTTTGTTAGCTGCCTTTTTTCTTAGTGAGATCTTCGTTAATCATACGAACACGAGGAGGCTCAGGTGGTGGCGGTGGAGGTGGTGGTGCTTCACTTTTCTTTTCATCAGACATGTTACTCTCCTGCATTTGGTGTTGGATAATTGTCCTCGACTAAAGGACGTGCATCAGGTTCCTGCGGAGGAGGTGGTGGTACATAATTATCTTCAACTTCAGGCACGATTTTCACTCCTTGTTTTAGTGATAGATTTAGGACTTCTAATTTTGTCTTAATACCATTTAACTCGGTTGCTACAGATAAATCGACTATTGGGGTTTCTTTTCTAGGAGAAGACACGTCTAGGTCATGTGCAATATAGGTAACGCTTGCTACAAGCATAGGGATTGAGGCAAACAATAACCATTTGAAAGCTCGATGCAGTTGCTGTGAGCGCCGATCGTTTACTTCTGTATTGTGCGCCGAACAATCTCGAAATTTTTGATATAGATGATCAGCGACTAACGAATCGACATCAACCTCTGGTTGTTGATTGCTAGGGTAAGAACTATTGTAGTCTTCAATCTCTTTCTTATGCGAAATCAGTTTTTCTCTGTACTCATCTGTTTTTATTGGCGAAGGCATGCCTTTATAGGTGTTTCCCCAGAAAGCACGTACCAAAAAATACAAACATACAAAAGACAATACGAATGTAAGACAAGCAGAAATGGCAAAGACCATGATTGCACCATGCAACGCTGTGTAATCAAGCATTCTCAGCATATAGCTGAGAATGGTGTATCCCGTAGCAACCAAAGCAAAAGTAATCTGAACTCGACCTGTAATACGCTCTCGTACTTCCATCTCATGGAAGTAAAGCTTCTCATATAGCTCAAATAATCGTTCTTTATTCATTCCACTCCACTCATATGGACTTCTTGGCAGCTAACGCCCTGTTAAGGGGTGAGCAACGCAATACCGATGCCGCCGCATACCACCTTAAACACTAAAACCAACGCATAGTAAAAATGCCACGCGTTGCGAATCCCTCTTGAACAGTTTGTTATGCCGATACTACCAGTTGCCGCAAAACTGGCTTTCACACGGTATACCATCGTTGTCACCGTCTATTTTGACATTAGGACAGTTTGATAGATAAAACTTAGCTTCGCTGCACGATACCATCTCACTACAGTAAGTTTTACCTTGGCAACTAAAACCCATGTTTTCATATTCCGGATTTAATGTCGGCTCTATTCCGAATAGATAGAATCCCGCACCAACAATGCCAATAAACACTGCGGACAATAACATTGAAAAAGGATTGACTTTGTTGGGCTCAACACCGAGCAACTGTGCCGTCGATGCACTTAATTTTGGAGCATTGTTTACCAATTGAAACTCGACTTGGTCACCTATTTGTGGACGTCGATAACCCTTTTTGAACTTGGAGACATGAACAAAGATATCTCCATCAAGTTCTTCGGAATTTATGAACCCAAAACCTCTGTCATCAACCCAGCGAACAATTATTCCTTTCATATACTCACCCACTTTCCATATATCACTTTTAGATAGACCCTAGCTCTAACTTAATAAAGTGTCTACTAAACGTGGGGTACTCGGAGGCATAACGCCCTGTTAAGGGGTGAACAACGCAATACCTAAGCCGCCGCATGCCACCTTAAACACTTAAATCAACGCATAGTAAAAATGCCACGCGTTGTGAATCCCTCTTGAACAGTTTGTTAGCTGTTTCGTACTAGGAGACTGAACTATTAACGTAGAAATAACCGACAAGACCAACTGTGCCGTATAAGAGTGCCTTTAGAGAAGCTAGCCAGTTGCTTTTAATATTAAGTAAAGTCACCACAATTGAGGATACAAACGCACAGCACCACATCAAGACAACTAAACAAGCAAATAGTAAATCTATAACGTCACCTAACCCATAGGGTTCTCCTGGTGAGACCGCTATATGCCCATAAATTTGTGATTTATATATCAGCCCAGAGAAAGCAAAAAAATGGACTAAAACAATACTGAACGCTAATAACTTATTAAATCTTGCTTCCATTAAGCTTATCTCTCCAATGCCACATGCACAAACAGCTAACGCCCTGTTAAGGGGTGAGCAACGCAATACCGAAGCCGCTGCATACCACCTTAATCACTAAAACCAACGCATAGTAAAAATGCCACGCGTTGCGAATCCCTCTTAAACAGTTTGTTAGTTCTTTGGCTCACCAAGCGATTTTGGTTTGTAACACAACGCATCCAAGTCGATACCTTGCTCTAACAACATTCTTTCAAACAGTGGTAATAAAGGACCCAAATTTTCGTTTAATGTATCACGAACTGTGTCCACAACTACTTGTGTACCGCGCTCGATTTCTATGTTGATGAAATCTCCAACTTCTTTTGATTCAAACACCGTCATTCGACGAGTTTCTGGAATAAGCCAAACTTCAAACCACCCTTCTTGTTTATTTACGTCAGCAACTGTGAGACTTGCTCCGTTAAGTGCTATATAACCTTTAGAAAAGACATACCTTTTCCAAGTATTTGGAAGTGCTAAACGAATGCAGTAATTGTCCTCTATTTGTTTTACGTCGACGATCGCAACATTGAAGTCAACATGACCTGAGAGAGGGTGGCCACCAATTTCTGCTCCATCCTTCGCAGCCCTCTCGGCATTAACTAGTTGGGTAGCATGATATTTGCTTAAAGTCGTAATTAAGAGGCTTTGCAGCATAACGTCAAACTTAACGCGAACATTTGATAGTATTTCAGTAACCGTTAAACACACACCATCGATTGCAATACTGGCCCCAACTTCTAAGTTGACACAAAAACCATCAGGAAAATCGATAACAAAGGTCCTAATTCCTTTTTGATCGGTTACATCAACTATTTTGGCTACAGCCTGAACTATTCCTGTAAACATATTTTCCCTTTTATTACTGATGTTTAATCCTAAGAACTAACGCCGCGTTAAGTGGTGAACAACGCGACCACCTAACCTAAACCATTGTGCCGTAAACACTTAAGCTGATACAAACCAAAAATGCCAAGCGTTGTGAATCCGTCTTAAACGCTTTGTTAGCCGTTTTGGACGCCAACTATAGAAAAGTGGTGACTAGCGATATTGAAACCTTCGCGTAAATAGAACTTATGTGCTGGAAAACGCTGAACACCAGAATCCAAATGTATTTGTTCGCAACCGCTTTCTAAAGCATATGTTTTAAACCAATCGATAATAAATTTACCTACTCCACTCGAACGAAATTGAGCATTAGTTACCAAGTCTTCAATGTAAATATGCTTACCCCAAGCAAGCTTTTCACCTACGCTAAAGCCTGCTGCTGCTAGCACGCCTTCTGGCGATTTGACATAGACGACTTGATAACCATTTGATTGCTGCTTCTCGATCTGACCAGACAAAGTATCTAAGTTGTAATTTGGGCGAAGTTGTAATAACACTTCTAGGACTGACTCGTAATCAGAGTTTTTCTCTAAGAATTTTACTTCCATGTTTTCTCCATTTTGACGGCTAACGCCCGCTTAAGTGGTGAGCAACGCAATACGATGTTCCTGCACACCACCTAAATCACTAAATTCAACGCATAGTAAAAATGCCACGCGTTGCGAATCCGTCTTGAAGCGTTTGTTAAGCAACAATTTCCTCTGCATTATAAAATCTACCAGAATCTTTCGTTTGTTGAAGCCAATCTGCAACTTTTACCTTAAAGCCTTGTTTGGCAAATAGAGTACCAGCAGCTTTCAAATAGTCTTTATTGGCGCCAAATTGAGCCAGACTTAGCACTTCTTTACCTATTGTGGTAACTAAGTAAACTGGCTTACTAGCGACTTTTTGAGCGTTCTCGTGCTCCAAAATTAGACAATGATTATATGAAATTAAACCTTTAATAAAACGGGTCTGTTGTGAACTTTTCCATTTGGTTTGTAGCCCGACAGCCTCTACTCCTGATAATATCCCCAGCTCTTGTAAATACATCAAGATACCAAAGTTAATTCCTGCCTTTTCAAGAATTTCATCATGCTCTCGAAAAATAACACCTTCGACAACAAATTGTGCAGCTATTGCAATAACCTCAGCGTCAGCCTTTGACAAAGTTTTTAAGAAATCTAATGTTCTGTATGAATATGACCCTGGACTTTTAATCTCGCCAGCTAGAATTTTGCCCCAAAGCTGCTGCAAGTCCTCGGAGGACACACGACCAGCATATTCTTGCCAATTGAACAACCAGTCATCTTCAATCTTAGATTCATTTACGGGGGTGGCGTCATCAGCCAATAAATCCTCTGCGATCAGTATTGATTTCGCAACATTTGCTTCCTTACGAATATTTTCACTGACACTTTTTCCAAAAGAGTTTCTCACTGCATATTCAACCCCAAGAGTCGGCTCAATTCTTCCCTGCCTATTCTCAAGAAAATTTTCTAACTGAGGACTCTCAAATTGAATATTACCGTTTCTAATATCTTCCGCTAGCCTTTCTGCTTCAGCAATTTTTAGAATTTCTTGTCGCTTAAGATCTAATCGGCTTTCACCGACTCGTCGCTCTTGCCACGGTTGAAGAATACTACCAATACCCTTGTCAACAAGAGAATCCCACATCTTAATTATTAAATTTTCACCTGGAATATTCATATTTACCCTTTGTTGCTTAACGCCCAATTAAGGTGTGAGGCACGCAATACTGATGCTGCCGCATGCCACCTTAACCACTTAAACCGACGCATAGTAAAAATGCCACGCGTGCCGAATCACTCTTAAATTGTTTGTTAGCTGCCGGGCTTAAATTTTATTATGCACAGCATCACTAAGTTGTTTTAACCAAATATAAAATTCGTCAAAGCTAGGGTCTAAATGCAACTCGTCATCGGGATTATCAGAATCTGGTACCAACATTAAACATCCTGTGTTGGGTTCCAACTGTATGCTGGTAATGTGGAACTGCACACAATCATCGGTGCAACCAGGAAGCCATTCTAAGTATGTCGGAAATTGGTAGATAAACTTATCAGTCGCAGCTAAGAATAACTCGACTACATCTATAAAATCGTCTGTTTCAGATTCAGTCGGAATGTAATACTCGTGCTCAACGGCGTTGCGAACAGAATTGAGTTTTTTCAAGATTCGAGGAGTCACAACCCCACATTTTTGACAATACTCTAAATAGCGGTGAAAATTTGGGTAACCACGCTCTGGTTTAGGAAAGCCAAAGCCCTTTGCTATTGTTTCTACTTGCAAATGTAATGCGCGCTTTGCATTTGATAGAGCATTAACTAACGCCCTTTCTGACTTTAGTTCTCCACACTCTTCAACATCTTTAAGCGCAAAATCTAAATAATGCCTTGGAGTAGTAGTGACTGGATATTCCAACCTCCCCCAACTTGTTGCAAAAGCAGGGTCGAAGTCACCATAATTGGATGGTAATGGTATCAATAAAATATCTCCTAAAGCTTGAAGTACTATAAAGGCAGCTAACGCCCAATTAAGGTGTGAGGCACGCAATACCGATGCTTCCGCATACCACCTTAACCACTAAAACCAACGCATACCAAAAATGCCACGCGTGCCGAATCACTCTTAAATTGTTTGTTAGTACGCTGTTCCAAAACCTTTTGGTTTGCACCAAGACATTGAAATATAGCACGTAATTTGTGGCTAAAAACGAGAAAGCTAAACTGACCACTGCCAAACTAGAACTCAATCTCAAAACGCAAGTTGGCGAGAAAAAAAACACGCTAAACTGCCCTATTTTGACCAGTTTAAAATTAGCAAAGGATTCGGTCGCCGAACTTTGACAACCACACCAATATACTAAATTTGAGACTGAAGAACTGGCCACGCAAAAGAAGCCGCGCCAGAGAAATAGCCAAAAAGTTAGAAACCGTAAACGGTGAAATCGACGCTAACACTCCGCACATAGTGCCACCGGAAAGAACATGAAAGGCACATTTGAACCGGTGTGTGTAAAGCTAGGAAACGAAACTGATAAACACCGAAATTTTTACCGTTGATGCCAACCCCGTACTAACGCCGCGTTAAGTAGTGAGCAACGCTACCACCTAACCTAAACCATTGTGCCGTAAACACAGAAACCAATTTATACCAAAACTGCCCCGCGTTGCGAATCTGTCTTAAACGCTTTGTTATGTGAAATTAACGGTTGGCGCGTAGCTCACAGAAAACATCCGACCAATAAGATGATTTATATGCTGTCGATGGGTGTGTAACACCAATTAATTGAATTTCTGCGTCTTTATACGGATATACACAGCAACAGTTTTCAAACTGCTGACTAAGCCTATATTTGCCAAAACCGAGATCTTCAGGAACAGAATCCCATGCTTTGCCGCCCCAACTAATTATGAAATCTGGTTGTAGCTCATTGATAACTTCAATTAATGCAGATTTGTAGGTGAGGTCTTCGTAATTGTAATGCTGAGTCTGTCTTGCGTCTGTGCCTGCGGCGATTTGTAGATAATTGTAGAACGCAACGGAATTCCATAAACGAGTACGAGATTGCTCATCATGCTTAGTACCCGCAACAAAGCTATTCATAAATGTTGTGAATGTTCTTTTCCATCTAGCGGTAATCTCTGGGTTGAGATAGTCATTGACAACTTCGGTTGTAAACTCACTGCAGCGTTCTCGTCTTTCCTGAGAGCCACATTGAAAACAGTGTTCTTCACAGTAATGAGAATCTCCAAGAACTAAAATTTTGTTCTGAAACAGTGAATTGTCTGTTCCATACTCACTACCAATCCATGGCTTGAAGAATACATTTTTCATCTTAATTACACTCAAAGTCTGATATTTGGCTTTTCACATAACGCCCTGTTAAGGTGTGAGCAACGCAATACCTAAGCTCACGCATACCACCTTAAACACTAAAATCAACGCATGGCAAAAATGCCACGCGTTGCGAATCACTCTTAAACAGTTTGTTAGCTGATTATTTGCATGATGAAATACTTGAAATGGCCTTCGTCGATCCTTTGAGTGTATATGTCGCCGAGCTACCCCTAGTTGTATTTTCAAATTTAATCCAGCTTCCAGATTTCATGGCGCCAACGATGCTATTGTTCACCCTAATATCTTTCTCCGATGTTCTAATTACCATTGAGGCTTGATTGACTATACTTCCCATTTTCTTATCTGTTTCCCACTGGATCTTATCTCCGGGCTTTGCATATAAATCTTTAACCGAGACTCTTAGCTTCCCTTTTGAGGGGGAGCATTCAACTATTAACCCATAATACTCGGATTGCCCATTATGAATATCACTCGCCAGTACAATGGCTCCAAAACTACCCCATGACATCCAACGTGTTTTTGAATAGTCATCTTTAGTCGCACTATGCACAGATAAAGAAAACAACGACAAGATTACGATTAGAAATTTCATAGCATTCACCTTAGCCAAATAAACAATTAAGCATAGTAAATGACCTTATCACGCGCCAATCAGCTAACGCCCAATTAAGGGGTGAACAACGCCTCCACCCAAACCTAAAGCATTGTGCCATAAACACTAAATTTGAAGTAGAAGCAAAAATGCCAAGCGTTGGGAATCCCTCTTAAATTGCTTGTTATGTGGATGTTCCCACTAGCACCAAAACAGTAATTGCACCAAACAATATCCAAGATAGGTGCTTTCCTTTTGATCCCAAAAGGGCCGCCAGAAAGTGCACACCAAATGTAATAGCGATTATCTGGCCAACTAATTGTTTACCAAACTCTGGCTGCGCTAGAACCACAACAATACCAGCTAACCCCAACCAGGCGACTGACGTTAAGTGCCATGCAAACCTCAACGTACGTTTAGTAAAATCATCACTTCCTAACATCTTTGGCAAATTGTCACGCTTAAACAACCTAGAAAGGATAAAGCGTTCACCGAGGTAAGAATGAGCAAAAGATACAACCATTAGCAAAAAAGCTGCGAGATATAAAAGACTATCCATTTTCTCCTCCATCCACATAATGAGCACGCTTAAGTGGTGAGCAACGCTACCACTATGCTTAATTATTGCACTGTAAACACAAAAGCTAACTCAAAGCAAAATCGCCGAGCGTTGCGAATCCGTCTTGAAGCGTTTGTTAGTTTACCTTTCGCACAAATCGCACGATTTAATTAAATTGACCATTTCATGCGACCAGCTATAATCTTATTGTAATTCCAGATTTGGAGATTAACTATGCACACATTAACAGCAAACGATGCGAAACGTAATTTTGGTGAGCTACTTCTTAGTGCCCAACGTGAGCCTGTAAAGATTAGCAAAAACAGCAAAGACGCCGTAGTAGTGATGTCTATTAAAGATTTTGAAGAGCTAGAGGCAATGAAAGCTGACTACCTTAAACATTGCTTCGAGTCAGCCAAACAAGACTTAGCGCAAGGCAATGTGGTTGATGGTGAAGACTTCTTGAGCGCCTTGTAATCCCCTATGCAAAAGAATAAATACAAACTTAGCAAATTGGCTCAAGCTCACTTATTAAAAATAAGAAACTACACTGTTGATAACTTTTCAGAGATGCAGTGGCGCAACTATAAAGATACGTTACTGACTGGGTTTCAAATGCTTGCTGACAATCCAGAAGTTGGTCGAAGTTGCGATAACATTTACCCCAAAGGTTTTTACTTTCCTATTGGTAAGCACACAGCTTATTTTACAAAAGAAAACGGCTTCATTTTGGTTGTGGCTGTACTTGGTCAGTCACAACTACCACAAAACCACTTATGATTGATTCTTCACCCTTCACTTGATTTTAGGGTGAAGATTCTGATTGGTAAACTAACGCCCTGTTAAGGTGTGAGCAACGCAATACAGATGCTCCCGCATACCACCTTAAACACTTAAACCAACGCATAGTAAAAATGCCACGCGTTGCGAATCACTCTTAAACAGTTTGTTAAGTTGCGGTTAGCACCTAAGTAAGGGACTATTTCATATTATTTTTCATTTCTTGGCACAAGCTAATAAATGGCTTAATTTTGCCACTATAGTCTGATAAGTCATACTTATGTGTACTAAATCGAGTCTTTGCCCTCATAGTCTTAGAAGCAGAGATGTCATCAATAAATTTCTTAATTTTACTTTCGTTAAAGTTATTGTAATCAACGCCACTTTTGCCATTAGTTGCTATCCATAATGATTCTTGTCTAAAGTCCATTAGCTCTAAATCATAAGCTTCTTGATCATCAAACCTAACTTTAACCTTGCCCCAATCTACATAAGTACTAAATGAATAATTTTCAGTGCTTGCATCACATTTAAAAAAGATCGAAGAGCTTTTAGAACCAGTTTCATCGCGTATGTCCAAACTATACATGATTGGTTTGTCCTCAAATTCATCTCTTCGCTGGACAATACTCTTAGATGGAACATTTGTACTGATTGTACAATTTGACTTATAGTTCCAACCATTATTTGCAGCAGAAAATGTACCATCACACTCTATAGAGCTTGTTATCGTATTAGCTTGAACAGACGCTACAAAAATAATGCTTAATGATAATAATATTGATTTTTTCATTTCATTTCGGATTTTAGAGTAAATTACAATTGCTGAGGGATAAACCCACTATACGTACATCACACTGTATGATACATGGTTTCGACTTAGTTCATTAGCAACTTAACGCCCAATTAAGGTGTGAGGCACGCAATGCCGATGCTGCCGCATACCACCTTAACCGCTAAAACTAACGCATACTAAAAATGCCACGCGTGCCGAATCACTCTTAAATTGTTTGTTATATGCGTGCTACAATGAAGCAACCAAAGCATTTGTTGAAACCACTTGAGCAAACGGAACACTAAGCGCCGCCATATAAGCAGCCTGGACGTCAGAAGCCAAGACTTGCTTACCGTCAAACTCTAAACTCTTCGTTGCACAACCGTCTGATATAACAGTGCATTTATAACCCAAATCAAATGCTGCCCTTGTCGTTGTGTCAATACACATATGCGTCATTGCACCGCATATTACAAGTTCATCAACCCCTTGTGAGTTAAGAAGTTCATTTAAATTAGTTTCCCTAAATGAACTTGGATAATTCTTAACAATCACTGGCTCATTCTCCATCGGCTCAACTAGTTCGTGTATTTTGCAACCGAAAGTATTTGGAATGAAAAAGGTCGCACCTTCACGCGTGGCTATGTGCTGAATATGAAAAACTGGTAACTCTTGCTCTCGGAAGTAAGAAAGCAGTCGAGCACAATTGCGAGCTGCATCTTCCATACCCTCCAATTCCATAGCACCGCCTAAGAAGTAGTCGTTCTGTATATCGATTAGCAATAATCCTTTACTCATAATTTTTCCTAGCCTATTTACTGATTTATAGTTGAAAGCATATAACGCCGCATTAAGGGGTGAACAACGCCACCACCTAACCTAAACCATTGTGCCGTAAACACTAAAGCCAATTCAAACCAAAACTGCCAAGCGTTGTGAATCCCTCTTGAATGCTTTGTTAGTTGCCTTGGATTCAAGTACGAAGTGCCAAACCTAAAGCTTTGATTTGAAGTCGATTGCCGTTTGCCAACACCAGCATTGCGTGTTTTAGTAAACTCAAATCAGGCGCAGTTTCAAAGCACCTGTCACTGAAACTACTTGGAACTCAAAACTCCGTAGAAAACGGACCAACAACACCAAAAAGCTCTTTTAGACAGACAGTGTTACAGAACTGATTTTCAACAAACAACGCGGCTTCTGCAACAAAGGATCCAAACCACATAAGAAACCAAAGCACGATTTTCACAGCCTCAAATAACTAGAAATGGAAATAAGAAAACCTAGCCAAATACACACGGACTTTAGCCCTAAACATTCTTCTTTGGGTACGTTTTTCCTCGTTGGCAACTAACGCCCTGTTAAGGTGTGAGCGACGCAATACCGAAGCTGCCGCATACCACCTTAAACACTAAAACCAACGCATAGTAAAAATGCCACGCGTTGCGAATCACTCTTAAACAGTTTGTTGTGGCTCTATCGTTTTCCACGATGGAAAAACGCTAAGTCGGAAAATGACATAGTATCATCGTCGCTAGCACCAAAACATGTGTGCTCCAGAGAATGTGCGGATATAGCCATTTTTGATTCAAGTTTAAAATCCACCGGAGTTGTTGATTTTAGTTTCTCTCTTAAATGGCGGTAAACACTATTAGACAAAATATCAGCCATGAAAGTAATATCGCTAACTTCGCATTTTATTTCATAGTCTAGCTCAGGAATATGTACATTCTCGTAAACATTTTTATCAATTTCGATTGTACTAGTTGCATGCTCAAGTTTCTTCTCGATTCTATTAAACCTGCTAATAGGTCTTGAACGTTTACCATGGATAAATAACTCTGTTATTTCATCAAATTCTTGCCTAATGAGTTTTACTGTTGCTTCTTGTAATAGGTCTGTGACGATGTTTAACTTTATAGGTTGGTTAGGATACATTGATTTAACACGAGCCAACAGCTTGGCTAATAACTGAACAACCAAAGCGCTATGTAGTAGCCTTGGTCTTTCTTCAAAACTATTGAACT
Organism: Vibrio sp. 1-2 (7-a); assembly: GCF_013048515.1. Lineage (NCBI taxonomy): Bacteria > Pseudomonadati > Pseudomonadota > Gammaproteobacteria > Vibrionales > Vibrionaceae > Vibrio > Vibrio sp. 1-2 (7-a). The sequence continues at coordinate 1,305,349 of NZ_VHSQ01000001.1, forward strand.
CGTAGAATCCATTAACATATCCCGCACTATATGACCAACACACACCAAAACGCTTCATGAAATTAAAGAAACTATCTTTAATTTCATTTGATTTTTCTGTTGGAATATCCGTAATATGGAGTTTTCCTCCGCAAAATGCAGTTTTTTGGGATATATCTCTAGCCACTTCTTCAAAATATTTATACCCACCAACGGAACACAAAAAGCCAGCTACAACACCAAACTCCCCTTCCGATTGTTCGTTTTTGTTTGATTTACCTTTCGCACCAGATTCATCTAGTACAATATATGCTTCGACCATAATTCCTCTGAGCCATAACGCCGCGTTAAGGGGTGAACAACGCAATGCCACCTAACTTAAACCATTGTGCCATAAACACAAAAGCTAAACTTTGAACCGAAACTGCCAAGCGTTGAGAATCCCTCTTAAACGCTTTGTTAGTAGGTCAACTCCAAGAGAGCACCTGTACTTGTTGCCACCTAGCCTTATAGCCAGCAGTCATTTTGTTGTAATTAGCTTCTGTCATTGCCTTTTTGTTTGGTTTGATCAACATATTAAATGCGTCCTCCAACCCATAAGGGGCGAACAGTTTAATATTACCTGAGCTATCTAGAGTGAACCCAATAGCAAAGGCAGAAAGCCAAGACTCGATACCTTGTTCAACACGCTCATATGCCTGAATGGAACAACCAAACCTCTTAGAGTAGCGCTCATGTATGATTGCTTGGTTTTTTACATCAACGTCGACACTATGACTTAACCGTGAACTAATACGATTTTTGAATTCATCTTCAGTGATATGACTAGAGCTGTCGAAATAGACAACATCAAAGTCTTTAACTTGAGCAAGAAGCGATTTACTTTCAATACTGTTCCAGATGATTTGAGTAATAGAGCCACCTGCGATATAGAAGTTTGGCAGCCCTACTTCCCGACACACTTCAGCTGTTTCTATTAACTCAGGAACTTGCTGAATTAGATGCTTGAGTTTTTGTTTATTCATCCTGACCTACTAACGCCGCGTTAAGTGGTGAACAACGCTAACCACCAAACTTAAACCATTGTACCTTAAACACTTAACCTAACTTGAACTGAAATCGCCAAGCGTTGTGAATCCGCCTTAAACGCCTTGTTATATGCCTGAACCCAAAGCCTGAGAGTCCCTTAGTGAGCACCCAAAGCAAGAACTACAAGCTATATAGCCTTTTGCGATCTTTACGATAGCACTTAAAAGCCAAGACCCAGAACGAAACTAAGGCAAACAATGCTACCTTGTCGTATCTATGTAATAGCTTCCCAACTATGGCATCTTCCAAAGGTTTCATTACCCCTTGAAACTCAATTTCAGCGATGTAGTATTTGCCGACCAATAAAATTACGAAGTGAAAAACGACGCCAAGAATCAATGCTAATTGAGTGCGTTTGGACAATGAAAGCACATATAGAAATTCATATACAAAGTTCATTTTTACTTCCTAGCTGTATTGGCATATAACGCCTTGCTAAGGTGTGAGTAACGCAATACAAAAGCTACCGCACGGCGCCTTAATCACCCTAAGCCACCGCATAGTAAAAATGCCACGCGTTACGAATCACTCTTAAGCAATTTGTTAGTACATGCGCTACTTCCATTTATGGGCTCCAAGATATTGAAAAGTGGCATAATATGAAAGGCTTTGAACACTGAAGTGAGACGGGCAACTACAAAACTTAAACTCGGTTAAGAGACGAGAGTTGGCTAGAAGAAAAACGTACTGAACTCCCCTACTTTTACTGGATTCAAATTAGAAAAGGATTCGGTCCTCGTACTTCAACAGCCACACAAAAAATAATCAAGGTTCTCTCAAAAGCAACCACGAAAATGAAGAAGCGCCAAAGAAATAGACTAAGAGTTAAAAGCCGTAAACGGCGAAATCAAAGCGAACACTCCACATATAGTGCCACCGGAAAGAACGTGAAAGGCACTAACTGAAAGGTGTAAATAGGAGCGCCAAAACAGATAAACACCAAAACTTATGACCTTTGATGTCAAACCCGTACTAACGCCGCGTTAAGGGGTGAACAACGCTGACACCCAACTTAAACCATTGTGCCATAAACACAAAAGCCAAACTTTGAACCAAAACTTCCAAGCGTTGAGAATCCCTCTTAAACGCTTTGTTATGGCTTACAACTCACAACGAACAGAAACGTTAATCTGTTGTTCTATATGAACTTAACACGTTCGTCTAAGCACTCATTAGAACCCATTTCAAATTCGCGGCATATCCAAGGACGATTTTCATAAATTGTGCACATTAAAGTGTCTCTGTCTAAAGCGGCACACCAACCATCATTTAATCGCATCATTGTTTCACCACCATACTGATCGCGTGCGATGAACTCTTCTGGCACTCCAGTATCCGAGATAATCATAACTTCAAGGCGGCAGCAGCAAGCTTGGCAGTTTGCGCAAGATACATTTGAGGAAGAAGGTGTATTAGTTGGTATAAGCATAAGTAACTACAGTTTAGTCAATTGTGCATGATAACGTAAATTTGATGTGAACAACCTTCATTTCTGAGATTGTTGACCTTGTGAGCCATAACGCCCAATTAAGGTGTGAAGCACGCGACCACTATACTCAATTTGACCACCGTAAACACTGAGCTTAACTCAAACCAAAAATGCCAAGCGTGCTGAATCACTCTTAAATTGTTTGTTATGTCTGTAGTTAAGACGACCAAGAAGTGTTTGGGTGCACCTTGTATCCTAGACTTTCTAGTCGTTGACGCTCCTCTTTTAACTCCTTGATAGTTCTGCGTAAATTTATCAAAGCAAGCTTGTGTTTACTTAATGTTCCATCAACTACGAATAACTTTTTGGTTCCATCGCAAAGTAAATGTCCATTTGGAATTACCCCGACAATTGAAGCATTTGGAGGGATCAAATTTTGTGCTTTCAAAGAACAACTTGGATAGAAGATGTTACCCTTGTCATCTACTGCTTCTAACCCACCGTAATATGCAGCTTCACCACCATGATTGGAAACAAAAATACGAGCGCAAAGATAATTCCCTACGCCATCAATATTAGGTTCCAAGCTTCTGATAAGCCGAATTTTTAGCTTAGGCTTCCTTGCCCTAAATTGGTACAAATTGATACCAATACTTATTACGATAACTATTGTAGAAACAATCTCATATGTACTCATTAGTACCTCAAAAGACATAACGCCGCGTTAAGGCGTGACGTAATGTGTGCCAAACTTGAGCGAAGCGAAAATGGCACGCGTTACGGAATCGCTCTTAAACGCTTTGTTATGCATATTCCCACTTATCACCTAAAAATTCACCTTTGGCATCCCATACAAGAAAATGACTTTGTAATTTAGAGAACTCGCCAAACAAAATACCCAGCCGATTCAGATCTCTAGGTTCAAGTTGTATACAAAACTCTGATATGTATTTGTAAGGTAAAGGTGCATTACTACAGAACCTAATTTGAAGAGCACATTGTCTTTGAGGGCTTACCATAAATGCCCTTAGACTAAAATAATACGCAAAGTTATCCTCTTCCCTTTCTGAACCTATTTCATACAGAAAAACGTCTTTTGGGTGACGAGGGAAAACCTCTAGACCTTGAGCGATTTTCAGTAGATCAGAAGCATTATTATAGAGTTCAAATCTTGTACTCTGCATACCATTTGAAATATCCCATAAGAGTTGAAGATGGTATGGCTCTTCATAAGGAATTCTTTCTATTTTTACGCAATATTCCATTTTAACCCTTATATGCATAACGCCTTGCTAAGGTGTGAGTAACGCAATACAAAAGCTACCGCACGGCGCCTTAATCACCCTAAGCCACCGCATAGTAAAAATGCCACGCGTTACGAATCACTCTTAAGCAATTTGTTAGTACATGCGCTACTTCTATTTGTGCATTCCAAGATATTGAAAAGTGGCATAATATGAAAGGCTTTGAACACTGAAGTGAGACGGGCAGCTACAAAACTTAAACTCAGTAAAGAGACGAGAGTTGGCTAGAAGAAAAACGTACTGAACTCCCCTACTTTTACTGGCTTCAAATTAGAAAAGGATTCGATCCTCGTACTCCGACGGCAACACCAATGGAAGTCAATTCTGACTTAGTAAAAGCCACGAAAAAGAAGAAGCGCCAAAGAAATAGGCTAAGAGTTAGAAACCGTAAACGGTGAAATCAAAGCGAACACTCCGCATATAGTGCCACCGGAAAGAACGTGAAAGGTACAAGCTGAAAGGTGTAAAGATGAGCGCTAAAACAGATAAACACCAAAACTTATGACCTTTGATGTCAAACCCGTACTAACGCCGCGTTAAGGGGCGCAGGCACGCAATACAAAAGTGACCGCATAACACCTTAACCGCTAAACTTAACGCAAATTGAAAATGCCACGCGTGCCAAGTCCCTCTTAAACGCTTTGTTATAACCACATGTTCTCGCGGACTTCATAATGACTCACGTGGAGATCAGGATTCAATTTGTACTTCTCGTCTTCTGGGTACAACTTAGCAATACTGATATCTTCACCAGCAAACGACTTAATACAATCTAGATCTTCCCAGTAAGTTAGCAACGTGATTTCAGCATCATCTCCTAAATCTCGATTCAGAATTTGTGCTCCAAAGAAACCTTTAGTAGCTGACGTGTCTTTTATACCTGTCTCGTAAAGGTAAACAATAAACCCTTCTTCATGTTCCTTCGGACAAGTAGCTTTCCATTCCCTTGCTATCATAAATACTCCATTTTATGCCGTGGTTATAACGCCCTGTTAAGGGGTGAGCAACGCAATACCGATGCCGCCGCATACCACCTTAAACACTAAAGCCAACGCATAGTGAAAATGCCACGCGTTGCGAATCCCTCTTGAACAGTTTGTTATACCCGTGCTAGCTGCTAAGTGAAATCATGTGCAGACGTGGCTTTTTTAGCTGCTCAACGAGTACAGGGAACAACGAATTTACCAGCTCTTTTCTGTCTTCGTATCTTTCGTCGAACCAGTCGATTTCCTCTAAATCCAAATGTGATTCGTCAATCTCTAAAAGTGTTGCTTTAAATCCACCTGACGGTAATTTAGTTAAACTTTGTACTGTTTCATAGAAATCTTCGACGCTATCCGGAATGTCTAAAAGTATTGCATTCTTATCTTTTGAGTACCAAAGGCTTTTGGGATAACGAGTGATGAGGTAACTTTCGAGACCTATCGTTGCATCAAATTGGTCTCTACGTTCGACTGGTAACTCTATTTTAAATAAATTATACGGACTGTTTTTAGACATAGTTGCTCCTTTTACCAAGTCATTTTTTTATCGTAGGGTATAACGCCCAATTAAGGTGTGAGGTACGCAATACCGATGCTTCCGCATACCACCTTAATCACTAAATACAACGCATAGTAAAAGTGCCACGCGTGCCGAATCACTCTTAAATTGTTTGTTAGCCGATCATGCCAACGATAGCCCACCATCAACTACCAACGTATGACCGACGATATAGCTGGCTTTATCTGATAATAAAAACTCAATTGCATTGACGATTTCATCGATTTCCCCAAAACGATTGATTGGTACTACGTCAGAAACATCAGCGCGAATATCAGAGTTTTCAAGTTGCTTTTCTTCCCATCGGGGAGTCCACGTTACACCGGGAGCAACCGCATTAATTCGAATTCCAGACTTGATGCTTTCTAGCGCAACAGATCTAGTCAGCCCCTCAAGCGCGTGTTTAGCAGCACTATACATTGATGCATTGGGTGTTGGCCTAAGACCATTAACGGAACTTACATTTACTATGGATGCTCCTGCTTCCATTAGTTTCAGTTCAGACCTCAAACATAAGGCTTGGCACAAAAAATCCACATGAAGTGTTTCTTTGAGAAGTGGTACATCGACTTGAGACAGGTAACCTCTAGAAGCAAGAACCGGAGAAGCGTTATTTACCGCTACATCCAATTTTCCATATTGAGCTTCAATGTGAGCAAATAAACCGTCTAATTGTTGCTCATTCGCAATGTCAACCAACTGATAATCAACAGATTTTAATTCTGGATATTTTTGCATTACATCAAGCCAAATCTTCTTCGAACGCGAGCACGTAATAACTTTATATCCCTGCTTCACGAGCCGAAGAACTGAATACAAACCGATACCTTTTGAGCCACCAGTGACTAATGCAATTTTCAATTTAGGACTCCTTTCCTATTTGTAAACTTTGACGGCTAACGCCGCGTTAAGGGGTGCCGGCACGCAATACAAAAGTTACAGCATAACGCCATAATCACCGAACCCAACGCAAATTAAAAATGCCACGCGTGCCAAATCCCTCTTAAACGCTTTGTTATACGCTCGAACGTTTAAGCCAAAATTCTACGACAAGCCCTACTTTGAAATCATGATTTTTATGTGCTTTGATGCACTTAAGTCAGGCTTAGACTCACAGCGGCTTGTCACTGAAACCACGTGAACTCACCACACCAGAGAAAGCGCCCTTTCAGCAAGTAAATCGGCTTTTAGAAAGGCAAAATCACAGAGCTGAATTTCAGCAAAAAGCGCAGCCTGGACTGGCCCCAAACAATCAGCACCAAAGAAGAAAACCACCGATAAACGATAGGCAAAAACTGAATCACGGACCGGAGAAAACGAGTATTGAAACCGGGAAATCCTGATGCCCAAACCCCAGAACACAATGCTGAAAACTGAGATTATTGACCTGAATTTTTAGGTTTTCTTCATATAGCGTATAACGCCCTGTTAAGGTGTGAGCAACGCAATACCTATGCCTCCGCATACCACCTTAACCACTGAACATAACGCATAGTAAAAATGCCACGCGTTGCGAATCACTCTTAAACAGTTTGTTAGCTGTTTTTGTACACTTCGCCTAATTTAGTCAAAGCTGTTTTCAAAACTGTCTCTGATTTTAAAGCCTCACCAGAATCAACCCATTCATCGAGCGCTTGTGTAAATTCATCTACCGAAAAATTAGGGAAGTGTTTTGCCAGTAAATTGTACTTATCGATTCCATCGTTTTTTGCAGATAAATCTAAAGCGTCTAAATCAGACTTTAACGCAATTAAATTTGTTCGAAATAACTTCATAATAATCAGGCGCAGAATAAAAGCGATATTATATCTCACACATAATAAGAACTTATAGATATTTTGCTCAAACAGCTAACGCCTTGTTAAGGTGTGAGGCACGCAATACCTAAGCTTCCGCATAACACCTTAACCACTGAAGCCAACGCATAGTAAAAATGCCACGCGTGCCGAATCACTCTTGAACAATTTGTTATGTTCACGGCTACTCTAAATCAACGGTAAGGTTAATATCTTTAAACTGCTCGAACTCTTGCGGACTTAGACTCAATAAAAATTCGAATGGGGAGCTGTTCTTTACTGCTTTTTCGACCGCGTTATCAAACGAGCGAAGCCCGCTAGTTTTTAGTACCGAGAATTCGGTAACCTCAGCTTTATCATTAAGTTTGAAGTTTACACGGACATCGTACCCTAGATACTCATCTTGCTGGTTCAATTCATCTTGTATTCGCACTTTCATCAAGGATGCATTGTGAACTAGTCTAGCCTCTGGCGAATCATTGAAACCAACACACCCAGCAACAAACATTGATATTAATGCAATAAAAATTGCGTTTTTCATTATTAACGTTCCTTGAACATAACGCCCAATTAAGGTGTGAAGCACGCAATGACCAAGCCGCCGCATGGCACTTCAACACAAAAACCACCGCACAAAAAAATGCCACGCGTGCTGAATCACGCTTGAATTGTTTGTTAGTACGCTGCCCTTGAAGCATTTGGATCACACCAAGATGTTGAAATATAGCACGAAATTTATGGCGTAAAACACCAAAGCCAAATGGACAACTATTAAACTAGAACTCAGCCACAAAACGCAGGTTAGCTAGAAGAAAAACGTACAAATCTGCCCCATTTTCACTGCTTTAAAATTAGAAAAGAATTCGGTCACCTAACTTGAACAACAACACCAAAGAACCGAGTTGAAGCTAAAAGCCAACAACAGAAAAGAAACCGCGCCAGAGAAATAGCCCAAAAGTTAGAAACCGTAAACGCTGCAATCAAAGCGAAAAAACACACATCTAGTGCCACCGGAAAGAACGTGAAAGGTACGCCCGTATAAGTGAAAAACCGAGCATCGAAACCGATAAACACCAAAACTTTTGAACATTAATGCCAATCCAGTACTAACGCCCAATTAAGGTGTGAAGCACGTGACCACGACACTTCATTTGACCACCGTAAACACCGAACGCAACCCAAACCAAAAATGCCAAGCGTGCTGAATCACTCTTAAATTGTTTGTTAGCCCTGTGGTTGACTAGTACATATAACCTAGCTAATCAAAATGTCCAACACCCCACTGCTTATCTCTGAGTGGTTTCACATACAGTTCATCAAGATGCTCTACAGCAACTCCAAAGTTGGTGTGCTCGTGAAGCCTTAACCAAGACTGCATGCACTGAACTTGGTAAAAGCCGTTTGTAGAGTAGAAATCATGTAACTCAGATATAAGGATTATGAAATCCACATCTTTAGTTTCAGCAAATGCCGATAATTCTGACAACATAAAAGAGCCAATACCTTGCCCTCGATAACGTTCATCAACACAAAAGTCGATTACGCCCAGAACCTTATGTATTTCCCCGCCGACACTAACAACGCGATAATCCAGTCCAAGATAGCCAACCAGCTGTTCACCTTGAAAATGAAGGGCACGCATATGAGGCAACTGCTTAAAGTAAGAACGACTTACTTGGCTATCTGGAAAAGCTTGATTTCTTAATGCTTCGATTGCCTTATGATGCAATTCTGAAACATCTATTTCTTGTACGATTTCCATATCGTTTCCTCGAAAAGGGCTAACGCTTTCTATACGGCAATTTGCCTCCTTTCTGGCAAGCTACCGCCCTCTTTCTGATCAAAAGCGCTATGAATCGTAGCACCTATATACATGAAACAAATAGAAAAACAGTATGAACATGTGTGGTCGCGCGCGCAATTAGACGGCGCAATGCACGCTAATTACAAAAGAGCTGATAGATTGAAGGGGCTGTATAAATAAACAGGTAAATTTTATCATGAAAAGTCAGTTTTTACTTAGTGTAAAAGAGCACATGCTTACTCGTCATTATGCGAATAAAACCATCGAAAGTTATCTATTTTGGATAAAACGCTTTATCACTTTCCACCAGCTTGCCCACCCTTCAACACTAGCAGAAGATGATGTCGTTCAGTTCCTGAGTTACTTAGCGGTAAAAGAAAAAGTTGCGGTAAAAACGCAAGCTTTGGCACTGAACTCAATATCATTTTTATATCGTGATTATTTCAAAACTCCACTATCACTTGATATGAGATTTCAGAAATCTCTGACCGAAAAGAAACTTCCCGTTGTGTTAACCAGGGAGGAGATCCGACGATTCGTTCAACATATCGACCCGAGGTATAAACTCCATATTCAGCTGCTTTATGGCTCAGGACTTCGAGTCATGGAGTGCTTGCGCTTAAGAGTTCAAGACATCGATTATGATTATGGTGCAGTTCGCGTTTGGCAAGGAAAAGGAGGTAAAAATCGTACAGTCACATTAGCCAAAGAACTGCATGAGCCGCTTAAAGCTCAAGTTAATTTAGCAAGAGATTACTATTTTAAAGATAGACACATGCCTGGTTATGCGGGCGTATACATCTCTGAAGGTTTACGACGTAAATACCCAAAAGCGGAGCTAGATTTTAACTGGCACTTTTTGTTTCCATCAACAAAGTTAAGCGCAGATCGGGACACCGGAGAGCTCAGAAGGCATCATATCAATGAAAGTGCAATACAAAGAGCGGTAAAGCGCGCTGCAACGGATGCGTGTATCGAGAAAACAGTAACATGCCATACACTCAGGCACAGCTTTGCCACGCATTTATTGGAGTCTGGTGCTGATATTAGAACAGTACAAGAGCAGCTTGGTCACACCGATGTAAAAACCACCCAGATTTATACTCACGTTATCGAGCGCGGGGCTGGTGGCGTGTTGAGTCCATTATCCAGCCTTTAGAAAAACAAAACCACCTCGAAAAGGTGGCTTGCTGTATAACTCGCTATTGACGAACACCGAGTTTCACATTGCCTTTTGAATCAAACCAAAGCGCTTGTGAACGGCGACGTCCAATCAATATTGGACCATCATCATAAAAGAGAAAGTTCTTCCAATGCTTTTTAAAAATCGACCACTTAGTTTCGATGACATTGTACTTCTCGTAGCAAAAGTAAACGGTCACATCGTCTTGCCAATCGATATGTGCTTCTACTTCCGCTGGCATGTCCGGATCATCCAACTCCCACGCAGCCATCCAATCAACGACTTCAGACCAGTTCGCCTCATTCATTGGCCAATCTTGGGAGCTAAGTCGATCCATATCAGGGCTTTGAGCACTAATATTTTCTTTCCAAAATTGTGCTGAACGAGCTTGGCTCATCGGCTTAATAAAAGCCAAATCTTCTTTTGGCACAGGCATCGACTGATGCGTAAAAATCCATTTTCTTTGGTATTCATCCAAAGGCAAATAAGACATTCAGTCTCCTTTATTACGATTTCAGCCAACCTTTCTCTGTGGCTTCTTCTATCAACTCTTTCGCTTTGTCCCATAAGGTAACAGAGCCAAATTCAATTCGTTTATTAATGGTAAGTGCTTGTTCACGAGAGACGCCATGCTCCTTCCAACTCTGACCATTATTATGGTAGTTCAAGAGCATTGGAATTAACCGATCGAGTGCTTTTGCATACTTAGCATCATCGGTCTGCGCGGCTTCAAATTCATGCCAAAGCGCCAATAACTCTTGCTCCTGATCGCTGGGTAACATACCAAACAAGCGTTCTGCCGCTCTAATTTCTTTTTCTACTTGCTCTTGAGACGCGGCAGTATCATAAACAAAGGTATCCCCCGCGTCGATCTCTACTACGTCATGTATCAATAACATTTTCATCACTCGGCAAATATCTACTGGTGCATTCGCATGCTCTTCCATCAATATTGCCATCAGTGTGACATGCCAACTATGCTCACCACTATTTTCGAGACGCCCTTCAGCACTTTTAACTCGGGTTCGGCGCAAAATACTTTTGAGTTTATCGAGCTCGATTACAAGTGCTAATTGCTTTTCCAATCGCTCCATACTATCGCCCTTCTGGTTGCCAATTCGGATTAATAAGTGACGTTAGAACGTGGTCTTGCCATTCACCATTAATCAAAAGGTAATCTTTTGCATACCCTTCTCGGTTGAACCCTACATGCTCTAGCACAGCTTCACTACGTTTGTTGTGAGGCATGTAGCCGGCTTGAATACGATGTAACTTCTGCACGTTAAACATGTAGTCGCAAGCCATGGTTAATCCACGACGCATATAACCATGCCCTTGCGCTTTTTCAGCGAGAGAGTATCCGACGTTACAAGAATAAAAAGGGAAACGACTCAAATTACTAAAGGATATCGTACCTAGCATTTCACCCGAAGAGGCTCTGACCAAGAGGCAATAATACCCCAACCCCATTCGATGCAGCTCATTGAGCTTGATAAGCTTTTTCAACCAACCGTTCACTGAGAAAAAAGCTTCTTCACGTTTCGGCTCAAACGGTTTCAGGTATTCTCGATTCGCTTGAAAATACTCGGCAATCATATCTGCGTCACCGATTTCAGCGGTACGCAGAAGCAAGTCACCGTCCAACTTATGAACGGCGATAGATGAGCTGTTATCTTCCATTACAAATGATTAATTCCGTCTTTTCGTTCAATTCGATTAATTCTTGCGGATACCGTAATCACGCAGTTTATTAGCGATTGAGGTATGCGATACATTTAAGCGCTTAGCAAGCTTGCGGCTTGATGGGAATGACTGATACAAACGCTCCAGAACCTGAGATTCATAGTCACGCATGATCTCATCCAATGAACCGTCGATGTTAAGCGTTGCACTACCAGCGCCGACTGATTGAGGCTGAGGTAAATTGAAGTGCTCCGCGTTTAGTATACCACCATCCATTTCTGTGAGCGCTCGAAGAACCATGTTATCCAGCTGGCGCATGTTTCCTGGCCACTGATAATTTGCAAGGGCATCAACTAGGCCATCATCAAACTCTGGCTTATCAATCCCAAGCTGTTGAGCATGTTTCGCCACAAACAACTCAAGCAATGGTGCAACGTCGTTTGAGCGCTTACGTAACGGAGGAATGCTGAGCGTAAGTACGTTGAGACGATAATACAAATCTTCACGGAACATTCCTGCTTCAGAAAGTTCGGCAAGGTTATGTTTTGTTGAAGCGATGATGCGAACATCGACATGCATCTCATCTTCTGCACCGACACGACGGAAATTACCATCTTGTAGAAAACGTAACAGCTTGATTTGAAGATGCGAACTCATTTCACCGATTTCATCAAGAAATACTGTCCCGCCATTTGCTTGCTCAAAGATACCTTTGTGACCTTGTTCATGATTAAATGAACCCGGCGCATGACCAAAAAGTTCGGTTTCTGCTACATCGTCAGGCATCGAAGCACAACTCAAAACTAAGAATGGCTTGCTCGCACGGCTAGAACGGCTGTGGCAAGCTTTAGCAAGCATTTCTTTACCGGTCCCTGTTTCGCCCTCAATTAACAGTGGCTGGTCAAGCACAGACAGCTTCTTAGCTTGATTCATTAGCGCCTTATGGCGGTTCGATATTCCAACAAAGTGCTCAAAACCCAGGGGATTATGCAGTGGCAGCGCTTCTTCAATTCTGGCAACTTGCTGACTAGAGCGAATCGTCATCAGTGTACTCGCTAGAGTGGAGTTTTGCGCTTCGTCTCGGATATAAACGGGCATTAACTCTAGAACATAGTCTAAGCCATCAATCACAAGGTTTTCCCGTGTTCGGCCATTCACACCTTCAGACCAGCGAGAAAAACGAACACTTGGCAGCAAAACTCCGATCTGCGTGCCAATTACTTCTTGCTTGTGAAGACCAAGCAGTGAAAGTGCAGACATGTTTGCCATGTCTACGGCACCTTTAAGGTCGATGGCAAAGACCGGATCGGGCAAGTTATCAACTAGCGAGAGCAGCTCCGTATTGTGGCGCTCCATCGGCATAAACTGGATTTTACGTACGTCTTTCACCCCCGGAATACGGCGGATTTCAGCCATCAGCTCACTAAACGTATCAAAATCAATATCTGGGCAATTCAAATAGATAATACCGCTAATATCGATTTCGATACCACGCAAGTCGATGCTTTTAGACGCTAAAATATCGAGCAGTTCTCGGGTCAAGCCGAGTCGATCTTCACATAAGACTTCAAGACGCACTGAAAATATCCCAATTCACGACTGTCAGGAAAAGTTGACAGTAGTTTCTATCATGCTTGGAATGGCGTCAAGCAATCCTATCCATCAAAGTTGATATTCGTTACGGTTTCATCGTAATTGATGCAACTTTCGCCGCCACAGCCTTGCGTATGGTGCCCAATTTAACCTGACGGTCAGGATACCATGGTAGTGGACGCAATAAGGTCATCGCTTTCAAGCCCAAACGTGCCGTTAGAATACCAACACCTAGCCCCTGCCCCGCACGAGCGGAGACTTTGCCCGCAAGGTCCATCGACATCAAGTCCATACTGGCATCAATAGCTAGCTCACTGGCACCAGCCGCCGCCATATTGACAAATACCGCTTTTAGTAGCTTGATGCGAGAGGCGTAACCTAGCTCTACCCCATATACCTTGGAGAGGTTGTCGATCATTTTGAAATTTCGCCACGCCACCAGCAACATATCAGCGGCAGCCAGAGGGCTCACCGCGACTAGGGCCGCACACTCGGTTGCGTGCTGCGATACGATTTTCGTTGCCAATTTGTCTTGTTGGCTCACAACCATCGAGTCATACATATCAAGGATTTCAGCATCACTATGAGCAGGGTTAATGCTGTTCTGCCAACGATCAAAGCCCGGGTTCTCTGCCATCACACCACTTTGTTCTGCCACTGTTTCGCAAAAGGCTTTCCCTTTCCCCACACTCTCACTATTAACAAGTGCTTCGGCTTCTTCTTGAACACTAAAATGATTTCGTAGTTTGCGCAGTTTCCAAAGCTCTTTACCCATCGCCCCTAAACCAAGCAAAGCGATCGCAGCAATAAACCCCGTCCAGCTTAAAGCCAGCCAATCAGAAGTTTGAATTGCGGTTATAACCGAGTCCACCGCTTGCCAGCCAACCAAACCAGCAAAGGTGACAAATGCGCCAGTCGCAAGCCATTTTCTGCCCGGTTTTGGACGAATGACATGCTCGAGTTGCAATTCCTGTTCGGTCTCCTGGCGCTCTTCTTTAAGTTCAACAGGTACGAATGTTTCTTTTTCGCCGAATGTTTGCTGCGCCGTCAACTCCGGTTGATTCGATTGCTGCTCTTTTTCCATCGCCTTTTCAGAGAAAACTTGTTTTTGCTTCAACTCACTCATTTCAATTTATCTCCAATCAGGTAATCCAGTGCTTTGTCTAAGCGTATGTGCTTCACTGGCTCATCATTCGGTGAGGGCATTGGACGGAATGACGTAAAATCAAACCCGTTGTTTTGCCAATAAGCCGCATTTGGTAGTTTTTTCGGCACTTCTCCCGGGAACATCGTCATCGGCTCACCATCCAACGTCGTACCCTGTAACGCCGGAATCGTCTTATCTCCAGAAGAAATAAATCCCGTCGTGGTTGATTGGATAGAAGCGATACTCATGCAACTCATCTCGATATTCTCGTAGGCTGCGGTTTGCCACGCTGGATGCACCATTTGTTGTAGCAAAGACACTAAATTGGGATGCTGATCGGGCGTTATGTGATCCGCTTTTGTGGCAGCAAACAGCACTTTGTCGATTTTTGGTGAGAATAAACGGCGCAAAAAGCTACTACGACCATAACGGAAGCTATGCATGATCTGCTCTAGCGCTTGGCGCATGTCGTAAAACGCTTCATCGCCGGCATTGAGAGGCTGCAAGCAATCCACCAGCACAATCTGTCGATCGAAGGTCGCAAAATGATGCTTATAAAATGCTTTCACTACTTTCTGTTGGTATTCCTGAAAACGGGCTTCTAGCATCGCTAAGTTACTGCCCTTGGGCGCTTTGCTTTCCGAATCAGCACGACACGGAAAAAACTGTAGCACCGGCGCGCCTGCTAGCTCACCAGGTAATACAAAGCGGCCAGGCTGAACCCAATGAAGGCCAGAGTCTTTACAAGAATGAAGGTACTCTGTGTATGTGTGTGCAACTTTCTCGAGTAGTTTCTCGTTCACTTCAGCAGAAAGATCCACCTTTTCTAATTCAGACAGCCAAGCTTTGGCTAAATCGCCACGCTGGCCTTTAAGTGCATCAAACTGAGTTTGCGACCACGTTGCAAAGTCCATGTCCAATAAAGGCAGGTCGAGCAACCACTCTCCTGGATAGTCGATAATATCAACATTTAAAATTGCGGTTTTACTCAACAGCTTTTTCGTAGTTTTATTTGGTTTGTACTTGAGCGCTAAGCGAATCTCACTCACATCACGTGTCGGTACTGGCCACTGAGGTGGAGTGGCATGAATTTGGCTCATCGCCTCATCGTAAGCAAAGCGTGGCACCATCATATTCGATTGAGGCTCACGCTTCGCCCCAATAAGGCGCTTATCTCTAGCCGCAGTCAAAAGAGGCAAATTGTCATGGGTTGCAGTATGAAGAAGCTGATTCACTAATGACGTGATGAATGCCGTCTTACCGGCACGAGAAAGTCCGGTGACAGCAATTCGAACATTAGAGTCCATACCTCTGTTGATAAAGTCATTAACTTCTTTCTTTATTCTCTTCATTGCGCTTCTTTATCTTGCTCCGCTCTAAAACAACGTTATCAGCAACTTCGGGTATTAATCTATGAATACTTACCTTTTAATACTGAACTCTATGAGTCTAACTTTATATACCTTAATAAAAGATGAACAAAACATTCGCTTAAAGCAGGATGAAAAAAGAAAAGCCCCTGAGTGGTTCAGAGGCTTACTTAATCAACACTAAAGCATTAGTGACCCTATTTATGCTGATTACTGTGTTGAACAGAAACCTGCTTTCTTTGAGTCTAGTCGTCTTCGATTAATTTATAGATAACAAATAGAGCGATTTCTAAAATCAGCCACAATACACACGTGATGGTCACGTACTTCTCATCAAAGATGCTGATGCCGTGAAGGATCAAGTCGTAGCCAACAAAGCCACCTACCACTACAGCAAGAATAATTTGTAGAATCTGAATAAAACGAGGCATGCCGTCTCCTAATTATTGTTCGCATAACGTTTGATTGCTATGCCCTGAGGTTTATATCTACATTATATAGACAAAAAGTGCAGTTTTCGCTGCACTTTTGTCAAATGTTTGCTAGGTAAATCAGCACCTTGTCACATTCTCTCTCCTGAGACAATGTAAGATTACCGTTTGCCTTACGCTTCCATCTCTTGGATTTTCACTTTCCAAGTGTCAGGACCGATTTGGTGCGCGTTAACGCCATTTGAGTCTACAGCCACTGTTACTGGCATATCTTCAACTTCAAATTCGTAAATCGCTTCCATACCTAAATCTTCAAATGCGACAACGCGAGCTTTCTTGATCGCTTTCGCTACAAGGTACGCCGCGCCACCAACAGCCATTAGATAAACCGCTTTGTGATTCTTGATAGATTCAACCGTTGCAGGACCACGCTCAGCTTTACCGATCATGCCCATGATGCCTGTTTTTTCTAGCATCATATCGGTGAATTTATCCATACGCGTTGATGTTGTTGGGCCAGCAGGACCAACGACTTCATCACCAACTGCATCGACAGGACCTACGTAGTAAATGAACTTACCGTTTAGATCTACACCTTCTGGTAGACCTTCGCCATTATCTAGCATGCCTTGAATACGTTTATGCGCTGCATCACGGCCAGTCAGAATTTTACCTGATAGAAGAACGGTTTCGCCTGTCTTCCACTCTTGTACTTCTTCTTTAGTAATCGTGTCTAAGTTTACGCGACGCGTGTTTTCGCCCGCTTCCCAAGTAATGTCTGGCCAATCTTCTAGTTTAGGTGGCGTTAGCTCTGCTGGGCCGCTGCCATCAAGCGTGAAGTGTACGTGACGAGTCGCCGCACAGTTCGGGATCAAACAAACAGGCTTAGAAGCCGCGTGCGTTGGCGCCGTTTTGATCTTAACGTCGACAACGGTTGTCAAACCACCAAGGCCTTGCGCGCCGATACCAAGTTTGTTCACGCGATTGAAGATATCAAGACGAAGCTCTTCTTCTGCGTTTTGTGGGCCACGGTCAATAAGCTCTTGAATATCGATGTGTTCCATTAGAGATTCTTTTGCCAATACCGCTGCTTTTTCAGCCGTACCGCCAATACCAATGCCAAGCATGCCAGGAGGACACCAGCCCGCGCCCATTGTTGGTAGCGTTTTTTCTACCCACTCAGCAATATCGTCAGATGGGTTTAGCATCACCATCTTGGTTTTGTTTTCACTACCGCCGCCCTTTGCTGCGATCTGAATTTCAACTTTATCGCCCGGAACCATGTTGATGTGTACGACAGCAGGCGTGTTGTCTTTGGTATTAATACGTTTACCGGCAGGATCCATAAGTACTGACGCACGCAACGGGTTGTCTGGGTTCGTATACGCTTGTCGAACACCTTCATCTACCATCTGCTGAACCGTCATGTCGGTTGAATCCCATTGCACGCCCATACCGATGTTGACGAAACACGTCACGATACCAGTATCCTGACAAATTGGTCGGTGACCTTCTGCGGACATTCGGGAGTTAATTAGAATCTGAGCAATCGCGTCTTTAGCGGCTTGGCTCTCTTCGCGGTGATAGGCTTTTTCAAGAGCTTGAACAAAGTCTAGCGGGTGGTAGTAAGAAATATACTGTAGCGCATCAGCGACACTGCTGATCACATCCTGCTTGCGTATTACCGTCATTACATGCCTCGTTATAGTTATGCTTCCATTATTGGCTTGGCTTCAATCGTGTTTGTTGAGCTTATTGCTCTTTTGAACTTCGTTTTTTATAAACAATTGTCGAACGGCTGATATCGACACACGAAATGCTGAAGTTGCCTACTTGTAAACCATCTCAAAACCCTATGAATAGAGGGAGTTTGGCTATACAGAGGAATATGATACTCTTGCTGCCCATGACATGCCATGCAGTGAACGATCTCTTTGTCACAAATTACACAAATGAACAACATGGACAATCAATTCATTGATTTTAAAGCGCTGGAATATGCACCAGAGTTTGCTCTTCACCTCTTTTCTCGCATTCAACACCAGCCTTGGGCGATGTTGCTGCGTTCTGCATCAGAAACGCATATCGATAGTCGCTTCGATGTGTTGGTTGCCAACCCAATTGCAACGTTAGAAACCACTGCCGACAGCACACAAGTTGAAACGCCATCTAATGCCTATTCAACTCAAGATGACCCATTCGCGCTGCTTCATCAGTTGCAAGAACAGTGGCTTCCTCACGTTGAGTTAAATAAAAAATTGGATTTGCCTTTTGTCGGCGGAGCGCTCGGTTACTTCAGTTACGATTTAGGTCGACGCGTAGAAACGATGCCAGAACTGGCCGAAAAGGATCTCAACACGCCTGATATGGCGGTAGGTCTTTATGAATGGGCCGTCGTTGTTGACCACAAGCTTAAAAAAGCCTGCCTAGTCGGTCAGAATATCGAGCAAGCTTGGCAATGGTTAGAAAAACAAGAAGCGGAGCAAAGCGTTGACTTTGCTCTGTCTGGTGATTGGCAGTCAAACATGACGAAAGAGAGCTACGCTACTCGCTTTGACAAGGTGCAAGAATACTTGTTGAGCGGTGACTGCTATCAGATCAATTTGGCGCAGCGCTTTAACGCACCGTATCAAGGCAGTGAGTGGCAAGCGTATCTGAAATTGGAGTCCGCCAACCAAGCGCCATTCTCAGCGTTTATCCGTATGCCTGTGTCTTCAATTTTGAGTATCTCTCCAGAGCGCTTTTTAGAGCTCAAAGATCGCGTCATTGAAACGAAACCAATCAAAGGTACTCGCCCACGCAGCGAAGATTCAAAACAAGATAACGCTAATGCCCATGACTTGCAGACAGCAGAAAAAGATCAAGCAGAGAACCTGATGATTGTCGATTTGCTGCGTAATGACATTGGTCGAGTTGCATCACCGGGGAGCGTTCACGTGCCAAAGCTGTTTGAAATTGAAAGCTTCCCCGCAGTGCATCATTTGGTGAGCACCATTCGTGCGAATTTGGATGAACAATACTCTCCTGCGGATTTGCTGCGAGCGTGTTTTCCAGGCGGTTCAATTACCGGCGCACCTAAAGTTCGCGCAATGCAGATCATTGAAGAATTGGAGCCGCATCGACGCAGCGCGTATTGCGGCAGTATTGGCTACATTTCTCGCCATGGTCGTATGGATACCAGCATCACCATCCGCACTCTCGTAGCGGAGAATCACAAACTGTACGCTTGGGCTGGCGGCGGCGTCGTTGCAGATAGCGATTGCGCTTCTGAATATCAAGAAACGTTGGATAAGCTCTCAAAGATTTTGCCAGCGCTGCAATAGTAGGTTTCGCCAAATGGCAACGGTCTATGAACCCTGCTAACGAAAACAAGCAAAAACGCCTCCATTACGGATAATGCCGCTCGTTTAACAGCGAGTGGCATATTTCTGTATCTCGTCATCCTGTACCGCGACGAAGGAGCGTGATACAGGCTCTTCTATCCGAGCACTTTATGGTCAAATTTGTTTCATTAGCCGCTCAGTGCTGCTATTAGATTCCTAGTCTCGCCAAGGCTCGCTGGAATGACACAAGAAACATCGTTAAGCGATCGGCATTATCCAGTGTGGAGCGTTTTTTGTGTGTTTTATTTACAGGTACTTTGGCTTTTAGCCGTTGGCTAACAAGAATCCGTTTTTTAAGAGGCAGCGTCTACTGCTCAAGCCACTTACACATGATCTGTTCAATATCGGTTGCGGTGTACGGCTTAGTGAGGATGTCGTCCATGCCTGAATCAATGCACTTTTGACGCTCTTCGATGGTAGTGCCAGCGGTTAATGCGATAATAGGATGAGTAAAGCCACGTTCTCTCAGATACATCGTCGCCTCATAACCATCCATTTCTGGCATTCGGCAGTCCATAAATATCAGTTCGTAATCTTTGTTTTTCACCGCTTCTAAAGCTTCTTTCCCATTGGCTTTTAAATCAGGCGTAATGTCGAGTTTTTTCAGCATTTGAGTAACTATCACTTGGTTCATTCTGATGTCGTCAACCACCAGTATTGAGCGTCCTGCCAAATCACTTCGCTCTATATTAGCTAATTCCCCCTCTGCTGCGCCTTGGGCTTGCCCCTCCTTTAGAGGAATAGAGACTTTAAAGGTGGTACCTTTGCGTTCTTCACTTTCAAAGCTAATCTCGCCCTGCATCAAATCCACTAGATTTTTACAAATCGCAAGGCCCAAACCTGAGCCTTCAAAACTGCGCTTCGCCGAGCGATCTACTTGCACAAATGGGTCAAATAATGAGGGCTGCGCTTCTATCGGGATGCCAATACCCGTGTCTTCAACCTCAAAATGCGCAATACCGTTTATCCACTCCACTCGCAGCACCACCCCACCCAAATGAGTAAACTTAATAGCATTTCCCACCAAGTTGACCAAGATCTGTGTAATTCGCTCTAAGTCACCAACTAAAAACTCGGGAATACCGAGCTTTTTATCGATGGAGAAATGAATTCGCTTTTCTGCTGCTTTAGCTGAAAATACGCCCATGATGGCTTTTTCAAGCTCTTCCCAAGCAAAGACCTTATCGATGATTTCCATCATACCGGCATTCATCTTGCTGAAGTCGAGAAGATCGTTAATGATGACCCTCAATAAGTCTCCCGATTGAGTCAAGTTGTTTAGGTAATGGCGTTGCTCTTCACCTAACTGTGTTCGACTTAGTAGTTCAGCACTACCTAGCACGCCATTAAGAGGTGTTCGCAACTCGTGGTTAATCATGGCGACAAACTCTTTCGTCGCTTTTTCCGATTCCTCTGCCCGCTTTCGCAGCTCCACTTCTCGCTCTAAACTCAAATGCCGGCCAATGACCCCATGAACCAAATCCGATACCAGCTCCATCTGTTTGGAAATAAACGACTGATCGATTTGATCCAACTGAACAGAGAAGATCAACTCTCCTACTGTTTGCTTGTCAATGATGATAGGCAAATGCAAGTTCTCCCCCTGCCAATTGGGGACAGTCTTAATCGTATTCTCATGGCGAAGCTGTAAATGACCAAAATGATGTCGGCGCAAAGAAGAGAGTTTTGTGGAATCAAGATGTAAGTAAGCCGCAGAAATGATTGAGTTCGAAGTGAGCTGCTCAATAAAACTGGCAATCATGGCTTCATCAAAGGTGCTCGACAAAAAAGTTCGACCAAACTTAATCAGCGTCGCGTCAACTTTCTCTTCGAACTCAAACTTGCGTAAATCCTTTTTTGATTTCAACTCAAGCTTTTTCAAAGCAACACTTAGCTGTTGAGTAGATTCATAAAGTTCGAAGCTCTTCTGCTCCAATAACCGCTCAGCTGCTTTTCTTGATTCGATTTCTCGTTTGAGTTTCCTTTCTAGCGAGGAACTTCCTGTCATATCGTTCTTATTGTGCCTCTAACCAAAAGCGAGCCTGGCTACCATCTTCTGACTGGTTTTGGTGTTTAATATGAATAACTTCACCAAAGTGCGCCGCGCAGCCTTTTATTAGACCTAAACATACGTGAGACATACACCGCGCACTTCGATAATCAAACACCATGTTTGATTGAGTCTCGCTGATAAAATCAAACTGAGGAGGGTTAGCATCTGGGTAGAGCTTTTTGACCTCGACATGAATAAAATCTTCAACATGTCGAACAAATTGAAATGTCGTTTCACACTGCTGCAAACTGGCGTGACTAGGAATCGAGCGAAGTAAATTCAAAAAAACGCACTCTCCAAATACTTCTTGCAGTTGTTCAGGCGGAATACCAGATACTTTACTGAGATTCACAATCAATTTAACCAAGTCTTTATGATCGTAACTGCCTACTGCCGTATAAATCCCTTCGTCATTAGAAAGATCGAGCACTTGGTCTAACACATCGAGACCAAACTTCTCTTCCACTAACTCCATGAACTCGGTGAAAATAATCCCTTTCATTAGTCAATACTTGCCCTGTGGTGACCTCTTAAAATAAAGAATGGTTTATAACCTTATAAGTTTCAAATTATTATACCCAAGCAGAGTGAGACACACGACACAAAGCAGGGAAAGAACCAATGGACGTGCTTTGGTACGGTACTAATACTTTAATACCATACCAACGGCGATAGCACCGCGCCTCTTGCGGCCATTGAGTATAATAAATAGTGGTTAGGCACAATAAATAAGGATTTGGTTTGGTTATCGACAAAACTCAATTACTGCAAAACTTTCAATTTCGGCTTCCAACGGGTTACCACAAAGAGTCCCTCGCGCGACTGAAATGGATGAAAGGAAAATCACTGCGAGACGCAGCGGTCTTAATTGGTTTTGTAGAACGCCCGGAGGGGCTACAGGTCATTTTGACAAAGCGAGCAGCACACTTGCGTCATCATCCGGGACAAATCAGTTTCCCCGGCGGTAAGTTTGAGCAGGAAGATCATCATCTAATCAATACGGCATTAAGAGAAACCAAAGAAGAGATCGGCATAGAAGATGAACATATTCATGTATTTGGCCAGCTTCCAACATTGCCAACGATTAGTCAGTTTAATGTGACACCGTTTTTGGCCTTTATTTCTCCTGAGTATAAAACGCATATTGACCCAAATGAGGTGGAGTCTGTTTTTGAAGTTCCTGCTAACCACATTCTGAATCCGAAAAAGTTGTACAGCACCAAGTTTGACCTAAAAAACAGCAGTCATCGTGTATTTGCTATCCCATATAGACAGCATTTCATCTGGGGCATGACCGCACAAATCATCGAATCAATGCAAAAACATATCATTTCACATTAAAAACTTCTGATATCGGTATTTTTATGGATGCGATCATCATGCGCATCAATATTAATAAAACGTTGCTTCATAAACATTCATTCACATTAGATTAATTTGCCGTTTTCACCGCAAACGCTTGCGGTGAAATAAATTTATACAAACAGCCCCATCGATAAGTTTTTCTAATTTTACTCATTAGCAGAAATCACGAGTAGCACATCATTTTCGTGATAAAAAGCAGGTTTTTGACATATCATTCAATAAGCGTAAGCAATAAATGATTTAGATCTAATTTTCCTAGTGTAAAATCTTGCAAAATTACTCCCGACTTATTTCCTGTTCCCAAAATGAGTAACTAAAAAATGAATACAACTACTTCTGCGGTTTCTACCGCACAATCGTCTAGTAAGTTTTCTTACAAAGACTTTACCTGGTGTCTGTCCCTTTTTGGTACGGCAGTAGGTGCCGGTGTACTATTCCTTCCTATTAAAGCAGGTGCAGGTGGCTTTTGGCCATTAGTAATCCTAGCCCTAATCGCAGCACCAATGACTTGGTTCGCACACAAATCTTTAGCTCGCTTCGTTCTTTCTGCGAAAAACCCAGAAGCGGACATCACTGACACAGTAGAAGAGCACTTTGGTAAGACTGGCGCAAACCTTATTACGTTCGCTTACTTCTTCGCTATCTACCCAATCGTACTTATCTACGGTGTTGGTATCACAAACACGGTTGACTCTTTCCTAGTTAACCAAATGGGTATGGAATCTATTCCTCGCTGGCTACTTTCTGGTGCACTTATCGCTGCAATGACAGCGGGTGTAGTGTTCGGTAAAGAGCTTATGCTGAAAGCAACTTCAGCGATGGTTTACCCTCTAGTGTTCATCCTACTAGCGCTGTCTGTGTACCTAATTCCTGGTTGGAACACTTCAATGATGGAAGTATCACCTGACTGGGGTGCAATGCCAGCTATCGTATGGCTAGCAATCCCTGTTATCGTGTTCTCTTTCAACCACAGCCCAATCATTTCTCAGTTCTCTAAAGAACAACGTCGTGTATACGGTGATGACGCAGTTAAGAAAACTGACGCTATCACTGGTGGCGCAGCGATGATGCTAATGGGCTTTGTAATGTTCTTCGTTTTCTCTGTTGTACTTTCTCTGTCTCCAGAGCAACTAGCAACAGCACAAGAGCAAAACATCTCTGTTCTTTCTTACCTAGCAAACGTTCATGAGTCTCCACTGATCTCTTACTTAGGTCCACTGGTTGCTTTCGCGGCTATCACTTCTAGCTACTTCGGCCACTTCCTAGGTGCGCATGAAGGTCTAGTTGGTCTAGTGAAATCTCGTTCAAAATCGCCAGTAAGCAAGATCGAGAAGATGTCTCTTATCTTCATCGTAATCACAACTTGGATCGTTGCTATCGTTAACCCAAGCATCCTAGGTATGATTGAAACAATGGGCGCACCGATGATTGCGGCAATCCTATTCTTGATGCCTATCTTCGCAATGCAAAAAGTTCCAGCGATGGCTAAGTACAAAACTTCAGCACCTGTGCAAATTTTCACAGCAATCTGTGGTCTTGCTGCCATTAGTTCTGTAATCTACGGCGCTCTTTAATCATCCCTGCCCTAGCACGGTATGATTAATCCAAAAATATAACGATAAAATTAAGCCTCCCAACTCCCCTTGGGAGGCTTTCTTCTGAGGTAATCGATATGATTAGTGTTTTTGATATCTATAAAATCGGTGTTGGACCTTCAAGCTCACACACTGTAGGCCCAATGAAAGCGGGTAAAGAGTTTATTGATGATCTTCGCGCAATGGGAAAACTGCGCGACATCACTAAAATCACCGTTGACGTTTATGGATCACTATCACTGACAGGGAAAGGTCACCACACAGATATTGCTATCATCATGGGTCTTGCAGGCAACACTCCTGAGAAAGTTGATATCGATTCTATCCCGGGCTTTATCGCTCGCGTAGAAGAAACTGAACGCCTTCCTGTTGGCATGCACTGTCACACAGTATCGTTCCCACGTGAAGGTGGAATGAACTTCCACAAAACAAACCTTGAGTTACACGAAAACGGCATGCAAATCCACGCTTGGATTGATGACGAAAAAGCGTACTCAAAAACTTACTACTCTATCGGCGGTGGTTTCATCGTTGATGAAGAAAACTTCGGTAAAGAAGTTGAGAATCCAGTAAAAGTTCCTTACCCGTTTACAACGGCAGAAGAGCTTGTAAAGCAATGTCATGAAAGCGGCCTGTCTATCAGTGCGCTAACCATGAAAAATGAACATGCGCTTCATTCTGACGAAGAAACTCGTACTTACTTCGCAAACATCTGGCGCACAATGCGCGAATGTATGGATCGCGGTATGAACGAAGAAGGCATTCTGCCTGGTCCACTACGCGTGCCTCGTCGTGCAGCAGCACTTCGTCAGCAACTGCTTACTTCTGAAAAAACAACGAACGATCCAATGTCTGTTGTTGACTGGGTAAACATGTTTGCTTTTGCAGTAAACGAAGAGAACGCAGCAGGTGGTCGTGTTGTAACTGCGCCGACTAACGGTGCATGCGGCATCATCCCTGCAGTACTAGCTTACTATGACAAGTTTATCCAAACCGTAACTGAGAAAGACTACATCCGTTACTTCGCAGCTTCTGGTGCAATTGGCGGCCTTTACAAGCGTAACGCGTCTATCTCTGGTGCAGAAGTTGGCTGTCAGGGCGAAGTTGGCGTGGCATGTTCTATGGCAGCAGCGGGCCTTGCTGAGCTTATGGGTGGTAGTCCAGAGCAAGTATGTATGGCGGCTGAAATTGCGATGGAGCACAACCTAGGTCTAACTTGTGACCCGGTTGCAGGTCAGGTTCAGGTTCCATGTATCGAGCGTAATGGTATTGCAGCTGTAAAAGCAATCAACTCAACTCGTATGGCACTGCGTCGTTCTTCTGCTCCTACTGTTTCTCTAGATAAAGTTATCGAAACCATGCTAGAGACAGGTAAAGACATGAACGCGAAATACCGTGAGACTTCTCAAGGCGGCCTAGCAGTAAAAGTTATCTGTTAATAAGCCTTGCTGAATATCGACGAAACCCGAGCCACTGCTCGGGTTTTTTATACTTCATTAACCATGAATAATGAGTTGTCACACCCAGCATAAAAAAACCTAAAACTTTGAATATATCCAAATATTATGGATATCCCCGTAAAAAATCACATCCCTCTCCTAGCTTTATTGATAACGTAGCCAAAAATTAAACTTGGAGCACACCAACACATGATTAGGTTTGAAATTGGAAACCAAATCTGCGTTTGCTTGTCCGAAAACGAAATATCTTTAGAGCTCAATCAATCACTCCACCACTCCATTCCTGTCAACCCAAATGAGTACGCCATTCTGTCAACCATCGCCAAATACGGCAGCTTAAATACGCCAATTAGCCAGCGATTGATAGAAAGCAAAATCACTCAACAATACAAAATGACACTGCCTGAAAATGGCTTTAAAAACGCGGTGGCCGCTCTAAGAAAGAAATTTCGCAAGCTCACGGAAGAACACGTAACCACAAAAAAAAATATTATCGAAAATATTCACCGGACCGGATACTTCATCCCTTTTACTATGCAAAACAACCATCAGAATGGCATCGACCATCAACACAAGATCAATCAATACACAACAAACAGCCTTGGCAAAGCCCTTCGTATTTGTCTGCGTAATAAAAAGATCTATTCAGATACGCTGTGGGTCGTCTTGAGCACAGCGATCATTTTCTTTGCCATCTGTTATTACGCGATAAACAGCATTGTGAAACATAATTATCTTGATAACGCCTTCGAAATTGCAGAAAACCTTTCCCAAAAGAGCTGCTTTGCTGATGAAAGAGAATTGAAGTCGCTCTTTGATAATGTAAAGCTGGTGGAATCGAGCATGATGCTAGACCGTTTCAATATCCGGTGTTTAGTCACCCCCGAAACCGTTGTCCCTGTCAGCAAAAAAGCATTTGAAGAGTGGAGTAATAATAGCAATTATACGACCCAATCATTTGACTTGAATAACGCGACCGTTTTGGTTCGTGTCAAAAACATTAACTTATCCGACAACGTTGAAAATCATATTTCGCGTTTTTTTCTTTCCGGCATGAAGCTATCAACCAATACAGGGACCTCTTTAGAAATTGGTAACACCAATGAACGCTTTTTCAACTATCACGTTAAGAACAGCGGCTATAAAGAGGTGTATTACATCTCTGGACCGTTTCAAAGCATCATTTTATTAAGCTTGCTGTTTCTCATAATACTGCGTCATCGCTCTCTACAAGCCTTTATGGCTTATTTGTGTGCAATTCGACAATTTAAAATCAAACTGGAGCCGATTTATGACACTTCAGCGCAAAAGATTGTGCATTACGAAGCGCTCTCGCGGTTTAAGGTAAAAAATACGCAACGGTTTATTGAAACACTGATCCGCAATGGGCTGCTCCTTACTCATACCTTACTGGTGATAGAGTCCATCTATACTAAGCACAAAGCGCTGCCTATTCCTATCAGCATCAATATTTGTCCTTCTTTGCTGCGAGGACGCAACTTTTCAATCCTACACAGAGAACTATCTAACCGAGATTGTCGTTTGCTGACGATTGAAATCACGGAAAATGCATCGATGTACTATACCTCCGAGATTTATGGCAATGTCGCGAAACTAAAAGCACTGGATTGTAAAATCAGTATCGATGACTTTGGCACTGGCAACAACAACGTGTCGCTCATCAGTAAAATCAATCCAGATTATTTGAAAATAGATCGGGAGTTTGTGATTGGTTTAAAGTCGGACGATAAGAAAGTGGAAACGTTGCGTCAGTTAATCGCCATGGGAAATACGTATCGGTGTACCGTCATTGTTGAAGGCGTAGAAACCGCCGATAGCGCTCACTTACTCACAACATTAGGTGCCTATATTCACCAAGGTTATTATTATCCTCTGCATTTCTAGCTTTTCTTAACCTCGTGAGTTACTTAGACTAGAGGAAATACTCTATTAAAGTTCGTGGCGGCATGAGGATATGCCGCCAATTTGTGGTTGAACGATGATTGCTATTAAGCCCACCAAACTGAAAGATTTTTCGAGTTTGATGCAATTGGATGTGCAGGAAGAGCAGAAAGGATTTTCTACGCCGTTTGAAGTGGCTTATCAAAAACGCAATAAGTCTGAAGCGTTCTTTACGATTTATTCTGACGATCTATTAGTTGGCTATCTTGTTATCGATAAAGGCTTCTCCCAACATGCGCCCTTTGCCAAAAGGCACGAACTGGGGCTCAAGTACTTGATGGTTGATCGACGTTTCCAACGCCAAGGGGTTGGGAGTGAAGCGTTACGCAAACTGTTCGTTTATGCGTATACCATTGACCCTGAAAGCACCTCTCTTTGCGTCACTGTGCCACAGAGTCAGCAATACGCTATCAGTTTTCTTGATGCGTGTGGATTCATCAATACAGAGAAAACAACGTTTGGTGAGAACGAAAAAGAGTGGATTTTACGTCATCCACTGAGCTAGCAAGAAAAGTATAAAAAATAGGGAATATCCAGATACAACAAAGGCAAGCTCATGGCTTGCCTTTGTCTTCAATGCTCAATAAAAAGTGACTTATTCACCTTTGTAAATACAACCGGCTGTGCACGTCTCTTTGATTTCAACTTTACTTAGCAACGGTAAACTTGGCTTAAGCTGTTGCCAAATCCATTTTGCTAGCACTTCGCTCGTCGGATTCTCCAAACCTTCAATGTCGTTCAGGTAATAATGGTCTAAACGATTGTAAATTGGTTTGAATGCCGCTTTGATTTCAGCGAAATCCACTACCCAACCAGTATGCGGGTCTACCTCACCTTCTACATAAAGACGAACTAAGAAAGAGTGTCCATGCAAACGACCACACTTATGGCCTTCAGGTACATGTGGCAAGTGATGTGCCGCTTCGAACATAAACTCTTTGTATATTTCTGAGAAATGGGATGACAACTTTGTAAACCTCTGTTTTATATAGAATTTTACAGTGATTAAATGGTGTAAATAAAAAACAATATACACACTTATATACACACTGTATTTTTTCGCACTCCCAGATATACACACAAGTTAGCGTGATTTAAGAAAAGTATCGGGCAGTAACGAAACGATGATGTGGCCATTATCGTCGGCTAAGAGGCAATGCGCAAGTTAGTAAAACTTCCATACATAGTATCTGAACACCCTCTACATCCCACAAAAAAAGGGAGCACTTACGCGTTCCCTTTTAATTAATAGATTAAAGCAATCCCGATCAAGAATCGTCTTTTTTACTAATGTTAGTAAACTTTGTTTCCTCTAGAATAAGGGCTGCTTTCATTACTGCGCACTGAATGAACTCTTTTGTGGCATCATCAAGAACCTCACATTCCATTAACTTGGCGATAACTCGTAAGTTGATAGTCAACTGCTCCATCATTAAATCCTCACGCACAACGCTTAGAAACAAGTTATAGCTACATCATGCATTAGTAGCTTACAGCAATATACTACATGATTGCTGTATATACATCCAGTATTGGTGTTCAGAAAATAAACTTTCGAAAACAAAAATAAACCATCAAATACAAATGCGTTTTCTATTTAAAACCTAAAATGATATGCTACAAAAAGCTTGACTATCACGCCTTACGGTAACTATTCTATTCGGGCAATGGCAAAATCCGTTGTCGGGATTAGGAACCCCGCAATTACAAAGGCGTGATAACGCCAGCTTTATGCTGGTTTTTTATTGCGTGATTCAGTGCACCCAAATTATGGTGGACTGGATGAGGGCGCTTCGGCGCGCCGTTTCCTTTGTAGCGGTAGTTCCTAACCTTGTTCAGTTCACCACCAGTAGATTAGGAACCTCTTGGTGGTGATTTAAATATCATTACAAAGGAGGCGACTATGCCAGCACAAACTACACTTCCAATCGAACAACATCGCCCTGAAGATCTCGTTTTCGTGTCTAAAACTAACGCTTTAGTTACCGATTCATTTCTGGTGGCTAAGTACTTTAACAAACAACATAAAGACGTGATTCGTAAAATCAGAAACTTGGAGTGCTCGCATGGTTTTACAGGGCGCAATTTTACGCTTTGCCACAAAAACAATGAGTTACAGAACAACAAACTCCAACCGTTCTATCAAATGACGAAAGATGGGTTCATATTCTTGGTGATGGGCTTTACCGGAAAGAAAGCTGCCATAATCAAAGAAGCTTACATCAATGCTTTTAACTTAATGGCTGAGAAGCTAACCAAGCAGAGTGAAAACTCCATCGACTTCAATCCAAACCTGTACAAAGACTTCGTTGACTTGAAAGAACATGTAAACTTTAGAGTGTTAATTGACGTGGTCGCTGGACGAGCAAACGGACTCCAGTTTGTGCCCAATGACGCTTTTGTGTGTAACAAAGAGAAGCTTATGCACTACATGAATAACAGCCAAATCTTCACCAACCAAGACATTATTAAGATCAATGCTATTGCAGCTAAACGTCTTAGCTTGATGTAAAACACAATAAAGCCAGCTAAGAGCTGGCTTTATTTGTACCAACCTAGGTGTAATCTGTGAGTTTTCCCATATATGACTAGATCTGACAGGTTGCATTAAATCGGTTTTGTCTATCGACGTGTCAGCAGATCTTGGCTGATACTATTCATTGGAACAACCTTTTGGTTCGCATATTTTTTGAGTTCAGGTTTTTGCTCTTTATACTTATAACTAGCCACCCTTTGTTTGAGCGAATTGAATCAGGACAATGAAAAAGTTCAAACCTTCAAAGCGTTATCACACAACTATATGCTTTCAAAAAGTCAATTTTATTGGTGATTTCGGGGGTTCTTGAAAAAATACGCTCAGTGTCACATAAGCAGTAATGACTCAGTTTTTCCAAATCTGTATAACACTAATTTTACCTCAAAGAAAACAATGAAATGGCAAAGTTAGGCGTATGTGATATCAACAATCTGAAGCTTAGCGAAAAGAGTAGGCGTGCCGTCGCTGACATAAAAGGCATTATGGAGTCAGGTAACTTACTCAATGGAACGTTAGCTTCAACCCCTTTCTATAACATATTTGGAACTCCGAGCGTCACTACTAGCGCTTTCGAGAAGTTTATAACCATCAGGGAATACGATTGGGAAGCGTTCGGAGGAGCAATGCTAGGCGCATCGAAATTTACACGTAATAAGATATTTAATATTGCATATGAGCAGGAGATTTACACGTATGGTGAAGAACGAAAGTTTTGGAACTGCGTCAGTGAAGTATCCAAGTAAAGCTATAACGTTATGTCTTCTTTTGTTTGGCTGTGCCTCTGTTCTGGATAGTGAGACGGCAGAAAAACAGTGGCAAGAGAGATTCGATTACTGCGAAGAGATTGCGAATGAAAATCGAATTACTATCCCTGATTCTTTATGGTTTGATTCTCTGAGTGATGATGATAAAAAAACGACAATAGGCTATTTAGCGAATTATACAGATCGAATGTGTATGAAGGACGCGACCGCTAAACTAAAAAAAGCGTTAGTAGCTGAGGATAATAAAGAAAAGCTCAATTATTATTCAGTCGATTTAACTCCTCTTGAGAAGCTAGCTTCGGATCGTGTTAAACATTTAGACGAAAAAGAGCTTACGCAACTAGCAGAGCGGATGAATCAGCCATTTAATTTTCGCTACGCTTTGCTCGATAAAGGGCTTTATCCTGAGATGTAGTCAGTCATGAAAGTCGCATTATGAGTGTTGGTTGTTCTGTCTGCCTTGTTACAAAAAATAATAATGTCGAAGGCGCCCCTTCTAGCTCTTAAAGCACAAGGACTGGACATTGGATTGATAAAATTTCTATATTTATTAATCACTTATGAACTTATAATTTAGGAAGGTGGCTGGAAAAATATTTTCCTACGGGTTGTTCATGGGAATGTAACACAGAAATGCCCCAAAGTGTTTTAGGTCAGTTTTTCTGTACAGCGTTCATTTTAGTATTTGACTTATTTTCCTTATGTCAAAGCTCTAGCAATACGGCCAAATTTGCTTAGCCAGTACAACCACTACACACTAATCAATTCAAAGAGACTCATATCATTGATTAACAGCCGCTTTCTAGTAAAGTAGTTGCAATTAAAAAAGAACGATCTAGCTCCTGGGGGGGGCATCTAAGTGCTTGTTAGTATTGAGAAGCTGTTAAATTCACTTCAGCATCGTGTAGATAAAAACATTGATGAAACGCTCTACCAAAATAAGGCGTTCCTCTCAAGTAAATGGAACCTTTTAGAGCACAACATATTACGTTGGTCTCAAAGGCATAGTTATTACACCTTTCTCACCTTCGTCTTAGCTAGTTTACTTGTAGCCAATTTATTGCTTTGGAAAGAAGAATTAACTCCATTTGCTATCGAGTATTTTCCTAATTGGAGAAGACTAATCGACTGGCAAGGTGGTTTTCTTGCTGGTCAGTTAACCATTGTCGGTGTTGTATATCCACTTGTTATTGGTTTGATTGGTGTACTTTTTCAGAATAAGTCAGCTAAGAAGACATTGTTTCCTATTTATCAGCTGTACTCTGGCTTCATGTTTGCTGGTTTAAGTGGATTATTTTTGTCCATATTTATAATTGTGGGCTACTTCCTCAGCGCTAGTATGGATAAGTCAACTTATCTAGCGATTTGCATAGCTACCGCGTTATGGTTGGCATTTAATGTTTTATTAACGAGTTGGTTTTTTACAGCTACATTCATGATGTTAGATGAAACGAAACGTGACAGGATAGTTGTTCGATTCACTATTCATGAGCTATGTGAGGCTGATATTAGGTACAGGATTCATGAATTATTACTACAAAACTCAGTAAAAAATAATCTTCTGGCTAACCCAGATGAGGGCGTACTCAAAGTAAGCACCTATAATTTCTCTGATGATAAATACAATGAAATTATGTTTCCGTCACCAGATCCAATTCGAGTAACTAACGTCTACTTTTCAATCATCAATGCAATAATTCATTACCAAGTTAAGAAGCTCAAAGTGCTTCGTTGGCTTAATCGCCAGAGTTTGGTGAAGAGGCTAGTTTCGAAAAAAGGTTTTAGCTGGCTCCATTTAGATTTAAATGCTGAACCAGAATTTGTACTACAACCTATTTGGACTAAAGAAAATGAAACAGGTCTAGTAATTGTTAGGTATTCTGGTTTCGATCTAAGTTGGTTATCTAAGGTATTGATTAAATTAAGCTTTACAATCAAGAAAAACAAAGATAATGATGAAAGAAGCCTAACTTCCATGATGCTGGGCTTAGTTGGCTCAGCTAATGATTCGATTCGAGAAAAGAACATAGGAGAATTTAAATACGCTTTAGACAACATCGTGAAATGGCATATAGAGATTGCTTCTGCATTAAGCTTTATTAACGATAATAATGAAGACGATAATTGGCTTTTGTTGCCAACAACTAATTTTTTCAGTAGGAGCTATCTCGATGAAATTTTGACAGAATATTATCAAATTGCTAAATCTGCTGTCGAACTAATTCCTGAAAATATAGAATTCTTTGACGAAGTCATTTATTTGCATAAACGACTATTTTCAAGGCGGGAAAAACTGGTTAAGCGTGAAGGGTTTTTATTGATCCAAGGTAGTTACTTTACTTGGTCATTATTGATGGAATGGCGTTCATATAGCTCTTCCTCGTCAGATATGCGCGTAGCAAATAAATATGAAGACGTACTTTTTGATTTTGTTGGGTCGTGGGAGTCTTGGCTGGATTATATTGAACCGAGACGTAAACGACTTGATAGCCTAACTGATTCACTACCATTGTTCCTTACCCATTTAGAATTTACAGCGCATACCGCGATAACAGCTTTGAGGTATAACAATGACGAGGCTGCTGGGTGGGGTGTTGACATGCTGAACAATTGGTGTGAAAAGCTTTCAGTTAGAGATTATGGTCATGGACTAGAAGAATATAGATGGCACTCTGAATTAGTGACTCATGATATGTTGCTTAAAAGCTTAGATGACAAAAATTGGATTGTGATCTTAAATGGTCATCAGTTTAACCTTAAATCAGCTTTTAATATTGCATTTGAGAATGCAGCGTTTGACCTTAGAGTTATTACTGCTTGTTACATGTTGCTAAAACCGAACTTAAATGATAATGAAAAAATAAGACAATACATTAAAGCGTTACTTTCTAACGCTGCAATTCACCCAACAGGTGCAATTGGTCGAAGACCTAAGTCTATATCCAACGCTAGTGACGTAGTTGGAGCGTATATTAGGCATAGGGATTATCCCAATTATGAAAGCGGTAGCTACGGCTCATGGATTTCAAGAGTACTTGAGTCCTTTGGGCGAGTTAATGAAAAGAGAAGAGTATCGGGTCGTATCTATTCAGGTTGGGGACGTAACGACGCTCAAAGTATGAATATTGCTTATGTTGAGATAGCCGTTTCCTTTTCAAATAGCCAATGGCAACTGGGACGTAAATGGTTCGATATTGTTTTTTCGGATGCATTTCGCCTTCAAGACCAACAATCCCTTGTTCGTGACTTACAAGAGTGGCTTAGATTGGTTGACGAAATCAAAGAACCATTCCTCATCTCTAGAGAACAATTTGATAGTAACCTAGGTAACTTTAAAACTTCAATTCAACAAGTTATTGACCAACTAAACCAACGGCAGAATCAGTTAGTTGCAGAGGCAGATATTGACGAAGATCTGCTAACTAAATTTGGCATATCTTGTTCCAAGGCTTTTATAGGCGACGACGCGAACTTCGAGTTTCCTATAAATTTATTTAAATCGGTTGGTTTTAACGGCAATCCTGTGGAAGAAACCTTGTATAAATTAAATATACAGGGATATCTTAAAGAAAATATTGCAAAAAACATTGAAACCAATAGAGCTGTCAACGAGGAAAGTTGGCTTAAAGAATCAACCAGAGATAATGTTGAATTAAATATTCTAAGAAAGCTATTGCAGTACAAAACTTCTGATTCAAAAGTCTATACCAATGCAGAAAATAACATTTTCGACATTTCTAACTTTTCAAAAGATATTACAAATCCAGTTTTGTTTTCAGGAAGCTCAGAGTTGAATCAATTACTTCGAGAAGCAAGATACAAACCAGAAATAGCTAATAAGTTTGACATTTCCTTTATTGATGGCTTCGGAAATAACTATATCTGTAATCTGGGTGATATAATTGTATATAGTCTTCATTTTTCGGACGTAAACTTCAGTTTACTGACAACTAGAGATTTATTCGAATCAATCGTATTTGGCAAGGTTATGGATAATCAATTTATAAAAGTAAATTATGTGCCATCTCAAAATGAAAATGTCGGTGAATTGTCGATAAATTATTGGATGAAAGTGGATTTAGTGGATGAGCTACCTTGTATTAAAACTGAAATAAAGAGCATAGATAAAGAGTGATGCTATAAACAGGTAGTGAAGTGTGTGCGTAACAGAACTTATGGTTGCTCAACTTACTTTTAGTAATCTTTATCTGGTGAGATAGAGCAAATAATCTATCTCACCTTTGTCTAATTGTGAGTGACAATACCAGTAGTTCAATCTAGTCAACTAGCCAGAGGACGTGTATGAGTTACTGCATTGTACCTAGAAACTTCTTAGCACTTTTGAGCCTCATACTCTGCGAATTTCCGCTATCGCCGCCTTGGTAGTTACGCTGCGGTAGCGCACAATGCGCCACCAGCTAAACCCAAAATCATTACTGTTAAAATGCTTTTACTAGCAGTCATTTTAGATCTCTCCATACTTCTTTTCTAAGCACTCCAATAGTGCTACCAACTCTGTTGCTCTTGCAGCAACTTTATATATTTCTGATTATAGTGCGCACCATTCTGTGATTTACTCGCCATTTTGAAATGTTGCTTCACTGAACGGCTTAAGACTTCGGCGGTAATCGGGTTTTGTCTGCCCCATTCCGAACGGTTGAACTCACGGATCTTGTTAAGCACATTTTTACGTCCATCACTATCCTTAGTGCGTACCGCCAGCCAATAAGCATTCATTAAGCTTTGACGACGACGAGTAACTTGACGTTCGTAACCTTTCAATGCGCTGTTTGTGTCGTACTGCTGAACCAGTCGAGCCGGAGTAAAACCAAGCGCTTGTTGAGCATGTTCAAACAACGTCACATCATCAATGATAATTTCACCATTTCGGTTTGTGACAGTGCCACTTTCTGAAGCGTATCGCGCAGTTCTAAAAACGTCCTTCATCCATTTTGGAGTCATGTATTCCATGCCGCGCAAGTATTGGCCTTCTGTCATGTAGTCCAGACCACGCGCCCAAGATACGGCAATACCAAATGAAGCACCTGCCGCCTGTTGAAGAATGTTTTCTGCAACACCAACATTATCTTGTGCGTCTGATTCTTGAACCCAAAGGCGAAGCAAGTCAATGTTGATGCGGCTTGAAACGCTAGGCATTGAACCGTAATACAAGCCTTTCGCAATATCTTCTCCGAACGTCTTAGCAAGTAGCGCTTTTAGCTCTGTCTCTGCGTCCCAAGGCTCATTGTCATCACCTGCCACTGCATAGGCCATATTCGCAAGTGTCGCGATTGTTGCGACTGGTAGAGCGTTTAGACCGCCAATGGCAAACGTAACGGCAAATGTGCCAAGCAACTGCTTACGCGCTTCCTTTCTCACCTCTGGCGTTTCGCCTTTAATTGAATCAAAGAAACGGCTAAACAAGTAGTAAGTCATGTTTTGGCTGTACTGTTTGAACTGCAATGCTACTGCCGCAACGTCACCTTGCATGAATCGAGCGCGGTTACGGCTCGAATAGTCAAAGTGGCTATCCCAAGTCGCTTTAGTTGCGTAATCAAGTGACTCTTGTTTGCTTAGTCCGTTCTTCTTCGCCATACGGTAAGCAGTGATAAAACAAACCTCACGGTTCATTACTTCGGCCCAATGGAAAGGCGCACCGATTAGTTGCTGTGCTCTCGCCCATTTGCCCGTATAGTTTGACGACTCTTGTTCTGCCATACCTGTTAAGTCGGCCATTTGAGTTACGTCTATAGCACCAATTTTGATCGCGTGGCGTAATGCCTCTTTCTCATCTTGGTTAAGTACGTCGCCCAAAATGCCGTTGGTCATATCCATATCGCCACGCAAGCCAGCTTTTGATTTTTTAGCAACGAACGTCTTAGCAAATAGGCCAGATAGACTTGCCATTTCTGCCGCGGTTTCCTTAAAGCCAAAACGTGAACCAATGTAAGGCAAAGCAATCTGCCAATTTTGGGATAAGTTGACCATTGCCGAAGCTGGTGAAATACCGATTTGCCAGAAGAAGCCAAAACCAGTTAGCGCTTGCGCCCATTGTGCGCGTTGTGGGTTCATCATCCATTCGTGGCGTTTAACCATTTCGTTATACAAGCGTGACGCTGACACGTTATTGCTCTTGTCCGTAGCAATCTTCAACTCTTCCATTAGATCGGTGAAGCGCTTCTCTGTTTCTAGTCGCGCTTGTTGGTTCGCTTGGCGAACACCCTGATCTGCTAACACACGAGCCGCATCCTCTGAATAGCCAGCTACACCTTTACGGTGAATGAATGATTTACGAATTGAGCGATCAGGCATGGTTTGCAAATACATTTGGTAGATTTCATCAGTTAACTGATCTTTTACCTTGTCATTAGTTTTCGCACCTGAGATCGCCTTAATAATATCGCTCACGAATGACGCGCTAGCACCGTTTAGGCCGCGACTCTCTTGGATTTTTAGGCCAAAGCGTACTTGTCCAACTTCTAAGTTCGCGTTCTTATCATCCTGAACTTTGTAGCCAGCCGCCTGAAGCTTTTTAAGATCCTTCATCATGGCGCTTTCAGTCTCATACATTTGGAATACACGCTCACCGCTTGAGTCAACGGCATCGATCCAATAGTTACCAAAACGCGCCAACGGCACATAGAAACCAAGGCGTGATTTTTCCATCATGTAACGATGGTAAGTGTTCTCACCTGCTCGTTTGTTACCAGCCATCGCAAGATCAGTAATACGCTCTTCTAGCGCCTTATCCATTTCCTCGCGTTGTCTAATGTAGTGATCGCGCACATCGGTAAAGACTTTTTGAGCATCTGGCGAAAGCTGTAAGAACTTCTCACGTAATGCCTTGTGTTTAAGTCTTAGTTTCGGCTCGTTCTTAATCTCACGCTCTAACGCTTGGCGTTCTTGCCAGATTTCGGAACCGCGCTTAGTTTGCGAACCGCCGTACTCTTGGTAAAGCTTCGTTAGTGTTTTGATAAGCGCTTTCTTCTCATCAGTTTGGTCTACATACTCTTTTGACGGGTCAACATCGGCCAACGTCGCATCGTGCAATAAACTAAACGTGGCTTCGGCGTCTTTTGGTTTATCCTTACGGAACTTATTCAAAGCATCAGCTTGTTTGTGAACTTTCTCAATCAAGTCTGTTTTGCGTGTAGTAAACAGATCTTTGTTGTTTACATACGACTCAAGAATATTGCCAACCTCACGGCTTACTCGTTTTCTACCTACTTCAGCCATTTGACGTAGGTTTAACAATGCCCAGCCGCCATTTTTAAGCGCATCAAACTGCTTGCTAATAAATGGAACGTTGATCTTGCCAAGCATTTGCTTGTAGAAACTCTCATTCTTCGCTGCCAACGCATCAGCAATGCTCACAATTGGATCGCCTTGCTGCGCCAAATCCTCATCCATGCTTGAGATTGTTTGGCTAAAGCGCACAACGTTAGAAAGCGTGGTCATTCCGTTAGGTTTTCGAAGGTCGCTATCCACGTTGTTGATCATGTTGCGCAGTTCGGAAAGCGTGATTTTCTCTGCACTCAAAATGCCAGAACGACGCAATGCACCAAGCACCCAAGACAACACTTTGTCTAAGATTCTTTGAGAAACGCTAGACTCTGTTTCTGCAATCTTAGCGATCACCTCTTCCGCTTTTACATCTTCCGGTGCGGTTCGATATGATTTATCAACCTCGGCAAAGATGCCTTTCAAAGAGTTAACGTTTCGTAGGCTATTGACCTTCTCGGTTAACTCCGCTTGTTGAGAAACATCTAGGTTCGCGTATAGGCCATTGTGAGCAATAAACTCATGGCGCAAAGTGCGGCGAACGTCAGCAACGTTTTCCAAGTTTTCTGCCACCAGCACAACACGGTTATCACCAGACAACCATGCGCCTTTAACAAAAGCATTGGGTTCAGTTTCAACCAGTTCATGCAGATCGGCCATAGTTGGCACAACCATTACATTCGCACCTTTCAAGCCGTCGTATTGGTTAATCCAATCTTGAGCAGTTTGAGTAACCTTTTCAGGCGATAGGCTGGTGGAAGGCTTTTTGTTGACTTCG
Organism: Vibrio sp. 1-2 (7-a); assembly: GCF_013048515.1. NCBI lineage: Bacteria > Pseudomonadati > Pseudomonadota > Gammaproteobacteria > Vibrionales > Vibrionaceae > Vibrio > Vibrio sp. 1-2 (7-a). The sequence continues at coordinate 1,344,876 of NZ_VHSQ01000001.1, forward strand.
CTGGCCTTGCTGAAACGAATGTTGTCGTACTGATCGTTCGCTGGTTTTTCAATGACAATAATCTTTGTTGCTACGTTCGTAGGGTTCAAGCTGTTCTTGAATGTTCCAGCGTCTAGGTTGATCTCTTCTGCGCCGACTTCATCTAGGTAACGACGGAAGTTTTTATTTGTTGTGTTACCACGATTACCAGCCATTGAGCTGGTGATAGCAACCAACTTACCGCCATCTTTTAGCATCGTTAGCGCATGGTTGATGTGGTGAATATCTGCATCGTTACTAAATGGAGGGTTCATAACAATGCGGTCATAGATTTCACCAGCGTCATATTCCAAGAAATCACCAGCAACAACGTTGTGCCCCTTCTCTTCAAGTAATTCGCTTAGAGTTAAAGCAAGTTCACCAACATCAAGATCTACGCCATTTAGAGCTGCAATTTGATCGGCAATGTGGCCCATACCAGCACTTGGCTCTAGCACTTTCATACCTGGTTTAATATCGGCTAAATCAATGAGCTTTTTCACTTCGGCTTCAGGAGTTGGGAAGAAGTCATTAAACACATTACGGTTACCGCGTACAGTTTCCTCAATCTTCTCTGTGAGTTTTTGTAAGCGTGTTTTTTCTTTCTGCGTTGACATTTTTCCGTTGTTCGCTTGCTCATATTCACGCAAAGCTTGGCGCAACGTGATATCGCCTTTAATGCCCATGCGAATTAAGCGATCTTGAGACTTGAACAGCTCATTGATGTGCTCGACACGGTAAACAGTATTTGATTTGCTACGCGCTAGCTGGCGCAATTTAGGAATAACTTTATCCCAACGCGCACCATTCAAATTAACGCTCTCGTGCTCCTTCAGGCCTTTAATGTTTGCTCGAATAGATTTAGCCGTCATCTTGTAACCGTCTAGGTTTTCGATTTCTCGTGCAATGTATTCAAGTGACGCTGGCGTACTCTTCGGAGCTGGAAAACGAACGTAACGAGCAACCTGATTAAATTTAGTTTCTGGTTTTAAATGCCAGTTGCCTTGCTGATCTCGATACGCTAGTTTTTCTCGAACGTCTTCAGGCATATCCCATTTAACACGGTTCATAACGCTTGTTAGCTCTTCAAGCTGGCTGATATCAGTCAAGTTACCTAGCAGTAGGAACTCGCCAGATTCAACGCCATCGGCAATCTTACGTAAAATATTCGCTTGCGCTTCTTGCTTATCTGCTCGTGCCGCTGCACTTGCTGCCATGGCTGCGCGACGAGAAGTATTAGTCAAACGCTGTGCGTTGTTTGACTCATCAGCTTTCGCCTGTAGTGAATCCGCTTTTTCGCGTAGAGCTTCAACTTGATTCTCTTTTTTCGACTTCGTTTTTTCTTGATCGCGGTGTTTAACTCGTTCGCTTTGATCAACATTCAAGCCACCCATTACAGATAGGAAATCATCACGCGCTTGCTCAGATTTAAAGTCAAAACGAGCTGGCAAATTTTTAGGCTTGTAAGCTCGTGCGTACCAACCGCCTAGCTGTTTCGCCTTGGCTCTCATATCGTTGAAGGTATCGCTATCAACTTCGCTAAACGCAGCACCATAGCGTTGTTCGCCTTTAGCCTCGTTGAAAACATCGACCTTGCTCAACTCAATAGTCCCATCAGTTTCAACGGCCTTAACTTCAGCTTTTCGCTCTAGTTCGCGCTTTTCTTGCTCTGCTAGTTTGCTTAACTGGTTTTCAGTGTATAGACGGTCAAACTCGGCTAATTGCTGATCATTGAAAGCATCAATAGTTCCGCCGTTAGCTCGTGCGTAGGCTTGGAAATCATCAAGTGTTTGTGGGTTATCAAGAGCCTTTTTCTTACGCTCTTCTTCCAGCTCAAGTTCGATTGCTTGTTGTTTTCGTTTCTCAACAATCTTGTTGTAATCAGCATCACTCATTTCAGAAAGAATGTTGCGCATAGCTGAAGGTGATTTAACTACAAACATTCCATCATCAGACTGAATAGCAGCAAACTGGTTGCCGATATCTTTAACCGCTCGTTTAACTAGATCGTCTTTACGCAAGCTTGTATCAATCCATTGGCCCATTTGAGCAAAGAAATTGCCGATAGCTGGTTTCGTGAATTGGCGGAATTCTTCCTCTAAAGCCGGAACATCATCAATGTAGTTATCGATCAGCTCAATGGCCTCTTCCTTGGTGTACTCGCCACTTTGAAGCGCGTTGATAGCTTTTAGATATTCACGCGCTCCACTTGGGCGAGAATGGCCTTTTTGAGCTTTAGACGCATCAGTTTCGTTGCTGGTGGCCTTGCTAGATTTTGGTTTGCTTCCTTTTGGAGGCGTTGGCTCTGGTTTGTCGTCACTCAGATAGCTTTTTGCCAAGTCGATTGCTTTTTGGCGATCTGATTGATATTGGCTAGTGATCCAATTGCTGAATGAATACAAGTCGTGCGCATCCGCGCCAGCTTCTTCCATTGCTTTAGATACTGCTTTCCAAGCTGGTTCTAACTCGTAGCTCTTGACGCGATAAGTCGGGTTTTCTGCGTACTTATCTGATACAGCTTGAAGAGTATCAATGAGCGAAGGCTCTTGCTTATCTGCTTTTGTATTGGTTTTGCGCTCTTCTAATTTGGCAATATCACCTTTTAGCTCTTCATCACTAAGTAGTGCGTCATATTTTGATAAGCGTGTTTTCAGAACGTCACCAAGGCGAAACAAATCACCTAGCTTGCCAGTAAAGTAAATCTTGCCTGCTGAATTGATATATTCCGCAGCATCTTGCAAAACATTCATTTGTTCAGGCGTAGGCATTTGACCGCGCTCAAGGCGTTGCTCAACACTAGGCCAAATATCAACGGCTTTCGCTGTCTTTTCGCGCTCTTCGACTAAAAGTGATTGATCAACAATACCTTTGCTTTGGGCTTTTTCTGCTTCGCTCTGAAGGTAAGATTCATTGCTTTTTACAATAAGGCTTATATATTTATCCGCTGCTTGATTAGCTTTTCCAATAGCATCCATCAAGCGCATATCGCTACCTTTGCCATAGTCAAAAGTAGTGACCGGTTCCTCTTGTTCCGCTAGTCGGATTTGTACCTGTTTAAGCTCTTTATCTTGAGTGACGTAAACCGATCTCTCGCCAATAGTTGCGTTCCACTTTTCGACTTTAGGCGTCAACGTTGTGGTATTACCGCTGCGCTTAACGTCCACTCCATCAATACCTTGACCTATTTTAAGGGTAGGTTTCTTGGCTTTTTTGCTATCAGCTTGAGCGTTTACTTCTTTGTCCAACCAGTTCAGATCATCTTTTGTACCCTTGCCTTCCAAGATGTTCTTGATGCGTTGTTCACGGTTAACTTTCTGACGGCCTTTAATTGCGATTTCAGCTTGAGCTTTACCAAGTTGACGGCCAAGCTCTGAACGTTTTGCAGCTTCACCAGATTGGTAAACATACTCGTCGCCAGTCTGTGGCAACTCTTCACTGTATGACTCAACCTCTTGAGACTCGCGCTTATCAAATTTCTTTTGAATACGAGCATTGCGATTAGGTTGGCGCTGTTCGACCTCTTGGATTGATGCGAAAATAGGCTCTTGAGCAACTATATCAGGCGCACGATAACGCTCCTGCTCTGTTTCTACAGGATTTAGGTCATATTCATTCGCTAGCTTGGTGAATCGCTCATCACGATTAACGTCTTTAGGATTAACGTCAGACCATCGATCAAACTCAACTTGTGGTGCGTCATAAACTCGTTGATTCTCGATACCCGTTGCTAACGGAGTAACGTCACGCTCACCGTTTGGTTGATGTCCACCAGCAAACGAGTTGGTTTGAGCTTGTTGTCTCATACCTTGAAGAACACGCGCCTGATTGCGTCGAAACTCTGGCGTTTCCTCAACGTTTGATTGATAGCCATTAGTTCTAATGCCGCGATTCTCTAGTTGCTGTTGAGCATTGCGCTCTTGAGCTTGCTGATCACGCAGAAAACTCTCTTCATCAGTTGGGCGTAACTGATCGATTTGTTTTAGTTCTTCAGAGTTAATAACACGCTGTAAAGCACTGATCGCTTGCTCTTGGCTCATGCTGCCATCACGACGTGCTTTTGCAATCTGAAGCACTGCTGCTGGCGAGATTTCCATAGCGCGTTGCAAGCCTTGTTTAAAGTTTTCGTCTTGCGCTGCAACTTCATCGACAAAGCCAAGCTCACCACGTTGAATTGATTGGATCAATTCCAACTTATCTCGTTGAGCATCTTGAGAATGGTATAGCTCTGAGTCTGCCATTACTTCGCCAGTTTCAGGATCAAACATTTCTGCTTGAGCAACTTCATTATCAACTGGTGATTTTTGTTTCTGCCCAATAGCACTTAAGAACTCATTGTAAATTGAATTCATTGAACGCTGCGCCGCTTGACGTTCTTCAATGGATAGATCTGTATTAAGAGTTGCCAAGTAACGACTCATATCTTGGCGCAATTGCTTCGCGTAATCATTACCTCGGTCTTGTTTTTCCCAAGTTTTGATTGCGCTGACAGCTTGCTGGCCGTCACGGATAAGATCGGCATGATTGTCTGAAGAGAACAGGTTAACAGGCGCTTGCTCTTGCTGTTTTGCAGCTTCAGAAATTGGTTGTTGTGGTTGCTTTTGCTGTGGCTGTACTGGTTGTGGCTCAACACTTTGTTGTGCTTCCGCTTGGTCTTCCGTTGCATGACGCTCTGCTGCTGGTGGCACTTTACCCATTGCAGCACCTAACGCTTGATGTGCTAAAGCCGTAGATTCGTTAACATCAAAGCCCATAGAAAGAGCGCGGTTCTCAATCTTAGGTCTGAGAAGAGCCTCAATCTCTTGATCGGTTTTACCAACTGAGCGCAATTGCGAAATCACTTCTGGATTGATCGCTTGTTCAATCTTGGTTTCAAAGTTACGACGGCGGTAACGACCAGCCACACCACTAGGCACACCAAAGCCACCACCGATCAAACCACCGACTAAACCAGATTCAAGCGCAGCCGCGCCAACGCCTTCAGAATTGTCGCCTTCAACGTCCATTTTTTCCTTGGTATGAACGTTAGAGCGGTATTGTTCAACGCCACCTTGTACGGCCTCGGTGCCACCTTCAGCAAGTACACCTTTACCAATAGCCCCTTTGATTGTTTTGCCTAAACTACCTTTTAGCAGTTTAACCATTGCCTGATCACCTACCGTTTCACCGATCAGGTTGACCATGCCTAAAGTAAGATCGTTTTTAATTGAATCCCCGACCTCTTGGGCCAATCGAGTACGAGCGTTGTTTAGCGCCTCTTCATCAGAGATATTTTTATTCGCTTCTTCGGCCACATAACGCTTGAACTGTGGAGAATCCATTAATTCGTGATAAGGAATGTTCTCGATTTCTCGTTGAACATTTAAGGCTTGACCACCGTTACCAGCCGCTAAGTTTAGAAGTGCGTTTGTACCAACGTTGGCACCTCGGGACACTGCTGCGCTGCGACCAGCCATTGACGCTGCTTTACCTACTGCACCTGCTGGCAACATCGTTACAGCCATACCACCTAGCACATTAGACGCAGTGCCTAGCCATGTACGCCAATCTTTAGCACCTTCGCCAAAGCTCATATCATCATTGATAATATCTTTCGCCATGGCTTCGCGCATTTCAGGCGATAAAGTTTCGTATTGCTCATTAGCCCAATTCTCTAATGAGCTTGCTGCCTTTTCTGCACCAACGAAATTCGCAGCACCAGCCAAAGTTTGCAAAGCGCCTTGTTGAGCCATATCAACAACGTCACCAAACGTTGATGTGTTTTGATTGCGTTCCCTTTCCTCAACTAGACGCATCGCCTCTCTGAAATCCATCGATATCCCCTCTTATTCTGCATAGGAAATAGACAGGGGAAGTATAACCCCAACCGCACCGTTTGGGGATTTTTGTTTGCAATCGATGAATTAACGATTAGCCAAACCTAAAGCCATGTAGCGTGCGGCTGGTGGCGCATTTTTACGCTGCTCTTCTACTCGTTGAGCTTGAGTTTTTAAGTTCTCTCTGGCGTTACTTGTTAGCTTATCAGCGGCGCTATAAAAACCACTGTAGTTAAGCCAATCCATTGCCTGTTGCTGCTCTTCCGGACTCAACTTAGCCGCCTTAATTGCTGCAAGCTTTTCTTGATAAGTTCCATCAGAGTTTAGGATTTCCTCTCGTAATGCTTCTAACTCTCCTTGATTTGACGGTTCACCTTCTGTCTGTTCGGCCTTCTTCTCGCCATTGGTGAACTCTTGAGACTCGCTTATCAGTGTTTCGTTAGATGGCTTTTTCTTGATGATTTCTTCATGTTCAATCATCTTTTGAATCGCCTTATTTACTTGATCAGGCGTCGCGGCTGGGTTTTCCATTAGATAAGACTGAAGCTGTGCTTTGCTGGCCGCTGAAAACTCATAATCAGGATATGACTCAACAAACGCTTGCGTTCGTTTTCTTGCCATACTTTGCGCTTGCTCCTTGGTTAAGTATTGAGGATCATAACCAGTTAGTGGCAAATACATCATCGTATGACGCTCTAGCGCCTTTTCCCTTTCTCGATTCAAGCGATCAATTTCAGCCTGATAATCTTGTTCCTTATCGAACATATTGCGGTCAAGTTTGGCAATCTGTTCGTCATACTTACGATTAATTCCGTTTTGTTCAGATAGCTGTTGCTTCGCCAATTGAGCTATTGAAGAAGATGAACCACTAGAGCCAGATCGACTAGAACGGCCTGAGCGACCACCATATACAACATTGCCATTTTCATCGAAGTTAAGAGAACGACCTGTTTGAAGTTCTCGCCAGTTATTCAACTCTTCACGGTTCAAATGCTGACGAGTATCAATCATGGTTTTCATTCGGTTACTAAATTCTGACAACGGCACAACTAAGATATTGTCATCTGGTTTGCTTGTTCGGTTTTGAGTAACCGGAACAGTGACAACTTTGCCATTATCAAGTGTTAAATCTTGCTCAATAACTGCACCACCACCTTGAATGATTCGAACCGCCGAAACTTTTCTATTAACTATTTGATGTTGCTTACCATCCTTATCCGTGTAGATCGTAGGTAAACCTTTAGCCTTGGTGATTTCAGGCATCAATGTTTCCACTGCATTGATCAGCATTGGGTCATTTTCCGCTGGCATTTCGCCTTGTGACATTCTGTTGAATAACATTGCGGCTTCACCCAAAGCCTTACCAGTGTTACTACCAAGAATGTTGTTCACATCGAATTGAGGGTTTTTAGCTACATAATCTGCAAACTCTGGCGTCTCCATTAAGGAAAAATCTCCGCTGGCAATCGCCTTATCAATTGCAGGTAAGAAGATTGTTTGAAAACCTTCTTGGCGTTCCATAAGTGCTTTCTTGTGGTTGTATTCTTCCTGTTGCTGCTTAAATGTAAGCTCTGCTTGCGCCCACTGTTTTTCTTGTTGTTTTCGGCTTTTGGCTTGCCAATTTAAGTCATCTTTACGCTGTAACTTTTGTTGTTCTCGATCTTCAAGCCCTTGCTGCCAACGAATATCTTCTCGTTGTTGCAAGATTTTCTTTCGTTCTCGGTCTTCGTTGTGCTCTTGTCTCCACAACTCACGATCTTGTTGGCGGTTGTGTAGGTCAATTAATCCTGCACCAATTCGAACGCCTTCATTAAAACTACCAATAACGTTTGCCATGCAAAAACCCTCTAAAACAACGACGCAGCAAGGCCACCAAGAACGGCACCAATTGCACCACCAGCCACAGTACCGACTACAGGAACAACACTACCGATTGATGCGCCCAGCGCAGCACCCGTACCTGCACCTGACGCAATCCCTTGCTTGTATTGCTGTTTAAGCTGCTCATTTACTTGCTTTCGTTGTTGTTCTTGATCGGAAAGGTTTCTATAAGTATCAAGCGAATTTCTCGCACTATTCCGACCAATATCAATTAGGCCGTATCCCATATATCCTCCTACGCACCGCCAACCGAGTTAATTAAGTCTCTGCTACCTGACGAAACACCAGTCATTAATCCAACCTGAAGATCACCAATAGCTTGACGTGTATTGTTATTAGTTGACGCCAATGCCAATGCATTATTCATTTCCAAGTTTCGTTTTTGCTGATTAGTTCGAAGATCTCCAAGACCATATTTCTTCGTCGCATTTGCCGCGTTGATATTAGCCTGTTCCAAGTTCTTTGAAGCAGTTTCCGTGTTACGTTCAAGCTGGTTGTTGAGTAACTTGTCGGTCATGGCAAGGCCAATGAGCTGATTCTCATATTGCTGGAAACGTTTTAGATAATCTTCGTACTGCTTTCTCGTGAGATTCGCGTATATGTATTCTGGATTACCAGTAGTGTTAACCATCATATTTGAAAGATTATCGCTTTTATCTCTGGCGCTTGGAGCTGGCACGGATGAACTGCCAGTATTTGGATTGTAATAACCTAATCCACCCTCTTGAGGCATGATTATTTCTCCTAACGTTTAACTTAAACCGTATGAACTAGCGCCACCCATCGGCGCAAAACCATTATCTGTTTTCATACTTTTGTAAGTATCTGGCTTGAAGTAATTACTTAATCCCTGTCCAGCGCTTGCTATCATTTCTTTACCAGCATCAGTGCCAGTCAGCAAAGATACACCAGTACCAGCAACCGCCGCCGGAATAGACACGGCGTTAGCTTCATCAATTGCAGCTTGGTTGGCCTTACGCGCTGACGCAGCCGCAATATCGTTAAGTCCTGCTGTGGCCTGAGTCGCCTGACCACGCCCCATTGAAACTACGTTTTGAAGATTGCCTGTATAACGCTCCGTTACGTTATGCTGGCCTTGTGCGGCTGTTTGTACTTCATTGGCATTTGCGCCCGAAACAATGTCATTTGAAGCGCTCGACGCCTTACCAGAACTCGGATTGAATCCCGAAGCAGATAACTGCTTTTGAGTTTGGTTGACGGCGGCGCTGGTGGCACTATTTGAAGTTGTATTAGCAGCTCCTGCTATCTTTTCGTAATTGGCCTCGTCCCCCATTTTCTCGGTGATACGCATATATTCGTTTTCAATTGGAACGAACACCTCTTGATATCTATTCCACTCTTTAGCTGCCACTTCTGCTGCTGCAATTTGATCGGCAGTTGGTTTTGCTTTTTCTGGCCCTTTACCCATTGTTTACCAGCCTTTTCTCAAACCTGATTAAACCTTGCTCATTGTACCCCACTTTTTTAAATCCGTGAGCGCGCCAAAGCCTGTACACACCTGCTCTTCGAGCCAATGAAACAATCTTTTCTGCTCCCACATCTTTAGCAAGTTGATAGTACGCATTGATGTAATCTGATATGCCATGCCCGCTATCAGACCATCCAAAAACCACATACATTACTCGATCATTTTCTTCGTACGTTACCTCCAAAACTGCGCCACAACGTTCACCAACAAACAAGTGTGCATCACCACTATCCAACTTACTGATCACCTCTTTCGGCAAATCCGGCAAATCATCACGAATAGCCACGTAAACAAGCTTTCTCACAAGAATGTAGATGTAATTGTTGTGATCAACTTTAGCGAACCGCACTTTTTGCCCCTAAACGATCTAGAGCGCCTTAACAAAATGGCGCAATTCCAAAAGCCTTAAACCTAAGCTTTGTAGGTGAGCACTAATCCAGATGAGTTCCACACATGCCAAGAATTGTTTCCGTAGTTTCTTATGCGCAAACTAACCTTATAAGCCTTACCAGCCGGAAGGCTATGTCGCCAGGTTGGTGAGTTTTGAGCGCTCATGCCACCAATATCTTGACTATGTACAACCTCATCGTTAATTAAAAAATCAAACCATGCGCCGAACGCGGTCGCATACACACTCCCCCAAACGACCTCACGATCCCAAGTAGCCATTGGAATATTTACTGAGTAGAGTGTCTGAATTAGTCCTGCACTACTGTCTGTCTTGATAACCGAGTACGGATAAGGTTTTATTACATCACCAACGATCTGATTAACATTGAGACGACCTTGAATATCGCAAGAATCGGCAATCGTAACGTTCCTTAGTACGCCAGAAGTCGCGGTAATTTTCCCCGAAACATCAGCACCAACCATTTTTGCCACACCAGCCGCACTCACATAGAATTTGCTGTTCGGGTCATTAATCGTTGATGTTCGTAACGTTACGTTTGCGATTACTGTATTTGCTTGCACGCTTGTTGCCACTACATCGCCAGCAACCAAATCTCTAATGTCGGCAACCTTGATTGATGCAGTGTCGATTGCGAGTACGTATTTTGGTGGAGCCGTACCAACTTGGCCGCCGTTAACCCAATCCTGATAAGCTGGGTTTTTGATAGTGCCAAACACCGGAACGATGCTGTTGCTACCTGTGCCACCAGTATTTTTGTCGTAAGCGACCTTAAATCCAGCGTTCTTAACGACAAATTCTGCGTTTGTTGTGCTCGTATCCGTGGAAGACTGAGCAATAAGAGCAACATTAGCCGTCATTCCACCAATGCTTGTTTTAACGCCCCACAACGCAGAATAGCCATCATCAAGATCGGCCAATGCTTCACTAATCTGTGTGACTGAAGATGAAACGCCGTTAACTGTTGCATTAACTTTTCCAATCTCGGTACTAATCGCCTGATTGGTTTGCGCTTCAGTGTAATAGTTGTTGGCTAAGTTACTCTCAACCTCTCCAATTTTTGAAGACAATGAATTGGTTGCAATATTGATCGCCTTTTCAGTATCAACCCACGTTTTATAGTTGGTTGATAGATTGCTCTCAACTCCTTCAATTGACGCTGACAACGAAGTATTTAATTGAGAAATTGCTGACGTTAGCTTGGCGTTCGTCGCATAGTTTTGCTCAATACCTGAAATCGAATCACCTAACTGAGTTTCGAGATCTAACTTGGCTGTAGATATAGCCTTATCAAGCTCAACTTGAGTTGCAAACTCTTGGCCTACCTGCGCAAGAATTGACTCCCCATTAGACTGAATTTCTGACTTAACAGACTCTCTTAATGCCGATAACGCGCTATCAACTTCAACCTTCGTTGCGTACTCTCGTTTGATCTGAGCAAGAATTGATGTCTCGTTTTCCTCGATCTGAGAAGTAACCGACTCTCTTAAAACCGCCATTGCCTTATCGGTTTCAACTGCTGTGTAGTAGTTGGTTTCAATCTCGGCCCTTAATGTCCGGTTCTCTTCTCTGCGAAATGCGCTTTCCTTATCAACGGTTACAGCGTTTTGCATAGCTGCTTCCGCTAATAATACGTCGATATTCTCAATAGTTTCTGCGTCTGGAATGGATGAAAAATCAATGCCTTCTAATGCCTCCGGTAAAGGAATTAGTTCGGGATGTTCTCCCATCTCCTTAATGATCAGGTCAAGGTAATATTGAGGGTCAACAATGCTCTTTGCATGAGTACCATTAATTGAGTTAATCGCTGAACGTTCGCCTTTTAAGTTTACGAACTTGATCCAATAGTAATAATCACCTGTAGGCTCAATCGGCAATGACGCAACGCTAGACGGAGTTGTTTGCACCACAATAGCATTTGCAAATACGTTATCTCTTGCTTGATAAATTTCGGTGTAAGCATGGCCTTTATATGGCGCGGTATCCCACGAAAGCAGTGCGATACCAAAGCCAGATTTAACCACTAAGTTTTGTGGTGTAGTTGGCGTCTGAACTTCCTCACCAACAATCGGATCATCAATACCGCCGTCTGAACTTGGAATATTAATTGTGCTCTGTAATTTACCGTTTCTGTAGTCAGCAAAACCAAGCTTTTTCATATCTTCCCAAAGGACAGCTTTTTTGCCGCCCTCACCACGCATACCGATCAACTGTTCTAAGTTGTCGGCAACTGCATCCATTACAGCGTCACTTCCTTTCTTGTGGGGAATAGATTGGAATTTGCCCTTTAGCTTTTTGCCGCCTTGTAATGTACGAACTGCCATTTACCCGTAAACCTCTGCCATACTAGAAGCAATGATCACCTCTTCTAATATTCCAGTGCCATAAACTTCAAATTGCCATGAGTTGCCCCTTGCTGGTGGAATGCGTATAGGTCGATCAGTTAACGTACCTATCTCGTAATCTTTGATGACGACTCCATCAACGATAATTTTCATTCCAACCAATGCCGGATCTTCCGCTCGGATATACAGCGTACTAAGTGTTGGATACATGGCGTAATACTCTTTAGAACGCCAAACATACGCTTTAGGTTGGCCTTTGTTCCATTCAGCCAGCTTTGTGCCATCTTCGCTTCGAACATAAAGCGTACCTGTCACTAAGTCAGTAAATCCAAGGTTTGAACCTAGAGAATGGAACGTAATGCCACCCGTTTTAGGGTCGAATATGAACGACTTATCAAGCGCCTTTCCGTAAAAAGCCAAATACTTTCCATCGTAGTAGTAAGCTTCAATGGTTTCTGGCTCCAATGCTTCCCACTGCTTAGAGTCAATAATATCTTTGGTAATTAGCTCAACGTCTTGACCAGTGAACGCACAAAGGCCATGAGGAGACGCATAGATAATTAGGTTGTCGATATTTCTCATAGAGCGCTTGGAAACACACGCTTGCATAGACTCAAGCTTTCGCCCACTGATCGCATCACTGGTGATACCTTGGAACACCCAAGGGTAACCTTTCGTGCCAACCAATAGCATATTGCTCACTGATTCCATTGCTACGATTTCGTGCTCTGTTGTGAGCTGATAATCTACAGGCCATGCGTGAAGCAAATACGGCTCACTAAAACAAACAGTTCGGTCATAGCCACCAGCCATAATTCCGTTAGGCATTAGGGTTAAAAACCGTAGCTTTTTGTTAGGCATTTCGTATTTTTCACTTTCCAGTGGGAACCCAAGATCATCGGCTGACTTATCATCCACAAACGTATTTTGTGAGATCGGTATCTCCCCAACCAGATAGAAGTCAGAAACACCACCCTCTGTTGACGTTCTATAGATTCGACGTTTAGTGATATTGCCGGATAAAACACCTTCACTGTGAAATGTCAGCGTAACCGTACTCTCTGGGAACTTAATTTCAGTTTGATTACTGATTGGGGATTGCGCCCCTTCCTCTTCTTGTTCGCTAACAAGTGTGTAGACATAAAAACGAGTTTCGTCGTCGGTTGCGTCGTCCTCTTCTGGTAGAGGATCTGGCGCATTTACTTCTGCTGTCACGCCATGCTCTGGCGCTGGCACTCCTAATGGATAAGAGTCAACGGGAAGATCACCAACACCATTAAATATCTGGTTATTGGTAACGCGAACTCCGGTATCACTTGTAAAATAAACACGGCTCCAAGGGTCACCAACAATTGGCGACACAACCACATCAACATCAGTTTTCCACTTGAACCACCAATCTAAAAACTTATAAACCGTTTTATGGCTTTCCGTTAAGCTTTCAGTGGTGTCCTTCAAGCCAAGGTAAGGCTGAAGGTTTCCAACCGGAAACTGACAATCTACCGCTTTTGTAGCGTATTCATTTGGTAGGAGTCTCGGCGTCTGTTTTGGCCGTTCTCCAAAGAAAGTAGCGACGTTAATTCTAGGCATTATTTACCTGCTCTCTCTTTGTAATCAGCAACGGCTTTCAATCCGGCAACATCAGCCTGTAGAGCGCTTATATCTTGGCGAATATCTTTTACATCAGTGCCAATGTTTTGTTGAGTCGTCTCGATACTGTTCAAGCGATAATTCATCACATAACCAGTCCCAACTATCGAAGCACACAACATCACAACGCCTAGTGGATTGTTGTTTAGTAACTTCTCTAACATCTTTCGCCCCTTTCAATTCGGGGCACTTTCGCACCCCGTCATAAACTGCAATGCTTGACCAATAATAACTCGGAATAAAAACACTTTCTCGATTAAAAACAAAAATTGCCAATCGAGAACTTTAGGTTTCCAAAAATTCGAATGGAGTTTGCATATCCCCTTCTGTCCAAGTGGCATATTGATTAAATAGCTTTTCCAATCGAATCGCATATGCATCTTTAATTTGTTGGATTTGATTGTACGTCAGTCTTACAGGTTCATTATTTGCTGCAATCCAGACCGTCTCTTTATCCAACATATTATTTCGCTCTGCATACCATAGCGTTTCATCCATGTTGTTCCGGTCAACTTGGCGAACTTGGAACTCATATCCATGAATAAAGATGTTTGATAGTTTTATTTCATCTCGCAAAGCTTGCGCCTTGTTCCGATGAAACTCCGCGATCACATTGTCAGGCTTTCTCTCGACAACTGGCGTCTTGGTAACAGTAAACTCTTCATCATTGACCAAATAATCGTATTCACCATTATGAGTGTAATAATTAGCGTCGTATGACACTTCAATCACTTCATAAACGGCGCGGCGATTGTGCATATCGATCACGGGCCGCGCTGGTGGTAACGTGGCAACTTCTTCACCATCTTCGCCAATAGTGATTTCAGGAACAAAGTTCTCTACATCCACCAACCATTGAAGATATTGATCGTGGTTTACTTGAAAATCTTCCCAAGCAATTGCTCGCTCAATCTCTGGCTTAACAACTTGCTCCCAAGACTTACCCTCCCAGCGTCTTTGGTTTGCATCCTGATAAGTAATTTCTTCAGGCTTATTAAGAACGATAACCGTGCATTGCTCAGTTATAGGGGAAGTTTCCTCCCCCTCTGCATAGCCAATCACTCGTTGTCGAACATCTTCAGCATAATAATGCCGGATATTCTCATCGATATCGGTTAGAGCTGTGTAGTCCGTATCAATGATCATAAATCCACCCCATTAACTTGAGAACCAGCATGAGCTTTGTTCTTCGTATAGCCGTATGGAATTGCCAGCTCATGCGTACCATATAGACATAAATCACCATTGAGATTCTTATATGTCCCAGCATCACTTACGATCCGCAATTTTCCATCATCGCCCCATAAATCCGCCTGTGAACCATATACGACCAAGAAAGGATCTCCCGTTGGAGCTGTGATATACACGAAGCCTTTTCCGTTCTCTAACCACACATCCCCCCAAGACGCAGTAAAAGACTTAACACAGCGCAGCAACTTATTACCCAAAGCATTTGTAATACTTGGATCGGTTAAATAAAGCTGACCCGCAACACCATCAGTCGCAGTGTTAGTGGACGTAATTTTGGTTACGTTCAACGACGAATAGCTACCAACCCAAATCAACTCATTGAATGATAGATTTAAATTGACCTGTTGATTATTTGAACTCTGACTCCACAACACTTTGATTGCTGAATCATCATAAGCTGGTTCACCTAGTGCAATACATTCATGCGTTGGCGAGAAATCAGGGTTACTAACAAAATATCCATCAAGCAACGTACATTTGTTCAGCTTCACTGTTTGGCTGTGTGGATGCTTCTGCGAGTAGCCACTAACAACTTTGTTTATAAAACTTTCCCGTAATAATCCACCACGAGTACGATCATTAAACATCGTTGCGTAAACATCACCGACGCCATTAGCACCATTTAATATAGGTTTGATGTTTGCTGATTTAGTAAGTTTTGCGCTAGCAATATAAGAATGTAATGCAACGCGAGTTGATGGGATCGCAGAACTGTTATCACGCGCATTTAATGATGGAGCGAACGTATAAGTTCCGGTTTGCCAAGCTGCGTCACCGTCGCTCCAATACATTCGCATATCCTTGTCCACCGCAACGTGAGTCATCGGAAATTTATTTGCCACCAATGTATTGTTTGGAACAACCGGAATCCAGTCACCAAGCCAACCATTTGCTAGTTCAGTTTTAGCCAAAATACGCTCTGGCGAACCAAGCACATCAATCATATTGAAATTGCCCGATATCTCAAAAGGCGCATAGTCACCGATAACACCACAAATAACATCCCCAACAGCGTTACCTAACCTATCTTCCATTTCTAGGTAGTAATCAAGGTTAGTGTTTCTGTATATCTTCTTAACTTTCCTCACCACGCCATTGACGATCAAGCTGCCAGAACACTGTACACCTTGTGCAATGCTGCTAGTTGTTGGAATCCAATCTGTATCTCCCAAGAGCTTATTAGCCTCAATTCGCAAATAAGTACCATGAGCGGCGCTTACTGTGTATTGAGGAACAAACGAACGCATACGGGGAAGATGTTCTTTACCCCGATAAGTACCTTCGATTAGCTTTTGGAAAATCTTAGCTGCTTCATCTTTGCTCCCCATATCCCAAGCGCTAAATCGATAGTCGATCACACCGCCCAAGCCTGAAGCGTAGATAACATCATAGAAACGACCATCGGGACGACTTGAACCGTCGCGAGAACCAATAAAACCTGAGAACTCTTCGTTAGCACCAGCTTGAGTTAGGTCACTTGATGCTGTCTTGTAATCAAAACACTGACGAGTAGAACTAACTCCCGACACTTGCCACCACTGAGCATTCCAACCTTTACCAGATTGAACCCAACTCTTAGTACCTAATGGGTTAAAGCTTGGATGATAAGCACCTTGGTTCAGACGAGGAACAACACCCCATACATGGAAGTAACATTCATCATCAATAGCAATATCTTCAACTACTGCATTATCAAATAAGGAAAATACGCCTAGTTTTTGATTAGGGTTTTGTCCAGTAGTCACACTCCCACCAGAACCTCGATAAGTAGGATTACCTGTATTAAATTCCCTAACCGTATCTAATGCTCCTTGTGGAGCTACAAATTTTGAACCACTAGAATACTGGAGGTAGAAGCCTTTTGTGCTATTCTCGCACACTGAATTGGTATTCAACCAATCCCCATTACCTGCACCTGCAATAGTACGTTGACGCATACGCCACTGAACAACACGACCATCATCTAACATGAAGATGTTATTTGATTCATCAGATACCATAGCTTTCTTCTGTTCATCAGTAGCTGACCAGAAATCTACACCACGACCTCGTGAACCAGTATCTCCGCCATACGCTGCGTAGTATGTAACAGGACGATTAGACATAGTCGTAGCGACACCATTCATAGATGTGGCTTGGGACTGAATCATGCCTTTTGGATACACAAAAGGATTTGATTGAGATACTTCTTCTAAGAAGAACTCCCCACCAAACAAATCCACACGGTTTATTACTACCTCAATATCAGCAGAAGTATTTGCATAAGTGAATGCAGCATCAGGGTTGCTATGCTTTTTAATCTCCCCGCTCGATTTATTGTAGGTGACTGCGCCATCAGGGGCTTCGGGGAATTTGATAAAATTCCCTGCGGTTGGGTCATTATTGGTATTATTTCCAATTAGTTCACTAATAAATCCTGCAATACTTGTTACAGGGTATAGTGTTTTTGACGTACCTTCATAAGTATTAGCTGTAGGTGTACGCCCCATTCGAAGAGTGTTAGTGTTAGCTGCATTAATGTAAGCGTATAAACTCTCATTAACAGGAAATACGGAATTTCCGGAAAGGGCGTGTTTACCATAATGAACAAAACCACTAGCCGCAAACTGTTCACTAGCTAGCATTCGTGCAGCTTTCATGTTTGCTTCGCTTTGGCAATAGATTTGCCAACCAACATAACTACTGGATTTAATCTCTTCCGCTACTTGCTTTGTCTCATTCGCTAAGGCTTCAGTTTGCGTTTTCAGGGCTTGAGAATCGGTTTTGCTTTGTGCTGCGCTTGTAGCTGAAGCAGCCGCTTGAGTAACCTTTTGTGTTGCCGTTGATGCAGCTTGTTCGGCGCTCTGTTTTAGTGCAGTCATTTCACTAATTGTTGTACTTGATTGCTGTGAAATGGCAGCTTTTTCAGTGGTAACTAGATCCGTGATTTCGGTTTTGCTTGCACTCAATAAGGTGTTAATTGCACCCTTGCTTGTATCGGTATGTGACGTAATGCTATCGGTGCCACCAGCAACAAGCTCTGAAATATCCTCCTTCACGGCAGTAGCCTTAGCATCAATTTCAGTTTTTGATGTACTTACGAACTGCTCAATATCAGCTTTGGTTTTCTGAACTTGAGAAGCTGTTAAATCTACATCGCTTTTTGCTTGGTTCACTAAAGCCAGCGTATCCGACGCATCAAGAGCATAGCTCTTAGCTGAATACATACCTGGTTCAACTTCCACACCTTGGACGGTGTTTGAGTATTTGCGAATTAGGCTTAATGCCGCATCGGTACTAACAAGGTCATCCTTAATGCTTTTCGCCTGATCGATTAGCTTTGTAATGTCAGATACCAATGTTTGGAGAGGCACAACCTCGATAGTTGAGCCGTCACCGGTATGAATCAGAACCTTGTCAGCCGTCGATGTGTAATAACCTCGAAGGTCATCAAGCAACACTTGTTTTGAGTTGATAGCCGCCGCGACCATTGCAGCAACACGAGTAGCAATAGTTACTGAAGTATTTCGAATGATCGCATACTCACCATTTGCTGGTGGAACGCCAGTAAATGGTCTAAACAGTGACAAATGTTCGTTATCGGTGATCGATTCGATCTCATAAATACTGCCAGCTATGAACATAATATCACCAGCTAGTGGTTTATTTCCGGCATCAACCCATAACGTACCAACGCCTACAACCTCTTTTGAACCGTCGGTTACAGTTACCGTACCTCTTCGATACCAGCTACTAGTCATTGTGCTCTACTCCAATTAATTAGCGTGGTTGGTTTTTGATATCAGCGCTCTTTTGTTGAACGATGCTATCTGCTTGGCTCTTGTCGCCTAGCATTGTTCTAAAGGCGTTTAATGCTGTGTTTGCACGAGCAGCGTTAGCGGTAAACTCCGCATCCTCACTAAATGCGCGGTAGACAAGCCACTCAATGATCGCGTTGTCGTACATCGGGTTTAGTTCGCATTTGGCTTCAGAGTCGTAATCGCTTTCAGTTATTGGCGTAGGCACTTTTGCAAATACACACTCAATGGTTGTTCCAGAAACAACCGGAGGATACATATAGAACGTTGTTGGATTTCGGTCATCGTAAAGCCACGCTTTGGCCGCGCTAGCAAGAGGCTCTGAACGCCATTCAGGGCGATAATCATCAAGCACCTTCAAATCCACATTGCCAGAAATGGCCGCGCCGCCTTTATTTCGCAGAACATCAACAACAAAACGGGCACCTACTGGAATTGTCTGAGTTGAACCCTCAACACAAACAAAGTCCTCATTGGCCGTTAACGCATCAGATCGAATTGCTAAGATTGCTCGAACTGCCGAGTTGAACGCATCAACCCAAAACGCTTTATCCCAACGGATCATGTTTTTATCGACAACGAGACGAGCTGCCTCATCGATCAAGTGTTTGACCGGAGTGTTATTCGAAGACATACACACCTCTAGTAGAAATTGTGCTTACGCACTTTGTTTTTGAATGAGTTGAAGTTGTCTTTGCTTACTCGGTAAGCGCGGCGATAACCCTCGATAAATTCACGTTCGTACATCAATGCGAGATCAGGGTTAAACCAATTTGTGCCAACCTGTAATCGGAGTCGGTAAGCAGCGCCAGCCGCTAGAGCTTCGCCGTAGTTTTCAACTAGATATGAATTAAGGTTGTTCTCATCGAAGCTTAGCTTTGGTTTTAGTACCGCCGTAACGGTCACCGCATCAAAGTCATTCGTGAATGTGAGCTCGTTGGTTACAGGTTCAAAAACGTAGTCGTCATTGACGTAAAGCAGAGAACCGCAATTGCTCACTACGCTGTCAATTTTTAGAATTGCTGAATCGGTAGGAATGCCAGTAACCGGAATTTGCACACCAGACACAACGGCGGTCAATTTGACCTTTGTTTTTAGGAACTCTGATTTCTCGCAAAACTCGCGGTAAGAGTCGCGCAAGGCGTCATCCATCATGATATCGACAACGCCAGCGCAACGCTGGCGCACTAACCGATATAAATCAGATAGTGCGCTCATCATTAAGCCTCTGGAATACCGTGTTTAGCGTGTAGCTTGTCACGCACTGCCATGCGTAGAGCTGACGCATGTGTTTCGCCTTCTGGAACTTCCAATGCTAGCGGATCAATTGGAAGCTCTTCTGCTAGGATAATGGTTTCAAGTTTCGCCTTGGTGTATTTGGAAATGTTGACGACTTCACCATCAACCATAACGAGCCAAGTGTTTGCTTTCTCTTCTTCAGCTTTTAGTTGCGCCGCTCGCTCCGCTAGTTGCTGACGCTTTTGCTTTTCAGCTAGTAGGCTCTCGATTAGAGACTGAGAACTTTCAGGAGTAGCAAAACAAGATTTAATTTGCAGTAATCGGTGCGCCACTTGCTCCGGTACGCTGGTTGGTTCGCCACGGTTAAAGTAATAGTCACGGCCTAGCGTGTTTACCTTTTTAATTGGCTTTTCACCGATCCAAACAATTTTCTTTTCTGCTGTCATAGTCAATACCCTTATGTGTATTCGATGTGTTGAGCTGCGGCCATTGCCACGGAACATATAAAACAGGCCAGCCAATTATCTGACTGGCCTGTTTTTCAACAGAGTGGACTATCTTAAATAGTGCCGACTGAAGTGGTGTAAATCGCTAGACGGATCTTGTCTGCTGGAACTTTGGCACCTGCGAAAGTAAGAACTAGACACTTATCTTTTTCAGCAACATCTTCTGACGGGAAGTATCCAGCCACATCAGACGACAACGCACCCTTCGGAACTTCCGTAGCCGTACCGATCACATCTTCTAACTTGGTGCCAACTTGAGGCTCGTGAATACCATCACCTAACAAGGCTTCGTTCAGAGTAGCCTTAGCAGTTAAGCTTGCTACTGCTTCACCTTTGGTAAGGATCTTCACTTCCACCAACTTCACGCCAGCCTCAAGGCTTGTTACGATAACTGAGTCAGCATCAGCAAGCGCTGGAACTTCAGCGAACATCACTGAAAGGTTACCGTGAGTACCGTTATAGACGTTTTGCTTAACGGCTGGTGATACTTTAACTGCCATTGCAATTCTCCTTTGATTACGATGAATAAAGGCTGGCTAGATAGCTAGCCTGTCACTTATTACTTAGATAAACCGCCAACGGCTGTATCTAGCACCATTACGCCGTAGTCATTGATTCGGCCATTCTTCTCTTGGAAGCGAACTTTCTTAACTCCGCTCATCCAAGCGATAGACGTTTCACGACCGTTGCCGTGGTCAACCTTCTCAGTGTGCATTGAGAACTGAGCACCACTTGAAGATTTACCGTAAGCCACTGCCAGCGCTTGGCCGCCAAGTAGGATTGCGCGGTCAATTACGGTAGCTGCTGTAGCTTCAGTTTCAGTGCCGTTGCCGCTTGCTGCGCCAACTTTCACTTTAGAGCCAGCATTGAAGCGTACTGGTTTACGGTATTGACGAACCAAGATGTTGCGCCACATTAGGCGGTCACCTTGGAATAGTGGATGCTTAAATCCTTGCGAACGGTTAACCGCATTCGCGATCAGCTCTTGCACTTTGCCAGCACCTTGAACGTCAGCCCATAGGTCGGCCCATTGGCGCGGAGTAACAAATAGAACGTAGAAAGGCGATTCGCCGTAAAGCTCATCTGCTTCGAAGCGGATAGGCTTGATTGGATGTGCCATTTCTTCTAGGTAAAGCGCAATTTCATCGATCTTCGCTAAAGTTAGCGTGTCGGCAGCCACGATATCTGCAATACCTGTTGCGTCACCACCGAAGAAGTGGCGATCCGCTGTAGGAGCGGTAACAGGGTTAACCATGATTTCACCAAACATTGAATGATCCGCAGTTGGAACAATCATGTCGGAAGGCATGAAGTCACCACGCGCACCAGCTAGGTGATACGTTGCGATTTCATCTTGTAGATCGTTGAAGTAGTTCCCAAGCATTGTACGAGCTACTTGAAGTAGGTTTTGCTTGGTTCGTTGTTGAGCCATCTTACCGCCTGAATCGACGTTATGACGGCCTTGGTTAATGACTAATTCAAACTCAACTTTTGATAGCGACTCGCCACGACCTTCGATTTTTTTATCGCCCATCGTTGGCATACCGCCCAAGTTGTGGAACAAATCCATTTCAACTGTGTCACCAGCCTGTTTTGTAAGGTCGGTGATCATTACAACTGGCGCACCAGCTTCAGTTTGGGTTTTGTTTCGGTTGCGGTCTGCTGGTACTGCCTTTGGAGCTTTACCAGTTAGCATGTTTACAAAAGTGTTTTGGCGGCGCGTATGAGTAAACAGCGCGGCACCAAACGCTTTAGCAGCTTGAGCTTTAGTGATAGTAGTCATTATGAAATCCTCGACTAATCTAGAGCTATCACCGCTTGAGCTAAGAACTCTTCAACCTTCTCTGGCGACATATTGGCAAGTGATTGCTCAAGCGCTAGTGCGTCTTGATTCAACAATGCCTGATTAGCTGCCGCCGTAGTGTCCAGTGAAGAACCACCTAGACTAGACGGTGAATTAGGTACAACGGTTTGTTTTTCTGCCGTTTGTTGAGGTTGCTGCTGGCCTTGCTCGGCTTGTTTCTGTGCCTTTTCAACATCAATTGACGCTTGAACCGGATCACCGAAAGCAGCCTTCACTCGGCGTTGCACTTCTGCAAAGCGCTCTTGTAGTGGCATGGCTTGGAACGCTGGATCATTCTTGAGCTTGTTGTCGATGACTAAGGCCATATCCCAACGGTCACGATCACTCTCTTCCCAAGTACGAAGCTCTGTAAGTTCGTCAGCGTTTAGCGCGTTAGTAACTTCGTTAACTCCGTCATTGGCTTCTTGTTGAGTGGTCTCAGCCTTACTTTGAAAACGCTTAACCAATGCCGTTAGCAAATTCGCTGCCGTTTCTGGCAACTCATCACGCATCGTATTGAGCGCATTTTCATCGTTAAGCAATTCTTCAGGTAGCTTTTCAGGCGTAATGCCAGCTTCTTCTAATTGCTTGGTGTATAGCTGTAGTTTTTCCTTGGCGGTTGTAGCTTCACTTAGCTGTTGCTCTAGCTCTTGCATACGGCTCGACGCTTCGCTCGCCTGATTGCGAGCCTTTTCTAGAACTGCATAAGGAATCGTATGTTTACCGTCCTTACTTGCTACCGTTGCATTGTCTGGATCAACTTCAATGTAGAGCTTGCCATCAATCTCTCGAACCCCAATGCTATCTTTGGCCGCATTCGTTTTAGGCTCTTGGCCTTGCTCTGATTTATCTAGGTTGGCGTCACCTTTTGGCTGAGTAGTATCAATAACACTTGGTAGTGCCTCATCTTCCTCGCCTACGCCCATTTCGTTATCAGTCGAATGGTTATCTTGGTCATTTTCACCGCTAAGAACGCCCAAATCGTCATCTAGGTCAATTTCATCTAGCAGTGCGTCAATGTCTTCGACGTTGCCAGTTAATAGTGCTTGGTCAAGTTCTATAGTCATAATCCCCTCATGTGCGCTTATCGCTGCGCTTGCGTCTGGTTTGTGCTTATCGCCGCACTTGCGAACAAGAAAGCCAGCTAACGCAATCGCGCTAACTGGCTTTTTTATGTTCTCGTGTTGCGTTAATTTTTCACCGCACACTTAATTTGCTAATAAATGTACCACAAATTCACCAATGCAAACCAAAAATTAACGCTCGATGATTACCTAGACATAACGAGTCTCACCTGATTTATTAAATAACAGGATTGAATTCTCTGGCGCATCTTCTGGTAAGTTGAACACATCCAAGTGCAACCAGCTAACACCCTCTTCCATTCTCGTTAGGTAAGGGAACCGCTCTTTGTGTTTGATAATCAAATCACGCAATTCTTGAGCTGCGTAATGATTGCTAATTAAATCAACAGCCTGCCCTCTACCATGCGCAGAGAATGGTGTGAAATATTTGTCACTCGCAAGTCGCAGACCTGAGTAACCACGAGAACCACCAATTTTCCAGTTGTTACAGATAAGCGCCGCTTTCTTAGGATCGATTTCACTAAGCAGCGTTCGCAGTTCATCAATGGTGACCAGCAATCGAGCATCCATACCAAGCATGGCCTTTTCACCACGCGCCTGATAAGCAGCTTTACTCACAAGTTCCCAAGTCTTAAACCATTTAGGTCGATAGCTTCTTAGTCGTTTGTCATACATGGCTTTTCTCTCCAAACAATTACGTCTTATGCACTCATATTTCGGTATTCGGCTTACACTCGACTAGTAATTTCATTTACTTACTTTCCCACTTCATAAACTTCATTGGTTGCTTTGTACGACCCAAGCCCTGCATCATCGTTGAGCCTAGCCAAAACACGATAGCCGTTGAGAACGCGCCCATTACCTGACCTGCGATCATGATAATTAGTTGCTCGTATGATTTTGGAACCGTCCACCAAAACAATGAGCAAAACATACCTGACACCATGACACACAAGATCAGAGTCAACGCTGAAGGCATCCAGTGATCGCCATGTGCATCTCTCGCGTCTTCTGTATCTGCTAGCTGCATAGATAATTGGTTCAGCGCCATTTCTTGTAGCTTGACTGAGTGTTGAGCCTGAAACTCAACAATCTTTGTTAGAGCTTCAGGGTTAGCCATCAGCTCTTTAATAACGGCGTCCGGCGTATCTTTAACACCAAGAACGCCAGCAATTAGGGTACCTATTGTTTTACCAGTGGCACCGCCAAGTAATGAACCAACCAACGGGGCGGCTTCGCCCACAATGTTTTTAACTTGTTCCCACACTTTTAGTTACCTCTTACATTTAGATTTGAAGGTTTAGCAATTGCTGGTCGATGTTCGCTAATATTGCGTTAACCGTGCTATCTGCCTGTGCTTTGACTTCTGCGACCTCCTGTAAAACTTTCGCAGTTTCGGCCTCAACCTTGTTGTCTTTGACCTCTTGGCTTTCTGCATCGCGTTGTAGTTTGGCAATCTTGGCTTGTAGCTCTTCAACCTTGGCCGCACCTAAAGCAACCTCGTTTTGTAGCTGCTGCATTTGAATTTCAGCCATTTCTTGCTGCTTGCGTTGTTCTTCCTGCATAGCTGCTTGTTCTTCTGGCGTCATATCTTCCGGCGCTTTTGGAAGGTTTAGAGTCTGTCTAATACGATTCAGAATCTCTTGCTTGTTAGGTACATCCAATAACTCGATAACCATATCTAGCGTTGCCATTTGAATTTGTGGTGGCAATTGAGCAACTAACGCGGTTAGTTGTTGAGCCATTTGAGCGCGGAATGTAGCCGTTTGCTGGATTGGAGCTTGAGCGATATGACCTTTCCAACGCTTAACGTCGTTGGTCACTGTGCCGTCGTCATTGGTCACGTTTAGGTGAATGACTTTTCGCTTATGGGCGTCTTGCTTGTTGATAGTTACAGCAATATTGCTTTGCTTCGCTAGGTCTTCGATTAGATAGGCCATTAACAGATCAGCAACTCGTGTTCTCGAATAGTGATAGTTGTCATTGATCTCTGCTAGCGTAGTCGCGCCTTGTTCCACTAGTGAGTTAATAGCGACTCCGCTGGTGGCTGAAGAGTCTTGGCCCAACATTGCATTGTAGATACCAGCAACGTCTTGGATTTGCTTCATTGAGTCCTGCATAACAGTAAACTGCTGACTCGCAATATTGAAATCTTGCTGAATCTGGATAGCTTCACTGATTGATTTCTTGTTCTTGCGATCAGGGTTTAACTCAATGTAACCATCTGCGCGTTCGACCTCTTCTAGCAAGTCCTCGCGACTCAAGTTTGTTGCATCTTGGTCAGCAATGACGCGCTTGGCCTGTAATAACCAAGTCAGCTTCATACGACGAAAGTTAATCTCATCCTGAGCACTAATCATTCGGCTTACAACCCCGTAAGGTTGGCCGGATTTATCCATGCGATAACCGAAGAACGGCACAATAGGAAAATATCCGCTCGGTGCGACAGATTTACGATCAACAATCCTATGGATACCAACAAACCATGCTTCTCGTACAGCTGACCATTTAGCAATTCGTGGTTTGAACTTACCCATTTTCACGCCAACAGCTTGAGCAATGTTATTAGGATTGTACTCTACGGTTCGCCCGTTCTTTAGGTCGATAACATAACCGCGTCTGAATGTACGATAATAGATAACCTGTAAACAGATACGCCCACGAGCCTGATCTAACCATTCAGATGTATTTCTATCCCAACTCTCAAACTCATGGTAAGCAGCAAGCAAGTCTTGGTCTTGCTCTTCGTAGCTTTCAAGATTTGCGAAGTCTTCCCAATTGTTCATTGCTTGACGAATGATTTCGGCATGTTCAGGAAAATGAGCAATAGCCTCATCTACATCTACCCAACGTTTCCGCAGCAACCATCGAGCATCAGACAGATCAGCCTCTTGAGCATTCCAGTCCCACCACATTTCCTGACGGCGAACTGGCTTGATGTTGTAATTGCCACCATAGAAAGGATCATCATTTCGGGTAACCTCTACCCAACCAATGCCCGCTTTAATTTGTGAAGCATAAGCATCAGCATTAGCGCGGTCAGCTCGTGCAAGTCGCCACGCATCTTTGAATTTTTCCTGAAGCGCCTCGCGTAGTTCTTCACCCTCATCGTCATCGGCAGCAAGTATAAGGTCAGTCCGTGTTCTTGCCTCCATACCTAAAACGGCATCAACTGCTGGTGCAATTAAGTTGTTGATAATGACCGGCTGTCCACGCTCTTCGTAAACCTGCTTTACTTCAGGAGCTAGTTGGTTACCGTCATAGTAATCACAACACTTTTGCGCTGGATCGCGCCAGTTTGGTTGTGCTTCTACGTTTGAGACTAATCGACGCAATTGAGTAAGGTTAAAGCCCTTGCCGTCATGCTCCGCATGGTCTTCATTCCAAACCATAAATTCTCCCCTTACTTAGTACGCCAATCGCTTGTTCGCTTGGTGCGTGGCGGTAACTTGGTCATGGTTCTAGGCATTCGAACAACCATTTCTAGCGCAATCGCATAGCTCATCACTTGGTCATCAAATGCGCCTTCAATTGCGTTCATGCTTCCTTTGGAGTCATAAACATAGGTATTCAGCTCTGTAACTGTCCCGATCCATCGAATGCCCGACGTATTATTGCGCAATTGCTCATTTAAGTTTGAAATAATTATCGGCTTGGATTTACGAGTGGTAAGCCAGCCTAATCGCCCTGTTTCTTCGTCCTCGTCTTCCTTGTCGTGGTGTTCTTCTTGGTAGATTCTGGATATTGGATAGATATCGCGTAGCACGTTTAAAACGGCGTGGCCGTGGTTGTTTCTTTCTGGCGCAGCGTAGGCCGCTCTACCGTTTTTACCTGCGTACATCTTGCCAATGATTGCGATAATCTTTGCAAACTGGTCTGTATCGATATGACCAAACCAATGAGCAACTTGATTGCCAGTTTCGTCCAATACATCAATTGAACCTCTGTCCCCATGTTCCAGGCCTTCCGCAACGTCAGCGCCAAGGGAGTAATCCTTTTCTGGATCAGGCAATTCCCAAATAAGCAAGTAGCCCTGCAATCCGTTCTGCATGTTCTCGCTTTTACCTTCACGGTTTACGCTATCTCGAACATCAAACATTGCGCCGGTCTCTGGATTAACGTCATAGACAAGCAACGGTTTGGTACAAGCTGACTCCGCAGCCATACAGGAAGGAGCGCTAAATACACGACGACCTGACGTTAAGAACGCCTCTTGTGGTGTACTTGGATACTCTTGTTTTGTGTACTCTTCGTAGTGGTTATAGGTTTCGACATACCACTGCTTTTGCTCATCCGTTAACGGCCTTCCCAAGTGACGGATCACGAATGGCTCAATCGACTTAAAGTATTCAATAAAGTATTTGGATAGCTTCAATCCGCCTAATGGCAATGGTGAATAATATCTAGGATGAGTGAACCAAGGAATGAATCTAAAGTGGAAATCTTTAGCACCTAACTTCACTCCACTATGTGCTCGTTCCTCGGCTTTCTTACACAACTCAAAAAAGAGTCCTGCCGCGCCTTCTGCCGTCGATTCAATAAAGAGTTTGCAACCTTCGTGAACAGTAGGCATAGAACCTGTTTGTATCTCTTTGGCCTTTTGTGGGTAACCTGCACAAATACGGCCCAACTCTGAAATATGTAGAAACTGCAACGTACCGGAACGGAATGACGTTGCAACACGGATTCGTGAACCATTAGAAAAACTGAGTCGGCCACCGTTAGCGCCACCAGCTCGTTGAACTACACGAATGCGAGAACGCAAGTAATTAGGCAAATTGTTATATGGAAAGACAACCTTTGTCTGGAAGATAGTGCCAGCACTTTCCAAGTCCTGCGCGATGATACCTGCGGCATAGTTCTTATTGAATAAACACGAGTCCAACGCGTACAAGTCGATAAAGGTACTAAAGCCCAACTGACGCGCTTTAAGAATCAATTCAAAGGTATGGGCTGTTTCAAATAGGTCTCTCTGAGCGTCACGCATTCGAAACGTGACAACGCGACCTTTATCATTCTCTATCTTGTAAAGGTTGTTTAAGCGCCATTCCTTACAGGTCATATAGTTCCTGAAGTAACGGCGTTTCTCTGGCCGAGAAAGCGCGTTGAATTGTTGATCGGTAAGCGCTGGCATAACTAGGTTTATGCCACGGCCATTAATAGAGTCCTTATACGGCTGAATACCATCATTCATCATCGTTCAACACTCCACCTTTATCTTTGAAGCGCTGAATGATTTCATCGTCATCCAAATCTTGAACTTCATCTAACAACATACCTAGATCATCATCGTCGCCTAGACCTTCACGTTGTTTCTGGTTGAGATCATGACGAGCAAGCGCAGCTTGAGCCTTAGCCTTGTCAGTATTCGCTTCGGCCAACGCAATGCCTTTGCGTTTAAGGTTGGTATCAACTTCGACTTGTGTGGTTTGAGCGATAACCTTGCTTATTGCTCGATTGGTTAATCGACGGTTCGCCATTTGGCCCTCTAAATACTCAAGCTTTCCGGTGTGGTGGCAAACCATGCCAAAACTCGACTCGATTCGTTTCTCAAGTCGATCAATAAACTCCTGCTCTAGTTCTGTAGGTTTATCGCCACGTTCTTCCAGCTCTTTGAGGAAATCGGCTAATTCATCTTTGTATTGCGTGTAGCACTCAAGCGCCTGAAGAGCGGCAAGCTTATGCACTTCTAACTTAAATTCGTCATCGACTTGATGAGAGTATTTAACTAGGTTGCCAAATGCTTTAGTCATCAAGCCATGCACGAAAGCGTTGTTATTCCCCTTTGGAGCGCCAGCGCCGACTCGACGGCCACCGTGTCCATTTTTGGCACTTGATTGATTCGAGGTTTTCTTACGTTTGATTTTGGTTTTGGGCGGTGTGATCCCTTTGGGTTGTAATTTTTCGCCCTGAACTTCTTCGTTGTTCGTGTTCTGTTCGCTTGGTTTTCTCTGTAATAGTTTGTTATTTAAGTATTTTCTTGCTGTAGAGTAGACTAAACCATTGCGAACACAAAACGTCTTAACGTTAACGCCAGTTTCTTCGTATTCGCTAAGGTATTGTTTTTTAATGCGTTCCCAATTAATTCTCGCCACTTCTCTAACTCCGAGTGTTCAATTTCGCAAACATATTATCACTATTCGGAGTTAAAAATTCTTGTTCGATGATTAAAAGCACGTTCTAACCAGTCTCTAAGCTGGCCTAAGTTGTCCGAAGCAACCTCAATAACAATCCAGCCTAAAAGCTGCGCTTCGTTCATCTTCTCTCTGTCATTTGCAAAGCCAACGCCACGAGTATGACGCCCATTTGAATGAGTACCACCATGAACCTCCAAGGCAATCTTTAAGTCAGGCCAAGCGTAATCCATTCGCCATTTACGAGTCGGATGAAATAGAACTTCGGTTTGATATGGTGGCAAACCGGCAAGGCTGTGCTGAACACGTGCATGTAGCTTCTGGTAAGCCTTGCTAATGTCCTTTTGCTGTGTGGTCGGTGTTTTGGCTTGGCTTTCGAGAAAAGCCTTTCCTAAGTGTCTGACGGGAATATAAACGGTCATATCTATTTTTCATATGTAAACCTTATAGTACGAATAATAACAAAAAAGCCAGCACTAACGCTGGCTTTTTTAACTTAAGCATTTGTTCGAAAATAGATTTTTCACCCTTAAGCATTTTTCGTTTACGAACAATAAATATACCCATAAGAAGAATGGCAAAGTATTCCACGGCTATTAAGATGTAATTGAACGTTTCTCGACTCATCACTTCAGTGCTCATGTTAATACCTCCCGAACAAACAATTACTCTACATCTACATGGTTCATGCAGAACTCAATTAGATATTCCTGATCTTCTTGGTAAAACTGCAAAGAGTAGTCTGAGCGTTCAATGCATTTGAATTTGCTGTTCTCTTCCATATCTGGTGCGTAGAAGTCGTATTTCTTGTTTAGGAACGCTTTCACTCTTTCTTTGCTAGAGAAGTAATTAGTGTGCGTTGATAGCGGTTCACCTCGCTTAGTAGAAACGCGCACCACTTCATAGATAGTAATGCATTGGCGGCATTCTGGATGCTCACACTCAAACACTTCTAGACGGTTTTGCTTCCAAGCAAGAGCTTTGATTGCATTACCCTTAACGGTTTCCAATGCTTCACGCGCTTCGTTTTCTGAGCCCCAAGAACCACACCAGCAGTATGCAATATTTAAGCAATCTTGTTGGATTGGTGACGCCTCGTTGTAGAAGTCACAAACGGCCTTTGCAGTTGCCTCAACGCCAGATATAGAAAGGTTCATTTGTAGCTTGCCTGCTTGCGCCACCAGCTCTTTAAGATCAGCAATAGCAGCAGTAGCAAGTTTGATTTGTTTTTCTCTTAAGCTGGTCATTTTGGTCATCCTCGTGTCGAAAGACGCAATTTTGTTTGCATGTAAAATATAACCTCGACATTCTTGATTGTAAACAGACGAACACGAACGAAAACAATGTTTTTGGAAACGATAAATAAGGCCGCTATAACGACCATTAGGCAGAAAAAAGCCGCCTCAAAGGCGGCTTTTAATAATCAGTTTTATAAGAACCGGATACAGTAATCCACTAGGGTTTTCTGCAAATCTTGCTTATCACTAATCAAAACCATGGCGTAAACCGTATCTGTCACATCGTCGTATTGATACATAAGTTTGAACCCATCAAAACTAAACTGACGAAAGTGATACACGCCAAGCTCAGTTAGCTCATAACAAGCCGGATATATAGCCGGATTGCTCTCAACGTTCTGCTCGAACGTCTCAATCAAAGTTTCAATTCTCTCAACTACGCTTGTGACATCATTCCATTGTGAGTA
This sequence comes from Vibrio sp. 1-2 (7-a), assembly GCF_013048515.1. Lineage (NCBI taxonomy): Bacteria > Pseudomonadati > Pseudomonadota > Gammaproteobacteria > Vibrionales > Vibrionaceae > Vibrio > Vibrio sp. 1-2 (7-a). The sequence continues at coordinate 1,376,041 of NZ_VHSQ01000001.1, forward strand.
GTAGTCAATACGTTCTTCTGCTGTATTAGCGAACGTTTCCGTATAAACAACATTGGCCATCTTATGACCACCTTATGATTTCTTGGCGGCCAATCTCTCCTTAAACGAACTCGATGACATTGTGCGACCTTGGGCTACGTCCTTGTTACTGATAGTAACAAGCTTCATCAAGGCTACTGCTTGATCGCGCTTTAGTCGTTCTTCGTACGATTCCACCACATAAATCGGCTTACCGTTTTGTGTGATCGTCATCGCTTCATCCAGTGGGAGATCGGCTGCATTTTTCTTTAAGTAGCTTACCGTCTCAGTACGCATTGCGGATATTCCTTGCATCGTTGTTTGAAAAGCATTTGTTTGCGTTACTAACTATACACCAAAACAGAAATCAGTCCAAATTTAAACCAAATTTAGCTTGGCCCAACCCGGATTGATCGATGAAGTGCTTTTATGCTTATTAAGCATAAAACACGGCTAATTGAAATAGCTTTTGCAATAGGAATTGCACACTCATTTTTACCCTATTACTGGTTATCACTGATGCTAATTAACTTCATTTGGATAGAAGCTTCCCTTACCTACAGTTATCCAAGGTAGTCGAAGTAAACTTTTTAAACTATCCGTCAGTTTGCAATCTGATATCTATCATCTCTCATTAGTCTATTGACTATCAATTGAACAATAATTGGAAAAATTGCATGATATGAGTATGGAAGGCCGATAAAGTCTAGATAGAAAGCGTTAGCGCTTCACATAGGAGTTAGAATGCAACTTTATCATTATGAACAGTATTATAAGTTCTACCTCGGTACAGAGGAGAAAAATGATATAAATGAAGAAAATGCCAAGAAAGGGTATGGAATACCAGCAGGTTCAACTGTTAAGAAACCACCATTGGAACAGTGCAATGCTGATGAAATTCCTATGTTTGAAAATGATGAGTGGAAAATAGTCAAAGATGATTTTTGGCGACCTACTGTAGAAAAAATTAATTATTATGCTGGACGAAAAATGGACACGTTCCAATATGTCGAGCCCAACGTGTATGATTTCATGAAATACCCAAATATACCTCAACTATGTAACACTGATTTAGTTGGCATGAGAATTCATCAATCTCTAATTATTATTAACAAAAAATTCCAGCGGTGCGTAGAAATGCATCGACTAATATTGCAAGGCGGTGGGAATAATACTGTTTTTTCGTCAGCTAAGGGGACAGCGACCTTTGACCCTTCAACGATACATGAGTTTAAGACTGAGATGGAATCAATTATCTTTATCATGCGTAGGGTATTGAACTCATTAGTGCAACTGACAGATCTTCTGGTGAATATTTCATCATTTGAAAAAACTAAAACCCTTAGTCATGAATCCATTGGTTCAGTACTTTCACCGAAAACAAAGAGCACACCCGTTAAGGACATCATTATGGGTAATGAAGAATATGAGCAGGACACAACAAATTTCCTAGAAATCTCAAATGATCTGTTCAATGGTTTCAAACATTCACTAATGCATGATGAGTCATTCAACCAAATTGGTGCTGAGTATCCTACATTTGTAGGTTTCCTTGTTAAATATGCAAATCATAAAAAAACTATACAGTACCATAATCACAACGCTTACCACCTTATGATGGGATTTCAGGATTGTATCGCTCGGATTTTACGCAACCAAGAAATCTATAGATATAGAACGGCAAAAAAAATTACCGCTTAACAAAGCGCTAAATAAGATTTGGTACGCGTGGCATTTTTACCATGCGTTGGTTTAAGTGATTAAGGTGGTATTCGGGAGCATCGTATTGCGTGCCTCACACCTTAATGCGGCGTTATATCGCTTATTCTAATATCGAGGAAAAAATGATAAACGAAAAATACGTTAAAGATTCGTTACTTAGATACAATTACTTCCCGCTACAGAAGAATAAAAATGAAGAATTACCTAGCATTTTTAATAGCGAACTATTAACGCCTGATATTGCTGACAAATTATGTGAAATCTCACTAAGAAGTGGCGGATATGACCACTGTAGCTACAATGCGACTCGTTTTAATAATGTTCATCGCAGTCTGGCAATTCCACACCCACTACCTTATTCCCATTTAGTTAAGGAAATTGCATCGAACTGGGATAAATTGCAGCACATCGAAAGTAACGAAAATAGTATAATCCGTCCGGTCGCACACCCTGATGGGCGCATCATCGTAATGACGTATGAGCAATCAAAGAAGAAAACTAAACGTTATCATCAATGCGCTAATGGAAAAAAGTTTATCGTTCATTCTGATATCGCGAGTTTTTACCCTAGTATTTATACTCATTCGATTCCGTGGGCGTTGATGGGCGTACAAAAAGCGAAGAAAAATCCAAAGGGTGGTTTTGCAAATCAGCTTGATAAAAACCAAAGGATGATGAAGCGTAACGAAACTACGGGCATTGCTATCGGTCCCGGCACATCAAACGTGGTTAGTGAAATAATCTTATTTGAGGTGGACAAATTACTTTCGAACAAAGGTTATGAGTTTTACCGTTTCATCGACGATTACACTGCATTTTGTAATACATATGAACAAGCCGAAAGTTTTGTGCGTGACCTGTCTGAGGCATTGTCTACCTATGGTTTACTGTTAAACATCAAGAAAACAGAAATCAAAAAGTTACCAAAACCAACATCTGCTGACTGGGTATCTGAGATCGGTTCAAGGCTTAGCCAACGGAAAAAAGTTAATGAATACTACTGCACTCGAATGCTCGATTATGCCGTTGAACTACAAGAAAAGAACCCTAGTGGAAGTATTTTAAAATACACGGTTAAGTCACTCGTGAATAAAGCTAACAACCAAGCTAAGTTAAGCTTATTGGAGTATGTATCAAATCTGACAATGCATTATCCAATTTTACTTCCTCTTTTGGCTAAGCTACTTCCATATGCTACAAAAAAACAAGGTGATAATTATTACCAGTCACTGATTTTCACCTTGAATGAATGCATAAAAAATAAAAACTCAGATGGTATGGTTTGGTGTTTGTTTTATATTCGCAAATATTACGATAGTAACGTGGGCAGTGAACTTGCAGTGCGCGTAATCGATACACAAGATTGCATGGCAATCCTGACTCTATACTTGTACGACTCCCATAAGGATAAGGTCGAAAAGTTCGCAAAAGATGTTTCAGCGAGAACTTTGTTTGATATTGACCAATATTGGATTCTTTTATATCAGCTTTACTTTGATAATCGCATTGATAATCCATACAAATCACATGAAAAATATTTAGACCTTGTGAATGGTAAAACAGAGCAAGTGATTAAAGATAGAGCGACAAACTTGTCTAATCATGACGCAAAAGCTTTTGATACATTGAAGCAAAATAAAGTAACTTTCATTGAACTTGGCTCCCTAAAACAGGAGGCAAAACCAAGGGTTACTTTGTTTAGTAGAGTAATGACCAAATTGTCGACCAAAATAGTACAAAAAGTCGAGGAATCAGCGGTATAACAACTGTTTAAGAGGGATTCGCAACGCTTGGCGCTTTCGCTTCGCTCAAGTATAGCCAAGCGCCGCTCACCTTAATACGGCGTTATACTCTCTCTCACTCCGTAAACTTTCCGTACAAATTGAATGTGCTTTAAGTTTGCACTATAATCTCTCAGGGTACGGAATATGTCCGTACGTAGGAGGGGTTATGGCAACAGCACGTTTAGATATCCGCCTTGATGAAGAGATCAAGGCAAAAGCCGAAAAAGCATCGGCTTTACTTGGTTTAAAAAGTCTCACTGAATATGTTGTGAGACTTATGGACGAAGATGCGACTCATGTTATTGAGGAGCATGAAAGTATTATGGTTAAAGGCAGTGTCTTTGACGAGTTTATGGCCGCGTGTAATAAAGCAAAAGCACCGAATCAAGCTTTGCTTGAAGCTGCCAAATTTACAGATGAGAGTGGCATTAAGTGAGTTGGGGTAAAGAGTTCGTCGAACTTAGTAAATCAAAGCATGACCGCAACTCATTTGACTGTGGTGAGCAAGAGCTGAACACATTTATCAAAACTCAAGCTGCAAAGCATATGCAAGCAGGCATTAGTCGAACAATGGTTTTACCTAGTGCTCAACCACTGTTAAATCAAAAATTCGCTATTTGCGCATTTTATAGTGTTGCACCGAGTTCAATCAGCCGAGAAACATTACCGGCACAACTAGCCAAAAAACTTCCTAGATATCCAATCCCTGTTTTTCTTTTGGCTCAATTAGCTGTGCACAAAGAGTTTCATGGCTCTGGACTCGGAAAGGTTAGTCTAATTCGTGCACTGAAGTATTTGTGGGAAGTGAATCATCACATGAGGGCATACGCAATTGTTGTGGACTGTCTGACAGATTCTGCTCAAGCGTTCTATACGAAGTTCGGCTTTGAAGTATTGTGTGAACATAATGGGCGTATTCGTATGTTTTTACCAATGAAAACGGTAGAACAGCTTTTTAATCAATAGGCTACGAATATAACAGCATTTAAGAGTGATTCCCAACGCTTAGCGTTTTCAGCTTCGCGTTGGGTTTTGTGCTTGCTGTGGTCTGGTTGAATTTTCATGGTAGCGTTGCTCACCACTTAGCAGAGAGTTATGTGTACTCGAAAGAAGGAGGCTTTCATGACTAATAAACATCGAGGTTCATGCCTTTGTGGTTGCGTAAAATATGAGATTTTAGGTGATTTCCAGTCTTTCTTCTTGTGTTACTGTACTCGCTGCCAAAAAGGCTCCGGCTCAGCACATGCTGCAAATTTGTTTGCTAAATCTAGTACTTTAACTTGGTTGCAGGGTGAAGATGATGTTAGTACCTATAAGTACCCGAAATCATTGCATGTAAAAAGTTTTTGTCAAAAATGTGGGTCAGCGCTCCCTACGTTCGCTGATAGTATTAACAGCGTAGTAGTTCCAGCTGGCAGCCTCGATAGTCCTATTCCAATTACGCCTACGGCAAAAATTTTCATGAGTAGTTGCGCTAGTTGGTCTATGAATTTACGCAATGTACTTAGTTATGAAAAGCTCCCTGACCAAGCTAAGATCTAAACACAAACTGTTTAATAATGACTCCCAACGATTGGCATTTTTCATTCCGTCGTTGGGTTTCGTGTTTATAGTGGTATGGTTACGTTGCTCCCCCTTCACGCGCCGTTATATTATTTAAAGGCCGTGGTAGAACGTCAATTTAAATTTCACATCGAAAGTCACTTCACTTGATGTCCAGTATTGATGCTTTCACGTAGTGAGGCCATCGCCTTACTAAGTCTACAGGGATAAAACAGCGTACACCTCAATACACACAGTATGTACGCTTTACATACTCATATTGTCACTTGCTCACACGCCAATAGACGTGGTTTTTACTGTATGCTCAACCTCGATGGCCGATATCACTATCGTTCCAACATAGAAAGTTTGTTTTCGATATCTTTGGCAATGACTTGCAGCTTGCTAGAAAGCCGTGATCGAATGATGCACATAAGAATCTGCTTATCTTTTTTGTACCAAGTGTAAAGCGTATTACGGCCTCGCCCTGACTCGTCCTCAAGGTCGGCAACTGTTAAACCAAACTGCTTTAAATACTCCGCTAGATCGTATCCCATAAGCTCACACCGTCTTTAGATGCTCATTACACTCTTTAATAACGTCCACCAGCTTATCTATCGTTAAGGAGCTGGCCGAACGCCCCTCAAATTCAGCAAATAGCTCATGCAACACCATGCATTTTTTTTTGCTGCTTTAGAAACTTTGCTTCGTCTAGCATTCGGGTAAGGCGCTTGATTGCCTCTTCCTTGCGAATAACCAACTGAACCGCGCTTAACTTAGGCGCACTCAAATAACCGATCACGGCACCTAAATCGCGCTCTAATTGCTTAATCTCGCTCACGCTCATCGGTTTTTGCCTCTTCTTCGATATATTCAGAATATAGTCTCGTTAAAGAACACAGTAAAATCCGCACGAAAATCACTACGAAGGTCGCAACCAAGCTCCATAACGTATTCGCAAGCTTCCGAGAATTTAGGGCAATCTGGATACATCAGAATGGTTTTCATTGAGTCGCAATTTAAGTCAAACCATAGGGCGTCAAGTTCCGATTGGTCGCTGTAGGCTAGTTGGACGTAAGCACTTGCAAATTCTGGATCATGAAAACCAAGTACGTCTTGGAAACAATGGTCGCTGCGTCAATGGTATTCACTACTTTCTCCTTAGCAGCCTTGTTTATTAGCTTCGCCTAATTTGGCTCCTTCCGGTGCAACTGCGTCCATAACAGTTATCTGGTCGGACTCTTCAAGCAACTTACTGAGTCGGGCTACTTCTTCTTGTAGTTCTTTGATTTGGTTTTCTTGTTGCTTGGTTCGGAGTAAGTAGTAATTCGAGTTAGCGATACCAAAAGAAATGTTTTCCATAACGATGCTCGATACATCCTCATGGTCATGTAGAAGAGCCAAGGCTTTAGCCGCTGCTAAGGAACAAAGCTCACTAACGCTAACAGGTTGCAACGTGTTGGCTTCCATCTGTTTCAGTAGTGCTCTTGATTTCGAAAGAATCCCCTCTGCTAGTAGCTGTTCTTGCGTTGACAGTACAATCTCGCGTGTCATAGCTGGATATTTCCTCGTTGTTCTCGTAGATAGTGACAGACTTGTACGAACCGACTAGCTTGGCTAGCCGGATCATAAACTCATCAAGGTTTAAGCGTTTCGCATCAGTGAATACGATTTGACGGGCTTGAAGTAATTCGGATCTTTTCTGCTCTGTCGTCTTTTGATTCGTCGCTTTCATTGTGGTGTTCAGAATCCTTGCATTGGCAATCTTCACAATCACACTCTGTAAGTTTCACGCTACTCAAATCCACACCTGCCATCTTTGCAAGAGCAATAGCCGTTACCTTTGGAAGAATTTGAGAAATGATCTCTTTTATCGCTTCGTTCAACTCTGAGCCGATGTAATCAGCGAGGTTATTGTTAATCGTAGGAAACTGCTCGTGTTTAATATCTAAATCTACTCGTTCATCATCCTGAATCTCTGGATTAACGGTTAAAGCAATCTTAAAGCCCTCTCCTTTCACGAACTCTTCAAGAAAATTCATTAATTCTGGTCGTGTTTTGCTGTTTAGCATTTCTTGGTCGGTCATTGGTTCATACCTATTTGTTGAATTAGCCACAAAGGGCTAAGAAGAAAGCCGCTTGTCATAAGCAGCGTTCCAATTAAAAAAATCATGGCCGATGCTTTGTTTGTTAACTTTTGATTCATAGAATCATAGAACGACAACACCGAAATCATAAAAAGAGCGTGACCAACAGAGAAGATCACGAATCCAAACAAAACAACACTCAAGCCTATTTTCCCCTGTGTTTTGTCTGGTAATACCTTGCGTCACTTTGTGTTACGCCATTGTGCCATAGCAACAATCTCTTTTGTTGGCGCTAGCTGGTGGCGACCAAATGGGATTTTGTTTTGTCGCATTATCTCGATGACTTTAGGAACTAAGTGAATACTTAGCCCTACTAGTCGGTAATGCTCAATTTGTGGAATTGCGCGATCTAGCTCAAACGCTAGGTACTCAACGACATCTTGCTCTGAGCAATGTCTATGGATAGAAAGGAGACGAATAGCTGCGTTAAATCCTATAGCCGCAATTTCATCTCTCGGTGAAATTTTGTTTTTGGTCATGTGAATCACATCTCGCAACATTCATTGAACATGAATAATTGTATTCGTTCGATAATTACACAAACAAACCTAAATATTGGAATTTATGTTTTCAAGAATGTTACGTTTCTTCGTATCTTCTCGCACCAACTCTTCAAAGCTCCATATTCCCGTAAGCTCTCCAATCTGATCGAGCGCTTCTAATGGCAATTTAGACCAAGCATATTCCACCAGTTCTAAGTCTGTACCAACCTTGTTGAAGAATAATTGCTTGCGACTACCTAGCGGATCGTGTCGTACTGGTTCGCCTTCTGGTATCGGGTTACAGCCAGTTGCGCCTCGATGGTGAACGGGACAAAGGCCATAACCAAAAAAGTGAGCTAGTGGCTTAACCGCACCTTTCTCACTCGAATGATGAAACTCAACGTATTCCAACGGTTCAGGCCAATCATTCGGGTGACCAAGCTTATCGCAAGCTATACAGCCACAACGTTGAATCACGGCCTGTACATAGATCTGTTCTGCCTTTGTTGGTTTGCGACCTTTCATTGCTCTTCTCCTGTTTTCTACGCACAAAAAAAGCGCTGCATTCACTGAATGCAACGCTCTAACTCAAAAGCGATACTCTAAATCGTCACTGTTAACGCCTCGGCTTGTTCTTTTAGATCTTCAATCATGGCTCTTGGATAGGAACCAAGCTCCTGAATGTTGATAGGCAGTAACGTATCTGCGTCAACTCTTAAGTGATCGGCTATCGCGGCCATTATTTTCTTAGTTGAGTAAGGCTTCATTCTCTGGTTTAAAGCGACTTGCTGATAGCCTGCTTTCGTAAACACGCTTTTTTCGCAGTAGTGATAAGTGATCAGATAGTAGGTTAATACTTGGTTCGGATTACTCATCTGATGCGTTCCCCTAAATAACTGCTAATGTCTCTTGGTATTTTTTGAATAGTTCTAAAACTCGCCCTTTGGCCGCAAATCGCCCTATCTGTCCGCCTGCGAACCACAAGCCGGTATCTGATAGTGAGAGAAGTTGAATTTCTTTCTTGAGCGCGGCTTTAAAGTCTTCAATGCGCACCATTTTAGTAACAATGGGGAACGTCCCGCTGTTCACTGTGATTGGTCTAGTTGGAATGTCATAAGCTTCCACTAGCTCTTTAGCCTTTTGATTGGATAACCCGTAGTGAATACCCAAACCGGAAACAATCGCATATCCAGCCGGAATAAAATTGCGTTCTAACTCGTCAATCCGTCTATGAGCGTCGTTGGCCGTCTCAATGGCCTGTTTGGTCTGCTTCTCCTGTTCTACTAGAGCCTTTGCTTGCTCAAGTAACCATTCCGCGCTTGTTTGAGGCTGTTCAGTCAATGAATATGAACCATGCTTTCGAATGTTTGGTAACACTTCGTGGGTGAGCCAACGCTGGAACGGCTTACCTTTTGGTGCTTGGCTGGAAAGAATCAAATCATACATACCAGCCTCGTTTATGACCGTAAGTCTTTGATTTAACTCTAACGTCGAGCAGCTCGACGGTGGGAATTTGGCCATTAACTGCTTTAGCGGCTTCTTGTCTTGTTCTGAAACATACCGATTAACCGCATCACGAGCGTTCACAAGGCCAAGCATTGCGCCGACCTCGTTCCCGATAAACCAAGGGTCGTTATCCATATCAATGATGACGGTCAGATCCCCAAAAATAGGTTTGTTGAATTTGGTTATGTTCATCGTTTCATTGCCCTTAGTTGGTCAATTCGGTTAGAAAACTCGTGTCGTTCTCCTGAACGTCGATACTCTTCTCGAACCTTATCAATTAAAGAAACTCGACTGTGTACTGGTAGCGCTTTTAGCTCTTCCTCTGCAAGTCTCAGACGCCCAGCTCGTTCTTTAGCGTCTGCGTCCCGTAGATACTTGATGAAAAGTTCTAACTCTCCACCAGCTCTTGCTCGTTTCAAATCCCAATCGCAATTTTGTGCTACCCATTTCTCGGCTCTCCCCATTGGTGCACGATTCAAAAATCGGTCATAGGCTTCGCGGTATTCCGCTTCGGTTCGTTGGTTAATCTGAGTCATCAGCTCACCAAGCGATGGAGGGAAACAGTTGCCGTTGGATAGTCGGTCAAAGCAGATCGCTAGTATCCGGTTAAGTTGCAAGTCATGCAGGGTCGAAAGGAAGTTTCCCCATGCCGTAGTAATCACCGCGCCATTCATCGTTACCCATTTCTTGCCATACATTTCCGTCAGCGTGTCCCATAGGGCTATTAATTTGGGATTCAAGCCATTGGCGCTGCTGTTGTACTCGTGCAAATTTGATTGCTGGTGATTGGTTTGGGTAAATCCGTAACCATTCAGGGAAGATTGACTGATCGGCATTCTCGCCATAACCGATTCCATTGATTTCAAGTTTCTGTCCATTGTCGATACCTCTTAGATTCGTATCGTTGAGCAATTCATCTGTCCAGCGTTCATATTTGATGTAACGTTCTGGATGTAAGCGATCAAAACCTTGCTGCCGCGCTGCATTGCGTCGTTTTACGTCTTCAGCGAGCGTTCGTGCAAACTCGTAAGGTTCAGCCTTTAGGCGCTTGATAGCTCGTTTAAATTCTTTGAATGCTTGAATCTTCCCTACCTTTCTCATTCCGGCAGTCCAGAAAATTTCAAACGCATCAGAAAGCAATTGGTCTGAATCGTCAGATTCGGACGAAGTATTTAGATCAGTATTTAGTTTAAGATCAGTATTTAGTAGTGTCGTATTAGCCGGATCTGGCTTTTCCGTAATACGGCTTTCACGGATTAGGCTTTTTGGATAGTCACTCACTTCGTACCAAGTTGAACCATCAGCCTCTTTGTGGCGAAGACAAAAACCACGCTCAATAAGTTCTTTTAATATTACGTAGACACCATCACGCCCCGTTTTCTTAGCGGTTCCTGTGGTTACTTTCTCTAAGTGGGACACTTTAACTTCCCAATCATCAGGTTTTGACAACAAGTAACTAAGCAATCCCATAGCTTGAAAACTCAAACAATGGTCTGCATAAACCTCGTTGCAAATCATTGTGAAGTTGTGGCTCGTACGTTTACGCTTGATCGTTGCGTTCTTATTAGGTTGTGCCATATAATTACCTCGTTACAGCACTAACATTTTGTGCAAACTTAACGGCCGCCGTCTTACACGGCGGTTTTTTTTACTTAAAATTCACTATTTGTTTGAATGTCTTTGTAGATAGAACTTGCGCGTTCAGCCTGTTCTTCTTCATCGTAATCGTCTTTAGGTTCGGTCAAACCACACTTTTCAACTAACGCTTGTCTGAGTGATTCAAGTTTCTCGACTGGCACTCCCAATGCATTGCTGAGTTCATCGACCTCTTTCCACCAGTTGAAACTGGTCGCGCTCAAAACGCAGTAAGCTCCTAACTCTTCAAGCGTCAAACCACGCTTAAAAATCATCGTTGGAACGACGGCCATGTTGTTTAGAACGAAAAAGCGATTTTCAGGAATGTTCATGATTACCTCTCAATGTGCTTTGGTTGAGCGTGGCGACACTGAGCTATTAGCGCCACAAGTGGGTGGCTGATAGGGAATAGCTCCCACGCTCACCAAAACACACTTTTAGGTTATCTACCGTTGAGTGTCGTTCAACATTCGATGACAAATATCATTGATCGAAAACCTATTAGTTGTCAAATAAAAAAATACAGACCAATAATCGACCAAAAAAAAGAATTGGTTTATACTTGGTGTGTGAATTTCACATGCATATACAAGCGAAACACTCATATAACAAACAGGGGGCATTATGTCTTTGTCCGTGCTTGCTCGAAACATCGAGCAGAGAAAAAGGGATTTGAACATAACCAAAAGCATCGACTTGGCAAAGAAATCAGGTGTCAGTCGGGCGGTATTAACCAACATCAAATTGAATCCAGAAAAAAGTATCATGCTTGATTCTGCAATCAGGCTAGCAGATGCCCTTGATTGCCGTCTTGAGTGGTTAGCGACTGGTGAAGGCTCACCAACAGCTGATGAATACAAAGAGCTTTCACGTATCGAACTAGGTGCACCATTAGTTACTTTGAATTCGTTCGTGGATGTAGAACCTGAAGACTTTCTAAAAACGGGTGTTCCCGAATACACTCAAAGATTTCCATGCCCAAGTGGAAACTCCAAAAGTCAATTCGTGATAAAAGTGAACGACCAAATCAAAAACTACCCTGCTGGTGGGTACTTTTACTTTGACACCGAGAAAACCCCAGTATCAGGCCAGCTTGTTGTCGCTAATACGGGTAACAACGTAGAGATAATGGAGTACCAGTCAGCTCATGGTAGGCAGTTTTTAAAGTCCGTGAATGAAGAGTTGCCAATTGAGTTACGCCTCGTGGAAATTACTGGTCAGAAATTAATTGGCACATTCGCTGCATATGCGATATTCTAATTTTTAGTAATAGATATCACCAAAAATCAGCTTTTAGAAAGACTCCCCTCGCTATGCGAGGGTTTTTTTTACCTAAAATCTCATCTTATAAGAAACGAAAACAATGATTTCAGTTTTACACATTCTCAATCACTTCCAAATTTTTCATCGATTAGATAATATTGGCATCGAACGGAAACATTAAGACAAAAATAAAACCGCCCATTTCTGAGCGGCTTTATTCACAAGGTATGACCAGACCATTTAATGGTATGACCGTGCTGAAGCGGCGACCAAACCGCTACAACGCAGTCATAGTATCACAAAAGACAAGTGAGTAAACATGACTATTGACGAAGCGAAAGTGACTGGCGAAGGAGCAGCCCAAAAAGACCCTCAAATGGAACGTGTGACTAACTTCCCTGAATTTATCGAGCATGTTGAAGCTGGCTCGATTGCTAAGGTTCTTGGTTTAGCCACATCCAACGTGGCACTGGCCGTCTCTAACTCCGGTAAAGCTGGCGAGATCATCTTAAAGCTAAAACTTTCACCAGCATCTAAAACCGACCCGTCGATTATGAATGTAACCACGGCGATCACGGTTAAAGAACCGAAAGTAAATTACGGCTCAAAAGTCGAAGACCTCAAATATGAAACTGTGGCATTTGCTGGCTTCGGTGGCAAGTTGACTTATGACCGCCCAGCCGTTGGCGTCCACAACCAGCTAGAAATACCGGCAGGTATTAACAAGCTAAGCGTTGGCAAATACTAGGGAGTAAAGAGAAATGTCATTTACTAAAGAATCAATTCAAGAACTTATAAATAAGGGTAGCGTTCCTGATTTTATTAAAGCGATTGAAGCTAAAAATACACTTTCACAACTGATTCTAGTGCCTGACAATTGTTCCTTAAAAGATTTGGAACCTTACCAAGAACACCGCAATAACTTGCGTGGCGAGTTTAATACAATCTCGATCATTGAGTTCGCGAAGTACGCAAAAGACCACCAGCTAGAAGGCTCAAAGACTTTTATTGATGCTGATTCAATGAAAGCTAAAACAATCTTTGACGTTGGTACAAACGATAAAGCTGGTCATCAAATTCACAAGGCTTCAGTGTCACTAAAACGCACTGCGCCATTTAAAGCGTTGCTAAACATCGACGGCGAACGCCTGGAACAATGCGATATGGCTGAGTTCTTGGAAGATTGGAAAGACTACGTTTCAGCGTTTGATTTCAACGGCGAACAAATTGAAATGTTTAAAGCAATTGCGGCTGTTCGTGAACTTGATTTTGAACACACTCGCGGCTCAAACCGACAAGTTAATGATTTCTCTCAATCACAAAGCGAATACGAACGTATTGCGACTAAAACTCGTGAAGATCTTGTGCTACCTACGGCATTTGTCTTCACTTGCGAACCATACTCTGGTTTAGGTGATTTCCGCTTTGAGTTACGACTATCAGTAATTCGAAACGAACTTTTAATCCTACGCATTAAACGCATGGAAGAACTTCAAGAGAAAATGGCTGAGAAGTTCCTTGAAGTCGTTAAAGAAGAGTTCGCAAACCAATCTGTAGTAATGCCGACTTACATCGGAACTTACTAATGAGTAATGGTTCCCTCACTCACGAGGGAACCAAATCAGATTAGTTTTATTCACAAGGTAGACTAATGACCGACCAAATCCAACCTGTAGATGTTGCTGTTAATCACCTTCTAAACATGGTTCAAAATCAACTTGGTAACGTCCTTTCTCTTGTTGAAACCCAAGCACAATTAGTTTCTGACTCTCTAAACTACGAAACTGATCAGTACAACGAACTAATTGATCGAATTGAAAAGGCTGAGTCTGAACGTGACACACTTGAACTAAAAGTTATTGAGCTGACCAAAGAAAACGAAGCAATTGAACTAGACCACCTAGACAAGCTCAACAAATTACGCAGCGAATTTAACTTACTAAAATCAAGAACGGCTGATCTTCCTGCAATAAGAGAAGAAGTTAAGCGTTACCGTGAAATGAATCCAGACGCTTTGAAGCAACGCCTAGCTAAATCACGCGCTACTGCTGACGAACGATTAAATACAATCAACCGCTTAAAGAAAGAATCAAGCGACTACCGCAAAGAAAATATTCGCTTGAAAAAGGAAGTTACTCAACTAAGCGAAGCAGCATTAGAAGCAACGCACCTATGCGAAGAGTACAAAGCTCGATTGCATTTCATTGATGGGGACGTAGAAAAGCCATACGTTGGCAAAGACGGTTTAGAGCTATTTATCTACCGTTATGGCTACCCTCTTGCATTCAAGCCACTGGTTAGAAACCTAAGCGTAATTCGTGACTTAAACTTCCATATTGAATTGCGTTCAAATTGGGCTATTTGTTGTGTGGTAAGTGTTTCTGACTGGCTGATTCCTCTTATTCCTACGGTACACGAGTTTGAAGGTCGTATTCCTACAGAGCTATATACAGACCTTCAAGAAATTTACACAAACGCTGCTGAAGTTAGCCACCAGCATCTAATTGCGCGTGTGGAACACTTCAAAGAAGTCACACTTGAATCTGTTTACGATGGCATAATCACCGATCGAGAATTAAAACTTCTGAACGATGCGAATTATTTCTCTGTTTACAGCGTCATGCACCCAACCGATGAGCAACTAGCAAAATCAGTTAAGGGCATTAGCGAAGCAAGTGCGTCAAGAATCCGAGCAGCAATTGACGAACAGATCGTTCAACCTTGGGAACGCGAGAACTGGACGAAAGAGCAAGTAAACGAGGTTCGTCGCAAGTGAGATACGGTGTGATTTATGCCGATCCGCCTTGGCAATTCAGCTCAAAAAGGACTAGCGGTTCAATGAAAAGCGGCGCTTCACAAAACCAATAAATAGTTGGGATGTATTCGCAACCAATCGGCACCAAGTTTAATTTTGATGAGTTTGGACTCACAAAACCATACTGAACGGAAATTCAGCTTCAATATGAGGAGTTAAAAAAGTGGAAGAAAAATTAATTAGTATTGAACAATTGCTTGTTAGATATCGTCCTTTTGCAATGCGCAATGGTGAAAACTTCACAAAACGTGGCCTATACAACTGGCGTAAAACAAAGGGATTTCCTGAACCTGTAATCTCTTCACCGAGACTCATTTGGAAAACGGAAGATGTCTTAAGGTGGGAGGAAATTCAAGGTTACGACTTTTTATAACATCTTCTAACTTGCTGTTATATAAGGAGAGCGACAAAGCTATAGCGAATGATATTGTATTGTACTTAATTTGGATTAAGCTTTTACAGCATTCACCCAGATCCCGCCCTCTTTGTGGGCTAACAATGTACCAATAAGGTCTCGAAGCTCAATTCTATTTGTACAAAATGGAGCGCAGGAGGATGCTGATATTTTTGCACCTTTTAATCCACGCATAAAAACAGTTTCCATGCGTAAAGTACTATTACTTTCGTTTATATATTTTATATTGAATGTAGGCATATTTTTCTTAGTCTTAGTTATAATTTATTTTAATACTTTAATTTAAATAGAGATATTTTATGTTCTTTAAGTAATAAATAAATTGTATGAGTTTAGAGGAGATGAGAGTAGTAGAGGTGTGAATACACCTCTACAAATAATTTTATGCAACAACTACATTTGCAGCTTGCAAACCTTTCTGGCCTTGCTCTACTTTAAAGTTAACCTTTTGGCCCTCGGCTAGAGTTTTAAAGCCTTCTGAAACAATAGAGTTAAAGTGAACGAATACATCAGCACTACCATCATCTGGTGTCAAAAATCCGAAACCTTTACTATCGTTAAACCATTTTACAGAACCAGTTTTATTATTAGACATATGTTGTCCCTTATTTTAAATATAATTTACGCGTAACTTGCGAGAGAAGCACTGAAATCTTGAATTATTTAATGTTTATAATGAAGCTAGAGAGGGAAACTCTGAGGATAACAATGAAGGAATTCTGAGGGCTTAACTTAAAACTTTATTTTTCATTTAATAACTCTGAACTACAACAGAGCAATTTCAGTATCACTAGTTCCGTATTAAATGTAAAGCTTTATTTTTCAATATAGAGAAAAAATAAACATAAAATAACAAAAAACCATTAAGCATCAATCACTTTATGCAACTAGCACTCGCAATCTTACATTCATGGGTTCTAGGTTCAGTGCTAACACCCGTATTTTTACGCAAAAGGGTTCTAAATTAATTACTCTCTTTATAGTTAACTACAGCGTCGTGATAGACTCTCATAGCGTCTAGCTGTTGACTTAGATACTGGCCTTTGTTGTAGGTTTTCATTTCACCAGCCATTTCATGTCCTAGCATCTTCTCAGCGATATAAGGCTCAATTTTCAAATCACCGAAGTGTGTGGCTAAAGTATGTCTAAATACGTGTGGCGACCAGCTTGGCAACGCTAATGCCGCTTGTAACGGTCTAAAACGACTTTGAAAACCTTGTACTCCTAACTCCCTACCCCGATTCGAGATAATTAAGTTCTCGGAGTTTGGGTGAAGGTTGTATAAAAACTCAAAGTAACCAAACAAGAAATCTGGAATTGGACGAACGATTAAACGCCCGTTCTTGCTATTTTCTGGTGGCACTTTCCAAGTTCTATCTTTCAGGTCGATGTTTACTTTCTTAGCCGTTCTCAGTTCTCCGCTACGCGCTCCGGTAAACATGAGAATTAAACAAGCTGCCGCAAACTCAGGAGGGTATTTACCAGAACGGCAATAGTCGTAAATTTGCTTGAGTTCTTTGAATGATAAAACCCTATCCCTTGGCTTAGACGGTGTACCAACAAAGCGACTTTGTATATTGATCAGCTTGTTCTCGTCAATAATGTCTACAGCCATTAGGTATTTGGCACACTGCTTTAATTCTGTCAGCAATCGAACCGGAACAGTTTTTCCTTCAATGGTCTTAATCACGTTGATCCAATCAACAGTTTTCATCTGTTCCCATTCATTAGAGCCAATCTTGCTAATTATGTGTGTATTTAGCGCGTTGATAATTAGCTTTGGATATTTGCGTCTTGGGATCAATTCTTCCTTAATCCAAAACTCAATACACTCTTGAACAGTTGAGATTTTCTTTTTGGCTTTGTGGTTTCGTGGATCTAAACCTTGCTCAAGCATCTTTTTGGCTTCTCGGTGGATATCCCTAGCCTCTTTTAAAGAAACTTGAGGATAAGTGCCGATTGTTAAAATTGCTTGTTTACCCTGCCAGCGGAAGCGATAACAAAAGCTAATTTTTCCGCTCTTATAAAAGCGCGCAAGTAGGCCACCGCCGTCGGCTAAATCTTGGTGTGGTTTGTCTGTTGGGAAGTTATTTTTGGACTTTAAAGCCCGTTCGGTAATGGTCATAATCTACCTTGTCATATACACAATATATACACACATTACGTTTCTTCGGGCATTTTCCTCATGTTACATGAAGAAACGCCATGAAGCTCGCAAGCCCCGTATTTATTGGCCTCACATGATAAACGATGTAGATTTCCGAAGCTACTAGAAAGCCGTTGAAATTAAAACATATTCCCTTTGTACAATTCTGTTTTCATCTTGATTCTCAGGCTTTAAAAAGACACGCAATACTAAGGAATTCACTGCCAACAGACAAGTGCTACTCAATACAAGCGTAGCAAAACGCCGTTTGTTCTCAGCGAAAATAATTAAACCTTTGTCCTGAACGTCGTATTTCTGTCATGCGCCAAACATTTGATTACACAGCACTCACATCACAATTACATATCCCCAACATGAGTGGGGTCACAATCATTCATTTCGTTGATCGCAGTGTGCATTTGTGCACATTAAGATTGTGCAGTTCGTTCCAATTACACTAATAAATTTATGCGCTCAACTATCACTTTTAAGCTCTTGCTCGCGTTAATTGCCGTCTTCAGCTGTGTTCTGGCTGCCTCTACGGCTTATCAATACCATCAACAAAAAACCTTAATCAATGATGTTCTCAGTGAACAGCTTCATGATAAGGCTAGTAATTACTTCGATAGCCTAAACATGATGATGCTAACAGGCACCATGTCGCAAAAAGAAACTTTGCGAAAAAAAGCACTCGCTCAAGAAGGGATTGAAGAAGTTCGCGTGTTACGGGCCGATACCGTAACCAAGCTTTACGGACCAGGACAAGCAAACCAACAACCGGTCGATGATATTGACCAACGAGCTTTAAATGGCGAACTGGTCATTGAGCCAATTTCAGCCGATTGGGGGAACGGACTGGTTGTCGCGCTACCAATGAAATCAAGCGAAAATTATCGTGGCACCAACTGCGTTTCTTGCCATGTAGCACCAGAAGGCGAAGTATTGGGCGCGATTCGTTTGGAATACAACATGAACCACGTCAATTCAATGATCAATAAACAGGCAATGTTTGCGATGGGAATAATGGCCGTTATTGCGTTTGTTGGTTTTATTATAACGATGAGTTTGATTCGCAAGATCATTGTTCGCCCAATACAAAAAACGTCGCAATTCATGGCGAATGTGAGCCATAGTAAAGATCTATCTCAACGACTTGTTCATCACCAAAAAGATGAGGTAGGCCAACTTTCTACCGCGATTAATTCGTTTATGGACACGGTATCTGAGAGTTTAGAGCGTGTACAAGACACCTCCCACTCTCTTGCCAATTCAGCCAGTCAGTTAACGGATGTTGCACAATCAACAGACAAAGCGGCCAATAATCAACAATTGGAAACCAGTGATGTACAAAGCAACATCACCGACATGTTGCAACAACAAACCGCCGTTGAAGACTCGACCAATAACGCCACAGCTCTAGTCAACCATACCGTTGATGTTGCCACTCACAGCGCAAGCCAAGCACACAGCGTGAGCGAAGACATCAAACACTTGGTGAGCAATATTGACGGCGTGCGGGAGAAAATCAGTTCGTTAAACCAAAGAACCGAAGAAGTGTCGTCCATTCTTGGGGTCATTAAAGGCATTGCAGAACAAACCAACCTACTCGCGTTGAATGCTGCAATTGAAGCCGCCCGAGCCGGAGAGCAAGGACGCGGTTTTGCCGTCGTCGCGGAGGAAGTGCGTAACCTAGCTTCTCGGACCGCCGAAGCCACGGGCAACATTGAGCATATCATTTCTCAATTCCAGCAAGGGAGTGAAGAGTCCTTAGCCTCTGTGGATACTGTCTGCCAGTTTGCTCACCAACGTTCAGTCGATGTCGAGACACTTTCAGTCACGATGCATAACGTTGTCGATGAAATGCATCAAGTTCTGAAACATGCGGAAAACATTCAAAGCCAGACGCAAACTACATCCGACGTCAGTCAGCGTATTCAATCCAAAATTGATGTGATCACACTGCATGCTGACGACACATCGCAATCAGCATCGCACACGCGTGATATTAGTGTTGATTTAGAGCATCTATCCGAACGTTTAGAGCAATTACTTAACCAATTCACACTTTCAGAGCATCAAAGAGTGAATAAATAGAGAGATTCTCCCCATCAAAATGAATATAAAGGTTGATGCGAGCGAATTGACAGGTAATATGTCTCGTTGAATCTGTAAAATGCTACCCAACTCAGCACTTAGCTTGTTTTTTGAACAAAAATGTTATTAGACAAGCACTTTAATAAGTGTTGGGTTGAATTTTTACCTCAATGGAGAATATTGAAAACATGACTTACGCGCCTGTATCAGACGTATTGAAAGGTCAGCTAGCAGTAGACAGCGAAGTGACTGTTCGTGGCTGGATCCGTTCACGTCGTGATTCCAAAGCTGGAATCTCTTTCCTTGCCATATATGACGGCTCTTGTTTCGACCCGATTCAGGCCGTGGTCCCAAATAATCTTAATAATTACGAAGACGAAGTACTAAAGCTAACGACTGGCTGCTCTGTTGAAGTAACTGGTAAGATTGTTGAATCTCCTGCAAAGGGCCAAGACTTCGAACTTGCTGCCACTGGCGTTAAAGTGGTTGGTTGGGTTGAAGACGCTGAAACTTACCCGATGGCAAAAACTCGTCACTCTATCGAGTACCTACGTGAAGTTGCGCACCTACGTCCGCGCACAAACGTAATCGGTGCGGTAGCTCGTGTACGCAACTGCCTATCTCAAGCGATCCACCGCTTCTACCACGAGCAAGGTTACTTCTGGGTATCTGCGCCGTTGATCACTGCCTCAGATGCTGAAGGCGCTGGTGAAATGTTCCGCGTTTCTACGCTAGACATGGAAAACCTACCTCGTACAGACGCTGGCAAAGTAGACTACAACGAAGACTTCTTCGGTAAAGAAACTTTCCTTACGGTATCTGGTCAGCTAAACGCGGAAGCTTACGCTTGTGCACTAAGTAAGGTTTACACTTTCGGCCCTACTTTCCGTGCTGAAAACTCAAACACAAGCCGCCACCTAGCAGAGTTCTGGATGGTTGAGCCTGAAGTTGCGTTTGCAGAACTGGACGACGTTGCGAAACTGGCTGAAGACATGCTTAAGTACGTATTCAAAGCAGTACTTGAAGAGCGTCGCGATGACCTTGAGTTCTTTGCTCAGCGCATCGACAAAGAAGCCGTTAGCCGTCTAGAGAACTTTGTTTCTTCTGACTTCGCACAAGTTGACTACACTGACGCGATCCAAATCCTGCTGGATTCTGGCCGTGAGTTCGAATTCCCAGTTGAGTGGGGTATCGATATGTCATCTGAGCACGAGCGTTTCCTAGCGGAAGAGCACTTCAAAGCGCCGGTAATCGTTAAGAACTACCCGAAAGACATCAAAGCATTCTACATGCGTATGAACGATGATGGTAAGACGGTAGCGGCAATGGACGTTCTAGCACCTGGCATCGGTGAAATCATCGGTGGTTCTCAGCGTGAAGAGCGTCTAGACGTACTGGATGCACGTATGCGCGAAATGGGTATCGACCCTGAGCACATGAGCTGGTACCGCGACTTGCGTCGTTACGGCACAGTGCCACACGCAGGCTTTGGTCTAGGCTTTGAGCGTCTAGTATCTTACGTAACAGGCATGGGCAACGTTCGTGACGTGATTCCATTCCCACGTACGCCTCGCTCTGCGAACTTCTAATCACTTTTTAGTGAGACAGAATTAGAAAAGACCTCCCTAGTGGAGGTCTTTTATTTTGTGCTCAACCGTCAATACCATCTGCTAAGTAACTCAAGCTTGAGTTAGTCTTCTTCCTTATCTCTGTCCGCTTTTTCAGCATACTTTACGCCCACAATACATAAGCCAAACATTACGAAAGGGATCACGGCCGCGGTGTACTCTGTCCATGCCATATGAGAGAAAGACTTCGCCAAAATGAGATGCGCAAATACCAGTAAAAACGCACTAAAAATAGCAACGGCGATTAACCTTAACTCATGTTTAACCAACTGCTTTTTCATCTTAAATCCTGCTTAATCGTCCAAGGTCTGTCGACCTGAATAATGATTGAAGCATAATTTTCAAAAATGGCGCTGATACAGTTGGAGCAAAAAAACACTAAGCAGTTTAATGAGTTTCAATTCTGAGTAATTCGCGAAGCAAATCACCTAACCTTTTGATAGCACGTTCCAAACTCGTTTCTAAAGGAAGCGATGTATTCAGTCTTAAATAGTTTTCGTATTGATCACTTATCGAAAAGAGTTTGCCATAAGCGACGGTAACCTGCTCAGACAATAGTGCCTGATATACCGCTTTACTTGATATTCCATCTGGCAATTTCAGCCAAAGAAAGTAACCACCATCAGGACGTAGATAGGTAACCTCTTTAGGTAGGTGCTTTACAAGTAAATCCACGAAGTCAGCTTGACGTTGTTGCAGTGTCTTACGCAGCTTTCTCAGGTGGTTGTCGTAACTGTCGTTTTGTAAGTAATGTGCAACCCCCTGCTGAATAGGGGCACTCCCAGATAATGTCGATATTAACTGGAGCTTTTGAATAGTCTCGTTAAAACGCTTATTCACCACCCAACCCAAGCGGTATCCAGGGCATAAACTCTTAGAAAAAGAACCACAATGAAGGACACGCTCTTGCTCATCAAAGCTCTTTAATGAGTTCGGCCTTTTGTCAGAAAAATACAGCTCAGAGTACACATCGTCTTCGATGAGATACACATCATATTGATTGGCTAACTCAACAATGTATCGTTTGTGTTCATCAGACAAAGAAGCCCCGGTTGGATTATGATAGTTCGTCATTAACCAACAAGCCCGAACGTCTTCATTGGCAAAGGCTGCTTCGATTTGTTCAAGCGAATGCCCACTCTCATCATCGACACTAATTTCTATAGCCTTGAGCCCTAATCGTTCTACCGCTTGAAGTGCACCATAAAACGTTGGGGATTCGACAACGACGGTATCACCTGGTCGGGTGACCGCTTGCAAACTCAAGTTCAATGCTTCTAGCGCACCGGAAGTAATAACCACATCATCATGGGTTAGTGATATCCCATGATGAATATACCTCTGAGCGACGAGTCGCCTTAACGACTCGGCACCAGGAGGTAGGTTGTCTAGCAACTTATCCGGCCCCATTTTTCGTCCCGAGCTGGCCAAATTACGGTTAAGCGACTCTAAAGGAAACAAACACGGATCCGGAAACGCCGAGCCTAAATGAACAACATCCGATGTTGCTTGGTGCTTCAAAAACGAATATAACTCATCATTCAACTTGGTGCATGGTGTATTGTTGCTTTTAATTCCATTCGTATTCGTGAGACGTTCAAGGTCGGCAGTCACATAGTAACCAGATTGAGGCTTTGCTATCACCCAGCCTTGCGCCTCTAGCAATTGATAGGCTTGTAATACCGTACCTGCACTTACGGAATGATTGCGGCTGGTGACGCGTATTGAAGGCAGCTTCTCCCCTGCTCTCCAAGTATCTTGCTGAATTTGTGCCTTAAACAATTCGGCCAATTGACGGTATCGATTCATGCATCCCTCATTTCACTTGCAGCTGCACCATAGCATACTTCGCGCCAGCATTCTGATATGGCAGTAGTCAATTTAGCAACGTAATTTATCAAGCTTGTTAATAGCAATTTCGACGACGAAGTGAGAATTTATGTTCCATACTTTTACTGATACGTCCGAGTGGTCTTAAATCTTTGCCTTGTCCGAAAAGCAAGGCATTCCACAGAGCTGAGAGTGTTAAGTCCACTTAGACATCTATCTTTTAAGTCGGGAGGAAGCGATGAAAGTATTTACAATGGACGATCTCTCTTATCGCGGAAAACATAAAGGTGTACATAGCTGGGACCATCCTGGCGGCACAACCCCTTATTACTGGCATCCTGATTGGTTGCATATCGCTGAAGATGCTTTGGGTGAACACAAAAAGGCTGATCTTGAAGTCCCTGACGGAGAAGCAGCGACAGAAGAGCATGCAAAAGCGGCGATTCTCAAACACTTGAATGACGAGTAGCTTAGGCTCTATCACCGTTCAAGAATAGCGTTAGGCAGGCGAATCCATCGCCGTGTGCTTTAAACGCAAATAAAGCCAAAACCTGCCGAATAGTAAATTCTTCTGAATGAGAAGTACGCATCGTCTGTAGCTATCGAATGACAAAATAAGTCGATAGTTATCACATTAATTTTCATTACATCTGTTACATTTAGATAGTAATGGTGATGCACACCTCAACTCATGGATTATGAGAGAAAACAATAATGGCGAAATACAACGAAGAAGACATTAAATACAAAGGTGAATCCAACGGCGTACATTCTTGGAGTTCACCTTCCGGCCAACCTTATTATTGGCACCCAGATTGGCTACACGTAGCGGAAGATGCGACGGGCACACACCCGAAACAAAAGCTTGAAGTCGAAAAAGCGGAAGTCCCAACAGAGAAGCACGCGTTAAAAGCAATCTTAAAGCATATGAACGACTGGGCGACTGAGAAGCTTTCTTCTAACCCAGACATCGAAACCAATGCGGTTGAGTCTGAAATCGATCTGAAGAAATAACATCAGCCGACATCTATACTTCTTACAAGCAAACGCTCCACCTTTAGTGGGGCGTTTTTGTCTCAACTAGTAACCGCCACTCCACGTAAATCACTAATGCAAAGCACTCAAGTCAAACGATTGGTACGTGAACAAAACTTCATCAACCATGGTATAAATCCCCTTCAAACTCTGTACCTACCAAACGTTTTCATGGCAAAAACTTTAGTTATGTTAGAATTCTGTTTCAAATCGCAACTTTTTTAGGTTTTCTTTTCAGTAACGGTTGTAACCAATATTGCTGAAAGGTATAAATGTTAGCACACCCCTTCGATTAACATGGATGAAGATTATGTTTGAAAAAGTAGTTGCCGCTCCGGCTGACCCTATTCTTGGCCTTACTGAAGAGTTTAAAAAAGATACTCGCGCAGACAAAATTAACCTTGGCGTAGGTATTTACAAAAACGAGCAAGGCGAAACCCCCGTTCTTGCAACAGTAAAGAAAGCTGAAGCAGCACTTGTTGAAACTGAAAAAACCAAATCTTACCTAACTATCGAAGGCACAGCTGAGTACGGCATTGCAGTACAAAAACTGCTTTTCGGCTCTGATGCAGAAATTGTAAACGAAAAACGCGCTAAAACAGCTCAAGCTCCAGGTGGTACTGGTGCATTACGTGTTGCTGGTGAGTTCATTAAACGCCAACTTGGCGATGTAAAAATCTGGATCAGCAATCCAACTTGGGCAAACCACAACGGCGTATTTACTGCCGCTGGTATCGAAACGGCACAATACAGCTACTACAACGCTGAAACAAAAGACAAAGACTTCGATGCAATGCTAAACGATCTGCAATCTGCATCTGAAGGTGACATCGTGCTTCTACACGGCTGCTGCCACAACCCTACAGGTATCGACCCAACTGCTGAAGAATGGGAAACATTGGCGAAACTAGTCGCAGAGAAGAAATTGCTTCCTCTATTTGACTTCGCATACCAAGGCTTTGCTAAAGGTGTGGAAGAGGATGCGGCGGGTCTTCGTACTTTTGCTAAGTACAACAAAGAAATCCTAGTCGCGAGCTCTTTCTCGAAAAACTTTGGCCTATACAACGAACGCGTTGGTGCCTTCACGTTAGTAGCGGAATCAGAAGAAGTCGCAACAACCGCATTCTCGCAAGTTAAAGCCATTATTCGCTCTATCTACTCTAACCCACCAGCGCACGGCAGCGCGGTCGTGACTCACATTCTTGGCAATGCCGAAATGCGTGCGGAATGGGAAGCTGAAGTAGCAGAAATGCGTGACCGTATCCAAGAGATGCGTGAACTATTTGTAGCGACACTAAAATCAGAAGGTGTGGACGCAGACTTTAGCTTCATCGAACGTCAAAATGGTATGTTCTCTTTCTCTGGCCTATCTAAAGAGCAAGTAAACCGTCTGAAAGAAGAGTTCGGTATTTACATCGTCGGTTCAGGCCGAATCAGTGTTGCTGGTATGACGAAGTCAAATATGGGTCCTCTATGTAAAGGCATTGCAGCGGTTTTATAATCGATAGTCGCATACTTTATTAAAAGGAAAGGTCAGCATAAGCTGACCTTTTTTATTTATTGCCAATAAATGAACCTGTCCGCTAGTAGACAAACTTCAAACTCAGCCCCACTTCATTGACATAATCAGAGCTCTCACCGCTGTAATCGGTATCTCTAAACTGATAAAAAAGACCAGTACCAATAACATCATGCCATTGGTAGTTAAAACCTATCTTAAAATTGTTCTCATCGACGATATCACTGCGGTTAACTTCCACCTCGGCCGTCGCAATAAGTTTTTCACTGAATAAGTAATTCACCCCAATGGTGACGGCTTGAAGCAGTTCACTATCTGAAGATAACGTATTATCCGTTTTGTCGTCCGTCGCTTTCGCTTTGATTGCACCTATTCCATATTTACCGTAGATATCGAATTGATCCGTAATCCCATAACGATAACCACCACCAAACAACAAACGGTCAATGCGAAGAGTAAAGTCGTCCGGATGGAAAAACTGCGCCGAGTAATCGACATTAAACAACCAGTTCTCAGTAAATAAGTAATTACCACCGAGCCCAATTGTGGTCGCGTTCGAATTATCTAACCACTCTTCATTTGTGGTTCCGGCCCCCACATCCAGGTGAATGTGTTCATACCCAAATTTTTCTGCTTGGTCCATGACCGCCGCGCTAGTTGCTGCTGGCAAAGCAGCTAAAGACGCAAGCAATAAACTTCTCACCATTCGACTTCCTTTCATGAGAATTATTTAAACACCGCCCCAAAATCACCTTGAGTGGCTTAGTTCAACAAGAATAACTTAGTTTACAGACGCGGTAACGATTTGAAATCTGCTATGCCTCTAAATCAAGCATTGGCCCAAAATATGTCGACCACGTCCGCTCACCTTTTAAGTGACTATATAGTAGTAGAAATGCCGATTCCTTATCGTGCGATATGTCAGAATCTTATGACTGAGTACGAAAATCACGGTTCAGATAAGACTCTGTTTTAAAACTAAGTTAAGATTACTTTATTATTTGCGAACTAAAAGGCACCTTCGATGGATGCAGAACTTCTCGAGATTTATAACTTTCTCGCCAAGTACCCCCCGTTCAATGAACTCCCTGAAGAAACACTAAACAAGGTGACAGAGAGCGTCGAGATCTCGTACTACCGAGAAGATACCCCAATCATCCATTTTGGAGACTATATCCAAGATCTCTACGTGGTGCGAAGCGGGGTCGTAGAAGTTTATCGACGCAAAGGAGAGCTTTATAACCGTCTTGATGAAGGTGACCTATTTGGCCAGATGGGAATGCTAACCAACAACAAAGTACGCTTTCCGGTAAAAGCCATTGAAGATACTCTGCTCTACTGTATTCCTGGTGACGTTTTCCAAGAAATATACGACAACTTTGATTCCTTTGCAGACTTTGTCGAAGTGGAAAATAGTGCTCGTTTACGCCAAGCCATTTCAGAAAACAAAGATGCCAATGACCTGACGACATCGAAAGTGAAAACCTTGCTGACTGGCGATGCTCATACGATTGATCGAGGACAGACAATCCAACAAGCCGCGCAGCAGATGGCGAATGACAACGTATCTGCTCTACTTATCGTCGATCCAGATTTCGTTCGTGACGAAGATGATCCACAGTCTCCGGTACTTGGTATTATTACTGACCGTGACTTGTGTACCCGTGTGTTGGCCGAAGGCTTGTCTCCACAGGACGATGTATCAAGTGTGATGACCACTGAAGTCATGTCTCTTGATCACAATGCCTACATCTATGAAGCAATGTTAACGATGCTGCGTTACAACGTGCACCATCTGCCTGTGGTTAAAAACCAATTGCCTATTGGTATTATCGAAACAACCGACATTGTTCGTTATGAATCACAAAACTCGCTCTTATTGGTGAGCAGCATTTTCCAACAACAGACCATCGAAGATTTGGCAGTTGTTGCTGAAGAAGTAAAAAGCAGCTTTGTACGCCTAGTCAACGAAGATGCCAACTCACACATGGTGGGCAGTGCGATGTCCGTGATTGGTCGAAGCTTCAAACAGCGTCTGTTAGAAATGGCTGAAGAAGAGCTTGGCCCACCACCAATTCCTTATTGTTTCCTTGCACTTGGCTCAATGGGACGTGATGAGCAACTGTTGGTAACTGACCAAGATAACGCCATCATTCTAGATGAGACCTACCAAGAAGAGAAACATGGTAAGTACTTCGAAGCTTTAGCGAAATACGTCAGTGATGGATTAGATGCCTGTGGCTACAAGTATTGTACGGGCGATATTATGGCAACCAACCCATTATGGCGCATGACTCGTTCAGAGTGGGAAGAGTGCTTCGCTGACTGGATTGATAACCCGAACCCGAAAGCGCTACTCAACGCGTCCATCTTTTTCGATTTGGATGGCGTTTACGGTCGCTTAAAATGGGCAGAACAATTAACCAGCTTTATTGTTCGTCGTGCGCGTAAAAACAATCGCTTCTTAGCCTGTCTGGCTCGCAACGCACTTAACCGAACGCCGCCACTTGGCTTCTTTAAAGACTTTGTGATGGAGAAAGATGGCAGACACAACAACTCCATCAACCTCAAACGTCGTGGTACGGCTCCTCTGGTCGACTTAATTCGCGTTCACTCTCTGGCGGTTGGCTCACGCGCACAGAACTCGTTTGAGCGTCTCGACGACATCATTGATGCTGGCATTTTGCCAAAAGGTCGTGCACAAGACTTAAAAGACGCACTAGAGTTTATTTCCATGGTGCGTATTCGTCACCAAGCGACGGACGTGGAATTAGGCATTGACCCAGATAACAATATCGAACCAGAAAATCTCTCTGAATTTGAACGTCGCAACCTAAAAGATGCTTTCCAAATCCTAAGCAATGGTCAGAACTTCCTTAAGTTCCGCTACCAAGCGAATAAGAGCTTTAAGTGAGGTTGAACATGATCAAAAAGCTCTTTCAGAAGCCAACCATTCAGTGGCCAACGAAATTTGAACAAAAGTTGGAGATGGCTAAAGATGAGAATTTAATTGCGTTTTATAGCAATAAACCACCGGCACCAGAGACCCCCCTGTCTGAGGTGGAGTTCGTCGCGCTAGATTTCGAAACGACGGGGTTGAACCCCGAAAAACATGACATCATTACCATTGGTTTAGTGCCGTTTAACTTGAAACGGATTTTTTTGCGCAATTCGCGTCATTGGAAAGTTCGTCCGCAGCGAGCACTCGATGAAGACTCAGTAATCATACATGGTATTACTCACAGTGAATTGATTGATGCACCTGACTTGGGTGACATCCTAAGCGAGCTACTACCATGCTTAAGCGGAAAAATCATTGTTGTGCATTATCGTCGTATCGAGAGAGAATTTCTGGATAAAGCACTCAAAAGCCGTTTAGGTGAAGGAATTGAGTTTCCAGTGATAGATACGCTGCATCTTGAAGAAACCATTCAACAGAAACGCTCTGGCTCACTCTGGGAGCGTTTAAAAGGGAAAAAGCCAGAATCGGTTCGGCTAGCGCAATCTCGACGCCGTTATGGTCTGCCAGACTATACCCCTCACCATGCATTAACCGATGCAATTGCTACGGCAGAACTGCTACAAGCGCAAATCGCCCATCATTATAGCGAAGAGCAACCGATCAGTGAGTTCTGGCTATAACGTCTTGCTAGATTAATAAGCGATCAAAAAAGGAGCCAAATGGCTCCTTTTTATTTAGGTCGGTATCCGATTACAGCTTAAAGCGTTGAATCTCTTGCTCTAATTCGTGTGAAAGCTCAGATAGGTGGGCAGCTTGTTCTGCTGCTTGATGAGCTTCTACCGACAGCTCGTTAGAAACGTCACGAATGCCTTCAGTATTACGCGTGATCTCGGTTGTTACCGATGCTTGCTCTTCTGCCGCCGATGCAATCTGCGTTGCCATGTCACTGATGCGCTCAACAGCAGTATGGATTTGCGTCAAGCTCGCTGCAGCCGCGTTTGCATCATCAACACTGGTGTCAGCCAGACGACGGCTATCACCCATGATGCCAACCGCTTTCGCTGTTGTGCCCTGTAGCATCTCGATAGTTTCTTGAATCTCTTGCGTTGAAGCATGAGTGCGTTGGCTCAATACGCGAACTTCATCCGCAACCACAGCAAAGCCACGGCCTTGTTCACCTGCACGTGCCGCTTCAATTGCCGCGTTAAGTGCAAGTAGGTTAGTTTGCTCAGCAATACCTTGAATCGTTGATAGAATCGTATTGATGCTATTTCCGTGTGCTTCTAGCTCTTGAATCACATCAGTGGCGACTTGAACTTCTTGCGCCAAGTTCTGGATAGAACCTTGCGTCTGAGTCACTTGGCTAGAACCGTGTGAACAAGCTTGAACCGCTTCCTCTGAGTTACTTGCCGTGCTATCTGCATTACCTGCAATTTCTTGTGTCGCTGCTGCCATTTCGTTCACAGCCGTCGCAACCATGTTGATCTCATCTTGCTGGTAAGAGATACGCTGACTGCGCTCTTCAGCTTGCTGTGCCGTCGTGCGTGCTTGCTCTGAAAGCGCAGATGATACGTGGCTAAGCTTGGTCACCATCGTGTGCATGTTGCCAACAAAGCGGTTGAAGTTTTCAGCCAATTTACCGACTTCATCATCACTGCGTGGTTCTAGTCGTTGCGTTAAGTCACCTTCACCAGATGCAATTTCCTCAAGTGCATTTGATACACGGCTCAAGTCACGGAACAAGAAACCAACTAACCAAGATACCGCAAGAATAACCACAATGGTGATCATCACTGCAGTGATCAATAGGTCACGTAACAATACCGCATGCCCTGCTTCTTCCGTTGCGCGATCCATTTCAATCGCGAACATCCAATGCGTGCCAGGTACTTTATTAAAGTAGTAAAGCTTCTCTTTGCCTTTGATTACCGTATCTTCGATACGACCTTCATCTGCAGCGCGCTCGATTGCCTCTTCTGAAAAGTCTTTTAGAACACTGGTGATAGGCTTAAGCGTTAAGCTTTTATCTGGATGCGCTAGGAACGTACCTTCATTCATATCGATTAACATCGCATGCGCATTTTCACCTGCATCTAGGTTAATCACGTCGCTGATGAGCTGATCGATCAGTACATCTGCACCAACAACACCAACAAACTGACCATTTTTCATTACTGGCTCAGCAATGGTTACAAGCAGCGCGTTAGTGATTGCATCTTGATATGCAGCTGTGATGATCTGCTTACCTGCGGCGTTAGCATCTTTGTACCAAGGGCGAGTACGAGGGTCGTAATCAGCACGGTTACGCTCAGGGTGAGAGCGATACATATCACCGTTTGGTGTACCAAGGAAGATGTCATCAAAGCCACCAGCCTTGCGAGCTTGTTGTAGGAAAGGGACAACGTCTTGCTCTGTCGAGTAGTCGTTGAATGCGGTAGCAATATCTTTACGGATATTGACCCAATCAGAAATTCCTTCTGACGCAGTAGTACTTAGACTTTGCGCACGTGAATAGACACCTGAACGAGTCTGATCAAATAATTGACCAGCCGACAACCAAGTAAGTGCTGTTGCCATCACAACAACAGCAGAAAGGCTTGCGCCAATAAGCTTTTGTTTTAATGATAATTTCATATTTATAGTTTTTGAGTTGGGAGAACAGTTAAGGTGTGTGAATATTACACACTTTTTCACGACTATTCACTAATTTTTAAAAAACAAAATAGCACATTAACTCTTTGTAAAATATGAACTTTCATGTGTCATTTTTTTGTCTCACCGTCATAAAAACCGCACAAAAAAAGCCAGCAAAAATGCTGGCCTTTTGATTACTTGTTACTCAGACAGATTTATAAAATGCCTGAGTTATTGACGTTCTGTTCTCATACCCATCAATAAGCTCACACACATTGCAAGCAGAATGAAGGTAAACGGTAGTGCCGTAGAAATTGCACCTGCCTGAAGCGCTTGAACTGCTTCTGAGCCACCAATCCACAGTAGAGCAACCGCAATTGCACCTTCCATAAATGCCCAGAAAACACGTTGAAGTACAGGAGCGTCGACTTTACCGCCCGCTGTGATGCTGTCGATAACAAGTGAACCAGAGTCAGAAGACGTGATGAAGAACACAAGTACCAACACAACAGCAATGATTGAAAGCATGCTACCAAATGGAAGAACATCGAACATTTGGAACATAGCAAGTGAAACGTCAGTCAAACCATTCGTGCCCAACTCACCTACTTTATCAACAACTTGCTCGATCGCTAGACCACCAAATACTGACATCCAAACAACAGTAACAGCGGTTGGAACCAATAGAACGGCTGTAATGAATTCGCGAACGGTACGACCGCGAGAAACACGCGCAATGAACATACCTACGAATGGTGACCATGAAATCCACCAAGCCCAGTAGAATACTGTCCAGCCTTGGAACCATGCCTCATCTGTACGACCAAACGGGTTACTTAGCGGAATAATATTCTCTACGTATGCCATAAGTGTGGTTGGAATCGAGCCTAAACTCGCCGCCCAACCGATAAGACCAACAAGAATCAGTAGCAAGAACGCCACAACCATGTTGATGTTACTAATGACTTTAACGCCACCATCAATACCACGTACGACTGAAACAACAGCAAGCAAAGTTACAACGGTAATGACGACGATTTGTAGGCCAAGGCCTGGCTCAACACCAAATACGTGATGAATCCCACTTGCCGCTTGTTGTGCACCTAAGCCCAGTGACGTTGCAAGACCAAACAAGGTCGCAAGAACGGCCAAGATATCCACGATATGACCAGCCCAGCCCCACGCGCGATCACCCAGAAGCGGATAGAAGATCGAGCGCATAGACAGCGGTAATCCTTTGTTGTAGGCAAAGAATGCTAAAGAAAGTGCTACAACACCGTAAATTGCCCATGGGTGAAGACCCCAGTGGAACATCGTCGCACCCAGCGCCAATCTCGCTGCTTCTGGTGTATTTGCTTCAACACCGAGTGGCGTCTCATACCAACCAGTGAAGTAAGCGACAGGCTCTGCGACACTCCAAAACATTAAACCGATACCCATACCAGCCGCAAATAGCATTGCAAGCCATGACATGAACGAGTAATCGGCAACAGCGTCTTTACCACCTAGGCGGATTTTACCCATTGGCGAAACGATAAGTGCCAAACAGAAAATAACGAAAATATTACCTGCAATAATGAACAACCAATCGAATGAACCAATGATCTTCCATTTCAGCCCATCAAGTGCCGTCTTTGCGGTATGTGCATCTAGAACTAATGCAGCGACAAGAAACAGCGCAATTAAACCTGCACTAATACCAAAAACTGGGTTATGAACATCAAAACCCCATTTTTGAACGTTGTCTTGACCTACCGTATAGTCGGTACTATCGATACTGTACTTATCTATACCCTTTGTCATCGTTCCTCTCTATTTTTGTACTGTTTTTACGTACCAAACAAAAAAATCTTTCGAACACGATACGTTTTACATTCCGTGAAGGCGCAAGATCCTATCATTTGACACGTTTTTGTCTATCTTTTTGCTATGAAAAAATCCAATAACTTACTTTTCACTCAGCAATTTCCGCCTTTAAAAGGATAAACCACTACCGCAATAGTTAGACCACAAACATTTATTGCTATAATAATTTTAGTCTTCTTATTTTGTCTACACGACGCGACAAAATGAAATTGGAGACACTACTTAAAATTGTAGTGGTAATTTTTGATTCCACCCCTTTAAATAAGGGCGCATTTAAGTTAGTGTCGCCTCGATAAATGTTCCCTACAGACTGGATGAATAAATTGGAAAAGTACGAAGAAGTATTGGTCTCGATTCGTCAGATCATCCGCGCTATTGATTTACATTCTAAAAAGCTGAGCAAAGAGTCTGGATTGACCGCTCCACAGTTGATTTTGATGCGTGCTATCAATGAGTTAGATAACGTAACGATTAAACAGTTGTCTAGCCACACTAACATGAGCCAAGCGACCGCAACGACCATTCTAGATAGACTAGAACGAGGCCAGTTTGTTGAGCGTCAACGCAGTGTTCAAGACAAGCGTAAAGTGCATGCTGTACTTACGAGCAAAGGCCAAGAAGCCCTAAAGCAAGCACCAACGCCATTGCAGGAACACTTCATTAATCGATTCCAAAAATTGGAAGAATGGGAGCAGTCTCTGCTGCTATCTTCCGTTCAACGCATCTCAACAATGATGAATGCAGAGGATATCGATGTCGCTCCAATGCTAGAGCTTGGCAGCATTACAAAAGTCGATTAATTTCGCTCTCACGTGCTCGCTTTTTGCGGGCACTACTCTCCTACTCCGTTAACCCTGTTTCAAACGCATATTTCGCTAGCTCCGCCGTCGAATGTAAATCCAACTTGTGCTTAATGTTGTGGCGATGCGTCTCTACCGTTCGGTAGCTAATGTTAAGTAGTGTGGCGATTTTCTTACTGCTGTTTCCTTGAGCGACTAATTTAAGCACCGCTTCTTCCCTGCGGCTAAGTGGATTCGTTTTTTGAGTGGCTGGCACCACCTCTTGGGTAAAAAGCGTTTGTGTGACAGACTCGCAGAAATACGTTGAACCTTGATTCACCGTTTTTATTGCTTGCACCATTTTCTCGGCCGAGATTTCCTTGAGCATGTACCCTACTGCGCCAGCTTGCATGACCTTCATGATGTATTCACGGTTATCGTGCATGGTCAGCATAAGTATTTTGCTCTCTGGTCGCTCTTCTTTAATTACCCCAGTCGCTTCAATACCGTTCATTATCGGCATGCTAATGTCCATCAAGATGACATCAGGCTGAAGGTGCTTTGCGACTTCAATCGCTTCCAGCCCATTGCTTGCCGTACCGACCACTTCAATGTCAGGCTCTAACTCCAAGCGAGCCATGAAGCCATCTAAGACCACTTGATGATCATCAACAATCACCACACTAATCGGTTTATCCATAAACTAATTCATCCAAATTAAGCAGCACGGTAATCTCTGTTCCTAAACCAAGCTCACTCATCAGTTCAAACTCACCACCAATGAACTCTACACGCTCTTGCATGTTCCTTAATCCAATCCCTTGTTGGTGCACTGCTTGGTTGACCACAAAGCCAACACCGTCGTCACGTATGAGTAATTGCAGCATATTGCCCATTTTTTGCAAAGTAACCGTCACTTTTTTCGCTCTTGCGTGTTTTTCGATATTGTTCAAAGACTCTTGAGCAACACGATACAAGGTCGTCGCGACTTCCGACGTCAGTTTGTACTGCTGAGTATCAAAATTACTCTCGATATCAATCCCAGAGTGAGAGTGAAAGTCTTGCAGTAAAGTGGTCAGTGCCGCCTCTAAGCCGATATCATCAAGGGCGCTAGGGCGAAGTTGATGAGAAATATGCCTTACTTCATTTATCGCGGTGACCAATGAGCGTTGCGATTTATCTAAATGGGATTTGAGTTTTTCGTCTTCCAGTCTATGACTCATTAAATCCAAATGACATTTACTAGAAACTAACAACTGGTTGATTCCATCATGCAACTCTCTCGCTAGATGTTTTTTCTCATCCTCTTGAAACATGACGGTTTTATGTGCCAGCTCTTTAAGGTTTTTATCGGCAAGACGGTGTTCATGCAGATTGATCGCCAAAGTGAGAACGATAATTACAGCAACTGTCACCGCTAAGATCACGACGACCGAGAAAAAAGTCGTTTCGATATTTTTGTTCACCGCAGCACGCATATTGGCGACTTCTTGACTGACGTCCTCAATATAGAGCCCTGTCCCTATCATCCATTCCCACTTATCGAGCCATGCGGCGTAGCTAAGCTTTGGGACGACTTCACCCGTAGATGGCTTTTGCCACAGGTACTGATGAAATCCACCACCTGATTGAGCTTGATACAACAAAGCTTCGATTAGACGATCGCCATTCTCGTCTTCAAGATAGAGTAAGTTCTCCCCGACTAGCTCTGGAAGAACAGGATGTACAAGGTTGGTGCCATATTTATCGTAAGCAAAAAAGTAGCCGTCTGCTCCGTAGCTTAAACGGTTTAAAATCGCTTTCACGCGTGTTTTAGCAACGCTCTCTTCTAAGGTTGGATCATTGTAGATATAAGAAATGGAGTCAAAGGCGACGTCGACCGTGTCTTTCAACGCCGCCTCTTTTGATTGGATCAGGTTTTGATGAAAGATCTCTACCTCCCTTTTGCCAAGAGTCTTGGTTTGATAGATAGAAATCCAACTGATACTCGCTGACACCAATACCACGGGTATCAATGTCAGCAGAATTAACTTTGCTTTGAGAGGCATCCCTTTCCTCCATGAAACGCTGCTTTACAGCTCACTATCTTAGCAGCACAAATAACTCGACTTCGTCCGCCTAGACATAAATAGCAGCTTAACAACTTGTCTCAAAAGGTAAAAACTCTCAGTTCACAAAATCTCTTTTATTATCGAGTGATCAACTCATGCCATAAAAGCCAGGGAAGAACAGCAAAGAAGCCAACACGACAATTTGAATCGCGATAAACGGCATCACACCTTTGTAAATATCTCGCGTAGTGACACCTGCTGGTGCGACGCCTTTTAGATAGAACAAACTAAAACCAAATGGCGGTGTTAGAAATGACGTCTGTAAGTTCATTGCGATAAGAATCGCAAACCACGTCATGTTGATACCCATCAACTCAGCGACCGGCGCAATAATTGGCACGATGATAAAGCAGATTTCAACGAAGTCGATAAAGAAGCCTAAAATCAGAATCACCACCATGGTAATGATGAGGAAGCCCCACTTTTCTCCAGGCAATTCTAACATCCACTCTTCGACTAGATAATCACCGCCAGTGTAGGTAAATGCCATTGAGAAGGCGGTTGCACCTAGCAAAATAGCAAAGACCATTGCGGTTACTTTAACGGTTTCTTTCGATGCATCATAAATCATCGACCAACTAAACTGCTTATACAGTAACGACAGAACTATCGCACCAGCACCACCCAGAGCCGCTGACTCTGTTGGCGTTGCAATCCCTGCAAAGATGGAGCCCAATACCACAATGATCAGTGCTAGTGGCGGTAAAACGGCTTTCAGCGCGGTGAACACTTCTTGCTTTCGACTGATCGACTCATCGCGCTCTATCGACTGCGCTGCTTGAGGATTCAACTTCGCGTAAATAAGAATGTAGATAACATAGGCGCCGACGAGCGTGATACCGGGCCAGATTGCAGCTTGGAATAAGTCCCCGACCGGAACGCCGAGTACATCCCCTAACAAGATCAACACGATAGAAGGCGGGATAATTTGTCCCAAGGTACCAGACGCACAAATAGTCCCGCACGCCAAGCCTTTGTCGTAATTGTATTTAAGCATCACAGGGAGTGAGATCAACCCCATCGCAACAACCGATGCGCCGACTACGCCCGTTGACGCGGCAAGTAATGCGCCAACTAATACTGTCGAAATGGCAATACCACCACGGACGCCGCCGAACAGACGTCCCATTGACTCAAGCAGTTGCTCTGCAAGCTTCGTCTTCTGAAGTACTAGTCCCATGAAGACAAACAATGGTACGGCCATTAGCACCGTATTTTCCATAATGGATTGAATACGATATGGCATGAAAGCAAACATCTCGATGCCTTCAGCCCAAACACCAAAAATCAGTGCAATACCGCCAAAAGTAAAGGCAACGGGGAATCCTAATAAAAGCGCAAAGAGCGCGACAAAAAACATCACTATACCGATCATAATGACTTCCTTTTACGACTTACCGTTATTACCGGCATAGATAAGATGAGGGTTAACAATCTTGTTGATCGAATGCAGCAGCAGTCCAATGCCACTGACTGCCATAAAGAAAAATGACAGCGGAATCATCGCCTTGATGATCCAACGATATGGCAATCCGCCTGGGTCACCAGACGTCTCGCCTAGCGCGTAACTTTCTTTGGCGAAATCGACACCAAACCAAGCCACCAGTAGGCAAAAAGGGAATAAGAAAAATAGCGTGCCTATGATGTCGATGATGGATTGTGCTTTGTAAGATAAGCGTTCATAAAAAATGTCGACGCGAACGTGGCCACCAGACTTAATCGCGTATGGCACACCAAGCAGAAATACGGCGGAGAATAGATGCCATTCCATTTCTTGGAATGCAATGGACACATCGTTGAATACATATCGCATCACAACGTCGTAAACCACATTCACCAACAATAAAATAAACAGGATGCTGGACAACCATCCGAGGCAATCGCTAAAGCGGTTAAATAATCGCTCAATATAAATAAGACTTCTCATTCCGAACTCCGTGGAACGTTTGGATACGCTCCGCTATGGTGCGGAGCATTCATTATGAAGTTTTCTTGGGCTTCGTTCGCAGGCTAAACCTCTCGGCGTCGCCTGCATCATAACGTTATTGTTGAGCTTGACTGTTTAAGTAAGCTCGGTGTGAAATGTCTGACCAAGGTCGAACTTGATTCATGTAGTTCGCTTGCGACTCTTGAATTTCTTTCGCCAAAGCATCTTTTTCTGCGTGCTCTTTCAACAAACGGTCGTTTGC
Organism: Vibrio sp. 1-2 (7-a); assembly: GCF_013048515.1. Taxonomy (NCBI): domain Bacteria; kingdom Pseudomonadati; phylum Pseudomonadota; class Gammaproteobacteria; order Vibrionales; family Vibrionaceae; genus Vibrio; species Vibrio sp. 1-2 (7-a). Next base: position 1,414,163 of record NZ_VHSQ01000001.1, read on the forward strand.
TTCTCGTAATGCAGTCACTACTTCAGGCGGGAAGTCTTTGACTTCAACATTTGGGTATTCAGATTTGATAGATGCCCAGTTTTTGCCACTTTCGTGTTTCGATTGCGTGTACATATCGTAAGCGGCGGTTTTCATTGCTACTTGCAAAATCGCTTTTAGATCATCAGGTAGACGGTTCCAAGTACGCTTATTAACAAGGAACTGAAGCTCAGTTGCTGGCTCATGCCAACCTGTGTAGTAGTATGGCGCGATTTTGTGGAAGCCCATGCGCAAGTCCAATGATGGACCAACCCACTCCAAGGCATCAATTGTGCGACGCTCTAGAGAGGTATATAGCTCACCAGGGGCGATATTCGTTGGTTTTGCACCTAACTCTGCCAAAATCTCACCAGCAAAACCTGGGATACGCATTTTCAAACCCTGCAAATCCTCGACGGACTTGATCTCTTTCTGGAACCACCCGCCCATCTGAGTATCGGTATTACCGCCAGGGAAAGACATCAAATTATGTGGAGAGTACACCTTCTCCATCAGATCCATACCACCGCCGTAGTAAAACCACGCATACTGCTCAGTTGGTAGCATACCGAAAGGCATAGAAGTGAAGTAAAGTGTGTTTGGAACCTTGCCCTTCCAGTAGTAAGACGCCGAGTGGCCCATGTCGTATTGGCCAGACTTAACCATATCAAACACCCCAAAAGGCGCTTTGTGCTTGTTTGCGGAATCAATACGGATTTGTAGACGCCCGTTGGACATCTCCTCTGCCATTTTTGCCATGTTTTTTGTCGCATCACCAAAAATCGGGAAGTTAGGTCCCCAAGTTTCAGCAAGCTTTAAACGATAGACTTTTTCAGCAGCATTTGCAGAAGTCACAACGAATGTCATCGCGGCAACGACAGCGGTTGTTTTGAGTACTCGTTTTAAAGATTTTTGGATTAGACTCATCGTTCACGTCCTTTATCACCAAGGTTATTGTTGTCATCCATTTCATTAGGATTGGCTGTATTCGGTATAAAAGATGTAACAATGTTGTCGAATGCGAAATGGGCATGAACACGGAAGCGAGTAATTCATCAATAAGACATTAGCCTTAGGTATTACGTATAACTACGTAGGACAGCCGTTATGCAACAAGTTTAACCATCATAAAATTAATGAGTTACTTTTCCCTTAACGATGTAAAAAGAAAATGATACGTACGTACTTCTCTGCCAAAAAATTTACATAGTATTTAAGAAAATGTGACAAAGCACTTATTGGCAGCGTTAAAATTAATTCCTAATGGATTATTTTCAATACGAAGATAAAAAAATACCCCGGCATTGGCCGAGGTATTCAAGCTAGAACGGTAGCGGTAATTAAACTGCTTTATAGATAACTTTGTTACCTGCTAACTGCTCTTTTTGAACTAGGTTTTCTTCAAGAAGCTTCTTCAGTGCGCCAGTAGCCCATGATGCCGCTTTAGTATCTTCTTGACCTGCAGCTAGACCAATGCCTTTAGGGTTGATACCTTCAGCATTTGCTACAACGATGTCTAATACTTGTTGTTGCTTAGGAGTAAGGGCAACATCAACTGTTTTCACTGCAGCTACTTTTTTCTCAGCTACTACTTTCTCCGCAACAGCTTTTTCAGCAACAGAAGGTGCTACTGCTTTTTCGGCAACAGGCTTCACTGCTTTAGGTGCTGCAGCTAAGTTTGCTACTGTCGCTTTAATGCGTTTTTGCAGTTTCATCTGCACTTTACGCTTATGAGCAAGTCTCATTGAATATTTCTCCAGTTCACTGCATCTCAGCAGGGATGAAAATTTGAAGCGCGTTTTATACCAAAATTCACAAGCAATTTGTAGGTTTTAGCGGCGAAACGCGATGAAAAATGCGCTCAAAGCATAGAACGTCTACTATTTAATCAGATATTTTATGAACGGATTTATTGAATACTGGGTATAAAAACAGAGGTTTCTTTTATTTCAAATGCAAGTCAATGCACATTTAGTCATCCACGCATTTTTGATCAAGTATTCGATGAGGTTATAAGCATGGAAACGCTGCACCTAACAAATTCACATTTCAAACCCGACTCCCCTATCAACAGAATACTTTTGTTGCTCGTTGCACTGATAACCCTGTTTTTGGTTGTCATTTCTCCGGGATGGAAGCAAGCCATGTTGTCGGTCATTTTGATGTCTGCAATTGTTGGTTTCGCCATCTTGATGATCAAAAAAAGCCAAGTCACTTTTACGCTGACAGCTTCTCACTTCCAACAACATCTTTTTAAAGGCGGATGGGTCGTCCGATGGCGAAATATTGAGTCAATAGGGATTTGTAGCTACCAGCAGGAAGGGTGGCATCAGCCGCTACCTTGGATTGGTATTCGTCTAAAACACTACTCACCTTATTTGGATTCGATCTGCCCTCGTATAGCGACAGAAATTCTCCTTAGCCAACGCGCACTACTTTATTTAGGTGCGAAGCAGAATCAGTGTGAAGAAAAGTTTGAAGATATGGTGCTTGATCCTAAGCCATACATAAACAGCAACGGGGTTGAGTATAAAGGCTTGCTGGCGATGCTCGCCAACCGTATGAAATATCAAAGAGGATTTTACGGCTACGATCTGTTTATATCAGCCAGTGACCTAGATCGTGAAGCAGAGGATTTTGTGGGACTGACTCGGCGATACTTAGCTGCCGCCGAGCCAGAATAATGCTTACTACACGCGCTTTTAGTAAAGCGGCATCTCGTCAGCAACGAACGGGTTAGTTTTACGTTCGTGACCGAAAGTCGATTGAGGGCCGTGACCAGGGACAAACGTGACATCATTGCCTAAAGGCCACAGTTTCTCTTTGATAGAGCTAATCAAGGTATTGAAATCACCTTGTGGGAAGTCAGTTCGGCCAATGCTACCGTTAAACAATACGTCGCCCACAAACGCCAATCGCGCTTCTTCACTATAAAGAACAACGTGACCAGGGGTATGACCTGGTGTGTGGAATACCTTTAATACTTGATTACCAAATGTGACAGTGTCACCCTCATTTAGCCATTGATGCGGTTCAAAAGCTTCAGTCAATGGGAAACCAAACATTTGGCTTTGCCCTTCTAGACCTTGTAGCCAAAAATTATCCGCTTTATGAGGACCAATGATCTCAGTACCACCAAGCATTGCAGCCAGCGGCTCTGTTCCGCCAACATGATCTAGGTGACCATGGGTTAGCACCAAGTTGACGATCTCGATGCCAAGCTCTTTAATGAGCATAGCAAGTTGCTTTTCGTCACCGCCTGGGTCAATAACGATGCCTTTCATCGTTTCATCACACCACACGATAGAACAGTTTTGAGAAAAAGATGTCACTGGGACAACTTGGTATTTCAGAGCCATAGAAAACCTATTACCAAACAAATTTGCGTTAAAACTGGCGCAACTATGACACTAACCCCATGCGACTTCAAGACCTGCTGAGGCTTGCTATTGACTTACCAAGAGCGCACAGCACCTGTATCGATATGGACAAAGTTGCTACTTGGATAATACCCAACACCACCAGCTTTCAAGCTAATTGCTGCATCGCGTACAGTAGACAATTTCACTCCATCAAGACGGAAGTCTATTGCCTTACCTTCCATGTGAAGACTTTTCTTCGCCACTCCGCTAGCCCCTTTGCGCAGAGACGCATTGGTCAAAGGCGAACGGTACCCAGAAATTACAATGACTTCTGCATCTGTACCGATCAGCTTTTGAATCTGACTGATTTGATCGAACAAGCGTCGATCCATCGGATGAACTTCGTTTCGACGGTGATCACGACAAAACTCATTCAGCTTTTTTAGTTCATCATCAAGATAGCGTCTACCATCGAAATAGCATGTTTCGAGGAGCTCTCCAGTATTAAGGTTGTTCATCGCCAACTCACGTGGCTCGTCGGGGAATGAAGCCCATGAAATCGATGGCAAGGCAGATGCCAATACTACGCCACCAGCGGTCATTTTAAGGAAATCTCGGCGGGAAAAATTACGACTTACCATTTCAAAAAACAATGCTCAACAACTAAACAAGTCGCGGACATTACCCAAACACATTTGTCACGTCAAATGCATAAATCGCTCCACCCTAATTTTAAGATGTGGCGATTAACGCTTAATTATTGAACAAACAGAAGATTCTTAGTTTTGTAAATTTTATTTAAAGATTTCAACTACGGTGATCGTATTTATAGATATCATCTCGGTAGTAAAGTGTTCCCTCTTCTAGCCATGCGGTTTGATAAATAATGTGCACTTGGATGCGTTCTCCTAAAGGAACCGACGTGTTAGAGCGACGCGTACTTTCCCGTTTTTTCGCTAAGCGCTCTTCTAGTCCCTGAGTTTTGAATAAGAGCTCCGCCAGTTGGTCGGCATGTTCAACGCGGACACACCCGGAACTGAATGCGCGTCTATCTCGTTCGAACAAGTTTTTACTTGGCGTATCATGCAAATAGATAGCTTGGGGGTTTGGCATATTAAACTTATACAATCCCAATGCATTGTGTAATCCCGATGCCTGTCGCATACGATAAGGAAATGTTCTCGGATTCACCGTCGCCCAATTGATGGTTGTAGGGTCAATAATTTCGTTTGAAGTCCAAGACCGGATGATTTGAATGTTGTGGTTAATCAAATACATCGGATTACGTTTCACTTTAGGAATGATGTCTTTCACCATTATGGTCCATGGCACATTCCATGTGGGGTTGAGAATGACGGAGTCAAGAGTCCCCGACATGATTGGTGTTTTTCTTGAGGCTCTGCCAACCACAACTTTAGACTCGAACAACGGTTGACCATCGTGCCAATACGTTACTTCGTATCCAGGTACATTTACAAAGACAACATTATCTCTGTCTTTGGACCAAATCCTTGAACGTTCTGAGTTCAGCGCCAATAGATGCAATCGTTCTTGAGGAGAAAAGTTGATCCATCGAATGGTATTCGGGCCAATCACCCCGTCCTCTTTCAAGCCATGAATACGCTGAAACTCTTTCACCGCTAACTCTAATTCTTCATCATACTGTTGGGTCGTGATATCTAAATACGATACATCCACACCAACCACTTCCATACGCTCAATCAGAAGCGGTTTATTTTCTAATTGGTCACCAACACGGGCGAGGCCCGTTTGTTCATAGAGTGGGTATTGATACTGAGCATGCTCGGATAAAGAGGAGTAAGCGGAATAAAAAGCTTCGTCCGTTTGTAAAGGAGAACGAAGACTTGCTAAGAATTGACCAAGTTTGCCAACCGTAATTTCGTTACTCAGTACGGACAAAGTATCGATGCTAGGAGCAGGTAAAATCACGTGGGCTTTGTTAGCAAATAACCAATTGATACCTTCTTCAGGGAGCTGCTCGAGATAGCTGAGATACATCAACAGTGAATCTGTCATCACCAAATCAAAGTCGAGGTTATCTCCCTGCCATCGAACTTGGTTTATACGATGGAGTTGATTCTCGAATTCGTCCGTGACGCCAGCAAGAGCAACCAAGTTTACTTGAAAAAGAAACTGCTCAATATCGCTTTCATTTTCCCAGTTCAAACGGTAATTGGTACTTTGATAAAGCTGGTCAATCACCTCTGGATAATGGATCATTTTTTCGACAGACAGCTTTTGTACCGCTCCCTCTTGCTCTGTTTGTGCAGAAGCTTCGAGAGAAACGACGGTAGAAAAGCTGAAAAACGGCACCATAAGTGCCGTCATGATTAAAACCCTAGCAAACACTGAAACGATCCTTGCGCTACTTGCCATAATGAAAAGTATGGCAAATATCTCACAGCTTGCAGGTTTAAAATTAAGAATCTGATGTCGAAATTAACATCAAGTTTCTTTATCTATTTGGGTTCAAACAATCTTTGACCAATGGTTATCCCATTGAACACCACTAAAAGAAGCGCTTTTATGTGTTGTTGGCCTTTGCTCAACCACTTTGCCAGCACCAGAGCTGACCCTGAATTCCTTTCCATACGTCACTACTCCCGATGCATCTGGCAAAGCACTTAACTCAACCAACTTACCTGTAGCTTTGGACCATATCCCATAACAACTGCCCGGAGGAGAAGTCGCAAGGATCCATTCATCCGTCGCCGCGATACTCGCGACATAGTGATTAAATCTCGCCCACTCTTCGGGTTCCGCATGCAAAGATTGCATCACGCCTCCACGAGTGTGCATCGCAAGTAAAGCTGGGTATTCATCCGGCTCTCCACGATATTGCTGACCACACAGTACCGTCTCTGCACCATCATGCGCTAAATGACGGATGCTCAACTTATGATCTGGTAAAGAGACTTGATCCAACAGCTCACCTTCTTGTGAAAGGTAACTCAGGCTTGGTCTCATGCTATCTAGATTGAGCGGTTCACGGCCGTTGGTGTGTACGCCACCGACGCCAATCGCTAATGCGCCATCAGGCATCATGATCACTTCATGAGGGCCGAGGCCAAAACCTGTTAACTCATCGATCTTTTGATATTGCTTTTGCACATCATAAACACCGATGATCCCACGGCTTGTGCCCCTTTCCCCTTCTGTAGCAAATAGCAACATACCGTCATGGGAGTAAACACCATGACCATAGAAATGGCGATCCGGTTCTGCTAGCTGCAGCTTGATCATCTGCTCAGAGCGATAATCAAACACCATGAAGAAAGTACCCGGTCGACGACCAAAGACCACAGCGTGACCTTGTGGGTTGGTCGCCACACCATGACCACGCTCAGGAATCGGCAACGAAGATAGCGGCATACCATGCTCATCGGCCACTACCGCTGTGTATTTATCTCGGCCGATGATTGAGCAGCCAATCAACGCTGGTTGACGTGAACGTGTTGAAGTACAACCAAATGGCATCATAGGTACGGCCGCACCAAAGAGAGCGGCTTTCAGTAAGGTTCGGCGGGTTTGATCAGTCACCATCGGTTGCATTAAATCCTATAACCACGCCAAGCTCAATCGCCACTTCTTCGTGAATCAAGTACTTCAATTGCTCTAGCTTGTTGTATTGAGCGAGTACCATGCGGTAGCCTTCTTTACTTTGTAAAGCCGTGAACAAACTCTTATCTTCAGGCCATGTTTCCAACGCCATTTCAAACTGGTGAACAACACGGTCAGCGAGATCTGCATGGCCTTGCTCTCTTAGTAGCGCATCTAGGCCATTTCCGTTAGCAAAGTACAACGCTTCCATCCCTTGAAGGTTGGCTTTTAAGTTTGAAAGTGAGGTCTCTGAACGCCACGATTCTGAAAAATACGGGCGAGGCTTACCAATCTTCGCTAATGGACGACTCAACTTCTTCATGCTGTAGTCAAGCTGATTAGAGAGCAGCGAAATGTACTCAGATTTCCATTCCGTCATCTCTAACGACTTCCAAGGATTTTGTGCCCAAGAGTCTGCGATGATCTGCGCTTTGTTTTCTAGGTTTTCAGCAATTGCAACACCTGTCGTACAGGTATTGCTGTTGCTAAATAAGGTCGACGCTTTATCGTAAAGCAGCCATTCGAGCGCACCTAAACCTTGCACAGTGACACTTTGCGTGGAGATCTTTTCCGCACTCCAAACTTGGTCAGATTTCGTCAGCACAGACATTTTTCGGCCAGTGGTGTTCTTTTTATCTGGCCAAAACTGGATATTCCAACTTTGCTCCAACGCCGTAGCAGGGCCACGTTCTTGACCTTGTAATGCCATCCACGCAAGCATAGTTTGATGCCATTGCTGTTTTACTTGTGCATCATCTTTCAACTCTGAAGCGCAGTAATCTGCGAAGCGTTGTTCAAGCTCTGTGGTTTGCGCTAAGAACGTCTGAGCTGATTGAAACTCGACCTCGTACACGCTTTGAGAAATATGGCTTGTACTCTCAGGCTTGGCAGAGCTCGAACCGATGGTCGATTGGCAACCAACCAAACTTAACGTTGCGGTAATCACACTCACTAACAGTGTTTTTTTCATGGTTGCTTCCTTATAGAGAATTCAGAAACGCAATCAATGCATCACGTTCTTTTTTGTTCAGTGCTAGCACGTTTTGTTTGGCCGTTTCCGCTTCACCGCCGTGCCACAATACCGCTTCCATCAGATTACGGGCGCGGCCATCATGTAAGAAGTAACTATGCCCGTTTACTTCTTCGGTATAACCAATGCCCCATAGGGGTGCCGTTCGCCATTCACGGCCGTTTGCTAAGTACTCAGGACGGTTATCGGCTAAACCTTCACCCATGTCATGCAGAAGCATGTCTGTATATGGATGGATAAGCTGCTCAGAAAGCGCTGGTAACTCTGGTCGCTTCGCCGTTTTGACACTGGTCTTATGGCAGCTTTCACAGCCAGAAGCCGCAAAGATTTTCTGACCGAGTTTCACGCTAGGATTGTTCATATTTCGGCGAATAGGTACGGCTAAGTGCTGGCTGTAAAACTCAACGAAGTCGAGAATATTTTCACTCACTTCTGGTTTACCGCCATTTGGCATGTCGTCACAAATACTTTGTTTCGAGGTACAGTTTTCATTGGGGAATAAATGGCTCGTCAGACCCACATCACCATTGAATGCTGCTGCATTTTGCTGCATTAACGTCGGTTGTCCGGCTTTCCAGCCAAAACGACCAATTGAGAAGTCGTCCTTCTCAATATCCCAAACCTTGTTTACTTTACCTGAGATGCCATCTTTGTTGGCATCTTGTGCATCAGCCCATGCAAGTAGCGTTTCGTCAGGAATACTCTCTAACAAACCAAGGCCGATCATTGGCGGTGCAACACGCGCTGAAAATTCCGTATCAGGGTGCATATCGCCGTAACCTAGATCGGTAATATTCAAATGAGGTTTTCTTAGTGTCACCGTCGTGCCGTCTTTAAACTTCACTGGCACATCGGTGTACGTGATTTCGATTTTTCCTTCTGGCATTTGATCTTGCAGGGCAAAGTCTTGGAGCTGGCCGCCATAAGTCGGCTCAGGTATAACGCCGTCTCTGATGTACGCTGTTTTTTGTTCTGACGTCATCGCAGGGATGCTCAAACGCACTAACATGGACACCGCATGCAAATCATTTTGCTCTGGAGGATGACCACGACCATCTTTGATGTGGCAGTTTTGACAACCATTTGTATTGAAAAGAGGTCCCAAACCATCTCTGGCATCGGTAGACGCTGGCGCTTGTACCCAAGGGTTGCGGAAAAAACTATTGCCTACGCTAAAATCAAGACGTTTACTCATAGGAAGGTTCGCGGCAGGAAGAGAATACGCGTTGGCGCCTTCTTTTTTGACGCTCGTTTGTCCACCAGATTTCACATCATACGCGATAGCAGTAGAAGAAAAGATCACGGCCAAGGCCGAAATTAAGTAAGGCTTCATATCATTGCTCTAAAACACAACAAGAGGGGTGGGATAACAGCGAGTTAAAACGGTAAAGGGCTCAAACGAGCCCTTTCAATTATTTTTTGTACTTTGATTAAAACTCGTGGTCTGCAGTATCAGGGCTTAGGCTATCAATGCCAATGATACCCGCAGCACGTTCAATTGAACCGGTTTGAGCAACCAATGACATGATGGTGTCATTCACTAACGTGTTGCCTTGTGCATTACCCGCTGCAATTAACTGGTCGAAGTGTTGGTTATTCTTCTCCGCAGACGTAACCAATTTACCAACTTGATTACGCGTAACATCAAACTGCTTCTGGATCTCTTTAGCTGCTTGTTTGTCTTTTTGAGCCACTAGGTCAGCAATACTCGGACCAGAAAGCAATGTGCCGTCTTCACGCTTGTAAAGACCTGTGTAAACGTTATAGATGCCCTGCTCGTTGTAGTAATGAGAGTTGTGCGTATTGTCTGAGAAACAATCGTGCTCATCTTCTGTCGAGTTTGCTTCCAACGCCACCTTCATGCGCTCACCAGCAAGCTCACCTAAAGACAATGACCCCATACCGAACAACATTTTACGTAGGCCATTATCCGCAGAATCATTAAGAAGCGTTTCACGGTAGTTGCCTTTCACTTCCGCAGACCACTGTTTTTCCATCCACTCAAGATCTTGAACCAGTAGATCGGCTGCCGCTTTTAGGTACTCACCACGACGGTCACAGTGACCATTCGTACACTCAGGACCGACAACGAAGTCTGTGTAAGCGCGCTGACCTGCGCCTGCGTTTGTGCCGTTTAGGTCTTGACCCCAAAGTAAGAATTCAATCGCGTGGTAACCTGACGCAACGTTTGCCTCAGAACCACCTACTTCGTTGAGATCCGCTAGCAATTCTGGAGTAATTTTTGCAACGTCTAGTTTAGAAGCACCAATCTGTAAACTGGTGTTTGCGATGATGTTTGCAGCTGCGCCTTCGTTACCGAGTTCATATTGGTAATCTGTCGCCACGTAGTCAATTAGGCCTTCATCAAGTGGCCAGGCATTTAACTGCCCTTCCCAGTCATCAACAATCGCGTTACCAAAACGGAATACTTCAGATTGTTGGTACGGAACGCGAGAGTCTAGCCACGCTTGTTTTACTTCTTCAAGCTTATCCGCTGATGGCGATTTTAGAAATTCGTCGATTTTTACGTCGAGCGTTTTCGCCGTTGTCACTGAGTCAGCAAAGACTGCATGTGCAACGTCTGCATAATGTTCAACGACTTGTTGTTTCGTTACTTGGGCAGCAACGGTAGAACCACTGGCAATGAGGAGTGATGCAGCAATAGATTGGACTAAAACTGTTTTTGCATTCATCTGAAGCATCCTTGTTGAGCAATTTATTTGTTTTATTCGTAGTGCTAATTATTCTTATTTGCACTATTAGTCACGAGATAATACAAATTTACAATTTATTTTCAACTCTAGATACAAAAAAAGCCTCATCATTGTGAGGCTTTTAACATGCAAAACTGATAATTTAATAAATAAAATCAGAATTTTAGATTGTGCTTACCATGAGAAACTTTTGCTTTTAGGTAGCTTTCATTACCATCTTTAATATGTGCAGAGGTATTGACAACCTCAACAATCTCGATGCCGTATTCTGCTAATTCACGGATTTTCTTAGGGTTGTTGGTCACAAGGCGAATTTTACTCACACCTAATGCTTCGAGCATTTGCGCTGCTTCAGTGAAATCACGAAGGTCATCGTCAAAACCCAAATGGTTGTTTGCTTCATAGGTGTTCATACCTTGGCTTTGCAAACGGTACGCATCAATCTTATTGTATAGACCAATACCACGACCTTCCTGACGTAGGTATAAAATAATACCGCCAGATTCGCCCATGCGTTGAATGGTTTCTTCTAATTGCTCGCCGCAATCACAGCGGGATGAGTGAAAAACATCACCAGTAAGACATTCTGAATGCATACGCACCAAAGGCGTTTCTTGCGTTTGATCCGCTTGCCTAAAGATAACTGCCACATGCTCTTTATCTGTCTTCAGGCCACGAAAAGACAGGATTTCAGCATCGATATTACTTTTAGCCCCGACTTTAAAATCTACTCTGGCACGTACTTCCGCCATATCTATACTCACTCGATTTATTGCTTGATGCGCTTGATGCGTTTTCGTTATTGCATTCATGGGATTCACTCATTGCTCTTCAACTATGGGGATTGATACCGCATTTTTCAATATAGAGATCACAATTGAGAGCAGTTATCCCCTAAAGACAGCCAAAGAGAACAACTCCCCGCGCTGACGAATTGTTATAGTATAACAATTTTGAAAAACTACAATAAAAAACCCCAGACAAATTTTGTCTGGGGTTGATAATGAGTTGCATGTAGGGGTGATGATTTAATGTGTTTGGCTACGTTTCCAAACAGTAAGCTCTATCCATACCGCTTCGAGTTCTTGAATTTCTTCTTCGGTTAATACGGCAAGAGACGATGTAACTTGAGGCAGTTTCGAGGTTTGCAATGCACGAATCTGCGAATAAAAGTCTTTTTTTAACTGTAATATAACTGAATCCACTGCGTGCACCTACTTAGTTCTTTTATTACTTCTCCAGCTCAAATCGTTGATTTTCTTTATACTGGAATCTTCATAAATTCGGAAAAATGATAACATTCTGTTTGTTATCTGCACGATTTATTTCCCATAGTGGAATAGTGGTCACATTATTGACGCTTTATCATTTTGATCGAAAATAGGATAAAAAAGATCAAAAGTAATAGAGGAAAGATCCACAACGCTGCTGTCGAATAATTAAATGGTGGCTGATACAAAACGATATTCCCATATCTCTGAACCAAATAATCTTTTACCTCTTGATCCGTACTTCCTTCGTTTACCATCGAGTACACTTTCAATCTTAAATCTTTAGCGGCTTGTGCATTAGATTCAACAAGGTTTTGGTTTTGACATTGTGGGCATCGCAAAGCCTTGGCTAATGCATTTGCTCTTTGTTGCAGTTCAACGGAATGAAATTCAAACAGATCAACATGCTGCGTAATTTGCTCTGCTTTGACCCAAGAAGAACACAAAGAAAACAAAACAATAATGAAGTAAGCATATTTAAAGTGAGACATTAAAATACCCCGAAAATAACGAGTTCCATTTGTCTATTGTTAACTTACCTCTATATTTGATCAAAACATTGCCATTTTGATCAATTAAGTAAGTTTCAGGTGTTCCTATTACACCAAGTTCAAGCGCCAGTTGCCCATTAGGATCGGATATAACTTCGGTATATGGATTGTGTGAAGAGCTCAAATAGCGTTTAGCCGCGCTCTCTTTATCTCGATAGTTAAGACCAACGATGGGCACACCTTGTCGAGCTAAGTTGAGCAAATCATCATGTTCTTGTTTACAAACCCCACACCAAGACGCCCAAACATTCAATAGCACATAACCTTGATTTTCTAGTACTGCATCGGTGATTCGATTGCCTGAAATGAGTGAGTAAGCGGTAAAATCCGGGATAGATAACACACGATTTTGTTGTATTTCTACGTTTGGTCTATCGGATAATGCCAATGTCGCGGTGACAAAAAAAATCGCAACTAGCAATATGAGAACGATCAGTTTAAGCGTATTTTTCGATCTCATTACCTTTTCCCCTTAGATTCATCATACTCCCCAAAGAACTTATTACGATTAAAGCGCCACCAAACCATATCCACCATATGCCCGCGCGATATTGCACTTTAATTGCGTAGGCGCTGTTGTCGAGCTTGTCACCCAAAGTGATGTAGTAGTCTCCATGCCATAGTGATCGAATAGCGGGCTCGGTCATATTCATCACGCGTACAGGGTAATGCCGTTTCTCGGGTTGAAAGTTCAACGCCTTACCGCTCTCCAAATAAAGATCAACACTTCCCTGTTCTGCGGTGTAGTTCGGCCCAACTAACCATTCAATTCCATGATAATCAACGGTGATACCCGCTTTTTGATACGAGCTACCAGGCTCTGCCCGTAAGTTGTATTCATACGAATAGTCACTATTAAATACTGCTCCGCTTGCAGCCAACGCAAAGCCAATATGAGCAAGAAGCATAGGCATTAATTTGCTCTTGTTTTCTGCATAAAACAGCAAAAGCAAATGAGAAACCACTACCCACGTCGCTAATACCAGAGTAATCAAAGTCGTTATATGAAGCTCTTTTGTAGTAAAAACGAAAATAGTACTAACCGCAATAACATGAATACCGACAAACCCAATGGTTTTAACGGCATGAGGACTGGCTCCTTTCGTCCACTTCAACACGGGCATAAAGGCGAGAAAGGTCAGAGCAAGTAATGTAAGGGGAAAAACGAGGCTGTTAAAGTAAGGTGCCCCAACGGATATATTACCCAAGCCAAGCAGTTGATAGAGCATTGGGTAAAAGGTACCGAGGAAAACAATCGCCATACAAACAACGAGAAGTCCAATAGCGATGTATACCATGTAGGCACGACTTATTAACGAATCGAGCGTAAAACGAGGAATATGTAGCCCTCGCACAATGAGCACACCAAAAGTGACAACCACCAAAACGCTGAGAACAGCAAGAAGTACTACACCTTTGGTTGGATCAACCGCAAACGCGTGTACTGAGGTTAATACACCCGATCTCACCACAAATGTGCCGAGAATACTTAAACTGAATGTCGCAAAAGCCAATGCGTAGGTGCTCCAAATTGCTCCTTTATTACGCTTCGACAACACACCGCTATGCAGTAGTGCGGTACCCACTAACCAAGGCAGCAAAGACGCGTTTTCTACCGGGTCCCAAAACCACCACCCGCCCCAACCTAATTCATTGTATGCCCACCAAGAACCGATCAAAATTCCAATTGTTAGCGTACCCCAAGCAAAGAAAGCGGCACTACGGGCAACACCATACCATTCATTTATAGGTCGCTTCGCTAATAACGCAGCTAAAGCGAACGCCAGTATCGCGGCATAACCAACGTAACCCAAATACAACAGCGGTGGATGAATAATAAGCCCGATATCTTGCAACATCGGATTGAGATCTCGTCCCTCCAACGCTAGCGTCTGAGCATACTCAAAAGGATTGGACGTGGTGAGGGTAAACCAAGCGAACATAGCAATAAGTAAGTTCATGATACCCAAGCAATCGCCTGTATATTGAGTGCAAACTGGCGACTTGATAGCAATAAAAGAGGCCCATAAGCTCAACGTAACCACCCAAAACAACATAGACCCTTGATGGCCGCCCCAAGCAGCTGCAATCTTAAACGCGATAGGTAACTGACTGTTCGAGTGTGTAACCACATACTCAAGCGCAAAATTATCCTGAATAAAACAGACTATCAAAAGCGCCAAACAAACTAAGGAGGCTAAGCTGATAATATGAGACGTTGCGGTTTGGTGTGGCAACACTCCCTTCTTACTCAGCGTAAAGCAAACCCAATGCAGCAGCGTCGCACATGTCGATGCGACAGCCACCAATATCAACAAAAAGAAACCGAGCTCAGCCTCCATTTTGCCTCCTTACACGATGGTCATTTGACCAGCATAGAGAATGAAAGTACGCAGCATGAGTACGCCAACCAAACTCAACGTTGTGACCGCAAAAACGTAACTTCCCCTATGACGAACTTCAGAAGGCGTCAACCAATTAAGAGTCAAAGGCGTTATCATGCCGATGAGCACCACCCCAACCCAGAACCACTGAGCCCAGAATCCACTCGAAATGGCATTCCAAGCCGCGGCTTCATTTTGCCCGCCACTAAAGATAAGCCCAGTAAATAATGTTACTAAGACAAACAGCTCAAACAATACCACTGGGCGTTCAAATCCGTGCACCCAAGACACACTAGGGCTGCTGGTCGACTCTTTAAACACCAAGATGCCGAACATCAAACATGCTGCTGCGCCAGATGACAAACTAGAGAACAGGAATAAGATTGGCAGTACTGGATTGTTTAGCATTGGGTAAGTCTTCAATGCAGACAATAAAAAGCCGGTGTATGCCGCAAGCACGATGGCTAAGAAGCCCAAGAATAATTCAATTGCGTTGTTGGCTTTCCCCGCCTTAATCAAAATGCCATCAGCAAAATCCAGCAGTTTGCTTGGTAACTTCCCTTCACAGAAGCTGATGATTTGATGGCGGAAGATAACGCCGATCCAAACAAATAGCACTAGCATGTACACTTGGAACAAGATCACGCCCATCGACATCACGGAAGTCGGGTTGTAGTAAATCATGATCTTCCAAAACTCAAGCGGTTTAGTTAAGTGGAAAATCAAAATCACTAAGCCAGAAATAATGCCAAATGGCGCTAGCCAAGCCATTGCTTTTATAATGCCATTGTTTGCGGGATCACCTTCAATCACTTTGCGTTTTAAATAGATAGAAATCATCACCGCACCTGCTGACATCCCAGCGAGGAATAAGTAAATCGCAATAATCCAATCCCAGACTAACGAGTCAAAGTGGAATGCACTTTCGAAGCCGTTCATGATGACACCTCCCCTTTGCTATGCGGAATTTTGTACAGTTTAGGCTGCGTACCTAAATGCGATTTATCGCGATAGACAACATGGCTTTCAATGGCTTTGCTCACCTCACTAGTTGGGTCATTCAAATCACCAAAAATGAGAGCTTTTGTTGGGCAAGATTCCACACAAGCTGGCTGCTTACCTTGCGCTAGGTTGGTATCACGGCAGAAGTTACATTTATCCGCAGAGTGATCGACTGGATTAAAGAAACGCACTTGGTAAGGGCAAGCCGCTAAGCAATAACCACATCCGACACATTTCTCTTTGTGTACATCCACAATGCCCGTCGTTTCATCTTTGTATGCTGCGCCTGTTGGGCATACGTACACACATGGTGGGTTATCGCAATGCTGACAGGATTCGCGAGTAAACTGGTATTCCACATCTGGGAATTCGCCAATCGGTTCACTGCGATGAATTTTAAGACGTGTTACGCCTTCAGGGACTTTATTTACTTCGCGACAAGCATCGGTACAAACGGTACAGCCAATGCAGGCATTTTCATCATGAACCATACCCATGCGCTTCGCTTGTTCACTGTTGCTGGCATAAAGAGAGGAGCTAACAACGGAAGTGCCCGCAACGCCTGTAGTTAAAATCAACGCGCCGCTGCTAGCTAAAAAGTTTCTTCTCGAACATTTCATGCTATCTCTCCTCTTCTTTGGCAAGTTCAGGTTCGACGGCAAATTCAGAGTGACAATCCACACACTGCTTGATCAGTTGTTTTCTATCGTACGACAACGCTTTGGTTTTCGCTGCGTGTACATCGTGGCAATTTGAACAGGTGAGGTTTTTGGCGTGCACATCGTGCGTCCAGTGGTTTTCTCTTAGCTGTGTCGGTGCATGGCAATCCACACACTGGCTGTTGGCTTTAAGAATCATGCTCGGATCAAGGGACACTTTGTCGTGCACCGCTTTCGATTGCGCAGCAGAAAACTTAATCACATCGGGTGCGCCTTCACGGTGATCAGGGCCGATGTTGCTGTGACAGTTAGTGCAATTGAGCTGCTTACCTTGACTCAATAACGCTTGCGAATCATGCGATAGATTCAGAGTATCTTTAGCATCCTTATGACATTGAAGACATTTATAGTCTCGGTCACGGATCAACTCGACTTGATGACGCTCAGCTTGAGCACCTTCAACTGGCTCTGAAGAAGTCGCATGGGCGGCGGTGAAAAAACCATAGATGGCAAAGATGAAGAGAAATTTCAGCATTGTCTCTATGGTCAATTTTATATTGCCCATATTTTTCTTTCCTTAGCTCGATAATAATTGATAACTGTTATCAACTATTATTTGAGCAACAATTAATTTCCTCTGAAGATATTTTTACACCTTCAAATGACATCAATTCTTATTTCGGAAAGCCACAACGCTAAACCTATATTTATAATACCTCTATTATTCATAAGGGGTAGAAACGCCTGCTCAAAAAGCGAACTAAATCACCCTATTTTTAAAAAGGTTAAAAACCCAAAGCATTGCAGAACAATGACTTAACAACTACCACTTTAGAGGTATATAGATTCAAACATGACTGAGATCACTGGTGTAAATTGATCTAAAACAAGACAAGATTCACTCACTATTTCATCTATCCAATTAAGCAATATTATTAATCGTAGATCTCCAGTTCTTATTTGGAATAGCTCATCACAACGCTGCTAATAAAAACGAATATGGAGATAACACTGTGAGCATAAAACACTGGATGAGCGCACCTATTGCGGTTGCGACCTTATTCGCCAGCCAATTATTTTTGGTTGACGCTCCGTTAGCGGCAGAAGAGAAGGATTTTATCGATCCTCGTAACGATGTCTTTGAACAGAACCACCCTGATCAATACCATTCTTGGAAAGCAACATCCGAAAGTGAGCACATTGAAGATGCTCTAAGTGAAGACCCAAACATGGTTATCCTGTGGGCAGGTTATGGCTTCGCGAAAGACTACAACAAAGCGCGCGGTCACTTTTACGCACTTGATGATGTTCGCCAAACCTTACGTACCGGCGCACCAACCGACGAGAAGTCCGGGCCTATGCCGATGGCGTGCTGGAGCTGTAAAAGCCCAGACGTTGCTCGCGTGATTGATGAACGTGGTGAAGACGGTTATTTCGAAGGTAAATGGGCACGCTTAGGCTCAGAAATCGTCAACCCTATCGGTTGTTCCGATTGCCACAACACAGGCTCTGAAGCCTTCAAGAAAGGCGAACCTGCGCTAGCACTGACTCGCCCATACGTCGAGCGTGCTTTTGATACTATTGGTAAAAACTTTGATGAACAGTCTCGCCTAGATAAGCAAGCATCGGTCTGCGCTCAATGTCACGTTGAATACTACTTCACCGGCCCAACTAAAGCGGTTAAATTCCCATGGGATATGGGCACCACCGTTAATGACATGGAGAAATACTACGACGCGTTGAATTTCAAAGATTGGACGCATGCCGTATCTAAAGCGCCGATGCTAAAAGCGCAACATCCAGGTTTCGAAACTTGGAGAGCGGGTATTCATGGTAAAAACAAAGTGGTGTGTGTGGACTGCCACATGCCTAAAGTGACCAAAGAAGACGGTACGGTGTACACAGACCACAAAGTGGGTAACCCATTTGATCGTTTTGAAGACACCTGTGCGCAATGCCATACCCAAACTAAAGAGCAGCTACAAGGCATCGTCTCGACTCGCAAAGCGCAAGTACTGAACATGAAGCTAACCGCCGAGAAGCAAATCGTAGCGGCACACTTTGAAGCAGGCGCAGCGTGGAAAGCAGGTGCAACAGAAGCAGAGATGGAACCTATCCTACAAGATATTCGCCATGCACAATGGCGTTGGGACTACGCGATTGCTTCTCACGGTGTTCACATGCATGCTCCTGAGGTAGCACTTGAAGTACTAGGTACTGCAGTTGACCGCGCTGCTGACGCCCGTACCAAATTGGTTCGTTTACTGGCAACCAAAGGCATTACTGACCCTGTTCAAATTCCAGATATCTCGACCAAAGCGAAAGCACAACAAGCACTAGGCATGGATATGGATAAGATGAACGCAGACAAGAAACACTTCCTAGAAACAGTAGCGCCAGAGTGGGATAAAGCAGCAGCTGAACGCGAAGCCACGTATTAGTCTAACTGGCAACGGTTAACTTATAGATACAACAAGGGGCGTACTGAACGCCCCTTTTCTTTCTTTATTATCTTTATCTCTTCATCCTGATTCTATCGAGAGACAAAAATCGAATGTACTAGCGACGAGGAAGCCTAGGTCTAGGTTGAATATTTGGACGTGCTTTAGGTATCTGCACATTTGGACGAGCAACTGGACGCTGGATCTTCGTTTCCGGTAATGCTTTTCTTTGTTGAACCTTTTCTTTCACCGCCTTGCCTTGTAAAGTCGCTGGTTCAATATGCTCCGGACGATTCTCCCATTGGGTTCGAATCTCTTGCTTTTGCTCGTCAGGCAGTGATTGCCAATGATCGTCAAGTTGGCGTTTCATGTTATCGATATTGGCGGACATATCGTCGTCTTTCCAATCTTCGACTTTGTCTTTGATGGATTGCTGTTGGTCTTCATCTAAACCATTCCACCACTCTTCCAGTTTCTCTTTGTATTCATCGTCGTTATCGCAACAGCCCGGATAGTAATAAATCCAGTAGTCGTCATGATCGTACCACCACGGGTCGTAGTAACCCGATGAATAATAAACCGTAGAGGAAGAGCCAGAATGATCGGAAGAGCTACAACCCGCCAGCACAGAGCCGCACAGCAAAACCAATATGCTTAGTGCTTTATTTTTCATTCGTTGCCCACCTTTCCCTCTATTGCTTGTTAAATTGTACGCTTACAATAGCTCTTTTGCTTTGTTAATAGAGTTAATGATTTGCACCCTATCTAAATTTGGATCATTAGAATCTAATAATATTACCCAGGCATCAATCGCTTCCTGAAATCGGAATGACAGAAAATGATCATTTGCGATCAAAGACAAAGCGGCTTCATTGTGCGGTTCTATCTGCAAAGCTTGCTCCAAAAGCAAGCTAACTTCTTGCGTCATTGATTGCTGGTGAATGTAGTACAAGGTAGTCGCCTTTGCAGCAAGTTGCGTGGCACTGACTGGCTCAGTCAGTTGGATCGCGTAATCAAAACAAATCAACGCACCGTCAAATTCACCCTCTAGCAGGTAGCCCTGCCCGAGTTGGAACCACAATTCAGCGTTGTTCGGATCTTCACGCAACTGGTCTTGAATCTCTTTCATGATGTCACGAGCAGTCATCATTCGTGACATTTCCGCGTGTATTGGTTTAGGCGGTGTTTGATGAAGCAATAAGAAACTGGCACTCGTCACGACAAGTACTAACAGGCAAAAGCCAAACCATTGAGCAGGTTTAGCTTTTGATGCACTCAGTGATAAGAGTACGATAAACAACCCCATCAGAGTGATGGCAGCGAAAAACCAAACAGACATAACACGTCCTGTAAACAAAGATAACGTCAGTGTACGCATTTCTTACTTTAAATGCGTTGATACAGATACAAAAAAGCCGAGCAACTAAGGGCTCGGCTTTTCATATCAGGATAACGATGTAAGATTACTCTTCGTTACCTTCCTCTGCATCATCAGCAGCTGGAGCTTCTGAAGCGTCTTGCTGCGTATTTTCGCCTGTTGACTCTAACGCTTCTGCATCTTCATCAGCAGGCAGCTCTTCATCATCAACTTCTTCAATACGTTGCAAACCAACAACTGATTCATCTTCCGCAGTACGGATAAGCGTTACACCTTGTGTGTTACGACCAACCTGGCTAACTTCACCCACACGAGTACGTACTAACGTGCCAGCATCGGTGATCATCATCATTTCATCACCTTCAACAACCTGGATAGCACCAACTACCGGGCCATTTCGCTCAGAAACTTTGATAGAAACTACACCTTGAGTGCCACGACCTTTTGTCGGGTACTCGCTAAGTGCTGTACGTTTACCATAACCGTTTTCTGTAACCGTTAGGATGTCGCCTTCGTGCGAAGGAACAATAAGTGATACAACTTGGTCATTTTCAGCCAGTTTCATACCACGAACACCAGAGGCGGTACGACCCATAGGACGAACACCTTTAAACTTAATCTCTGGCTGACCGTTCTCATCAAGAACTGGTTTACCATTTTCATCAAGTACTGGAATCTCTTCTGCTTCTTTAAAGCGAACCACTTTACCCGCTTTAGAGAACAGCATGATTTCGTTTTCGCCGTTAGTGATATCCACACCGATTAACGAATCGTCTTCACGTAGGTTCACAGCGATTAGGCCGTTTGAACGAACATTTGCAAATTGGTTCAACGGCGTTTTCTTAACCGTACCGTCACCTGTTGCCATGAAGATGAATTTGTCTTCAGAGAATTCATCTACACGTAGAATCGCGGTAATGCGCTCACCTTCTTCGAGCGGAAGGATGTTCACAATTGGCTTACCACGCGCAGTACGGCTCGCTAGAGGCAATTGGTAAACTTTCAGGCGGTATGTCTTACCACGAGTAGAGAAACACAAGATGTTATCGTGGGTATTCGCCACTAGAAGACGCTCGATATGGTCTTCATCTTTCATCTTAGTCGCACTCTTACCTTTACCACCACGGCGCTGTGACTCGTAGTCGCTCAGTACTTGGTACTTAACGTAACCACCGTGAGATAGAGTAACTACAACGTCTTCACGTGCGATCAGCTCTTCCATGTCAATATCATGGCTCGCAGCTGTGATTTCTGTACGACGAGCGTCACCAAAGCCGTCACGAACCGCTTCAAGTTCTTCACGGATAACTTCCATCAAACGCTCAGTGCTCGCAAGGATATGCATGAGTTCAGCGATTTCTTCTAGAAGTGTTTTGTATTCGCCAAGAATCTTCTCGTGTTCTAGGCCTGTTAGTTTATGTAAACGTAGATCTAGGATAGCTTGTGCTTGTTGCTCAGTCAGGAAGTACTGACCATCACGAATACCGTATTCAGGCTCTAGCCATTCAGGGCGCGCAGCATCTGTACCAGCACGCTCTAGCATTGCTGAAACGTTGCCTAAATCCCAACCACGAGCGATAAGACCCGCTTTTGCTTCAGCCGGTGTAGGTGCCTTACGGATAAGCTCAATAATTTCATCAATGTTAGCAAGCGCTAGAGCTAAACCTTCAAGGATATGAGCACGTTCACGCGCTTTACGCAGTTCGAAGATAGTACGACGTGTCACAACTTCACGACGGTGATCAACAAAGCACTTCAACATATCTTTTAGGTTGAATAGCTGTGGCTGGCCATTGTTTAGGGCCACCATGTTGATACCGAAAGTGGTTTGCAACTGAGTCTGAGCGTATAG
This sequence comes from Vibrio sp. 1-2 (7-a), assembly GCF_013048515.1. Taxonomy (NCBI): domain Bacteria; kingdom Pseudomonadati; phylum Pseudomonadota; class Gammaproteobacteria; order Vibrionales; family Vibrionaceae; genus Vibrio; species Vibrio sp. 1-2 (7-a). Next base: position 1,436,446 of record NZ_VHSQ01000001.1, read on the forward strand.
GTTGTTTAGAACCACTTCGCCCACTGCGTCGCGCTTACATTCAATAACAATACGCATACCGTCTTTATCTGACTCGTCGCGTAGTGCACTGATGCCTTCAACTTTCTTATCTTTAACTAGCTCAGCGATCTTTTCGATCAAGCGAGCTTTGTTTACCTGGTATGGGATCTCAGTGACGATGATGGTTTCTTTACCATTCTTCTCCACTTCGATGTCCGCTTTCGAACGCATGTAGATTTTACCGCGACCTGTTTTGTACGCGTCTACAATGCCTTTACGACCGCTGATCAGCGCCGCCGTTGGGAAATCAGGACCAGGAATGTAATCCATTAGTTCATCAATAGTGATTTCTTCATTATTGATGTATGCAAGACAGCCATCGATCACTTCGCCAAGGTTATGAGGCGGGATGTTGGTTGCCATACCTACTGCGATACCAGAAGCACCGTTAACCAATAGGTTTGGAATTTTAGTTGGAAGAACCGCTGGGATCTGCTCAGTACCGTCGTAGTTTGGTACGTAGTCTACGGTTTCTTTGTCTAGGTCAGCCAATAGTTCATGGGCAATTTTTGCCATTCGAACTTCGGTGTAACGCATTGCCGCAGCAGAGTCGCCATCGATCGAGCCAAAGTTACCTTGACCATCGACCAGCATGTAACGAAGCGAGAACGGCTGAGCCATACGTACGATTGTGTCGTACACAGCACTATCACCATGTGGGTGATATTTACCGATTACGTCGCCGACAACACGGGCTGATTTTTTATATGGTTTGTTCCAATCGTTGCCTAGTACGTTCATCGCGAATAAAACGCGGCGGTGTACTGGTTTTAGGCCATCACGCACATCTGGAAGAGCACGACCCACGATGACTGACATCGCGTAGTCTAGGTATGAACCTCTAAGCTCATCTTCAATGTTTACGGGCGTGATCTCTTTAGCTAAATCGCTCATAGAGCCATTATCCCTCTATTATCTGATCGTAATTACGATACGTGTAAGGTGCAAAAATATAACACACAATTCATCACTTCGGCATCACTTTCCCTCTCCTTTTATCAGGTTGTGAGCTTGGTTATGAATCAAATGTCGAGAATTTGCACACTAATCCCATATCTTTCTGATTAGTGGTTATATTTCGGTCAATATTGAGCAAAATCGGACTCTTTACGCGGAAAAGCGAGGTAAATTCCTTTAACTACACAACGCGAAAATGCAGGTTTTAGAGTTATTGTCACTGGCACCAGTTCAAGGATGAACCAAAAACAATAGCGAGCGCTTTACAAATTACAGGCACCTGTCTCGATTGCCGCGCCAGTGAACTCTGTCATTGTCCCTTAACTAAGCACATCGAGGTTGTTTGGGTGTAAAACGTTGGAGTATACTGGCGCCCTCTAAAGGACTCAGATTGAATGCAATAAAACCAATTATGACTAAAGCACAAAACGTCGACCCAAGTGAAATTAAGAAATTCGAGGACATGGCTTCTCGATGGTGGGATTTAGAAGGCGAGTTTAAGCCGCTTCATCAAATTAACCCACTTCGTTTGAACTATGTACTTGAAAAAGCAAATGGCTTGTTTGGCAAGCGAGCACTTGATGTCGGCTGTGGTGGTGGCATTCTTGCTGAAAGCATGGCAAAAGAAGGCGCTATTGTGACGGGGCTTGATATGGGTAAAGAACCATTAGAAGTCGCGCGACTACATGCATTAGAAACAGGCACTCAACTGACCTACATTCAGAGCACAATAGAAGACCACGCTATAGAAAACGCAGGAACTTACGATGTCGTGACTTGTATGGAGATGCTTGAACACGTTCCAGATCCTCTCTCCGTTATCCGCTCTTGTGCTGCGCTAGTCAAACCCGGTGGTCACGTGTTTTTCTCAACTTTGAACCGAAACATTAAGTCGTACTTATTTGCTATTGTCGGTGCTGAGAAGCTTCTTAAGATTGTTCCTGAAGGCACTCATGAGCACGATAAGTTTATCAAGCCAGCCGAAATGATGAAGATGATAGACCAAACTGACCTGACGGAAATGGGCATTACTGGGCTTCATTACAACCCTCTAAATGACAGCTACAAACTCGGTCGTAATGTAGATGTAAACTACATCGTTCATACCAAAAAATACTGAACGCTGTTGCGTTAAAAAATGTGTTTTGTGATTGACATTTTTTAAAGAAAATGAATCGGAAGCGGTAGCACAAAGTTGCCGCTTTTTTTGTCTTTTTATGTCTAAAATTCGTGCTCTAGATTCCATTTTGACCAAGCCATTTTTCGTAGATAAAAACGGCCAAAGATCAAGGAAAATATTTTTGCATGCGGTTATTTCTAAACCGATCTCGAAACCGTACTTTTAACCATTCAAGTCTGCCCTTTTCTCATCGGTTAGTGTTCACTTACTGATTTTTTTCATTTTGTCAGTTATCCACAAGTCATCCCCGATCTGTACCTTGATAAATCAGTGTAATAGCACTATCTTGTAACCCGCAAACAAATGAACCCCTATATGTTGTGTTTAAGCGACAATATATAGATAGACTTTGATCACAAAGCCGCCGCAAGCTTTACTCATATTGCACATAAACAAACAAAAATACGGCTTTTATCAGTTTTCTTAGGGAAATAAAGCAGAATGAACCAACAACTTACCGTCACCAAGCGTGATGGCCGTAAAGAAAGTATCGATCTGGATAAAATCCACCGCGTTATCACTTGGGCTGCAGAAGGTCTAGATAATGTTTCGGTTTCTCAAGTAGAACTTCGCGCTCACATCCAGTTTTACGACGGCATCACAACGACAGATATTCACGAGACAATCATCAAGTCTGCGGCAGACCTGATCTCTGAAGAGACTCCGGATTACCAATACCTAGCTGCTCGCCTAGCGGTATTCCATCTGCGTAAAAAAGCGTATGGCCAATACGAGCCACCAACGCTTTATGATCACGTGTCTCGCCTCGTCGATATGGGTAAGTACGATCAACATATTCTAGAAGACTACACAAAAGCAGAACTCGACGAACTTGATGCGTACCTCGACCATAAACGCGACCTAAACTTCTCATACGCGGCAGTTAAGCAGCTAGAGGGTAAGTACTTCGTACAGAACCGTGTTACGGGCCAAATTTACGAAAGTGCTCAGTTCTTATACATCCTTGTAGCAGCGTGCTTATTTGCGAAATATCCAAAAGCGACGCGTCTTGATTACATCAAACGTTTCTACGATGCGACATCGACATTTAAGATTTCTCTACCTACGCCAATTATGTCTGGCGTGCGCACCCCTACTCGCCAGTTCAGCTCATGTGTTCTGATCGAGTGTGGCGACAGTCTTGATTCTATCAACGCAACAGCAAGCTCGATTGTTCGTTACGTATCTCAGCGCGCTGGTATTGGTATCAACGCTGGTCGTATCCGTGCATTAGGTTCAGAGATTCGCGGTGGTGAAGCATTCCACACTGGCTGTATCCCGTTCTACAAATACTTCCAAACCGCAGTAAAATGTTGTTCGCAAGGTGGTGTTCGTGGTGGCGCAGCGACTGTATTCTACCCAATGTGGCACGGCGAAGCTCGCTCTCTAATGGTGCTTAAAAACAACCGTGGTGTTGAAGAGAACCGTGTTCGTCACATGGACTACGGTGTTCAGTTAAACAAACTGATGTACCAACGTTTAGTTGAGGGTGGCAACATCACACTATTCTCACCTTCAGACGTACCGGGTCTATACGACGCATTCTTCGAAAACCAAGAAGAGTTTGAGCGTCTATACGTGAAGTACGAGAACGATCCTTCAATCAAGAAAGAAACGGTTAAAGCGATTGAAATGTTCACTCTGCTAATGCAAGAGCGTGCATCAACAGGTCGTATCTACATTCAGAACGTGGACCACTGTAATACTCACAGCCCATTTGATTCTGAAGTAGCGCCAGTTCGTCAATCGAACCTATGTCTAGAAATCGCACTGCCAACGAAGCCATTAACTAACGTTGAAGATGACTCGGGCGAGATCGCACTATGTACGCTTTCTGCCTTCAACCTTGGTGCTATCAAGTCTCTAGATGATTTCGAAGAGCTATCTGATCTTGTTGTTCGTGCGCTAGATGCACTGCTTGATTATCAAGATTACCCTCTACCAGCGGCATACAAATCGACGATGAACCGTCGTACGCTAGGTGTTGGTGTGATCAACTTCGCTTATTACTTAGCGAAACATGGCGTGAAATACTCTGACGGTAGCGCAAATGGCCTGACTCACCGTACGTTCGAAGCAATGCAGTACTACCTACTAAAAGCATCGGTAGAACTGGCGAAAGAGCAAGGCAAGTGCCCTTCATTCGACGAAACGAACTACGCGAAAGGCTTACTGCCGATTGATACGTACAAGAAAGATATCGACCTAATTTGTGACGAAGCGCTGCACTACGACTGGGACAGCCTACGTAAAGAAATTATGGAGCACGGCCTACGTAACTCAACACTGACTGCGCTAATGCCTTCTGAGACCTCTTCTCAGATTTCAAACGCAACTAACGGTATTGAGCCACCACGTGGTTATGTTTCAGTAAAAGCTTCGAAAGACGGTATTCTGAAGCAAGTTGTACCTGAGTTCACTGAACTTAAAGACAACTATGAACTGCTTTGGAACATCGGTTCGAACGACGGTTACCTACATCTTGTGGGTATTATGCAGAAGTTTGTTGACCAAGCTATCTCTGCTAATACTAACTACGACCCGTCACGTTACGAGACTGGCAAGGTACCAATGAAGAAACTACTTCAAGACCTGCTAACAGCGTACAAGTTTGGTGTGAAAACGCTTTACTACCATAACACTCGTGATGGCGCAAAAGATGAACAGAAAGACGCTGTTCAACCACAAGATGACGATTGTGCTGGCGGCGGTTGTAAGATTTAATCTACCCGCACCCAACACTCCGTAAAGACAGACTATCGATAACCTCCCCTTATGGGGAGGTTTAAAAGGAATTGAGGCATTATGGCTTACAGTACTTTTAACCAAAAAAAGAATGACCAATTGAAGGAACCAATGTTCCTAGGTCAATCAGTAAACGTTGCACGCTACGACCAACAAAAGTTTGAGATTTTCGAAAAACTTATCGAGAAACAACTTTCTTTCTTCTGGCGTCCAGAAGAAGTAGACGTATCTAGCGACCGTATCGATTACAACAAACTGCCAGATCACGAGAAGCACATCTTCATCTCTAACTTGAAGTACCAAACGCTCCTAGACTCTATCCAAGGTCGTAGCCCTAACGTGGCACTGCTGCCGCTTGTGTCTCTGCCGGAACTAGAGACTTGGATTGAGACTTGGTCTTTCTCTGAAACGATTCACTCTCGTTCTTACACGCACATTATTCGTAACATCGTGAACGACCCTGCTGTGGTATTTGATGATATCGTTGAGAACGAGCACATCCTGAAGCGTGCAAAAGACATCGCGCACTACTACGACGATTTGATTCAAGCGACGAATGATTACCATCGCTACGGTGAAGGTGAGCATGTCCTTAACGGTGAAACGGTTAAGGTTAGTCTGTACGACCTTAAGAAGAAACTGTACATCTGTCTGATGTCTGTGAACGCTCTAGAAGCGATTCGTTTTTACGTAAGTTTCGCATGTTCTTTCGCTTTCGCAGAACGCGAACTAATGGAAGGTAACGCGAAAATCATCAAACTGATTGCACGTGATGAAGCACTTCACCTGAACGGTACGCAACACATGATCAACCTGCTACGTAACGGTCAGGATGATTTCACTTTCATGCAAATCGCAGAAGAAGCAAAACAAGACTGTTTTGACCTATTCAAAGAAGCTGCTGAGCAAGAAAAAGAGTGGGCAGAGTATCTATTCAAAGATGGCTCGATGATCGGTCTAAACAAAGACATTCTAAGCCAATATGTTGAATACATCACTAACATCCGTATGCAAGCAGTAGGTCTACCTGCAGCGTATCCAGAAGCAACAACCAACCCAATCCCATGGATTAACGCTTGGTTGTCTTCAGATAATGTTCAAGTTGCGCCTCAAGAAGCGGAAATTTCTTCTTACCTTGTGGGTCAAATTGACAATGAAGTTCGCGCAGACGACTTCGAAGGATTCGAGCTGTAATGGCAACACTCAAAATCAACAAACTCATCAGTATTGAATCCAACCCTTCCAATACAATTTTGGAAACAATGGAGCAAGCTGGCTTATTACCAGAATACAACTGTCGTGATGGACACTGTGGTGCTTGTCGCTGCAAGTTGGAATCTGGTGAAGTGGAGTATGTTGGTTTTGCCATGGCTTACACGCAAAGTGATGAGATATTACCTTGTATCTGTAAAGCAAAATCGGATTTGTCACTCAGTGGCGTTAACTACGCGATGAAAGAAAAGCAGCGCGCATAACGTGACTCGACGGTATAAAACGCAAAAGCCAAGGTGATTACCTTGGCTTTTTTGTATCTACGTGTTTTACCTCTCAGGCTGTTATAGGTCTCTAGTTATAAAGCACTACCTGGGAGATGCATCTCTTTAACTTTCTCTAAAAATGCATAATGTGCAAACATCGGTTTACGTTCTAGGTAGCGAAGCAACAAGTCTAGTGCTGCCGTACTGATCACTTTAACTTGATCATTGCGCTGATACTTTTTCGAGAGTTTATATAACGCTCCCCACTCGCCTGACGGTGTCGATAAAGCGACGGAAAAAACCCCCTCTTCAATATCGCCAGTGACGAGTGATAAATCCGTCCCACACTTCTCTCGCGTCGCTCCTGCCAGAGCAAACGTTTCTGCTAATGGGTCTCCGCTGTTGCTCATCGCTTGAGTCTGGCTTGGTAGTACCCAACCATGTCCAAGTTGCCTTTCAGCGTTTTCATCACTATTTAACCAATAAGTTAAGTATCCACCACTGCTTTTTTCGGAAACCGACACGGTTAACTCTTTATCCACCAACAGCTGGCCGACATTTTCAACCATAGGTAAATCAATACTAACGGTATTGCTTTCAAGATGCTTATTGATCATCTGCACCAACTTCAAACGCTGTTCAAGCTGGTCAGAAGGGCCAAAGAGTTTCACTTCAATAAAAGGTAAGTAAGAGCGATAACCAAGCTCATACCCTTGAGGAAGTTTTAGCTGATCAAGCTTGTCCGAGATGCCGGATTCGGAAAGGCCAAACGTATAGATCCGACTACAACATGAACCTTGCACCTCTGGAAAAGCTCTTCTCAGATCAGGCAAAATTTGCGTCTCTGCCATAAGCTTAAATTCACTTGGCACACCCGGCGTAAAATAAAAAATGGCATCATTAATCAGCATCTTGAAACCACAGGCCGTGCCTATCGGGTTATCCAGAATCTCAGCCGTTTCTGGTAGCATGGCTTGTTTTAAATTACTGTCTGGCATTGGGATGCCACGTCGAGCATACAAACTTTCTAGATGCTGCAACCACTCTTTGAAAAGCACGAGTTTACACTCAGCAGCTCTCGCTGCGGCGGCCGCACTCATATCATCGGTCGTTGGCCCTAAACCACCATTCACGATCACCACGTCATTGTTGAAGCTCAACATTAAAAACTCTTCAACCAAGCTCGACAGGCTATCACCAACCGTTGAGCGCTTTGTTAAGCCAAATCCATGTTGATAAAACAGGCTAGATAACCATGCCGCATTAGTATCAACAATATCACCGTGGAGCACTTCCTCACCGGTACTAAGCATTGCTATTTTCACAACTGACTCCTGAACATAAGCACAATCCTATTATTCGTTATAGTGCTTATTTTTCTTTTTATTTGGACGAATCTCGACGAGATATATTGGGACTAAATAAGGATCAAGTATTTAAATGGTTGATGTTTTGAGGGATAATTGCGAGCCCGATCATCACACCATCAACTCGGAGACCTTTGTGTCAAAATCATCCATGTTCAAGAAAACTCTAACTGGCCTTTGCTTGACTTCGTCAGCGCTTGCGCACGCAAGTCAGTACGATATGACCAGTCATATGGAGTTTTCTTACACACCTGATTGCTTGTCAGGTTACTGCGAAACGACGACTCTGTACACCTTCGAGTCTCAAAATCGCGGTCTTATGTTTGAACAGAATAATGATGATTCATTAAATCTTGATGCAGGGCTTCAGCCTAAACATCTCATTATCCCTCAAGATAAAGACTGGGATTACCTCATGGGTCAAACCTACACCATTCTTGGCCTGAGTATCGCAACCGTTGGTATGATGACTTTCCTTCCAGAAAGTATCACTAAGTGGGACGAAGAAGACCGAGACATGAGTAAGCTGGGTCAAAAATGGAAAGATAATGTCTCTGACGGGCCTGTTTGGGATCGTGATGAACATGTCCTTAACTACATCATGCACCCTTATTTTGGCGGCGTTTACTACACAGCCGCACGCCACGCTGGCTATAACGAGTTTCAGTCATTCTTGTACTCCGCAACCATGTCAACGTTCTTTTGGGAGTACGGAGTAGAGGCATTTGCAGAAGTGCCATCTTGGCAGGATATTTTTATCACACCATTCTTTGGTGCTGTGGTTGGCGAAATGATGCTCACTGCTGAGCAAGATATTGTAGCAAACGGCGGCGAAGTCATGGGCTCTGAAACCGTCGGTGATGTATCACTCTTCTTCCTAAACCCTGTTGGGCATATCCATTATTGGGTAACCGATGCATGGGGCGGTAGTGCAGAATTACAATTTAATTCATCACCTTGGTTTGGTAATCAAGACGTCGCAAAATTCGCAATGGACGCAGGCGCCAACTACGACAGCCAATTTTACGGTGTCGAACTAAAAGTAACATTTTAGCCTTGACTTGAGTTGATACTCAGTAGAAAAGCAGCCTTATGATGGCTGCTTTTTTGTGCCCTAAACATCGTTTTAATTATTTGCTTCACGAATTAGTGTCAAAAATTGACTTTCATCAAACATAACCCTCTCCTAGCACCTACACTAAATAAAAGGATTTATTCCAATAACTTAAGTAGCACGTTTATTCGTACTGCGTCCAAACCTTATTCCAGGAGGGGACATTATGAACACCGTATTTATTGTTAATTTTGTCGGACAAGCGTCACCCGCAACTATCAAAGAACTCGCAGCAATTACTCATAAAAATGGCGGTAAATGGCTGATAAGCAAAGTAAACTTTATTGAAGATCAAGTTGCAGGTGTCATCAAAGTAGAGCTTCCAAGAGAAAATGCCGACATCGTTAAAGAGGCGTTCTCTTCATGTCAAACTCTCGTGGTTAGGTTCGTTGACTCGGATCCTCACTCGCATCGTGAAGACACTATCTTTCAGCTTCGCTTAGATGCCAACGATAGAGCAGGTATTGTGAATGAAATTACTCACGTTCTCGATAATCAAGGCATTTCAATTCTAGATATGGATTGCCAACGCGTATTCATTGCAGGCGGCGGTGGGGTAAGCTCCAGCTTATTCAGCGCAAAAATGGCGATTAAATTGCCTAGCGAGCTAGAGATTGAGGACGTGGCTAATGAGTTAGAATCTCTGAGTGAAGACACTCGTGTAATTGTAGAAAGCTAACTGCATACCTTTAACGCTTCCCCAATAAAAAAGAGCAGCAATTCAGCTGCTCTTTGTCGTTCTAATACTCAATACGTTTTATTTCACCGACCACTGAGATAGTGAACGTTTGAAATCAGAGTAGTCAAATTCATTCAGTTTTTGAATGTCACCATTCGAGCGTTCACAGTAAACCGAAGGCATACGTAGACCGTTGAACCAGTTCAGTTTCACCATGGTGTAACCTGCACTATCTAGAATATGCAGACGCTGTCCGATCTCGAGAGGCTGTTCGAAGTTCGCCACGCAAAACTGGTCACCAGCTAAACAAGAGCACGACCCAATCACGTATTCATGTTCACCGTTTTCAGATGCTTCAAGAATGGACGCTGGCTCGTTGTAGATAAGTGTATCCAAACGGTGAGCTTCTGTTGCCGAATCGACAATCGCCGTCTTCTTCACGTTCTCCACAATATCAACCACTGTTACAACAAGATCGGTTGTCTTAGTGATGATCGCTTCACCCGGCTCTAGATACATTTGTACGCCGTGTTTCTCTGAGAATGCTTTAAGCGCTAAACCCAACTTCTTGATGTCGTACCCCGGCCATGTGAAGAACACGCCGCCACCCATGCTTACCCAGTCCAGCTTATCTAGGTACTCGCCAAACTGCTCTGAAATAGCATCGAGTAAGCCGATAAACGCATCCACGTCTTTGTTCTCACAGTTCATGTGGAACATTACGCCATCAATACCATCAAAAATTTCCGGTTTGATGTGATCAGCCTGAACACCAAGACGAGAGAATTGACGAGCTGGGTTTGCTAAGTCTTGCCCTGCGTAGCTCACACCTGGGTTTAGTCGCAAGCCAATCGATGCTTTACCTTCGACAATATGACGATAAGCCGCTAGCTGTGACTGAGAGTTAAAGATCATCTTGTCACAGATGTCCGCCACGTCGCGAACGTCATCTTCGCTGTAACCCACACTGTATGCGTGTGTCTCACCACCGAACGTTTCGTAACCAAGCTTCACTTCAAACGGGCCAGAGCTGGTTGTTCCGTCTAGGTAAGGCTTGATGATGTCGAATACACCCCATGTTGAGAAGCACTTCAGTGCTAATACAAGCTTCACACCAGAGATGTCTTTTAGCTGTTTTGCTTTCTCTAGGTTCTCAATCAGCTTGTCTTCATTAATCATGAAGTATGGCGTTTTTAGTTCGTTTTGTTGCATTTTGATACCTTACGTCCCTTCGCCTTAGCAAAGGCACTATAAAATCGAACAAAGCCGACGCAAGTGCATCGGCTTAAACGTAAAAATAAGAGTCGCTAAATTCTTACTTCAATTTATGGATAACAGGTTGTCCTGGATCCAGTTCTTGAACATGCCAATCTAGACCAATCGATGGCATGGTTTCTAGGAATGGGTCTGGATCTAGCTGCTCCATGTTGAACACGCCTTTGTCTGCCCACTTACCACGGAAGAACTGCAAAGCCGCAGTGATCGCAGGTACGCCAGTGGTGTATGAGATAGCTTGGTGTTCAACATCTTCGTATGCGACTTCGTGATCAGCGTTGTTGTAAATAAATACACTGCGCTCTTTGCCATCTTTCTTACCTTGAACCCAAGTACCGATACACGTTAGGCCAGTGTAACCAGGAGCTAGTGATGTTGGATCTGGCAGCAACGCTTTAAGCACGTGCAAAGGTTGAACAACCGTGCCGTCGTGAAGCGTTAGTGGATCTGGGCTGAGTAGACCGATGTCACGCATTACGTTGAAATAGTTCAGGTAACGGTCACCAAAGCCCATCCAGAATTCGATACGTTTCGCCGGGATGAACTCTTGCATAGATCGAACTTCGTCGTGCGCCATTGAGTACACTTTATGTGAACCACAGTTCGGGAATTCAAACTCAAGCATACGTGAGTGACAAGGTACTTGTTTCCACTCGCCGTTTTCCCAGTAGAAGGAATCACCTTGAATCTCAAGCATGTTCGTTTCTGGGTCAAAGTTAGTTGCGAACTTCTTACCGTGGTCACCTGCGTTTACATCCATTACGTCGATAGTATCGATTTCATCGAACAGATGTTTCACCGCGTATGCAGCAAACACCGATACTACGCCCGGATCGAAACCGGCACCAAGAATACCTGTGATACCCGCCTCTTCAAACTTCTCACGGTAGCCCCACTGCCAATCGTAAGCTTGAGGTACTTGTTGGCCTTCAGAGCACAAATCAACCGCAACAGATGTATCAAGGTATGACACTTTAGCTTGGTAACATGCTTCCATAATAGACATGTTCACCCAAGGAGGACCCGCGTTGATCACTAAGTCAGGCTGCACTTCTTTAATTAAAGCAACTAAAGAATCTACGTCGTCCGCGTTTACCGCACGAGCTTCTAGTTTCTTAGTTGAATCTTTCAGATTGTTTTTCTTCTGAATCGATTCGATGATTTTCTCACACTTACCTACGGTACGTGATGCGATTGTGATATCACCCAGAACGTCGTTGTTTTGTGCTGCTTTATGTGCAACTACCCAGCCAACGCCGCCTGCACCAATCTGTAGAATTGCCATAGTTTTCCGTTACCTTTGTTAAACTAGCTCTGCCGCTAGCGTATTGATTTTTGAGAGCAAAGATTCAAAGTCCGCCGTCGTCAGACACGGGTTCAAAATCGTAAATTTAAGCGCGGTTTTATCGTCGACAATGGTTTCACCCAATACCGCGATACCGCGTGTTAACGCTTCTAAGCGCAACGTTTTGTTCAGTTCGTCAAGATCCGCTGATTCATGTGTCGCGCGGAACAGAACCGTAGATAGCGATGGTTCAGCCAACAACTCAAAGTGTTTGTTATCTCGAATCATGTCCGCAACTTCAAGCGTCTGATCAAGCAAATGATCGTACATATCGCCTAGGGCTTTTGGCCCCACGCTTTGCATCGTCATAAACACTTTGAGCGCATCAAAACGCTTAGTTGTAGCAATAGACTTATCCACCAAGTTCGGTAGTTCGTCGTGTTCGCGGTTCAAGTAGTCTGCGTGATGAAGCAGGAATTTAAAGTTAGACTTGTCATTCACCAACAGCGCGCCACAACTGATGGTTTGGTAAAACAACTTGTGGAAGTCTACGCTGATGGAGTGTGCACGCTCACAACCTTTCAGACGGGCTTTTTGGCTACTTAGAATCAGAGCTCCACCGTATGCACCGTCGACGTGCATCCACATGTCATGTTTCGCTGCCATATCGGCGATAAAGTCTAGGTCATCAATAGCACCGTGATCCGTTGTGCCCGCTGTGCCGACAATTGCAAATGGGATCAAACCTTCTGCTTTTGCCTGATTTAGAACTTCGTCTAACTTAGTGACATCCATCGTTCCATCGGCATTAGCATCGACGGTCATAACCGCTTTTTCACCCAATCCCATCCAAGACGCTGATTTTTGAACCGTGAAGTGGGATTTTTTCGAACATACAATACGCAGCTTGTCTGCGTATTCAGGAAGGCCAAGCTTTTGAATTGAGTGCGCACTGAGTTTGTCAGCAATCCAATCACGCGCAAGCATCAAACCCATTTGATTACTTTGCGTGCCGCCGCTCGTGAAGATACCGTCCGCTTTTTCACCTAACTTGTATTTATCGCATAGCCAGTTCACAACTTTCTGTTCAACATAAGTCGCTGATGAAGCTTGATCCCATGAGTCCATTGATTGGTTCAAAGCCGCAATCATTGCCTCTGCGGCAATAGCAGGCATCAACGGTGGAGTATGAAGGTGAGCGATACAATCTGGATGTTGAGTAAAAATCGCGTTTTTCGCGACCAACTCGGCTGCATCATCAATAACCGTTTTGAGAGGCGCATTTTTATTGTCAAGATCAACAGCATGGATCGCTGCTTCCAATGCTTTTGGATCCATACCTGAGTATGGTGCAGCAACCTGTTCAAACACTGATTTCATTGCTGTCGTAGTGTGATTCATCACCGAAGCAAACTCATTGCTGCCCAACTCTCCAGTGTGGATGAAATGCTTCTTCCATTCATCTTGTGGCTGAGTTTCGATGTGACTACCGCCTGCTGCTAAAATCGCGTCTTCAAATACACGTAAAGCAAAGTCGATTTGCTCAAACGAGATGATAAGAGGAGGAAGGAAGCGAATTACTGCACCTTCACGTCCGCCTTTCTCAACGATCAAGCCACGCTCAAGTGCTGCGCGTTGAATGGAAAGAGTGAGTTCACTATCCGCTTGAGGTTCGCCAAATTTATTGAGCTCACCGTTTGGATTTTTAATCTCCACACCAAGCATCAAACCTTTGCCACGTACTTCTGCGATACAGTTCACGCGCTTTTGAATGCTTTCAAGACCATAGCGCAAATACTGGCCCGCAATATTGGCATGCTCAACCAGATTGTCACGCTGGATGATTTCTAATGCTTTCGCACCAGAGACCATGGCTAACTGATTGCCACGAAACGTACCTGTGTGTTCGCCCGGCTTCCAAGTATCATGCTGCTTGTTGATAACCAATAGCGACATTGGTAAGCCACCGCCAATAGCTTTTGATAAACACAGGATATCTGGAACAATGCCCGACTCTTCAAATGCGAAATTGTAGCCAGTTTTACCAACACCACACTGGATCTCATCGAAGATCAGTAAGATACCGTGTTCATCACAAATACGACGTAACTCTCGCAGCCAGAATGCTGGCGCAGGAACAACACCACCCTCACCTTGCACTGGCTCAACGATGATCGCAGCAGGCTTCATAATGCCCGATTCATCATCGTTTAAAAGACGATCGATATAGCGAATACTTGCTTTCGCACCTTCATCACCGCCAAGCCCAAATGGACAACGCAGATTGTATGGGAAAGGCATAAAGTGCACGTCTGACATTAAACCAGTTCGACGCGCTTTCGTACCTAGGTTGCCCATCATGCCCATTGTGCCGTTAGTCATACCATGATATGCGCCACGAAAAGCAAACATGGTGTTGCGACCAGTAGTCTGCTTCGCGAGCTTGATCGCGGCTTCAACTGCATCGGCTCCAGACGGACCACAAAATTGGATAACGCTGTTCTCACTTAACTCTTGAGGAAGAAAAGATTTAACAGATTGAATAAACGTCGTTTTTGCTGATGTTGCAATATCTAGCGTCTGATATGGCAGACCCGAATCTAATTGCTCTTTCAGAGCTTGGTTGATTTCAGGATGGTTATACCCCAAAGCTAGAGTGCCCGCCCCCGCAAGGCAGTCTAAAAAGATCTGTCCACGTGTATCTTCAACCAAGCAACCAAAAGCTTGTTTGATTGCGATTGGCAAGCGACGTGGATAAGAACGTACTTCAGATTCATGCTCAGCCTGATCAATCAATACTTGATCTGGCGTTAAGTCATACGTTCCCTCGACGATAGGAACCTGAGACGAAAAAATGTTTGCGATATTGCTATCGACTTCAAAGGCAGTGCTCATACTACATAATCCCTTGAATTATAATAATTCTATATCCTGTATTAATAATCATTGGAATGAAGTTACAGGAGGTGTGTATACCCCTCCGCATTTGTCAGTGCAAAATGACAAATACAGATCATCCGCCACGATATTCGTGACTTTATATATAAAAGGGATTAATCAAGGTTCCGTAATGCACCCGTTTTGTAAAACAGGACATTTCGGCAGTATGAAGCTGATTAGTGTGTGTTTATTCAAAGGTTTCAATGTTGGGTTTCCCATTAATATGCCGCTTTTACAGCATTAGTATCCCGTCTATCGACAAAAGGCTTTGCCGATACCTACCCTACGCAGTGTCACAATCAGCTTGAATGGTCACTACGCGTATCCCCCAGAGATCAAACGTTGTTAATTACGCTCCGAGATTGCGCGCGAATTTATCACAAAATAAAATCTTCTGGCAACGATTTTTCATATTAGTAACAGTGACGCAAATCACAACAAAGTTCCCCCTAGTGATATTTGTACATTCATACTCATCTACAACGCTTTTCTTCTTTTCTCAAATACCTGTTATTTAAACAAATATCCTTACAATATCAGCACCATGAACCAAAACGGTTTATGAACATACCACTCTTTAATCGTAGAACATTATTTTCAGTATCCAAGGTATTTAACAGAGCTAGTATTTACGTTACTGCTCAGCCTAAAGCGATGAGTCTTTATTCACAGAACTTTGATTGACTAAACTTAAACTAGCTGGATGGTTATGGCCATGAAGTGACGTTGCTATGGCTAAAATTAACAAGAAGTTAAGTTAGTAAGCTGAAGGAGCTCAGTGCTTAACGAAATCCATCACAGAGAAGAAATATAAGATTTGAAGAAATACAAAAAAGGCCCAACATTTTCATGCTGGGCCTTAAATCTGGAGCGACACACGAGGTTCGAACTCGTGACCTCAACCTTGGCAAGGTTGCGCTCTACCAACTGAGCTAGTGTCGCGTTTAATATGAGATGGTGCCCCGGGCCGGACTTGAACCGGCACAACGCGAACGTCGAGGGATTTTAAATCCCTTGTGTCTACCAATTCCACCACCAGGGCACACAAATATTCTTTGTGATGCCTTTACAGAAAAGTAAAACACCATCTGATACCGCTAACGCCATATCAATAAAATTTGGAGCGACACACGAGGTTCGAACTCGTGACCTCAACCTTGGCAAGGTTGCGCTCTACCAACTGAGCTAGTGTCGCATTTATTCTCGAAAGCCATTCACTCTCAAAAGAATAATGGAGGCGCCTCCCGGAGTCGAACCGAGGTCCACGGATTTGCAATCCGCTGCATAGCCACTCTGCCAAGGCGCCTCATTTGTGAATAAAGTTAAACTTTTTCACCACCCTTTTGAGCTGTGCTCTCTTGGGTACGGGATGCATTCTACGGATTCGAGCGATCGAGTCAATACTATTTTTATTTTTTTAAATCGTTTGACTAGAATTTGTGCGAAAGACGGTAGATTGCTTAGTTTTAATACTAAAAATCGCTTAAATACACTTGTTTATCATAAAACTTTGGCTACGCCTTACACTGCTGGCCGTGCGTTACGTGTATTGAAGCGTTAACAATCAGGAGACTCGCTTCTCTGAAACTCTCCAAGGGCAAAAACAAGACTTAGATCACATATGGAATTCTATCGAAACAGGAACTCAGATAGAAATTTCAAGCATGGCCGTTAGCAAGCATTAAAAAACGTGAGAAGCAAAGAAATGCTGTAGATTATCTTAGATACAAAAAAGCAGGCTATTAAGCCTGCTTTCTAATATCAGAATTTAATGATGCTCTTCATTCAACAGATCATCTTTCGCAGCAGCTAAATATTGAATCATTGACCAGTACGTCAAGAAAGTTGCCACATACAAGGCCGCAAAGCCTAGCCAAACCATCCATTCATCGTAACGCCATATCAACACCCATAAGGCGAACATTTGCGAAACAGTTTTTACTTTGCCAACCCAAGATACCGCAACACTCGCTCGCTTACCGATTTCAGCCATCCATTCTCGCAATGCTGAGATAATGATTTCTCGCGCAATCATCGTTACCGCAGGAATGGTCACCCAAATTGAATGATAATGTTCCGTGATTAGAATCAATGCCGTTGCCACTAGCACTTTATCAGCGACAGGATCAATAAACGCGCCAAAACGAGAAGTTTGGCCAAGTTTACGGGCCAACATGCCGTCAAGCCAGTCAGTAAAACCCGCTACCCAAAACACCATTGCTGCTGCAAACGGTGCCCATGAATAAGGTAGATAAAAGACAACCACAAAAACAGGGATTAGGAACAGTCTAAGAAGAGACAGAATGTTCGGGATATTCAAACGCATTTTATTATTCTCTTACACATTGCGGCTTAATGTTGCGCGATTTTCCTTATTGTTTCAATGCTTGGAAAATAATTTCTGCTAAAGAGTGACTTATTCCCGGTACTTTGGCGATTTCTTCGACACTTGCACGTTTAAGTTCTTGTAACCCACCCATGTACTTGAGTAACGCCTGACGTCGTTTAGGGCCGATTCCCTCAATCCCTTCGAGTGCACTCGTACGTCTGGTTTTACCTCGCTTAGCACGGTGCCCCGCTATAGCATGGTTATGGCTTTCATCACGAATATGTTGAATAAGATGCAGCGCAGGAGCATCGCTTGGTAAATGAAACTCGTCCCCATCGACTGTAATCAGCGTTTCTAAGCCCGGTTTGCGAGTGACCCCTTTCGCAATACCAATCATGATGGGACGCTTTGGCCAATCACCCCAATATTGCGAAATAATATCATGCGCACGATTTAACTGACCTTTACCACCATCGATAAAGATGATGTCGGGAATTTTCTCTACGTCCAATTGCTTTGAATAACGGCGCTCCAACGCTTGTCCCATTGCAGCGTAGTCGTCCCCACCGGTAATCCCAGTGATGTTATAGCGACGATACTCCTGCTTAACGGGGCCTTCATTGTTGAACACCACACACGATGCAATCGTACTTTCCCCCATAGTATGGGAGATATCAAAACACTCCATTCGAGCTATAGACTCCAACTTCAATGTTTCGCGAAGCGCATGAAAACGCTGATTAATCGTCATCTTGTGATTGATTTTGGTGGTAATCGCTGTTAGTGCATTCGTGTTCGAAAGCTTGAGATACCTTGCTCGAGAGCCAGTTGGCGACGTATGGAAATGAACCTTACGGCCTGCCACTTCACTTAACGCTTTCTGTATTGGCGCAATATCTTCTGCCAACTCTTGATTCAAAATAATACGAGAAGGAATCGTGCGCGCTTCGTTGTGGCTCAAATAGTATTGAGTCAGAAAACTATCGAACACTTCCTGCTGGCTTGTATTTTGTGGGATTTTCGGAAAATGGCTACGGCTACCAAGCACTTTACCTTGGCGTATCATCAGGATATGGATACACGCGATACCATTCTCCTGAGCAAACCCGAGTACATCCATATCATCCATGCTGTCTTCTGAGACGTACTGCTGCTCTTGAACACGCCTAATCGCTTGGATTTGATCGCGAAATTTAGCGGCATCTTCAAAGCGCAATTGCTGACTGGCAACTTCCATTTTCTCAATCAACTGTTTGAGTACTTGCTGATCTTTGCCTTGCAAAAACATTCGCACAAAGCCAACCAACTCTGCATATTCTTCATCAGAAATGATGGTATTAACGCATGGTCCTGCACAACGGCCAATTTGGTACATCAAACATGGACGCGTTCGGTTGGAATAGACAGTGTCTTCACACTGGCGCACAGGAAATATCTTTTGCAGCAAATGCAATGTTTCTCTTACTGCACCAGAATCTGGGTAGGGGCCAAAATATTCACCTTTGCGCTTCTTGGCGCCACGGTGGATAGAAAGCCGTGGGTGCTTATGACCGCTAATAAAGATATAAGGGTAAGACTTATCATCTCGCAGCAAAACATTGTATTTCGGTAAATACTGCTTGATGTAGTTATGCTCTAAGATGAGCGCTTCTGTCTCAGTGTGAGTCACTGTGACGTCAATTTTGGCGATATTACTGACAAGCGCGCGAGTTTTATCACTGTCTACTTTTTTTCGAAAGTAGCTTGAAAGGCGCTTTTTTAGGTCTTTGGCTTTACCTACATAGATGACAACAGCTTCGGCGTTGTACATTCTGTAAACGCCGGGCTGATGAGTTACTGTCTTGAGAAAGGAAGCCGAATCGAAGGGAGGATTCACGCTAAAGGGTCTCGGTGTCCAGCATTCCGTGGCGAATCGCTAAGTGAGTTAACTCAACGTCACCATTAATGTCCAATTTACTAAAGAGTCGGTAGCGATAGCTGTTGACTGTCTTTGGACTTAAATTAAGTTGCTCAGAAATATCCGTTACCTTTTGGCCTTTGGTGATCATAAGCATGATCTGCAATTCACGTTCGGATAAGTCTTTAAAAGGGTTCTCAGAGGCTGGAGAAAATTGACTCAATGCCATCTGCTGCGCAATCTCTGGTGAGATGTAACGCTGCCCACTATTAACTACACGAATCGCATTCACCATTTCATCAGGGCCAGCACCTTTGGTTAAATAACCAGACGCACCTGCCTGCATCACCTTGGTTGGAAACGGGTTTTCTGTATGAACGGTAAGTACGATGATTTTCACATCAGGATTCACGCGAAGAATTTTTTTAGTGGCTTCCAAGCCACCAATTCCTGGCATGTTCATGTCCATTAAAACGACGTCAGCATGATTACTGCGACACCATTTTACTGCATCTTCACCGCTGTCAGCTTCTCCTGCTACGTTCATTCCACGGACGTCTTCAATAATACGTCGTATCCCTGTGCGAACCAGCTCGTGATCATCTACAAGGAAAACATTTATCAAACTTGTATCTCCACACTTTGTATTGGTTCTGCACCCACATAACCATTATTTGTTAAATGTGGATATCAGTATGACTGCCTATATACTAACGTAATCGACAAAAAATTGCTTTCTATGAATATGTGCTGAAACGCAAACTTTAGCAAGAACTTATTCATAAACCACTCTATTATTTTAGAGCGTGATGAGCAGAACCGAAATCTAAGAAAAGACAATTAACAACATTAAGTACAATAAATCAAGTAACTAGGTTTCATATTGCCCAGAGAAACACGCTATAACTTAAAATGACACTGTCCCTCTTGCACCAGAGGCTAACTTGTAATCACTAATTCCAGCAAAAATTTGAACCGTTTTCTTTACTGGTTATTTTTACAGTTCTTAATGTTAAACTAACGTTCTTCAAGTTTTCTAAGGTTTCTCACATTTGAATATCCAACAAGGCTTTCTGCTTACTCGACAGGCACGAGACATCAAAGGTCAAACTCAAATCGAGCTGTGGCTTTCGACAGAAGCAGGTCCTACTCAGTTACTTATTAATGGTGAGAAGCCAGTATTTTTCATCGCTCAGAAACACTCAGAGCAAGCAAAAACACTCGCGCGAGAAAAAAACATACCCGTCGACATCCGCCTGTTGGATCTCAAAACGTTTGAACATACGCCTCTTTCTGCATGCTATACCAACGTAACCAGAGACGCTCTCACACTTAAAGACACGTTCGCTCAAAATGATATCACCACTTACGAAAGTGATATTCGCCTCGCCGATCGCTACCTCATGGAGCGTTTTATTAAAGGCAGTATTGAGTTTACAGGCAATGTTACTCGTACCAATGGCTACCAACGCGTCCAGAACGCAAAATGCCGTGCGGGGCAATATGAGCCGAAGTTAAACGTTGTCTCGTTAGATCTAGAATGCTCTGAGAAAGGCATTCTTTACTCCATCGGGTTAGACAGCGTCATGGATTCCCGCGTTATCATGATCGGAGAACCAGAACCTTCGGATACACCGATACAATGGGTCCAGGATGAAAAGGCGCTTCTAGAAGCACTCATCGATTGGTTTAAAAAATTCGACCCCGATGTCATTGTCGGTTGGAATGTCATTGATTTTGACTTTCGTCTGTTACACAAACGAGCAGAATGGCACAACATGAAGCTAATGCTTGGCAGAGCAGACCAAGCCAGCTTTTTTAGAAGTTCATCTCAAAGCCAACAAGGGTTTATCTCCATTCCCGGGCGAGTTGTGATGGATGGTATCGATACGCTAAAAACGGCTACTTACCACTTTCGATCTTGGTCATTAGAGTCTGTATCTCAAGAACTCTTGGGGGAAGGTAAAGAAATCCACAACGTTCATGACCGTATGGATGAGATCAATCGTATGTACCGCTCCGACAAACCATCGCTGGCTAAATATAACTTACAAGACTGCGTGTTGGTGAACAAGATTTTCAATCACACTCACCTGCTCGACTTTGCAATTGAACGCTCTCGCCTCACTGGTGTAGAACTGGATCGTGTCGGTGGCTCGGTAGCGGCATTCACTAACTTATACATGCCGCAAATACACCGCGCAGGCTATGTTGCCCCGAATCTACACCCAGAAAATTGGATTGCGAGCCCCGGCGGTTACGTGATGGACTCCATCCCTAACCTATATGATTCCGTTTTGGTGTTGGACTTTAAGAGTCTATACCCATCGATTATTCGCTCTTTCTTGATTGATCCTATGGGTTTGGTTGAGGGGTTATTACTCGATATTGGTAAAGAAGATGATCAGGCAGTACCTGGCTTTCGCGGTGGTCAGTTCCATCGTACGAAACACTTTTTGCCAGAAATGATTGAAAAGCTTTGGGCGGCACGTGATGTTGCAAAGAAGAACAATGAAAAAGCTTTTTCTCAGGCAATCAAAATCATCATGAACTCGTTTTATGGCGTACTGGGGTCATCGGGATGTCGTTTCTTTGATACTCGGTTAGCTTCTAGTATTACCATGCGCGGACATGAGATCATGAAGCAAACTAAAGTGCTGATTGAGGAACAAGGCTATCAAGTGATTTACGGCGATACGGATTCCACATTTGTGTCGTTGAATCGACCATACAGTCAAGTAGAGGCCGACGCTGTTGGAAATCAATTAGTTGATTACATCAACTCTTGGTGGCAAGAACATCTGCGCTCTGAGTACAACCTAACATCTATGTTGGAAATTGAATATGAAACCCACTATCGCAGATTCCTTATGCCAACGATTCGTGGCGCAGAAACTGGCTCGAAAAAGCGCTATGCGGGTTTAATCGGTGAAGGAGAGCAAGAGCGGATTGTATTTAAAGGGTTAGAAAGTGCCCGTACTGACTGGACCTCGTTAGCACAGAAATTTCAAAATACACTCTATAGCATGATTTTCCATGGTGAAGACCCAAGCGACTATGTCCGAGAGATGGTTGAGAAAACTAACAACGGTGAATTTGATGAACAGTTAGTGTATCAAAAGCGACTGCGCAGAAAACTGCATGAGTATCAGAAGAACGTCCCGCCACAAGTGCGTGCAGCTCGTTTAGCGGATGAGATAAATGCCAAGCTTGGACGCCCATTACAGTATCAAAACAAAGGACGAATTGAATACATTATAACCGTGAACGGTCCTGAACCTTATGAGTACCTCAATAGCCCGATTGATTATCAACATTACATTGATAAACAACTCAAACCCGTTGCAGATGCGATTCTCCCTTTCATTGGGACGGATTTTGACAGGCTTTCAGCGCCTCAAATGGGGTTGTTTTAACCGATACGAAACTCTGTTTTCTGGTACTGTTTGACTAACCAATCACCAAACGCATCAATTAGCCCGATAACAGAACGCTTGGGAATACCCCGGCCAGAAAGTAAAATTTCTAGCCGCTCGATCTCAAGCTGCTTTTCAGGATGATAAGTTAAGAATACCTTGCCACATTGTATAGGGTCATCAAACCAACGTTTATCTCGATACATCACCACAGAGTATGACGCCCTTAGTAGCTTTTTAGCAATCACGCGTTGAGCGGCCACCTGCTCTTCTATCGTCTTCGCTTGGACGATTTTTTTGCGATACACCGTAATCCAATCTTCCACATCCATATTCCAGTGCTTAGCAATTTCCCAACTTGGGACGTAATCACCAAAACAGTCTGCTAGATCATCACCATAAACACAGACACAGCAATGCTTAAGCATAAAGCCCCAAGTGAAAATACTATCTAAATTAGCTACTTCGCTCACTAAGGCTGTACGGACCGATACACCATTAACTTGAGGGTAACTCTGCTGCGCACGCCACTTAATTGTGTTGAGCAAAGTCGCGCGATTGTGCTCAAAGGATGATTGAGTAACGACAACCAGGTCTAAGTTCGACCTCCCAGCGACCGCTGTTTTGCGAGCGACGCTACCATACACATAAACGCTGTGTAAGTTTTGCCCCAGTCCACCTTTGAGACAAGCGGTGACTTCTCTAATTAAAGGCGCAAACTCTGGTTGAAATGGTTGTTTAGGATCGATAACAGGCAGAGACATGACTTAAAACGTGTTCTCAGATGGTTCAAGAAGTTGGACTATATGTTCTCTTAGCCGACTCACTGAATCAAGTCCATTCAGGTGTTTAGTCATGGGAGTAACAACAAATTTCTGCAATGAATTTTAATGCTAGGCGGCTAACTTAGCGCTATAATCACCGAGTTTTGCTTAATAAGTATGAATAGGAATATACAATGCCAAAGGCAAGTGAAATCAAAAAAGGCTTCGCAATCGAGTCTAATGGTAAAACTCTTCTAGTTAAAGACATCGAAGTAACGACTCCTGGCGGTCGTGGCGGCGCTAAAATCTACAAAATGCGTTGTACAGATCTAAACACGGGCGCACGTGTAGATGAGCGTTACAAGTCTGATGACGTTGTTGAAACGGTAGAAATGAACAAACGTGCAGTTGTGTACTCATACGCTGACGGCGATGAGCACATCTTCATGGATAACGAAGACTACTCACAATACACATTCAAGCACAATGAAGTTGAAGACGACATGCTGTTCATCAACGAAGATACACAAGGTATCCACATTATCCTTGTTAACGGTGCTGCTGTGGGTATTGAACTACCATCTTCTGTTGAGCTAGTGATTGAAGAAACTGACCCTTCAATCAAAGGTGCTTCTGCATCTGCTCGTACTAAACCAGCACGCTTCGCTTCAGGTCTTGTCATCCAGGTTCCTGAGTACATTGCAACTGGTGACCGTGTTATCATTAACACAGCTGAACGTAAATACATGAGCCGAGCATAAGCATGTCTGATTTGATTTCTTACGACGACGTCATCGACGCAGCGTACGACATTTTCCTTGAAATGGCTCCAGATAATCTAGAGCCTGCTGACGTGATTCTGTTTACTGCGCAATTTGAAGATCGTGGTGCCGCAGAACTTGTTGAAACTGGTGATGACTGGGTTGAACATGTTGGCTTTGAGATCGACAAAGAAGTATATGCAGAGGTTCGTATCGGCCTAGTAAATGAGGAAAATGACGTTCTTGATGACGTATTTGCTCGTATGCTAATCAGCCGAGACCCTGAACATAAGTTCTGCCATATGCTTTGGAAACGCGATTAACGTTTCTTCATCATGAACAAAAATACCAGCCTAGTGCTGGTATTTTTTTATCTGCTGTTTTGTTTAGCTGCGATATTTGTTTATCCAAACACCCTTCTCTATATCGGCTTTAGATCCTTTCGCTATGTAACAGATAAGAAAAAGGCTTGCAATTGGCAAGCCTTTCTGATGTTTTGCTATCGATTAACGATGCTTGTTACGTGCGCCTTGGTCACCAGCAGTCTTCTTCGGCTTACGACGAGAAGGGTTGTTGCTGCGGCCTTTTGGCGTGTTAACACGCTCTTCATGGCGCTTAACTGCGCGACGAATTTTTTGGCTACGTGCACGCTCACGTTTGCGTGACGTATTGTCTTTGTTCAGATCAAGCATGGTTTCTTTCTCTGGACGAAGCTCTACAAGCTCACGCAAGTAGTTTACTTCTTTCAGGTCAAGCTCCATCCAACCACCACGAGGCAGTTTCTTGTCTAAGAAGATGTCGCCGTAACGAACACGTTTCAGACGACTAACGGTACACTCTTGCGATTCCCATAGTCGACGAACTTCGCGGTTACGACCTTCGTTGATAACAACGTAAAACGTGTGGTTCATGCCTTCACCACCCGCGTAAACAACATCTTCAAAGCGAGCTAAACCGTCTTCCAGTTCAACACCTTTTACTAGATTACGAACTTTCTGTTCAGTTACTTCACCGAACACACGTACTAGGTATTCACGTTCAACTTGGCGGCTTGGGTGCATTAAGCGGTTCGCCAGTTCACCATCCGTTGTGAAAAGCAGAAGACCAGAAGTGTTCGCATCCAGACGACCAACTGAAATCCAACGAGAGCCACGAATTTTTGGCAGACGATCAAAAACAGTACGACGACCTTCTGGATCGTGACGAGTACACAGTTCACCTTCAGGTTTGTAGTACGCAAGTACACGACAAATCACTTCTTCTTGAATCTTTGCAGAGACAATGTGACCATCGATACGAACTACGCTGCTCTCGTCTTCAAGTCTTTCACCAAGCTTAGCGACTACACCGTTCACGCTAACGCGACCAGATTTAATTAACGATTCAATCTCACGACGAGAACCGTGACCAGCACGTGCTAATACTTTTTGTAACTTTTCGCTCATTTATCTACCTATGTGTCGTCTTCACAGACGTCTAGACCAGGATTGGTCTGTATTTTGCTAATTACCCATTTCAGTGGGATTTTTCGGTCCGACATTATACGTAACTTTCTCAGTTAATGTAAGCTAAATCGGCGCCATTCTCCACACCAAAAATTCAGTTTAAAACGTCGAAAATATTTACTCTATTCTGCAACTTTTTTCCTACTTAATGCTGATATTGCCCAGCGAGAATCCCACTAATATCGGTCTTCTCGAGCCACTTTAACCGTGCAGTACCTGATAAAATTGTCAGGGTTACAACGATAACCACTTGGGGTGTGTTTACTGTTCGTGTTGCTTTAAAAGCAACGAAGAATAAACAGTCCCAGTTTGCTGCTAAGTAATACCAATCATCGTAGATAAATGAGCACTCATAGCAAGACAAGAAGCATCGGTAAGTCACTATTTACTATTAAAAATGACACTAACGTTATCGTGTATTTTAACTAGCTAGATTGGCTCTGCATTTTCGGCGATTGGCATAAATCAGACAAAAAGGAATAGAACAATGTCTATGCTAAATCTAGACCTAAATTGGATTTTTGGGACATCTCAAGATGACAATATGACCGGTACAAAAGGGTCTGAAACAACCGATATTTTCTTCGGCTTCTGTGGTGATGATAAGTTCGTAGGATACGGAGGCAATGATGTTGTCTTCGGGGGCTGGGGAGACGATACCTTGCTCGGTGGCCGAGGAAACGACTTTGTTTCTGGCGGCTTTGGCAACGACTTCCTATCAGGCGGATTAGGAAATGACAAGCTCTTTGGTGGTTGTGGCGATGATACAATTTTTGATTACTCAGGCAACAACTACTTGAGTGGGGGTTGGGGTAACGACACGCTCGTCGTTGGCGATGGTGAATCAGTACTGAGCGGCGGCTGTGGAGACGACACTTTCGTGCTTACAAACCGCCTGGCTATTGGTGTACCGGATCAACCTGTATCTTCCAACGATATTGATATTAAAGCCGATATTGTCGATTTTAATATTTTTCATGACAAACTTGTCTTCGATATGGGCAGAGACACCGACAATGATGGCATTCGAGATACGTTCTTGGATTCAGCGGATGATCTGACTTTATCTTATAATGAGTGTGGCTGGGCAGTATTCTCTAGTGATGAATACAATGTCGAAGTAACATTAAACGGCGTGAGCTCTGCATACATCAACTATGCTGAACAAAATGGTATCGACATTTTCGATTTCGCTTAATCTCAATCAGCGAAGTTCGCTGAGATACTCAATAATAAGAAACTAAAATAGGAGGCGCGATGCCTCCTATTTTGTTTGACGGTGGTGTACGTCTATTCGTCGAATTATTCGAATGGTGCCGGGTCACCTGATCCCAAACGCACCACAACAGGTTCACCTTCGCTAAAATCAATGACGGTCGTAGGCTGTTCACCTAAGTAACCGCCATTAAGAATCACATCAACCGCATGTTCTAGTTTATCGCGAATATCTTCCGGATCAGACTCTGTTACGTCACTGCCAGGTAGAATCAACGACGTAGACATCATCGGTTCACCTAATGCTTCCAACAAGTCCAAGGCAATTTGATTGTCTGGAACACGGATACCGATGGTCTTACGTTTCGCGTTCATCAAACGACGCGGCACTTCTTTCGTACCTTTGAAGATGAAGGTGTAAGGACCTGGTGTGTTGTTTTTCAGTAGTCGGAATGCAGAGTTATCCACTCGCGCATATAGAGAAAGTTCCGACAAATCACGACACAGTAATGTAAAGTTATGCTTATCATCCAGACGACGGATCTGACAGATTCGTTCCAGTGCCTGTTTGTTCTCCAACTGACAGCCAAGTGCGTACCCTGAATCGGTAGGGTACACCACAACGCCGCCGTTACGAATGATTGCTACTGCTTGATTAATCAAGCGAGCCTGTGGGTTTTCTGGGTGAACGTAAAAAAACTGGCTCATTGTAATTCCTCATTATCGAGCCTCTCGGCTCTATATTCTTATGTGGAGCTTGAATGCCGCCTTGTTGTGCTTTATCAAGTGACTTCAAGATTCAAAGTGTTGTTCAGTTCCAACGACAAGGAAAGCCACATTAATACCCAATATACACTTTCCAGTTATTTGATGCTGAAACCCACGCTTTGAGGTTACTTTGATATATCCAACGAAGGATCAATACCCCAATCTTTCCAAACTGGTTCGACGCCTGCGGGCAACCAAAGGTTCCTTCCTAGCTCCATCCAAGGGGATGGGTAGTGAAAATCACTGCCTTGAGACGCTAATAGTTTGTATTGTATAGCATAATCAGCCAAGTTGCGCCTTTCTTGTTGCGCTTGCTGTGGCTGTGCAACTTCCATCGCATCGCCGTTTGCTTCTACAAACGCTGCTAGAAGACGCTTAATCCACTTCGCTGTCAACTTATATCTTCCAGGATGCGCTAATACCGCCAAACCACCAGCAGCATGGATAGCGTCAACCGCATCTTTCATCGAGCACCAATTCGGTGGTACATAACCTGGGTTATTACGCGTTAGGTATTTTTTAAACACCATTTGCATGGTTTTTGCGTAACCATTATCCACCAACCATTTCGCGAAGTGCGCTCTCGTAACAGGCGCATCACCGGCGATCTGCCTTACTTCTTCGAGCACACCTTCCCGAGTTGCTTTTTGTAGTCGCTCTGCAATCAACTCTGACCTTGTTATGCGGTGCTGCTTCTGCTGCTCGATGAGGGCGGATAATTGTTCATTTTCCGGATCGATATTCAAACCGACAATATGAATGTCTTTGTTTTGCCAGACAGTCGATATCTCAATGCCGTTGATGATTTTGATCGGCAAATTATTGTCTTGAACGTATTGCTTGGCTAACGCCAAGCCGTCAACCGTATCGTGATCAGTGATCGCCAAAACCTCGATATCAAAACTCAGCGCCCTTTCCACTAAATCTTTAGGCTCTAACCGACCGTCCGATGCAGTGGTGTGACTATGTAAATCAATTCTCATATTTTTATCGTTTTAATGCTGTTTTGGGGTTGACTTTTTACTCTCGCACTAGTTAACTAGTACACAAATACAAAGTACGTAATTTAAGGTTCACCATGTTACAAGAATTTAACCAAAACCAAAAAGCGAAAGTTGCGGTTTGTCTTAATAAAGCAAACTCATCAGATCTTGCTTGGTGGCGCACTTGGACTAGTTCTTGGTGGGCAAACGTATACTTCTAGTTTATAGAACCAAACGTTGTAAAGCCCGCTACTTAAGCGGGCTTTTTTGTTTTGTTGCTCATTTCACATTCAACTGCCTAAACATTAATCGAATATGGCTAACTCTAGATTGGGGGAACGTTTGCTTTATGCGACTATGTACGGCAGGAAGATTTAGACAGCTACAAGGAGGTCTTGTGAATAAGGCCATAGAAATCAAGAAACTTGGATGCCTAGAAGTATTAAAGACTTCGGTTCCTTACACTCAAGACCCAACACGTTTGTTCCATACCATTTGTGAGAACAAAAGAGATAGCTTGCTTCTCGAATCCGCTGAAATTGATTCGAAACAGAATCTAAAATCACTTTTAATCGTCGATTCAGCGGTGCGCATCGTTTGTTACGGCCACACTGTAAACATGCAGGCGTTAACCAACAACGGTAAAAACCTACTGTCTCACCTAAACCAGAACATCCGTGGTGACGTTGAAAGTAAGTTCGATGGCGAAACGCTGACTTTGGAGTTTAGCCAGCCATGCGACACGTTAGATGAAGATTCTCGCCTACGTGAAGCCTCTTCTTTCGATGCGCTGCGTTTGGTTCAGCATAGTTTTGATATTTCACAGCAAGACAAACACGCGATTTTCCTTGGTGGTCTGTTTGCCTACGACTTAGTCGCAAACTTCGAGCCGCTTGGTAATGCAGAAGTAACAAATCAGTGTCCAGATTACGTTTTCTACGTCGCGGAAACACTACTGGTTGTCGACCATCAAACGGAATCTTGCCAGCTTCAAGCGACGTTGTTTGTTGACGGTTCAGAGAAAACAGCGTTAGAGACTCGTATTGCAGAAATTAGCGCTCAGTGTGCAGCGCCAAAACTACTGCCAAGCGCAAAACAACTCGCTGACGTAACGGTAGAACCTAGCGTATCTGATGCAGACTTCTGCCAAACTGTTCGCGACTTAAAAGAGTTCGTAGTGAAAGGCGATGTATTCCAAGTTGTACCATCTCGCCGATTCACTCTACCTTGCCCTGCTCCACTCGCGGCTTACAAAGAACTGAAACAAAGTAACCCAAGCCCTTACATGTTCTACATGCAAGATGAGCTGTTCACTCTGTTTGGCGCATCACCAGAAAGCGCGCTTAAGTACGAAACCGACACTAACCAAATTGAAATCTACCCAATCGCAGGCACTCGTCGCCGTGGCAAGCACCCTAACGGCGAGATTGATTTCGACCTAGATAGCCGCATCGAACTTGAACTGCGCACCGACATGAAAGAAAACGCAGAACACATGATGTTGGTTGACTTAGCACGTAACGACGTCGCTCGTATTGCTCAAGCTGGCACTCGCCACGTAGCAGACCTACTAAAAGTCGACCGCTACAGCCACGTAATGCACTTAGTATCTCGTGTGGTTGGTCAACTGCGTGAAGACCTAGACGCCCTGCACGCATACCAAGCTTGTATGAACATGGGCACGCTCACTGGCGCACCAAAGATTCGTGCAATGCAGTTGATTCGCGATGTAGAAGGCGCACGACGCGGTAGCTACGGCGGTGCTGTGGGTTACCTTACCGGCGACGGTACACTCGACACATGTATCGTAATTCGCTCAGCTTACGTTGAGAACGGCATTGCTCAAGTTCAAGCAGGCGCAGGCGTTGTGTTCGACTCTGACCCACAAGCGGAAGCAGACGAAACGCGCGGTAAAGCACAAGCGGTAATCTCTGCTATTCAAGCAGCGCATTCTCAACCTACGAACAAGGAGTAGCAGACATGGCGAACATCGTATTCATCGATAACTTTGACTCGTTCACCTACAACCTTGTGGATCAATTCCGCTCGCTAGGTCACTCAGTCAAGATTTACCGAAACAACATCCCAGCAGAAACCATCGAACAAGCGGTAAACGAGCTTGAAAACCCAGTGGTTCTGCTATCGCCAGGCCCTGGTGCACCGTCAGAGGCAGGCTCAATGCCAGAACTTATCCTACGCATGAAAGGCAAAGTTCCGATGATCGGTATTTGTCTTGGTCACCAAGCGATTGTTGAAGCGTACGGCGGCACCGTCGCTGGCGCGGGTGAAATCATTCACGGTAAGGTCTCTATGATGGAGCACCAAAACCATGCGATTTACCAAAACCTACCATCACCACTTGCGATTGCACGCTACCACTCGCTGGTTGCGACCAAGATTCCTGAGAGTCTAACCATCACGGCAGAAGTGGATGACTTGGTGATGTCTGTTGTACATGAAGAAGATAAAGTTTGCGGGTTCCAGTTCCACCCGGAATCTATTATGACGACCTACGGAGCGACACTGTTGGCCAATGCCATTGAATGGGCACTTGAAGAACAAACTTCAGCGAACCCACTCACTGCTTAAAAAGCACTTGGCACATAAGAAATTTAGGAGAGGAAATATGGAAGCAATCATCAACCCTATTATTACCAAACTGTACGAGCAAGAATCGCTTACTCAGGATGAGAGCCAACAGCTATTCGACATCATTATCCGTGGAGAACTAGACCCAATTTTAATGGCGTCAGCACTGACTGCACTAAAAATCAAAGGCGAGACACCGGATGAAATTGCGGGTGCGGCAAAAGCACTGCTGGCAAACGCAAACCCATTTCCTCGCCCAGATTACGATTTCGCAGATATCGTAGGTACCGGCGGTGACGGCCACAACACCATCAATATCTCAACCACTGCGGCGTTTGTTGCTGCAGCATGTGGTCTAAAAGTAGCAAAACACGGCAACCGCAGCGTTTCAAGCAAATCGGGGTCTTCTGACCTTCTTGATTCATTTGGTATCAACCTAGCTATGAGCGCAGAAGATACACGCAAAGCGGTCGACGATATCGGTGTTGCTTTCCTATTTGCACCTCAATACCACGGTGGTGTGCGTCATGCGATGCCAGTGCGTCAAACCATGAAAACACGCACCATCTTTAACATTCTTGGCCCACTGATTAACCCTGCTCGTCCTAACATCGAATTGATGGGCGTTTATAGTGAAAAACTGGTTCGTCCTATCGCAGAAACCATGCTACAAATGGGTATGAAGCGCGCCGCTGTAGTACACGGCAGTGGCTTGGATGAAGTGGCGATTCACGGTGAAACAACCGTTGCCGAAATCAAAGACGGTAAGATCACAGAATACAAACTAACGCCTGCAGACTTCGGTTTAGATGCGCACCCGCTAGAAGCGATCAAAGGCGGTGATCCTGAAGAAAACAAAGCGATTATTACCAATATCCTGACGGGTAAAGGTACAGACGCACAATTGGGCGCAGTGGCGGTGAACGTTGCTCTGCTAATGCGTCTATTCGGCCACGAAGATTTAAAAGCCAACACGCAACAAGCGATTGAGGCAATGAATTCAGGCAAGGCGTACCAATTGGTACAACAACTTGCCGCACACGCTTAAGGAATTGAAGAAGATGACTGACTTCAACACTCAGCAAGCTGACAACCTGTCTGAACACGTTTCTAAGAAAGAAGCAGAAATGGCAGAAGTACTGGCAAAAATTGTCCGCGACAAATATCAGTGGGTAGCAGACCGTAAGGTGTCTCAACCGCTAAGCACCTTTCAGTCTGATTTGCTGCCATCGGACCGCAGCTTCTACGATGCACTGAGTGGCGAAAAGACAGCATTCATCACCGAATGTAAGAAGGCGTCTCCTTCCAAAGGTTTGATTCGTGATCACTTCGACTTGGATTACATTGCATCGGTTTACAACAACCATGCTGATGCAATTTCAGTATTAACAGACGAGAAATACTTCCAAGGTAACTTTGACTTTCTTCCTCAAGTGCGTGGTCAAGTCAAACAGCCAGTTCTGTGCAAAGACTTCATGGTAGATACCTACCAAGTTTACCTAGCGCGTCATTACAGTGCTGATGCTGTCTTGCTAATGCTGTCTGTCCTCAATGATGAAGAGTACAAAGCCCTAGAAGAAGCAGCACACAGCCTGAACATGGGCATTCTGACCGAAGTCAGCAACGAAGACGAGCTTCATCGTGCCGTTAATCTAGGAGCACGCGTTATCGGCATCAATAACCGTAACTTGCGCGACCTAAGTACCGATTTGAATCGTACTAAAGAACTGGCACCGACAATTCGCGAACTGGCTCCTAACGCAACAGTAATCTCAGAATCTGGCATTTATACGCATCAACAAGTTCGTGATTTAGCGAAATACGCAGACGGCTTCTTGATTGGTAGTTCACTGATGGCGGAAGACAACTTAGAACTTGCTGTACGTAAAGTGACGTTGGGTGAAAACAAAGTGTGTGGCTTAACGCACCCAGATGACGCAGCAAAAGCATATCAAGCTGGCGCGGTATTTGGTGGCCTGATTTTTGTCGAGAAGTCGAAGCGTGCGGTTGACCTTGAAGGTGCGCGCTTAACCATGAGCGGTGCTCCACTGAATTACGTTGGCGTTTTCCAAAATCACGATATCGATTTTGTTGCTTCAGTCGCAACCTCTTTGGGTTTAAAAGCAGTTCAGCTGCACGGTCAAGAAGACCAAGCTTACGTAAACCAACTCAAAGCCGAACTGCCAACAACAGTAGAAATTTGGAAAGCTTATGGCGTGACTGATGCCAAGCCAGAACTGCTTGTAGACCACATTGACCGCCATCTATTAGATGCGCAAGTTGGCACTCAAACTGGCGGAACTGGTCAAGTGTTCGACTGGTCACTGATCGGTGACCCAAGTCAAATTATGCTAGCGGGCGGACTGTCGCCAGAAAATGCTCAACAAGCAGCGACACTAGGTTGCTTGGGATTAGATTTAAACTCTGGTGTAGAAAGCGCGCCAGGCAAAAAAGATTCACAGAAGTTGCTCGCGGCCTTCACCGCCATTCGCAACTACTAAAGCTGGACATCAGCTAAAAAATTTAAAGCTATTCGTAGCGAAAAATACGAGAAGGAATATAACGATGGCAAAACTGAATGCCTACTTTGGCGAATACGGCGGTCAGTACGTTCCGCAAATTCTAGTTCCAGCACTGGAGCAATTAGAGCAAGCGTTTATCGACGCGCAAGAAGATCCAGAATTCCGCAGCGAATTCATGACGCTTCTTCAAGAGTATGCGGGCCGTCCAACGGCTTTGACTCTAACTCGTAACCTAACCAAAGGTACGAAAACCAAACTGTACCTAAAACGTGAAGATCTGCTTCACGGTGGCGCGCACAAGACCAACCAAGTGTTAGGTCAAGCTCTGCTTGCGAAACGCATGGGTAAAAACGAAATCATCGCAGAAACCGGCGCAGGTCAACACGGCGTAGCAACCGCACTAGCGTGTGCACTACTTGGCCTTAAGTGTCGCGTTTACATGGGAGCAAAAGACGTTGAGCGTCAGAGCCCAAACGTATTCCGTATGAAACTCATGGGTGCAGAAGTAATTCCGGTTCACTCAGGTTCAGCGACACTTAAAGACGCATGTAACGAAGCGCTACGCGACTGGTCTGCAACTTATGAAGACGCGCACTACCTACTAGGTACAGCGGCAGGTCCTCACCCATTCCCAACCATCGTGCGTGATTTCCAACGAATGATCGGTGAAGAAACGAAGAATCAGATTTTGGCACGTGAAGGTCGTCTTCCTGATGCTGTTATCGCATGTGTGGGCGGCGGTTCAAACGCGATTGGTATGTTTGCTGACTTCATCGAAGAAGAAAGCGTTCGACTCATTGGTGTTGAGCCAGCAGGTAAAGGTATCGATACTGACCAACACGGTGCACCACTTAAACATGGCAAAACGGGCATCTTCTTTGGTATGAAAGCGCCATTGATGCAAGATCCAAACGGCCAAGTTGAGGAGTCTTACTCTGTATCTGCGGGTCTTGATTTCCCTTCAGTTGGTCCACAGCACGCACACCTAAACGCAATTGGCCGTGCAGAATACGACAACGTAACTGACGACGAAGCGCTCGAGGCATTCCAAGAACTGGCTCGCAGCGAAGGGATCATCCCAGCTCTAGAGTCTTCTCACGCTCTAGCTCATGCATTGCGCATGGCTCGTGAGAATCCTGAGAAAGAACAACTATTGGTCGTAAACCTATCTGGTCGTGGTGACAAAGACATCTTCACCGTACACGCCATCCTAGAAGAAAAAGGAGTGATTTAATGAGCCGTTATGAGAAGATGTTTGCGCGCCTAAACGAAAAAAGCCAAGGCGCATTTGTACCGTTCGTAACGGTTTGCGATCCAAACGCAGAACAATCTTACAAGATCATGGAAACCCTCGTTGAGTCTGGCGCAGACGCCCTTGAACTTGGTATTCCATTTTCAGATCCGCTTGCAGATGGCCCAACCATCCAAGGCGCTAACATTCGTGCGCTAGATTCAGGCGCTACACCAGATATCTGCTTTGAAGAAATTGGTAAGATTCGTGCTAAATACCCAGTTCTGCCTATTGGCCTTCTGATGTACGCGAACCTAGTTTACTCACGCGGTGTCGAAAACTTTTACGAGCGCTGTGCAAAAGCAGGCATCGATTCTGTTTTGATTGCAGACGTACCAACCAATGAAAGTGCAGAGTTTGTTGCAGCAGCAGAGAAGTTTGGTATTCACCCAATCTTTATCGCGCCACCTACAGCCAGTGACGAAACACTGAAGCAAGTATCAGAGCTTGGCGGTGGATATACTTATCTACTCTCTCGAGCTGGCGTCACTGGTGCAGAAACCAAAGCAAACATGCCAGTTGGTCATATGTTAGATAGATTAAACCAGTTCGATGCACCACCAGCGCTGCTTGGCTTCGGTATTTCTGAACCAGCACAGGTGAAACAAGCAATAGAGTCTGGCGCAGCAGGGGCCATCTCCGGCTCAGCTGTGGTGAAAATCATTGAAGCGAATGTCGAGCAGCCACAAATTATGCTCGATAAACTTGGTGATTTTGTGTCAGCAATGAAAGCTGCCACTCAGAAATAATTTCCATTTGATGTAACGCTATAGCGCCCGCTTAACATTCTGTTTAGCGGGCGTTTTCTTGTACGGCGTTTATACCATATCATTTTTTATTCAACGCCCGCACTTTCCAAACCAATCTAAAGCAGAGCAATCAAAGAGTGATAAACTTTGCCACTTAACCAGCACAAATAATAACTAGAGCGAGATGCTGTAAGGTTGCACATGGAAGAAGTCAAAGCGTTATTAGCCAAATGTCCTGTATTATCAGGGCTGCCCGAGAAAGGACTTAGTGAAGCAGCACAAATAGCTAAAGTTCGCTGTTTCGACGAAAAAGCACTGATTTGCAATAAAGGGGAATCTCAATCTTCTCTTATGGTCATTGCACAGGGTGCCGTACGAATTAATTCGATGAGTTCAAAAGGCAAAGAAGTCACATTAATGATTTTCGAGGCAGGAGGCTGGTTTGGAGACAATGTTTTTTCTCCCGGCATGCCCCGTATTTTTGGCGCAACCGCGCATTCGGGCGTGACCTTACTGGAACTACCTGGTGATAAGTTTCGCCAATTACTCGCCAAATATCCTCAAAGTTACCCTACGATTCTCGACTTACTTAGCCGCCGCTTATGGTCTGCAATTTCTGTTATCGAAGATGATGCGATTAGAGGAATCGAAGAGCGGATTGCAAGAAGGTTGCTGTTGCTTGCTGAATACCAACACAACCAAGCTATCAATACTCAGCCGTGTGTCGTGAGAGTGACTAGAGAGCATATCGCCAACATGATGGGGCTAACTCGTCAAAGTGTTCATAAAGTACTAAAAAATTTGGAGAGTATTGGGATGCTAGAACTGAAATATGGTTCAGTGACCATTACCAATCCAAAACGCTTAGAAGCGCACATAAAACAACTCGAACAATAGAGTAAACAGATAGTTCATGTGTACACGCTAGCGAGAGATTGCCATCTTCTGTTCCTTAGTAACCAGGCGCACAACACCACTCGCTCTAGGCAAGTGGCGCTGTGACGAGAAGTTCATTGAATTGACTAAGCCACATTCAATTCAGATTTCAATTCACGCTTTAAAATCTTTCCTGTCGCACTCATCGGGAGATGCTCACGAATTTCAACATAACGAGGATATTTAAAAGAGGCTAACTGCTCTTTGCCCCACTTTTGTAATGTTTCCGCGTCAATGTACTCTCCCGGTTTAAGCACAACGTAAGCCTTTATCTCTTCGCCATACTCTTCATTTGGAATCCCTATCACCGCTACCATTGAGATTGCAGGATGAGTCATAAACACTTCTTCAATTTCTCTAGGGTAAACGTTAAATCCACCTCGAATGATCAGATCTTTCATTCTATCGACGATAAATAGATTACCTGAGCTGTCAAAACGGCCAACATCACCAGTATGGAACCAGCCATTTTGTAGCGCGGATTCAGTGACTTCCGGGCGGTCAAGGTATCCCTTCATAACATTATGCCCACGCACAACAATCTCACCTTCTTCACCGATCGGTAGCGCATTGCCTTCAATGTCGACAACTTTTACTTCAACGCCTTGAATCGGTTGACCTACCGATCCTGGTATACGTTCCTGATCTAAATGATTAAAACATGCAATAGGACTTGTTTCTGATAACCCGTATCCTTCAAGAATTGGGACATTAAATTGTTCCTCAAAGGATCTAAAGATTTCGGTTGGCAACGGGGCTCCACCGCTGATAGCAACACGTAGTGAGGATGTATCAAATTGGTGCTGGACATGAAGCAAGCCAATATACATCGTTGGCACTCCAGCAAACAACGTCACTTTGTGTTTTGCCATCAGCTCAAGAACATGTTTAGGCTCAAACCTAGGCACTAACACCAAGGTTGCCCCGCCCAAAACACTAGCATTTAAGTGGACGGTTTGACCAAAGGTATGAAATAAAGGCAAAGTTACTAAGTGAATATCATCGGCCTGGCTGCCCATAATGTTTTGTGCCACCAGAGCATTCATTATGATGTTCTGCTGCGTCAGTTCAGCTCCTTTTGGTAAGCCCGTCGTCCCTGATGTATACAAAATAACACAAGTATCATCCGCATTACGCGGTACATAATCTGACAATGGTTCTGCATCCGCTATAAACGCATTGAGAGTTGGCACACCATTCCATTCGTTTTCAACTTGAGATTGAGTCATCACGACCATATTTTCACATATCTCGGCCTGCTCAAACGCTTTAACCCCCTCTTTTGCCATTGGCAGTTCTGCTGTCCCTTCAAAACAGAAGTAAAACTTCGCTTTTGAATCTTCTAAGTGATACTTAATTTCTCGCGCTTTCAAAAGCACATTTAATGGGACAGCAACCGCGCCAGCTTTTTGTATCGCATAATAAACAAACGCGAAAAAAGGAATGTTTGGGCATGAGAGCGCAATACGATCGCCCGGAACGACCCCTTTGTTGATTAAAGATGCCGCGATCTTTCCGGTAATCGCATCAAACTGCGCATAAGTTATCTCGACATCACCACATATCAACGCCGTCTTATCTGGTTTACTCGCAGCATTTCTTTGTAATGCAGCAGCAAGATTCATCATAATCGCTTCACCTCTTACTTGTTGATTTTCGTTTTATCGGCTCGGGAGCATTAACAGAGAGAGCACTCCCCTACACTAAAATGTTGGTACTTTATATATGTCTCTCCCATTTCTGATTAACATTATGTTTACAATGCAATCAAAACTAAGAATGTAAAACAGTTAACATTTCACAAAGCTAATTGGTAAAAATGTGAGCTTGAAAGAAATTAATTGTTATAAATATCAATCTAAGTCACGCAAGACGCAGACTACGCTCGCAAACACAAAATTCATCTCAGTTAACAAAAAACAAACAAGAAAAAGAAATAAACAAAAACAATTACACAGCTAATAGGCATAACAAAAATCAATAGCAAACGTTTGCTATTGAACAAAACTTTATCGTTCGTCAATAAAATATCGATTAATCCATCAATAATACCTTGCTGCATATTGCCAATTGTAAACGATAAGTGTAAAAAGCAAGGCGAGATAATTATCCATAAAACCATTCATGGTTAGTGGGTAATTTTAGGATTTTACATTTTATTAGCACAGAGGTTATGGAAGTGTTAAAAGAAAAGAGTTTGCTAAACAACATTGGCGTACAAGTCGTAATCGCCATGATCGTGGGCACAGCCGTTGGTGCCATGATGGGTCATGATGCGACAGTGTTCGCTCCTTTAGGTGCTATCTTTATCAACTTAATCAAAATGTTGGTTATTCCTTTGGTCGCTGTAGCCTTGATTTCTGGCGCAGCTGGTCTTGGGAACAGCCAGTCAGCAGGCAAAGTTGGCATCGTCACTCTAGGTTATTTCGGTTTAACATCCGCCCTAGCCGTTGCGCTTGCACTATTTATGGGTGAAGTATTCCAACCAGGCATGGGGATCGACGTCTCTGGCGTTGAAGGCATGTTCTCAGCAGAATACGCTTCAAAAGGTGAACTACCTACTTTCTGGGCAACCATCACTGGTATGATCCCAACCAACGTTTTCCAATCACTAAATGAAGCAAACATCCTACAGATCCTCGTTTTCTGTATGTTCTTTGGTATTGCAATTTCTAAGCAAGCAAAAGAGCGTCGTGAGCCAATCATTAATGGTGTTAACTGCATCGTTGACGCAATGGTTTGGATGATCAACAAAGTGATGATCATTGCCCCTATCGGCGTGTTCGGTCTGATGGCAGAAGCAGTCGGTACATTCGGTTTTGGCGCACTAATGGTGGTATTCAAACTGTTCGTTGTTTACGTTGCCGCAATCCTAATCTTCGGTTTCGTTGTTTACCCAGCAATGGTGCATATTTTCACCAAGACATCAGCGAAGAAGTTCCTGTCTTCAATGAAAAAACCACAAGCTGTTGCGCTTTCAACGGCCTCTTCTATGGCAACACTGCCTGTCACAATGGACACCTGTGAAAAAGAACTGGGCGTAAAAAATTCAACCGCGTCATTTGTTCTGCCTCTAGGCGCAACGATCAACATGTCAGGTAATGCGATTTACTATGGCTTGGTTGCTATCTTCTTTGCTCAACTGTTCAATATCGATCTAGGTATGGGCGCTTACATTGCAATTATCGTAACGTCTACATTGGGTGCGGTTGGTCAAGCGGGTGTTCCTGGTCCTTCTTTCCTAGTGGTTGCCGTACTTCTTGCCGCTGGCATTCCAATTGAAGGTCTACCACTGCTATTCGCTCTTGACCGTATTTTCGATATGATTCGTACAGCACTAAACATCACTGGTGATGCAGCATGTGCAGTTATCGTTGATGCGCTAATAGAAGAGGAAGCGGCAGAAGCTGAGCTTAAAAAGCAAGAAGCTTAGTCCTTTCTCGAATGAACTAAAAACCGCTCACTATGAGCGGTTTTTTTGTCTTTTCTTGCATTACGTAACTATATAAATAGAAACCAATAGCATAAATTTATCAAAATGATATAAACCATTACAAAATATAAAAAACGTCAGAACTAGGTTATATCATGAGTCTTAAGCTGTCTTTGGAGCCCCTCGCCAGTACAGATTTGCCGATCGAGTCAAAACAACAGGCGCTGGTTGACACGGTTCTTCTTACTCTTACACCGCAAGAAAGATCTTCTCTTTTTCAA
This sequence comes from Vibrio sp. 1-2 (7-a), assembly GCF_013048515.1. NCBI lineage: Bacteria > Pseudomonadati > Pseudomonadota > Gammaproteobacteria > Vibrionales > Vibrionaceae > Vibrio > Vibrio sp. 1-2 (7-a). The sequence goes on from NZ_VHSQ01000001.1 coordinate 1,476,965, forward strand.
CAAGTTGCTTTGTATAGAATAAAGCTTCTCAAGTCCCTCTTTCCTAAATACGCATCTAAGAGTCTGTCCGTACTGTTTGAATTAATAGATTATCGAGATTTAGTACAGCAGTATCCAACGCCTTTCTCCGAAGAGGCGCTCTTAATTGAACAAATTGCCGCAGATTGTTACCCGCATTGGATGGTTTTCTGGTGTGAATGTGAGATTGCTGCGATCAAGCAAAAATCTCTGTTAAACGATCAATCAAAAAACCAACTAGAACTTCCGCTCAAAGACGAAGTCTACTACGGAGTGGTAATTGATAAGATCGAAGAATCCCAGCTTATGGTGTGCACACCAAACCATCCGCACATTATGACTATCAGCGATGCTGTGGCGTTAACTAACCTTGAACTTTTTATCAAAGGTAATAAATGGTTTGAGATGCTACCTCTCCTATCCATGTCGCAAACTGGAAAACACTTTCTTTTACTCAAACGATCAGGCTTTGAAAAAACCAAAGTGCTTGTTTCTTCGATGCTCATTCAGGATTGGGAGACTCGGGACTCTTGGCTAAGCTATACACCACAATTTAGCAATTCAAAGTGGAACTATTGCTTCCCTAACTCAGCCTTTTCGAACCTAAAACGCTTGGGAATTATAGAATCAACCAGCTCTTCAAAGATTCAGTCTATCGAAGAGTTTGACAACATAGTGAAAACAGCACTAATAAATAAGCATAAGGTTTGTGAAATCCTTAGATTAGCAGTCACTGGAAATACACGGCAGAAACTTTATTATATATATCTTACTCAAAAAAAACTCACTCAATTATTGCATGAACTTGGATATAAAATTAGTTTTACAGTTATAGACCAACCATTTATCCTCGATTTTTACTCTAACATCAAAGAGGAAGGATACTACAACTTAGGATTTTGTGATTTAAATAATGATCATATTTTAACTTATCGTGGTTTATGGAATATAAACATATTGAAAGACGAGTTTAATAAAATATCTTTTTTTGATTATATTAGATTAGTTAAGAAGGTAAAAGGATAAAAAGAGATGCAAATTTCCAAATTACCAACAATTCTAATATTGTACCCAAAAGCAACCGCACTCCTTTTAATAGTTTTACTGGTATTTATTTGGTTGATTTATTATTGCATCCAGTTGACAAACAAAGAAGAAAAGATATTAGGCACCTACCATTTCTCGTACATTGCTTATTCTGCCTGCATTATTGGGTGGATTATCAGTAATGCTTATTTTCATACCAACTTTCTCCCAAAACTAGGGGCTGATTTCGGTATCGTTATGGCACGAGTAGCCAACATTACCTCTTCATTAGCCTTCTGTTTCGCCTATTACTTTTCATGCCAACTGTCTGCCGAGCAGAGGAAAAGCAATATATACCTATGGCAAAGGTGGCTCATAACCATTGTTGTTTTTTATTCCATATCAGTGAACATAACGCCTGGACTAACCGTAGAGAACATTAGCATAATCAACACCAGCCAATTCATAATTGAGTTTGGAAACCAAACGCCATACTTTTTTTTCACTATGTTTTGTTTGATGATTCTTTGTTTAGGTAATCTTATTACCATGCGTAAATATAGCAATCGTCTAGCTCTAGCAAAAACAAGTTACATGATCGCTGGGATATTAGTGTACATGTTATCCACAGTCGTCATACAAATAGGCATTACTTACTTCCTAAAGGATTTCTCGTTAACTTGGCTTCCTCCGGCATTATCAGTGAGCGAAATGTTATTTGTTGGCTATGCATTGTTAACATCACGATTTTACAGTATAAAATACCTTGCCTATTTGATATTAAGCGCTCTTTTCGCCTGTATGCTTCTGACTATTCCTCTTGGGATAATATTTATTCCACTCTCTGATAATGTACAGTGGTTAGTTGCAATACCTATATGTGCTTTAATTGGGATGACTTGGAGAGTCTTATATGAAAAAGTAGGTTATTGTACAGCACTTTTAATTTATGGTACCAAAAAAACGCCTGTACAAAAAATATTGGAATTAGAAAAGGATTTTAAAATATCTATCGACGATGCAATGCGTCGCCTTGGTACACTACTACAAATCCCAGATGACAAATTACGCTTGGTCACAAGTAACTATAACGAGGCGTTTTACGAGAGATATCTGTCATCGAACAGAACAGTATTAATTTTGGATGAACTATCACAGGAATTAGAACACAAAATATCGGTCAAAAACTCTATAAAAGTGCTCTACGATAGAATGAGTTCTAATGATACCGCTCTTGTTATGCCATTATTTGGTCATTGCAAATCCGTTAGCCACTTTTTAGTCTCGCCTCACAAACTTAACAATCAAATGTTCTGTAATGAAGAAATCTCAGCACTACAGACCTTATTGACCCGTATACAAAGCTCAATAGAAGCAGATCGGCGTATAAGACAGAGTCATGCGTTGGCGAATTCAATTGCCCATGAAATGCGTAACCCTCTCGCTCAAGTGCAATTACAACTTGAAACCTTAAAACAGCATATTGAATCAAACGCTTCACTTGATACGTTAAAGAGAGAGATTGATAAAGGAGAAGCAGCGATTCAACGCGGTCGCCAATTGATCGACATCATTTTGCGAGAAGTCAGCGACAGCTCACCTGAGCATGAGCATTTAGACATTACTTCAATACATAAGGCCGTCGATCAAGCGGTCAGCCGTTATGGCTTTGAAAACGATCAAATAATCGAAAGAATCAACCTGCCCCAAGAGCACGATTTTGTCGTGAAATTAAACGAGACTCTGTTTAACTTTGTCATTTTCAATTTAATTCGCAATGCTATCTACTATTTTGATTCTTATCCCGATAGTCAAATTGAGATTCGTACTCAAACAGGGGCCTATGAAAACGTTCTGATCTTCCGAGATAGTGGTCCTGGCATTGATAGCAGTATTTTACACAAGATATTTGACGAATTTTTCTCGTACCAGAAAAGTGGCGGCAGCGGCCTTGGCTTAGGCTACTGTCAACGCGTTATGCGCTCTTTTGGCGGACGAATTGAGTGCCAGTCTGAATTAGGCGAATTTACAGAGTTCTACTTGTATTTCCCGGTCGTCCCAAACGCCCCCAAGCCAGAGACGTTGAGAGCACCGGACTTCAATGGCTGGAAAGTAAATGCACCACATTCTGAACCTCGCACAACCCAACACGTACAAGTAACCAACGATGCACCAACAGTGCTCATTGTTGATGACAAAGAGGTGCAGCGTACTTTGGTTCAAATGTACTTAAAGAGGCTGGGAGTCAACAGCTTACAAGCAAATAATGGCGCTTCTGCGGTGGAGCTATTTCAGTCGCACAAGATTGATTTGGTGCTTATGGATGTACAGATGCCAGTGATGAATGGATTTGACGCAAGCCAACGAATTAAACAAATTGCGTCTTCCGTTCCGATCATCGCACTATCTGGAGAGTCTGGAGCCAAAGAGCTGGAGCTCATTGCGAAACTCATGGATGACAGACTTGAAAAGCCAACCACATTAAATGCGCTCCAAACCGTCATCAAGCGCTGGTTGCAACATGAGAGTTTTGCTACTTCCAACACTTTCTAATTTGCGAAGATAAAACTGGCACTAGATGTGCATTACTGAAGTAAATCGAATTATCCAGAGGGTCAAGCAAGCTGCAAATGGTTAGCGGATGAGCTTGATAAGGAGATCGCCATGTTACTTCATCGACACACATACTACGGCTTGATTCATCATGGAATCAAAGCGCTACTACTCGATCGCTTAGGCCACTATACAGAAGAAGAATACCATCAGTATCTGAGCCTAATGACCGGCAAATCCACTTGCTTTACGATGTCTCTCGAAGAGCTTGAAGCAACCGTTGATAATCTGTTACGTGAAGGCTATTTAGAAGATGTCAAAACGCTTATTTCTCAATATCAACGTGTTGCTTAAATCTTAAATTCTATCAACTCAATTGCCGCTCTATCGCGGCAATTTTTATGCCTTCGATTTACTACTTCATCTTTGCGAAATGTTGCTTGTTGTATCATTCAGTCAGGGGATTACTTCTCTTACCTCTAACCTTGACGGTATTCACATCTTGTCAGATTCCGTTAGACTGTCTTCAATTCACTAATTAGGTAGATTTTGCCACCATGAAGCAAATCCTAGATTTTATCCCACTCATCGTCTTCTTCGCTTTGTACAAGATGTACGACATCTACGCAGCAACAGGAGCGCTGATCGTTGCAACGGCAATTCAGCTTGTCGTCACCTATGCTCTGTATAAAAAAGTCGAGAAAATGCAGCTAATTACGTTCGTTATCGTGACGATATTTGGCAGCATGACCCTTTTCTTCCACGACGACAATTTCATAAAATGGAAAGTCACCATCATTTATGTGATTCTAGCTATCGGTTTAGCAGCGAGTCACGCAATGGGTAAATCGGCCATCAAAGGCATGTTGGGCAAAGAAATTTCACTACCTGATGCTATTTGGGCGAAGATCAACTGGGCTTGGGTCGGCTTCTTCTCATTCTTTGCTGGTCTGAACATTTATATCGCTTACGAGCTACCACTGGATGTTTGGGTCAACTTCAAAGTATTCGGAATGTTGATTGCGACATTTGCCTACATGATTGCGACTGGCTTCTACATTTACAAACACATGCCAAAAGAACAAAAAAATAACTCATCCGATGTGTCGGCTGATGATTAAAAACTCAGTTTTGCTATAATCCGCGCACTTTGCAGCGACCTTCGGGTCGCTGTTTTGCTCCATGTATCACTAAACCGATCAAACGGCATACCGGAATCAGACCATTCTTGCTGCTGTAAACCAACTTTCTCTGGTCCGGTGTCTGCGGTTTTTTTTAAGGACCTTTGGTTCTAGGTATTTACTATGTTGGCGCTTAGTTTGAGCGCCTTTAAGATTTAGGATGTCACAATGAGTCAAGAAATTAGCTCTCCGAGAGGTCAACTGCTGCTTCGTACCCTTGCAATGCCTGCCGATACTAATGCCAATGGCGATATTTTTGGTGGTTGGATTATGTCTCAGCTCGACCTAGCAGGTGCGATTCTGGCCAAAGAGATCTCTTCTGGTCGCGTTGTTACCGTTTCAGTGTCCAGCATTACCTTCAAGAAGCCTGTAGGTGTTGGCGATGTCGTTTGCTGCTATGGCGAATGCACTAAGATTGGTCGCACCTCAATGAGTGTCGATCTGGAAGTATGGGTCAAGCCGGTAAAAGCACACGGTGTCGGCGAGCGCTTCATGGTTTGTGATGCGACTTTCAACTACGTAGCCATTGACAGTGAAGGCAAACCACGCCCGGTTCAGAATTAGTCAACCTACAGCGCTAACTGTTAGAAAGGATCTCACATTTTCTGTTGTTCACTTGTGAGAGACACAAAAAAGGCGTTAAATTAACACTTTACCCTACCAATTAAGGAACTATGCTATGTGGTATGTCATCTTTTCTCAGGACGTCGAGAACTCGCTGGAAAAACGCATGAGCGTTCGCCCGCAACACTTGGAGCGCTTACAAAAGCTTCAAGACGAAGGTCGCCTTCTTACTGCTGGCCCTATGCCTGCGATAGACTCTGACAACCCAGGAGAAGCTGGATTTACGGGCTCGACTGTCATCGCTGAGTTCGCCTCTCTAGAAGACGCTAAAGCGTGGGCAGAAGCCGATCCTTACGTAGCGGCTGGTGTTTACGATAATGTAATCGTGAAACCGTTCAAAAAAGTGTTTTAATTTATGAAAAAATTACTGTGTCTTTTCTTGGCATTTGGTGCGTTAGCTGGCTGTTCATCTACTGATGATAATCAACGCCAGCTTGAGCTATTGGCATCAAACCGAGCGGGAGTCTTGTCCGCAGGTCTCCCTTTGGAATACGGTCCACTGCAGATAATGCGTGTCTCATCCAATAAAAATGTTGTTGAAATGATGATGATTTATAACGATGACGCACTCGGTGCAAAGCCGTTAAATCAAGTACTGAATACCAGTATCTACACCTATTGCAGTAACCCGGAAATTCGTAAGCAAATTGATATGGGCTTAATGTACCGTATTAAAGTGCGTAACTCTCGCGGTCAGTTGATGGCAGATGAGTTGGTTTCCGCGCAAACTTGTACTCAAATGAAATAGTCACAGTGAGTGCGTTGTTTTCGATACGAGCAATTCATCCGCTATTACGGGATAGTATAACGACGAAAATGAACGGCTAAGAATAGAAAAACGGAGACAACGGTCTCCGTTTTTATTTGCTAAAAAGGTGCCTTATGCCAGCTCAGCACGAAGTTTCTTCGCCGCTGACACGAGGTTCGCCAATGCCGCTTCCGTCTCTGCCCAGTTACGTGTTTTCAGACCACAGTCTGGGTTCACCCACAAACGTTGTACCGGAATCTTTTCTGCCGCTTTCTTAATTAAGCCTTCAATCCACTCTTCCGTCGGAATGTTTGGTGAGTGAATGTCATAAACACCTGGACCGATTTCATTCGGGTAATTGAACTCTTCAAACGCTTTAAGCAGTTCCATATTTGAGCGTGACGTTTCAATGGTAATCACATCCGCATCGAGCGCCGCGACTGAATCGATGATTTCATTGAACTCGCTGTAACACATGTGAGTGTGAATCTGAGTCTCTGGTTTTGCACTCGCTGCCGAGATCTTAAATGCATCCACCGCCCATTCTAAATACGCTTTGTGATCGCGCTTTTTCAACGGCAGACCTTCACGAATCGCAGGCTCATCGATTTGAATGATATTGATGCCTGCATCTTGCAGATCAGAAACCTCATCACGCAGTGCCAGTGCCAGTTGCTGGGCGATTTCTTGACGAGTAATGTCTTCACGCGGGAATGTCCAACATAAAATCGTTACCGGGCCCGTCAGCATACCTTTCATCTGCTTGCAGGTTAGCGATTGTGCGTACGTCGACCATTCCACCGTAATCGGCTTTTCACGCTCAATGTCAGCAACCACAATGGCTGGTTTCACACAGCGAGAGCCATAACTCTGTACCCAACCAAATTTCGTCGTTTGGAAGCCCGCCAAGTTCTCCGCGAAGTATTCTACCATGTCGTTACGCTCAGCTTCACCGTGAACAAGCACATCTAGGTCAAGGGCTTCTTGGCGTTTTACGGCATCCGCAATATGTCCTTTTAGTGCTTGGATATAGTCGGACTCAGATAACTGGCCAGTGCGATAAGCGCTGCGCTGAACACGAATTTCACCCGTTTGAGGGAAAGAACCGATTGTCGTGGTTGGTAACAGAGGCAAGCCCAATACTTCAGCTTGATGCGCAGCACGCTCCGCGTAAGGTGCGCTGCGCTCGGCAAGTGACGCAGTAATACTGTTTAAACGTGCTTGAACTTGTGGCTTATTCACATGCGTTGCCGTTTTACGTGCTTTGATTGGCTGGCTGTAGGTATCACAAGCGAGAATCGCATCTTGATCACCATCGAGTGCGCGGCCAAGCAAGGCGACTTCTGTTACTTTTTGTTTTGCGAACGCAAACCAGCTTTTCACTTCCTCACTGAGTTCTGTTTCCAGTTCCAGATCAACCGGGCTATGTAGCAAAGAGCATGAGCTCGCAACCCAAAGGTTGTCGCCCAGTTTTTCTTTTACTGGCTGTAGGCGTTCAAGTTGTGCACTCAAATCCGAGCGCCACACGTTACGACCGTTGACCACGCCAGCAGACAGCACCCAACCCTCCGGTAGTTTGGCAACCACGTCGTCAAGCTGCTGAGGCGCGGCAGATAAATCGATATGTAAACCATCCACTGGTAGCTTTACAATTTTGTCTAGCGTATCGCTTATAGAGTCAAAGTATGTCGTTAGCAGCACTTTTACATCGCTTCGAATCACTTGGTACGCTAGCTTGAACGCATCAGCCCACTTACTTTCAAGCTCTAGTGACAAAATTGGCTCATCAATCTGAACCCACTCAACACCTTGACTCGCGAGCTTTGCCAAAATAGCTTGGTAAGCCGTAAGCAATCGTGGCAGTAGCGTCAGGCGATCGAACCCTTCTTCTACCTCTTTACCTAAGTAAAGATAACTGACTGGGCCAAGCAAAACTGGCTTCACTTTATGCCCAGCTTGGGTTGCTTCGTTGACTTCTTCAAACAGTTGAGGCCAGCTCACTTCAAATGTATCGTCCTTGCTAAATTCAGGTACGATGTAGTGGTAGTTTGTGTTGAACCATTTAGTCATATCCGATGCTGCAGCGCCCGCACAGCCGCAACCCGCTTGAGATTGACCGCGACCCACTTTGAATAGCGTATCCAAATCAGGGAAACCGTCTGCGTGACGTTTTGGCACGTGACCCAGTAACAACGTGGTCGTCAGTACATGATCGTACCAAGCAAAATCGCCAGCGGTGGTAAAACTCAAGCCAGCATCTGTTTGTGTTTGCCAGTTTTTAGCGCGCAGATCTGCCCCAACCTTTTTAAGCTCTGCTTGATCAATTTCTCCGCGCCAGTATTTTTCCTGAGCGAATTTTAATTCTCGTTTTTCACCGATGCGTGGATAACCTAATACGTGCGTTGTTGTAGCCATGTCCCTATTCCTTTTTCAATCTTGTTTAATTTGTTTGGGTCAGAGTATCTTTCGTCATAAAAGATGTCTGGATGGCTAAACTATCGCTCTCATCTGCGGTTTGAACAACGTCCATTTATTCAACTTGTTTATTAAAAAAATTCATCATGAGACGACATGATTCGCAAATAAACACAACAAATAGACGTCTAGACGTTTACATATCCATTTTTTGTCGTTAAGTTATTTATACGATTGCTATTCTGTTCATAGCGAGCAACAAAGGATGAAAGGAATTCATGATAGAGCTAAAACATTTGCGGACACTCACTTCGCTTCGAGACACCGGCTCTCTAACCGCGACCGCGACCGCGTTGCATCTCACTCAATCGGCCTTGTCTCACCAGATCAAAGATTTAGAGGCACGGATTGGGGGACAATTATTCCTTAGAAAAACTCGTCCGGTGAAGTTCACTTCAGAGGGAGAAATCCTATTGCGTCTTGCAGAAGATATTCTTCCCAAACTCGCAAGAGCAGAAAACGATTTGGCAAGCTTGAAAGAAGACGTCAATGGTCGGTTGCATATGGCGATTGAATGTCACTCATGTTTCCAATGGCTCATGCCTGCCCTCAGGGAATATCAACTTGCTTGGCCTAGCGTAACACTGGACTTTTCATCAGGTTTTGGCTTTGAACCACTTCCTGCACTGTTAGCTGGCGAGTTGGATCTCGTTATCACGTCAGATATTCAACCTCGTTCTGAAGTGCATTATGAACCTTTATTCGACTTTGAAATGCGCTTAATTACCGCGACCAACCACCCATTGGCGGAAAAAGAAGTTATTGATCCGCAAGATCTCGCAGATCAAACCATGCTCTCTTATCCGGTTCAAAAACAAAGGCTAGACGTCGTAAAAAACTTCTTGCAGCCAGCGGGGGTAGAGCCCGCCAAATGGAAGCAAGCCGACAATACTCTGATGTTAGTGCAAATGGTTTCCGCAGGATTAGGGGTTGCAGCACTGCCAAATTGGGCGATTTCTGAATTTTCTCGCCAAGGCCTTATTACCAGTAAACCTTTTGGCCAAGGCTTATGGCGTCGCTTATTTGCTGCAACGCGTCACTCAGAGAAAGATAAACGTTACTTACAAGCCTTTTTCGCAACCGCAAGGCTACAATGTAAAAGCCACCTTGACGGAATCAAGATGGCTTAGGGATATGGATTAAGAAAGGTTTAGCGTTGATATGCTTTAAATTGGTTGGTCAATGGATCGTACTGATAACCAAGCATATCAAGCTTGCCTACAACGGACTCTACATCCATTTCATACACCGATACTAACTCGTCAAAACTGTCGCACTCTAAACGTAGCTTTTCATTGACGATACCTAGCAAAATAATGCTGTCCAAATTACCTACATTGCTTAAATCCATCGCGACTCTCCTCTTCGACAAGGTATATAAACAAGCGTAGACGTAATCACGTGAATTTAAAGTGAGCGCGATCCAAAACGTGAGTGCCTTATACTCAAGCAACCTAGAAAGGACTTGAGTACAAGCAGTATTGATCTGTTTCTCGACTCGAGATTAAGCCGCCAGAGAGAATAAACCTTGTAGGCTCGTCATTGACGCGAGCGCGAGCAACAGGGCGACGCTCAGTTGAACCTTTTCTGGTTTTTTATGTGTGAAGATATGCCAGCACCAAACAATGATTGAAGAAACTAGCATGGCTAAAGATAATAAAATTGGTTGTGTTGCGGCGCTCAATGTCGCTTCATTTAACTGGTAAGAAGCAAATAGAGTTGCGATTACCAGCAGCATTCCAGACACAATGCCCGTAACTGGCAAAATGCGGTGAAATGCCTGCAATCTGCTACGAGCGATAGTCAGAAGCAATTGAGAAAATGACGCCCCAAGGAAAAATATCATTATTGCCATCGCAATAGACGCAGGCCAGCTTGGCTGTTCAAATGCTTGAATACTTACATACGCAAAAGCCAAACCATTCGCTAAATGCATCGCCCAAAGAGGGCCTTTTTCACGCGTTTTCTTGGTTTGAACCTGAGAGTAGAAATAGAAAATAGCGAACACGATCATAAATGCTTCAATGCGAAGAGAAGCAACCGCAAGCCACAATAACGCCACTGCTGGCAACATTTTATGAAGACGGCCTCTCTGACCCGGACAAATATCGCCCTTGATGAGAAGTAAAGTCAGTAGCGCTTGCGCGCCAAATAGCATCGGAGGAAAAGTAACCAGCAATTGTTGAATCATGTTAAATGCACGCTCAAAAGTCATTTTGGGGTGGCGATAATAGCAAATCACCTATCGTCAAACCACCGAAAGTCTATCCCCAAATTTACTAGAACAGCGAGACTTTTTATTCAACAAGAAGCGAGATACTTCAACGCATCTTCTTGAGTTAACACGCCTCTGTATTCTTCTTTTTCATCACATAAAACCCACGGGAAGCGAATGCCTGTTTTGATTAGCTCTCGAATAGCAGCGACGGACAAATGCGCATTGACGAGCACAAACTCCGTGCTCATTATCTGGTTAACCGGGCGTTTCCAAATCCAATTTTCTCGCTCAGTCTCTAATTCTGTCCCCATGGAAGGCGTTAGGTGTAAGTTAACTTGCTCTTTGGTAACTAAGCCAACACAGCGCTTTTCGTTAATGACAACCAACGGCGAACTTGGACTTAAATTCATATATTCCACCGCCAACGATAATGGCTCCCCGGGATCAAGGTGTCTGACCTCTTCATGGCTCAGTGATTGCAATACATCATCTTGTTTTGGTTTGACAGCAACACCCGAAAACAAATGTTCGTAACTTTCCGCTTTCTCCATCAAATCGACAGGCCGAGCACGAGAGAACAAAAAGCCTTGCATGTAATCCACACCTATTTCAGCCAATGTTTGAAGCTCCTGTTCTGACTCCACGCCCTCGGCAACCACTTTTACATTCATTTGCTGAGCAAGATCAGTGACCATTTTGACAATGTTATAACTGGTATTACCGTGCTGAATGTTCTTAACGAATTTTCGGTCGATTTTCAGTAAATCAAACTGCCCTTTCTCTAGGTAAGAAAAAGAAGAATACCCTGTACCGAAGTCATCAATCGCAATTTTAATGCCCTCTTTGCGCACTTGTTCTAGCGCTTGGGTATGCTCTTCGTCTTGCTCAAAATACGCTGTTTCCGTCAGCTCAATCGTGACTCGTTTAGGATCGACACCACTGGCTTTAATTAGGTCATGCGAACGCTGAAGAACCTGGAGCGAATCCAATTTAGTATTCAGTGAGCGATTGATGGTTAACCCTATTTCCTTGCCATATATGTCTTGCAAGCGCGGAAAGTGCTTGAGCGCGGCTTGACAAACCTCATCATCCAGAGCCGCAATCAACTCTAAATCTTCAATAACAGTAATCATCTCTTGAGTGCTATAGGCATCACTTTCATGATAAAAGCGCGCTAAGGCCTCGAACTTAACGACTTTACCAGTTCGGCTGTCAATGATTGGTTGAAAATGAACATCCACCAGCCCACTGTCTATTTGCGCTTCCAAAAACGCCTCTAAATGCTGGCGTTTTACTAACTCAGAATGAAGCTCACTATTATAAAAATTAAAATAGCCACCTTCTCCAGAAAGTGAGGACAACATCGCCTGGGCTGCATGCGCTAACGCTTGCTTTGGCCTGTTTGTATCATAGCCGAGGATTGACACTCCCGTTTGTCCCTCAACGATAGTGGTATGCATTTTTGTTCCCATTTCATTCCTAAGCTCAGTGAAGAACCCTTTCATTGCAATTTGAATCAAACGTAAAGGACTTAGCCATTGACAGTGAGGAGTTTGTAAACAGACAACAAACACATCCCTAGAAAGTTGACCCGCTATACTGGTGTAGCGGCTTCGCATAATAAAATCGGCGAAGCCTAGTTGCTGTTCAAGTAAGCATTTTTCAGAAAAATTTGGTCTGAGAGTCATGACGATATTGAGTTCTTTACTCCCACTTTCGTTCGCCAAATTAGCTAATTGCAGTTCGAACTCTTCTCTAGAAGGCAAAAACGCTGACCAATCATGTTGTTGTTCACAGCGACTTTTCATCCACAACAAGGAAGCCGAAATGTCAGTAGAGAAGCCGAGATAAAGAATCCGTCCAGAATGAAATGTTAGCCGATAGATACAAAGATGATGCGCCTGATTACTACCATTTGCAGTTCTACTCAATAAATTACCGCTCCAGTATCCTTCATCATCAATATGTTGCCAGAGTTGGTCGTAAAACGCCTGACTATGGTGAGATGTGCTAAAGATATAGGTTTTAAGTCCAACCAAATCACGGTTTTGATAACCCATTTGCAATTCAAAGGCACGGTTACAACCTAAGATTCGGGTGTCTTCGTCCGCGACTAAGACCCCTACATTCGGTAAATCAAAAATCGTTTCGAGAATTTTCGCTAACTCTTCGCAGCCAGTGATCGTCAATTGCGGGATGATAGAGCCTTGAACAATACGCTCATTGAGCTTTTCAAAGCTAATTGTGACATGTATTAAGCGAGCTTCATTAAGCATCATGCAACAAGAAAAACGACCTTGCCCACCTAGGAGCTCCACTTCTAAAATTCGTTGCCTTAGTGTTTCCTGTTGCCCCATCAGCATGTGCTCAAACAAATCATCTAAGCAGGTGACTGGCGTATTTAACCCAAAAGCATTTGCCATTCCTAGTTGGTCGCATTCGAACTCGCGAGTATCAATCTTGTAAGACCATTCAATCACTGGAGTCGGATTGGATGTCGGTTGCACTTTTTCATGTGCTATTGTTGTTGAGTCACTCATTCCCTAGCCCCCTTTTTAATTAGCCTCATGCTCAGGGTTCGTAGTCAACGTGCCTTATTCCATTTGGGACCTGCTGATCCTCTTGTAAAATAGATTCTGGCAACGTAAGCCAATCGACTTAGAACCTTTTCAGAGCTTGTTCGGCTTTTTGCATTTTCCTATGCATTAATTTGATTATAGGCGTTGTTTTTAATAAGCACACCATTGCTTATTGGTTGTATTAACATTGCGACATTTTTCACGACTCGACCTATAACCATGAGGCTTTCAAGGTGATATTAGACATAAAATCGCCGATATAGCCTTGATATTTTTGCAAACCAAATAAAACTCGATGAACTAAGCTTGAATAGATGAGTTTGGTATAGATACCTGATCCTCAAATCGCTATAATTCGCGCTCCCTGGAACAGAGAGCAAAATATGACCAATAACATCACTCCTATTCATGAGTACAAAAAATACTGGGCAGAGTGTTTTGGTACGGCACCTTTCTTGCCGACCAGTCGCAAAGAAATGGACGCCCTAGGATGGGATAGCTGTGACATTATCATCGTAACCGGTGACGCTTACGTGGATCACCCGAGCTTTGGTATGGCTATCATTGGCCGTCTGCTAGAAGCGCAGGGTTTCCGTGTCGGTATCATTGCTCAACCAGAATGGCAAAACAAAGATGCGTTCATGCAGCTAGGTAAGCCAAATCTGTTCTTCGGGATCACTGCGGGTAACATGGACTCCATGATCAACCGTTACACCGCGGATAAAAAACTTCGTCACGATGACGCGTACACCCCCAATAACGAAGGTGGCAAACGCCCAGACCGCGCGACTTTGGTTTACTCTCAGCGTTGTCGTGAAGCCTATAAAGAAGTTCCTATTGTTTTAGGTGGTATCGAAGCCAGCCTACGCCGTGTTGCGCACTACGATTACTGGTCAGACAAAGTTCGCCGTTCGGTACTGTTTGATGCAAAAGCAGACATCCTACTTTTCGGTAACGCAGAACGCGCACTTGTAGAAGTGGCGCATCGCATCGCAAATGGTGAAGACATCAGCACCATGACCAATATTCGTGGTACTGCCGTGAACTTGCCAGCCGCGCCAGAAGGCTACACGGTTATCGATTCTTCTCGCATTGAAAAACCTCGTAAAGAAGCGTTCGTACCAAAGAACCCATACGAAGTAGAAACTCAGTGTGAAACTAAAAAAGATGAGCCAGTTGCACAACCAATCACGATTCGCCCATCACGCCACGATGCTGCGACAACTGCGGTTCGCTTACCTTCGTTTGAAAAACTAAGAAACGATCGCATTCTTTATGCCCACGCAAGTCGTGTATTGCATTTAGAAACAAACCCGTACTCTGGCCGAGCGTTACTTCAAAGCCATGGTGATCGTGAACTTTGGGTAAACCAAGCCCCAATCCCATTGACGACCGAAGAGATGGACTTTGTGTTTGGCCTGCCTTACGCGCGTGTTCCCCATCCTATGTACGGCAAAGCAAAAATTCCAGCGTATGACATGATCAAAACGTCTGTGAACATCATGCGTGGTTGTTTTGGTGGCTGTTCTTTCTGTTCAATTACCGAGCATGAAGGTCGAATCATTCAAAACCGCTCGAAAGAATCTATCATCAACGAGATTGAAGAAATTCGCGACAAAGTCCCAGGCTTTACAGGCACAATTTCCGATCTTGGTGGCCCGACTGCAAACATGTACCGTCTGGGCTGTAAAGATCCAAAAGCGGAAGCGAACTGTCGTCGTCCATCCTGTGTATTCCCGGGCATCTGTAACAAGTTAAATACAGACCATAAACACACCATCGATCTATACCGCGAAGCGCGTAAAGTTGAAGGCGTGAAGAAAGTGATGGTCGCATCTGGCGTACGTTACGACCTTGCGATTGAATCACCAGAATACGTGAAAGAGCTCGTAACTCATCACGTAGGTGGTTACTTGAAGATTGCACCGGAACATACAGAGAAAGGCCCTCTTGATCTGATGATGAAACCTGGCATGGGCACGTATGATCGCTTTAAAGAGATGTTCGAGAAGTACAGCGCAGAAGCGGGTAAGAAGCAGTACTTAATCCCTTACTTTATCTCTGCGCACCCAGGCACAGAAGACGAAGACATGCTGAACCTTGCTCTGTGGCTGAAGAAAAACAACTTCGAGTGTGACCAAGTACAAAACTTCTACCCTTCGCCAATGTGTAACGCAACGTCGATGTACTACTCAGAGACAAACCCTCTGAAACGAGTGAAGTATAAAAAACGTGAAGATGTACCTGTAGCAAAAGGTGAGCGTCAACGTCGCCTACATAAAGCGCTGTTGCGTTACCACGATCCAGCAAACTGGCCAATGATCCGTGAAGCCCTAATCAGCATGGGTAAAAAACATCTGATTGGTGACAAACAAGGCTGTCTCGTTCCTGCGGAAGACATTGAAGCACAAACACCTGCACAACGTCGTAAATCTGGTCGTCACGGGGCAAACCGCTTTGCTACGAAACATACCAAAAACCAACCGGGCTTCGGTGGTCATTTGAACAAACGCTCTGAAGGCGGTTCAAAAGATGGTAAACCATCTGGCAACCGTAACGGCTCTGACAAAGCAAAAGGTGGTCAACGCCCTGCAAGCAACGGCCAACGTCCTAGCGGCAACGGTGCAAACCGCCCGGCAGGTAGCAAGCCGCAAGGTCAAGGTCGCCCACAAGGACAAGGCAAACCAGCTGGTCAACGTAAACCAAAGCGTCGTTAATTCTTTAGCACTTAAATACTAGAAAGGGCTCCAGAGGTAACTCTGGAGCCCTTTTGTTTTGTCGGTTCATTGAGGTATCACTCACAACTCAAACTTTGATTCAATCAATACAAAAAATGGTAAACACCAACCAACTTATTGGAAAAACAAACAATTATTTGATTGAAGAAAAATAATACAAAACTAAATCATTGATTTTTAGTTACTTTATTTTGGTGCGATATTTGCGTAATAGAGTAAAACTCTTAAACATGGGCTAACGATGAGTAATCAACTTCCCCCAAAAACTTCTATGTTCTGGTATGACAACAGCTATACCTATGAGGAAGCCATTCAGGCATTTGAAAGCGATGGTACGCTGAAATCGCTGAATATCGTTCCAACCACGGAATCCGATGATCTTGCTGGCTCACCCCCAGAGCGCAGTATGTTTTGGGAGGGAGAAACAAAAAAAATCGATCCGCCACCGCCGTCTGAACCAGAGCCTCTCAATTTAAAAACTGAGAAAGAAGCAACGGAAGCATCACCTGCGCACTTTATCCCAGTCCGCTATGCCATCGATCAGCTAGAAACAGAAGAGACACAACCTTTTGGTTTGCCTGAAGAATGGAAAGGCCAAGGCCCAGCCAAACTAAATACCGTTGGTTACACCCTGCGTCAACTGCGCGACGGTTGGCTGTATGTCTATGATGCAATCAACAAAAGCTTAGACGAATACGAAATCAAAGGAACGCAATTCACGCTCTATAAGTTGGGAGAATCAGAAAGCCCAAAATCAGAGCAGCGTGGGACACCACAAGATGCAAAGCCCTTCCTTACTTACGTCAACGGAAGCGTACTATCGATTTGCTTCTCTGAGCACCGGTGGACATGGCACACGTTCATGCGCGTACTTAACAATCCGAGTAATCATATCGATCGCATGCAAACCATTGTTCTGTCTGCAAACGAGAATCAGCACAACATTGCACCAATAGATAAGTTAACCCAAGTCGCTGATATTGAAACTTCTGCCGTCGATGATGGTCGCTTTGCGGATTCTGGCATCGCCACCAAAGCAGATGAAGATGGTTCTGTCTTTAAACCTGTCGCAGTCGAAAGCGATTTAACCTCTGCGATTCCAGAAGAAGAATCAGGCTACTTCGTCGCAATAAAAGATTACGCCGCAGACATTCAAGATATGTCACTGCATTTTGTTGGTGCCGCAAGCCCTTACCGCCTTTTCACTGACCAGTTTTCAAACCAGTGGAACTTGATGCAGACCGCCATGCAACTGTGTATGTTTGGTGCAAGTGACGAGATAGACATGCCAGCTAGCGTTAAGCGTAACGGCGAAGAGCTGTCGTTTTATACCGACATGGCTGACTATTATGACTCCTCTCACCAACTTGATTTGGCAGAGCAGAACAAAAGCTCAGTTCAGTCCGGCTATCCTGCTAAATTTTCCGCTGGAGCGATTGAATCACACCAACATACCCAAAGTGACATTGCTAAAGCGATACAGGACAAATATCGAATTTCTGCGAGCCGTTTTGGTAAATACGAACAATGGATAGCGACTGAACGCTGGCGTCAGCAGCTCAACTGGAAGCAAATGCTGAGCGAGATGCAAGAGCTGTCAGAACAAAAAGAAACCATGCTAGCCCAAGTGGTTTCGGTCAAACGCGACTTTATCGCAGTAATGGAGTCCTTAACGCCGCATCATCTTGAAAGAACCTTCGACCTATACAGCGAAGACACACAGTACAGCTTGTATCAACTGCACAAGCAAGCCGTTGAGTCATTTACTTTGGTGATGCAAGAAGAAGACCGCCAATGGGCTGAAAGCCAGTGGGAGAAACCAACCAGTTTACTTGCTCTCTACACTTCCGGATTTAGTCGTAGTCTCTTTAAACAAGTGGAGAAGTTAATTCCTGAGCAAGTTTCACATCAGTTAGTTGAAGAAAACGTCGCCAAAAATGTTCCAGATACTGAAAGCTCAGACAAACAGTTTATGGACTACGTTTCGGCAGCAAGTAACCGTGTCGGTATGTATGCAAAAGTAATGGACTTTATTTCTAACCCAAATACTGCAGAAACCGAGTTTTTAAAAGGCATCGCAAAAGGATTTAAGGAACTAGATATAATCTTCAAAGCCGCAAACAGCGCAATAATGAAGAGTGCACTAAAATTAGGAGTTAGCTTTACTTCTCAAGCTTCACTTCTAATCATGCCCGTTTTCTCAAAGCCTTTAACTCGAAATAGCTTTTATTGGCGAGCAGTGTTCGCTGAACGTTTAGCTACCAATACTGCTGTCAAAATCAATAAAAACTATGCGCAAGGTTTTGGTGATTGGAAGTCTAACCATGATAAAAGAGTGGTTGCCTCAAACCAAAACAAGGCCATTATAGCTGCTTTTAATAAAGGCGATAAAACAGTATCAAAACAACAATATAAACAAGCCTTAAAACAACAACGTCACCTCCAAAAAAGTCTAGCAGTGGCAACATTAGAATACCCACAATACATCGAGTTTCCAGATGACGTACTTGAGGCAACAATTCAAATGCGTAAAGATATATGGGATAACAGATTAAACAACTTTAATAAACTGTTTGAAGATGTGGGTGGTCTAGGCTTCTTAGCTCTGATTTTCAACTGTCTCGCACTTGCTGATGCAATGAACAGCATTCAAGAAACAGGGCTCATGTCTCAAGATGATTTCTTGGATATTCAACAAAAGCTGTTTTACACGGCCGGAGCTTGGACGGGTATTCGTACAGGTAAGTTCTGGGATAGTGTGAAGGGTGACCCTAAGTTAAGAGCCCATTCATACAAAGTATTAAAGGAGTTAGTGAGTCAAAACGTCGAAGGTTTTGAAAGCTTGATCCTTGATGACTTAAAGCTATTCAATAAATGGCTCGCGATTACAGGGGCTTTAGGTGCGCTAGCTTCAGGTATAGAGGCTTACCGTTCTTGGCAACGAGAAGATGAGTTGTATGGTCGAGAGTTAGTGTTTCAAAGGTTGAGTACAGCTAGTTTAGGCGTAACAAGCGCTATCGCCACGTTGCAATTTGGAGGCACATTAACAGGATGGCTCTCACCTAACATAACATTTGGTGCTCCAGTTATGGCTGCTTTAGTTGCAGTAACGATTATTACTTTAGTTGCCAATCACGTTCTGAGTAAAGTAAAACAAGATGATTACCAAAAGTGGTTAGATAAACTGCCTTGGGGTTATCACCCTGCTCGCACTCAGTGGAGCCAATCTGCAAGCTTGCCTGAAAGAGAAAAGCATAATTCAGCATTGGTGCAGCAAGCGCTGTTTGACTTACAATCTATTATTCAGCAGCCTACGGTATACCATCAGCCTATTGAAAAAGTACAGGCTTATCCAGGCTATACACATCGTGAGTTAGTTGGTTTGGAAGTGCATGTTCAGCTTCCACAACGAGCTGCAACGAATGGTATTGTGGTGAGTACTAACACCAAAGCAACAGAAGATGATTTGACGTCCGGCTCCTGGCATCAAAACGCAGATTTAGTCACGCTACAAACTCAAGACCAAACGAGCAAAGAATTACTGGTGTACAAGGTAACATTGCCAATTAAAGAGGCCGATCAATACCTTGCTATGCAAGTAGCTTATGATGTGGAAGATGATGCCCCAGCTAAGCGTGAGTATTGGTTCCAAAACGGCGTAAAACAGAGTGCAACTTATGGCTCGATTTCAGACAATACCAAACAAGACATCATTAAAAAAACACTCACCCCCGTTGTTAGCACATTAGTTTTTCAGGAGTAACCCTTGGCATATTCACCATTTTATATCACCCCAGAAGAGTTGGCGGTTTATCAAGAGGCGCAAGAGCAAGAAATTCTCACAGGGAACAATTTAACAACGTGGCGTAAGTACGATATTGAAGAGCCAAGTCGATACCTTTATTTGTTCATTTCGATTGTAGCAATGTTGCCGATAATTGTATTTTTCTACTTCCTTGGCTTTTGGTCTCGAGGATGGGTTAATGATGCCATATCGGTACTTATCACATTTTTTGTGTACTCGTTAAGCTACTACATGTATGGACGAGACTATCGCTATGACTATATTTTTTCAGATAAAGGCTTTGTGATGAAAAAGCGTCGCAATATGCCTAAATGGATAAATACCGCCGCGCAAGCTGTTGGCTGGATAGGTGCAGTAGTATGTGTGGTAATGGTAGCGGTGGTAGGCCCGATGGCATTAGCGGGAGCTGGAGCCCTTATTTTATTCTCATTCGGTATGTTAAAACGTCAGCCTGATGAACCAACAGAAGTGAGAGTGGGCGAACGAGAAGATTGGCTTTTTGCGGACTACAACAAGAAAAGAAAAGTAATTAAGTTCTTTTTTAAGTATGACAGGTGCGAATACCAAGATACTGCTCAGGAGGTTACTTTTCGCTCACAGGGGCGATTCTATTGTTACATTTTCTTTAAAACTGAAGCGGACTTAGAATCCATGGTCACACAACTTTCAAATATCTACAAACTGGATTGTAAAGAGGTCAATGATCATAAAAAGCTGTTTGAAGCGAAGCCTGAACCTAGACTTTTTACGACTCCTGCTTGTTATCGAGAATACCCTACCAATGAAGTGTTTGATTTAAGGGATGCGAAAGCGCCTCTCCCAGAGTGTAAGTATCTTTACAACGGCAAGTGGCAAACCGAATCAGAAATCGAGCGCTTAAAAGCGGCTGGTGAACAGCAAGCAACTCCCGCTTCATAGTTTGCAGCAAGCATTAAAAAAGGCTCCAGAGGTAACTCTGGAGCCTTTTTTTTGTGAGAAGTAAACGTTTTAAGTTGGGTTAAACTCTCTCACTTACTTGATTAAGACAACTTGAACTTACTCAACTCACCGTGAAGATCACTGGCTTTTACTGTCAGTTCGTTACTGATCGCTACAGAAGATGACATGGTATCCATCACTTCCATCGCCGTATCATTAATCACAACCACATTACGGTTGATCTCTTCCGACACCGAACTTTGCTCTTCTGCCGCTGAAGCGATCTGATTATTCATATCATTAATCACTTCAATAGCTTGGTTTATTTCGGCCAACGCCAACTGCGCTGCTTGTGTTTCTTCTTTGGTATCCACCGCTTGCTTCTGGCTTTGCTCCATTAACACGACGATTGATTGCGTTTCTTGCTCCAAACGAGCCAACATTGCACGAATTTCTTCTGTCGAGCCTTGTGTCCGCGTTGCAAGGTTGCGGACTTCATCGGCTACCACAGCAAAACCACGACCCGCTTCACCAGCACGCGCAGCTTCAATCGCAGCGTTCAGAGCCAACAAGTTGGTTTGATCGGCAATGCCACCAATCTCACTCAGAATCCCCTGAATCGCCGTGCTTGAAGCCACCAAATTCTGCGTCTGGTGCTGTGCATCATTCACTTGCGAAGCGAGGTTATCCACCGCGCTTGCAGCATTGTCCATACGCGACATGCCATTCGCACTATTGCTTTGAACTTGGCTTGCCGCCGCTGCTGCTTGTACCGCAGAATTTGCCACTTCTTGTGCGGTTGCGCTCATCTCATTAATCGCCGTTGCTAGCGAGTTGACTTCGTTTACTTGAACGTTCAGTTGATCTCTCGAAGCCGCCGCGCGAGCTTGGCCTTCACTTGCGTTTTTATCAACTTGGTCTGCCGTCGCCATTACGGTTAAAAGCATTTCCTGAATGCGAGCGAGGAAGGTATTAAACCAGTGCGCCAGTTGGGCGGTTTCGTCCTTACCTTTCACCTCAATGCGGTAAGTTAGGTCGCCCTCGCCTTGTGCTGCGTCTTTAAAACGCTCCACTAAGTTAGTTAACACTTTGCCCAACGAGGTCGCGATCATCGTCATCGCAACAATACCAATCAGAGCCGCAATAATCCCTGCCCACACTCCCTTTTCAAGAGCTTCTGCACTTTGTTCTTCACTCCATCGCTCGTAGTCATCCACGTTCTTTTTAAGGAAGCTACTGGGAACCGACACCATAACGATCCAAGGCGCATCGCTGGTTTCAATTGCAGTAATCGCATACTCATACCCGCCAAACGTCACAAGGCCTGCGCCTTTTTGTTTCGCAATGGATTGAATACGAGCCCATTGAGACGCCAACTCATGAGAGACTTTCTTGCCCACTTGATCCGCTTGGCTGCTGTTCGCCAGTGTGATGCCTTTCCATGAAGAAATCAGAATACGGCCTTGTCCATCAAACAAGTCGCTCGCGTAATCTTCACTTTGGCTTTGTAACTCGTTCAATGACAAATCAAAACCAAGAGAGCCGATGATCTTGCCACGTAACTTGATTGGTTGGCTGATGGTCGTGATCAGTTCTTGTTTGCCGCGAACCGGATACATGTACGGTTCCATAACGAACGTTTTGCCCGTTTCGTAAGGCATCAAGTGCCAATCGTCTCTACGCTCACCGTTGTTGTTTAATTCAGTATTGCTAAAGCTATCCATCGCCACGACATCAAAACTGTTGTGCGAATTTGGCGAAAAGAATGGCGCTAAGTAGCCTTCGCTATTAAAGCCAAGGCTTTTGTCTTGAATCGTTGGCTCAACCCACGATGGCTTTTCCCACACCATGTAACCAGCAAACACCGCTTTGTTCTGAGCTTCTAGCGACGCAATAAACTGTTTAATAATAATGTCTGGCGTCGCGGTCGTCTCTGCGCTTAATTCGATAATTGAACGCGCTTGCTTTAAGTTCGCCAACACTGGTTCTAACTGCTTGGAAATATTCAGCCCTTGCTGAATCGCCGTATTACTCAGGTCGGTCGTGGTGGCTTCGGTCAGTTGAGATTTTACTTTTGTAGTGATTTGTTCATTCACTTGAGTGAACGCATTGGTTGTCATACCCATTGCAATCAATAGAGTGAAGGCCATTGCCCCACCCGCACTGACAGCAATTCGAGTGCGTATACTGTTAAACATGATCGCCTCACAAATTGATTTTTATCTGGCATTAAGCATTGGAAGGATCATGGATTTTAAACAAGTAAAGTTAATGGAAGGCTTTCATTTATGAACAGAGCAAGAACAGAAAATGTAATTTTATTAATGAAAATAAAATAATGCAGATTTTCGCTTATACATGAAGCCATTGATTTGATTGAATTATCTCAAAAAGGAGAATCTAAGCGTTTGTATTTAAACGCAATAACCATATCTAAAAAATGGTTTTATAAAAAGTAAGAACCTTCCCTATCAAGTGCACTTGTGAAGATTGGCAATTATTAATAATGTGCTCAGTGTCACATAAATAATTCAGTATCTTCATGTTTTATATGGAGTTAACAGAATCAAACAATCTGCCTCATTTATACACCAAGAAAAATTGATAGATATGAACAAAAGGTCGTAGATTTACTTGGATAATAAGACGGTATTTAAGCTAGACATTGAAAACCGATACAAAGGTGAGAAAATCATGTCGACAACTTTTTCACACCTATAGTGAATAATGTTCGTTAAGATCAGCATTCGAATTTATCGAGATTGGATAAGAATAAATGAAACGTGTACTTTTGGTAGAAGATAATCGTGAAATAGCGGGAATGTTGTTCGATTATTTTGAGTGTGCTGGCATGCAGCTGGATTATGCCGACAACGGTGAGCTAGGCTTAAAACTGGCGATGGATAATGCGTTTGACATCATTTTGCTCGACCTCATGCTGCCGCGCATGGATGGCCTAACACTGTGCAACAAGCTACGCGATGCAGGTAATAACACTCCGGTGTTGATGCTGACAGCACTTGATAGCCGAGACGACATGCTCAAAGGCTTCCAACACGGCGCCGACGACTACCTAACCAAACCGTTTGATCTCGATATTCTTGAAGCACGCATGACTGCATTGATTAAACGCTACCGAGGTACGGTTGCATCAACCAAACTCCAGTATGGCGAAGTGTCTATCGATCAAAAAACGCATCAAGCCTACCGTCAAGATAAGCTGTTGGCGTTGAATCCAACCACGTATACGATTCTAGAAATGCTGGTCAAAAATGCCCCCGAAGTTGTGACGCGTGAAGAAATCGCATTCCGCTTATGGCAAGAAAATGAGCCAAACAATGACGTTTTGCGCAGCCACATTTATCAACTGCGCGGTCAACTCGATAAACCCTTTGAAGAACATTTATTGAAAACCATCCCTAAAGTCGGCTTCCGATTGGAGCCCGGGGCATGATTCGCCGCTTATTTAACAATACACAAAGCTTAACCGGACGCCTTGAACTCTTCTTCCTTCTAGTGTCGGTTGTGATTGGCTTGCTATGCTTCGCATTGGTTAGCGGAGCGCTATTATGGTCGGAAGATCGCGTCGGTGAACGACGCATTATGATCGATAAAAAAGAGGCGATTGAGCACTTTCGAAACCATCCTGATAGCGGAATCATCAAACTCGATTTACTGACAACGGCATACAACGACATCAATCTCGTCCCTGAGCTCTATCAACCCTTCATTCAAGATAAAAAGTACTTTCTCGCTGAAGTTGCTGACGAACCAGACACTCGCATGATTTACATGAGCACCTACACGCAAGATGGAGAGGAACATCCTATTATTCTGATCTCTCTGATTGATGAGATAGAAATTACATCTAACGAGTTCATGTTTGTTCTCGTTATGGTGCTTGCGGTTGTAATCGGGTTACTTTTGATTTTTGGCAGCCTATTATCGAGACTTTCTCTGCGTCTCATTGAACCTGTTAGTGCCCTTAAAACGCAACTGGACCGCCATCAAGGTGACACTACACAAAAATTTGTTGTCCCTGAAGGCTCTGCAAATGAATTCCAAACGCTCGCAAATCAGCTTAATGAATATCGACATCAAATCAATCAAGTGATTAAACGTGAACAAGCTTTTGCACGATATGCCAGCCATGAACTGAGAACACCACTCACAGTGATGAAAGGCTCAAGCAGCTTGCTAGCCAGAAGCCCAAGTACATCGTTTCAAGAACGTCAGATTGGCCGTATTCAAGATGCCACTTTGCAGATGTCGACCATGGTTGATGCTTTGTTAGGTTTGGTTCGATATGAACGCAACACCGACGACAGCCCCGTTCGAACCATCTCAGAGCAAGAGCTTCACAACATCGTTGCCCTTAGCCAAGCGCAAGCCGATGAAAAGTCGCTGGAATTTAATGTACAGATATGGGGTCACCCGCAAACCAAAGCGACCACTGCAGTTCTTAACATTACGTTGAGTAACTTAATTCGCAACGGCATTGCAGCCACGTCAGCGGGAACGATTCATATCACCATGACCGATACCACACTGTCGGTGAGAGATGAAGGCGAAGGCTTCTCTTCCGTGCCAGATGCCGAAGGCCATGGTTTGGGGCTCATGATTGTGGACGACTTATGCCGGCGTTATGGCTGGCAATTCACTATTGATACACATTCTGAGGGGGGATGTGAGGCAGTGATTGACCTTTCGTCAGAGCATCATGAAGCTTGCTCAAAGTCACTTCCTCAGCACTAGATTCAATCAAGAGGTATCTCATTTGCTCAGTATCAAAACGGGCAGTTCGATACCTCTTTCTGATTCGATTGAATGAAATCTTATGCCGCAAGCGCAACTAGTCGTTCGAATGCTTGCGATGCCGATTCCGACGCTTCGCACACAGAAAACACATCTTCGATAAAGTACTTCAACGCTCTGGATTCAATGGCTCTGATTGCAGCTTGCTGCTCGTCCAATAAATAGCCGTAAATGCTCGCCGCGCCAAAGTCACCGAAGATCATCTCCCCTTGCTCGTTCACCAACGTATTGTGCGCATACAAATCACCATGACACACCTTGTTGTCGTGTAGGTGATTAAATACGTCCACCATCTGCTCAACAATAGAATTCATTTGCTCGACTGTCAGCGTAAACCCTTGTGGGAACGTATCTCGGGTGCAGGTTTCCAACGTTGGCGGCAAACCTAAGTTGTAGTAACTGTTTGGAATCAGCTCCATCACCAAAGCAAGCTCTTTACCGTCATCCACTTGCGCGATGGATTTTACTAAGTTGTTGTGATGCCCAGCTTGCAAACACGCTTCAAGTTCATCATGAGGGTAGCCATCACTGGTGACCTCGCCCTTGAACACTTTTACCGCAACTTCACTCGGAAAGTTGTATTGAGCATCAGTCCAGTTAGCGTGAGAAATCACGCCACTTGCCCCTTGGCCGAGAACATGGTTAAGCGAGTAACTATTTGTGGTCACTTTCGGCACACTGTTTAGCGAAGATGGGTGTTTGCAGAATGGATTACCTGCAAAAGCAAACCATGCCAATTTAGGTAGCTTCATCAACACATCCGGAAAGTGCTCTAGCTGATTCGCAGAGAGACGAATCAGTTCCAAATTAACTAAGTTTTCCATACTACTTGGCAGTCGTTTGATGCGATTCCCCGCCAGTGCAAGCTTTCTTAAGCGCGGTCTTTCACCCAGACTGTTTGGTAGCGTTTCAATCTCGTTGTCAGTCAGGATCAGCCAACGTAACTGACTTGGTAGTGAGGCTTCACTCACCACTTTGATCTTGTTGGTTTTAAATCCAACCATCTCAAGGTTTGGCAGCTTGCCCAATACCTCTGGTAAATGGGTGAACTGATTATTGGAAGCAAAAATGATTTTTAGTTTGGTCAACTGTTCCAGTTCTTGTGGCAAATCTGACAATGCGTTGCCGGATAAATCTAACACTTCAAGCGAGTCTGCAAGCTCTAAAATTTCCATAGGGAACTCAGTTAGCCCTTCCGCCAACTTCAGTTGTTTTATTCCTACTAATTGTCCTGTTTTTAATTGTTCTAGAGTCTGCAAAACCAAGCCTTCTGATTGAATGGAAATAAGCTGAGTAGTGTACGTGGCTTGAGGCAGAAAGGCGAGACATGGGGTGGAATAGCATGGAATCAAAGCAACCAAAGGATAGAAGTGAAACCATTGCAATGGTATTACAGCACCGGTGAGTGCGAGTCAAAACATCAGGAATAACCGAAATGGAAGTCCTGAAACCCAGACTTTTTATCTTGGTTTAATGGCGTTACACTACGCGCCCTTTTTAAATGGCAAAGGTGACACGGTTTATTCCGTCAGCATCGACATGAAACTCTCAGAAAGTCCTATCACCCAACATAGCTTTAATGGGCGCAAATTTTTCCTTAAACGTGACGACATGCTCCACTCCCACTTTTCTGGGAACAAAGCACGTAAGTTTATGACGTTAATGGAAGAGCAAAATCCCGACATCACCACGTTAATAAGCTTTGGCTCCGCTCAATCTAATGCCATTTACTCGCTAGCGGCTCTCGCCCAGATTAAAGGTTGGGCATTTGAGTTTTATGTTCATCACATTCCATCTTGGCTAAAAAGCTCCCCCATCGGAAACTATCGCGGCGCTCTCGATTTGGGTATGAAAATCACCGCCATGCAAGACATCGGTAGCGAACTCCACCCTAGTGAATACATCCACCAGGTACGAAGATTAGATGAGTCGACATTGCTTATTCCAGAAGGTGGACGTTCCCACCTCGCTGAAGCTGGCATCAAACAGTTAGCACGAGAAATTCTTGATTGGACGCGATTGAGAGGTAAAGAGCAGTTTACGGTCGCCCTGCCATCAGGCACCGGCACGACCGCTTTATATCTTCATAAACATTTAAGCCCACACGGCATAGAAGTGCTAACTTGCCCTTGCGTAGGCGATGCAGATTACTTAACTGAACAGTTCAACCAGCTCGGTGAAAACAGCCACCCAACCATTTTAACCGTGCGCAACAAACACCATTTTGGCCGCTTGTACGAAGAAGATTACATCACATGGAAAGCACTCTTTGAGCAAACCGACCTCGAATTTGACCTGTTATACGACCCGTATATGTGGCAATGCCTCACCCCTTGGTTGGAAGAGAACACAGATAAAACGGTGATTTACATTCACCAAGGCGGGTTACTTGGCAACGAGTCGATGTTGCCAAGATATCAACGAGAATTTGAATAGCGTGTTCAGATAAAGTTGTTGTTGATTCCAGTGATTACACTATTTGATGAGCGCCAGAATTTCTTTGAATTCAGGTGCTCGGCAATCTTCGACCATTTCATACAAACACATTTCTAGCCCAGTGAGCACCACACCGTTAGCGGTTAACTTCGCAAGAGCGAGCGCTTTATTGGCAGCGGTTCGGGAAGATACACAATCCGTGACTAATTCAACGCGATAACCGGACTGGCGCAGAGAAACCGCGGTTTGATAGACGCAAATGTGGGATTCAATACCGCAAACCAACCAGGTATCCACTTTTGCGTTCTCCACCGCGACCTTAAACGTCGCCTCTTTGCAGCCATCAAACGTGTACTTGGTAATAGGTAAATGCGTGCTTTCAAGCACTTCACGAATCGGCTCCGCGGTTGGGCCCAACCTTTCTGGATTCTGTTCTAGCCACAGAATAGGCAAATCTAGTGCTTTGGCACCCTTTACCAGTTTCGTGATATTTTCAATCAGAGCGTCGCTTTCATGCATTAATGTAGCGAGTTTGCCCTGAACATCCACCACAATCAGGCCCGTGTTTCCTTTCGATAACATTTCCATCTCCTATCTTGTGCGACCACAAATCATACTCAACAAGTTGAGTAAAAGTTAATGTATCAGAACCCTTTCATGTTAGAGCAATAAAACCTAGAAAGATGACCTTCGCTCACACATTTGCCCTTAGGTAAGGGTGGTTTGAACTGACTATTTAAATTTCTCTCGAATTAGTTCAATCAAGGCTTTGACTTTATTGGGCAGAAATAAGGCCGAGGGATAAATCAGAGTAAGATGCTGCTTCGGATGCGCGAATTGAGGCAGCACCTCGACCAACAAACCGTCTCTCAGTGCTGGCTTGGAATGAATTTGAGGAATAAACGCGATGCCGTTTCCTGCTATCGCCATCGAGCGCAGCAAGTTGAGGTCATCCGAACGCAACGCCACATGCAAATCTGAATCGAGCAAATCGGCATTGTAACGATTAGTTAAAAGGCGATGCTGCTTAAGATCTTCCACCGTTTTTACTGGCGGATGCGATTCTAGATAGGCTTTTGACGCAACAAAGTGACTACGATAAGGCAAAAGACTGAACTGCACATAGCTGTCATCGGTGACTTTGACCACGCTCGGAAGAAGCTGTAAATCAAACGATTGACGCTTGAGATCGACACTCTCTTGATGGTTTTCAATCTCGACCGAAATCTCCGGATACCGCGTTGTGTACTCGGTGATGATCGCGTTAAACGCGGCAGAGCTCATCAATGCGGAAGGAATGGCTAAACGCACCTTGCCCGTCAGCTCTTGTTGATATTCGTGCATGGCATTTAAACCTTGCTGAATATGGTCAATAGGCTGCCCCACCAACTCAAACAAGCGTTTCCCGTGCTCCGTCAACTCAATGCTGCGTGTTGTGCGGATCAAAAGCTGTACCCCGAGCGATTTCTCTAATTCTTGCAGGCGACGACTCACTTTTGAGCGTTGTAGTTGATTCGCCTCTGCCGCTGCACTTATACCGCCGTGAACCACCGTCTGAGTGAATAGGTAAATATCATCAAAACTAACGTTCATTGTCCTATTTTTAGGTCATTTATGTTCGTATTATCATTCTACTGAATTGTGAGTGACTTCTCTATAATCCGCTATCCAATATGTTTAACGGAACTTGTAATGACGGCTGACCAAAAATTCAAACACTGGATGCGAACTTTGATTGTCCTGTTCATCGTACTATTTTTGTACATTATCATTGCTGACCGCCACGCCCCCTTAACGACCGAAGGACGAGTGCAAGGATACGTTGTCCAAGTCGCGCCCGAGGTATCTGGTAAAGTGACCGACGTTCTCATCGAGAATAACCAGTCCGTTCAAAAAGGCGATGTGTTGTTTACGATTGATGATCGTAAATACAAGATAGCACTTGAACAGGCGGAGCTGTCTCTGCAATCCGCTTATGAAAAAGAAGCAACGCTGTATTCTCAACGCGAAGCCGCTCTTGCCAATATTGCCCGCGCACAAGCGACATTTGATAATGCACACCGCGAGTACAACCGCTTACTGACGCTATCGAAGCAGAAAGTCATCTCTCAATCGACACTCGATAATGCCTTTGCCCAAAATCAGGTATCACGTGCAGCGCTTAAAGCGGAAAGACAAAACTTAAAAGTCATTGAAGCGCAATTAGGCGATCAAAAAGGTCAAAGCACCGCCGTTCGAATTGCCAAAAACGGGATCGAAAAGGCGCAACTTGATTTGGCAAATACCGCAGTACTCGCTCCCAGTGATGGTGTCGTGACCAACCTGCAACTAGAAGTTGGCACGATGGCAAACACCAACATGCCATTGCTGACATTTGTACCAACAGGATCACTCTGGGTAGCCGCTGATTTTCGTGAAAAGTCCGTCGCGAACGTAGACAAGACTTTCCACGCCTTGGTCACATTTGATGCCAACCCAGGTTCGGTGTACGACTTTGATTTAGCTAGCCGCGATTACGGTGTAGCAGCCGCACAACAAACGCCTAATGGCGCACTAACCAAAGTGGAAGTGAACAACCGCTGGGTACGTGATGCGCAGCGTACACGAGTGAACCTAACCAGCAGCGAAGAGTTACCACCAGCACTGTTTGTCGGCTCTCGCGCTACCATTGTTTTGTACCCAGACAACAGCATTTTCTGGCAGTTGATGGCGCAAGCACAGATTCACCTCGCAAGCTGGTTCCACTTCATTTACTAGGCGGCGACAATGAAAACCTTACGAATTTGGTTCGGCTGCTCTTTAGGGCTCGCGCTAAGCATGATCTTCGGTTGGTCTTACGGATTTTTTGCCATCATGATGCCGCTGTTTATTTTGGGCAGAATGGACCACTTTAATCTTTCGGCTTTATTGATCGTGTTTTTCTCTGCGGTGTGGACAACCATACAAGCCACATTTTTGCTGGAATACTTGCAGTTTCATCCAACATTAATGACCGTTGCCGTCGGAATCATGATGCTGTTCAAGTGCATTGCAATGATGAACCAGAAAACCTATTTGTTTGGTTACATGGGGCTGTTGGTGGGTTCAATTGTGTTGAATTTTGCCAGCTATAACTTCATGGATATTGAAGAGTTCAACGTCAACATGTGGGTGATGGCGTTCAGCAATATTTTTGTTTGCGCATTCGCGTATTGGTTGTTCCCGGAGCCAAAATCCCCCGCCGAGCACATTGAGATGTCGACCCCAGTAAAAAGCGATATTGACTACATCAGCCAAGTTGCCATGGGCTGGGTAGTGGCGATGGCTGCGTTTATCGTATTCCAAGTAGCGGACTTATATGACTCGCTATCCGCACAAGCTTCCATTTTGATCATCCTAACCCCAATGACTTTAGCGGGCTCGCTCGCCATGGCAAAAATTCGCATCATCGGCACCGCACTAGGCTGCATCGCAGGGATGGCTGTTCAGCTCATATTGGGCAGTTGGTATGGGCATGGGCTACTCTTTTGGCTCGCCTTTACCATTGCTATGGGGCCATTCTGCTTATGGCTCACCAAGGGGCAAATTAAAGCGGCTATCGCGTTTTCTGCCATGTCTGCCCTATCGGTTCCGCTGACGACCTCATTGGTGCCAGAACAAAAAGACGCGTTCTTTTCGATCTTGTACCGTTTCAGCTCGATTTTCGTCGCGGTTCTGCTCACCGCGATGGTGATGTGGGTGGTGCATCACTGGATTCGTGTGATGTTGCTAAAGCATCCTGAGATGAGGAACGTGGAGTTGAATTAAGCCTTGGCCGAGGGCTGAAAACGGAAAACAAACTATGCCGCTCACTTTACTGCGAGTTACTGCGAGCGGCATTTTTATTTAAAACGGTCATCCTAAACATCGAGGAACGAGCGTGATTCAGGATCTACCCACCGAGAGCTTTGAAGTTCCTAGCTTATCGCCATCTCCCAGCGAGTTGTTAGCAGATTCCTAGTCTCGTCTAGACTCGCGATGTATGGACTCCCTCCCCCCAGGAGGGAGCTAGAATTTATAGTGTCAAAGCCTAAATCTAAGGAGTCCATACATGACAATGTCTACTACTATCGCCATTGATTTAGTAAAGCACTCTTTCCAAGTTTGTAAGCTTCATGGAAGTTCTGATGAGTTTAATAAAGCATTTACTCGCGATAAATTAAAAGCTTGGTTAATACAACAACCTCCAACGACCGTGGTTATGGAGGCATGCTCTACCGCCCATTATTGGGGACGGTTCTGTTGCAACCATGAGCATTCGGTTCGCCTCATTGCCCCAAATATGTCACGGCATATCGAACGGGACAAAAAATAGATAAGAATGATGCAACAGCGATTGCTGTCGCATCTCAGCAAGCTAACGCCCATTTTGTCGCTTTAAAGTCTATTGATGAACAGGCACTACAATCGATCGATAGGATAAGACAGCACTTAACCGATTCGATGACAGCGACAAGTAACATGGTTCGTTCCTTGCTCTCAGAGTTCGGCTTCAATATCCCCAAAGGACATAGTGGCTTTAAAAGGCACATTATTGAAATTCTGGAAGATGGTCAGAACTCACTTCCTGATATCTTAAGAGAACACGTAGCAAACGTATTTCATTTGCATGAAACCTTGGCAAAAAGAGGGCAGATTTAGAAACGAGCTTAACCCAACACCTCAAGCACCATGATGCATGTAGAAAACTTGAAGCTCTAGAGGGCGTTGGTCCAGTCAATGCTTTAGGGCTTTATCTTTCATTAGGAGCCAATGGCGGTAACATCAAAAATGGTCGAGAAGCTTCGGCTTGTATTGGGCTTACTCCAAAGCAGCATAGTACTGGAGGAAGGGTTACCCTTTGGGGTATCAGCAAAAAAGTTGGACAGAAGAAGTTACGTTCAAGCTTGATACAGGGAGCGCTTACCGTTGCGAAGGTTGTAAATAAACGAGAGCCAAGGAATGTTAAAGAGACTTGGCTCAAGTCACTGATTCAGCGTGCAGGTTTAATGAAAGCCGCGGTTGCTTTAGCAAATAAGATCACAAGAACGGTTGGGGCGTTGCTTCATTATGGTAGTGAGTATCAAGCGCCTCTAACTTACGAGTAGTAAGTCAAAGACGTTACTTACATCTTGGTATAGCGAAGAACAGGTAAGACCGACCTTGAAGAGCCAGAGCATTCCTTTGGATTATTTCCGCGCTCGCGAAATGGCATCAAGGTGCGAATGCATCGAGGGTCGAGTTAGCTACTCATTAAAACCCGAATATACGCATGCATCTAATCTATTCTCGCTAAACCAGTTGTAATAACTAGGGAGTCCATATACGGAATGACGTGAAGTGTGCTTCGATTTGAAATAGATAACGCGACTTCAAATACCGTTACAAAATATACCGTCATTCTGAACAGCAAGGGACGAGTGTGATTCGGAATCTAATCGCCACCAGCACTGTTGCCGGTTTTTGCCCCGAATCAAGAACACTAAATTAAAAAAGCCCCTAGGCTCGAGAGCATAGGGACTTTCACTTATCTATCGCAAGCTTACTTATGACGCTCTTTCAGTTTGCTCACTACGTCATTCATCGATAAGCCTTGGTCTTGAAGCAATACCATTAAGTGATAAATCAAATCTGCAGATTCACACACTAACTCCGCCTTATCGCCCGACGTCGCCGCAAGCGCGACTTCAACGCCTTCTTCGCCCACTTTTTGCGAAATACGCTTGGTGCCACGGGCATAAAGACTGGCAGTATAAGAGGAATCTGGGTCGGCACTCTTGCGGGCAGCCAGTAGCTGCTCAAGTTGATGAAGCCACACCATTTGTGACTCCTCTTGAGGGTCCACATCCCAGCAAGTTGTGTTACCCAAGTGGCACGTAGGACCAATGGGATTCACTTTTACCAGTAGCGTATCGCTGTCGCAATCTAGCTGCATGTTCACTAGTTGCAATACGTTGCCAGAGGTCTCTCCTTTCGTCCAAAGACGCTGCTTGGTACGAGAGAAAAACGTCACTTGACCTGTTTCGCCCGTTTTTGCCAACGCATCTTGGTTCATGTAACCCATCATCAGCACTTGGCTTGATTGGAAATCTTGTACGATGGCAGGTACCAGACCATCCACCTTTTCCCAGTTGATTCGCTCAGCTAGCGAACTTACTTCGGCGGCTTTCACACTCATAGTCGTACCTCAATGCCTTGTTGTTTCAAATACTGCTTTAGTTCACCAATATTGATGACTTGCTTGTGGAATACCGATGCGGCAAGCGCGCCATCCACATTTGCTTTTTGGTAGGCTTCTGCGAAGTGCTCCATGGCACCTGCACCACCCGATGCAATCAATGGCACGTTACACACTTCACGCACCATATTAAGTTGTTCAATATCGTAGCCGTTACGCACGCCGTCTTGGTTCATCATGTTCAGTACGATTTCACCAGCACCGCGTTTTTGTACTTCTTGCACCCAATCACGCGTTTCCCATTGGGTCGCTTTGGTGCGTTCTTCATCACCAGTAAACTGGTAAACCTGATACTTGCCCGTCTCTTTGTCATAGTATGAATCGATACCAACGACGATACATTGCACACCAAACTTATCAGCAAGGTCAGTAATCAACTGAGGGTTCGCCAAGGCAGGAGAGTTAATAGATACCTTATCTGCACCAAACTCCAGAATGCGCGCTGCGTCTTCTGCTGATTTAATACCACCAGCCACACAGAAAGGAATATCAATCACTTCAGCAACGCGCGCGACCCAACTTTTATCGACGACACGACCATCACTTGAAGCAGTAATATCGTAGAACACAAGCTCGTCAGCGCCCTCTTCTGCATAACGCTGCGCCAGAGGAACGATGTCGCCAATGATTTCGTGGTTGCGGAACTGGACGCCCTTTACCACTTGTCCATCACGGACATCAAGACATGGAATTATTCGCTTTGCCAGCATGCAAATGCCTCCTCTGCTGTGAACTTACCATCTAACAGCGCACGACCAACAATCACACCAGCCACACCGCTGCCTTTTAGCGCTTCGATATCTGCTAATGAGCCGATACCGCCTGAAGATTGAAACTGCACTTGTGGGTACTGTTTACATAGGTCGACATAAAGCTCTACGTTTGAGCCTTCTAGCGTACCGTCACGAGAAATGTCCGTACAAAGCACGTGCTGCAAACCTACCGTTAGGTAATCGTTGATCAGAGCTTCGATGGTCACGCCTGAGTCTTCTTGCCAACCAGAGATCGCCACTTTACGCGTGCCGTCTTGGTCGATGTTGATGTCTAACGCGAGAACGATTTTCTCTGCGCCGTATTTTTCCATCCAACCTTTCACAAGCTCTGGTTGTTTTACTGCTGTAGAACCGACTACAACACGCTGCGCACCGGCTTCTAACAGATCAATCACGTCTTGCTCTGTACGCACTCCGCCACCGATTTGGATGTTCGCTGGCGTGCTTGCTAATAGCTTTGCAATCAAATCAAGCTGGCGTGCTGTCGTGTCTTTCGCGCCAGTTAAATCCACCAAGTGCAGCCAGTTAGCACCCGCTTGGTGGTACAAGTTGAACTGCTCTGCTGGGTCGACTTTGTACTCGGTTACTTGGCCGTAATCACCTTGATAAAGGCGAACCACCTGTCCTTCAATTAAATCAAGAGCTGGAATAATCACACTAAATCCCTTTTATAATTCTAAGAAGTTTTGAATAAGCTTCGCGCCCGCTTTTGAAGAACGCTCTGGGTGGAATTGCACACCATAATAGTTACCGCTTTGAACCGCAGCAGTGAATGGATTTCCGTAATCACATTCAGCAATGGTGTAGTCTCCAACTGGCATCGCAAAGCTGTGCACAAAATAGAAGTACTCACCCTCTTCAATGCCTTTGAACAACGGATTGCCTGCTTTTGCAGAAACGGTATTCCAACCCATATGCGGCAGCGGCAAGTCTCCAGTTTGTAGCAGCTTCACTTCGCCATCACAAAGTCCGAGACATTCAACTAACTCGTCGGCTTTCTGGCCTTTTTCTTGAGACACTTTGCCCAACAGCTGCATGCCTAAACAGATACCTAATAGCGGCTTTTCTACCTGTTTTACCAAGCTGATAAGGTCACGCTCTTCTAGGTTTTTCATCGCTTCGCTGGCGGTTCCCACGCCCGGTAGAAATAGCTTGTCAGCCGCCAATACAACTTGTGGATCTTTTGAAATCGTTACGTCATAGCCTAGGCGTTCAATGGCAAACTTCACCGAAGAAACGTTGGCACAGCCAGTATCGATAATGACAACTTTCTGTTCTGTCACTGTTTTTCTCCTTGCTAACGTTAGCCTTAAAGTACGCCTTTACTACTCGGTAGCTCAGTGCCTTCTACTTTGATTGCTTGACGCAGAGTACGACCAAACGCTTTAAATAGGCTCTCAATGATGTGGTGATCATTGTTGCCCGCAGAAGACAGGTGCAGTGTACACGCTAGTGTGTCAGTTAAAGAACGGAAGAAGTGAACCACCATCTCTGTTGAAAGGTCCCCCACTTGCTCACGACTAAACTGCGCGTCGAACTTAAGGTAAGGACGACCAGATAGGTCTAGCGCACATTGTGCTAAACACTCATCCATTGGCAGGCTGAAACCAAAGCGACCAATACCACGCTTGTCACCCAGCGCTTCTTTCAACGCCTGACCCAAGGCCAGCGCGGTATCTTCTACTGTGTGGTGATCATCAATGTGTAGATCACCTTCTACTTTGCACACCATTTGGAATCCACCGTGCGTCGCAATTTGATCCAACATGTGATCGAAGAAACCAAGACCCGTTGAGATGTCATTACCGCCTTGCTCATCAAGATTAACCGCAACTTTGATGTCCGTTTCTTTCGTGGTACGAATCACTTCAGCAATACGAGCTTTCACCGTCAGGTCTTTCAGGATCTGTTTCCAGCCCATGGTTTCTGGGTTGTATTGAATACCGCGAATCGCCATGTTTTCTGCAAGTTGAAGATCGGTTTGACGATCGCCAATCACGACAGAGTTTTGGAAATCAACTTTGCCACCTTGAAGGTACTCTTTCACCATGCCTAGCTTAGGCTTACGGCAAGAGCAGTTATCTTCTTCAAAGTGAGGACAAATCAACACGTCATCGAACTTCACACCTTGAGACTCGAAGATCTCCATCATCATGTTGTGCGGTGCATCAAAATCAGCTTGTGGGTAGCTGTCAGTACCCAAACCATCTTGGTTAGTGACCATCACTAGACGGTATCCAGCATCCTGCAACGACAACAGGCTTGGGATAACAAATGGCTCTAGTTTTAGCTTATCTAAACGGTCTACTTGAAAATCAACTGGCGGCTCAACAATTAAGGTGCCATCTCGGTCGATAAATAGGATTTTTTGTTGCTTGCTCACTCGAACTTCCTTATTACTAATCTTGTTTCGTTCTCGGCATAAACCGAGAACGCTGAGAATTCTATTTATGAATAGTAGTTTCTAATGAAACCCAGTGTCTTTTCACACTCGTCGCGGTTACCAACACTGATACGCACGCAGTTCTCAATTGGCGAGTTACGCAGGATAATGCCCGTATCCCAAGCGGCTTTGAAAAGAGCATCGCCATCTGGGAATTTCACCAATACGTAGTTACCCCACCCTTCAAAAACCTCCAGACCCGGAATCATCGACAAACCAACTTGTAAGTAAGCTCGGTTCGCGTTCAAATCGAGAACTTGGAACTTCGCTCGCGCTAGGCCTGCTTCAGAGAGCGCTTGAGTGGCAATTTCTGCAACTGGCACCGGTACTGGATATGGTGCAATAACTTTAAGAAGGACGTTAATCAGTTCTTCGTTTGCTAGCGTAAATCCGCAACGAAGACCAGCAAGCGCGAAAGCTTTCGACAGAGTACGCAGAATCGCTAGATTTGGATATTCTGCCAGTAAATCTACTGTTGACGCTTCTGGACAAAAATCAATGTACGCTTCGTCAATCACCACGATTGCGCGGTCTTTTGTCATTTCAAGCAGAGAGACAATATCGTCACGCTTAACTAAGTTACCCGTTGGGTTGTTTGGCGAGCATACGAAAACCAGTTTCACGTTATCCAGGCTCGCTTCGATACCTGCGAGGTCTAGTTGCCAATCTGACGTTAGCGGCACCGTTTTGCGCTCTACACCGATGGTTTCTGCACTGATGGCGTACATACCGTAAGTCGGTGGGCAGTATAAAATCGCGTCTTCACCCGGTTCACAGAAAGCACGAATCAATAACTCAATACCTTCATCTGCACCGCGAGAAGTCAGCGTTTGTTCTGGCTTCACTCCAGCATACGCGGCGTAAGCAGAAATCAGTTCTTTCGGCTGACATTCGCTGTAACGATTAAGACGAGCAAAGTCTGTTTTGTATTCATTGTTGAATGGCGATTCGTTGGCGTTCAGCCATACGTCACCTGTTCCACCAATTCGGCGAGCCGAAAGATAAGGTGTTAGTTGTTGGACTTGTTTACGCGCTAGCTTTTCCATCTCTTTACTCTCTTATTCTTACTTACTTGCTAATTTTTCTACACGGATAGTAACAGCACGTTTGTGGGCGTCCAGACCTTCTGCTTCAGCCATGGTGACAACCGTTGGCGCAAGATTTTTAAGACCGTCAGCTGAAAGCTCTTGAACCGTCATTCGTTTAGAAAAATCAGCCAAACCTAAGCTTGAATATGTCCGTGTGTAACCGTAAGTAGGAAGAACGTGGTTAGTGCCCGATGCGTAATCACCTGCAGATTCAGGCGACCAATCACCAAGGAAGATCGAACCTGCGTTGTCTAATAGAGGCAGAAGCTCGCGTGGGTTCTTAGTCTGAACAATTAAGTGCTCAGGGCCATAATAATTAGAAATAGAGATCGCTTGGGTGATCGATTCAGCAATAATGATTAAACTCGATGCGAGCGCTTTTTCTGCAATCTCTGAACGAGACAACTCTTTCAATTGACGACGAACGGCATCTGTCACCTGATCTGCAATAATGGCTGATGGCGTCACAAGTACAACTTGAGAGTCAGGTCCATGCTCTGCCTGACTTAGAAGGTCCGCCGCAATAAAATCTGGGTCCGCTGTTTCATCCGCAATCACAAGAACTTCCGAAGGACCCGCTGGCATATCAATCGCTGCGCCACGGAAATCATTGCTCACCTGGCGCTTTGCTTCCGTCACGTAAGCGTTACCCGGGCCAAAAATCTTATCAACTTTTGATACGGTCTCTGTACCATATGCCATTGCAGCAACAGCTTGACCACCACCGACGTTGTACACTTCATCAATGCCACACAATTTTGCTACGTAAAGGATCTCGTCAGCGATTGGAGGCGGAGAGCAAAGCACAACTTTACGACAACCGGCAATTTTCGCAGGCACGCCCAGCATCAAAACCGTCGATGGCAGTGGCGCACTACCACCAGGAATGTACAAACCCACTTTTTGAATTGGACGTGTTACCTGTTCACAAAGCACACCCGGTTGAGTTTCGACTTTAATTGGCTGTGGCTTTTGCGCTTTGTGGAATTTAGAAATATTGGCATAAGCTTGCTCTAATGCGTTTTTCATTGATTCAGACAAGCGCTCTGAAGCGGCTTTAATTTCCTGAGAAGAAACACGAATGGACTCAGGTTTAACGCGATCAAACTTTTCTGTCAGCTCGTTGAGAGCAGAGTCGCCTTCATTTCTAACTTTAGCGATAACCTCAGACACTGCTGCAGTGATATTTGCACCTTCTGCAATAGCAGGACGTTCTAAGATCGAATCTTGCTGCTCTTCACTTAAAGATTGCCAAACGACTGTTCTCATGATGTTTACTCCATCATTTTTTCAATTGGTAGCACTAGGATTGAGCTAGCACCTAACTCTTTTAGCTGTTCCATGGTTTCCCAGAACAGGTTTTCAGAACTCACTAAGTGAACAGCCATTTTCTGCTTATCTGCAGAAAGAGGAAGAACAGTAGGATCCTCAGCACCAGGAAGTAGTGCTTTGATTTGATCGAGCTTTTCAGCTGGCGCGTGAAGCATGATGTACTTAGACTCTTTCGCTTGTTGTACGCCTTGCATGCGAGTCAGTAGTTTTTCAATCAGTGCTGTTTTGTCCGCATCAAACTCACCGATACGTTGAATCAGCGTCGCTTTAGATTTAAAGATCACTTCCGCTTCTTTTAAGCCATTCGCTTCTAACGTTGCGCCAGTCGATACCAAATCAGCAATAGCGTCAGCTAGACCTGCGCGAGGTGCAACTTCTACAGAGCCAGTTAGCATACATGTGGAGAATGGAACGCCTGCTTCATCCATGTAAGCTTTCAGGAGTTGAGGGTAAGTTGTGGCAATACGCTTACCAGCTAAGTCTTGTGGACCGTTGTACTCTTCATCCTTGTCGATAGCGATAGACAAACGACAACCGCCAAAGTCAAGTCGACGAAGTTGTACAAACTCACATGGTTCACCCAGAGCTTTACGATCTAGACGAACTTCTTCCAATTCATTTTCACCAATGAAACCTAAGTCAACAACACCATCCATAATCAGACCAGGGATGTCATCGTCACGAACCAAAAGCAAATCAATTGGCATGTTCTCCGAGTGAACCACTAAACGCTCACCCATTACATTAAATTTTACGCCGCACTGTTTTAGCAGAGCTTGGCTCTCTTTACTAAGGCGACCTTTTTTCTGAATTGCGATTCTTAAGCGTTGTGTTTGCATTGCTTTTTCCCTGTGCAAGATTTTGATCTCTAAGTAATTTTTGAATTAATAAAACTAAAAAACCCTCGAGAGATTGGAGTCTCCCGAGGGTTTAAAATCTGCTTTTACTTTGATTTCACCTCCGGGAGTTTCCTGCCTCCCGGGTATGCGTACATCGCCCGAAAGACTAGATTGGGTGATGATGGTGATGAATGTTCATTACAAAATTACGCATACTTATTTAAGGCTCTATTGAGTTGCTTCGTTAGTAACCACACTAACCAAGGATTCTATATTTTTCAATACTGAATTTAGCATTTTCTAACTATTTTTTATAGTTACTTGATTTTAAAGGATTTAAATTTAATTTCAGTTGAGTGTCTGGGTAGAAATTAAGTTTCTATTCAACCCTATTCTTAAAGAAAAAGAAGAATAGTATGAATTTTCATCAAAACAACTATTTAGATCTCACCGCCCTTAGTAATTGACATCATTCTCAATAAAGAGACATCCGCTCACGTTTGAGACGACTCATTCAAAACTATTATTTTAGTGGGGCAAAAAATAGTGATTAACCATGAAACTGCGTAACGGTAGTAACAAACAAGCTGTGGATTTCAGCGATACAACACTATACCCATTAATCGGCAATAGTGCATGTATCCAAGAACTTCGCACGGCAATCCAAAAGTACGCTCAATGTGATGCTGAAGTACTCATTCAGGGTGAAACAGGGGTGGGCAAAGGTCTCTGTGCTCGTCTTATTCATCAGTTGTCGAACAGACACTCGGCACCTTTTGTTGAAGTTAACTGCGGCGCAATTCCAAGTGGTCTTATTGCGTCCGAACTTTTCGGTCACGAAAAAGGAGCATTTACAGGAGCGATTTCAGATCGTATCGGTTTTATTCAAAAAGCGCATAAAGGTACCCTATTCCTAGATGAGATTGGTGATATGCCACCGGATCTACAAATCCACCTTCTGCACTTTTTAGAGAGTAAGCAAATCCATAAAGTCGGCGCTGATAAATTCATTGACGTGGACTGTAGAGTCATTGCTGCGAGCCACGTGGATTTGAAAAATGAGGTTGTACAAGGCGGATTCCGTGAAGATTTATTCTATCGGCTTAATATCTTGCCATTAACTATTCCTCCACTGAGAAAGCGTGGGAAAGATATCCTTATGTTATCAGAACACTTCTTAACAGATTTGTCTCATGGTCAGGTACAAAAAATGTCGGATAAAGTGAAAGCCAAGCTCCTCAAGCATCGTTGGCCAGGTAACGTAAGAGAACTGCGAAATGTAATTCAACGAGCGATTGTCATGTGTGAAGATCACACGCTTCTCGTCGCTGACTTGGGCCTTGATAATAATGAAAGGCAATTACTCCCTTCAGTGGACCAAATTGATCTCGACTACCTACTGCAAGCTATCGAAGAAAATAAGCACAATATGAGTGCGGCTGCACGTCATCTTGGTATTTCAAGAACAACGCTTTATCGTCTAATAAAGAAATACAACTTAAATGTTTAGTTGCTGTACAGGTGTAACGTGACACTGTGTAACAGACAACTCATCATATATCATTTACTTAGCCCCTCATCATAAACCTCTTGATATTATCGCCTTTAAAATCAACAACTTAAACTAGGCATAGTCTTTGCTTAGAGCTAAGAAGAAGTCGGTTGATAGATTTTCTATCACAGCACAGAAAGGAGTGCTCAGAACACAAATAGCTCGCTTTTAACACGAAACGATTATCCCCAAAAACGCGATTGCCCCCCCTCACCTAAATCGCGTTAAAAAAAAGCTCCGCTAAATTTAGCGGAGCTTCCTCTTTATTAAAAATACTGAGCTGTACTAGACATTTTGGCACGATGCCATTTTAGACTTAGACAACCAAGAAAGTGCTCCACATACAATAATAAATGTGATTGATGCAGCGATGAATGAGAATGCAATTGACGCAGTCATTCCCAAAGTAATGAAGCCAACACAGGAAACTAGCGCCACGGACAATGCATAAGGCAACTGGGTCGATACGTGATCAATATGATTACAACGTGCACCAGTCGACGACAGAATAGTGGTATCGGAGATAGGTGAACAATGGTCACCAAAAACGGCACCGGCTAAAACTGCACTTAGCATTGGGAGCATTAGTGCAAGATCGGTTGCACCAGCCATATCACCCGCGATTGGAAGCATAATGCCGAACGTACCCCAAGAAGTACCTGTTGAAAATGCCATTAGACCAGACAACAAGAATAGGATAACCGGTAGCCAATGTGGATTGATATTGCCCTGAGCCATTGTAGAAAGGTAAGAACCCGTCTTCATGTCACCGATAACCGAACCGATAGTCCAAGCAAATACTAGGATTAGAATCGCCCCAAACATAGACTTAGCACCAATCCAAAGTGTGCGTGCAATTTCACCCATTGGAAGACCTTGCTTCACAACAGTAAATAATGCGACAGCTAAGCCAAGCAAGCTACCGTAGATTAGTGATGTGCCTACATCTGTATTTTCAAACGCACCTAGAAGCGCAAACTCTTTGCCGTCAGCAGCCAATGCTTGGCCACCCGTGTAAAGCATAGAAGCGATAGTCGCAATAATCAGCGTCACGATAGGAAGTACCAAGTCTGACACTTTACCCTTTTCGCTTTCACGGATATCTAGCTCTTCGTTTAGATCATGCGCTTCTTGCGAGTCGTTTTCTTTGTCTTTATCAAAGCCGCGGCCTTGAGATGCAGAGATTTCATGCTCACGCATCTTACCGATATCGAGGCCAAACCACGCCACAGCAAACACCATAAGCAGTGCAAAAACTGCGTAGAAGTTCATTGGAATAAGACGAACGTACGCGCCAAGAGCCGAATACTCAGTGATCCCATGTGAGACTAAGATACCGCCGATAATCGTAATAATGTAAGCACCCCAGCTAGAAGCAGGCATGATCACACACATTGGTGCAGCGGTTGAGTCTAGAATGTATGCAAGCTTCGCGCGAGACACATAAAAACGGTCGGTTACTGGACGAGAAATGGCACCAACAGCAAGGCTGTTAAAGTAATCGTCGACAAAAATGAATAC
Source organism: Vibrio sp. 1-2 (7-a) (assembly GCF_013048515.1). Taxonomy (NCBI): domain Bacteria; kingdom Pseudomonadati; phylum Pseudomonadota; class Gammaproteobacteria; order Vibrionales; family Vibrionaceae; genus Vibrio; species Vibrio sp. 1-2 (7-a). Next base: position 1,520,882 of record NZ_VHSQ01000001.1, read on the forward strand.
GCCTAAAAAGGCAGCAAGAAGTTTGGAGCCGCGTTTACTCTTCACTCGAGATTGTGCCCATTCGGCAAATGCACGAGTACCACCAGATAGCGTTAATAATGCAGTTGTCATACCTAATAAGATTAGGAAACCAACAATGCTCATGTTCCAAGTGTTAATTCCGCCATCTTCAATAAAGACAGAAGAAACTTGAGAACTCACGTAACTAACGGTATCACCGATAGACCAGCTATTAAGTAGAACCGCACCCAGCACGATACCTACACCTAAGGAAACTAATACACGTCGAGTCAGAATCGCCAAAGTCAAAGCGACAATAGGTGGCAATAATGAAACAGGAGAACTAGAAAAATCTATTAAATTCATGATCTTCAAAAACCAAAGTTTGGCTAGAGATCTACTGCAGACAAGTCACGTAGCATACGATACGTGCTCATGTTGAACTTAGCGACAGGGAAGCGAACACTCCACCCAACCCTACAGTAGCGCTCCATAGTTTAATGTGAATATATACTATGGCAGTGTTGTTCCTTTCAGATACAACCCCAGCAAGTAACTTTGATGAGTTACTTACTTCGGCAATCTTCGCCTTCCACTATTATTCATTGGCATCACCCCAATAATAGCTACTCTTCGAGACCGCGCCTCTACGGCAACAACAAACAATTAACCACTAACTGTACAAATTAACAACAAATTGTCTGCAATATTGCATCAGGTAGCAGCCATTGTACTTATGATGAGAGTCAATGCAACACATCAAACTAAATTAAACAAATAAATAATGACTGAGATAATTTATAAACCTTGTCTACTTCAAGTTAGTTTTGTGCAACTGAAATCACATCAATTTTGTTATTTATGAAACATTATTACTACCTTAAAAATATCATGGTTTATCTTGTATCAATAAATTAAGGATATATGACACTCCATCAAAGATGGACGCTTCATATTTTTAAGTAATAACTCAACTTTTTTTATAAAAACCAAGCTGGCTCTATCTCTATACAATAACGAGTGTTGATTTCAATTCTCATCTAATAAGATTTATTTCGAGTGTAATAATATTTATTGCTTTAAAAAAATAGCTAAATTTAAACAAAATCTTGATTTAGTATTTGCACATAAGGAAAAGATAAAGTTAAATATAAGGACTCTTTGTTTATTTATAGATTGGCATTATTTAATCGTAACGATAAAAAGTGCCCAACACATTAACCTTTTAATAGGAATCGTTATGTCAGAGCTGACTAAAACCCTTCTAAATATCCGTAGCCTTCGTGCATTTTCTCGTGAGCTGACTCTAGAACAATTGGAAGAAGCTCTAGATAAACTAACTACTGTTGTAGAAGAGCGTCGTGAAGCAGAAGAAGCAGAACGTGCAGCACAAGCTGAGCAAGAAGCTAAGCTAGCAGAGATCGCAGAGAAAATTGCTCAAGACGGTATTGACGTAGAAGCGCTTATTACTGCGCTATCTGGCGAAACTAAGACGAAAGGCAAAGCGAAGCGTGCACCTCGTCCAGCTAAATACAAATACACAGACTCAAACGGTAATGAGAAGACTTGGACAGGCCAAGGTCGTACACCTTCTGCAATTCAAGAGCAACTTGATGCAGGTAAATCTCTGGATGATTTCCTGATCTAAATCCGCGCTATTTTTAAAAGGCTCCCAATGGGAGCCTTTTTTATTTGGTTCATTACAAATAAAAAAGGCGCATTTTTTAATGCGCCTTTTACTTTAGTTATAGAATGGTTAATTAAACTACTGTGTATTAACGTTCCCAGTATGCTTCTTCTAGGCTATCTTCTCGCTCAGGAAGCCCACGTGACAAACGTGGAGAATGTTGCACGAGAACTTCGTAGCTCGCACGGTTTGCGTATTTACATACTTGAGAAAAAGAAGAGTAAGTTAAATATTCGTTACTGTGCTTGCTCGAATTAGGCACATTTTCTTTATGGTATTTGTTTGCCGCCATATCATGAAGAACAGCAGATAACGCAGCATCACCTGCACCATTGGTATTCTTGATTTTTTCTGGACCACCCATATATGGCGAGATATGTGAGTACACTTTTATTGGTGTTTCACATGTATCTTTTTTCGCCGGACGACTAAATTCATAGCGATTAAATTCAGCGATTGACCCCGGAAGTAATGGTAAAGAAGTTTCGCGCTTCGCGCTGTCTTCCGTATAACCCGCCATAAATAGGCCTACAGGCCCCGCGGTGCACAATACTAGATCTGCCCACTCCAGTGTTTTATCAGATGCAGCAAGTGGGTCTGACTCACCCGTCAGTGCTTCTGCTTCATCTTCATTCATCGCAACGACTGAAACGTTATCTCGAATGAATTCTTGCCAATATTTCGGGTCATCTTGAATAACGAACTTCGTCCCAAGAGTCAGAACAACAGGTACATCATTCTTTTTCGCGTACTCAATCGCTTTCATTGTTGCTTCAGGCATTGGGTCGCCTTCTTTACAACGTACTAAATATGACGTTAGTACAAGCGCCGATGCATTTTTAAAGATTTTTTCTGGAATGCTATCAGGATGCAGTTGGTTCATTTGCCCTTCACTGATCGCAAAAGTACGTTCACCATCTTCTGTAATAAGAGCGAAACAACGACCGATAGCGCCATCAACACCTTGTAGGTAGTTCAAGTCCATGCGGCTTGATGTATTACAAAGGTAACGGTAGCCATAGCTGCCAATTTTGATATCCTGGCTCATCACTCCAAGCAGCGTAGAGCGATCATCTGCTAGCACAGAGTAATTGTGTAGCGTGTTACCAATTGTGCCACCCGCATACTCATTGGTAATTAAGTTCTCTTCTTTAAGTTGCTGGTACAACTCTTCTGCTCTTTCGTCATCAATAACCAAAGAGTGACCTTTACTCAGACCGTACTTTTCAATCACATCCGTTGTAACTTTAGCTTCAATATCAACCAAAGTTTGGTCAATACCAATGATGTGAGTGCGCGTCATCTTCTTGCTTTCTTGTGCTTGGCTCACCAGCGGGTCACGAGCATGAACAGGAAAATAGTGCTTCGATTTGCGTTGTCCAGGAAATTTCATATTGTCAGTCTGAGTAAGGGGATGAAAAGGAGAACGGATTCTATACCGCTAATAATAAAGCGGCAATAAAAGCAATTATAGCAAACGTTTGCTAGCCACTTTTTTCTTCTAGACTCCTTATTCACCTTCCATAAAACTTAGATCTGGCAGTTGCTCAAGGTGCTCGCAGTAACGCTTTAGGTTGAACTCACCTTCATTTTTCATCACATCGAAAATTTCAATCGACATGGCACATGCCATCATTGCAACCGCTTCTTCTCTAGGTGTACCTGTCATCATTAAGCGCATTAGCGTCTCTTTAACTTTTAATGGATTGCCGTCCTCAAGTTGGTTTTCAACAATTTCAATCAACTCGGCTTCTTGCATAAACTGGTTTTCTTCGGTCATTTGGACTTTCCTCTTGGATTTTTGCCAACTATGCCATATATACCTCTTCTATACTTGCGAAATTGCCCGTTCGAATTTCTGTTGAAGAAAAATGCAGCGAAACGAATTGTGATTTCGATCTCGGATCTGTCACCGGTCTGTGGATTCTGATAGAATCTGCATCCCGTTTATTTAAGTGGTGTTTAGTAATGTCTGATAACAGCCAAAAGAAAGTCATCGTCGGTATGTCCGGCGGCGTTGATTCATCTGTTTCTGCGTATCTTCTCAAGCAACAAGGCTACCAAGTAGAAGGCCTGTTCATGAAGAACTGGGAAGAAGATGACAACGAAGAATATTGTACAGCAGCAGAAGATCTTGCTGATGCTCAGGCAGTATGTGACAAGCTAGGCATTCATCTACACACCATCAACTTTGCTGCCGAATACTGGGATAACGTATTTGAGTACTTCCTTGCTGAATACAAAGCGGGTCGTACACCGAACCCTGACATTCTTTGTAACAAAGAAATCAAGTTCAAAGCATTCCTAGAATTCGCTGATGAAGTGCTTGATGCTGACTACATTGCAATGGGTCACTACGTACGTCGCTCTTTCCCGGATAACGGTGAGAAACCAGCGATGTTGCGTGGCCTAGATGGCAACAAAGACCAGAGCTACTTTCTATATACACTAAGCCACGAACAAATTGGCCGTAGCCTCTTCCCTGTTGGTGATTTAGAGAAACCTGAAGTACGCCGTATTGCGGAAGAGCAAGGTTTAGTAACAGCGAAGAAGAAAGACTCGACAGGTATTTGTTTCATCGGTGAGCGTAAATTTACCGACTTTCTAGGTCGTTACCTTCCTGCTCAGCCTGGTAATATCGAAACGCCAGAAGGCGAAGTGATCGGTCAACACCAAGGTTTGATGTACCACACACTAGGTCAGCGTAAAGGTCTACACATCGGTGGCCGTAAAGGCGGCGGTGGTAACGAAGAGCCGTGGTTTGTTGGTGAAAAAGACCTAGAGCGTAACGTGCTAATCGCAGTCCAAGGTAAAGACCACCCGATGCTAAAATCAGAAGGTCTACTTGCGTCACAACTTCACTGGGTAGATCGTGAGCCAATTCGCGATGTTATGAAGTGCACAGTGAAAACTCGTTACCGTCAGGAAGATATTCCTTGTACAATCATCCCGATCGATGATGAAAACATTAAAGTGATCTTTGATGAACCACAAATTGCAGTGACGCCTGGTCAATCAGCAGTGTTTTATAAAGATGACGTATGTCTAGGTGGCGGCATCATCGAGCAACGCATTAAATATTCTCAAGCTTAGGAGTCGTTACGTGGCGAATACACTTTATGACCGTACTATCGCTTTCGCTGGTATTTGCCAAGCTGTCGCTTTGGTTCAACAAGTTGCGAGAAACGGGCATTGTGATCAAGATGCTTTTGAAACATCAATCAACGCTATTTTGAGCACAAACCCTGCTAACACCGTTGGCGTATTCGGTCGCGAAGCCGATCTAAAGCTCGGTCTGGAGTGTCTGGTTAAAGGGATTGATAGCACCCCATCAGGCAGTGAGATCACTCGTTACATCATTAGCTTAATGGCGCTAGAGCGTAAGTTAAGCGCTCGCAACGATGCCATGTCCCAGCTTGGTGACCGTATCCAAATGGCCAAACGTCAGTCAGAGCATTTTGAGCTGCTAGATGATCAAATGATCAGCAATTTAGCAAGCATCTACTTAGATGTTGTTAGCCCTATTGGACCACGCATTCAAGTAACAGGCACGCCTTCTGTACTGCAACAAACGGCCAGCCAACACAAAGTCCGTGCTCTACTGCTATCTGGTATTCGTAGTGCTGTTCTGTGGCGCCAAGTAGGCGGTAAACGTCGTCATCTAATTTTTGGCCGAAAGAAAATGGTCGAACAGGCTCAAATCCTGTTAGCCAGAATGTAGAATACTCTGCTAGCTCGCGTTTATCGCGAGCTACTTTTTTTCGAATAAAACAAATCCCGCGCAAACGTTTGCGCAATATTCGTGACAATTGCCACAGTTATTGGTATAACGCTCACGAAATTTAGAAACCCAATTCAGGAGAACATCATGGAACTGTCAGCATTGACTGCTGTTTCACCAGTAGACGGCCGTTACGGAAGTAAGACGATTGCGTTACGCGAAATTTTCAGCGAGTACGGTCTACTAAAATACCGTACTATCGTAGAAATTCGTTGGCTACAGAAGCTAGCGGCTACTGCTGAAATTGCAGAAGTGCCAGCATTCAGCGCAGAAGCTAACCAATTCCTAGACGACCTTGCTGCTAACTTCTCTGAAGAAGATGCACGCCGTATTAAAGAAATCGAGCGTACAACTAACCACGACGTTAAAGCGGTTGAGTACTTCTTAAAAGAGAAAGTAGCAGACGTTCCTGAACTGCACGCTGTTAATGAGTTCTTCCACTTTGCATGTACTTCTGAAGACATCAATAACACCTCTCATGCGTTAATGCTAAAAGAAGCACGTGAGCAAGTGATTCTTCCAGAAATCCGTAACCTAATTGACGCTATCAAAGCACTCGCAGTTGAATACCGCGACATTCCTCTTCTATCTCGTACACACGGCCAGCCTGCTTCTCCATCTACAATGGGTAAAGAAATGGCAAACGTGGCGTACCGTATGGAGCGTCAATTCAAGCAAATCGAAAACGTTGAGATCCTAGCGAAAATCAACGGTGCAGTAGGTAACTACAACGCACACCTTTCTGCTTACCCAGAGCTAGATTGGCACAAGTTCTCTGAAGAATTCATTACAGAGTCTCTAGGCGTAACTTGGAACCCTTACACAACACAAATCGAGCCGCATGATTACATCGCTGAGCTGTTCGACGCTATCGCTCGTTTCAACACTATCCTGATTGACTTCGATCGTGACGTTTGGGGTTACATTGCATTAGGCCACTTTAAGCAAAAAACCATTGCTGGTGAGATCGGTTCTTCAACAATGCCGCACAAAGTTAACCCAATCGACTTTGAAAACTCTGAAGGTAACCTAGGTCTTGCGAACGCAGTATTCGGCCACCTAGCACAAAAGCTGCCTATCTCTCGTTGGCAACGTGACCTAACTGACTCAACGGTTCTACGTAACCTTGGTGTTGGTGTTGGCTACGCAATCATCGCTTACACTTCTACGCTAAAAGGTATCAGCAAGCTAGAAGTAAACCGTGAAGCGCTTCTTGCTGAACTGGATAAAAACTGGGAAGTACTAGCAGAGCCAGTACAAACAGTTATGCGTCGTTACGGCATCGAGAAGCCATATGAGAAGCTAAAAGAGCTAACTCGTGGTAAGCGTGTAGACGGCGAAGCAATGCGCAACTTCATCGACGGTCTTGAGCTCCCTGAGCACGAGAAAGCACGTCTGAAAGAGATGACGCCAGCGAACTACATTGGTCAAGCGGTTGAGCTGACAGATAAGCTGTAATCACACCTTGATGATCTGCAATTGAAAAGGTTGACGTGAAAGCGTCAACCTTTTTAGTTAGGAAGAAATAATTTCGGTTATTTGGTAGTAATGCAAGAGGATAAATCCCTCAACTATTATGGCTGTTTTTGGAAGAATAAGGTTATTGTCCCGACCTCTACACCAAACTTTTTAATTTTGGTGAGGTTGAAAACATGCTTCTCGTCCTGACGATAAAGCCAATCATCAAAAGCGACCGTTACTGTTGAGTCATCCATTTGCAACTCAAAGTCATACCGCCACTGCAACGCATTGCCTTGCTCAGCCCCTGTTGCTACACCAATAATATCCTCTGCTTTACCTTCATAGCGTCCATCTTCTAATTTGGTAATAACCCAAATTCGCTGGTCAACCTCTCCATCATCAAACACAAAGTCTTCCACCAGCGTCAACGTGTTACCTTCCACAGTACCCACGATGTCGACTTCAAAACGACGAGTTTGTTGTTCAGTGTAATCTTGGACCATCCCCCACGCCTTTGTTTCGCCTTCAAAATAGCCGAATAAATCAAAAGTCGGTGTAGATGATTGATAATTATCGATACCTGCTGAGCATGCTGAAAGTAAGGCCGCAGCAGCCAAGGCGACTGATTTTAAAATTCGTTTAAGCACTATCTAACCTGCCCTATTAATTGTTTTCGAAGTTTTGGGAACTCTGTATTAGGTGACAACCATATAGACAAAAACGCATCGTTCATTCGCTCATCTTGAACGAAGCCGACTGTCTTGATTTGTGCAATGCCAGCTTGTCGGTAAAGAAGCTGACCAGTTTTACCATCGGTTAAGTAAGTAAGCTCATCGCCTTTTTTTATATCAGGGAACATACGGTTTAGTTCACTGATCCAACTTTTTCGATATGGTTCAGTAAAACCAAGTTTTGCCCATTGCTCATCAGTTACATCAAGCAACTGCTGCTTGCTGATGTCTCTTTGATAGTTAATCTCCAATGCCAGAGGGTGTGGTGATACATCGCCATTTACAATGAACTTTCCATCAGGTGCTCTTAGTCGAGACTGATATATATCGAAGATGAACCATGTGAGTTGTGCCTCACCGACGGTTTTCCACCCCTTCCAACTCGACATCTTATCTGCGTTTTCACTGTTTCCAACTGGCTGAGCTTGTAGAGCAAAGGAGCCCATAACTACTAGAGAAGCAACTACCTTAATCAGCCTCTGGGTTAAATCTCTCTTCAAGCTTTTCATATCCGTATACCTTGAGTATCAAAAGTGTCATGGCAAACCATTCAGCAAATAGAATGATCAACGTAACGCTAGTATTAAATCCATATTCAACGACTTGGAGCTTGTAACCGGCGTAGTAACTAACGGTTCCTCCAACGCCACCTACAATTGATACGTAGATTTTTGGGAAACGGTACAAAACAGGCTTGAGCTGATAGGCATACCAAGAGAACAAAACCCAAAGGCACAACAACCAAATGGGTAGCCATTGTGTTGGAAAGACAAAAACAGAAAACTGTTGATTGAGCGTATCGAGCACTACACCCGCCAAAACGATACTCGCGATGTGCTTCAAGGCAGAAGCGTCCGTCCTCCAACAATAGACAAGAGTAAGAAATGTTAAAATCAGTGTTAGCCACTGCCATTGATAGGTCCCAAACACTGCAGAGAACCAACAGAGCTGGAACCATGTAGAGGCAATCAGTAACTTCATAACGGTTTAAGGTCGCTGGAATGTCATGTGAACGGCACTGATACTTCGAGCTAGAAAGCCACCTTCACAATAGCTCAGGTAGTAGCGCCACATGCGGACAAAGCGGTCGTCATAACCGAGAGAGCGTACGTGCTCTTCAGCTTGATTAAATCTAGAGTGCCACTCGCTCAAGGTTTTCGCATAGTCCAGACCAATATCAAATAAGTCTCTCACCACCAAGTCACTGTGTTTGGTCGCAGCTTGAGTTAAAGATGTAACCGAAGGTAAAAAACCACCTGGAAAGATGTATTTCTGGATAAAGTCAACGTTGTTACTGTAGTAATCATAACGCTGGTCAGCGATAGTGATGGCTTGAATTGCCATTAAACCACCCGGCTTGAGTAGTGATTTGCATTGCTTGATGTAGGAAGGCAAAAATTGTTTTCCAACCGCTTCGATCATTTCTATCGAGACTAACTTATCGTAGTGACCCGAAAGGTCTCGATAGTCTTGTTTTAATAGAGTGATCTTATCACCCAAATTTCGCTCTCTAATTTTTTGTTCAGCGTAGGCATGCTGCTCTTCAGAAATCGTCGTTGTCGTTACATGACAACCATATTGCTCTGCCATGTAAATGGCCATAGCCCCCCAACCTGTACCTATCTCAATCACTCGATCGGATGGTTGAAGCTCAAGTTGCTGGCACAAACGATCCATTTTGTTGATTTGCGCTTGTTCCAAAGTATCGTTGTCTTGCACATATAAGGCCGATGAGTACAGCATGTTGTCGTCTAAAAATGACTCGTACAAATTGTTGCCCAAGTCGTAATGCGCATGAATGTTTTTACGAGAGTTCTCTTGAGAATTGCGGTTGGTCCAATGACTGAACTTGTACAGTATTTTAGTCAGCCAACTTCCTTTCTCTTCAAGTTTATCTAGCGCTCGCATATTGAGAGCCATAAGTTTCATTAACGAGGTTAGATCCGGGCTGTCCCACCAACCATCCATATAAGCCTCACCCGCTGCAATGCTGCCACCTTGCAAGATTCGCGAGTAAAAGCCAGGATGCTTTACCTCAATCGTCGCCACAACAGGCTGACCGCTGTATTCACCGTTGGGCGCATTAAAGCGCTCGCTTCTTTCTGTCGTTTCCGTCTTAAAGCTTTCAATAACAGTTAAGCAGCCGATTTCCATTTTTTGCAGACATTGAAAAATAACTCCGCGAGCCGCCTTTTGTGTTGTCGTCAATTTGCGCGGCAATGTCATAGAACTGGTATTTAACATGCAGAATTCTCCTTGTGCTTTTTATTTTTTTTGTCTGTTTTTTTAGTGTCGGCTTCTATTTCGTCGTGTATTGAATATTTAGGATGAGAATAAAAAGGCACGCCTTTCACCCAAAGTTTTAATGCGTGCCAATAAATACCAACCATTAATTTTACCGTCTGTATTGGCGTAACGATCAAACACTTCAATAAGCTTTTGCTCGAAAACACTTGAGCTTTCATTGTCATCGTCGCATCAAAGTGCTTTTCGCTTTTGTGGCATTCAAGATGAATCCTTAACTTGTCCGTCAGTGGTTTAATCCTCCAATGATACTGTTGGTCAATTGGATTAAACGGAGAAACATGAAAGGCTTTCTCTTGTTCCCATCCAAAGTTTTCATCGTTTTGCTCAGCAGCGACTGCGTAGTAATGACGCTCGTTCCAAGGTGTATTGCTGACTTCAGCTAAGAGGTATTTCCATTCCCCTTCTTTGTTATAAACGTAGTAGAAATTCACCGGACTAAAATAAAGTCCTAAATAGCGCAAATGACAAACAGCGATGACTTTGCCGGTACAACGAACACCTGTTAACTCTTCAATTTTGTCGTGTACGGCCACCTTTAAGCAGCCCTCACCAACATAGTCACTGCGTTTAAAGCGTGCCCAATGCCACCAACGAGAGCCAAAACCCCAAACTTTTTCCTCTAGTTTTTTTAGCTCATCGACGTCAATAGCTGGCATAAACAATGAGTAGTTCAATTCATGTTTTATCGGCGTGAACCTGCGATGTCGAACGTTGCCAACAAACAACTGGCTGTTCATTTGGCTATCCATATCACGCTGCACCTTTTTCTAAGTTGACAGCAGTTTGAACGCGATATTTCTCTTCAAGCCCTTTCACTACGTCCAACGCGCTGCGAACGCCATCCTCATGGAAACCGTTGTACCAGTAAGCGCCGCAAAACCAAGTATTGTTCAGCCCTTGCACCTCTTCTTTACGTTGCTGTGCAGCGATAGAATCGGTAGAAAACACTGGATGGTGATAGGTAAACGTCCGTAATACTTTGCTCGGTTCGATCTGCTCAGTGCTATTTAGCGTGACACAGAATGTGTGCTCAGATTGAACATGTTGGAGAATATTCATGTTGTAAGTGAGCGAAGGGAGACGTTGCTGTTCGTCTTCACTGCCCTCCAGTAGGTAGTTCCACGAAGCCCACGCCGCTTTACGCTTTGGAAGTAAACTCGTATCAGTGTGAAGCACCACTTCATTCGCTTGATAAGCCATATTACCCAGCACCTCTTGCTCGACTGGGATAATGTCACCTAACATGTTCATCGCTTGATCACTGTGACAAGCAAAGATGACATCATCAAACCAGTGCATTTCACCGTTAACTTTTAAACCCACACCATTCTCACTACGGAGCACTTTTTCTACCGGACTATTGAGTCGAATTTTATCGATAAAACCTTGAGTCAAAGGTGGAATGTACTCACGAGAGCCACCTTTAATGACATACCATTTCGGCCTGTTAGTGACATCAAGCAATCCGTGATTTAAGAAAAAGCGAAGGAAAAACATCAGCGGAAATGCGCGCATATCCGCTAAAGTCGAAGACCAAATTGCAGCGCCCATCGGCAAAATGTAGTTATCTGAAAAGAAAGTACTGAAGTTGTGCTCATCAAGAAACTCACCTAGCGTCTGAGAATGACTCGATTGTTTGCTAGCGACGCTTTTGGCAAGTTTGTTGAAACGAAGGATCTCGAAGATAAAGCGATAGAACTTAGGATTTACCCAATTGCGCTTTTGAGCAAATAATGTCGACACGGTATGACCGTTATATTCCAAGCCATTGCCGTCGTTTCTTACGCTGAAGCTCATCTGGGTTGGCAATCCTTCGACACCAATCTCGTTCATCATTTTGATGAAATTAGGGTAAGTGCGATCGTTGTAAACGATAAAGCCCGTATCAATCGCATATTCTTTACCATCGAGTTTTACATCCACCGTCGCGGTGTGCCCGCCAATGTAATCGTTAGCTTCAAATACGGTGACATCATGCTCTTTATGTAGATAGTAACCACACGTAAGGCCAGAAATTCCGGTTCCCACAATCGCTATCTTCTTTCTTCCTACTGTTTTCATTTTTATTCCTTCTTATGATACGAGTTTAGCAGTTAGGCGAGCTTGCCAACTGTATGGAAGTAACGAGATAAAACGTAAAATACTGGTAAACCTCGCGGGGAAATAGATGTGAGTCTTGTTGGCAGCCAACTGTTTTCTGATAGAGTTCGAGGCTTGCTGAGTAGAAATAATCATCGGCATTTCGAAGTCATTTTTGTCAGTTAACGGGGTTTCCACAAAGCCTGGGAACACAGTCACCACTTGAATGCCCTTCTTCTTCAAATCAACAGCTAATGTGCGAGCAAAGTAGCTCACAGCGGCCTTAGAAGCGCCGTAGGCTTCAGCCCTTGGCAACGCGACTTCTGAAGCAATAGAACCCACGATAACGATGCGATGCCCTTTATCTAAGTGTGGTTGGCAACCTTCTACGCAGTTGGCAACACCAATGACGTTTACATTCATCACACGCGCCATGAGTTTCGCATCAACCACGCCTTTGTCCATATACTCACAATCCCCTGCATTAAAAACCCAGGTACTCGGCGTGAAAGGCAAACTGGATAGCGCCTGCTGAGTTTGTTCATGGTTTGTCACGTCAAACTGCAATGTATAGATATTAGAAGAAGCAGCCCCCAATTCAGCAAGAACGTCTTTGTTTCGCCCACAAGCAATAACGCTCCAACCAGAGTTCGCGTAATCTAAAGTCAGTTGCTTCCCTATTCCAGAGGTAGCGCCCGTGATTAAGATAGTATTGTTCATTGTCCTAACCTCTGCTTGATGGTTTTTACGACTGAGCCAAGTAAAGGTAAGTTTTCGTAAAGCATTTCTCCGAGATCAAAGTAATCTCGGTGATAAATAACTTGGCCTTCGCTGAACTTAAGATGCGACACACCATTAACGAAAATAGGTGCACCTTTTTGAAGTTTGGGATGCTGAAGATCCATGGTCCACGTTAGGAAGCCAGTATCTCCGACTTGTTGATGTTCGTGGATAACAAAGTCACAGCTTATGACGTTGGCATATAATGATGTGAAATAATCTGAAAGTGCAGGCCACCCCTCTAAACGATGGGCAGCATCTTCAAAGACGACATCTTGGTGATATACGTCTTTAAGCAGATGTAAGTTCGCTTTATTCAGCTTTTGATAGATATTGCCAACAGACTGTATGTCCATGTGTTTACTCCTACATGCCCATCAAGTTGTACAAAATTATTATATGTACAAGATAGTTCATTCTTTAAAAGTTGTACAAAAATTATTTTGTATAACTTTGTTTCTGTAGGTAGATACGTGATGAATCTCGCAAGCGATCAATCGTTCAAAAAAAAGGCTTGGTCAAAACCAAGCCTTTTCAGGAAATTAACGATTACTTTCGTGTGCGCTGTCAGTTTTTTACAACTAGTATTGCTGACTACGTAACGCTGCAATACGTTTATCTAGCGGAGGGTGGCTCATCAGTAGCTCAGTCAATGACTGCTTGCCATTGATACCGAATGCCATCATTGTTCCATCAAGTTGAGATTCGTGACTCATCTTCAAACGTTCCAATGCCGCGATCATTTTCTCTTTACCAACTAAGTGAGCAGCACCTGCGTCGGCATGGAATTCGCGATGACGGCTGTACCACATGGTAATAAAGCTTGCTAAGAAACCAAACACTAGCTCAAGCACCATAGATACACCGAAGTAAACCATCATGTTTGTACCTTGACCTTCTTCATCATCGTTCGATGCCACAATATTGGCGATAAAACGGGATAGGAAGATAACAAACGTGTTCACAACGCCTTGCATCAATGTCATCGTGACCATGTCACCATTTGCAATATGGCTCACTTCGTGGGCCAGTACCGCTTCTGCTTCATCACGAGTCATATTATGTAAAAGGCCAGTGGAAACCGCGACAAGAGAGTCATCTCGCTTTGCACCCGTCGCGAATGCATTGATATCTGGTGAGTCATAAATAGCCACCGTTGGCATACCAATACCCGCTTGCTGAGCTTGACGACCCACAGTTTCGACTAACCAATGCTCAGTTTCGTTACGCGGACTTTCAATGACCATACCGCCAACCGAGCGCAGTGCCATGCCCTTTGACATCATCAACGAAATAAGTGCACCACCAAAACCAAATATGGCGGCCATAACTAGCAAACCAGAAAGACTGCCAGGTTGCATTCCAGTGGTAGCGTAAACAATATTCAGAACAACACTCAGCACTAGCACGACAGCTAGGTTAGTTGCTAGGAATAACATAATTCGCTTCATTACTTTTCTCCGAGGAAGCTTATCGTTTTTTTTAAAACGGATTGTTATAAGGAACAGGTGGTAATCGCTGTAAAAGCCAATTCCGCTAAGTTTCATGCTCCGTGCGTTATAGATATAGTCTATCCGCGATAAAAACAAGGTTAAGCAATAAATTGCAACATTTGTTTTCGAGACTGAAAGATTATGTTCAAGCGATTTCTAGGCACGTGCTGATAAAAGCCATTACTTCCATTCATATTCATTCCTTTCCGTAATGAAAAGTACTTTGAATCGCACCTCATCTATCAATGGATGACCTTGATGTTAAATCTATCACCTCTAGGCAAGTTAGCTAGAAATATTTTACTAGACCAAAAACAGTATGTTAGCCCCGCTATAGACTTTGGTCTTATTGTGCGGCGACATGGACATGCTAGATTCAAGTGAGATGAACAAAACAGAGCCACTCTAAGTACATTAAAAAGGTACATTAGGTGAGCTCAAAACTTCCATGTATTGAGGGAAAAACCATGGTAGAAACTAACGATTATCAAATGGCTATTGATTTACTACGTTGTCATCTAGGCATCTCAGAGGATGAGGCGAAGCAACAACTTGGTATTTCAACCGATCATCATATGTCCCAGCGTGTTGCAGAAACTCAGCAAGCATTGATGGGGCTTAGCCAAGATAAGTAATCTGATGTTATAGATTACACCAATAAAAAAAGGGCTGCATTACGCAGCCCTTTGGTTTTTAGTATTTTAAACACAATCAGTCAGTATTTAGCAAAGGCTCGATATTAATGTACTTGCCTAGCTCTTTGCGCTTAGCACTTGGAATGTATGGGATTTCGCCAAGCTTAGGCGCACCAATACGCGCTTCAAGCATCTCGATAATATCAGCATAGTGCTCGGTGCCAGGGTTCACTCGGTTTGCCACCCAACCAACAAGATTCAAGCCATCTGCTTTAATACTCTCTGCCGTGAGTAAAGCATGGCTCAAACAACCTAATTTAATACCAACCACCAAGACCACGGGTAACTGCTCTGCTTGTACCCAAGTAGATAAACAGTCGGTATCTGACACAGGCACACGCCAACCACCAGCGCCCTCAACGAGAACGACATCAGCTTGCTGCTTGTGTTGAGCCAACTTTTCACTGAGGAGTCCGTATTTTATTTCGACATGTTCATGTTTTGCCGCGATGTGAGGAGAAGCTGGCAATTCTAAAGCGTATGGATTCACATCATCATAAGCGACATCGAGTGTCGCGGCCGCTTGTAAATGTAAGGCGTCAGAGTTACGCCATCCAGCTTCAGTCTTATCACTCCCTGCTGCCACTGGTTTATAACCAATAGTGTTTAGTCCTTTTGCTGCCAACGCTTGCAAAATGGCTTTAGACGCTACCGTTTTTCCTACATCAGTATCCGTACCAGCAATAAAAAAAGCATCAATCATAGATGTATTACTCCAAAACAAACCTGATAACTTGCAGGTAGAAGACCTTGATCATTTTTAAACGCTTGGTACTCATGCTCAACTTGCAACAAAGTCTCTCGACTGGTTAAACCATGTGAGCGCCCGCTTACGTGATTTGCACCTATACCTTTGAGGTCACGCATAACTGAAAATGCTGAGTCGTACCAAACTGTGATGGTGGTCAAGTCTAGTTGATGGTTGTCACATCGAGATTGCGCTAACGCAATTTTTACCTGATTGAGCGATAGAAAGTTATTGACGTGTTGATATGCATCAATTTTTTTCCATGATGCACGCAACTCGCACAGTGACCCTTCAGCTAGGGTAGAAAAAGCCGCCTTCCCATTAGCTTTTAGTACACGACGAACTTCTCTCAGGGGATAACTTAAATCGGCACACCATTGCAAAGCCAAGCTAGAGAATACGTAGTCGAAGCTTGTATCGTCGAAAGGCAAGTTTTCTGCGTCGGCTAGCACATAATTCATTCGTTCATGGCCACAGCGCACCATAGCTTTGCTTAACATCTCTTGAGAGATGTCCACACAAAACACTTCAGCGCCACGCTCTTGAAGAAGTTGAGAAAAATAGCCAGTACCACATCCTAAATCCAAAACACGTTTATGAGTTAAGTCATTCGGAAGTTTGTCTAGTAAGCGATGGCCGACATCACGCTGGAAAGCGGCATGTTTGTCGTACGTGTTAGCTGCCTTACTAAAGGAAGCGGCGATCGCTTGTTTATTAGGCAGTAAGCAATCCAACTTCATTTGCTCTGCATTATCCATTACTGCGTTCCTAATGCTTGCTTCAACGCCATTGAAAGCGTTTTAACTTGTTCGTTAGTGTGATTAGCAGTGAGTGTGATTCGAAGACGAGACGTCCCTTTCGGTACTGTTGGAGGGCGAATAGCAGTAACCCAAATACCGTTTTGGCGACAAGCACCTGCCACTCGCAAAGCCAAATCAGATTCACCAATCACAAACGGCTTAATCGAAGTTTGAGTCTCAACAAAGCCCTCAACGTCGCTGAGGCTATCTCGATACACTTCACTTAACTCTGTGAGCTTTTCACGTCGCCAAGACTGCTCTTGAACCATAGAAACTGCGTGCGTTAGCGCGTAGGCTTGTGCCGGAGGCATCGCCGTGGAATACACATGGTGACGAGCAAACTGAGTTAAAAAGTCCCCCGTTGCGTGGTCACATAAAATAGCCGCGCCAGACATACCAAACGCTTTGCCGAAAGTAACGATCAGTATCTCGGGTTTAACCGCTGCCAACTCGCAAGAACCACCACCAGATTGGCCAAGAACGCCGATACCGTGTGCATCATCGACGGCGAACCAAGCATCATGACTGCGAACGACTTCCGCTATATCAGCAAGTGGTGCACAATCCCCGTCCATACTAAACACCCCTTCAGTCACGACTAAGTGATTGTCTTCGCTATTCAGCAGCGACTTTAGGTGCTCGATGTCATTGTGCTTGAAGCGCTTCATTTTAGCTGGTGACAACGCCCCCGCTTCCATCAACGAGGCATGGTTCAAACGGTCTTGAATGAGTAAGTCTGATTTTTCTAGCAAGGTGAATAACAAAGCTTGATTGGCACTGAATCCAGAGCCAAACAGGACTGCCCTTTCGTAACCCAGCCATTCAGTTAGTGCTGCTTCTAAATTGCTGTGCGCTGCACTAAAACCGGTGACCATTGGAGACGCGCCGCTACCGCTGCCGTATACGCTTAAACCTTGCTGCCAAGCCCGAACAAGCGCTTGGTCATTGGCCAATCCCAAATAATCATTACTTGAGAAATTAATGTAGCGTCTGCCTTCGTGTTCCAAAACGGACTGGTTACCGGCAAACACCACATTCATAGAACGATTCAGCCCCTGCGCTTTACGATCGGCAAGGGCGGACTCGATACGAGATTTAAACGCTGGCATCGTAGAAAAGGTCGTCTTTTGTCGGACGGGCAGCAACGCGCTCTACGACGCGATCTAGCAACTCGTTTTCTTCGACTTCATCAGGTTTTTGAGACACCTCTTGGCTGTTAATGCCGAGCTTGTTAAACAGCATCATGTCTTTGTCTTCAGAAGGGTTTGGCGTGGTCAGAAGTTTGCAGCCATAGAAGACGGAGTTGGCACCCGCCATAAAACACAGCGCTTGCATTTGTTCGTTCATGTTTTCACGGCCAGCGGATAAACGAACGGCTGATTGAGGCATCATGATTCGTGCTATTGCAATCAGACGAATAAAGTCGAACGGCTCAACGTCGTCCACTTCTTCCAATGGTGTGCCCTTTACCTTCACGAGCATGTTGATTGGAACGCTTTCAGGGTGTACCGGCAAGTTAGCCAATTCAACCAACAAACCTGCTCGGTCGTTAGCACTTTCACCCATGCCGATTATGCCACCGGAACAAATCTTCATACCAGCATCACGAACGTGAGAAAGCGTATCTAAACGGTCTTGGTAAGTACGGGTGGTAATGATGTTGCCGTAGAACTCAGGTGAGGTATCGAGGTTATGGTTGTAGTAGTCCAGACCTGCTGTTGCCAATTGCTTTGCTTGATCTGGCGTCAACATGCCCAATGTCATACACGTTTCTAAACCCATGCCCTTCACGCCTTTGATCATGTCGGTCAAATGCGGCATGTCACGCTCTTTGGGGTTTTTCCATGCGGCACCCATACAGAATCGAGTAGAACCAGCATTTTTGGCTTTTTGCGCAGCATCGAGTACGCGTTCTACTTCCATCAGACGCTCTTTCTCGATGTCTGTGGTGTAACGAGCACTCTGAGGACAGTACTTACAATCTTCTGGACAAGCACCTGTCTTAATCGACAAAAGCGTGCTTACTTGAACATGGTTGGTTTGTTGGTATTGACGATGAACAAGCTGCGCTTCGAATAGGAGATCCATGAATGGTTTTTCCATGAGATCGCGCACTTCAGCATGCGTCCAGTTATGACGAACTTCCACGTGTATTCCTTTAATCACTTTTTTTGTTGTGTTGACAGTCTACTGAGTCTCGATAAACTGTCAACACAACACAAAACAACAAAGTTTACATCTGTTTGTTTTTTAATCTCATTTGTTATTGGAATCGCACATGGATCTCGCCTTCGACCGCCAGCATATCTGGCATCCTTACACTTCGACATTAACACCTCTGACCTGCTACCCAGTAGAATCAGCAAGTGGTGTTCACATTAAATTGGAAGACGGTACTGAGCTTATCGATGGCATGTCTTCTTGGTGGTCGACGATCCACGGCTATAACCATCCGCACTTAAATCAAGCGGCTCACCAGCAAATCGATCAAGTCTCTCACGTGATGTTTGGCGGGATTACCCACCAGCCAGCAATCAGTTTGTGTAAGAAGTTGCTACCCCTAGCGCCAAGTAATCTTGAACATGTATTCCTTGCCGATTCAGGCTCCGTTGCCGTAGAAGTCAGCTTAAAAATGGCACTGCAATATTGGCATGCAAAAGGTGAACGCCGACCGAAGTTTCTTACTTTACGACACGGTTATCACGGTGACACCTTTGCGGCCATGTCGGTAACCGATCCTGATAACTCCATGCACTCTCTCTACAAAGGCTTTCTGCCTGAGCATATCTTTGCGGAGTCGCCAACTTGTGGCTTTTGGGATGAGTGGAAATCTGAAGATCTTGCTGACTTTGAGCACAAGATTGAAACACATCATCAAGAACTCGCTGCGGTGATCCTAGAGCCTATCGTTCAAGGCGCAGGTGGCATGCGCATCTACCATCCAGAATTTCTCAAAGGCGTGCGTAGACTTTGCGACAAATACGGTTTGTTATTGATTGCAGATGAGATCGCTACCGGTTTTGGACGCACAGGCAAATTGTTTGCCTGCGAACATGCAGATATTCAACCAGACATTTTGTGTGTCGGGAAAGCACTCACAGGCGGCTACATGACCCTCTCTGCGACCCTCGCGAGCAAACACGTAGCAGACACTGTTTGTGGTGGTGATGCTGGTTGTTTTATGCACGGTCCAACCTTTATGGGGAATCCACTCGCTTGTGCTGTAGCTACTGCAAGTTTGGAATTGATCGAGCAAGGTGATTGGAAGCAACAAACCCAACAAATTGAAACGCTGTTTTCTGAGTTACTACCAAAACTTGAAGAATACGACTTGGTGAAAAACACCCGTTGGTTGGGTGCTATTGGCGTAGTGGAGACGCATCGCCCTGTGAATATGGAAACCATCCAGGCTCTCTTTGTTGAGCACGGTGTTTGGATTCGTCCATTTGGCAAACTGATTTATATGATGCCGCCGTTCATCAGCAAGCCGGAAGATATTGAAAAGTTAGTGAATGCGATTGATGCTGCGTTACAACGCAAAGACTGCTTCGCTTCATAGTTCAATTCAACATGAAAACGGTTTGAGTATGATACTCAAACCGTCTCGTTATTTATTAGAGCAGTAAAGCTATCGAAGTTGACTGTCTTTACTCGCTCGTCGATTAAATAATACTTGGCGTTGAGAGACCAATTCGATAGTTGACTGACATTCGATACACAAACGAACGCCTTTCATTGCAAGACGACGCGCTTCCGGAATCTCATCACCACACTCATCGCAGTAATAGGCGCTCTCACCCTTTGTGATACTGCCACGAACACGGGAAATTTCGTCGTCTATTGTGTTTTGAATTTGTTGGCTGACGCTATCGTCGTTTGCCCACCCTACGGCCATAAGCCCTCCTCGTTACTTGAGTGAGAAAATCTACTTACCGTGGTAAGGTGGATGATTATATCGATTACAAATAATAAGATAATTAGGGTAAATTCGAAAACACTATTACGCTTTGGTAATAATTACTCTGCAATCGATTATTCGGCACTCTCATGGAAAAGCAATGCAAGGTTACTCATACTCCCTTCCTCACATTCAAAGTACTGCGTTTGCTCAGGCTCTCTCAAAGTAACACTGAGTATCTTCTCTACCTCACCAAACTCCTCGCTAAAGTACTCACTGACTAATATGACGCGCTCACCAATACTAAATTCCAAAGACTT
The DNA here is from genome assembly GCF_013048515.1 of Vibrio sp. 1-2 (7-a). Lineage (NCBI taxonomy): Bacteria > Pseudomonadati > Pseudomonadota > Gammaproteobacteria > Vibrionales > Vibrionaceae > Vibrio > Vibrio sp. 1-2 (7-a). Next base: position 1,541,662 of record NZ_VHSQ01000001.1, read on the forward strand.
CTCATCTACCAACGCTCGATGATAATGTTCAACACGATAATCTTGAGGTTTTATCCGCTGTAAAACAGAGCTTTGATTCTCAATGGACTCATTAAAGATAATCCCACCTTTGCCTTGCTCTATAAAAATACTAAAGTTCATAGTTTGGTTCACTGAGCATTCAAAGACTTTTCTGGGCGAGGTGTTAGCAACAGCAAACGTGCTCATCATCGCAACACTTAAACCCAAAGTGACTGCCAATCGTTTCATTACCATTCAGCCAACACTGTAAATAGCGCTTGTTCAGACATACGGGTTAATACATATCCGTGTGAAGATGAATACGAGCCACTGAGTACACTATTCTCTTTCTCAATAACGATATCCTCGATGCCGTCAGCGTTGTAATCACCTTTTGCGGTAACGGTAATAACCTGAAAGCCATCAGTCGAATCGTAATACTCTGCTCTGACTTCACTGATGACCTGAGTTCTTTGGATATGGTCTGCTTCATCCCACGTTGATAGTGTCGTTGCTTTCTCTGCACTTTCGTCAGAAATAACAAAAGCAAGTGCACTTGGAGCGAAATTAGGAAAGGTATCGTCTAACTTAAAGTCTGATATAAATGAGCGCTTAGAGGCAGCTAACTTTGCCATCTCACTCCATGTTTGGCACTGAGTTAAATATGCTTTAAACGCGCCGTATTCATAGGCTTTTGCCGCAGTAAAGCCCGTAGAGTTTGCCGTAGCTAAGTCTTGGCAATTAGATACTAGTTTTTCTTCATCAGATGCACGTTTCAATTCAAGTTCATAGCCCCAATCGAGTGAGTTACGAAGTTGCATATTTTCTTTGGAAGGTTGCGCTATTTCGCGCGCGAAAAAGCGATCGGTTCGCTCACTATCTAAGTATTGAGGCTGAATAAGTTCACTTGCGATAACACTCTTACTAACGAGCAAAGTAAGCGCAAAAATAACAAGCAATGAAAGATGATTTACTGGCATAACGTTTAACAACAAGGGCAAATGATGCCATTAGCTTGTCACGTGAAAAACCGTTTAGAAAAATATCATTTGTCTCGTACTGCCAGATTCTGGGCGAGCTCTTCACTATTGCGTGTGCTAATTACATAACAACGTATTTTCACTCGACGCAAATAACAAAAAACCCAGCACTATGGCTGGGTTTTGGTGTTCTAGTGGCTAATGCACTAACCGATGTGCGTTGCGCCGCCCATGTACTTCTGAAGTACTGCAGGGATTGCAATGCGACCGTCTGCTTCTTGGTTGTTTTCTAGGATAGCAACCATGGTACGACCAACTGCTAGACCAGAACCGTTTAGCGTGTGTACAAGCTCAGGTTTCTTCTCGCCTTTACGACGGAAACGCGCTTGCATACGACGAGCTTGGAAATCCCACATGTTAGAACATGAAGAGATTTCACGGTAAGTTTCTTGAGCAGGAACCCAAACTTCTAGGTCGTAAGTTTTACGAGCGCCGAAGCCCATGTCACCTGTACAAAGAACCACTTTACGGTAAGGAAGCTCTAAAAGTTGTAGAACTTTCTCAGCGTGACCTGTTAGCTCTTCGAGCGCATTCATTGAATCTTCTGGCTTAGTGATTTGTACTAGCTCAACTTTGTCGAACTGGTGCATACGAATCAGACCACGAGTATCACGACCGTATGAACCCGCTTCTGAACGGAAACATGGCGTGTGAGCTGTCATCTTAATTGGTAGATCCGCTTCGTCAGAAATCGTGTCACGAACTAGGTTCGTTACAGGTACTTCTGCCGTAGGAATTAGCGACAGTTTACGTGGTTCTTCGTCGTTTACTTTTTCCGCTAGAGGCTCTGTGTGGAAAAGGTCTTTACCGAACTTAGGAAGCTGACCAGTACCGAATAGGCTGTCAGAGTTTACTAGGTAAGGTACGTACATTTCTGTGTAGCCGTGTTCTTCTGTGTGAAGATCTAGCATGAACTGAGCGATTGCACGGTGTAGACGAGCAAATTGGCCTTTCATCACGATGAAACGTGCGCCAGTGATCTTAACTGCACTTGCGAAGTCTAGACCGCCACCCATTTCACCTAGGTCAACGTGATCTTTCAGTTCGAAGTCGTAAGTCTTTGGTTCACCCCAACGAGAGATTTCAACGTTGTCGTTCTCGTCTTTGCCATCTGGCACTTCATCTGCCGGGATGTTTGGTACAGAAAGCGTGAATTCGTCTAGTTGAGCCATTACTTGCTCAAGTTCAACTTTCTTCGCATCAAGATCGCTACCTAGAGTACCGATTTGTTTCTTGATCTCTTCTGCGCCTTCTTTGTCGCCAGCCGCCATTTTTTGGCCGATTTGTTTGGAGATGGAGTTACGCGTGGATTGTAAATTTTCTACTTCTACTTGAATGGACTTACGTTGTTCTTCAAGTTTACGAATAGTCTCTACGTCTAGCTTAAAGCCACGACGCGCCAGTTTAGCAGCTGTTTCATCCAGCTCTGTACGAAGTAATTTAGAATCCAGCATTGTTAATCCTATGCTTTTTGTTGTGAAATCACGCGCACTTTCCAAGCGTACGCGTTAAAAAAATTTACTGAACAAATGTATCCAAAAACGCCTACTTTTCATAGCGCTTTTGTTGGCTATTTGCGTCTAATTTAGCCAAGTAATCTAACTTTTCGCCGATTTTGGTTTCTAGACCGCGATTTGTTGGCTGATAATACTTACGATCCGCCATTTCTGGTGGCAAATATTGCTCACCGGCTGCATAGGCACCCGGCTCATCGTGAGCATAACGATACTCTGCTCCATAACCCATGTCTTTCATCAAACTGGTAGGTGCATTTCGAAGGTGATGAGGCACTTCATATTCAGGTAAGTTATGAGCATCTGTGAGCGCTTGTTTCCATGCCACGTACACCGCATTACTTTTTGGCGCGCACGCTAAGTAAACGATCGCCTGTGCAATCGCACGTTCACCTTCTGCCGGACCAACACGGGTAAAGCAATCCCACGCGGAGAGTGCGACTTGCATGGCTCTAGGGTCCGCATTGCCAACATCTTCCGATGCTATCGCAAGTAATCGGCGAGCGATGTAGAGCGGATCACAACCTGCGGCGATCATACGTGCAGCCCAATACAAAGCGGCGTCTGGATTTGAACCACGAATGGATTTGTGAACTGCAGAGATTAAGTCGTACCAGATATCACCTTTGTTATCGAAGCGAGAGACCTTTTCTCCAGCCACTTCCGCAAGCAACTTAAGCGTGATTTCTTTTTCACCCTGCGCGTTGTCTTCTGCCATATCGTATAGCAGCTCAAGGTAGTTGAGAGACATGCGAGCATCACCGTTCACTAGCTCTGCTAGGCGATCTAGTACGTTATCGGCGAAATGTGCTGGTATATTCCCCAAGCCGCGCTCTTTGTCGTTAATCGCTTGATCAAGCGCCAGCGATATTTCGCTCTGGTCAAGAGAAGTCAACTTATAAACGCGAGCACGCGAGAGTAATGCGTTGTTTAACTCAAACGAAGGGTTCTCTGTGGTCGCACCGATAAACGTAACCGTACCGTCTTCAATATGCGGTAAAAACGCATCTTGCTGCGATTTGTTAAAGCGATGCACCTCATCCACGAATAAGATAGTGCGGCGACCTGCCATTTTGTTCTCACGCGCTTTGTCGATCGCAGCACGGATCTCTTTAACGCCAGACGTCACCGCAGATACACGCTCAACTTCGGCGTTGGCATAGTTTGCTGCCACTTCCGCTAATGTCGTTTTGCCTGTGCCTGGTGGTCCCCATAAAATCATCGAGTGAATGTGTCCAGCCTCTAGCGCTCGGCGTAGGGGTTTACCCGGACCTAAAATATGCTGCTGCCCAATATACTGTTCGATTGTTTGTGGTCTCATACGAGCAGCAAGGGGACGAAAATCTTCGTCCCCTGAGAAATCTAACGTGTAATTACTCACTACCAATTAATTCCTTTGGTCATCCACTTCCACGCCATCTGGAATTGTGAATGTAAATCTGTCTACCTTTGGTTTACCAAGCTTAACATTACTAAAAGTAAACAGCCCTTTCTGACCATCTTGCTCAATGACGTTAAAGCCTTTCACTACGCCTTTTGTATCAATATTAATTTGGAATTGGCCTTGAGTAGAGTCAATTGCCGTTGGAATGAGCGTAAACTCATTACCTTTCTGAGAAATCTTATAGTTATCCCAATCGCTTGCTCTATTGCGAGTTAACAGCACAAATGGTGTTTGCTCGGTCGCTTGCTCTTGCCAGTAAATGCTTACTTGTTCAATGAATGGGCTGTAATACCACAACGTCTTACCGTCAGATATTAAAAGGTTTTCATCTGGGAAAGTCGTACTCCAACGGAACAAACTTGGACGAGCGATTTCAACCGTGCCCTCACCTTCCATTACCGTTTCACCTTCAGGGCTGATCACTTGCTGGGAGAAATCGGCACTGAAACCTTCGTTCATTGCGAGACGTTTATTGAGTTCATCTTTTGGAGATGCTGCATTCGCAGCTGAGAAGAAAGAAACGCTTAAAACTAGCGCTGAGAAAAGTTTCGCTGAAAATCGTTTTTTCATTCAGATACCTATCAGAGGGTCAAAGACCTAAAGTTACTCACCTCAGTTGGACTGAGGTGAGTAACACAAGTTCATTAATCTTTTGGTGGCGCAGGAGCCAAAACTTCGCGGTTACCGTTGTGACCCGGTGCACTCACGATACCTTGTGCTTCGAGTTGCTCAACAATACGGGCGGCACGGTTGTAACCGATCTTAAATCGGCGCTGAACACCGGAAACCGAACCTCGACGTGATTGAACCACGTGCTCAACGACTTGATCGAAGAGTGGATCCACATCTTCATCCGCTTCCATTTGCTCACCTGGCAATAAGCTTTCTGGACTTTGATCTCCGCTGATGATCTCTTCAATGTAGTTCGGTTTACCACGCGCTTTCCAGTTGTTTACAACAGCATGAACATCATCATCTGATGCAAATGCACCGTGGACACGAGTCGTATGGCTTGAGCCTGGTGGTAAGTACAACATATCACCCATACCAAGCAGTGATTCTGCACCACCTTGGTCTAGAATCGTACGGGAGTCTGTTTTAGTCGATACCGTAAACGCAACACGAGTTGGAATATTCGCTTTAATCAGACCAGTGATAACATCCACCGATGGACGCTGAGTCGCAAGAATTAAATGAATACCTGCCGCACGCGCCTTTTGTGCCAAGCGTGCAATCAGTTCTTCTACCTTCTTACCCACCACCATCATCAGGTCAGCAAATTCATCCACAACAACAACGATATACGGCAGTTTTTCTAGCAATGGCGGTTCCGTATCCATACTGTCGCCTTCTTGCCAGAATGGATCATGAATTGGGTGACCCGCTTCTGCCGCCATCTTCAACTTCTCGTTAAAGCCTTTCACATTGCGAACGCCCAATGCCGACATCAATTTATACCGACGCTCCATCTCACCCACACACCAACGTAGAGCGTTTGATGCGTCTTTCATATCAGTCACAACTTCAGAAAGAAGATGAGGGATACCTTCGTAAATAGAAAGCTCTAGCATTTTCGGGTCAATCATGATGAAGCGCACATCTTCTGGACCTGCTTTATACAGCATGCTCAAAATCATCACGTTCACACCCACCGACTTACCAGAACCTGTTGTACCTGCTACTAGCACGTGAGGCATCTTCGCGAGATCGGCCACAACAGCTTCGCCCGCAATGTCTTGACCTAACACAACCGTTGTGGGTGACGTTGCTTGCTCAAACTGAGGACTACTGATTACATCAGATAAATAGACCGTCTGACGGCTCATGTTTGGCAGTTCCAAACCGATGTAAGGCTTGCCAGGGATTACTTCTACAACACGTACAGCCATTGCAGACAATGCACGCGCTAAGTCAGTTGAAAGACCAGAAATACGGCTTACTTTTACCCCCGGCGCCAAATCAAGCTCAAAACGAGTGATCACTGGACCAGGATAAATCCCCACCACGTCGGCTTTGATTTTGTAGTCCGCTAGCTTGCTCTCAACCAATCGAGCGACCTGCTCTAGCGCATCACGGTCGATAAAGTTTTCGCGTTTTTCTGGATGGTAAAGCAACTCGAGCGTTGGAAGTGGTTCTTCTGGAACAGGCAAGTTTTCTTCTTTCTGTACCAAAAATGGGTTCTGTGTCGCTGCTACTTTGGCTTGCGCACTAGAAACCATGTCTTGGAATGCCGCTACATCTTCGTCGCCGTCTTGAACCTCTTCAACCTCCGCTTTTTGAAGTGCAGGTTCAAATGTTGTTGAAGGTGTTGCCACTTGCTGATGAGGTGTTGCTGGAGCTGGCTGTACTTGTTGTACAGACTGTGACTCCACTTCGTCTTCATCGTCTAACACGTCAAAATCAGAGATCGTAGGTTCAATGTGTTGGCTCGATTCTGTTTGCTCCGTGATGCTATCTAGCGCAGCGGAATCAATTACAGGCTCTTCATGCACAGGATGCTCAATACTTGGCTGCTGTACTTGCTCTGCTTCAAATTGTTCGTACTCCGCATAATCTGGTTCAACACTGATCGGTTCTTCTGTAGCTGTATGTTGCTCTACATAGGAAGAGTAAGTGTCTGCAAATGATGGGGCAGCCTGTTCTTCAGCTCCCCAGTCATCTGCTTGTTGCGCTGCAGCTTCAAGCTCTTCTATCGTGACATTCAGCTGCTTGGTACGCTCCAGAAGCGGATCAACGTTATCAGTATTCACCGCATGGACAGGTTGCGTTTGGGGCTCATGAGCATAAACTGGCGCAGCATTAACCGTAGCCTTGCGTTGTGGTGGCGTTGGTTCCACTATCATTTGTTCCGCTGGTTTCTCAGGTTTAGCTTGCGGCATATAAATAGGATACTCATGCGCAGGCGCCGATTCTTTCGGCTCATCGACATCGAACGCCGTTAAATGAGGAAGCGGTTCATCATCAATGTCATGGTCTACGTTATGTCTAGGCGTAGAGACTTTATCTTCCACGAACTCATCTAACTGAGGTTCTAAAACTTCTTGCTCAGAGCCTCTTATCTTATTTGCAAGCGCCGCAATTAGCGCTAATGCACGATCACCAAGCCACTCCACAATATTAAGCCATGAGATGCCAGTAAAGAGAGTAAAACCCGCTCCCCATAAGAACAGCAGTACCAATGTCGTGCCAAGTACATTCAATGTAGGTAAAGCTAGGCTAGACAACACGTCCCCGACGACACCACCGGACGAGAAATACCAAATATCATCAAAATTAATATCGGCTAGACCACAGCTAGTCATTATAAGGACGACAAGGCCGAGTAACCTCGTACCCCATAACATGAAATCAATTGGCTCATCTTCTCCTCGTTTACGGCAAATCACCCATGCAGCCGCAGCTAGCAAGAAAGGGATGGGATAAGCGAGAGAGCCAAATGTGAAGAATAGTGTGTCCGCAAGCCAAGCGCCGAAAAGGCCACCAGCATTGTCGATCTCCCCTCCCCATGCGGTTTGGGACCAGGAAGGATCGGCCGGACTGAAGGTAAATAGTGCAACCGCAAGCAATACCGAGCTAAGAACGCCAACGATAAAGCAGCACTCTTTTAAGCGTTGGAAGCCATTTAAGCGTGAAGACTGGGGCTCTTCACTGGTTTTGATAATGGTTTCGACTTTCTTTGCGTTCTCTTTGAACATAAATCAACTTGAATATGGAAATGAAATAGGAAATTGCAAAACATTCCGAGCGGCATCAAGCCGCTCGGTAAATTGATTTAACCATATCAAAGAGAAAAACCCAATTACTCTCTGGCGAAAGCGGAAGCATATACCGCTTTCTTTGCAAGAAATTAACGAGTTTTGATCACAAGCTGGTTAGATTGTTTCACTTCTTCCATTACAACGTATGTGCGAGTGTCATTTACGCCGGGTAGGCGTAGTAACGTATCGCCCAATAGTCGGCGGTAAGCACCCATATCTGATACACGGGTTTTAAGAAGATAGTCAAAGTCACCTGATACAAGATGACACTCTTGTATGTCGTCTAACTTTTGAACAGCTGAGTTAAACTGCTCAAATACATCCGGCGCACCACGGTTTAGTGTAATCTCAACGAATACTAATAGTGACGCATCTAGGAACTGCGGATTCAATAATGCAGTGTATCCTGTGATGTAACCCTGACGCTCTAAGCGACGTACACGCTCCAAACATGGCGTTGGAGAAAGTCCCACACGTTTTGAAAGCTCAACGTTTGAAATACGACCGTCTTTCTGCAGTTCATTAAGAATGTTGCGGTCGATACGGTCTAGTTCCTTGGACGGCTTTTTATAGTTGTCTGCCATTTTTTATTCCACCTTATTACTTCCTTGCAAAAAAATATACTACAACTTTTTAATATTTGGTGCCAAATTTTACAAATCTATAACTATACTAGTTATTAATTCGACAATAACACCCTACAAACAGTTAATACAACCATTATAGAAAGAGGATACAGGATGATCATTGGCGTACCTAAGGAAATCAAGAACCACGAATATCGTGTTGGTATGATCCCAGCAAGCGTGAGAGAACTCATCTCACATGGTCACCAAGTTTTAGTTGAGACCAATGCAGGTGCCGGCATTGGTTTTTCAGACGATGATTACATCGCTGTCGGCGCATCCATTCTCCCTCATGCTGCAGACGTATTCGCGCAAGCAGACATGATTGTAAAAGTAAAAGAACCCCAAGCAGTAGAGAGAGCAATGCTCCGCGAAGGGCAAATTTTATTTACTTATTTACACCTAGCACCAGATTTTCCACAAACTGATGAGCTAATCAAGAGCAAAGCTGTCTGTATAGCCTATGAGACTGTAACAGATAATATGGGTCGTTTGCCACTGTTAGCACCAATGTCAGAAGTGGCAGGTCGGATGTCTATCCAAGCTGGTGCGCAAACATTGGAAAAATCACACGGCGGTCGTGGTCTGCTACTAGGTGGCGTACCTGGTGTTGAGCCAGCGAAAGTCGTCATCGTTGGTGGTGGTGTTGTTGGTGCAAACGCAGCTCGTATGGCTGTTGGTCTTCGCGCTGACGTAACCATTCTAGACCGCAACGTAGATACACTTCGTAAGCTTGACGAAGAATTCCAAGGTCGCGCTAAAGTGGTTTATTCTACTGAAGATGCTATCGAGAAGCATGTTCTAGAAGCTGACCTTGTTATCGGTGCCGTTCTAATTCCTGGAGCAGCAGCGCCTAAGCTGGTAACAAAAGAGCACATTGCTAAGATGAAACCTGGTGCGGCAGTGGTTGATGTGGCTATTGACCAAGGTGGCTGTTTCGAGACATCTCACGCAACAACCCACGCAGATCCAACTTACATCGTTGATGAAGTGGTTCACTACTGCGTAGCAAATATGCCTGGTGCGGTTGCACGTACTTCAACTTTCGCATTGAACAATGCAACACTCCCTTACATTGTGAAACTCGCAAACAAAGGCTACCGTGAGGCACTTCTAGAAGACAAAGGCTTCCTTGAAGGTCTAAACGTTATTCACGGAAAAGTAACATGTAAAGAAGTAGCAGAAAGCTTTGACTTGGAATACGTTGAACCAACTCAAGCTATCGCTATGTTCAATTAATGACAAAATAAAACACAATTTGTCACGTTTTGTTTACAAAAGCCCACGCATAAGTGGGCTTTTTTATATAGAGCGTTTAGCTATAAAAGATAACTAATTCTTATATGCGCAAATTAAAATATTTCTAGGTGTAACCGATTTAGGGCAAAACTCTGACAATCTAACACGATAACCACGTTCTTCAAGATAAAGTGCTTTGTCCAATGCGAGCCAGATCTCCAATGGACGTTGAAAAACCAGTTGCACTAAGCTCATTCTCTCCATTTGCCAGAAGCGTTGTTCGCTTAACTTTTCAAAATGATCGAAATCGATTTCTTGAGAAAGAACGATACCTTTCTGCTCCGCCGCCCAGCGACACAAAGATTCAAAGCCTTCACTTAATTGCGACTTACGAATACTGGGGACAGGTTGGTACTCTGCCATGCCTAACGCTCGTCGAGTAATCAAATCGAAGCCAAGACGAAACACCATTTCCTGCTGACGATGGCGACGTACACGCTCTCCCCCTGTCACCGTTTGCTGTAACGGGATACGCAGTTCTTGCTTAGACAATGAGAGAGAAGAAGCCCTCCCCGGTTTCGACATCGGCTGGTATTGTTCCGACTGAATCAAGTGATAACAACAAGGTGAGATGGTCATCGCAGCAATCCCATTCTCACTGCCGTACTGCATTAGACGAACATGGAGGTCACCACACGCATGCAGTGCCACCGCGTGTTGCGTTGGCTTGAATATCGATTTTGCTTTGCTATCAAACGCGTCACCTTGAATAAACGTCATTTTCCAATGGTGTTCATTCGCAGCTTGTTGCCCGGAATCACACAGTGCTTGTTGATATTCGAAACTGGTCACAGGCTGATCGGTTTGTGTTGCCAAGATTCGTCCTAAATAACCTTTGCCTGAACACCACTCTAACCATTCTTCGCCACAGTGTTGTTGAATTGCAGCTTCACCCATCGAGCTGATTTGCTCCAGCTTACGTCCGGGAATGCCGTTGTCTAAACCACGAGCGAGTGCCAAACCATTTAAGGTCAAAGACTCTAAACGCGTGTGATAAGCGAGTTGTTCGAGTTGAGGCACGAACGCGCTTATCGCTTTTAAGGCGAGTTCAGGTTCCGCTTTATACTCTTCGATTTGAGAGGGAGAAAGAGACACTAACCACTGGCACAACTGAGGGTGTTGCTCTTGCCAAGGTAATGAGGTGTGAATGCTACTTTTAAATGGTTCAAACCGCCATAGCGATTCGTTTTCCAATAAGCAGTCATTAATAAATTGAAATTGCGTTTTCATAGTTCCCCCTACAACGAGCGCATTGTAGAGGGAATCGAAACATCAATGAAGTGTTATCTCACTGGGAGCTCGATGTCTTTAAACATCTCTTCGATTTCTGCATTAGATTTCAAAGAAATCGCCTGCTCTACAACTGGGCGAGTTAAATGAGGGGCAAAGCGTTCCATAAAATCGAACATGTATGAGCGCAGGAATGTGCCGCGACGAAAGCCAATACTTGTCGTACTAGCCCCGAATAAATGGCTCGCATCTATTGCGACTAAATCGCTGTCCTGCTCTTCATCCACAGCCATGCTCGCAATCACACCAACACCAATACCCATGCGAACATACGTTTTAATAACGTCCGCATCAGTTGCAGTGAACACCACTCTCGGGGTTAAACCTTCACGATTAAATGCGGTATCTAACTCTGAACGGCCCGTAAAACCAAACACATAAGTGACCAATGGATAAGCGGCAAGATCGCTGATCGTTACCTTATCTTTCTTCGCTAATGGATGATCTTTAGGCACGACAATTGAACGGTTCCAGTGATAACAAGGCAGCATGATGGCATCTTGATATAAGTGAAGCGCTTCTGTCGCAATCGCAAAGTTCGCCGTACCTTTGGCAATCGCCTCAGACATTTGTGACGGCGTACCTTGATGCATGTGTAATGACACTTTTGGGTAGCGAGAAGTAAAACCTTTGATGACATCCGGCAAAGCATAACGCGCTTGCGTGTGTGTCGTGGTGATATTCAGCGTCCCCATTTCTGGGTGGGTGTGTTCCCCTGCTACAGCTTTGATACTTTCTACACGAGCGAGAATTTCTTGAGAGATGCGTACAATTTCTTCACCAGCAGGTGTCACTTGCGTTAAGTGCTTACCGCTACGTTCAAAAATCTGAATGCCTAACTCATCTTCCAGCAACCGAACCTGCTTACTGATACCTGGCTGAGACGTATACAAGCTTTCTGCCGTCGCGGATACATTCAGATTATGGTTTACAACCTCAACAATATACTTCAGCTGCTGCAGTTTCATCGTAATCCCTTACTTGTTCATGAGAGAATTTATTGGCCACTCGGACGAGCGATATAATAATTAGTTATAACGCGTTCAAATCGAAATGAACAGTAATTTCTAACTTATACCTCAATCACATACTGATAATCCTCAACATAGAAACAATATGCACAAAGTTGAGCCAATAAATGACTGAAGTTCTATGATGTGACTTCTATCAGTAGCTAAAACGTGGGAGAGACAAAATAATCAAACAAATAGGGTGCCGAGTAAGATAAGATTCATGTATTCTTTAACGCTAGCCGTAGAAAAGTAAAGCAGACGCAAAGATATGAATATTGGTTTAATAATCGCTTTGGTAGCCATCCTACTGGTGTTGATCCTAGGCTATAACATTATGTTGCAGTATAAGGTCAAGGTAGAGACTGCGAAAAGACAGGAGTCCGCACGCTATGTTGCCTTGATTGATGGCACTGAAGAGTTGATTGGTCATGCGCACCATATCCCTTTTAGCAAGGAGCTGTTGCTGTGTCTAAACAATCGTATTCTTGACGCGCTAGAAAGCATGCATGAGCTTGACCCGAAGAATAAGCAGCTTGCTCAACGTATCGAAAACATGAAGCAACAGATTGATCAACTGAAAGAGAATGGTCCCACTGGCGAGAGTACCACGTTCAAAATGCCGAGCAGTGATAAACAAGCCATCGTCATGCTTAAGTTGGTGAAACGCCTCCGTGATACTATCCGTAACGAACACAATAAAGGCCGTATCGACACCCAGACTTACGTCGCTGAAAATGCGCGTTTAGAAACGATGCAGATTCGTATCAACATCGAAAACGTCATTAAAAGAGCAAACGACTCAATCGCTCGAGGTCAACCTGGTACAGCACTTCAACTGCTACGCAAAGGTATCGATGCATTGAGTACAAAGAGCGATCCCTACTCTATTCAAGCGAAACAGAAGCTTGAAGACATGCTGGGCGACCTAGATAAAAAACGCCAAGATAAAAGTGATGCTGAAATGCAGCAGATCGCCGATAAAGAGCGCGACAATGACATGGAAGCACTCTTCGGCGAGAAGAAAAAGTGGTAACATTCACTTAAGGTCAATAAAGGCTGCAATCGCAGCCTTTTTTCTATCCGTAAGATAGCGGATATGCCCAATTAGAATGTGAAGTACTAAAACTAAAATGATGAATCTAGACGCCTATCAATATCTTCTTGCTCCCATTAACCAATTTCTGCAATGCAGCACACCTGATGAATGGGTAGAGGAAGCAAAGAAACCAGAAAACCTTCAAACCATTTTATTAGACCATCTACTGTGTGAGCTAAAAGCTGGCCAATCTGCGATGTTTTTAATTCGTAAGTATGCCGTTGACCAATCCAGTTCACATGCTCTGCTTGACTGGTTTAAACCCTATGAAGATTTTGCTTATCGCAATGTAGGCTCACTAGAAACTTTAAAAGGTAAGAGCAATATTTCCAAAGCGATCATGGCTAAGTCCAACTCACCGTACAGCCAAGATTTAATCGATAAAATGGTGCTTTTGATTAAAGAGGAATTGCACCACTTTTATCAAGTTTTAGAGATCATGGAAAGTCGTGGAATTGAGTATAAAAATATTCCAGCAAGTCGCTATGCTAAAGGGCTCATTTCGCATATGAAGACTCATGAACCGGAAACGCTGATCGATAAGCTCATCATTGGTGCGTACATCGAAGCCCGATCTTGTGAGCGTTTTGCCAAACTAGCACCACATATGGATGACGATATCGCAAAATTCTACGTTTCTTTACTGCGCTCAGAAGCACGCCACTATCAAGATTATCTTGTATTGGCAGAGCAAATCGCGGGGAAAGACATCAGCGAACGCATAGCCTATTTTGGCCGAGTTGAGGCAGATTTAGTTTCTACGCCAGATACAGATTTTAAGTTCCATAGTGGTATTCCAGCCTAGCGAGCATATTCTCCCAAGATTGAGCATGCTCTGAACTTATTTATATAGGCAGAGAATAAATAAGCCGGACATTTCGTCCGGCTTATTTTTTGTAGCAATGAGGTTAGGAATAAAGCTGAAACACAACAACTAGAGCTGGAATGAACCCATTCGAGTTTTCAAGTTGTGCGCTAGGCTACTGATCTGCTGGCAAGCCACAGCCGTTTGCGAAGCTCCCTCAGCCATCTCTGTTGAGGCACTATTAATATGCTCCACACTTCGATTCAGCTCTTCGGATACAGAATTCTGCTCACTACAAGCCGTTGCGATTTGTGTGCTCATTTGCGCTATGTTATCGACAGAATGTTCAATTTCTTTTATCTGGCTATCAGCGTCATTGACTTGCTCAACACACTGAGAAATGCCCTCCTGACAATCACGGCTTGAATGCCCTATTTTGCTGCTGCTCTCTTGTAGTTGATTAACAATTTCCACAATTTGTGAAGTGGAGTCTTGAGTGCGTTGCGCCAGAGAACGAACCTCATCTGCCACAACAGCAAACCCACGTCCTTGTTCACCGGCCCGAGCGGCTTCTATTGCGGCGTTCAGTGCTAACAAGTTTGTTTGCTCCGCAATCCCGCGGATCACATCTACGACCACATTGATATTGTTTGAGCTAGATTCAAGCTCACGTGCCAGTTCATCTGACTCTTGGATCGTATGTGATACACGCTCAATTACTGCGATAGTTTGTTGTAACGTCGCTGTTCCTTGTTTAGCCACTTCCGTTGCCGAGTAAGCAGAGGTCGCGCCAACTTCGGTATTTTGTGCCACTTCACTTACAGCAGCTTGCATTTCTGTCATCGCAGAAGCCACCGAGCTAAGTTCAATTTGTTGATTTTGCATACCAGAAGCGGTCTGAGAAGAAATAGCACTCACTTCCTCTACTGCAGCCGTTAGCTGAATCGTTGAGTCATTAATCTCAGAAACCAACGAATGTAAGTTTGTTTGCATACCGACAAGCTCTTTGAGCAACGTTCCTAACTCGTCTTTGCTCAATTCACTTTCGTCGATTTGATTATTCAACTGACCCTTGGCGATTTTGGAAGCGAATTCCAATGCTCGGTCAACAGGCCCGCAAATGACTCGAGAAAGCAACATGGCAGACATTACCATGACCAATGCGACGACAAGCGCACCAACAGCAGCGCTGTATTGTGTAAATGCCGCTTCATTTTGTACTTCTTCGCCAATCAAATTCACCAACTCATCGTTCAACGCGAGGGTATCATCCAAGCTGCTCAACGCTTTTGAGTAAGTATTGAAACTCGATAAAATCACATCATTTGCACTTTCAGCATCACCTTGGCTTAGCAGTGCGTTGTAAGTCTTCGTTTCCTTGATGTATTGATTCCAAGTTTCTTTAAAAACGTTAAAAGACTGCGTTTCACGCTGATTAAGGTCGAGCTTTTCGTATTCTGCAATACCAGCCTGCACATCAGAACGCCATTGGTCGAGGCCTTTTAACCACTCACCAATTTTGGGGTGATTTGCGTTTGGCAATAAAGAGAACTCATCTTTGCGCACTTTAGTAATATCAACTTGGATACCTTTCAAAATCGCAACAGAAGGTAAGCTTTTATCTGTTAGCACTGAGATGTCTTTATTCAGTGTTAACAAACCTTGCACCAACATTACTGACACTAAACCAAACACGGCAAAAACGGTTAAATAACTAACCGATATTTTCTTTACGACACTTAAGTCTTTAATACGCATGCACTTTCTCCCTGCAGCCTTTCCAAACCTCTCACTTAAGTGAAAGCTTAACCTCTAAAACACACTGTTTTTTGCGCTCGATATCATTGAGCGCTCTTATATACATCGGCCTGAGAGATCAAATCTTGACCAGTAATTGATATTTTTGTCACGTGCTATTTTAGAGATAGGCTCGCATGCTCCGTATTGTGTCTACATTTTTTTATGAGCGCTTCCCGGCGCAACTCTAAGATCTCATCGATGAGTTTTTCTTTAGCGTTGATGCCAAAGTGCTGGGCATAATTTTTGACTTTTTCAATCTCATTAGGCTGTAAGCGGTATACCTCTTTCTTTAAACGAGCTTCTGCTTCGCTTCTAATCAAACCTTGGTCTTGTAGTAATTTAATGATGGTTTCATCGATTGGATTTACTGCTCTAGCCATGGTGCTCCATCTATCAATTTAAGTTCTAGCCATGTGGCTGGATGAATGACGCCGCACAACTTATAGAGCGAAGATGACAACTTGATTGCAGTGAGTACGATTCGTTAACCATCGCTATTATTTACAGCCGCTTAAGCAACCATTAACTCTCTACCCCGACTCCTCACCATTGAATAAAGATCACATTCTGATAACAATTTTCAGTACTGGCTTCGATGTCATCCATATTTAACGTGCAAGTAATATTTATAAACAAGAATGATTGCTCTAGTTCAAATGATGGAAAAATAAGATGAAATTATCGCAGTGGGGTCTTTTATTAAGTGGCTTGGTGGCATTGCCAAGCATTGCAGATACAGATGTTTATCTAACCAATAACTCTGATCAGCCTTTAACTATTCAAGTAAAGCACGAAGGCAGTGATTTACTTCAATATGGAGAAGAGTGGCAGCAACATGTACAAGTACTTGGTCCGTGGGAAACCAAACCTGTATTGAGCTTCAATCGTTGGGAAGGCGTGAAATCCAACCAAACTTACCGTTTTGAAACTGTGGTTTCTAGCCCTAAAGGTGAAAGCATAACACTCAATCAGGTCATGGAAGGTCATTGGTATAATTCAACCATTGAATATGGCTTATCGGCGGCCGATGTAGATTTATCTCTTAAAGATGATCGTAATATTCATCGTGCCAACACTAACGCTTTTGGCATCCGAGAAACCGAACTGGCATTTAAGTCAGACAGTACCGCTCGATACGACGATCTTTATTACACCATCACACCAAGCAAAGTAAATGAATCTGTCGATAACGAAGAACAAAACCTTAAGTTGATGACATACAACATCTGGGCTCTTACGGCTATTGCATCGCACATCGGTGATCGTTACGAACTGATTCCTCAATACGTCAAAGGTTATGATGTATTAGCGCTGCAAGAAGTGTTTGCAAGCGGTCGTGAAGCATTCCTACGTGAGTTAGCTAAGGAATATCCGTACCAAACTAAAATGTTAGATAAAGAAGGCGTTAATATTCATGATGGTGGGGTGATCATTGTCAGTCGCTATCCTATCGTGAATGAAGCGCAATATGTCTTCCCCGACTGCTCTGGCACAGACTGCTTTGCCGACAAAGGCGTGAATTATGCGGAAATTATTAAAGGTGGTCAGGCTTACCATGTGTTTGCTACCCATACCGCATCTTTCGATACAGACACCGCTCGCGAGTATCGTCAGCGCCAGTTCAAACAAATCCGCGCACTCGCTAAATCTCTCAACATTCCCTCAAACGAAACTGTGGTATATAGCGGCGACTTTAACGTAAACAAAAGAAAGTTCCCTGGTGACTACCAACAAATGATCGCCAACTTAAGCGCCATAGAGCCTCAGTATTCTGGTTACACGGAGTCAACCTTTGATCCCCGCATCAATAACTTCGCAGGTGAACCGTTATCAGGTGGCGAAAACGTGGAATACCTTGACTATGTCATGGTGAGTAGTGAATACAGGGTGAAATCATTCAATGACAACCGTGTAGACGTGCCGCGCACAACCGCAGAGAGTTTATGGAAACACTACAATCTTTCTGACCATTTCCCAGTTAGCGCAACAATCAAGCCATGAAGAAAATCGCGTTGATAATCATGTCCGCCATTATGGCGGGCATGATGTTTTTAACTTTCAGTCAAGATGGGCAGCAAGAAACGGCCGCGTCCGCTTCTGCTCCGAAGACAAAAAATAAGAACGTCCCCAGTACATCACTAAAAACAAGCAATATCGCTCCCAGTGTAGATCCTTCACCACAGACCGCAGAGCTCCCTTCTGCGACTCAAATAACGACTGAGAGACTAACTCTGCTCAAAGGGAGAGAACTCGTCGCAGAGCTTGAGTCATTTTGGCATGAGTGCATGTCGAACCGCGACTGTGAGGAACAGTTAGCCTTGCTCGAGCCTTATTTATCTTCAGCACGATTTCAACTTTTGGCGAGCTACCATCAACTCAACAGTCAATGGCAAGAAAGTGTGGGTAATTTGTTGTTTGATGAGCAACAACCACTAGCCTCACGTATTGCACAACTTAAAGCCGAGGCGAGAGGCATTTGGGGCGAGTTGGCTGATGTTATTTTCGCGGATGAGTTCGCCCTATACGATTTCAATTTAGAGGCCCAACAGCTCAACACGCAAAGTCCAGAAAGCTTTTTGCAAGCTTTCGAGCAACTCATCATAGACTGGCAAGAAAATGCAGAGGCTATCGGGCTTACAAACGACCAAGCAAAATATGAGCGTGCAGTCGCCCTAATACCCAATAGCATGAGCTTTCCAGATCGCCAAACCATCATCGCAGAGCTGCAAAAAACTTACTTAACGAAGGACGAAAGCGAAGAGATTCACGAGCGTCAGCAACAAATTGCCGAGCAAAAAGAGCAAGTCAGAGATTACCAACAAGCATTACAACAACTTGAGTCCAGACTCAGAAAAGAGAGAGCCACCAGCCATGCTGGTTTATCAGATCCGGAATGGCAAAGCTATTACCAACAAGAAATAGCGGATTTTCGCCGCGAGTTCTTTTCTTCTTAAACGTCAGCTTTCATTGATGGGAATTTAAAGTCCAAAAAGGCACGTTACGAATAAACAGCCGTGCCTTTTATTCAGAACCCTGCTTTTTAATTCAGAACAAATTCAAACCAAATACATCTTTCACATCAAATAGCACTTGTTCAGTTTTCTCACGAGAACGCTGACTGCCTTGTTTTAAAATATCAATCAGCTGTGCTTTATCATTCAAATACATAGTGCGCTTTTCTCGAATAGGTCGAAGCATCTCTTGTAGGCATTCTTCTAACACTTTCTTGGTCAAACCATCACCTAACCCACCTCGTCGATAATGCTCTTTTAGCTGTTCGATATAATCTTTATCAGGGTGAAAGGCATCGAGGTAGGTAAATACGATATTACCTTCGACTTGGCCAGGGTCCTCAATTTTCAGGTGATTGGGGTCGGTATACATAGATTTCACCGCCGCAGAAATCTCCTTTTCAGACGCCCCTAGGTTGATTGCATTCCCCATGCTTTTAGACATCTTATTTTTACCGTCAGTACTCGGCAAACGAGGTGCATCACTAAGTAAAGGACGGCACTCTTTAAGAACCTCTTTTCCACCCAGGTGGTTTATTTTTCTTACGATTTCATTAGTTTGCTCCAACATCGGCAGTTGGTCATCACCTACCGGAACCAACGTCGCGTGGAACCCCGTAATATCGGCAGCTTGAGAAATTGGATACGTTAAAAAACCAGCGGGAATAGAGCGTTCAAAGCCTTTACTTTGAATCTCATTTTTAACCGTGGGATTACGCTCTAAACGCGCAATAGAGACAAGATTGCTGTAATACATCGTTAACTCAGCTAACGCTGGTATTTGAGATTGCAACGTGATCGTGGTTTGTGTGGGGTCGATACCAACGGCCAGATAATCCGCAACGACATTGAGAATATTGGAGGATACTTTTGATGGATTGTGGGCGTTATCCGTCAAACCTTGCATGTCCGCGACCAAGATCGTTTGCTCATGCTCCGTTTGCAATTTGACTCGTTGTTGCAATGAACCGACATAGTGTCCGAGGTGTAACGGACCTGTCGCTCGATCGCCGGTCAGGATAATTTCACGCTGTGATGTACTTTGAATGGTGTTCATATTTATCTCCAAGTATTTAATAGATCGCTACTGGAGATAAAAAGATCAAACACTCTTAGCTACCATCCAGCGGCTTAAGAATGTGAGTATTCCGCGCCGCTCTATTTAGAGCGCCACCAAGAGACGGTTGTTAATGAAGGGCGAACGTGTATTTTCATGTTTTTTAAACTAACAGCACATACCGCAGAACTCAATCTGTTTTGTACTGAATTAGTGTGAGTGTTCCAACAGCCAATTAATAGGATTACATTGGTAAAGACATCGCAATGACCAAAACCGCACCAAATACCGAACCAGAGACAAACGCACACAGTACAGTTTTGTTGTGTTTCCTTTTCATTGATGAACTCCTATCCATAACTACGATGACCAGCCCTCACATCTAATACGCATGTGGATGCATCACGACAACGAGTTAACCAACATATCGCACGTAGGACCAGTACCGCTTTGTTAAATTGGGACCTCGTCCATAACTTGGAGTGTAAATGACTCCGGAACCTACAACAGAAGAAAATTTCATCACGTTACTGTCCTACCCTCCGGGTTTGTGGCTTAATAGGCAGCAGGAACACTTTTTTCTTTTGCTGCGGATACTTACATGGAAGCTGTTTTACATCAGTTGCAATTCTCTTTGTCGATAACCGGACCTATCTGTTTGATGTTGGTACTTGGCGTTCTTTTTAAGCGCTTTGGTCTAATCAACGATAATTTTATCGAAGTAGGCTCTAAACTGGTGTTTCAAGTTACCTTGCCTGCAATGTTATTTGTCAGTATTGTGGCTTCAGAACACGATTTTTCCGCGGCGAGTGGCTTTGTCAATTTCGGCGTCATCGCTAGCATTTCGTTTTTCATTTTCACCTACCTTTCGGTCAAGCTTCTGTTCAAAGCATCGCCTGACCAAGGTGTTCTTATCCAAGGTGGGTTCCGAGCAAATACAGGTATTATTGGCATCGCTTACGTTGCCAATGCGTATGGTTCTCAAGGTGTGGCGCTAGCAGCGCTCTATGTCGCGATCACCACATTTATTTATAACGTCCAAGCGGTAATTTGCTTATCGCCCAAGGGGGCAACGTCTGCCTCGCAAGCAGCAAAGATGATGGGTCGAACACTGACTAGGAACCCGCTCATAATCTCCATTGTTCTAGGAATGGCTTTTTATTTACTCGCTATTCCAGTACCGAATGTGGTTATTGACGCAGGAGACTACTTGTCCGAAATGACATTGCCTTTGGCGCTGTTGTGTACGGGTGGCTCACTTGACTTTAGCTTGATGAGAAAAGAGAAAGGTCCATCTTGGTTTGCGAGCAGTTACAAGCTCATCGTGGCACCAGTCATCATCACCATGGGTGCTTACTTAGTAGGATTTCGAGGAATTGAGCTAGGTATTCTTTTCTTTATGAACGCCTCTCCAGTCGCTGCTGCCAGCTATGTCATGGCGCGTTCCATGGGAGGCAATGCCACATTAGCCGCAAATATCATCGCACTCACTACGGTGCTTTCTTCCGTGACCTGTACGTTGGGCATCCTATTTCTTAAGTTCTACAACTTAATATAATTGGCCAGCGATAAAATAAAGACGCTAGACGGCATTGATGTAAGTTACTGGTCGTGATTCGCAAAAGTGAGCTTTCTTACCAGACGAAAAAATTCACTCGCTTCAGATTCCGACAAACAAGAAAAAAACTCTTTCTGTAAATTCGTCATGATTTGATGAACTTGCTTTAAAGCGTTTGCCCCCTCTTTTGTCATGCTGAGCATTTTAAGACGCTGATTCGATGTACTTTTAGAAACTTGAACAAACCCTCGCTTTTCCAAATTATCCACCATTCGCTTTGCTACACTTCGCTCAGTTCGAACCGCGTCAGCCAACGCTTGCTGACTCATGGGTTGAAACTCTTCCAAAGCGGCCAGTGCACTTGCCATTTCTAGTGTCATCAAATTTTGCCGAGAGAGCTCGGCTTGAGCACGATTGCGGTACATTCGCTGCATCACACCGCAGACAAACATAGGGCTTTGATCCAAAACGGAAATTGGGGAGATTTTCTGATCTTTCATCGTCGTTTGTTCTTCTTTAGGCTTTCATTCGGTCGGAAGGAATAAACAGATTCTGCATAAGGCAAAACTCTCCCCCTTCAAGTTTGCGTCAAAGACGGTAACCACCAAGTGAAAACATAAAATAAAGAGCGCCGAAGCGCCCTTTTATCGTGTTTATTATCACCAGTATAACTCAGTTACAGCAACCAAGTCTTACTCGCTTTGCTGAGCCGGTTTAGGATTAGTCTCAGACAACTCTGCCTCCGATTCTTTTCTCGCACGTCGATCAAACAATCGCTCAACCACCACAAAGAAGATTGGCACAAAGAATATACCTAAGATCGTCGCACTGATCATGCCACCAAGTACACCAGTACCTACCGCATTTTGACCTGCTGAGCCCACGCCAGAGCTGATAGCAAGCGGTACTACACCTAGACCAAAGGCAAGCGATGTCATAATAATTGGGCGCAGACGAACACGAACGGCATGCAGGGTTGCTTCGATAAGGCCAGCGCCTTTCTCGTAGTAATCTTTCGCAAACTCAACAATCAGAATGGCGTTTTTAGTTGCCAAGCCGACCGTCGTTAATAAGCTCACCTGGAAGAATACATCGTTGTCCATACTTCGCGTCATTACCGCGAGCACAGCACCAAGCACACCAAGAGGCACAACTAACACCACGGCGAAAGGTACTGACCAACTTTCATACAAAGCGGCGAGAACTAAGAATACGACGAGGATAGACAGCGCATATAACATTGGCGCTTGGTTTCCGGAAAGGCGCTCTTCATACGAAATACCATTCCAGTTCACCGTAAAGCCTTCTGGTAATTTTTCTACCATTGCTTCAATTTCTGCCATGGCTTCACCAGTACTGACGCCAGGAGCTGCGCCGCCTTGGATATTCATCGCTGGCAAACCATCAAAACGCTGCAAAAGAGGTGAACCATACGTCCACTCTCCGCTCGCAAAGGCAGAGAAAGGCACCATCTCACCTTTTGAGTTGCGCACGTACCACGAATCGAAGTCTTTTGGCTGCATACGGTATTCCGCATCACTTTGCATCATGACTTTTTTCACTCGACCGCGATCAATATAGTCGTTAATGTACGCTCCGCCCCATGCCGCTGACAGGATTTGGTTGACGTCATTAATGCTAACATCCAGAGCACGCAGTTTAACGTGGTCAATGTTCACTTTGTACATTGGCGCATCTGCTTGGCCGTTCGGACGAACACCGACAAGTTTCGGGTTTTGTGCAGCCATGCCAAGCAGTTGACCTTGCGCAGCGACCAATGCGTCGTGACCTTTGTTCAACGAATCTTGAAGATAGAAATCAAAGCCTGTCGAGTTACCCAATTCTTGAATCGCAGGAGGTGCAAATGCAAACACCAGTGCTTCTTTGATGGTTGAGAAGTACCCCATCGCTCGACCCGTAATGGAAGCTGCATCAGCACCCGGCGCTTCACGCTCTGACCAATCTTTCAGACCGATAAATGCCATCCCCATGTTTTGGCCTTGGCCTGCAAAACTAAAGCCCGCAACGGAGAAGACGGATTTCACGTTGTCTTTCTCATCCACAAGGTAAAAGTCGCGCATTTTCTCAAGTGTTTTTTCCGTCTGCTCTTGCGTTGAGTTAGGCGGCAAAATGGCCATTGAGAATACCGTGCCTTGGTCTTCATCCGGCAAGAATGATGTCGGAAGATTCATAAACAGCCAGCCCGCACCTGCACTCATTGCCAAGAATACAACCAACATACGACCTGTGCGCTTTAGGAGTTTAGCAACGCCGGTTTCATAGCCAGCTGTCATCGCATCAAACTTGCGGTTAAACCAGCCAAAGAAGCCTTTCTTTTCTAGAAGCTCAGCATCGCCTTTTTTCAGTAATGTTGCACATAATGCTGGAGTCAGAATTATCGCCACCAAAACTGAAAGTGTCATCGCCGCCACAATCGTTATCGAGAACTGACGGTAAATAACCCCTGTAGAACCAGACATAAACGCCATAGGGACGAATACCGCAGAAAGCGTCAGACCTACACCAATCAGAGCACCAGTGATCTGCCCCATCGATTTTTTGGTCGCTTCTTTGGGCTCTAACCCATCCTCATGCATCACACGCTCGACGTTTTCCACCACAACGATGGCATCGTCCACCAGCAAACCGATAGCCAGAACCATCGCGAACATGGTTAACGTGTTTACGCTAAATCCAGTCGCGTACAAAATAGCGAAGGTGCCGAGCAGTACGACAGGCACTGCGATCGTTGGAATGATCGTCGCACGGAAGTTCTGCAAGAACAGATACATGATTAAGAACACAAGGAGAATGGCTTCTAATAGCGTTTTAACCACTTCTTGAATCGAGGCTTTGACGAATGGCGTCGTTTCAAATGGGTAAGCAATCTGCAACCCTTCTGGGAACGTAGCACTCAGTTGGTCTAAGCGCTCTTTTACCGCATTGGCTGTCTCAAGCGCGTTTGCGCCAGTACCTAATGAAATACCTAAACCCGATGCTGGGAAGCCATTATATTGGCCTCGAATATCATAACTTTCTGCACCACGTTCAACACGAGCAACATCTTTCAAATAAACATTAGAACCACTGGCGTCAGACTTAAGAATGATGTCTTGGAACTCTTCCACACTGCTCAAACGACTTGCAGACGAAATCGTTGCATTCAACAGCTGGCCTTCCTGCGCAGGTGCTGCACCAAGTTGACCTGAAGAAACTTGCGCGTTCTGTTCACTGATAGCATTTGCTACATCGATTGCGGTCAAGTTGAACTGCGTAAGCTTAAATGGATCCAGCCAAACTCGCATCGCATACTGCGCACCAAACGCCTGCACTTGTCCTACGCCAGTTACACGACTTATCGGGTCTTGAATATTCGTTACAACAAAGTCACCGATATCGTTTTCTGTAAAGTCAGGATCTTCAGAATAAACTGCCACCACCATGAGAAACGCCGTATTGGATTTATTCACGACGATACCTTGGTTTTGTACTTCCATCGGCAATGATGTCAATGCCAATTGCAGTTTGTTCTGCACCTGTACTTGCGCGATATCAGGATCAGCTTCGCTATCAAACGTCAGGGTAATTGTCGCATTACCGAATGCATCACTGCTCGATGATAGGTAGCGAAGATAATCTAATCCCGTCATATTTTGCTCGATAACCTGCGTTACCGAGTCTTCAACGGTTTTCGCTGATGCACCTGGATAACGTGCACTGATGGTGATCGTTGTCGGTGAAATCGTTGGGTATTGCGAGACGGGTAAATTGAATAATGACATTACCCCCGCCAACATCGTTAGAATCGCGAGAACCCAAGCAAATACCGGACGATCGATAAAAAATCGTGCCATGATTACTCCTGTTCACCGTTTTGGATAGTTACAGGGCTGCCTGGACCTACCTTTTGTAACCCAGCAGTAATGACTTTATCGCCCGCTTTCAAACCATCAATAATACGCCATTGATTATTGATCGCTTCGGCTGTCTTCACTGGTCTCGCTTCCACTTTGTTTTCACCATTCACCATCATCACTGTCGCTTTGCCTGTCGCATCGCGAGAAACGGTATTTTGTGGTATCAGAATCGCGTCAGGGTCAACACCAGTAATAACCGTCGCACGAACAAACATTCCTGGTAGTAACAAACCGTCAGGGTTTGGGAATTCAGCACGAAGCGTCACGCTACCCGTACTTTCGTTCACATTGACCTCGGTAAATTTCATCGTGCCTTTATGTTCGTACGTGCTGCCATCTTCAAGCATCAATGTAACTTGCGCAGAGTCATCTTCTTGCATATGACCTTGGGAAAGAGCCGCTTTTAAACGCAGCAGTTGCGCGGATGATTGCACAATATCAACGTTGATAGGATCAAGCTGCTGAATGGTCGCTAATTTGGCTGCTTGGTTAGCCGTAACCAACGCACCAGCCGTCACACTCGATTTACCGATCACACCGCTAATCGGAGCTTTCACTTGCGTGTAATCTAAATTGATTTTTGCCGTATTGATCTTCGCTTTTGCGACTAGGACCTGTGCTTGCGCTTCCTTATATGCTGCTTCTGCTTCATCCAAATCTTGTTGGCTGATGGACTTTTTGGTGATCAAGGTTCTGTAACGCTTCACTGTGGCATGGGTCGATTCTGCCGCTGCTTGAGCTCGGATTAATTCCGCTTCAGCGCTCAGCAAATCCGCTTGAAATGATGAATCATCAATTTGATATAGGGACTGTCCTTGTTCAACAAGGCCCCCTTCAACAAAATTTCGCTCTGAAATAATGCCTGTAACTTGCGGACGAACTTCCGCTTCTTTGAATGCACGGCTACGACCTGGCAACTCGACAGTTAACGCTTGGCGAGTTGGTTCCACCGTTAACACTTCAACTTCGGTTGCGGGCGCAGGACCACTACCTTGGCTCGATCCTTCTTCGCTAGGTTGACATCCAACCACAAAAAGGCTCGACGCAATCAGCAGAGATAGCGTGGTTTTACGTCTCATGAATTTTTCTCTCTTTTACCTACAAGCCTTCAAGATTCCTTGCTAAAAACTTCTAGAATGACTTAATGATGACTAACGGATGTATATCCAGAACAAATTAATTAGGATGATAATTACCCAGTGTTGTACATACAACAAAATTTACAGTTCTATACGCTTACGAAAAACGTTTATGGTAAAGGTGTAATGAAGTTCTCAAATTTGAAGATTTTGGGTTGGAAATCACACTTTCCTGTGAGCAATTGCAATGGTTAAAAAGCAGCAAAAGTGATGATAAAAGCATCATCACGCTGCACAGAGTTTGTCACCGCTGTCTAGGATTATTTGCACCTCTGGTATACAAAGTTAAGTAAAAGAGGAATGTAAATATAGTCGAGCCTTCACAAGTCAGGTTCGACCCTTATCTAAAAAATAACCCGCTAAGAAGCGGGTTATTTCGTCAGTGATACTGCAGTTCTCAAGCTTATACTTTGAACTGACTAACCTGATGATCTAAGCGCTGGGTTTGCTCTGATAACATGGCTAAAGATGCTTGCGCTTGATTTACGATTTCCACAATAGATGTACTGCTATCCGCAATGCCTTGTACGTTGCTATTTACTTCGTCACTTACCGTACTTTGCTGGCTTGCAGCCGTTGCAATGTGTGTGTACATCTCGTTCATACGTGAAATCGCGTTCAAGATTTCAGAAAGGGATTGACTCGCTCTCCCTGCCGATTGAATTGTTTCATCACTGCTATTTTGGCTACCACGCATCACTTCTACGGCTTGTCCCGCACCAGATTGTAGCTTTTCAATCATGGTTTGGATTTCACCCGTACTCTGTTGTGTGCGACTGGCTAACGAGCGAACCTCATCTGCGACAACAGCAAAACCTCGCCCTTGCTCTCCTGCACGAGCCGCTTCAATCGCTGCGTTAAGCGCCAATAAGTTCGTTTGCTCTGCGATACCACGAATGACATCCAATACAGAAGCAATGTTACTCACATCATGATCCAATGTGTTAATGACGTGGCTTGCACTTTCGATTTCACTTGCGAGGCTACGAATTGAGCTAACGGTTTGATCCAAAATAACATTGGTATTGGTAAGTTCATCATTCGCTGTTTGGCTCGCAACCGCAGCTTCGTTAGCGCTATCGCTGACATTTCTGCTGGTGACTTGCATTTCATGCACTGCCGCCGCTACCGCCTCGCTGTCTTTTTGCTGTGAAACGGTCGAATTCGCGATGGTCGTGGTCAACGAGCTAAGATTTTCCATCTCATTACGCAAGGTATTCGAACTTTCAATTACTTGAGAAACTGTCGCTTGGATTTTAGACACAAACTGATTAAACGCGTTCGCTAAATTGCCAATTTCGTCTTGTGTTTTCACATCGATTCGCTGGCTTAAATCACCTTCACCAGAAGCAATTTCTGTCATCGCATTTTTGATATCGTTGATAGGCTTCACGACGGTTTGCAACAACAAAAACGCCATCGCAATAGCGGCCAGAATAACAATCACAATGCCCGCTTCAAGAATTAACTCTGCTCGTGTTGCGGCTGCTGAGATTTCATCTTTCAATAGGCTTTGTTTTTCTTCTATCGCATCTTTTACAACATTAAGTTGCGCTCTTACCTCGATAAACTGATTTTCAAAGGTGTGTTTGTGTTCGTTGTAGTAACCAAGCCATTGTGATTGAGGTAAACGCAACATCGCTTCATAACTCGCCAACCATTTTTCACCTAGGGAGACAAGCTTTCTCACTTCATTACCGTGCGAAGAAGGCATCACGCCAGCTTGCGATAGCTCAATCATTTTCTCCATACGAGGCAGCGCTTTGTATGCGTTGTCTTTATATTCACCGATGTGGTGGTCAATATCGGTTTGAGTATCAGAAAGGGCAACACCTTGGATTGCAGATGTAGCTTGGTAAAGGTCGCGGTAAGCATCCTCAATCGTTAATAAGTTCGGCACTATCTGTTCGTTAAGTGTTTCACTCAACTCAGATTGTTTCCAACTTGTCATAACGTTTAATACAGAGCTCACAATAAACAATCCAATAATCAGTGACAGCGGAATCACTATCTTCTGCTTGATCGTTAAGTTCTGGAACATGAATAGACTCTCTTTAATTATGGTATACAAACTGCCAGAAATTATATCAAACAAATAGAGTATCCCATTAGGTAAAAGACTCTATTAAACATGATATCTGATGACTTTTTGACAAGCGTTCTAATTTCAACAATTAATTGATTTTATGGAAAATTTAATAAGGAACGCTCATCACAACATGCGAATAAAAACGCACTACCTGTACGGAAAATGTGTAACAAAAGATGAATAAAAAGGAGGCTTTTTGAAGGGCTTGCCGACTCAATGAGTAATTGAGAATCAATACGATATACAGCTCTGGGATTGAACTTGTCGCGTAATACGAAAAAGCCCCAGCATTTCTGCTAGGGCTCAAATGTGGCGGTGAGTGAGAGATTCGAACTCTCGATTGCTAGCTACCAAGTTTAAAACAATTAAAATCAACCACTTAAAGATATATCACTTTAAAGGTTTGTACCAGTTTTTTGTACAACTAAAGCGTGCTCCAGTAGAAGACTTGAGAGTCCAGATACCAATTGAGGAGCATACTGAGATGGTAGCCACATTTTAAGAACCTCACACTCTTAGGCTTAAGTAACAACGCTAGAATTTAATTGCATAGCGGTACAACTGATAAAATAAGGGGGTGATAAAGTGTCAGATTTAGTTAGCAATACACCTAGAGCAGAAGAGTTTATTATTCACGAACTAGCTTTGCTTGAAGGTGGGAAACATAAAGGGAAACTTAAAGTTGCAGCTAACGCTATGAGCGTCATTCCTTGGGTAGGTGGTGTAATTGCGGCAGGAAATGCAATCCATAATGACAAAGAGCAAGGACAAATAAACCAACTTTATCAGGAGTGGTTGAACACTCATAAAATCAAGATTGAAGCATTATATAAAGACCTGCATGAGTTTTCTGTAAGGGTTGAGGAGTATCAAGAGGAGTTGGACTCAAGGTTGGAGTCAGAAAGCTATTTGTCGTTGGTACGAAAAGCCTTTCGTTCATGGGACCACGCAGAAACAGAAGAGAAGCGTAAGTACATAATGAATTTATTAACAAATGCCGCAACTAGTTCTATTTGCCCCGATGACCAAATACGCCACTTCAACGAATGGATAGACAAGTATAATGAAATTCATTTCATTGTAATTAAGGCTATTGTAAATACAGATGGAATAACAAGAAGACAAATATGGTTGTCTTTTTCTGATAGTGTGCCGCGAGATGACTCTTCTGACGCTGGCTTATTCAGCCTTGTGATTAGAGACCTTAGTACTGGAGGAGTTCTACGACAGTCTAGAAGAAAAAATCACCAAGGCCAGTTTATGAAAGAACAAACTAAAACCAGATCAAACTCAAATACTATGGAATCACCATTTGAAGACACTAAACGATATGAACTTACAGAACTCGGAAGAGAGTTCGTCCACTATACAATGAACGAAGTTATCACAAGATTAGGATAGCGGTGACAAGCACCGCCCTAGTTAAGCTCTTGTGGTCCTAAAGCCCATAGGCTTATTGCGCTCTACTTTCTCTAAGCCTACCTGTTCAAAATTGTCAGACATCTGTTGCCCTTTACTATCAAACCACCTACAAAAGCACTCTTCGTCATCAACTTCTACAACCGTCATTTCAGGACCTCCTGATTTGAGTTTTACAACATCACCTTTACTGAAAGACATTATCGTTTCCTTATGTTTGTTTACTAACGTAAGTAAGCATTGCTCATTCAGCAAAATACTCAACCTGTTTACTATTAAGTGTGATCTACACACTGATACAAATTAGAAGTCGTCGTGCAAAGGATAAACACCATGTATTCAGGAGTACCCATTAGGTATACCCAAACGACTACGGTCAAACCTTGATCAAACAGTACCCATTAGGGTTGAATTAAAATTGTGACCACAATAAAATTTCTAACATCTTAGAGTTAAACGGGTACACCTAATGGCACACATAGCTTATCTGCGAGTTTCGACCACAGACCAAAATACAGACCGTCAACTTACAGATTCTGGTATCACCTTTGATAAGAGCTTTACAGATAAATGCAGTGGTGGCTCAACTAAACGACCAGCATTAGAAGCTCTTAAAGGCTACGTTCGAGAAGGAGATACAATCCACGTTCATAGCATCGACCGCCTAGCTCGTAATTTGGTTGATTTGAAGCAACTAATAAACGACTGGACTAGCCAAGGTGTTAGCGTGAGATTCCACAAGGAAAACCTAAGCTTTAATGCTGGTGGAAGTGATCATATGTCTGAGCTCATGCTGAACATGCTAGGAGCTGTAGCTCAATTCGAGTTAGCAATGATTCAGGAAAGACGTCAGGAAGGCATTGAGAAAGCTAAAGCAGCAGGGAAATATAAAGGTAGACCAACTAACACAACTAACCACCAGCGTATCGCTGAGCTACGCTCACAAGGTTTTTCCTTGAGAAAGATTGCCTCCGAAATAGGAGTCTCCTTATCCACAGTCCAAAGAGCCTTAGCAAAGACTTAGTACACCGTAATTACCAAAAAAATGAAGTTTTATAAATCCCGTTTTGTGTGTGCGTAACGGTACGCCGCAATCGTATTCGATATGTATTACCCCGAACCCTCCCCCCCTCCTAGGGTTCCAATCAAACCAAAAAGAGAAACATTAATAATTAATCATTGACCTACAGGTACATAACACACTATGAATCAATTCATGGCAGATAGCAGATTTGCGTATTTAGACCCTCGAACTCTCATACTCGATCCCGCGATGCAAGCCCGTGACGTTGAACTCATAAAAGACAAACGAGAACGTTCAGCGCAAGAGATTAAGCAAGAGAGCCAAAGTAAGGAGATTCTTGAAGACCTTCGTAATGGACAGCCTATAAGGCAACCTATCACTGTTTTTGTGATTGATGACAAGTATTACGTAGTGGATGGTTTCCACCGCACTGGAGCTTGTTTGAAGTACCTTGAAGAAAACCCCGATGCTGAATTGATGATTAACTCGTTGATCATAGAAAACCGTACCTACGCTGAGGCATTCTCAGCAGCCCAAGATGTCAACCAAGCACATGGGGTTGGAGTTACTAAAGATGAAGCAACGCAAGCTAAGTTTCGCAAGCTAATTGTTAACCGAGAGTTTGACCTAAGCGTCTCTCAAATAGAGGAGCTTGTTGGGTGTAGCCGTGGTCAAGCTGGACACATCGCTAACGGCTTAAAAGCTTGCAAAGAAGCATTAGGGAATGACATCGAGATGAACGACTTAGAGAGCTTTGTTGAAAACCTCAAGTTTGGCTTGGAGTCACGTTATTACCTACCCCAAAGCTGTTGGGACTCTAAGGGTTTCCCGAAGATTAGACGACTCTCAGATGCTTTTAAGGGTAAGGAGTATGTGCCTGACAAAGATGATGAGCAGTGGGAGCAAAAGCAAATTAAAGACGTCTCAAAGAGCATCAGCCGCCTCGTTGAGTTCTTTGGAGAGGATATCTTCAGGGAAGGCTTAAGGAAGTTCACTAGGGGCTCTCAACTAGGTATCTCGATATCTCAACGGAGTAAGTGGCTGGAAAAAGCTGGGACTATCGAAGGAAGTATTCAAGATAAAAATAGTGGAAATAAAGCCCCTAACGTAACAGAAAACTACGAGTTATAGAAATGACATTGTGAGCTCGTAAGCCTTATACCACAAGGCCTACGGGCTAATTCAAACCAAAGTGTACACGTGTGTACAGTGGGGAGACTTTAGGTGTACACAACAGTGTAAAGACATTAACGAAAAACTACCAAAGACGTGGGACAGCCAACCTAGGCAAACAGTCTATTGCTTTCTTCTTAGCCTTCATATCAACCGTACCGTATGCTGCTCCGATATTAGCCGGAGCGTGACCAGTGATAGCATCACTAACAGAATCAACTACTCCTAGACCACGCAAAGCTGTTCTCAAAGAGTGCCTAAACGAGTGTGATGGCTGCTTGGTGATGCCCAACCTCTTGACCTGTTTACTCCACCACTTACCAATAGCACCAGACCTTTTACCGTGTTTGTTTGGCTTGTGCTCAGGGAATAGAAACTCTCCACAGGACGCCACATAATCCCAAAAACCCAAATCAATGAGATGATCATGAATCGGCACTTGTCGAACTGACTTAACGTTTTTTACGTTCTGCTCTTCACCCTCACGAACATAAATAAAGTGAATACCTTCGTCTGATCGTTGTATATCTGAACTTCTAAGTTGAACCATTTCTTCAATCCGAGAACCCGTATATCTGCATAGAAGAGGCACCCAATAACAAGCCATGCCATAAGGCTTACTAGCAGTCACATCCGTGAATATATCTAGCTTAAACAACTGATTGATCTCGCTAGGAGTAAACCCTTTAGCTTCAGCTACCGCAGACTTATTCTGTACTTTAGGAAGTGTTACGCCTTTGTATGGGTTGACGTCTATCAAACCAAGCTCAACAGCATAGCCAAATACAGGAGAAGTCTTTCTGAGAATAGTCTTAACGGTTGAAGGAGCGATTGTTTCAAGCCCTTTTGTTTTAACAAGCTCAAGCTGCTCAGGCACTGATTTATTTCTAATCTCTTTGGATTTAGATTTAGGCAATTGTAATAAGGTATCTTTGTACTTTGAGATATGACCTCTGGTTACATCAGCAACGTCTAGATCCCCTATTATCTCAATAAGACGCTCTATCTGTGACTCAACCTCTGCCAAGGATTGAGAAGCTTTGCCATTAATAGATGCAGACTCAAGGTAACGCTTCAATAGACTCGAAATGGAGTTCTGAGATGGTTTCAAAGCCCTAGACGGTATCTTATCAGGCCTAGGTACTGAAATGGGCTCACTAGCGATTGAACTGGTTACTGGCTCATACCCAAAGTCTCGCTTGTGACGAGCCAAGCAGAGAGACTCAACTCGACGGGCGTAATCGTAAAAGGCACAGACCAAACGTCTATATGAAGCGCTTGTCTCACATACAACTAAACCTTCTATCTTTAGCTGCTCCTCAATGAAGTCTTTAAAACCTTCCAAAAGCTCTTGGTATTCCTCTTCAGTAGCTTTTGACGCATCTAAACCACTAAACTCAAATGTGTCAGACAAGCCGAATACGTGGAGACGCTTATCGCCCTCAACGCCATACCATTCATATCGAAGATAGCAATCATAGTTACCATTACCATCAACCTCATCTTTGACACGCAGATACCAACGCTCAGCAATGATCGCGCAATCACGGACATTAAGCTCAATATCAGATGAATTAGATAGCTTTAAATTAGCGAAGTCGATTTGCTTGAGCGCATCATCAAGATGCTGAGGAAATCGCTGCTTTGCTTCAGAAAGGTTTTTCGTTTGAAGAGATTTCTTGAAGACTGTCTTACCGATTATAGGAACCAGCTTTTTTGGGACAGCCATTCTAAAGTAGTAAACACCAGTTTGAGGATGCTTATAAGGACTTGCCATGATGTTCGACATTGTACCTACTCTTTGTACCAGTAGGCAGCTTACATTAAAACACCAAACCCCTGTATTATAAGAAGTTCTTACACTACAAGGGCTTATAGAATGTGGCGGTGAGTGAGAGATTCGAACTCTCGATACGTTGCCGTATACACACTTTCCAGGCGTGCTCCTTCAGCCACTCGGACAACTCACCGAATCAATTTTTGGTTAGCATCATTTGCTAACGAGGCGCTAATTTAATGATTATGTGCCTGATGGTCAAGGCTAAACATAAAAAAAAGCGCCCTTTTCCACTCGATTGCTCACTAAGTAACTAAATTGAGCAAAACTGGGTCATTTAGATACTTTGAGAATAACCGGGAACACGGAACCAACGGCGGCACATGTCCAAGAAGTACCCATACAACACACCCATACCGCAAGAAATAATGGCGTTACTTGTCACCGCGGTCACTATTTGGTCTGTAGACGCACCAACTGCGAATAAAATTCCTGCATAAACTGGAGACTGAAAAAGCACATAAGCGACCAGATCAGATACGTTTTTCATAAATGAAGACGGCGATACCTTTTTGCCCTGACGTAGCACCCAATCACGAAAAACGCCATACGGCCAAGCAATAGCAATATTCACTGGAATAGATAGTGTACGTGATGCTAAAGATTGCTCAAACGTCATCCCTGAAATCAAAATCTCGACAATCATCCCTGTGATAAAGCAAAAAACAACCATAGCAAAGGTATCCGCTGCGGCGTGACGAATACAAAATGGTCCGCGAGACTTCATTAACCAACCCCTAAAATTAAATACCACTAACAATAAACAAAATAAAACTATCAACCATCAAACAAATACATGACCAGTTAATAAGGCAATTAAACCACATAAAAAGCAGCGTATGGCACTGTATTTGAAATCAAGTTGTAAATTTATAACCATTTTTTAAAATGAAAGTGGTTTTTTTCACCAACAACAACTAAAAACGCCTAAAATGACGTAAAAATGGTAGAAAAATACGGATTTAACTTACACAAAAAGTGGGATAAGTGATTGTTTGGATGGAGGGTTAGGATAAAGTTCGGGGAATAAACGATCATTCTAATAACTTATGCTACTGAGTTGTAAAAATTCAGAGTATTCCCGATGTGAGCGCAACTGAGAGCCGCACCGTTTCTCTTATGACAGAATCCAACAGCAGCGCTAAGCTCATTGAAAGTAAGGAAAAAATAGACGATTCAGCCAAAGGTTAGGTATGAAGAGTAAAGACAATTCATGATTGCGTTGAATCGCGCTATATGGATTAAGCTATGATGATGCGAGCAAGAGCGTTAATGTATCGATATCATCTTGGTTTGGAGACTGCTGACGCTTTAAGTTACGCCTTATTCGCTCGGCAACTAAAGAAACGTCTTTATTAGCATCTGGAGTGACTTGAGCAATAATCGCTGAAATAGCCTCTAGCGCTTCGTTGAGATGACCATTATCTAGAGCAACATAGAAGTTTAGTAGCCACTTTTCCGCATCAAGGATATTCGTTGTATTATCGCCAAAGTCCGACTGGTATTGGTATAACCGTGCTGCATGGAGATATAACGCATCATTTAATTCAGACTCCACAATTGGTTTCGCAATTATGTGGTCAGCTCCTACATTTATCATGCGCTCTTGTGTTTCTTTGAATACATCCGCTGTGCAGCCAAAGATCAGTACCGACTTTACAGGCGAACTCATCGCTCGAATGGCTGATATCGCCCCAACACCATCAAGAACAGGCATATGATTGTCCATTAATATCAAATCAAATGACTGAACGGCCACCTCATCGACGGCAAGCTGACCATTTTCAACACTTGTGCACTCAAAGCCTTTGGCTCTTAGGAAAGTTTCCATAATGATCGCATTTGTTCGGTTGTCTTCGACAATGAGCGCTTTCAAACCTTTGCAATTCAGCTTATGTGCATTGACTGCTTCCACTTTCCCAGGCTCACAAGGCGTAAGCGCGATCTCGACGGTAAAGGTTGTCCCGACATTCTCTTGACTCTGCACAATCACATACCCTCCCATATGCTCGGCAATTTCTTTTACTATCGCCAAACCAAGCCCTGTACCACCAAACCGCCTAGTCGTCGAGGACTCCGCTTGTTCAAAAGGACGGAAAATGCGTTTTTGCGCTTCTTGAGAAATACCGATACCGGTATCTTTCACCGCGAGAATAAACTTGGTACCTGCCTTGCTCGATTTCTCGGTCAGCTCTACCTCTACGATGCCTCGGTCGGTGAACTTGACAGCGTTGTTTAGTAGGTTAAACAATACTTGGCGCAGACGGGCTTTGTCATTGTTGTACCAGCGCCCTGTTGGTAAATGAGACACGACTCTAAAACGAAGGCCTTTTTCTGCACATAGTGTTTGATAAACACTTTTTATGCTGCCGATGATCGACTCAATTGGGAAAGGCGTATTTTCGAATTCAACATGCCCTTGCTCAATTTTTGAGTAATCTAAAATCTCATTAAGTAACGTCATCATATGATCACCTGAGTCATAAAGTGTTCTCAGGTGCTTACGTTGATCATCGGTGAGTGGTGTTTTTAACAATATCTGAGCGGTTCCTAATACACCGTTCATTGGCGTACGAATCTCATGGGATAATGTGGCTAAAAATGCCGTTTTAGCGTTCGTCGAAGCCTGGGCTTTTATTCTCTCTTGCTCTAGATAGATGGTTTTTTCATTGAACTTCTCGATGAGCTGTCCAATTTCATCTTCGCTATCGTAATCAATGTCTATGATCCCGCCAGTTTTCGAGTCATCAATCTTAGCGGCAATACGGACAATCGGTTCGACAATGTAACGATTCAGCAAGTAATACCCGACCAGTACACACAAGAGTAAGAATGGAATGATCCTCCCCTCAACACTCATGACTTGTTCAAACACTTGATCGGCTACTTTAGCTTTCGCGTTGACAACTTCCATACGCCAATCGAATTCTCCAAAATCAAGCTCACTGACATAAATTTCGTCTGTTAGTTGGAAGTTGTGCTCAATAATCACGTTCGATTCAGCATCGCGAACCACCACACCTAAAGAATGCAGGTTCGTGTGCTCTCGAATAAACTGAAAAAGTGCATCAAGTGATAAGTCTACCGTTACAACGCCAGCGAATTGACCGTTTTGATAATATGGGGAAGACGCAGTAATCATCTGAACCTGAGTAAAAGTGTCGATATAAACCGTAGACCAACTCACAGAACCAACTGGCGCGTCAGCTGCTGCCTTATACCATGGTTCATTATCATAGCCGCCAGATTCAGGATTATTGTAGGAGTGAATTTGGTCAATACCGCCATCACTGTTTTTATTGAAGAATAGGCTTTTATATCGCCATTGTTCAGCTTTGAGTTCTGGTTTAGGCCATACGCCACCACTGACGAGCATCTCATCACTCAATTGGAGAATATGCGGAATTATCGTGTTGAGAGATTGAATTTTTTCAGTCCCCTGGGCGAGTCCTGCTAGGCTGCTCAATACACCAGTAGAGCTAAGGAGAGGCTCTTTAATCTCTAGTGCAAGCAGTTGGGTGCGTAACTCTAGGTTTTGCTCTAGCTTTTGCCTAACCGGAGGCTCGACAACCAAATAGGCAACAGAACCAATCGTTGCGATAAAGAAACACAGGTACAGTGTCAAGGCGAGAATGCTTTTTTTTCTAAGTGATGAGCGAATTTCCATAGATGTCTGTGAATCATTCCCTAATATCGATTTATCACAAATTGATTGGTAAGATGAGCGTAATCAACCAGCCCATTAACAAATGGTATTCTATTTTGAAACTACAAGACATCCTTTCTCTCCCAGAACTTGACGGTAAACTACTAAACCTAGCAAAAACTCAAGGCTTTGTAACAGCGATGGCTGCTGCGCCAAACGTATTAATGCCTCAAGAGTGGTTGCCATTCTTATGGGGTGGTGAAGAAACAGCGCCATTTACTGACGGTGAGCAATTAGAGCAATACATTGATGAGATTGTACAAATGTGGAACCAAACTCGTCCTGCTCTTCTAGAAGGATCTTGGCAGTGGCCTGAAGGATGCGCGTTAGATGAACAAGATATTGTAACAAGCCAGACCCGTGATTTCTGTGAAGGTGTATTACAAGGTTGGCAACTTGCTCGTGATGACTGGGAAACGCTAATGCCAGAGGACAGCGAAGATAATGCTCTGCTCGGCGGTGTTTTGCTTTCTCTTACGATGCTTTACGATCCAGAAACGACCATTGAAACGTTGGCAGAACAAGGCATGGAAGGCTTAGAACAGTTTGAAGAGATCTTCAATGCCATGCCAGTGATGCTATGTGGTCTTACTCAGCGCGGTGTTGCATTAGCTGAAGAACAATAAGACACAACGCTGTCGACCATCAAGATTGAACCGCAGAATAGACAAAAGCTCTCTGGATGGAGAGCTTTTTTGATCATGTTAAAATCACATGTGGAATATATCGCGCCATATCTTGCGTGACTAAGCTAGTGTCTTCCCGAATCGAAATCCCAGCGGCTCTATCGTTGACTAACCAGCTGCCAATTAATGTATGGCTTTGCCCAAACTTGGGTAACGGATGATACTGCTGGACGATATTGAATTTAGATTCATAAGGCCCTGCTGTTTTGAGTATGCGTTTCCCACCTTTGACGATCTCAATATTCGCGCCTTCTCGAGAGAATAGTGGTTTGATTACATAGTCTTTCAAAGTGTTCGCTTTTGAATCGTTAGCAAAATAGGCAGGTAAAAGATTAGGATGATTCGGAAAGCGCTCCCACAATAACGGTAAAAGTGCTTTGTTGGATAGAATCGACTTCCACATGGGTTCTAACCAATTCACTTTCGCGGTCGCTAGGTATTTCGCATATTCCTCTTCAAACATAAACTCCCACGGATAAAGCTTGAACATCCAACGAATCGCTCTGTCATCTGCATCCACGAACTGACCATCTTCCGTCGCACCAATATCTTCGACATAAACAAACGCCGTCGCTAACCCAGCTTCGCGCGCGCAATCTTCTAAATACTGGACAGTCCCTTTATCTTCTTCAGTGTATTTGCAGCAGCTAAAGTGAAGGGTTTGCCCGGGTTGATATTTGGCTATCTCGGAAAAACGCTCAATCAAAAAGTCTTGAAGAATGTTGAATTGATCCGCGCTCTGGTGAATTAGACCTTTATTTACAACATCCTCTAACCACACCCACTGCCAAAAACCCGTTTCAAACAGGCTGGTCGGCGTATCCGCATTGTTTTCCAGTAACTTAGCTGGCGAAGTTCCGTTGTATGCAAAATCCAGACGCGAATAGAGCGAGGGTTCATTTCGGTGCCACGAAGAAGCGACCTGCTCCCACATAAATTCAGGGATCGCACATTGCGTCAGCAACCGCTCACTCCGAACTACTTCATCCACAATAGCCAGACACATCTGATGCAGCTCTTCAGTGGGCGCTTCAATATCGTTCTCTATTTGCTCAAGCGTGAATTGATAGTAAGCACTCTCATCCCAATACGGTTGGTCATACATGGAATGGAAGCCAAAACCAAACTGGCGTGCTAACTCACGCCAGTTTTCTCGTTCTTGTATTTCTCGTCGAAACATAGTGCTTATTAACCGCCTCGGCTGACCGATACCGCTTTACCAAACCCGCCTCGAGACATCGCTCTACCAATAGTTCCGCCACCACGTTTATTTAGGTTACTGGTCGCAACCTTCGTCGGCTGATTACGATAGG
This sequence comes from Vibrio sp. 1-2 (7-a), assembly GCF_013048515.1. Taxonomy (NCBI): domain Bacteria; kingdom Pseudomonadati; phylum Pseudomonadota; class Gammaproteobacteria; order Vibrionales; family Vibrionaceae; genus Vibrio; species Vibrio sp. 1-2 (7-a). The sequence goes on from NZ_VHSQ01000001.1 coordinate 1,581,276, forward strand.
AACCAAAAAATTGTCCGGCACCATTATAGAATTTGGATTTATAGCGATACATTGGTTCAGAGTAATAGCTCTTGTTGTAACCTTTCAAACCGCTCAGTGCGCGACTATAAAAGAAGCCCCCAAAGTGAGGCACATAAGCTCGGGAACTGGAACTGTAGTAACAATCGTCTTCGTAAAAATCATTTTCACATTCGAACTCATTGTTGTAGCGAGGGGCATTTCGTTCGGCGCGAGCCAAAGCTTCTTGATAAGCAATGTCACACTGCTCACTGAACTCTGGCGAGTTTGATTTGCATTCATCAGCGTCAGAAAAAATGTAGCCCTCGGTTTTCGATTCTTGTGTCGCAAAGAAGAAAATACCGCCAAAAGCAGCAAAGGGAATAATTTTCCCAAGCTTTAAACTTTTGTCCATGGAAGAACGTTTAACGTTAGAACTCCGCTTCATCGTTCCTCCTAGTACGTCATACAAGCGGCATTTAATACACCGACCGATATAGAAACAGCCGCTAATACAATACCGGCAGGCAGCTCATCTTTTTCGATACGCTCAGTCACTTTTGGAAGTAAAACAAAACGTACAATCGCAAATGCAATGATCTGCGCCAGCATTGCAACAACGCCCCACACCATAAAATCGACAATGTTGACTGAGTTTTTTGCAGCCCCCGAAATCGCAATACAATAACCAAGAAATGCGCCACTTAGTGCAATCGCTGCCGCTGTATTCTGCTTTTCTTTGATCAGGTGCCATTCATCGTAAGGCGTAAGCTTGACGTAGATGAACTTAAACGCCAAAACGAAAATAATAGAAACAGAAAAATAGAGTAAAAAATTGGGAAAACCTGCTAACAGGTCAGCAATCATGTGCATTATTGTTCCTTGTTCATTTCTTTCCATGCAAAATCTTCAATACGTTCATCTGCAATGTAAAACAGCTTGGTACTCGGTGGTACTTCTGCATCTAAATCTGGGTTGAGTTGGATACCATGGCCAATGTCAAAAGCAATTAGCGTGGCATGATGACGTCTTTTGAGAAAAACGAAGAGACTCTCAACAGTAGTTAGTGGCAGCCTTTCAGGATAAATAACCGAGTATTGAGTCATGCCTCGTGTTGAAGCTAATAGCTCTTGGTGAAGTGCACTTGAGCCTGGATCTACCGCCGCTTTTGCCAGCATTTCTGCGCCAACTGCAGGTATGCATTCCGCTTTAGGACAGTGTTGACTTAAAAGACGGCCTAACGCCTCATCTTTAAAGTAAGCGACCAAATGTGCGGAAGGATTCACAGAAGCACAGTACAGCGCGGCTGACAGCGTGATATCGTCCGAGAGGTTATCAACAATAACGCAAGCTGCTTCAGCAATATTGGCGTTTTTCATCTCTTGCGAATCCGTGTAGCTGGTCACTTTGATAAAACTGATCTCGCCTGGTAACGGGTTTTCTATTTCTGAACGGCTGCACAAAACAATCGGACGCTTCCCCTCTTCTTCATGTTGTAACATGCGAATAAGGTGCATCGTTCTCGATCCATTCCAACCCAACAATACAATATGGTTTTCCACTCTTACTCTCCGTTTTCCTAAAATACCCGCTCGCCAGTAATCCATCGCTGCTCCAGCGACACGTCCCAATAATGCAGCGAATAGGCTCAAGCCGCCTGGGATCACAAACAGTACAACAACCCATTTACCCAAATCTGTCACTGGAGAATGATCGCCATAGCCAACCGTACTCGCCGTAACCATAAGGTAATAGATAAAGTTAGAGAAGCTGTCTGTTAATGCGGTTTCACCAGCGAGAATGAGCAGCCCCCAAGAAAGGCTCACATATAAGCCACTAAAGATGAGAAGACTTCGGTTGCTCAATTTAAAAAGGTGTGAACTAAGCCACTTTTTAACTACTAACCACACCGCCATAAATTTATAACCTCGATATTCATTGATTGCATCAATAGTAACTCATTGATAGTAAGACACAAAAAAACCAGCCATATTCGGCTGGTTTTTGAGATTTACTTTCAGTTACGCCTACTTTTTAAACATTACCTTTCACTTGCATATTTAGCTGCTCAGCAAAGTCCAACATACGATTTAACGGAATGAGCGATTTAACACGCAATTCTTCATCAACAAAGATCTCGTGTTCTTCACCGCCTTCACTAAGCGCTTTCTCTATCGCTTTCAAACCGTTCATTGCCATCCAAGGGCAGTGTGCGCAGCTACGGCATGTTGCGCCAGCACCTGCGGTTGGCGCTTCGATAAGTTCTTTCTCTGGCACAAGTTGCTGCATTTTAAAGAAAATGCCTTTGTCTGTCGCAACGATCATTTGTTTATGAGGAAGCGCTTTCGCTGCTTTGATCAACTGACTCGTCGAGCCAACGGCATCGGCAAGTTCTACGACACTTGCTGGTGATTCAGGGTGAACCAAAATAGCCGCATCTGGATACACGCTCTTCATTTTGCGTAGCGCATCAGCAGAAAACTCATCATGAACCACACACTCACCTTGCCATAGCAGCATGTCTGCGCCAGTTTTATTAGCGATGTACGACCCTAGGTGACGGTCCGGTCCCCAAATAATTGGCTTATCTTCAGCGTCTAAGTGTTCTACGATTTCAAGCGCAATGCTTGATGTAACGACCCAGTCGGCACGGGCTTTAACCGCTGCTGAGGTATTTGCATAAACCACAACCGTGTGATCAGGGTGAGCATCACAGAACTCACTGAACTTATCCGCTGGACAGCCAAGATCGAGCGAACATTCCGCTTCCAACGTTGGCATTAGAATTCGCTTTTCTGGTGTTAGGATTTTGGCCGACTCGCCCATAAAGCGAACACCGCCAATGATCAGTGTGCTTGCAGGATGACGATTACCAAACTTCGCCATTTCCAACGAGTCACCAACAAAACCACCCGTTTCTTCCGCTAGGGCTTGAATCTCAGGATCGGTATAGTAGTGCGCGATAAGTACCGCATCCTTTTCTTTTAGCAGCTTTTTAATGCGCTCAATGTAAGACGCTTTTTCTTCTTCGCTTAATGGAACTGGCTTCGGTGGGAATGGGTAAACAGTGTCGATTTTATCTAATATATGGCTCATTGCTCTTGCTCTACGCAACTTCCTTTAGTCCGAGTATTGTAACCTCGTTAATTTTCAAAAACCAACTTGTCGCGGGGATTTCTAGCTATCTAGCCGTATATCTTTGTTACAGGTAGCATTTCTGATTGAAAGGATCCGTTGCAAGATGGGGATAAAAGGCTCGATGCCATTCCTCTCGATTTATTCGATCACCACCGATAAAGAAACGGAAAAGAAAAAGGAAGCCGAAGCTTCCTTTTTAAAACATAACGTCTTACAGCTTAGAGCTGGCAAGTTTTGCAGATGCACTACCTGGGTATTCATCAACCACTTGTTGGTAGTACTTTTTCGCTTGAGCTGCATTGTTATTACGCTCAGCGATTTCACCTAACTTGAGCAAAGCATCGGCTCGCTTATTGGAGTCTTTATAAGACACCACCGCAGCAAAGCTCTTTACAGCATCTTTGTCCTGCTTCTTAGCGAAGTACAATTGGCCTAGCCAATAGTGAGAATTCGCTGAGTATGTGGAGTCAGGATAATCTTTCTGGAACTGCTGGAACGCTGCAATTGCGCCAGTGTAGTCACGTTTCTTGAGAATGAGGTCGACTGCATTTTGGTATGCCGTTTGCTCATCAACATTTGGTGTGTACTGACCACCTGTTTTAGCCGGTTTCGCATCTTGCGCAGGCGCGGATTTGATTTCTCCACGCACACGATCTAGCTCGACAAACAACTCTCGTTGACGTTGCAACATTTGCTTCATTTCGTAGCTATTTCGCTCTAATTGACCACGTAACTCACTGATCTCTTGTGACATTTGGTCAATTTGCTGTTGCATTTGGAGCTGAACGCGATTGCGGTTTTGTAGCAAGCGCTCTAGACGCTCTACTTCCGTTTCAGATGAACGGCTCTTAGAGACGGATGATGTGCTGTTGAGATCGGATACTGGAGCTGGTGCAGCGAACGCAAAGTTCGCTGCACTTGCCAGTAACGTAAGCGCAACAGCGCGCTTAGTGTTACTGAACATGAGGATTACCTCGAATTAGTATACTAGAACCGCGCGACGGTTCTTAGCGTAAACTTCATCTGATTGACCTAGAAGAAGTGGCTTCTCTTCACCGTAGCTAACGATTGAGATTTGGTCAGCTTGAACACCTAGTGCTTGCAGGTAGTTCGCTACTGCTTGTGCACGACGCTCACCAAGAGCGATGTTGTACTCAGGAGTACCACGCTCATCAGCGTGACCTTCGATAGTTACGTTAAGAGCTGGGTTCTTGCTTAAGTAAGAAGCATGAGCTGCAAGCATCTCTTCGTAATCTGCTGCAATTGTTGAGTTATCAAAAGCAAAGTAGATTGTTTGAGTTTCACGTAGCGCTTGCTCTTTTAGCTCTTGCTCTGTTAGCTGACCGCTTTGATCAATTGGCGTAGCTACTGTTGTTTCAACTGCGCCATTGTTGTTTGTTGCTGCACCAGTGTTAGAAGCAGCGTCGTCGCTTGAACTACACGCTGTAACAGCCATTACAGGAAGCGCGATTAGTAGCCCTTTTAGAACCTTGTTCAGTTGCATCTTATTTTCCTTTATTAATCAAACTTATTACTACAAAAACGGTGACCATGCAGGCGCTCTAACACGCCCATTTGTTGCCGGTAATCTAGCTTTGAATCGACCATCAATTGACACCATCGATAGTACGTTTTTCTTGTTGTAAATCGAGCTATACACAACCATGCCACCGTTTGGGGCAATACTAGGAGACTCATCAAGCAAGGTCTTAGTTAAGACTTGAAGAGCACCAGTTTCCAAATCTTGTTTCGCCAAGTTAAATCCTGCGTTGCTGCGGTTCACCATTACTAGGAATCGCCCATCAGGAGTAATCTGGCCACCCAAATTTTGGCTGCCTTGCCAAGTCAAACGGTCAATAGAACCGCTGCCCAAATTTACTTGATAAATCTGTGGTTTACCACCCCTATCCGATGTGAAAATCAACGATTTTCCATCTGGATGCCAGAACGGTTCAGTATTATTTGATCTGCCACGCGTAATTTGCGTCAGCTTGCGAGTGTTAAGATCGAACGTGTAAACATGAAGCGAGCCTGTCTTAGAGAGAACAATCGCTAACTTATTGCCGTCAGGCGAAAATCTTGGCGCACCATTATGACGTGGGTATGAAGTAATCTTCTCACGCTCACCGGTGTAGATGTTCATGATAAAGATTTCTGCTTGACCATTTTGGAAGCTAACATACGCAAGCTTTTTACCATCTGGCGACCATGCTGGTGACATTAATGGTTGCTTAGAACGTAAAACCAAGCGCTCGTTGTAACCATCGTAATCAGCCACACGAAGTTGGTAAGGAAAACGGTCTTTATCATTCACCACCACGTATGCAATACGGGTCATGAAGGCGCCACGGTCACCCGTTAACTGCTCATACACCAAATCAGAGATGCGGTGAGCGTACTCTCGCATGCGAGGACCTTGAACGGTCGCGACCTTATTGAACAGCACATGATCTTTTGACAGTACTAATTCGCCATCGCTACCAAGCGCTTTACTTTTCCCGCCCGTTAGTTGGCCACGCACAATATCAACAAGTTGGTAGTTGATAACGTAATCACCTTGAGCATTTTGTTTGATTGAGCCAGTCAGCAGAGCATCTACACCTAAATTAGTCCAGGCATCAAAATTGACTTCTGATTCACTGAACGGAGTTTGTGGCATCTTGCTCGTTGGAACGGGGCTGAACTTACCACTGCGTTGCAAATCCGAGGCAATAACAGCAGAAATATCCGTTGGAAGCGCTTGAGTACCCTCCCACTTAAACGGAACAACAGCAATTGGTCGTGCTGAATCAATACCATCGGTAATGACCAACTCTAATGCGGCATTCGCCACATTTGTCATACTGCTAAACAGTACAAACATTCCTAGTAAAAGGCGTCTAATCACGTCTTATTCCTTTTAGTCCAAAGCAACAGTTATGTTGATGTCTTTTAGTCTATCGTTTACCGCAGCTTCTGAAGATTTAGGGAACGTCCCTACCTGAGCTATCGCTCGCTTCGCCGCTGCACATACTCGAGTATCGCCACTCAAAACGGTAACACCAGAGACCATCATATCAGTTCCTGTCGGAATCAATTTGATGTTTACCCTACACTCCTTTCCCAGCAAGTAGTCATCCTTAATCAACTTTTGCTGAATATTTTGAGTATAGATGGATGACATTCGAGAAAGTTCGTCGTCAATAAATTGATTTCGAGCAGCACTATTTTTACTAACCTCATCCTCAAGGCCTGCAAAAATATCATCTAGCGCGGCTTCTTGCGCTTTACGCTCGCGTTCTGCACGTTCTGCAGCTTCTCTCGCTTTGCGCTCTCGCTCTGCCGCTTCTTTTGCCGCTTTCTCTTTTGCGATGCGCTCTTGTTCAGCTTTTTCAGCAGCTTCACGCTCACGACGTGCTTTTTCTTCCGCTTCTTTTGCTGCTTTTTCACGAGCTAAACGTTCTTGCTCAGCTTTTGCTATAGCCGCTTCTTTTGCTAAACGCTCCTGCTCAGCTTTACGCACGGCTTCTTCTTTTGCCTTGCGCTCTTTTTCTAGCTTAGCAGCTCGCTCTTTTTCTTTGCGAACGCGTTCTTCTTCCTGCTTGCGCTCTTGCTCTTTTTTCTTACGTGCTGCTTCTGCTTCTCGTGCCGCTTGAGCATCTTTCGCTTGCTGTTCTTTCAACTTGCGAATTTGCTCTTCTTCAGCTTTACGGTTTTTTTCTAGCTGCTCTGCTTCGCGTCTCAATTTATCAAGACGCTCTTGTTCTTTTTTTGCTGCCTTTTCACGTTGCTGGCGAATTTCTTTCGCTTGTTGCTGCACAAGTTTTGGATCGATGACAACAGCTTGAACCATTTGCCCTGTAGGCTCTGGTTTAGACATGTTGAAGTCCGTCCCCCAAAGCAGGGCTGCAACGAGAATTGCATGCAAACCAACCGATATTGCTATCGGTTTGGCATATTGGTTGGGTTTCTTCTTGTGATCTTTCATAGATAATTGATGTCTATTCCCTGATATCGGTCATTAGACCTACCTTAGGGATACCAGCTCGACTTAGTTCATCCAGTAATAGGACAACATCGGCATATGGTGTTGCCGCGTCGCCACCTACCGCAACTGGTGAATCTGGCTTAACCTCTCGCTCCGCTTTCACTCGCACAATAACATCTTGCAACGACAAACCTCGCTGAACTTCTTCATCGTTTACGCTTAGGCCTAAATTACCCTCGCTATCAATTTCGATGATGATAAAACTACTGTCAGTTTCGCCAGCAAGGTCTTGCATAGATTCAGCGGTCGATGTTTTCGGAAGATCAACATCGACGCCTTGAGTCACAAATGGAGCGGTCGCCATAAAAATGATCAACAGTACGAGCATTACGTCGATATACGGAACAACGTTGATCTCCGCTGTCATTTTTCGCTTTTTAGGTTGATAACCCGCCATGCTTTATTCCTTATCCGCGCTGTCTCGGCCAGCCATCGCTTGACGATGAAGGATGCTGTGGAATTCTTCAGAGAATGTTGCGTAAGTGTGCTCTAGTTTGCTCACTTTATTGCTTAGGCGGTTGTAGGCCATTACAGCCGGAATAGCCGCAAATAGACCCATCGCTGTCGCGATCAATGCCTCGGCGATACCCGGTGCAACCATAGACAACGTAGCTTGTTTTACTTCACCCAACGCAATAAAAGCGTGCATGATGCCCCAAACGGTACCAAATAGGCCGATGTAAGGACTGATAGAACCGACTGTCGCTAAGAACGGTAAGCTTGTTTCTAGTTCATCAACTTCACGAGAGACAGCAACGCGCATTGCGCGGCCAGTGCCTTCCATGATGTACGCTGGTGAGTTTGCGTTGCTCTTACGTAGACGAGCAAACTCCGTGAAACCTGCGTAAAAAATTTCTTCTGTGCCTTCAATTTCGTCTTTACGCGCTTTTACTTTTTGGTAAAGCTGAGAAAGATCAGTACCCGACCAGAATTTGTCTTCAAACTGCTCTGCATTCTTTGACGCTTGAGAAAGCACTTTGCTGCGCTTGATGATCATTGCCCATGACACAATTGACATGCCAAGCAACGTCAGCATCACAAGCTTTACCAACAGACTGGCCTGAAGAAAGAGATCTAAAATGGAAATATCAGCAGTCACTATTTGTTAGCTCCGAATTTATAAAGGTTGGAATAGCTATTGGTTTCATTTTCTTATTATCGATACATGCTACCTTAACAGAGGCCTTGCACAATATCTTGCCTTGATCATTGACCAACTCTTGACAGAATTGCAGGGAAGCACGTTTTATTTCTGACACTCGGGTTAATACTGTCAAATGCTCGTCCAGCCTTGCACCTTGGTTGAAATCAATATCCATGTGTCGGACAACAAAGCCGATATTTTGTTCCAATAACACATGTTGAGAAATGCCTTTAGCACGTAACATTTCTGTCCGCGCGCGCTCAAAGAATTTTAGATAATTAGAATGATATACAACGCCGCCCGCATCGGTGTCTTCATAGTACACGGTGATCGGCCAGCGAAAGAGATTTGATGTGCCTTGCAAGGGAGTCCCAATATATTCAATTCTTTAAAGTAATTACTATAACTGAAGCGACAGCAATTGGTACCGAGCTAAGGGAATATTTTTGAAATTTGTAGAAAAAATAAAAGCTAGGCGAAATACCTAGCTTTTATTCGATGATTTAGTAACCGACTTTATTACAGCGTATTTCAGCCTAAAAGAAATAAAGTGCCGTTAAATAAATTAAGATAGCTAACGAAAAGTAGGGACTAAACAAAACTTGCCAGTACCAGTTTCTCGGTTTGAAGCCCACACCGTAAACCATGCTTGAGCATACAGACCAAATCAGTGCTGGTGCGATGATTGAGTTAAAACCACCAATTGCTTGATGGTAAGCTTCAGGATCCCACATCACCAATCCTACATGAATAAAGCCAAGGATGAGAGATAAGACTCTTAACAGAGTCTTATCCATCGGAGCGTGAAGTTGCGCTACCTTATCAGCGAGATTACTCACTGTCTTTATCCATCATTTCTGAGTGCTCTAACCAAAGAGCGTTGATGATACCGAATGCACAAGCAAGTAGTACACCTAGAATCCATGCGAAATACCACATAGTAAATGCTCCTTAGTAAAGTGAGTTTTTGTTGTCTTCAATGTACTGATCATCAAGGCGACCAAACATCTTGTAGTAAGTCCAAGACGTGTAACCAAGGATGATTGGTACCATAACAAACGCAACGCCTGTCATTAGGTTCAGAGTCAGTTCAGATGACGTTGCATCCCACATTGTTAAGCTGTGGCTTGGCATTAAGTCTGAAGGCATGATGAATGGGAACATCGCAAAACCTGCAGTAAAGATAACGCCAGCAACACCCAGACTTGAAGTAATGAACGAAATCGCACACTTTTCAAGGCGAGATGCCAATACGGCAAGAAGCGGCATTGCAACACCTAGTACAGGAGCAGCCCATAGTAGTGGGTAGTTTTCAAAATTCTTCATCCACGCACCAGCTTCACGGATTACCTCTTTGTTTAGAGGGTTAGAAGCTGCATTAGTGTCGATACCGCCAACAATGACGTAACCATCGATATTTTGGATCCAGAAACCAGCCGCTACAAACGCTGCAACCGTCAGTAAACCTGCCAACTGAGCAACGTTGCGAGCACGCACATGCACTTCGCCCGTTGTTTTCATTTGTAGCCAAGTCGAACCTTGCATCAAAATCATGAACAAGCTAACTAGGCCACACAGCAGTGCAAATGGGTTTAGAAGACCAAAGAATGAGCCGTGGTATGTTGGCATCAAGAACTCACTCAATTGGAATGGTACGCCCTGTAGTAGGTTGCCAAACGCTACACCAAAGATGATTGGTGGAACAAAACCACTGATTGAGATACAGATATCCCAGGTATTACGCCATTTTGGATCTTCGATTTTAGAGCGGTAGTCTAGGCCCAGAGGACGAAGCCATAGCGCTGCTAGTGTCAAAATCATCGCTAAGTAGAAGCCTGAAAATGACGTTGCATAAACCAAAGGCCAAGCTGCAAACAATGCACCACCAGCAGTGATAAGCCAAACTTGGTTACCATCCCAGTGAGGGGCAATTGAGTTAATCATGACGCGACGTTGCGTGTCGTTTTTACCGATAATAGGTACAAGCGCGCCTACACCCATATCGAAACCGTCTGTTACTGCAAAACCAACTAGTAGAACACCGATTAGTACCCACCAGATGAGTCGCAAGATTTCGTAATCAAACATCTTGTTATCTCCTTACCTTACGCTTCTACTTGGCGACTAACTTTGTCTTCAACAGAGTCAGCATTTTGCTCGAAGTGGTAGCGACCCGTTTTCAGGCTACTTGGGCCTTTACGAGCGAATTTCAACATTAGGTAAACTTCTGCAACCAGGAATACCGTGTATAGCGCCAGAATTGCGAATAGTGAAGTCCAGATTTCGCCAGCAGTTAATGCAGAAGCTGCAACGTGCACTGGTAAAATTTCACCAACAGCCCATGGCTGACGACCGTACTCAGCGACGAACCAACCCGCTTCAATCGCAATCCACGGTAGTGGGATGCTGAATAGTGCAGCTTTAAGAATCCATTGTTTCTGTTCGATCTTCTGACGACACGTTTGAATAAATGCCGCACCGAAAACGAATAGCATGATGAAACCACAAGCAACCATGATACGGAATGACCAGAATAGCGGCCATACTGTTGGGATTGAGTCATCCGCAGCAGCTTGGATTTGCTCTTCTGTCGCATCAACAACATTGTCTGTGTAGCGTTTTAGAAGTAGACCGTAACCTAGGTCACCCTTCACTTCATCAAACGCAGTCATGTTTTCTTCTGACTTGTCGCCCGCACGAAGCTTCTCAAGAAGTTCATAAGCGTACATACCGTCACGAATACGATCGACGTGCTCATCACGTAGGTCACGAAGACCTGTTACTTGCTCATCAAAAGAACGTGTCGCGATGATACCCATTACGTAAGGGATCTTGATTGCGTAATCTGTGTGCATGGTTTCTTGGTTAGGAACACCAAACAACGTAAACGCTGCTGGAGCTGGTTCTGTGTGCCACTCTGCTTCAATTGCAGCAAGCTTCACTTTTTGAACTTCACCAAGCTCGTAGCCAGATTCATCGCCAAGAACGATGGTAGATAAGATAGCCGCAATACCGAAAGAAGCAGCGATGGCAAATGAACGACGAGCAAACGCAATGTCACGACCTTTTAATAGGTAGTATGAACTGATGCCTAGAATAAACATTGCGCCACAAGTGTAACCAGAAGCAACCGTATGCACGAACTTAACCTGAGCAACTGGGTTTAGTACAACTTCAGAGAAGCTTACCATTTCCATTCGCATGGTTTCGAAGTTGAAGTCCGCGCCTACTGGGTTTTGCATCCAGCCGTTTGCGATAAGAATCCAAAGTGCAGAGAAGTTAGAGCCCAGCGCCACAAGCCAAGTAACCGCTAAGTGTTGACGTTTAGATAGACGATCCCACCCGAAGAAGAATAGACCAACAAAAGTTGACTCCAGGAAGAATGCGACAAGGGCTTCGATCGCTAGCGGCGCACCGAAGATGTCACCTACATAGTGGGAGTAGTAAGACCAGTTCGTACCAAACTGGAATTCCATGGTAAGGCCTGTCGCCACACCAAGTGCAAAGTTAATACCGAATAGCTTACCCCAGAACTTGGTCATGTCCTTGTAGATTTGCTTGTTCGTCATTACGTACATCGATTCCATAATGGCCAGAAGGAAGGCCATACCAAGGGTCAATGGTACGAATAGGAAGTGATACATCGCTGTCAGTGCAAACTGCAACCGCGATAGATCAACTACGTCAATCATGGTAACTCCTATGTGTCGGCTGAATGACACTCTCTACATATTGCAATCCATACTCAAGTGTTATTTACACTTGAAAAATGTTGAATTATCACAACTCATTGTTGCAAAAATGTGCTTCATTGGTTAGTTAATTGTTAAGCATCAGCTAATATAGCTAGGGCTAATATTACTTGTAAAAACAGATTGTTTCAAAAGGTTTATAGCCGGAATGCGCTTTGATATACATCAATGTTTATGCGCGGAATTTGCACAAAAATCCATCACATTGATCCAGATCAACCAGTATTAGATACGGATGTTAAGAGAGAGTAATCAGGAGAGAAATTAACCAGTTGCGAGCAAACATAGAGTTAACAATCAATGCTTTTTACTTACTAAACTGATATGAGAAGAAATTCAAAAAATGTGAGTTTGGTCAACTTTAATGAAGCACTGGGCCGCAAAGGCCCAGCGAGGGAATCTTATTTTTCAATTCCGAAATGCAAATACGCACGATCTGTCGCGATTCTTCCACGTGGAGTGCGTTGTAAATAACCTTGCTGAATAAGATAAGGCTCAAGAACGTCTTCGATGGTATCCTTTTCTTCACCAATCGCTGCCGCCATGTTATCGAGTCCGACCGGACCACCACCAAATTTCTCCATAATTGCGAGTAGTAGTTTGCGGTCCATGTAATCGAAACCTTCGGCGTCCACATCAAGCATATTCAACGCTTTGTCGGCAACCTCTGCACAAATGTGACCATTTCCTTTCACTTCCGCATAATCGCGAACACGACGTAGTAGACGGTTAGCAATACGTGGTGTGCCACGTGCACGTCTTGCCACTTCCAAGGCGCCTTCAGGTTCCATTGACAAACCTAAACAATCCGCGCTGCGCTGCACAATATCTTGTAGGTCTTTTATCTTATAAAACTCAAGACGCTGAGTAATACCAAAACGGTCGCGTAATGGTGACGTTAAAGAGCCTGCTCGGGTCGTTGCACCAATCAAAGTAAACGGCGGCAAATCGATCTTAATAGAACGAGCGGCCGGACCCTCACCGATCATAATATCCAGTTGATAATCTTCCATCGCCGGATACAGAACCTCTTCAACCATCGGGCTCAAGCGGTGAATCTCATCGATGAACAACACATCGTTTTCTTCTAGGTTAGTTAACAGCGCGGCCAAATCCCCTGCTTTCTCAAGTACAGGGCCCGAAGTGGTGCGAATGTTCACTTCCATTTCATTGGCAACGATATTCGCAAGTGTGGTTTTACCCAAACCTGGAGGACCAAAAATCAAAAGGTGATCAAGAGCTTCACTACGTAACTGAGCAGCTTTAATGAAGATCTCCATTTGGTCACGGACATGGTCCTGACCTTGGTAATCCGCTAATTTTTTTGGCCGAATAGCACGGTCAATGACATCTTCATCACGAAAGGCAGGGTTTTCTGGCGCGATTAAACGATCGGCTTCAATCATCTTTTTACCTTGAAAAATGGTTACCTGAGAGAATAATGCCGCTCGTTTAACAGCAAGTGGCATATTTTTTCTATATCTCGTCATCCTGTACAGCGACGAAGGAGCGTGATACAGGATCTTCTATCCGAGCGGTTTATGGTCAAATTGTTTCATTAACCGCTCAGCGTGCTGCTATTAGATTCCCAGTCTCGCTAGGCTCGCTGGAATGACACAAAAAATATCGTTAAGCGATTGGCATTAACCTTAGAGAATGAGTTATCTTGAACAAATGCTCACTGTGAAACCAGCGTTACACCATTGATTTTAGAGCTTCACGGATCATTTGCTCACTGCTCATGTCCGGTTTAGCGATCTGAGACACCACTTTCGACGCTTGAGTCGGCTTGTAACCCAAAGCTAGAAGCGCGCTAATTGCCTCTTCTTCCGCGTTGTTGGATGTCGCACCAGAATCCGCAGGAGCAGCATCCGTAAATGGTGTAAATAGATCGCCAGCGCCCCACCCTTTCAAGCGGTCTTTCATTTCAACAACCAATCGCTCTGCGGTTTTCTTGCCAACGCCTGGAAGCTTAACCAGCGTAGAAACGTCTTCATGTTCCACACAAGTAACAAATTGCGTTGCTGTCATACCAGAGAGAATACCAAGACCGAGTTTAGGACCAACGCCATTGGCTTTGATCACTTCACGGAAAAGTGCGCGTTCTTTTACTGTGTTGAAACCGTATAGCAATTGTGCATCTTCACGGACGACAAAGTGAGTATAAATAATGGCTTCTTCGCCAACATTTGGCAGCTCGTAAAAACAGCTCATTGGCATCTGGACTTCATAACCGATGCCATTAACTTCAATTAATACTTCAGGTGGTTGTTTTTCAATCAGTGTGCCACGAAGACGTCCAATCACTATAAATACTCTTTGGAAATGAATTTGCGACAGGATAATAAAGAACTGGATAGACATCCAGTTAATTTTATCGGTAGCGCCCTTTTCTAGCACTGGTTGCTTTGCCCGCTAAGGCAACGAGGGTTTTGTTCGTATTGGCATGACAAATCGCCACACCTAAAGCATCGGCTGCATCCGCTTGAGGCTTGGCGGGCAGTTTAAGCATCTGCTGAACCATATGCTGAACTTGCGCTTTGTCCGCACCACCAGTACCGACTACAGCTTGCTTAATAAGACGCGCGGCGTATTCATATACCGGCAACTCTGCATTCACCGCAGCAACAATTGCGCTGCCACGAGCCTGGCCAAGCTTTAATGCTGAATCCGCATTTTTAGCCATAAACACTTGTTCAATCGCAAATACGTCCGGTTGAAACTGAGTAATGATTTCCGTGACGCCAGCGTAAATCTGCTTAAGACGGCCCGGAAGTTCTTTTTCTGAAGTACGAATACAGCCACTACCAAGGTATTGCAAATGGCGTCCATTTTGACGAATGACCCCATAACCGGTAATGCGTGAACCTGGGTCAATGCCCAAAATAATTGACATGAATGTTCCTAAAAATGAGGCCGAATGCGGCCTCAATTTCTTATTATTACTTTTAGCTTACTTTCTAACTTCGGAGCGAATACCGCTCACTGCACATTGAGTTTACTCTAGAGAGGCCGCAACGTCGTCAGAGATATCACCGTTGTGATAAACCTCCTGAACATCGTCCAGATCTTCTAAAGCGTCAATCAAACGAAGCAGTTTTGGCGCAGTGTCCACATCCAGTTCTGCTTTCGTTGAAGGGATAAGCGACACTTCGGCGTTTTCCGCCTCAAAACCTGCAGCATCAAGGGCATCTTTTACGAGTCCAAAATCGCTTGGCGCGGTGTAAACATCAATCGAGCCATCTTCTGATGTTTCGATGTCATCAGCGCCACTTTCTAACGCCACTTCCATCACCACATCTTCATCTAAACCTGGGGCGTATGAGATCACGCCTTTCTTGTCGAAAAGATAGTTTACACTACCATCCGTACCCAGATTGCCTCCTGACTTCGAGAACGCATGGCGTACGCCAGATACTGTGCGATTTCGGTTATCCGTCATACATTCGACCATGACCGCAGTGCCACCCGGACCATAACCTTCATAGATTACGGTTTCCATATTGTCATCGCCTTCACCACCAGCACCTCGACTGACAGCGCGGTTGACAGTGTCACGCGTCATGTTGTTAGACAACGCTTTATCAATTGCAGCTCGCAAACGTGGGTTATTTTCTGGCTCACCGCCTCCCTCTTTTGCTGCAACAACGATTTCACGGATTAATTTGGTAAAGATTTTGCCGCGCTTCGCATCTTGCGCTGCTTTACGGTGACGAATATTCGCCCATTTACTATGACCTGCCATAATTCACCTTTTAATGTATTTTGACGCTTAATAGCAAACATGAGCTAAAAAGCGTTGCTTGGGAAATTGCTTTGGAAGTTTCTTGGGTTTATTTAAACAAAAACTCCCGCAGTTGCGGGAGTTTTCTTCAAATTGTTGTGCGCTTATTCTGCGTCTTTTTCTTTCGCTGCAGTCACTGCGATTGCTAGCTCTTCTAGCGCTGTTGGGTTCGCAATGCTTGGTGCGTCTGTCAGTAGACACGCCGCTGCTGTTGTTTTCGGGAATGCAATAACATCACGGATGTTCTCGGTACCACATAGCAGCATCACTAGACGGTCAAGACCGAATGCAAGACCAGCGTGTGGAGGCGTACCGAATTTCAGTGCATCAAGCAGGAAGCCGAACTTAAGCTGTTGCTCTTCAGGAGTGATGCCTAGAATATCAAATACGGCTTCTTGCATATCTGCGTTGTGGATACGAACAGAACCGCCGCCAACTTCGTAACCATTTAGAACCATATCGTAAGCGTTAGAGTTTGCCGCAGCTGGGTTCGCTTTTAGCTCTTCCGCAGTCACACCTAGAGGTGACGTGAATGGGTGGTGCATCGCGTGTAGGTTGCCTTCGTCATCTTCTTCGAACA
The DNA here is from genome assembly GCF_013048515.1 of Vibrio sp. 1-2 (7-a). Classification (NCBI taxonomy): domain Bacteria; kingdom Pseudomonadati; phylum Pseudomonadota; class Gammaproteobacteria; order Vibrionales; family Vibrionaceae; genus Vibrio; species Vibrio sp. 1-2 (7-a). The sequence goes on from NZ_VHSQ01000001.1 coordinate 1,597,698, forward strand.
TTGGGAAGTCAACGACCCACAGTGGAGCCCATGCAGATTCGTCAGTTAGCTCTAGATCTTTACCTAGCTTCAGACGCAGTGCGCCCATAGCTTCTGCAACGATACCCGCTTTATCAGCGCCAAATAGGATGATATCACCAGATTCCGCTTGAGTGCGATCTAGGATAGCGTTGATCACGTCTTCGTTTAGGAACTTAGCCACTGGAGACTGGATACCTTCCATGCCTGCAGCACGGTCGTTAACCTTCATCCATGCTAGACCTTTCGCACCGTAGATACCAACGAATTCACCGTAGCCATCAATTTGCTTACGAGTCAAAGATGCACCACCTGGAACGCGAATAACGGCAACGCGACCTTTCTCATCGTTTGCTGGGCCAGAGAATACTTTGAACTCAACGTCTTTCACTAGGTCAGCGACATCAACTAACTCTAACGGGTTACGTAGGTCTGGCTTGTCAGAACCGAAACGGCGAATCGCTTCGCTGAATGGCATTACTGGGAACTGACCTAGGTCTACGTTTAGTAGCTCTTGCCACATATCGCGAACCATGTTTTCCGTCACTTCACGTACTTGCTCAGCCGTCATGAATGACGTTTCGATATCGATTTGAGTGAATTCTGGTTGACGGTCAGCGCGTAAGTCTTCATCACGGAAACACTTAACGATTTGGTAGTAACGGTCAAAACCAGACATCATTAGAAGCTGTTTGAATAGCTGTGGAGACTGAGGAAGCGCGTAGAAGCTGCCTTTGTGAACACGGCTAGGTACTAGGTAGTCACGCGCGCCTTCTGGTGTCGCTTTCGTTAGTACTGGTGTTTCGATATCTAGGAAGCCGTTGTCGTCTAGGAAACGACGAACAAAGCTAGACGCTTTAGCACGTAGCTTGATGCGATCGCTCATTTCAGGACGACGTAGATCTAAGTAACGGTACTTCAGACGTTGCTCTTCAGAGTTCTTTTGGTTGAAATCTAGAGGCAAAACGTCACTGCGGTTGATGATTTCAAGACCTGTCGCAAGGATCTCAACTTCACCTGTTGCCATGTCTTTGTTTGCTTGGCTTTCTGGACGAACGCGTACTTCACCCGTTAGTTTGATACAGAATTCATTACGAAGTGTGTTAGCCACTTCATACGCATCCGCCATATCTGGATCAACAACTACCTGAACGATACCTTCGCGATCTCGCATATCAATAAAAATAAGACCGCCTAAATCACGACGACGGTTAACCCAGCCGCAAAGTTCTACAGTTTGTCCTGCAAGGGACTTGTTCAGGTGACCACAGTAATGGGTACGCATAATGAAATTCCCAATCTCTCAAATGTTGTTAACTACGCTCTGTCAGCCTCATTGCCAAGCAGAGTAAAGATTCAGTTATACGCTGAATGTCCACGAAAATCGACTACTCAACATACAATTACGTGTGTTTTATCATTCACTGGTGCTTTTTAGTACAACAAATGTTCAAAAGCGCACCAAAGCGAAAAAATTGGTGGGGATTATAGCGTGAAATTACCTATTTCAGCAAAACTCTCGTAAAGTATTCACACGAGTAGCAAGCAGTAAAGAATAATGGATAACTTACCTCTTCGACTTGGATTGACGATGTGGTCGCACAATCAATGGCAACAAAGCTTTTACGGCAGCGGGACAAAGCCCGCTGAACGTTTAGAAAAGTATGCACAGGTGTTCCATACCGTGGAAGGCAACACGACATTTTATGCCACGCCGACGCTCAACACGGTGCAAAACTGGAGAGCAGCAACCCACGATGATTTTCGCTTTACTTTCAAACTTCCTAAAGCCATCACTCATGAGCAAATGCTAAGAGGTTGCAGCGAACAACTGAGAGACTTCATGAAAATCATGGAGCCGTTGCATGACCGTGTGGGGCAATGGACAATTCAATTGCCAGCCGCTTTTGGTCCTGAGCACCTTGATCGATTGAAAAAGTTCTGTGCGAGCTTTCCACCTAACTTCCCTCTTGGTGTTGAGGTTCGTCATATGGCATTTTTCTCCAAAGGTGAAGAAGAGCGAGCGCTTAACCAATGGTTAGTAGAAAATAACATTGACCGCATTATTATGGATAGCCGCCCTGTCTTTGCCGCTAAGCCAAACAATGAAGCGATCATTGATGCGCAAATGAAAAAACCAAGAGTACCAGTCCACGCCATTGCTACCGCTTCACACCCTTTGATTCGCTTTATTGGTCATCCAGAAGAACAGCAAAATTACGAGTTTTTTACACCATGGCTCAGCAAGTTGCCGCAATGGATTGCAGAAGGTAAACAGCCGTATGTCATGATCCATACTGCGGACAATATAATTGCGCCGGAGTTGGCAGCCAATCTGTATAAAGACATACAAAAGCGTATAACACTTCCTGACTTAGCCTCTTTCCCGGCTAACGATGGCAACTCGCAGTTGCAGATGTTCTAACGCAACACATGACAGAGGCGTGAAATTCCCATAAAATACGCGCCTTTTTTGGTGCCTGACGTTTTCAGGCGGCTTGTATGCAGAGACTTGGTTATGAACCCTAAGAGCAATCCAGATACTATTTTTTCGGCTCCAATCGATAAAATTGGGGATTTCACGTTCGATGAACGCGTAGCGGAAGTATTTCCTGACATGATTCAACGATCGGTGCCGGGTTACAGCAACATTATTTCTGCAATTGGTATGCTGGCAGAGCGTTTTGTAAAGCCCCACTCAAACATCTATGACCTTGGCTGTTCTTTGGGTGCTGCAACATTGTCTATGCGTCGCCATATCAAACAAGAAGGTTGCCAAATCATCGCAGTGGACAACTCTCCTGCGATGGTTGAGCGTTGTAAACTTCACGTCAACGCGTACCGAAGCGATACTCCTGTAGATGTGGTTGAAGCGGATATTCGTAATATCGATATTGAAAACGCATCAGTTGTCGTACTGAACTTTACTCTGCAATTTCTTTCTCCAGACGATCGTTACGCCCTGCTTGAACGAATCTATGCAGGTCTACGTCCTGGCGGAATTTTGATTTTGTCGGAGAAATTCGTCTTCGAAGATGAAGTGTCAAACGAGCTATTAATTGACCTTCACCACGACTTTAAACGTGCAAATGGTTATAGCGAACTAGAAATCAGCCAAAAGCGCAGCGCGATAGAAAACGTAATGCGCCCAGATTCCAAGAAAGAGCATAAAGAGCGTTTCGCTAAAATTGGCTTTTCTAGCTACGATGTTTGGTTCCAATGCTTTAACTTTGGCTCTATGTTCGCAATTAAATAAACCGTGCATACAAAGGCCCTGAATTACGCCACTTTAGGCTGTTATTTAATAATTTTAATACCATCAACTCAGCGATTAACTAACTATGTTTAACTTTGCAAACTTCTACCAATTGATTGCCCAAGACACACGTCTTCAACCTTGGCTCAATGTGCTACCACAACAGCTAACGGATTGGCAAAATGCAGAGCACGGTGACTTTGGTCGCTGGTTGAAAGCACTGAACAAGATTCCAGAAGGCTCACCGGATCAAATTGATATCAAGAATTCAGTGACCATCAGCAACGACACACCTTTCCATGAAGGTGAGCTAAAGAAATTAGAGAACTTACTTCGTACATTCCACCCATGGCGCAAAGGGCCATACCACGTACACGGCATTCATATTGATACTGAGTGGCGCAGTGACTGGAAATGGGACCGTGTGCTTCCGCATATTTCTCCATTAAAAAACCGCAGCGTACTCGATGTTGGTTGTGGTAACGGCTACCACATGTGGCGCATGCTGGGTGAAGGTGCCCGCTTAACCGTCGGTATCGATCCATCTCACCTGTTCCTAATTCAGTTCGAAGCAATTCGTAAACTAATGGGTGATGACCAACGTGCGCACCTACTGCCGTTGGGTATTGAACAACTACCTAAGTTAGAAGCGTTCGACACGGTATTCAGCATGGGCGTACTTTACCACCGTCGCTCTCCACTGGATCACTTGGTGCAGCTAAAAGATCAATTAGTGTCTGGTGGTGAACTAGTATTGGAAACACTCGTGATTGAAGGTGATGAGAATGCAGTGTTGGTTCCAACTTCTCGTTACGCACAAATGCGTAATGTCTATTTCTTCCCTTCAGCAAAAGCGCTGAAAGTGTGGTTAGAGTTGGTAGGATTTGAAGATGTGCGCATCGTTGATGAAAGCGTCACTTCGGTTGATGAGCAACGTACCACAGATTGGATGACGCATAACTCTCTACCAGACTATCTAGATCCGAACGACCCAAGCAAGACTGTAGAAGGTTACCCTGCCCCTCGCCGCGCGGTTCTTGTCGCTCGCAAACCATAATTCGCTGAGATTCCTGACATTGTCTTAACTCATTTTACGAGTTAAGACATTACCCTCTTTCCTCGTACTGAGCGTGTTTGTTTTTCGAGTCCATTTGTTACATCAAAACATAAGCACGCTCTAAATAAGGATGCGCTTTTATGTCCTTGATTTTTAGCTTTTCATCACTATTCCTCAAACAATAAGTAATAGAGAAACATTCTTACTTGTGAGGCTTTATCGATATGAGCTAAACTCCTAAAAAATAAACAACTTAATCCAATCCCAAGGTTTTCAATGTTATTACGATTGACCCCGATTGTTGCCATCGCCTTACTATCTGGATGCTCACTAACCAAAGGCGAACAGTACCACCAAGAAACGTTAGCGGCTATTCAAACTTCAGAAGCGAATGTCAATAATCGCATTACTAACTTAGAGCTTCAGCTCAGCAACCAATCGGACTATATCGACAGCCTTGAAGAACAAGTCGATAAACTACAGGTTGAACTTCTGACATTTCGTGATGAAGCAATGGCAGAAGTGAAAAAGCCAAAAGAGCCGATTATTGTCCAATCTCCTGCTCCTGTGGAACCAACACCAACTCATGATATTGTCCTTGGCTCAATTGAAAAGGTCACTATCGACTCCATTAAGCAGACTTTTGATGCACGTGTCGACACCGGTGCCGCAACCTCATCTTTAAATGCAGTTGATATTGAAGAGTTCGAAAGAAACGGCAAAAACTGGGTTCGATTCCACCTGGCAGATACCAGTAAATCTGAAGAAGAAAAAAATACTTGGATCGAAGCGCCAGTCATTCGTTACGTAAAAATTCGCCAAGTTACCAGTGAAGAACTAGAACGTCGCGCTGTAGTCGAACTTTGGGTGCGCGTTGGAAAAATTCATGAAAAAGCGCAATTTACGTTGGCAGATCGCTCGCATATGAACCATCCTATTTTACTGGGTAGAGAATTTATGCGCGACATCGCACTTGTCGATGTAAGTCGTACCTATATCCAAACGGACGAAGATAAAAAATAATAAGGTAGATTATGACGTCAAAAATACCGTTTTACCTTTCAATCATCTTATTGGTGATTGCGGGCATTGCTTTGAGTGTTTTCAGACATGAAAACTACGGCGTGCCTTGGACACCAGGCGAAACTCGTCAGGTATGGGATGTAGAGGCACGTATTGAGTTCAATGCTAACGGCAATGAAGTCAAAGCTTCACTCGCAGCACCTCATACACAAAGTGGTTATACGCTTATCGGTGAATCCGCTTCCTCTTCTGGTTATGGCGTTTCCTACATTAATTCTGATTCTGGACGTCGTGCCGAGTGGTCAATTCGTCAGGCCAAAGGTCCTCAAACCATTTACTACAAAGCGCAGTTCTTAGTGGACCCTCAGGCTAAAGTTACGCCTCTACCACCAACTGAAGACATTACGCCACCAACGCTATCAGCGCCACAAGCTGCGGCGGCAAATGCCCTTGTAGAGCGTGCGATGAGTCGTTCTGCCGACAATGTGACCTTTACTCGTGAGCTCATCAAAGCGCTTAATGACCCAGACAGTCAAAACTCATCGCTACTACTGAATGACTTCAGCCGTACTGATGCACTACATAATATTTTGCTTACCGCAGGTATACAGAGCAAAACCGTCGGTGTTATCGAACTAGAAGATGGACGTCGACGCCAAACCATTCAACCAATGGTTCAGGTTTGGTCGGGTAAAGATTGGGTGCTGTTCTCACCAAATTCCGAACAGAAAGCCGTGAAACCAAACTTATTAGTTTGGGATGAGTCGAATGTATCCCTGCTTGATCTTGTTGGTGGTAAAAATAGCCAAGTTCATTTTTCAATGATCAAACAAGAAATGACTCCACAGCAAGCGACGAACAACAAGATAGAAGCTGATGGGCTGCTGAATATTTCAATTCATAGCTTGCCTCTTGAAGAACAAGCGATGTTTAAGACCATCATGCTGATCCCTATCGGTGCCCTTATCGTGGTGTTCTTGCGTGTGATTATCGGTCTAAAAACATCCGGTACTTTCATGCCAGTACTGATTGCTGTTGCGTTTGTTCAAACCCAGCTATTAACGGGTATTGTCGGTTTCTTACTGATCGTTGGCACAGGCTTGATTATTCGAAGTTACTTATCGAGGTTGAACTTACTGCTTGTAGCACGGATATCAGCGGTCATTATTACCGTTATTATGATCATTTCGGTGTTCACAGTAGTCGCATTTAAGATGGGCTTAACGGAAGGCTTAACAATTACGTTCTTCCCTATGATCATCTTGTCATGGACAATTGAACGTATGTCTATCCTATGGGAAGAAGAAGGTGCGAAAGAAGTCGCTCTGCAAGGTGGGGGCTCACTGCTCACCGCAGTATTGGTTTACTTAGCGATGACGAACTCATACATTCAGCACCTAACCTTTAACTTCATTGGTCTACAGTTGATTGTTCTGGCCGGTATTCTATTACTAGGTACTTACACAGGTTACCGTCTAACTGAGTTACGTCGTTTCAAACCACTAGCGGAGGACTAAACGATGTTAGAAAGTTTTACTTCGCCAGCTAAGCTTCGCCATAAAGGCATTATGGGGATGAACAAACGTAACCACAGTTATATCGGCCGTTACAATGATCGTTCTAAATACCCATTAGTTGATGACAAGCTCAAGACTAAAATTATTGCGCAGGCAGCAGGGGCGACCGTCCCTGCCCTGATCGGTGTTATTCATAACCAAGCAGAAGTAAAGACCATCCATAAGATGGTGCAAGATTGGCCTGGTTTTGTTATCAAGCCCGCTCAAGGTAGTGGTGGTAAGGGTATTTTGGTTATTACCTCGCATAAAGATGGGGTCTATACCAAACCTTCCGGCTCTACAATTGGTAAGGATGAAGTTGAACGTCATATCAGTAATGCGCTTGCTGGCCTTTTCTCTCTTGGTGGTAAAAACGACGTCGCAGTCGTTGAGAACCTGATTAAGTTTGATGATTGTTTCGATGGCTTCAGTTATGAAGGTGTGCCTGATGTTCGAATCATCGTATTTAAAGGCTACCCTGTTATGGCAATGATGCGCTGTTCTACGGCGGCGTCGGACGGTAAAGCAAACCTACACCAAGGCGCTGTGGGCGTGGGCATTGATATCGCCACAGGTAAAGCAATCCGAGCGGTGCAATTCGACCATCCAGTCACCCACCATCCGGATACAGGCAAAGACCTTTCTACCCTCCAAGTCCCGCACTGGGAGCGCTTGCTTGAGCTTGCGTCTAGTGCGTGGGAGATGACAGGGTTGGGGTACATGGGCACTGATATGGTGTTAGATAAAGAAGAAGGACCTATGGTTTTAGAGCTCAACGCTCGTCCTGGCTTAGCAATCCAAATCGCTAATGGTGCGGGCTTGCTTCCTCGTTTGAAACACATAGAGAGCCTCGGCACACCTGCCGAGTATCCAAAGCCGATTGAACGTGTCGCCTACGCAGCAGAGCAGTTTGGGGTAAAACCACAGTTCTAATCGCCAATCACAATATCATTCGCCAGTAATTGTTCGGATTGCTGGCGTTTTTGTTTCCGTTTCCAAAACCGTCTACCTACTCATCTTATTAAACAAACTCATCTCACCTATAACTTGAATCAATGATCGAGCTAACAGAATCAACATAGATCGTTTCTTTTCTCCTTTAACTTTTGAGTATGATGAGGTCTCCCCTTACTCAACTTGAGAGGTTGAGAAATGCTAACAAAAGAAACAGATAACGATGAACCAGAGCTTGAAGAACAAGAGAGCTTAGACCAGCATTTACAACGCTTGTCTGAGCTTTCTGTCCAAGCACTTGAAGAGCTTGCTGAAATGATCGATATCAGAGACGATATTTCAGAGGAATAAAACTTAGCCTCCCCGCTAAGTTCTATTAATAAGCCGAGACTGTCGTCCTACAGTCTCGGCTTATTTTATACGCTTTGAAGCCTCCCGCTAACAAATACAAAAACGCCCGCGTTCATTGCGGGCGTTTTGCTAGATTCGGAGTTTACGATTCAAACTCTTCGATCATCTCTTGCGCTTCAGTCTTAGGCTTATCCGTTTGACCAAAACCACGTAGACCAACTACGTGTACGTGCTCATGGTCTTTAAACACCTTACGCACCAACTTGTAGGTAGTCCCTTTCTCTGGGCTGATGTTTTCTGGTGCCGCGATAAGAAGTTGCATATCCAGACGGTCACACAATTCGAACAATGTCGCGATCGATTTCGCATCCAGACGCGCTGCTTCATCCAAGAAGAGTAAACGACAAGGCACAATGTCTTTGCTGCGTAGACGACGAGACTCTTCTTCCCAGCTTTGCACGACCATCAATAGAATTGACTGACCGGTACCGATCGCTTCACCTGTTGATAGTGCGCCAGACTCAGCCTGTAGCCAGCCATCTGTACCACGGTTCACTTCTACACTTAGCTCTAGGTAGTTACGGTAATCCAGTAGCTCTTCACCCAGAACCTGAGGAGAACGTTGACCCATATCGATATGTGGGTTCACACGTTGGAACAGTTTCGCCATTGCTTCAGAGAAGGTAAAGCGAGTCGATTCGAACAGATCTTTATGCTGCTCTTGTTGTGTCGCTAGACCGTTCAGTAGCACTTCGTGACTTTCGCGAATTTTCACGTTTAGACGTACGCCCTTGACCTGACCGAACGAGATGTTCGACAAGCCTTGGTTCAGCATACGAATACGGTTTTGCTCACGCTGAATCGTCTTCTTGATGATGCTCGCTACCGACTCAGAGCTGATCGCTAGGCGGTTTTCACGTTGCGTTAGCTCTTCCGTTAGACGCGCCAGTTCCACTTCCATCTCTTCGATTGCTTCAACTGGGTCATCAGTACGGATGATATCCTGACGAATACGCTCACGAAGGTGTTGGTATACCGCAATGTAGAACAGAACTTTACGCTCTGGGCGAGCGTTGTCTTCAGACAAACGGAGTGCATCACGCAAGTCATCATTGTTTGCAACAGCAAGACGCAGCGCACCCAATGATTTATCCGACATGGAACGCAATTCATCTGCCGACATATACGCCAGTTCACGTTTGTGTAGACGACGCTCAACATCGTTTTCACGCGCTAAGCGAAGTACTGAACACCAACCCGCTTTCGCTGCAACGACAAATTTGCGCAGCTCTGCGTATTCTTTCTGCACTTTCTTCAGACGTTTCGCTAAGCCTTTCATCTCAAGCTCGGTCGACGTTATCGTGCGCTCGTATTCACTCTTACGACTACGTGAAGTATGTAAGCGTTCGTGCAGCTCGTCACGACGGCGCATTGCACGCTCTTCCGCGCCTTCGTCGGCATTTACGCCATACTCTTGCAGCTCTTGTTTGAACTCTTGTACGGTTTCTTGCTTAGCTTGATGCGAACTCTTCAAAGACGCCAATACTTGGTTGTATTGGTTCATTTGTCCTTGTGCTTGCTTCAACTCTTCACGAGAACGAGAACGAGTCTGTTCAGCTTGAATCAACTTCGCTTTGAGCTGCTCACTCAGTTCGCTACTTTTGTTCAGAAGATCAACCGAGTCTGAGTAAGCGAAGTAGTGACGACGTTCAACCAGATCCGAGAGTGCAAAGATTTGCTTCTTAAGATCTTGTAACTGTTCATCTGCTGCTTTGTATTCTGCTTCTAGTGCATCGAATTGCTCTGGGTCAGCATCAAGCGCAGACGCAATATTCTGTAGTTGCGCGACGGCTTTTGCATGATTGTTTAAGAAGTTTTTCGCCTCTGCAAGCTGAGCGATTTTCTCTTCTAGCTCATCAAAACGCGCTTGCAATGATTCATCTTCAACAAGCACCATGTGTGATGCTAGCTTGTCCAGAGAAGACAGTGCTTGCTTGCTGGTTTGAAGCTGAGAGCGTTGCTGCTGCTCTTTTGCATCCAGATCCGCCAGCACGCGAGCGATTTGGTTACGCTTATCACGAATGGTTGCCAGTGCTTGTTCTGGATCGGCGTCAAAAGCAACTTGAATATGGTTAGACACAAATTGGTTAAATGCTTGGTACAAACGCTGCATTTTCTGAGAATCAAACGCCGCTTTAGCGTGTTTCTCTACCACTTCTTCTCGTTCGTTACGCAGCAACTCAAGACGCTGCTCACGTGCTGCACGACCAAACAATGGGATCTCAGGCAAGCGAGAGTAACGCATTTGGCGATCGTTCATGCGAACACAAACCGCGCCCTCTAACTCTTCTGCATCGAACGAGCTGTCATCAAAGGCATCGATGTCACCTTCAATGATGTACAAGTCTTCTGGACAGTCGTCTAGCTCTACCAGTTTCTCTTCGATACCTGACAGGTCAGAAACAACGATAGCGTGACGAGCCGGACCGTACATCGCACTGAAGTAAGGCGCGTCATCAATCGTGATGTCATCGTAGATCTCGGACAGTAATACACCGCCTAAAGTATCAGCCAAACCTTTCAGGCGAGGGTCGTTTGAACCACCAGGAGAAGCAAGACGTTCAATCTCAGTGTCAAGCTGGCTACGGCGCTCAGCAAGCTTATCTTTAGCTAAGGACAGCGCCCTTTCTTGCTCAAGAACAACCTGCATGTGGTTCATTACCGCATGACGATCTTCAAGGTCTGCCCCGCTCTGCTCTCTCAGTTTCTCTAGCGCATCATTAGCCGCAATCCAAGCTGGCGCTATCGCTTCAAGTTTACTGATTTCTGCCGCCGCGTTTTGCTCTAGACGGCGCTGTTCACCACGCTGATCACGAACTTCTTCTTGAGCTATCTCTAGTGATTCGATTTGCATCGCATGACGTTCACGTTCTTGTTCAAACGTAACTTCATCGGTTAGCTCGACGTGATATTGCTTTTTGTATTCAGCAACCAGTTCACGCGCTTGACGTTGCTGATTGAGGCTACGATCAAGATCGCGATGCTGCGCTCGCCATTGCTGTTCGTTTTGTGCAATTTGCTGTGATTCTCGAGCTTTAGCGATTGCCAATTTTGCGTGCTCAGAGGCTTCTTTGCGCTCAACAGGGCCAACGATGCTCTGTACAAGCTTCAATGCAGTATCAAACTGCTCTGCCGCAGCTGATGACATATCGAGCTTATGTTTCACAGACAACAACGTATTGGTATTTTCCGACTCTTTGTTTTTCAGCTCCGCTACTAACGCTTGTGCTGATTCCGCCGTTAGGCTGTCATCGTCAAGTAGCTGCTTCGCTTTCTCCAGCGCTTGAACCGCTTGTTGGTATTGAAGCGCGCGAGTTTGCTGAACGTCAAGAGCTTGCTGGTAATCAGCAAGTTGCGTCTTAAGGCTGTCCACCTCTTCTTCTGCAACGGTCGCTTGCTCTTCAGCCATCATCACGCGTTCTTGCGCTTCTTCCACTACCATCATTTGTTCTTCAAGACGCTCGCTCAGCTCTTCAAGATCTTCTTGGTAGCGTTCGATCTTCTCTTGCTGACGCAGCGCGTTTTGCACCAGTTGCAAGTGATCCGAAGCCGCTTGGTAGTCTTGCTCTAAAGAAGATTCTGATTCGATCAGCAGTTCCAGCTCTTCTTGAACGCGGTTAAGCAGGTTGTTTTGCTCAATCAAGGTCTCGCGAGAACCAAATAACTCTGAACGCAAAGACAGTGTCTGTTCTAGTTTTTTACGACGCTCGTTGGCATGGCGCATATAATCCGCTGCCACGTAGTTGGTCGACTCTGTAATCAAGTGCTTGAACAAGTCACGGTCTGCTTGCGTAGTTTTGATCGCTTCTAGCGTCATGCGGTTTTCACGCAGCGCCGATTCCATATCTTGGAACGCTTTCTTCACACCACCGTTTTGTGGCAGAAGGTAGTCGCGTAGCGAGCGCGTAATCGCACTTGAAATACCACCGTAAAGCGATGCTTCGATCAGACGGTAGAATTTAGAGCGATCACCAGAGTTGCGCAGTTTCTTCGGAATTACACCGAATTCAAACATTTGTGCGTGGTAATCCACGATAGAAGAGAACGCTTTGAACTGAACGCCTTCAAATTCCGCGATTGATTCTTTTACTTCATTGATTTGACGTACACGAGCTTGCGTCGCAGATACGCTTTCAACCAAAATATCTGTTGGTTTTATATGGCTTGGAAGGCCTTGAATAACAAACGGTTTGATGTCTACTTTCTTATCACGACCCGCTACTTGCTGCAGTTTTACTGCAAACAGTAGGCGCTGATTGCGTGAGTTCACCACGTCTAGCGCTGCATAACACGCCCCCGGTTGTAGCTTACCGTACAAACCTTTGTCGCGAGACGATTGGCTGCTGCCCGCTTCTGTGGTGTTACGGAAGTGCAGTAGCGTTTGGTCAGGAATCAATGCGGTGATGAACGCCGCCATTGTGGTTGATTTACCTGCACCGTTACCACCTGATAGCGTGGTGACCAGACCATCGATGTCAAAAGTACGGGCAAAGAAGCCGTTCCAGTTGACCATGGTCAGCGATTGGTATTTACCGCGTTCAATCATGCTCATGCTTCACCCTCTTCTGTTGTTTCTTTTTGGGCTTGGTCGTCTTGATCTTCTTCAGACAATAGGCTGCCTTGGCTTGGCTCTTTGGTGTGCACTACCGCTTCACCATCACGGATCAGACGTAGCTGCGCTTCACGCATATCATCGCCAATACGTACATCGGCACCAAAGCGGAATACCGCTTCACTGATGCTGAATTTACCGGTCTCACCAATGTTGATGATCATGCCTAGGCGGCGTAGACGACGAAGTGACGTGCGTACTTTTTCAAACAGCTTTTCTTTATCAAGGTCAGAACCGGTAGCACGGTTGGTCACCAGCTTCATCAGCTTGTTTTCATCAGCCAGAGCAAGTAGCTCGTCGTACAACTCTTGGTTAGTGAAGATGCCTTCGTGAGCAAGACGCTCTGGGCTTAGATAAAGGAAACACAGTACCTTCCCCACCAGCATATCCAGTTCAGAAAGGACACTACGGCCAATCAGAGACGTTGAACGAGGACGAAGGTAGAAGAAACCTTCTGGCGCTTTCACCAATTCGGTATTGTAGCGCTGGTAGAAAGAAGAAAGCTCAAGTTCGAAATCCGACAACAACGCGTGGTTATCCAGATCTTCACTTGAGATATGACGCCCTGCTCGTAGCATGCTGTCTAGCGCTGGGAACAGAGGGTTAGAGATTGCTTTTGCCAGATTCTCTGACATGTATTCATTAGTATCGGTCGATGACATTCGCTTGTACCTTTGCCCCAAATTCGTTGATCGCTTTCCAGTCCGGTTGAATCGCTTGGTAATCCGATTCTGAATACCCCAGACGTACGGCTTGATCAACGATAATGCGAGCTAAATCAAAATGATGAGTGTAAGGGCGGAGTGCAAGGTAATCTCGCAGTACCACGCTCAAATCGATTGGTGTGCCTTGATCTTTATGCGCTTTTAGCATGTCACCAATTCGTTCAGACAACTCATCATTGACTTGTTGAAACTCTTCGTATTCTACTTCCATCGGAACTTGACCCGTTACCTCGTCATCACGCAGGACTAGGGCCTCATCACGAAGGTCAGAAAGCCTTTCCGCATCTGCATAAGTCAGATACCAAGGCGCATCGAAGTAATCTTTGACGGATTGACGTAGACGCGAGCTAAACGCACGGTTCTTATCCATATCAATTGCAGTACGGATGAACTTGTGCACATGTCGGTCGTAACCAATCCAAAGGTCAATCGCTTGCTGGCCCCAGCTTGTGATTCGATCCAGCTTCATTTGCAGACCAAACAAAGCTTCTTCGATGAACTCCAGCTCAGGATCGCCGTACACAATTTCTTGAATATCTAGGATCTGAGTTTGCAGTTCATCACTGGCGGCTTGCAGCGTATCTTGAAGTTCACGCAACGTGCTTGATGTTTCTGATAGGAGCGCTTCACAGTTGTTGATCGCTTCGCGCCAGTCTTTATTTAGCAGGTCGGCAATTTGTTGTTTTACAGATTGCTGCTGCTCATCCATAACACGCTGGTTAAGATCGATTTGATCGAAGATTTCGCCTACAGAATATTTTAAAACTCCGTATACGTTTTTCTTCCAGTGGCCCGGTGTGCCACCCTTTTGTGCTGCCTCAATCGCTTTCGCCATTTCATCTGCCACCATAGACAGTTGAATAGAAAGGCGCAGTTTCGAGAACTCACGATGACGCACGTAGTAATCCGTAATTCCTATCGCTAAAGGCGACAAGCGGTAAATGCTCGCTCCGTCAGTAATCTCACTGACAAAACGGCTAATAAGGCGCTGCTTGACCATCTCGTTGATGGCGTTGTTCGCACGAAAAGCGGAGGCTTCGCCAGTCTCATCAAATAATCGAGTGACGATGGCAAACGCATCATGCAATTCACCTTCACCCAATTCTTCATCGAACCTTTCATTACTCAGTACGGCAATGGCTATCAAGAATGCCAATCGCTCTGTGGTCAGGTTCAACGAGAAATCGTGCTGCTTAACCCAGCCAACCAACTCATCGATTGGTTGCTCTGCAGCATTGAGAGTCATCTCACTCATTGTTATTCCTGTTTATCGTTCTTTTTAGCCCACACATGAATGTAGCGGCCTAATGAGAGGTATGGCTCTTGTCGACAAAGTTGTTTTTCTAGCGCCAACACATCTTCAAACTCGTAATCGCCCATGTATTGCATATTACCTATGTAATCACTAAATGAGCGGATACCAGATTTGCCACAAATACTAAAGCCTGAATCTTCTATCCATTGGTAGACTTCTTCAGGTTTTAAGCCTTTTTGCGGCTGTAGTTTAAATCTTTTTCGGTGGGGCATGCCGTCTAATATATGAGGAATGTTGCCACAAACCACGTTTTTATAGACTAAACCATGGTGGTTATAGAACATCACTGATGCAATGCCTCCCGGTTTTACTTGTTCTAGTACCGTTTCAAGTGCGGCCTTAGGATCGACCAACCACTCCATGACGGCGTGAAACATAACAAGATCCACCTGTTCATCCATATGCTCACCAATGGATTGGACAGGCGAATGAATCAGGCGATACTGCTCAAGCAAACCGTTTTTTTCAATATCCTGCTTAGCCAACTGCAGCATTTCCGAAGATAGATCACATAAAGCGATTCGATGTCCGAGCTTAGCAAGCTTTTGCGACATTTGTGCCAAACCACCACCAGCATCCAACACCTCTAGGGGTTGCTGGTCAGCATCTAATTCACTTAGAATCTGTAGAAAATCTTCCCACACAATGATTTGGCGGATCTCCCCTTTGTCGGAGCCGTAAATATTTTTTGCAAATTTGTGGGCGATATCGTCGAAATTGCGGTCTTCTGTCACTTCTGCTGAGTTATCATAACGGATTGTGCCGCTATTCTGGCACAAGGAAAGCAGGAATAAAGAGGGGTACCCTCATTTTTATTATCAATTGATGTTTTTTCGGACTATTTATGTATGTTTGAGCTGAAAAAAGTAGTGTCAGCCTTGCTTATGCCACTTCCGGCATTGCTGCTGATAGGCTTGTTGGGTCTTGCTCTCATTAGTTTTACCACAAAACGTAAAACTGGCTGCTTCGTTGTTCTATTCTCTTTTGTTGGCATTTTTCTTGTTGCCTTCCAACCTGTTTCAACCAAGCTTCTTATGCCATTAGAGCGAGAGCATAAAGCCTTTTTGCCAGTTTCTGGCACCATCGACTACGTGATGGTTTTAGGGAATGGTCATGTTATTGATGACGAAATTCCACCCACCTCGCAGTTAAGCCGTGCAGCATTAATGCGCTTAACTGAAGGCATTCGTATTTTAAGAATGTATCCAGGTGCTAAATTAATTTTGTCAGGCTATGCTGGCGGATCTGAAATTAGCCACGCGAGAATGATGGCGAACGTTGCCCTTGCGTTGGGAGTCGCGAAATCCGATATCATTTTATTAGAAGATGCGAAAGATACGTGGGAAGAGGCGCGTCAAGCGGCTGCATTCGTTCAACAAAAGGAGATGGTGTTAGTCACTTCTGCGAGTCACATGAGCCGTGCATTGTATGAGTTCAACGCAGCAGGCATTAAACCAATCCCAGCCCCGACCAACTTCTTAGCTATTAGCGAAATCAGTCAACCTTGGGATAAATACTCACCTAAAGCGCGTTACTTAGAACAAACAGAGCTTTATTGGCATGAGTACTTGGGCAGCATTTGGCAAAGATTGCGTGATACTGTCGGCCAAACACCAATGGTTGAAGCAAAGTAGTACTATCTTGAAACCACAAAAAAGGAGAGCCAAAGCTCTCCTTTTTCTTTTTAAGACTTAGGTTTGTTCAGTTTAATCACCAGCAAACATATAGCCTTCGCCGTGCACCGTCACAAAAATTTGCGGGTTCTTTGGATCAAACTCCATTTTTGCGCGCATACGTCGAATAAGAACATCAATAGTACGATCATTGGGAGCATCAACTCGGTGGCTGATCATATTCAAAATACGCTCGCGACTTAACACCTGGTTAGGGTAAGACGATAACGCCACCAAAAGTTCGTATTCTGCTTTGGTCAATTTTACGGGTTCGCCGTTACGGCTCAGCGCACGACGTTGAATGTCGAATGTCCACTCTCCAAAACGTACAATATGTTCTTCACTGGTTTCGTTCGCTTTCGCGCTACCGCTACGCGCTGCTGAAATACGCCACAGCAAGTTTTTAACGCGAACCAACAATTCCCTCAGTTCAAAAGGTTTTGTCACATAATCGTCAGCGCCCATTTCTAGGCCTACGATTTTATCAATGCTATCCGTGCGTCCTGTTACTAATATGATACCAATATCCGATTGGCTACGTAATTCACGAGTAAGCATCAGGCCGTCTTCACCCGGCAGGTTGATATCCAGCATGATCAGGTCTACATCGCCCGCTTGCAGGACCTCACGCATTTCTGCGCCACTCTCTGCTTCGCTGACTTGGTAACCCTCATTTTGGAAATATCCCGCAAGCTTACTACGAGTTACAACATCATCTTCTACGACTAATACGTGATAGCTCATTTACACCACTTTTCTGTCTTCTTATTATCCAAGACGTATTCTATTCATAACTAGTAACATTTCTAGTCATAGATACATTAAAAAGCAAGATTTAGCGTTTTTATTGATTCAAAACAAGCTTACCCATCGCTATTAATAAACGTTAATTTTTGACCATAAAACATAATAATTATAGTTACTGCTATTCATTTTAATTGATTACACTTAGGGGATATCCCTAATTGACTTTGTGATGCACAACTTGAAGCATCATTCAGGAGCCCAAAATGCAAGAAGTGAAAGCTTTTAATGAAAAACGCGCTGAAATTTACTGGTGGTTTTCGAGCTTGTTCGCAAAAGAGCTAACAGAGAAAGAGCTGGAAGCCTACCACAGTGTTGAAATTCGTAGTTTTCTAGCAGGTTTAGGTGAAAATGAGTCGCTGAAACCAGCCGTTGATAGCCTCGTTGATGCGCTAAACCGATTGCAAGATCGTGAAGACGCTCAATTGGAGCTTGCTGCTGACTTTTGTGAACTGTTTTTGAAGACAGAAAAATACGGCGCTCTTCCTTACGCATCGATGTACATCGGTGAATCAGGTTTGCTGAATGACAAGCCAGCCGAGGAAATGGAAAAGTTGATGGCAGAATTTGGCGTTCAAGTAGATGAAAATCTAAAAGAGCCTGCGGACCACTTAGCCGTTGAACTCGACTTTCTCGGCAACATGATTATCCGCTCAAACGAACTTGAGCAAGAAAAACACATGGAAGAAGCCTTCGTTAAACAAAACGACTTTATCCAGCAACAGTTGATGTCTTGGCTACCTCAGTTTGCAGACAAATGTAAACAATTCGACGAATTTGGGTTCTACTCGAGCGTCGCGAAACTATTAGTTGCATTTTGTAAACTAGACAGCGCTTACCTTATTGGGGAATAATTGCCGCCTATTTTTTAAGGAGCCCGCCTATCGGGCTTCCTGTATACCTGAAATAACTGAATGTAAGTAAGTTGGGTATATTATTCGTTTGCCTTAACTTAGCTCAAAGACGCTTGGTTATTTAGCAGTCAAAATGTGACTTCAAATACACAAATCTCTTGCTGAAAACATTGCTAGTCAGTCCACATAGGGCTAAAATGTGAGCGCAAACGATTAAATATGATTTATATGTAAACCGCTGAAATATAGCGGTTTTTGTGTTTTTTAACAGGTTGATGGCAATTTCTCATCAGATAGAAAAAAGATAAAATTCATCGACCGATGCTGCTACGTACCCTTTTGTCGTACTTGGACCAACCGCTGCCGAGACACTTAGCGCCAACCTTAGATTGCTGGGTGTAAAACCATTAGAGCATTAGGTACATCCAACACGACATATTTCAGTAGCTCGATACAGGACACCATTTATGGCCACTATAAAAGACGTTGCTCGCTTAGCCGGCGTTTCCACTACGACAGTTTCGCACGTTATCAATAAAACGCGTTTCGTTGCAGAAGCAACGCAAGAAAAAGTAATGAAAGCCGTGGACGAGTTGAATTACGCGCCAAGTGCGGTTGCACGCAGCCTAAAGTGCAACTCAACTCGTACTATTGGCATGTTAGTAACGCAGTCAACCAACCTATTCTTCTCAGAAGTGATTGACGGGGTTGAGAGCTACTGTTACCGCCAAGGCTACACTCTGATTCTGTGTAATACGGGTGGGATTTACGAAAAACAACGCGATTACATCCGTATGCTGGCTGAAAAACGTGTTGATGGCATCCTAGTGATGTGTTCTGACTTAACCGAAGAGCTTAAAGAGATGCTTGACCGTCATGCCGACATTCCTAAAGTGGTCATGGATTGGGGTCCAGAAAGCTCACAAGCGGACAAGATCATGGATAACTCAGAAGAAGGTGGCTACATCGCAACCAAACATCTGATCGACAATGGCCATAATGATATTGCTTGTCTAAGCGGTCATTTTGAAAAACTTGCTTGCCAAGAGCGCATTGCAGGTTTCCGTCGCGCGATGAGCGAAGCAAACCTAGCTGTAAATGAAGATTGGATCCTTGAAGGTAACTTTGAATGTGATACGGCCGTATTAGTCGCAGATAAAATTACAGCAATGGACAAACGTCCGACAGCGGTATTCTGTTTTAACGACACAATGGCTCTGGGCCTAATGAGCCGCCTACAACAAAACGGTATCAAAGTTCCTGATGATATTTCAGTGATCGGCTACGACAACATCGAGCTTGCGGAATACTTCTCTCCACCGTTAACAACTATCCACCAACCTAAACGTCGTGTGGGTAAAAATGCGTTCGAGATCCTACTTGAGCGAATCAAAGATAAAGAACACGAAAAGCGAATTTTCGAAATGCAACCTGAGCTTGTAATTCGAAACACCGTGAAGAAAATGAACTAAAATTCGCCAAATATAACGATGTCAAATAAGCGCTCTAAAAGGGCGCTTATTTTTTATCTCTAAATAACTTTTCCCTGACTTAGGTTTGTTAGACAAAAAATCCCGAATCTCTAAGTCTCTGTTTTATATGTAGGTAAATCACACTCCCTCACAACCTCGAGATCATCCCGCCTTATTCTCAAATATGCACAAATATGCGCTTGTCGACACTTTTTATTGAACCAGAATCACACTTTTACGGGTAAAACGTGATGTTAATTCAATATACGAAGTATGCTCACTCTGTCACGCACAGGGCAAACCATTCGAAAGGGTGGGACGCAAAGCCTCCGGCCTGAACCATAGTACTATATGGAAGGTAGCGGGGTTACCGATGGCAAGTGTGCAAGCGATGACTTTACCCTGTAATGACATTGCTTTTGCGCATGTTTGCTACTCTCTCGGACCTGACTTTTGGTGGCGTAATATTAATTACACCGAGATAACAAAACATGGATAAACCGATACTCAAAGACTCTATGAAGCTATTTGAGGCACTTGGTAATATCAAGTCGCGCTCAATGTTTGGTGGCTTCGGACTATTCGCTGATGAAACAATGTTTGCACTAGTTGTAAATAATCAGCTTCATATAAGAGCAGACCAACAAACTTCATCTGACTTCGAGAAACAAGGGCTAAAGCCTTACGTTTATAAAAAACGTGGCTTCCCAGTCGTTACTAAGTACTACGCAATTTCCAACGATTTATGGGAGTCTAGCGAACGCTTAATCGAAGTAGCTAACCAATCGTTGAAAAAGGCAAAGCTTGAAAAAGAACAGCAAGCAACTACAAAGCCTAATCGCTTAAAAGATTTGCCTAACTTACGACTGGCGACTGAACGCATGCTGAAAAAAGCAGGCATTGAGTCAGTAGAAAAACTGGAAGAGGAAGGTGCACTTAACGCTTATAAAGCGATAAGAGATACGCACTCTGCAACCGTCAACATTGAGCTGTTATGGGCACTAGAAGGGGCTATTAACGGTACTCATTGGAGCGTTGTACCTCAAGCTCGCCGAGATGAGTTGATGAATGGCCTCCAATAAAAGTCGGCCTTAAAAACTATCTTGTAAAACCGCAGTCTAATCTGCGGTTTTTTTGTGAAATTTTTTCGACTTTCATTCTGTCTTATTACATATATCCCAAATTGGAATCATAAATATGAATAAGAAACTGATATTAGGCCTAATCCTGGTCGCGATCATTATCTTTTTAGGCGTTAACTTTAGTCAGTATTTAACGTTGGAAAATGCAAAAGCACAACAAGAAGCGCTGACCACATACATCGATCAGAACTTTGTTTTTTCGGCAGCTATTTACTTTTTTGCCTACATTGCAATTACCGCTTTTTCTATTCCTGGGGCAGCTGTGGTTACATTACTTGGTGCGGCTCTATTTGGTTTTTGGACGAGCTTATTACTGGTTTCTTTCGCCAGTACTATGGGTGCAACACTAGCATTTTTAAGCAGCCGATATTTGCTGCGTGACTGGGTACAAAACAAGTTTGGCAATAAGTTAATCGCAATTAACCAAGGTGTCGAAAAAGACGGTGCATTTTATCTATTTTCCTTGCGTCTCATTCCGGTATTCCCTTTCTTTCTTATCAACTTGTTGATGGGCTTAACGCCAATGTCTGTAGGTCGATTTTACCTTACTAGCCAAGTAGGTATGTTGCCAGGCACTGCAGTTTACTTAAACGCCGGTACTCAGTTAGCAACAATTGAAAGCCTGTCAGGCATTATTTCACCTGCGGTATTGGCCTCTTTTGCGTTACTGGGGCTGTTTCCAATCATCACTAAATGGGTTATGAATAAAGTAAGGCCAACACCGAGTCAGCAAAACTCATAATTAGTAAGTGGACGTGTTTAATGAAAATATTCATTGCTAAAAACCCAGCAGAAGCGCATATCGTGTGCGAATTATTGAAAACCGAGCAAGTCTACTGTGAAGTCCGCGGAGAAGGTATTTTCGGTTTAAAAGGAGAGCTGCCGTTTAGTGATGATACCGATCCTTATGTCTGGCTTTTTGACGCCAAACAACAAGTAAAAGCAGAAGGGATAGTACAAGCCTACCGCAAACAATCCGATGGAAATGAGTATCAAGATTGGCAGTGCCCGAAGTGCCATGAGGTAAACGAGGGGCAGTTTGGTGCTTGTTGGCAATGTGGACATCAAATAGGGGAGCCTTAATAACTCCCCTACTCCTACTCAATCGATTTATTCAGCGCTAAGCAGAAACCGTTTGCTGCTTAATAAATTCGATGGAATGTTGATTGAAATCTTCAGGGCGCTCAACATTACAAACATGACCACAGTTGGGGATCTCTCGTAAAACACTAAGCTTATGCGCCGCAACCATTTCTTTAACAGGCTTAATAAACATGTAATCTCTGTCGCCCATTAAATAGAGTGTGGGAATGGGTAACTCTCGATCTTTAAAATACTTCATTAAAGGATTTACATCAGCAGCAAGAATAAACCAACGTTTAAATTCTTTTTGGCAAAGCTTCTTGGCCTCACGAATAAAAAGATGGCGAGACTCTCGCTGGCTTCTCTGTGGCATAACAATGTACGCAAAAAGTTTGTAGAGCCACATGTACGGCAGGATATGCTTACAAAAATTACCTAATTTAACCAATATTTGAGAACGAGTATTGAGCCTTGTGACAGCGCCACCGAGTACCATTGAACGCACGCGCTCTGCTGATAATTCAGCAAGGTTTCGAACAATAATGGTACCAAGTGACATACCGACAAAATGAGCGGATTGGATCTTTAAATGATCCAATACTTTCAAAATATCTTGGGTAACTTCCGTAAAGGTATAACGGCTGGCAATGAGCTCTTTAAGTAACTGATTTGACTTTCCATGACCTCTTAAATCGATCAGCAATAAGTTAAAGTGTTGCTTGTAAGCTTTGATTTGCTTGAACCAGATAGAAGAGCTACCGCCAGCACCATGCACAAATACAACCCACTCATGACTAGTAGGGTGCAAATAGGTTTTATGAAAAAGTAGCGGCTGGGTCATATTCAAGTATCAAAAAGGTCGTGCTATTGAGTAAAAAGCCATCCTACCACACTCCCCTTACTCAAGATAATAAAGGCACCTCATTCGGTGCCTTTCGTTACAATTTTAAGTCAATTTAACGCCGAATTGTAAAGTTGCAAATAAGCTTCTGCGGCCTTTTGCCAACAAAAATCTTGTTGCATCGCATGCAACTGTACTTTATTCACTTCAGGTTCGTTTTGAGCATAGAGCAACAGTGCCCTTAGCATCGTTAACAACAATGCCTGCGGTGTCGGTTCGAAAAAAACAAACCCCGTCGCTTCAGAAGGGTTCACATCATAATCGTTGACGCTGTCTTTTAGACCACCGACACCACGTACTATCGGCAATGTACCGTAAGCCATACTATAGATTTGATTCAAACCACACGGCTCAAACTCAGAAGGCATCAGAAAGAAATCAGAACCCGCTTCAACGATATGCGCAAGTTCATTATCATAAGCTTCTACGAAGACAAATTTACTAGAAAACTGTGCAGCAACCTCTTTTAGCTGAGCGGCTAGTACAGGGTCTCCGGTCCCAACGACAACTAGTTGAACATCGTGCTTCAAAAAATCGGCCAAAGCAGGCAACAAGTAATGCACACCTTTTTGCTGGGTCAACCGACAAACCATACCGAACATGGCTACATCTTTTTCAGGCAAATTTAGCCGCAGTTGTAATGCTTGTTTACACGCTTTCTTGCCTTGCGTCATACTTTGTTGGTCAGCGCAGTAATTAACTGGCAAGTAAGTATCCGTTTCCGGGTTCCAAGCACTGTAATCACAACCGTTCAAAATACCAACTAAGTCCTGCGCGCGTTGCTGAAACTCCCAAGCCATTCCATGACTGCCAAGCTCTGTTTTGAGTTCCTCTGCGTACGTAGGGCTGACCGCGTTTATCTTATCGGCATTCATTACACCAGCTTTAAGCATAGTAATATGCGTTGCACTCACCGCAGCATCGGGAACGTTTCGACAATGAAACTCTGGCAAGCACTGCACGTCTTCATAACTAAATACGCCTTTAAAAACCGCATTATGTATAGAAATGACACTTTTAGTATGAGCAAAAAACGGATCATTGCCATACCTGTGCTTGAGCAAAAATGGAACAAGACCAGTGTGCCAATCGTTCGCGTGTATGATATCTGGCTGAAAAGCAAGCTTCGGCAACATGTCTAAACATGCCGCACTAAAAAACGCAAAGCGCTCACCGTTATCGGTATACGCTTGGTTGTTCTCCGCATACATCGATGGTCGATTGAAATACGGCTGACAATCAATCAGATAAACAGGATTTTGACCTAGCATGAGTCGCAGAACTCGATACTCCGTATGCGGCCATGATGTTAGTTCTGTTTCTAATACAACTTCTGCGTCAACGAGTTTATCAATACTGCTGTACGCAGGGATGGTAATTCTTACGTCTTGCTGTAGGTTTTGAAGGGCTTCCGGTAGTGCCTTGGCAACGTCTGCCAAGCCACCACTTTTAATGAGACCTTCGACCTCAGAAGCTACAAACAGAATAGATAAGTTGTTAGTAGCCAACTCGAGCTCCTTTCGGAATAACAACAATGCCCTCCTCAGACACGTGGAAGTGTTTTTTATCTTCTTGAAGATTCACACCAATCTGAGTACCAGGAGCAATATCGGCATCCTTATCGACAATCACACGACGTAAAACACAGCCTTCGCCAATTTTCACGTCACCAAGAAGGATACATTCGCTGATATCGCAAGCAGATGCAATATTACTGCGGAACCCAAGCACCGACTTTTCTATTCTTGAGCCTCTGACGTAACTGCCATTACATACCAAACTGTCGATGATCTGAACACGGCCATTATCAGAATCTGTAAATGTCGCTGGCGGCAGTGGAGGATAATAAGTATGCAGCGGCCATTTACGGTTATATAGTGAAAACGGTGCGTCTTTTTCTAGCAGATCCATGTGCGCCTCCCAGTACGCATCAATGGTTCCCACGTCACGCCAGTACACCTCTTCTCTTTCACCGCTGATTTTGTTAGTACTGAAGTCATACACGAACACGTCACCTCGAGGGAACATCTTAGGAATAATGTCCTTCCCAAAATCATGTGATGAAGCTTCATTATCCGCATCTTCAACCAACTCAGAGAATAACACCTGAGCCTCAAAAACGTAGTTACCCATTGAAACTAAAGCGTAATCAGAATCGCCAGGAATTGACTTCGGGTTTGCTGGTTTCTCTTCAAAGCCTATCATGCGACCTTCACTGTCCACTTCGATAACCCCAAATTGCGACGCCTCTTTTAGTGGCATACGCAATGCAGATACCGTCAGAGAAGCCTGCTTTTCTGAATGGAAGTTCAGCATTTGTTTGATATCCATCTTATAGATATGGTCAGAGCCAAAAATACAAACTTGCTCTGGTTCCTCTAATTCCATAAAACGGAGATTTTGATAGATCGCGTCTGCCGTTCCTTCGTACCAACGCTTACCTGTGCGCATTTGAGCAGGAATAGGATCGATAAAGCGGTCAGTGATGCCATTAATGTTCCAGCCCTTTTTTAAATGATGGAACAAAGATTGAGATTTAAATTGGGTGAGGACGTAAATGCGCATTAAATCCGCATTTACAAAATTGTTTAGAGCAAAATCGATCAATCGATAGCTACCACCAAACGGTACCGAAGGTTTACTACGAGATTCTGTTAAAGGTCTCAAACGAGAGCCTTCACCGCCAGCAAGAATCATTCCCAAAACACCAGCCATTTGTTGTTCTCCATATCGTTATAGCTTGGATTTGGTACTCGCTTGAATGAGTCATACTCGGGGAGTCAAGCGAATACATTTAGTAACCGTATCAGGAGTTTCTTTGAACTCTAACAACACGATAAAAAAGCTACGGCACTTCCAGTATGCAACGTCCACTCTTTTCTTATTTTTCGACGCAAAATGCACACAGTTGCACTAATTTTTGTAATAAATTATCTAAGCAGGTTCTAAATTACAATTTTTAATACGCCATTCTGTGTTCCATACAGTTCTTGCTTACTCAAGACGATATCTAGATCACACATGCCAAAGCAAACGATTACATTATGAAAACAATTTACGAACGGATTCACTACACCACCGACTTTTTGAGCTTAATATATAACAAATATATGAACGCAAAATGAAAGTTACGACGAATGTTTTTTACATAAAAAATACGTTCGCTACCAATAAATCGTGACTCTGGTGTTTTCTAGCGACAATGGTGCTTGTTAAAGTGAGGAAAGGTCGATTAAAGGAAGAATGCGCAGGAGAAAACTGTCGGCCCCTACGCAAAAAAGGCAGCGATATCGCTGCCTTTTTACATTACCTTAATGGTGCATTTTTATGCTTTCGCTTTTTTACGCTTATCTGTGACTTCCCACTTACCTTCAACAAAGAGCGCTGTCCAACCAGATGGTTTGCCGTTCTCTTCCGAACGAACGTAGTTCTCTTTTGTTTTGCGACTAAAGCGTACAACTGCAAGACGACCATCAGGATCTTCTTGCGGTGCGGTCGCTAGGTATTTGAACTTCTCAGGTAAACGCTCTTCAAAACGTGCCAGTTCAGCAACCAAAGGAGCACGTGTCTCGCGCGATTTAGGGAAGTTGCTTGCCGCCATAAATAGACCTGAAGCACCATCACGAAGTACGAAATACGCATCTGAGTTTTCACATGGTAACTCGGGGAAATGAACAGGATCTTCTTTCGGTGGCGCGACTTCGCCATTCTTCAGAATCTTACGAGTGTTCTTACACGTTTCACTCGTACAGTCCATGTATTTACCAAAGCGACCGTTCTTAAGCACCATATCTGAGCCACATTTGTCACATTCAACAACTGGACCATCATAGCCTTTGACTTTGAACTCGCCGTATTCAACAAGGTAGCCCTCACAGTTCGGGTTATTACCACAAACATGCATCTTACGCTTGTCATCAATCAGGTATGCGTCCATCGCCGTTTCACAGATCGGACAACGCTTTTTAGCACGAAGCGCGGCCGTTTCAACGTCTTCTTCTAGAACGTTAATAATACCTTCTTCGTCACCCAAGTTGATGGTTGTCTTACAACGCTCTTTTGGTGGTAACGCGTAACCAGAACAGCCTAAGAACACACCTGTCGAAGCAGTACGGATACCCATTGGACGGCTACACGTCGGACACTCGATATCCGTCATGACGATGTGGTTTAACTTCATACCGCCTTCTGACTCATCCAGCTCCGCTTTTTCAAGATCGCCAGTAAAATCAGCAAAGAAGTTGTCTAACACAGCTTTCCAGTTCACTTCACCTTCAGCGATTTGGTCCAATTTCTGTTCCATACGCGCAGTAAAGTCGTAGTTCATCAAATCGTTAAAGCTGTCATCAAGGCGGTCAGTAACAATTTCACCCATTTTTTCAGCGTAGAAACGGCGCTGATCAACTTTCACGTAACCACGATCTTGAATCGTAGAAATGATCGATGCGTAAGTCGACGGACGACCAATGCCTCGTTTCTCCAGCTCTTTAACCAGTGCTGCTTCAGTGTAGCGCGCAGGTGGCTTTGTAAAGTGCTGTTTAGGGTCAAGTGACTCTAAGCTTAGCTTATCGCCAAGTTGTACCGCAGGAAGGATTGTATCCTCGTTTTTGCCCATTGGACGTTGTACACGAGTCCAGCCGTCAAATTTAAGGATGCGGCCTTTCGCTTTAAGCGTGTATTCTGCCGCTTTTACACTGATGGTTGTTGAATCGTATTCTGCTGGCGTCATTTGACACGCGACAAACTGATTCCAAATCAAAGCGTAAAGTTTGTGCGCATCAGCATCGACACCTTGCAGGTCTTCCGCTTTAACACCCACATTTGAAGGACGGATCGCTTCGTGCGCTTCCTGTGCCCCTTCTTTACTGCCATACGTCAGCGGTTTCGCTGGTAAGTACTTATCACCAAACTCAGAACCAATAAAGTCACGTACAGCGTCCACAGCCTCGGCACTTAGGTTAGTCGAGTCGGTACGCATATAAGTGATGTAACCGGCCTCATAGAGGCGCTGAGCTAGCATCATGGTCTTTTTCACGCCGTAGCCAAGACGTGTACTCGCTGCCTGTTGAAGCGTAGAGGTGATGTAAGGTGCTGAAGGCTTGCTCTTCGTCGGGCGATCTTCACGCTTACATACTTCGTAACTTGCATTCTCAAGCACAGACATCGCTGCTTTGGTTTCTGCCTCATTAACTGGCTTAAACGCAGAACCATCTTTCTGAGCAACAAGTAGTTTAAAGTCCGCTTTGTCTTTCGTTTTCGTATTCGCATGAATATCCCAGAATTCTTCTGGTACAAACGCGTTAATCTCACGCTCACGCTCAACTAATAGTTTCACCGCAACAGACTGCACGCGACCAGCAGATAAACCACGAGCCACTTTCTTCCAAAGTAAAGGTGAAACCATAAAACCAACGACACGGTCCATGAAGCGACGCGCTTGTTGGGCATTAACACCATCCATGTTCAGCTCTCCAGGTGTCTGGAAAGCTTGTTGGATCGCGTTTTTCGTAATTTCGTTAAAAACTACACGTTTGTATCGCTCTTCATCGCCACCGATGATCTCACGAAGGTGCCATGCGATTGCTTCCCCTTCGCGGTCCAAGTCGGTTGCGAGATAAACGCAATCTGCGTCTTTGGCGAGTTTTTGTAGTTCGTTGACAACTTTTTCTTTGCCTGGAAGGATTTGGTAATTCGCTTCCCAGTCATGATATGGGTTAATCCCCATTTTTTTGATCAACGCTTTGCGGTCTTTCTCTTTTTTAACGCGCGCTTTCTCTTCCGGACTCATCCCTTTTGTTGAGATGGCTGCGGCTTTTTTCTCACCAGTGCTTTGACCGGCCGTAGGCAGATCACGCACATGACCAACACTAGACTTAACAATAAAGTCTTTACCAAGGTACTTATTTATCGTCTTTGCCTTGGCTGGTGACTCCACTATAACGAGTGATTTACCCATAACTGACTCTAACGTCCTTCATAATAATGCGGGTAGAAACCTTGTTTAAAGGCCACCCGCATAATGTTCTATTTCATTGCTTCTTTTTTTACTATTGTGCGAGATGAAAAGAAGATCAACTGCTTTTTTGAAATTCAGATCCGATTGGTTGACAATTCATCGTCTTTATACTTCAAAGAGACAGGGTTCTGAAAGGTATTGAGCGGCATATCTAAACAGGCAAACTTAGCATCCGCTAATCCAATGCAATAAATTTTGTTACGCATCACAAAATAGTTTCGTTCAGTGGCTCTGTCATATCCTCCAACTAATCATACTTACACTCTAAAAATTGATCTGTTTAGGCTAAGTGAACGATTGACTGAATTAATCATGCAAACCCATTTTAGTTGTAGGTATACTCAGCGTTCTCAACTGAAATGAATGGTAGAAAAAGTATGTCTGATAGAACGTTTATCGAAGAGTTCGACCTTCTTTTGATCGCTAACCAAATCATCCAAGAGCACGATGATTACATCGAGGGAATGCGAGCAACAAGCGTAGAAGAAAAAGAAGGTGTTTTAGTTTTTAAAGGTGAATACTTCCTTGATGACAAAGGTTTACCAACTTCAAATACGACTGCAGTATTCAATATGTTCAAATACTTAGCGCATCACCTTTCCAAGGAATTTACGCTGGTTAAATAGTAGCGGAAAACAAAAAAAAGCCAGAGTGTTATTCACTCTGGCTTTCCTGTTTCAGGTCAGGATATTTAGCAGCTTAAAGCCTTAAGTTTGTCGAAGTAGTCAGGGAACGTTTTCGACGTACACTTTGGATCGTTAATCGTCACAGGCGTATCACTAAGTGCCACCAGCGAAAAACACATCGCCATTCGATGATCATCGTAAGTATCAATCGCAGCATGCTTTAACTGAGAGACAGGTTTGACGATGATGTAGTCTTCCCCTTCTTCCACTTCCGCACCAACTTTACGTAATTCCGTCGCCATAGCTGACAAACGGTCTGTTTCTTTTACACGCCAGTTATAAACGTTACGAATAGCAGTAGTGCCTTCGGCAAATAGCGCTGTTGTCGCGATGGTCATTGCAGCATCAGGGATATGGTTGTAATCCATATCGATGCCTTTCAATTGACCAACACGTGAAATTACGTAGTCATCACCCCACTCAATTTCTGCACCCATTTTTTCAAGCGCATCAGCAAATTGAATATCACCTTGAATGCTGTTTTTACCGATACCCGTGACTTTAACTTCTCCGCCTTTGATGGCTGCCGCCGCCAAGAAGTAAGAAGCAGAAGACGCGTCACCTTCAACCAAGAAATCACCTGGAGCGATGTATTGCTGACCGGCAGGAATCACAAACTCTTGATAGTCGTTGTTGATCACATCGACCCCAAACTGCTTCATGATATGCAGGGTGATATCGATATAAGGCTTAGAAACCAACTCGCCTTCGATGTTGATGCGAATTTCACCTTCAGCCAATGGCGCAGACATTAAGAAAGCGGTCAAGAACTGACTTGAAATGGATCCATCGATAGAAACTGTACCTGCTTTTAGGCCAGTACCGACTATTTTGAGAGGCGGAAAGTTCTCGTTTTCCATGTACTCAACGTTCGCACCAGCATCTTTCAGTGCCGTGACAAGGTGACCAATTGGACGCTCTTTCATACGAGGTTCGCCCGTCAGTACATACTCCCCTTCTCCAAGACAAAGAGCCGCAGCTAATGGTCGCATCGCAGTGCCAGCATTACCGAGAAATAACTCTACCGGTTCTGAGACAGAAAACGGACGCCCAAGGCCTTCAACGAGACATTCTGTTTTATCTTCGGAAAGTTGGTATTGAACGCCGAGTTTAGTCAGCGCATTCAGCATATGACGGATATCATCACTGTCGAGGAGGTTAGTAAGGCGAGTTCTGCCTTTAGCAAGAGCAGCAAGTAAAAGAGCTCGATTAGAAACGCTTTTAGAGCCAGGAAGGTTCACTTCCCCTTGAATTTTATTGATAGGTTGTAACGTTAGGCTTTCCATTAAAAGTTGATAATCCTTTGTGCCCTCAACATACGATTTTTTATGAGAGCTAAACAATTCTTCGTGAATTCAGACTACCCAAAAAAACACGACAAAACCAGAGCAAATCGGCGCTAATTTATGAATATACTCAAGTAGCCTAAAGATGCAGAATTAAAGGCATTGCCAGCGATGTAAATAAGAGCGAAAGAGGCGCGACGAAACAGCAAGCTATTTCGACTTTATTTGACGATAAGCCAGCCCTACTGTGCATGCCTGGTTAGGCTACCTTAGGTTAAAATAACATAGGATTAATAAGCGATATCAACCCTGACTCCATCATCAAAATATAAGATACGAACTTCATCCCCTCGACTAAATAGCATATTTTTATCAACATCTTGGATAACATTAATCAGCTTGTCGCCCTTCACTTTAATGAGTAGCTCAACTAACTTATATTCAACCGTGTATTGGTAATTACTTTGATTTTGTGCAACCGCTGCACCTGCAAGTGCACCCACTGCCGTCGCAACTTCTCGTCCAGTACCACCACCAAATTGATTGCCGACTAAACCGCCTATTGTGGCACCAAGTAGCGTTTTCCAACCATTATTTTTCGATTGAACGACCTCTTGCTGAGTAATATAACGGACAGAGTCAATCTTCCCATACACCACTTCATTTACCGGCTTGGCAACATTTCTTTCATATGCTGCGTTGGCGACAAGTGGTAAAAACAGTATGATCCCAAGCCATACTTTTACGATATTTCTTAACCAGGTCATCATAAACTCCTCTGACTCCAATGTTGGTAACGACTTCTTATGGCTATTTATTTAACTGAACTCGATGATACGTTCAACTTTCCCTCTCCGTATAAAGCACTCAGCGATCCCAATGGTTTGCTTGCTTTTGGCGGTGACTTAGATCCCATGAGAATCCTCAATGGTTACTATCAAGGCATTTTCCCTTGGTATGGTCCTGGAGAACCTATTCTATGGTGGAGCCCTTCCCCACGCGCTGTTTTTGATCCCTTAGCGTTTAAACCGTCTAAAAGTCTCAAAAAATTTCAGCGTAAACATAACTATAAAGTAACGCTCAATTTCGCGACAGAAGAAGTGATTAGACTATGTTCATCAACACGTCCTGCAGAGGAAACTTGGCTCAACGAGGAAATGCAAGCATCTTACATTGAGTTAGCTAAACTTGGTCACTGTCACTCTGTAGAAGTATGGCATGACAACGAGCTCATTGGGGGACTATATGGCATCTGCGTTGGTCAACTTTTTTGCGGAGAGTCGATGTTTAGCCTAAAAGATAACGCATCTAAAATTGCATTGTGGTACTTATGCAACCATTTGGCGTCAAAGCAAGGTCAATTAATCGATTGTCAGGTTATGAACTCGCACTTGGCATCACTTGGCGCATTTGAACTAGAGCGTAACGAGTTTATGCAAAAACTACTATCTTTAAGAGAAAAACAAACACTATTTGATACCTATAAGCCCCAAGTTTTGCAGGATTCAGTATGAGTACGGATATACAACATATTCGAATTGGATTAACGAATAATCACCCTTGCAGTTACTTGCCTGAACGGCAAGAGCGTGTGGCGGTGGCACTTGATGCAGGGCTGCATACTGAAGAAAACTATCAACTGCTGATGGCCAACGGCTTTCGTCGTAGCGGAGATACCATATATAAACCGCACTGTGAGCATTGTAATGCTTGCCAGCCAATTCGAGTCTCGATTCCAGACGTTAGACTATCAAAAAGTCAGAAGAGGCTGCTCAGTAAAGCACAGCCTTTACGTTGGGAAATGAAACCCGAAATGGATGAGGAATGGTTTGCGCTTTACAGTCGTTACATTGCCAAACGGCATAAAAACGGCACTATGTACCCACCAAAGCGTGATGAATTTTCTCGGTTTGCCCAAACCAGCTGGCTGACTACTTTGTTTTTGCATATTTACGATGAGTCAAATCAATTACTTGCCATTGCAGTAACAGACGTAATGACTCAATGTTCGAGTGCGTTTTATACTTTTTTTGACCCTGACTACCCGTTATCTCTTGGCACTTTGGCAGTGCTCTATCAAATAAAATACTGCCAAGAAAACAAACAACAGTGGCTTTATTTGGGTTATCAGATTGATGAGTGTCCAGCAATGAACTATAAAACACGCTTTCAACGCCACCAAAGGCTAGTAAATCAGCGTTGGCGAGGGTAGAATACGCCTCAACTTTACATAATTACTATTTAGCGGCAGAATATAGCCCGCTAATATTGCCTAATTTCTAAAGAGGATTAAATGGCTAAAGAAGACGTAATCGAGATGCAAGGCACGGTCCTTGACACTCTACCAAACACTATGTTCCGTGTTGAACTTGAAAACGGTCACGTTGTGACTGCTCACATCTCTGGCAAGATGCGTAAGAACTACATCCGTATCCTAACGGGTGACAAAGTAACTGTAGAGATGACTCCATACGACCTGTCAAAAGGCCGCATCGTCTTCCGCGCTCGTTAATCTCTGATTTTCGGATGCAATAAAAAACGGAGCAAACTGCTCCGTTTTTTATTGCATGATTTTTACTTCCGAGTAGGTTCAGACAAACAAAAAGCGCACGATAAAATCGTGCGCTTTTACTTCCCTTACGGGGCAATTAATGCATCGCAGCCTCTTTCTCACTCAAATATTCAAATTTAAGTGTGTCGTTTACTAGCGTTACTTTCACAGTGCCGCCGTCGACTAGAGAGCCAAACAACAATTCATTAGCCAAAGGTTTCTTAAGTTGCTCTTGGATAACACGTCCCATTGGGCGAGCACCCATCGCCTTATCATAACCTTTATTCGCTAACCAATGGCGTGCATCTTGCGATACCTCCATTGATACGCCACGAGCATCAAGTTGCACCTGCAGTTCAACAATAAACTTATCAACAACTTGATGGATAACGCTTTCATCAAGGCTGTTAAACCAGATGATGTTATCAAGACGGTTACGGAACTCAGGAGTGAATACCTTCTTAATTTCCGCCATCGCATCGTGACTGTTGTCTTGCTGAATCAAACCAATTGATTTCTTCTCAGTTTCAGCCACACCCGCGTTGGTTGTCATAACGAGGATTACATTACGGAAGTCTGCTTTACGACCGTTGTTGTCCGTTAGCGTACCATTATCCATCACTTGCAATAGCAAATTAAAGATATCTGGATGCGCTTTCTCAATCTCATCGAGTAATACGACTGAATGTGGGTGCTTGATAACAGCGTCTGTTAGCAAGCCACCTTGATCGTAACCGACATAACCAGGAGGTGCACCAATTAAGCGACTCACGGAGTGACGCTCACCATATTCCGACATATCAAAACGAAGTAGCTCGATCCCTAGAAGCTTAGATAGCTGCACCGTCACCTCTGTTTTACCCACCCCAGTAGGGCCAGCAAACAAGAATGAACCAACTGGTTTGTTATCCACGCCCAAACCTGCACGTGTCAGCTTGATCGCTTCGGATAATGCATCAATCGCATTATCTTGACCAAATACCAACATCTTCATCTTGCTATCTAGGTTCTTCAAGATGTCTTTATCTGAAGAAGAAACCGACTTCTCTGGGATTCGTGCCATCTTGGCAACCATCGCTTCGATATCGGCAACACCAACCGTTTTCTTACGGCGGCTTGCAGGAGCAAGACGACTGCGAGCGCCAGCTTCATCAATGACATCAATGGCTTTATCTGGTAAATGACGTTCATTGATGTATTTCGCCGAAAGTTCTACCGCGGCACGCAGTGCTTTATTGGTGTAACGTACTTCATGATGTGCTTCGTACTTCGGCTTCAAGCCCATCAAGATTTTAGTTGTGTCATCAAGAGAAGGCTCTACAACGTCAATCTTTTGGAAGCGACGGGACAACGCACGCTCTTTCTCGAAAATGTTGCTGTATTCTTGGTATGTAGTCGAGCCGATACAACGCAACTTACCGCTACTTAGTAGAGGTTTGATAAGGTTTGCGGCATCAACTTGACCACCAGAAGCCGCACCCGCACCGATGATTGTGTGTATCTCATCGATGAACAAAATTGCATCTTCTTCTTTTTCAAGCTGTTTCAAAATCGCCTTGAAGCGTTTTTCAAAATCACCACGGTACTTAGTACCAGCCAATAGAGAACCAATATCCAATGAGTAAATCACGCTGTTTTGAATAACTTCCGGGACCTGCCCTTCTACAATTCGCCAAGCAAGACCTTCTGCGATGGCTGTTTTGCCTACCCCGGCTTCACCCACTAGTAATGGGTTATTCTTGCGGCGGCGGCAAAGTACTTGAATAGTGCGCTCTAGCTCTTTATCGCGACCAATCAGTGGATCGATATTGCCATCTTTAGCGACCTGATTAAGGTTAGTCGCAAAGCTTTCCAAACGTTCTTCAGAATTCGGCTCTTCGACACTCTCTGAACTGAACGAGTCTGATGATGGGTCTTCGCTTGCACCTGACGCTTTAGTAATACCATGGGAGATAAAGTTAACAATATCTAAGCGGGAGATGTCGTTTTTCTTCAGTAGGTAGGCGGCATGCGACTCTTGCTCACTGAAGATCGCCACAAGCACGTTTGCACCTGTTACTTCGTTGCGGCCAGACGACTGTACATGAAAGACGGCGCGTTGTAGCACACGTTGAAAACTCAAAGTCGGCTGGGTTTCACGCGTCTCATCACTGTCTGGGATAAGAGGCGTAGTTTGATCGATGAATATATCGAGTTCGTTACGTAAAGCGTCAAGATCCGCTTTACAAGCTAAAAGGGCTTCCTTAGCTGCATCATTTTCCAATAATGCAAGTAGGAGGTGTTCGACAGTCATAAACTCGTGGCGTTTATCTCGCGCCCGAGCAAATGCACCGTTAAGGCTTGACTCTAGTTCTTTATTTAGCATAAGTACCTCCCGAAAAAACAACTTGGGTTGTTCGAGCAAGTCTTCTTTGTTTACGCTTGCTCCATAGTGCAAAGTAGCGGATGTTCATTTTCCCTTGCGTACATCGTAACTTGCGCTACTTTTGTTTCGGCAATTTCTGCACTGTAAGTGCCACAGATTGCCTTTCCTTCATAGTGAATCTTGAGCATGATCTGAGTCGCTTTATCAATGTCATGTGAAAAGAATCGCTCAAGTACCTCTATGACGAAATCCATAGGTGTGTAGTCATCATTATTTAGTACAACATTGTACAGCTTAGGTGGCTGAACTTTCGTACTTTCTCGCTCCAGAAGATCAGAGTCCGGAGTGACCCATTCAAAATTTTTACTCATGGCAATTCAAAGATATCGTATCAAAGGGTTGATGTTTTCGACCTATAAAAACAATCTACCACAAGCGTGCAGCGCGGTGTAGTGAGATATGGCACCGAATTCGATCTTTGATCGATAAAAGTTGCTACCTAATATAGAGACTAATGCAGGTCTTGAGGGGGCGCAAATAAAAGATGCTTGTCGATAAGTTACACATTTTTACTTATAAAATAACTTTCTTTTTACCCCCTCCGAGCTATTGCGAAACATCTCTCAGTCTTCTACCGAGATCACACTTCCTAACTGAGAATGGGGTAATTATCACGAAAACTTCATTTTTTATTCAGTTAGAGGATTCATCTATCATAAGCAACACGAACAGTATGGTTTTTCCAGTGAATACTACTTTGCAGGCTAATTGACCAAACTTCCACGTATATACGAAAAACTGTTTGCAAATTTGTTAATCTCAAAAGTGATTTGTTTTCAATTATGTTTCTGTTTGTTGCTTAATGCTATTGACTGTCGGGATTCATTGACTACAGTGGAAAGTGTTGATGCATAAATCGTCATTTTGAATCCATTTGTTTTTAAGCAGCTTGGTGAATGTGATTTCTCATTGACTAGATGTTTGTTAGCGTTCGCTGACAATAGTAGTACCAGGTTAAAGGTATAACTTGGTTGTTGTAACAACTCAGTAAAAAATGCATGAGGGATGTAAAAGCATGGCTACAGGTACAGTAAAGTGGTTTAACAATGCCAAAGGATTTGGGTTTATTTGTTCAGATGAAGAAGAGGGAGATATCTTTGCCCACTACTCAACTATCCAGATGGACGGTTATCGTACACTGAAAGCAGGCCAACAAGTCTCATACGAGATTGAAAAAGGTCCCAAAGGCTGTCACGCGAGTAGCGTCGTGCCTCTTGAAGGTCAAGCCAAATAATTAGAGCGCTGTCGAAAAATAAAAATATTGCTCTCGAAACATCATTTTGATGTTCTGAAGAGAAAAATAAACCCGCCAAGATAGCGGGTTTCTTACTATTTGTAGCTTATGAAATGCAGATAGACCATATACAAAGTATTGATAAAATAAGAAACACGCCGAAAGCGACGTGCTCTTTTCATCTATTTTACTTGTTAATGATCGCGTTAAAGGTTTCGCTTGGGCGCATCAACTTAGAAACCAATGCATCATCTAGCAGATAGTAACCGCCCAGTTCTCCTTTCACACCCTGTGCGTTGTTTAGCTCAGCGACGATTTTTTCTTCATGCTCTGACAACGCTTTCGCAATCGGTGCAAACTCAGCAGCGAGATCAGCATCGTCTGTTTGCTCGGCAAGTGCTTTCGCCCAGTAAAGTGCGAGGTAGAAATGACTACCGCGGTTATCTAATTCGCCCACTTTACGTGATGGAGACTTGTTGGTATCTAAAAACTCACCAGTCGCTTTGTCTAGCGTATCCGCCAAAACTTGTGCTTTCGGGTTGTTTGCCACCACACTTAGATGTTCTAGGGATGCAGCTAGTGCTAAGAACTCACCTAAAGAATCCCAACGAAGGTGATTCTCTTTTTCTACTTGTTGAACATGCTTAGGAGCAGAACCACCAGCACCGGTTTCAAATAGACCACCGCCATTCATCAATGGAACGATAGATAGCATCTTAGCTGACGTGCCTAACTCTAGAATTGGGAACAGGTCTGTTAGGTAGTCACGAAGAACGTTACCCGTTACAGAGATAGTATCCAGACCCGCTTTCATACGCTCTAGCGAGTACTTACAAGCATCAACAGGAGATAGGATCTTAATCTCTAGACCTTCAGTATCGTGCTCTGGTAAGTAGGTATTTACTTTCTTAATGAGTTCAGCATCGTGCGCACGGTTTTCGTCTAGCCAGAATACAGCTGGAACACCTGTTGCACGTGCGCGAGTCACTGCTAGTTTAACCCAATCTTGGATTGGTGCGTCCTTCACCTGACACATACGGAAGATATCGCCTTCTTCAACCGCTTGCTCTAACAATACGTTACCCGCAGTATCAACAACGCGAACGGTACCCGCTGCATCTAGAATGAACGTCTTGTCGTGAGAACCATATTCTTCTGCCTTTTGAGCCATTAAGCCAACGTTAGGCACGCTACCCATAGTGGTCGGATCAAATGCGCCGTGCTCTTTACAGAAATCAATCACCGCTTGGTAAATACCTGCGTAGCTACGATCTGGTATCATCGCTTTGGTGTCTTTTTGTTTACCATCTGGTCCCCACATTTGACCAGAAGAGCGAAGCATTGCTGGCATAGAAGCGTCTACAATAATGTCGCTTGGTACATGTAAGTTTGTGATACCACGATCAGAGTCAACCATCGCAAGTTCTGGTTGAGTTTGGTAAACCGCTTGAATGGCCGCTTCAATTTCTGCTTTTTGCGCTTCAGGTAGAGACTCAATTTTCGAGTAGACATCACCAATGCCATTGTTTACATCAACGCCCAGTTCTTCAAACAGCTTACCGTATTTATCGAAAACGTCTTTGTAGTAAACTTTCACTGCATGGCCGAAAATGACTGGGTCAGAAACCTTCATCATCGTCGCTTTCATATGAAGAGACAGCAGCACGTCTTGTGCTTTCGCTTCAGCAATCTCTTTCTCGAAAAATTCAACCAGCGCCTTCTTCTTCATCACTGAAGTGTCAATGACTTCTTTATCTAGTAATGGGAAAGCCGGCTTAAGCTCTTTAACTGTACCGTCATTACCGACGAACTCGATTTTGACCTCTGTTGCGCCAGAGATGGTTGTCGACTTTTCGCTCCCAAAGAAGTCGTTATCTGACATGCTCGCGACATGAGACTTAGACTCTGATGACCACGCACCCATTGAATGTGGATTTTTCTTCGCGTAGTTCTTAACCGAAGTTGGAGCAC
Source organism: Vibrio sp. 1-2 (7-a) (assembly GCF_013048515.1). NCBI lineage: Bacteria > Pseudomonadati > Pseudomonadota > Gammaproteobacteria > Vibrionales > Vibrionaceae > Vibrio > Vibrio sp. 1-2 (7-a). Next base: position 1,636,723 of record NZ_VHSQ01000001.1, read on the forward strand.
GACGGTCTGAGTTACCTTCACGAAGTACTGGGTTAACCGCACTACCTTTGATTTTGTCGTAAGCCGCTTTAATCGCTTTCTCTTCGTACGTGCTCGGTTCTTCTGGGTAGTTTGGTAAATCGTAACCTTTCGCCTGAAGCTCTTTAATCGCCGCTTTAAGCTGAGGAACTGAAGCTGAAATGTTAGGTAGCTTGATGATATTTGCTTCTGGAGTTTGAGCTAGTTCACCAAGCTCTGTCAACGCATCGCCAATGCGCTGTTCTTCTTTTAGATGCTCTGGGAAGTTAGCGATAATTCGACCTGCTAGTGAAATATCACGAGTATCTACATTGATGCCAGACGATGCTGTGAATGATTGAATGATTGGTAGTAATGAATAAGTTGCTAGCGCCGGCGCTTCATCAGTGATGGTGTAGATAATTGTAGGTTTTTCTGTAGGCATGAAATTTCCCTATTTTTTAATCAACTTGTTGGCTGATCAACTCAGCGTCTGAGTTGGTTTAATTGACGCATTGCTGCACGTTAGCAGTACATGTCTCCTCACTAACGCCACATGCGGTTCACACTCTTTGTTGTAGTTTGAAGCTCTGGGCTCTGAATCCATGAGTGCACTGATATAATTAAACAAATAACACGAATTAGTCTATCATTCTGTGCGCGTTTGTTAGTTTTAGGCGCGCAAATCATATCCGATCATGAGAAAACTTAAAACTTTCAAACACAGTTCATTTACATTTTTGCAGGGTAGTTAACATGTCATCTCGTACAGGTCATGAAAAAGGTCGCGGTCGCAATCAATCCCAAACGGGCCGATTTAAACACTCAGGAGCTCGCAATGGCTCAAAGACTCGTACTCAAACAAACCGTCGCCCTGTTCGCTCAGCAAGAAACCAAAAGCCAAAAGTGGATCCAAAAGACCGTAAAGTCATTATATTCAACAAGCCTTACGACACGCTCAGTCAATTTACCGATGGTGATGGTCGCAAAACGTTAGCGGACTATATCCCAATCAAAGATGTCTATGCGGCTGGCCGATTGGACCGAGACAGCGAAGGTTTGATGGTGCTCACTAACGATGGCATCTTGCAGGCGAAGCTCACGCAGCCAAAGTCAAAATCCCCGAAGACTTATTGGGTTCAAGTCGATGGCGCTCCTCTAGAGCAAGATCTTGAAAAATTGAGAAAGGGAGTAGAGCTAAAAGATGGTATGACCCTACCAGCCGAAGTTGAAGTGATTCCAGAACCACAAGTCTGGGATAGAACCCCTCCTGTTCGTTTTCGGGCAAATATCCCAACAACGTGGCTAGCCATTACCATTATTGAAGGAAGAAATCGTCAGGTGCGTCGCATGACTGCGCACATTGGCTTCCCTACTTTGCGCCTCATTCGTCATTCGATGGGTGATATCGTCCTTAACGACCTAATGCCTGGTGAATGGAGAGAAATCTCTCTCTAATAGGCAGAAAAGATAAAAGCAGGCTTAAAGCCTGCTTTTTAGATTCGTACTTTTTCAGTTAAGCCCTATCTAATGAACTAAGGGATTACTGCTCAGCAAGCCAGTTTTTAAATGCCTCTTTTTCCGCCGGAGACGCTTTATTGTACATCGTCTTTAATACATCAACCATTGGGCTGTCGTTCGATGCGACTGTTGAACGGGTATCATTACTCTCAACTCGAGGCTCGATATCACTTACTGATTGTTGATGCTGATTCACAGTTACATAACTAACGGCAACACTCGCGATACCGCCAGCAATATTGTAGTTACGAGATTCTTGAGGGTAATTACGACCAATTTGAACACCATCTGACTCTAATACATCTTCGACCAAAGCAATAGGTTGGCCTTTGGTATCCAGCAGTTGCCAATCTAGAGGCGAGATGTTGTTTTGCGCTTGGCGAAGAGTTTTAAACTCTGGCAGTTCAAACTTTAGTTTTTCATTTTCAACATCAAACTTAGCGATGATCACGTCACTGTAAACTGTCTTAAGGTTTTCGTTTGTTTCAAAAGCAGGTTGATATTTGAAGACAATTTGGTTAGTTCCGTCGGGGATCTCAATTGTCTTCTCACTAGAAAAAAGACCACCTTCTAGATCTGGCTTCTCCATGTTGACGGCCAATAACTTCACGTCTTCTGGAACCACTAAAGTCGTTGCAGCGTAGAGGTTTGTACTGGCAAAAATAGACAGTGCCATTGCCACTTTTAATGATAACTGCATAGAATTTTTCATCCTTATCTTCATAGTAAAAGACCCAGCATATAGCTGGGTCTTACAATATCAAACTGGGTATTGATTACCAGTAGAAACGAGCACCAACACCGAAGTTAGTTGCGTCGTCTGTATCTTTGTTGTCGAAGTCAGTACCTTCGAAAGTGTAACCCGCTTCTGCGAATACACGTGCCCATTTAGAGAACTTGTATTCAACACCAGCGTAGAACCAAGAAGAGTCTGCGTCTACTTTACCTGCTTCGTCAGTAGACTGAGCTAGGTACTCGTAACCAGAGTATAGAGTTGTTTTAGGAGCAACAGCGAACATACCAGCTACAACGATGTAGTGTGAATCAACTGTTGATTTACCTAGCTTATCTTCGTTTTCGTTGTAGTAGTACGTAGCACCTAGAGTGTGCTCGTCTAGTGCGTACTCAGCAGTTACTTCAAAAGATAGGTTTTCGTTATCAGTACGCTCTGTGTGAGAAACTGTTTGCTCTACACCATTAAGAACTAGTTTTTTCTCTTTAGTTACGTTGATGTCGTTGTTCGCAGTAAGTACACCAGCGTGTAGAGATAGGTCGTTGAAAGATTTACCAACGAATACTTCTAGTACTTCTTCGTTAGAATCTTTTTCGCCTAGCGCGTAACCAGCTTTTAGCCAGAATGCGTCATTTTCGTAAGCGTATTTGATTTGAGAATCGTTGTTCCAAGCGTGACCGTATGCAGTTTCCGCTGCGTTACCACCGAAGAAGTAAGAGTAATCTGCGAAGTATACGTCATCAGCCCAAGTACCTTCTTTACCGAAGCGAAGAGTACCCATATCACCCATATCAAAACCGATGATGTGGCGACGTACGTATACTGAGTCATCAGTACGCTCGCTTGAATCAGCACCTGCGTCGTAGTTGTCACCTAGAGCAACACCGATCTCAACTTCACCCAGAACTTTTAGGCTTTCGTCAACAACGTAAACCGCGTTCACACCAGTACGAGAAGAGCTAGTGTTTAGCTCTGCTGTGTGATCAGTTTTTTCTGTGAATAGAAGAGTTGGACGTAGCTGACCGTAGAAATCTACAGAACCTTCTTCAGATTTGAATACTTCAGCTGCGTTCACTGAAGTTGCAGACGCAACTACAGCTAGTGCTAATAGAGTTTTTTTCATAATTAATCCACTGCCTTTTCTTAGTTCGGGATATCCTTGTCTGGTTCCCTTTTTTATATGTTTGAGATAGAGCGTTAACAAAACGTTATACAGCGCCTTCTCAAAATCTGGAGCTAAGAGTGCAAAAGATTATTCTGGCTGTCAAATTTTCTAAATACCAATGTAAAAAAACAAAAATAACATTTAAAAACAACAGCTTGAAAAGTTTATCTTTATTTATTCGACGAACATCTAATCAATCCTCTTGATTTTTCATAATTTATAAAACCATTAACAATTAGACTTTAAACCCAAAACAAATACTAAAAAACACAATATATAGAATAAAAAACCATACAAATATCATATTTGGAGTTTTATATTTTTCATATAATGAAATTAATTTCATTTAGATAAGGTTCAATATTTTTTTGTGAAGAAGATCTACATTCCTCATAAAAGCATTCCGTTTTGTGAACTACTGTACAACTAGTGATGTGTGCTACTATTCGCCTCCAACGCATTTGAGGCCCGTATGCTGACCAGTAACATTCAAAAATCGATTCGTAATAGCTATCAAAACCTGCAAGATCAACTTGATAACTTTGTACCTAGAAGAGCACAAAACTACCTTGTTGCAGAGATTGCAAAAACGCTGTGCGGTCAGTACCACAAATCTAACCGAATACTGGTTGCAGAAGCAGGGACTGGAATTGGTAAGTCGCTCTCCTATCTAATGGCTGCCATCCCCGTGGCTGTACATAACAATAGAAAAGTGGTTATCTCAACGGCGACCGTAGCTCTGCAAGAGCAGCTCATAAATAAAGACCTCCCTCTTTTTCGTCGGATTACCGACCGAGAGTTTTCTTTTATTTTGGCAAAAGGCCGTCAACGCTATTGTTGTGCAGAAAAACTTGCTTCAGCTTGTGGTGCTGATGGTGGTCAGTTAGCCATGTTCGAAACCAAACCTAAGCAAAAAGATATAGAGCTGTTGGAAACAATGCATCGCTCTCTTGCGCAAGGTAAATGGGACGGTGACCGTGATTCTTGGCCTAAAACCATCGATGATAAGCTTTGGCAACTGATTGTCAGTGATAAACACAGTTGTAATAACAGCTTACCCGGCCATCGCGGCTGTCCATTTCAAAAAGCGCGCTCAGAGTTGGATAAGAATGATGTCATCATTGCGAACCACTCTCTCGTCATGGCAGACGCAGACTTGGGGGGCGGAGTAATCTTACCTGAGCCAGAAAACACGATATACGTCTTTGACGAGGCACATCACTTGCCTCATGTCGCCCGCGATCATGCTTCAGCATCTGCGAGCTTAAAAGGTGCGGCAGCGTGGCTTGAGAAGTTAAATCAGTCGATTAGCAAGTTTTCATCGCTCGCAGACGAGAAACGCGTAGCTCGATTTCGCAACGACCTTCAAGACGCGGTTCAGAACTTGATACCAGCACTGACTCAACAGCCTAAACAGTTCGATCCAGCTCAATTTGAAGAGAGTATCTACCGCTTTGAGCACGGTGAACTGCCAGAATGGCTAGAGAACCAATCCAAAGAGTTAAAGCAGTTCAGTAAAAAAGCAAATCAAAGTGTGGCAAAAATTGCCGACCTTATTGCGGAAAGAGTAAAAGATGGGGAGCTTGCGACAAGATTGGCTGAACCAGCGCTTGCAGAGCTCGGCTTCTACATTCAAAGGTTAGAAAACCTAGCGCAAGTCTGGCACTTGATGGCTGAGCCAACTCGTGAAAAAGGTGCGCCTTTGGCTCGCTGGTTAGAAACCCACCCCGATCGCGAGGGTGATTTCATTGTGAGTGTTTCTCCGCTTGAAATTGGATGGCAACTCGACCAACAAATTTGGAGCAGGTGCATTGGCGCCATTTTAGTTTCCGCAACGATGCGTGCATTAAACTCCTTCCATTACTTTTGCCATCAGGTTGGTATTGATGGAAAACCAGAATCAGGCACACAGTTTTTAGCGCTTGCGTCACCATTCGATTACCAAAACCAGGCAGAATTGCTCATCCCTGCGATGAAATATGAACCACCAGCGCCTCAATTTACTGAATATCTTATCGAGATATTGCCTAAGTACTTGGAAGACAAGAAAGCCAACTTAGTATTATTCTCATCCTATTGGCAGATGAACCAAGTTTCGAAGGCGCTGTCTTCGGAGTTCATAAAAAAAGGCTGGGCGTTGCAAGTTCAAGGTGAAAGCTCACGTCAAGAAATTCTAAAAAAACATAAAAAGCTAATAGAATCAAATAAAACCAGCATCTTATTTGGTACTGGCAGTTTCTCTGAGGGGCTAGATTTACCTGGCGAATTACTTGAAAACTTGGTGATTACAAAAATTCCATTTGGTGTTCCAACCTCTCCTGTCGAACAGGCTCACTCCGAATATATCGAGAAAAAAGGTGGGAACCCGTTTATGCAAATAACTGTACCTGACGCAAGCAAAAAGCTGATCCAGAGCGTAGGTCGCTTACTGCGTAAAGAGAGAGATTCTGGTAGAGTAACGATTCTTGATCGACGCCTAGTCACTAAGCGATACGGACAAGCCTTAATCGACTCACTACCTCCATTTAAACGTAAAATAGAATATTAGAAGAATCACCATTTATGGAAATGATTGAGCCAACTATGCTGTTGGTGTTGGCGCTTGTCGCTTTTGTCGCTGGATTTATTGATGCAGTTGCCGGTGGTGGTGGCATGCTAACCGTACCTGCTCTATTATCGTTGGGCTTGCCGCCCCATATTGTACTAGGCACCAATAAACTTGCGGCTACCTTTGCCTCTTCTACTGCGGCATTTACGTACTACAAGAAACGTTTATTCAAGCCTCAATGCTGGGGAAGAGCATTTATAGCGACGCTTGTCGGAGCAACATTAGGTACCCTACTTGTGGACGCGATTAGCACGGATTGGCTAGAAAAAGGGTTACCCCTTGTTATTTTAGCGGCGGCGTTATATACCGTCTTCCATAAAACACCACACTCTCCTCATCAAAGTCCAATTCCCAAGCCTTGCCCAAAACTTCATAGAAAACAGTACATGCAAGGATTATCCATAGGGTTCTATGACGGGCTCGCAGGGCCTGGAACTGGGGCTTTTTGGACGGTCAGTTCAATGGCTCTGTATCGGCTGAATATCTTGCTCGCCTCTGGCTTAGCAAAAGCAATGAACTTTACCAGCAACTTTACCTCTTTGATTACGTTTGCAGTCCTCGGTCATATCAACTGGGTGCTAGGCTTAACAATGGGGGTATGTTTAATGGCTGGCGCTTTTGTTGGCGCGCATTCCGCCATTCGGTTTGGTTCTAAATTCATTCGCCCTGTATTTGTTACTGTCGTCAGTATACTGGCCATAAAATTGGCTTATGACGCATGGTTTGTAGGTTTGTCATGAACATTTCTCAACTCCAGGAAAACCTAGAACAAATGGCGAAGCAAGCCGCTGTTCTTGACCGTCAAAGAGGCGAACACCATGTTCCGCTTTTTGATGAGCGCTTATTTGGTTGTCGCTCTCGCTTACTTACTCCTTGCGTAAAAGAAGCAAAAGCTACGCTGGATGCGATTGTGCGTGAGCAAAATGAAGGTAAGCTCACCGCTTTGCGTGCTGAGTACCTCACTGAACGGTTAGTAGCGCAAATCGGTGCGATTCAACGCGAGATTTCTACCACCAAAATTCGCAAGAATGAGATCAAACATAGCAGCCATTTCCGCAAGCCTATTAACGTGCTTTACCAGGAACTCGCTCAACACCAAGAGTGGGCAAGACGCTTGCGCGAAATGGTGTTAGAAAAAGAACGTGCTGTCGAAACCGCTCCTAGTTTTATGCGTGCCGAGGCTCAGAAAGTGTTACTAGCGACCGAGCAACGTTTGGCACGTTGTGAGGCAGCGCTTCTGAAACTAGAGAACCAAATTACACATAGGGAAAAACACCAATAATGGCCGATCAACCAACCTCGCCTTTAGATGACGCACCTGAAGAGATCAAATTGGCTGTCGATTTGATCTATTTACTTGAGAGCAATGAGATAGATCCAGAAGTTGCGCTTAACGCTTTGAAGATCGTGCAAAACGACTTAGAAAACAAATTAAAAGCAAAGTAGCCCAACGTTTCGCTCCTTTCACCGAGACTCGTTTTCAGTGCTCTTGCACAATGATACTATTCATAAAAAAGTACGCCCTCAAAAAGGATAAACAATGAAAGTAATCAGCTTTAACATCAATGGACTACGTGCGCGACTGCACCAACTCCAAGCGCTAATCGACAAACACCAACCAGATGTGATTGGCCTTCAGGAAATTAAAGTTCACGATGAAGCATTCCCGATTGAAGCTGTCGAAGCCATGGGCTACAAAGTGTATTTTCATGGTCAAAAAGCGCACTACGGCGTCGCAATGCTTTGTAAGCAAGAGCCTCTTCTCGTACAAAAAGGGTTCCCGACGGATAACGAAGAGCACCAAAAGCGCATGATCATGGCAACGTTTTTAAATGAAAACGGCGAAAAGATCACGGTGCTAAATGGCTACTTCCCTCAAGGGGATAACATCAGTCACGAAACAAAATTCCCATACAAACGTCAGTTCTATAAAGATCTGATGACTTACCTAAACGATCATCACAATAGCGACGAGCAATTGATTGTTATGGGTGACATCAACATTAGCCCTATTGATGCAGATATCGGTATCGGCGAACCAAACCGTAAGCGTTGGCTAAAAACAGGTAAATGTTCATTCCAACCGGAAGAGCGCGAATGGCTGAAAACCTTGCTAGATTGGGGCTTTGAGGACACCTTCCGCAAGCTATATCCAGAAGTGAACGATCAATTCTCGTGGTTTGATTATCGCTCTCGCGGATTTGATGATAACCGAGGTCTACGAATTGATGTCATTTTGGCGACCCCTTCTCTCGCGCAAAAATGTATTGAGTCGGGTATCGATTATGAATTGCGCGGTATTGAAAAACCTTCAGACCACGCTCCAATTTGGTCGACGTTCAAGTAATACATAACTGAGCAATAAGCGGGACTCAACGCTAAGCTTAACCCATGAAAAAGGGAGACTCTGTCTCCCTTTTTCATGCAAGTTACTTTCTACTCAGCTAGTTCAGCGGCCAAACCGTTTGACCATCAACACTGACTGGCGTTTGAGCAAATTCGTTCAGACAGTAGCCGGTATTGCTGCTTGCAAAGTAAGTGAGCGGCATCGGCGGTAGATTCAGCGCCACAACCTGCTGTTTCGCTTTTTCTGTGAACGAGAAGCCCCACATATCTAAATAGCTCGTCATGTCTCGCTGAGAGATGTAGCTCAGAGCAATAAGCAACCAGTCGTTGTTTGAGATGCTATTTGCCTCTTCACGAGAGTAGTTGGCGAAACCAATACTCAATCGTCTCTCATTCCAAAGCGCATCATCCGATTTTAAGCGGTTAAACTCACGTTCAATCAGGTGCAATCGCGCCAATAAATGCCAACCATTTTGCAGTACACCTTCATGCTGCGTCGCCATCATCATTTGAATGTAAACGCGAGCTCCCCAACTCCAACCAGTTTGATTTTGCGCTGCCATGTAAGCGTTTGGATCCGCTTGAGTTCGGCTTGCTTGCAATAATTCAAACTGGCCTTTGAAATCCAAACTTTGGCAAGTTGAAACTTTCCCCGTATTCTGGAAGAAACGAGACTTACTGTAATACGAGTAGTAATTGGTCGTTGAATGCCCTTCCCAGCCTGCAAATCGGAATCGACCTTTTTCCAAGCCATGACCAAGCTCATGTAAATCACCGTGACCGAGTGGGCTGAATGACCAGTAAGCATCGTATGGGTTACCAGAACAGCCGTAACCACACGTCGCTTGGTCAGCGTTCATATGCTTCACCATATCAATATTGGCGATTTCCCAACCTTGATTTTTGGCATACTGGATAATTTCCGGAACCTCATCGATCCCCGGCCCTTGGAAACCAGCCAAGACATGTGGGTAGTTATGAACATACTCTTCTGTCGCTAGCGCCATTTCAGCTGGTGTCGACCACATCTCATCGTTGACAGATTCAAGCATTTTGTCACGTTTAGAGTGTACCTCAAATCCAGGCGTGATCAGTTCAGCCCAATCGAACAAATTCGCTTCAAGCTCCTGAATAAACGCATCGTTATCCTTTTCACTTCTCCATACAGGGTGTTGCGCTACATGGCTAAATGTTAGAGCTACTGGTACATCATTATTGTTAAAGTGAACCTGGATAGGCCCGCCATAAGGTGAAGTCAGCGTGATGGTTTCACCCGGCTTCACCTCATAGGCGAAAGAAGTCAGCATTTTTGGTCGCGTGTATCCATCTTTGCTGAACTCATGAGTTGCGCCACTTCTTAAACTGTTGATGACAATTTTAGTCGTCACTTCATTACTGTCATTGCGCGTGACCGTAAAGGTCTCCCCAGGAAGCGCATACACACCAGCAGAGCGGAAGTTACGCTTTGATTCCATATTAATCGTTGCGCTGATTCTCTTTACTTCAGGGCTAAACTCACTACGGCTGAAGTTCCCCATATTTGGTTGTTTTGGGTTTACGCTTCGGCTGTTGTATTGCACGTAATCGGCAAAGTACGACTTTAGGAATTCGGTCGTTTGGGTTGACTGTTTGTCCATTGGGAAGACAACCGTTTGACGATAATGATCAGCCAGCAATACCATGAGTTTTTCGTATTGGTAGCCGTCTTGATTAAACAAATCTACTTTTTGTTCATCAAGCTTTTTCAACCGATGGCGAATACTGTTTGCCCCTGCATAAAATTGACTTTCCATATTCGCAGTGTCAGGACAAGATTTGTCCTCACACTGTGACAAGTCAACATTGAAGTTTTGAGATTCAAAACGAGACAACAGCGCTTGTTGCGTAGCAACAGAGTCTGGCACGAAGTTCATGAGTGATGAAGGCGCCCAATCAACCAAGCCTAACTTACGCCAATAGTTATCTCCCACATAATCAACATGGAATTTTTCCAAAATGTCTCGGCCAAGTTCAGTTAGTCCTCCATCCCAATGCAGGTATAGAACAGGAATTTGGGCTTGCTCAGCGTATGCCAGAGCATCGAGTACTTGTTGGTTGGTGTCGCCAGATTGCAGATGCTGTGACAAGATCAATAAGTTTGGAGTATTGGTTTGCAAGCAGCTAAGTAGCTTCGAACCATCGCATAGGTTGGCCTCGTTAAACGCCAACTCTTGTGAAACATTGTCGTTCAGCCAATTCCGAGTCGCTTGCTCATCAGGGAAGTAATAAGACTGATCCATTTGCGCGATGACAACGTTTGAAGTAGCTCCGCCTGACAACCAAGTGACCAGGTTGCTTAGCCATTGAGTCATCGCTGCATTCGAAGACTCGGGAAAGCGTTGTGCCGTTCTAAATGGGTTACTACCTAATAGCGCATAACGTTGACCATTAGCTTTTTCTCCAGCAACGCCAATTGACAACGCCTGATCTTTATAACCGCTAGCCATGGCCTTGTTGGTCATCAAGATGGTGTCGTTGAACCCATACTGAGGTGCCAATATCGCTGCATCATGGGTTGGATCCCAATAAAGGCCAGAAAGGTTTTTCGCAATTGCAGATTTGATCGTATTCGACTGTTTCTTGTGCCCTTCCACAACTTGCCGACTTTCTCGGATGAAATCGTTCGGGTCAGAAACGAGCAGTGCATTACCAGTTTCCAGAGCTTGTTGAACTGGAGCTGGCGTTGGTTTTACTTGAGCATTAGATTGTGACTCTCCCTCTCCCCCACCACATCCAGTGGCAACGGCGGCAAGGCCCAACGATAGAATTGTTTTTTTCATTTTTACTTACTAAACAATGGGTTTATCAAATATTAATGTAAGTACATGAATAAAAAGAAATAGTCTTTTGTATCGGTAGGGAAAATAGGAATGAAGATAACAAAATCATCAAAAAGCAATGGTACCCATTCCGATACCATTGCTGACATTAATTATTAACTTAAAGGACGTAGGTATGCCAAGAAGCGCTTCTCTGCCACTTTAAAGCACCACAAGATCATAAACGTCAGTGCCATGTAGAACAGCCCCGCCGTTAGGAAAGATTCAAATGGCGCATAGTAACGTGAGTTAACTAAGCGCGCAGCGCCAGTTAGATCCATAATGGTAACGATACCCGCGACCGCACTACCGTGCAGCATGAAAATCACTTCGTTTGAATAAGCTGGTAATGCTCGACGCAGTGCACTAGGCAAGATAATACGTCTGTATGTCATAAACTTACTCATCCCATACGCTTTGGCAGCTTCTACTTCACCTTTGGGCAAGCCATTAATCGCACCACGAATAATTTCTGCTGTATAAGCCGACGTATTAAGAATAAAAGCGACTAAAGCACAAAACCAGGCGTTTTCCCACAAGGTATCTTTCACAGGAAAGAACTGATCCATACCGTAATAAATCAAATACAACTGGACCAACAACGGTGTTCCACGGAAAAAGTAAATGAATCCCCAAGAAGGTAAGCTAAAGGCATAATTCGTACTATTACGTGCCACAGCTAATGGAATCGAGACACACAAACCGATAACCAACGCTAATCCTACCAGCCAAACTGTCGTCCAAAGTCCCTGAAGATAAGTTGGGAAACTTTCAATAATCAAAGAAAAATCCATAACTTACCTCGCATGAATACTGAACTTACGCTCAACAAGCTTGAGTAGCCCGGTCGAAACGCTGGTAAAAAACAGAAAGATGAGCGCGACAGCCATGTAAAAGGTAAACGGCATTTTCGTCGTACCTGCCGCCAACGAGCTCATTCTCACCATGTCATCCAGGCCAATGATGGAAACTAACGCAGTGGTCTTGAGTAACACTAACCAGTTATTACCAAATCCAGGTAATGCATGACGAATCATCTGAGGCAGTAAGATTCTTCTAAACGATAAGGCTGAGCTCATACCATAAGCTTTCGCCGCTTCTAGTTCACCTTTGTCCACCGCCATGATCGCTCCGCGAAAAGTCTCCGCCATGTAGGCACCAAAGATAAAACCAATCGTGAGTACACCTGCAATAAATGGGCTGACATCAATATAGTCGGGTAAGTAAGACGTCCATTCATGGTTTGGATCACTCGAAGCAAACCACTCATTGAGCGTTTCGTTAATGGAGTACAGGCTATTGTTTAAAAGTATTTGTCCACCAAAGAAAATCAGCATCATCAGAACCAAATCTGGAATGCCGCGAATGACGGTGGTGTAAAGAGTGGCAATCGCCCTTGCCCATTTGTAAGGTGCTAACTTAGCTAATGCGCCAAGCATACCTAAGATCACGGCAAGAAGGAGTGAAAGCACTGCAACTTCTATCGTTACTAAAGCCCCTTTTAAAATCGAAGCTTCGTATCCTTGTAAATCTAGCATAGGTGAGTTCCTAATCCCTAAACTCAAAAAATCGACCGTTGACTACTTCTAGGAACAAGCCAACGGTCGCTTAATTACGGTTTATTCACCGTACACATCGTAGTTAAAGTATTTACCAGCAATTTCTTGATAAACACCTTTCTCACGTAGTGAAATTATCGCCGCGTCCAATTTCTTCGTTAGATCTTTATCTTGTTTACGCACGGCAATACCAAAACCTTCACCGAACCACTTAGGATCGGTCAATGACGGACCAACAAACTCGTACGCGTCGCCGCCCGCTTTATTAAGCACACCTTCTTCTAGAGCAGAGGCGTCGCCCAATACAGCGGCAACACGACCATTGGCTAAATCTAGGTAAGCCTCATCAAAAGAACCGTAACGAACAATTTCTACTTTATCGCCATAGTTATCTGTCAGATATTTGTCGTGTGTTGTTGCACGTTGAACGGCGATTTTCTTACCATCTAGGTTGTCAAAATCCAGATTCGCGCCCTTCTTGGCAATAAATTTGTTTGGAATCAGTGCGTATTTGCCAGTGAAATCGACTTTCTTCTTACGCTCTTCAGTAATAGACATCGCAGCGATGATTGCGTCGTACTTACGCGCTAATAGAGAAGGAATGATGCCATCCCAATCTTGCGCGACAATCTTACATTTCACTTGCATTTCTTCACAAAGCGCGTTGGCCATGTCTACGTCGAAGCCTTTCAGAGAACCATCAGTTTCTGTCCAGCTAAACGGAGGATAAGCACCCTCAATGCCGAAGCGAACTGTTTTCCATTCTTTCGCTTGAGCGACACCAGATACTGCCGTTGCAGCGATCGTTGCTGCTAATAACCACTTTTTCATTTCCATACTCCTGTGATTGCTATTTTATTTCGTTTTGTTTGTTGTGCTGGCTTAGGAGGCAATAGTCTGCCGCCTAAAAATATTAGTAAATGGATGAGATAAACTGCTGTAATCGTTCTGAATCCGGGTTTGTAAATAGCTTAGCTGGATTTCCCTGTTCTTCCACTAAGCCTTGATGCAAGAACATCACATGGTTTGATACGTCTCGCGCAAATGCCATCTCGTGCGTGACCACCAGCATGGTTCGTCCTTCATCTGCCAAATCTCTCATTACCCCTAATACTTCCCCAACAAGTTCTGGGTCAAGCGCAGAGGTTGGCTCGTCAAACAACATCACTTCAGGGTCAACTGCTAGCGCACGGGCAATAGCGGCACGTTGCTGCTGACCGCCAGATAAGTGCCCAGGATAATAGTCTTTACGCTCATATAGGCCTACTTTCTTAAGCAAGACTTCTGCGTTTTCAATCGCTTGGGCTTTTGGTACGCCTAGAACATGAACAGGGGCTTCAATCACGTTTTCTAGTACTGTCAGGTGTGACCATAAGTTGAAACCTTGGAACACCATCGCTAGACGCGAGCGAATACGTTGCACTTGCTTTTCATTAGCAGGAACGGATTCCCCTGCTCGGTTGTTCTTCATTTGGATTAATTCACCATTCACCCAAATTTCGCCTGCGGTAGGCGTTTCTAGCAAGTTGATACATCTAAGAAAGGTACTCTTACCAGAACCGGAAGAGCCAATGATGGAGATGACATCTCCTTTGTGCGCGGCAAGAGAAATTCCCTTGAGAACTTCATTTTGTCCAAATGTTTTGTGCAGGTCTTTTATATCTAGCGCTGGTACATCATTCATGCGCTCTACTCCCTGTGTTTTTGTCACTGCAATTAAGGGACTCCGCCCTCTCTAATTCGGAACAAATTAGCACCACACCCTGAAACTTGCAACAAATTATTAACCTAAATAATTCGAATAGAAAGATACGATAGCCAAATTAATATGCAATATATAGCAACTTATTCTTCAAAAGCTGAATATTAAATATAAAAAAGCCCCTTTAGAAGGGGCTTAATAAATTTACAAAAGTGTTAAGACACTACTTAACCAATACCATAAAATCAGATTTCTGAGCATTCGTATTGACCTTCTCAGAATCAACTTCACTGATCACAAGACCATCGTGATCCACTTTAAGATCGGTCACATCACCATGAGAGAAAAGAGAAACAAAGTCATAGCTATTTAGGTTTGCTTCAGCAGACTCCACGACAATAGATTGTGAGTAATCACTTGTAGAAGAAACTTTCAAATCTTGTTTCACACTGTCATCGAATGTGTAGTAGAACAACTCCGGAACAACGACATCACTCTCTAAAGTTGTAAATATCTTGTGTGTTACTCGGTGTAGTGTTCCAGAGTTAGACTCTGCACGATATGCAAGGCGGCTAAAGCCTTTATCTTGGTCAGTGAAAGCAAAACCAGTATCAATAGTTGAACCTCTCACCACATGCGACGCAGGCAGAGCATTTAGGTTGTAGTAAGCGCTTGGATCAATTGAGATATCCCAATTTGCGTCCTGATACATCTTTTGGTTCAGCGCTACCGTCCAACCATTGATAGGTTTTTCAGCTGCAACACTGTAAGTCCAAGTTTCCGTTTTTGGCTCAAGCGGGTGGTAGAACTTCGTCGTTGACATAGGTAGCTCTGCAACTTCGTAGTTGTAATCACCAACAAGTACACTGATGTCTAAAGTGTCATATTTGAAAGATGTTGGGTTCAAGATTGGAGAAGAACCATTCATGCCAACCAATGGCAATGGTGATTCACTCGACCAATCGCGAATACCATACTGGTGCAGTTCTGTTTTCGCTGCGTCTGCATATTGCAGCACGACTGTCGACTCCATCTTCGAACCAATTGATCTTACATCTAAAGAATCAATAGAATAGGTAGGCTTAGACTCTTTCGCAATTTGAGATATGAAGTTGTACTCTAAGCCACCAGCCTCCGTTGCTTCATACTTAAGGTCAGTTCGGGTAGCCTTACGGAAGTTGCCATTTTTATTACAAGCAGACACCGCCTCTCGATTCATAGAGAACGTTGAGTTTCTAAGGTTATTGTCCTTTAAAAAGTCTCGACTGAAGCTGTTTGCCGTAAATACGGTTCCAGAAGCATCAAGCAACTGATAAGTAAAATAGCCGTCCTCAGGAATGTCTTCTAGAACAAATTTCAAAGTAGTGCCTGATGGGTAGATAAAGTCGCCTTGACGGACACCATTCTTGTCTGAATAGAAACCGACAACCTTACCTCCTGTTAGCTGTGCACTTACGGCTGGTTGATAGGTCAATACCTGCTCGATGCCATTGCCATCTACTCTACGGTCGTAAATAGTACAGCTGTCTTTTTGTGCATTTGTTTCACTAATGACATTTGGAGCTGCAAAAGTAAAAGTGAATGTAGTTCTTGGTGTGGAACTACCACCGCCACCGCCACCGCCGCCACAACCGACCATTAACCCTGAGATGATTGCCACTAGTGGCAGTACTTTAAGCTGTTTCATGTCTTTTTCCTAAACTGAGCGGCAATGATTAGCCAAAAAATCGTCTTTGCCCTGTAGAAAGCAAGAATAAAGCCAGCTTTATATAATCATCATGAATATTGATATTTACCCTGCATCCCAGAACGATAAGAGCAACAAATTCTAATTTTATGCAACTTGTGTAATGAAATTACACAAGATTTCACCATCTCATTCGCATGCCAGAAACTTTCTGTAGTTTTATTTCACAACCATTCTTAAAGTGATCTAAATCAATCACCCTAAATGGCTATCTTGCTAGACTCCTGCCAAAAGATGAGGATTTTTTTGTGCCTCAACACAATAAGTTATTAGCTATGCTTAGGCACAATGTCGACGTGTAACAAATCTAATAATAGCTAGCATAAGCGTGCCGCAGGATGCGGATTAACACAATTGAATGAAGAATTCATAACTTTTAAATATATGAGGAATCTATGTCAGACGCAGTTAACAAAACGCACTCTGATTCAGATATCGAGACCAAGAGCTACCGTGAGCTTCATCGTCCAGCATCTGAGTTCGCAAGCCGTTCAGACTACCTAGACCACGAACTACAAATTATGAAGCCGCGTCGTTTCGGCTTAAACTTGCCAGGTCGTGACTTCCGTTTTGAACTTGAAGATCTTGTTCCAGCACTTGCCGGTACGATTGGTATTATCGCGATGTACTCAGCGGTAATGATGTCTTGGGCTGAAGGCCTCACTGCCGCATGGGACCATGTTAACCTGGGCAAAGATTTCGCTATCGAAGTTGCCCGTGTAGAGATGCTCATCCCTGCACTTCTTTTCTGTGTACTTGCTTCTGGCTTTATTAACCCTAAAGCCAACCTAGCAGGTAACCACGGCCCAATGATCCCTCTTATTGGTACCATCGCGCTTGCTGGTGCTCACCCTCTTGCATTGGCAATTCTTATTGGTGTGTTTGGTTTAATTCTGAGCCTGTTAAAAGGTGGTTCAAAACTGGTTAACCTCACCTCTGAAGGTACGGCTGGTGGCCTTCTCATCTTCTTGGGTTTAACCGGAACGATGAGCCAAATTAATTCCATTCAAGCTTGGGCTGTTGGTTTGCAATCCGACACAGTTGCCGCAGGTAGCATGGGTTACATTGGTCTAATCGTTCTTGCGGTTACCATTGGCCTGTACGCGTTTCTTGCTAAAGTGAACAAACGCTGGCTAGCAATCCCTGTTTGTGCCTTCACTGGCCTTGCAATCGCACTTATTCTTGGCGCAGGCTTCGATATTAAATTCGTAACCGAGACGGGTCTTCCAAACCTAAACCCAATCTACTGGTGGGGGTCAACAGAAGAAGGTTGGATGCTTGGTCTTCCTAATATGGAACACTTCATCGCTTCTCTACCATTCGCAATTCTTGCTGTAGCAATGTGGTCTCCTGACTTCTTGGGTCACCGCATCTTCCAAGAAATGAACTACCCACGTAAGAGTGAAAAAGTACTGATGGACGTTGATGACACAATGACAATGTGTTCTGTGCGCCAAATGGTCGGTACCGCTGTCGGTGGTGGTAACATCACATCATCTTGGGGGACTTACATGATCCCTGCAGCAATCGCGAAGCGCCCTATTCCTGGCGGTGCAATCTTACTAGGTTCTCTATGTATTATTGTTGCAATTCTTGGTTTCCCTATGGATGTTGCTGTATGGCCACCAGTTATGCGCGTTGCTCTTCTCGTTGGTGTATCTCTGCCACTACTTGAAGCAGGCATGCAGATGGTGAAAGACTCAAAAGATTCACAAGCAGCAGGCATCTGTATCTTTGGTTCAGCAGTCGTTAACCCTGTTCTAGCTTGGGCACTAACTATGCTTTTAGATAACAACGGCTTAATTGGTGATAAAGAGCGCGCGTCTCGCTTGTCGTTTGTAGACAAGATTGTGATCCCAGTAAGCGTACTTATTATCTGTTTAGTTGCTATGCTTGCAGTTGGTATGCTTGAAGGCCAATATGGCATCCAAGCTTGGCTGTAAAGCTGACAGTTCAGAAAATGTGTGGGTAGCGCTAGTCGCTACCCCATTTTTATCGAGATTTTTGAGGATTTATTGATTTAGTTTAAGGTTTGCAAAAAAATTTTAGTTTAACCTCTAACTGTTGCTTAAAAAGAGAAACGTTAAAACTAGTGACAATATTTATAGCTTTGTAACTCGAACATTTAAATTTAAGACTATAAATATTGTTATTCATAAGAGTGTACTGTTCCCCTCTTTAACTTGGGGATAGCTGGCTCAACGGCGAAGCAGTACGTATTTTTTTCTACTAAAAAGGTAGGTATGTCATGGCAGAGCAATTTGCTAAAGCTTGGGAAGGTTTTGCTGCAGGCGACTGGCAAAACGAAGTAAACGTTCGTGATTTCATTCAGAAGAACTACACTCCGTACGAAGGCGACGAATCTTTCCTAGTTTCTGAAGGTACTGAAGCGACTAACAAGCTTTGGGCTAAGGTAATGGAAGGCATCAAACAAGAGAACGCGACTCACGCTCCTGTTGATTTTGATACTTCAGTTATCTCTACCATCACTGCTCACGATGCAGGCTACATCGAAAAAGACCTAGAAACTATCGTAGGTCTTCAAACTGACGCTCCTCTAAAACGTGCGATCATCCCTAACGGTGGTATCCGTATGGTTGAAGGTTCATGCAAAGCCTACAACCGCGAGCTTGACCCACAAGTTAAGAAAATCTACACAGAATACCGTAAAACTCACAACCAAGGCGTTTTCGACATCTACACTCCACAAATCATGGCGTGTCGTAAGTCTGGCGTATTGACTGGTCTTCCTGATGCATACGGTCGTGGTCGTATCATCGGTGACTACCGTCGTGTTGCTCTATACGGTATTGATTTCCTAATGAAGGATAAATTCGCACAGTTCTCTTCTCTACAAGAGCGTTTCGAGAACGGCGAAGACCTACAAATGACAATGCAGCTTCGTGAAGAGATCGCAGAGCAACACCGTGCTCTAGGTCAAATCAAAGAAATGGCTGCAAAATACGGTTGTGACATTTCTCGTCCTGCTGAAACTGCACAAGAAGCTATCCAGTGGACTTACTTCGGTTACCTAGCTGCTGTTAAATCTCAAAACGGCGCGGCAATGTCTCTAGGCCGTACGTCTACGTTCCTAGACATCTTCATCGAGCGCGATATCGCTGCTGGCCGCATCACAGAAGAACAAGCTCAGGAAATGATCGACCACTTCGTAATGAAACTACGTATGGTTCGTTTCCTACGTACTCCTGAGTACGATGATCTATTCTCTGGCGACCCTATCTGGGCAACTGAGTCTATGGGTGGTATGGGTCTTGACGGTCGTACGCTAGTTACTCGTACAAACTTCCGTTTCCTAAACTCACTATACACAATGGGTCCTTCTCCAGAGCCAAACATCACTGTTCTTTGGTCTGAGCAACTACCTGAAGGCTTCAAGAAGTTCTGTGCGAAAGTGTCTATCGATACTTCTTCAATCCAGTACGAAAACGACGACCTAATGCGTCCAGACATGAACTCTGACGACTACGCAATCGCATGTTGTGTATCTCCAATGGTTGTTGGTAAGCAAATGCAGTTCTTTGGTGCTCGTGCTAACCTTGCGAAAACTATGCTTTACACCATCAACGGTGGTGTGGATGAGAAGCTAAAAATCCAAGTTGGTCCACAAATGCCGAAGATCGAAGGCGATGTACTGAACTACGATGAGTTGTGGGAGAAAATGGACCACTTCATGGATTGGCTAGCGAAGCAGTACGTGACTGCACTAAACGCTATCCACTTCATGCACGACAAGTACAGCTACGAAGCGGCACTAATGGCTCTACATGACCGTGACGTTAAACGTACTATGGCTTGTGGTATTGCTGGTCTATCTGTTGCGGCTGACTCTCTGTCTGCAATCAAACACGCAAAAGTTAAGCCAATCCGTGACGAAGACGGTCTAGCAATCGACTTCGAAATCGAAGGTGATTACCCTAAATTTGGTAACAACGACCCACGCGTTGATGATATCGCATGTGAACTTGTTTCTGTATTTATGGGCAAAATCCGTAAGCTTAAGACTTACCGTGATGCAATCCCTACTCAGTCAATTCTTACTATCACTTCAAACGTGGTTTACGGTAAGAAAACTGGTAACACACCTGACGGTCGTCGCGCAGGTGCTCCATTTGCTCCAGGTGCTAACCCAATGCACGGTCGCGATGAGAAAGGTGCCGTAGCATCACTAACTTCAGTTGCAAAACTGCCGTTTGCTGACGCACAAGATGGTATCTCTTACACATTCTCTATCGTACCTAATGCACTAGGTAAAGATGAGGGTTCACAACGCGCTAACCTTGCTGGTCTGATGGATGGTTACTTCCACCACGAAGCGGGTATCGAAGGTGGTCAACACCTAAACGTGAACGTTCTTAACCGCGAAACTCTAGAAGACGCCGTTAAGCACCCAGAGAAGTACCCTCAGCTAACAATCCGTGTATCTGGTTACGCTGTTCGCTTTAACTCTCTAACTGCAGAGCAACAAGCTGACGTAATCGCACGTACATTCACAGAGTCTCTATAAGACTTTAGCGAAATAACGTTTTAGTGATACAACAAAGGCTGATGCTTAGAAGCATCAGCCTTTTTTTATTTCTTGAATGAAAGTTGTGATATTACGAAAGATTTTGCCCACATTCTTACGTATGATGCGAAAAAAGTTAGTAAATAAAGTATATGAAACTCAGTAAATTAATTGTTCTTACTCTTCTTTCTCCAGTTGCGATGGCATCCACTAAGTCTACGGTCTCTTTTACACTCGACAATGATGGTATTTTCGGCGTCGACCAAGACTACACAAATGGTATTTTTCTTTCCTACGCAACAGGCCAACTGAAACAAGAAAGCCAATGGAAATGGCTGAGTCTGGCAGACTCAGTACACCCCAATATCGATAAAATAGAGTTGGTTCTTGGCCACAAAATGTGGACTCCAAGCGACATTGAAGCGGATTATCCACTGGTCAATGATCGCCCATATGCGGGTTATCTACATACTGAGATCAACTATCTTTCTTTGACTGATGATAAGGCCGTCCGCTACAACTTCACCATCGGTGCAACAGGTGAAAGTTCGCTTTCAGAAAAAGCGCAAGAAATCGTTCACGGCATAACAGGCTCGACTGACCCACAAGGTTGGGATTACCAGATCGACGATAAAGTGGCGTTTAGCCTTGGCTACCGCGTATTTAATAAATTGATGCGTAGCGAAGAACAAAAAACGCAATGGGAAATCACCAACATTAACGATATCAATGCGGGTAACTTCCGTAGTGATATCTCTCAAGGCGTCATGTTTCGTTGGGGTACAAACCTAGCAAGCAGCATCGGAGCCGCCAATATTAGTGTAGAGAGCCCATTCTCAGCGAGTATGCTCGCACAGGATACTTCAAGCTGGTTCTTATTTACGGGGTTTGAAGGTCGTTACCGTTTCAATGACATGACCATTGAAGGCGATCGCCCTGGTATTCCTGAGCCATCAGCGCCATACGACGTCACACTGCAAAATTGGCAAGCAAGCGCCGTAGCAGGTGCAACTTGGTATAACCAAAATTACGGTGCAAGCCTAACCTTTACGATAAAAACGCCAGATTATGAAGAATCCCAAACTGATGTTTATGGGACAGGCTCCTTCTCTGTGTTCGCCTTTTTTTAAAAGCTGACTTATCCCTGTATCCGTACCAATCTAAATACAAGGCAAAGTTCTCTCGTTTGGTATTAACCAACCCTGTGATCAAGCATTTATTTAGATTGGTCTATCTATTTTCTTTCTTCACATAACCTTGCCTTTAGTACCGACAAAGCTGTTTTAACCCTGCTTTTTGTAATAAAATAACAGCTAGAATTTACTAGTAATGAGAGCAAAAGATGTCAACAACTGGTCGTATTCACTCATTTGAGTCATGTGGTACCGTAGACGGACCTGGTATTCGTTTTATCGTCTTCTTGCAAGGTTGTTTGATGCGCTGTAAGTATTGCCACAATCGCGATACATGGGATACGCATGATGGCAAAGAAGTTACGGTTGAAGAGATCATTTCCGAAGCGAAAAGTTACCGCCACTTCATGAATGCATCAGGTGGTGGCGTTACTTGTTCTGGCGGCGAAGCGATGCTTCAGCCTGAATTTGTTCGGGACTTTTTCCGCGCAGCTAAAGCAGAAGGTATTCATACGTGCCTAGATACGAACGGTTATGTTCGTAAACACACTGATGTTATCGATGAAGTACTGGATGCAACAGACTTAGTAATGCTTGATATCAAGCACATGAAAGATGAAGTGCACCAAGATCTCATCGGCGTATCGAACCGACGTACATTGGACTTTGCTCGTTACTTGCAAAAAATCGGAAAGAAAACTTGGATTCGCTATGTAGTCGTGCCTGGTTACACGGATGACCCTGAAGCAGCACACATGCTTGGTGAGTTTATTAAAGATATGGATAACATCGAAAAGGTCGAGTTACTTCCTTATCACAAATTGGGTGCCCATAAATGGGAAGCATTGGGCTTAGAATACCCACTCGAAGGGGTAAACCCTCCACCGAAAGAAACGATGGACGAGATTCAATCCATTCTTGCGCAGTACAACGATAACGTAAAATACTAAGTGAACAGCAAGACTAACCTCTTTAAAATACCAGCATATTGCTGGTATTTTTTTAACTATACCTAAGTACCTTCAATGAATCTCTATCAGGTGATTTAGGTATAAAAAGAACAATAGAAATGATTGCGTCACGATCGCATAGGAAGGTAGTAACATGGATTGGTTTAACTTGGGCTCGCTGGTTGTCATACTTTGGATAGTGCTCGCCTACTGTCTACCAGATTGGAAAAAAGTAGTTTGGCCCAAGCTTGAAAAGGAAAAAGCATTTCAGCACCTCGTTTTTGCAACACTCTTTTTTTTCAGTATCTTATGGGCAACTCAAGCTGGCGTAAAAGAAGGACTACAGATTCATTTTCTCGCGCTAACAACGCTGACGATGATGTATGGTTGGCGTATGGCCTTTCTAATCAGTATCCCTGCAATGCTGGTCAACCACCTGCTACATGATGTGTCGTTGTTGCAGTTACCCACGTCTTTAGTATTGTCTGCCCTGCTTCCTATCTTCATTAGTTACCTCGTCTTTCTTTTGAGTTATCACTACTTGCCAAGAAACATTTTTGTATTCATCTTCGTTGCAGGTTTTTTCAACGGCGCGATAACAGGAAGCCTGCATCTGCTGATTAACTCCTTTTACCATTTATCGGTTGGTCATTACGATTGGGAAACCATTCAACATAACTACTTTATTTTTGTACCGTTGCTTGCCTTCCCTGAGGGTCTATTAAATGGTATGTCACTGGCGGTTTTAACCGTATTCAAGCCAGAGTGGCTAAGAGTATTTTCAGACCGAGACTACATATACAATCATTACCATAAATAAGTGTTTTTAAACTGGTCAAAAGTGACAGTTCTTGACATTTTTTAGTATTAAATATGTGTTGAGATCATGTTTCACTCATGTCTTAAGCGTTAACCTAAGCACATTAAAAATGTATTAGATATCTAGTGAGGTCATCATGGAAATGTCAAACGCTCAACGTTTGATTCTATCAAACCAATACAACCTTATGTCTCAACTTGATCCAAGTAATGCGGCC
This sequence comes from Vibrio sp. 1-2 (7-a), assembly GCF_013048515.1. NCBI lineage: Bacteria > Pseudomonadati > Pseudomonadota > Gammaproteobacteria > Vibrionales > Vibrionaceae > Vibrio > Vibrio sp. 1-2 (7-a). The sequence continues at coordinate 1,660,604 of NZ_VHSQ01000001.1, forward strand.
AAATACAAACGCTTACAAACGATCGTTGAACGTGGCTATGAGCTACAAATGCGTGAGTTGAATAAAGATTTCGGCTGTCTGTCAGAAGCGGAGTGTCGTGAGATCATCGACGTTATGGAGATGTATCACGCGATGCAAGAATCTTACAACATGCTCGATACCGAAGATCGTAACAAAGTGGATCAGCGCCGCTTGCAGTTCCTTGGGTTTGATATTGCTTCAGAGGCCCAACAAGTCCATTACGTACGCTTCCTTATTGATTCTGAAGGTCTGTACCCTCAGTTTGATAAAGCAGACCATCATTTTAACAGCCAAATGCCAATGCTGGATAAATACCGTCGTATGCTACAAACTTGGCGCAACTGCCCTCGTCAGTACCACTTATGCGAAAACGAGCTTGTACAAATCTTCAGCGCATAAAATATTCGTCTACGAAAAGGAAAGCACTCGCTTTCCTTTTTTATTTGCCCTATCACAACCTTACCGCTGCTTTTTCACCTTCTTACGCTTCCCTTGTGCGATGTAGAGCAATGAATCACTGAAACTCTTCTGTCTTTACCAAATATTTGATTTCTATTGCACCTATTCACGAGATAAATTCATCTTCAGTGAAAGAGTGATTCAAATGTCACTTTTGCAATAAATTCATAATTGTTAAGCAAAATTGCAAATCCCCGACTAGGCTTAAGTAGAGAAAGGCTGTGATTGAAAGATTCATACCCACCGCTCACCGTTGTAATGAAAAAACTGTCCATAAAGCAAAGTCTTTGGTGTCGCCAATCTTACATTCTGTACGAACCAAATGTGATAACAGGACGTATATTCAAACAACAAGGAGCATAACAATAGGTGGGAAAGCCTGAATCAACGTTCGTCGGTAGACTGACTATTAAAGGGGAAAGCGACATGAGTATTTTCGACCACTATCAATCAAGATATGAAGCTGCAAAAGATGAAGAGATGTCGTTACAGGAGTTTCTAGCCCTGTGTAAGGATGACAAAAGCGCTTATGCTAATGCAGCAGAACGCCTACTGATGGCGATCGGTGAACCAGAGATAATCGATACGGCAAAAGACCCGAGATTGAGCCGCATCTTCTCGAATCGTGTTATCTCTCGTTATGAAACCTTTAAAGATTTTTATGGTATGGAAGATGCCATAGAGCAAATTGTGTCTTACCTAAAACACGCGGCGCAAGGTTTAGAGGAACGTAAGCAGATCCTTTATCTACTCGGTCCTGTCGGCGGTGGTAAGTCCTCACTTGCTGAAAAACTTAAGGCTCTGATGGAACAGATGCCTATCTATGTTCTTACTGCTAATGGCGAACGTAGCCCAGTGAATGACCATCCATTCTGTCTATTCAAAGCCACGGAAGACGGCGATATCTTGAAAAAAGAATATGGCATCGATCAACGTTATCTTCGCTCAATTATGTCGCCATGGGCCGCTAAACGCCTTCATGAATTTGGCGGTGATATCACTAAGTTTAAAGTAGTGAAAGTTCGCCCTTCGATTCTCGATCAGATCGGTATTGCTAAAACAGAACCTGGGGATGAAAACAACCAAGATATTTCATCACTGGTTGGTAAAGTCGATATCCGCAAACTCGAACATTATTCGCAAGACGACCCAGATGCCTACAGCTACTCCGGTGCGCTGTGTAAAGCAAACCAAGGTTTAATGGAATTCGTTGAGATGTTCAAAGCGCCGATCAAAGTACTTCACCCACTATTGACGGCAACGCAAGAAGGTAACTTCAACGGTACTGAAGGTCTATCTGCGATTCCATTCGACGGTATGATTCTGGCTCACTCGAACGAATCTGAGTGGCAGACTTTCCGTAACAACAAAAATAACGAAGCCTTCCTCGACCGTGTGTACATTGTAAAAGTACCTTACTGTCTCCGCGTATCCGAAGAAGTGAAAATCTACCAAAAACTGCTTGAAAACAGTGAGCTGTCTCAGGCCCCTTGCTCTCCAAGCACGCTCGAAACTCTAGCGCAATTCAGTATTCTTTCACGCCTGAAAGAACCTGAAAACTCATCCATTTTCTCAAAAATGCGCGTCTACGATGGTGAAACGCTAAAAGACACCGATCCGAAAGCGAAAAGCTATCAAGAGTATCGTGATTATGCGGGTGTCGATGAAGGCATGAATGGTCTCTCTACACGTTTCGCCTTTAAGATTTTGTCGCGCGTATTTAACTTCGACCAAACCGAGGTGGCAGCCAACCCTGTACACCTGTTCTATGTGATTGAACAACAGGTTGAACGTGAACAGTTCCCTGCTGAAACGGCAGAGAAATATCTCGAGTTCTTGAAAGGCTACCTAGTGCCTCGCTACGTTGAATTTATTGGTAAAGAGATTCAGACCGCTTATCTCGAGTCTTACTCTGAATACGGTCAGAATATCTTCGACCGCTATGTCACCTACGCAGACTTCTGGATTCAAGACCAAGAGTACCGAGATCCAGAAACTGGTCAGCTATTTGATCGCTCTTCACTGAATGCTGAACTAGAGAAGATCGAAAAAACAGCTGGCATTTCTAACCCGAAAGATTTCCGAAACGAAATCGTTAACTTTGTGCTTCGTGCGAAAGCGAATAACAATGGTCAAAACCCGGTTTGGACCAGCTACGAAAAACTGCGCACAGTAATCGAGAAGAAAATGTTCTCCAATACCGAAGAGCTACTTCCGGTTATCTCATTTAATGCGAAAACCTCTTCTGAAGATCAGAAGAAGCATGACGACTTTGTCGCTCGCATGATGGAAAAAGGCTATACCGAGAAACAGGTTCGCCTACTTTCTGAGTGGTACCTACGAGTACGTAAGTCATCCTAACCCAGTATTGAGTTAGGTCGCTTGTGAAACATGAAGAGGGCTATTTCATGGCGCAATTTATAGACCGAAGGCTCAATGGCAAGAACAAGAGCGCTGTTAATCGACAGCGCTTCTTGAAGCGCCACAAAGAGCAAATAAAAGAGTCGGTAGCAGACGCAGTGAATCGACGCTCGATTACGAATACGGAAACGGGCGAAGACGTCTCTATCCCTCACAAAGACATCAATGAGCCGATCTTTCATCAAGGCAAAGGTGGTGTTCGCGAACGAGTTCATCCCGGCAATGACCAGTTCATTACTGGTGATAAAATTGAGCGTCCTAAAGGTGGCGGTCAAGGTAGTGGCTCGGGAGAAGGCAATGCCAGTCCAGATGGAGAAGGCCAAGACGAATTTGTATTCCAAATATCAAAAGATGAGTACCTAGATATTTTGTTCGAAGATCTCGAGCTGCCTAATCTAGAAAAAAACCAAATTGCCAAAATTACTGAATGGAAAACGCACCGCGCAGGCTTTCAAACTGCTGGTATCCCTTCAAACATTGCGGTAGTACGTTCGCTACAACAATCTCTTGCACGACGTACGGCAATGACCGCAGGTAAGAAACGTCTTCTCAAAGAGCTAGAAGATGAACTTGCTCGTATCAAAAACATTGAACCCGCTCAGCAGTTTGAAGAGAACCGCTTGAAGGCTGAAATTGAAGAGCTGCGTAAGAAAATTGAGGGGGTTCCATTTATTGACACCTTCGACTTACGCTTTAAAAACTATGAAAAACGCCCTGTACCATCTAGTCAAGCTGTGATGTTTTGTTTGATGGACGTATCGGGCTCGATGGATCAAGCAACGAAAGACATCGCAAAACGTTTTTACGTTCTGTTATACCTGTTTTTAACTCGTACTTACGAGAATGTAGACGTCGTCTTTATTCGCCACCACACCCAAGCGAAAGAAGTGGACGAACACGAGTTCTTCTACTCGCAAGAGACCGGGGGCACTATTGTATCCAGCGCATTGAAACTGATGGATGAAATCGTAAAAGAGCGCTATCCAATTGGACAATGGAACATTTATGCTGCGCAAGCATCTGATGGCGATAACTGGGCAGATGACTCGCCAAGATGCCGCGATCTATTAGTGAACAAACTACTGCCAAACTGTCAGTACTACTCCTACATAGAAATTACGCGACGCTCGCACCAAACTCTATGGCATGAGTACGAAAAACTCACCGATGAATTTCCGAACTTCGCAATGAAAAACATTCGCTCTGTGGAGGATATTTTCCCAGTCTTCCGTGAACTATTCCAAAAAGAAACGGCGTAAGGAGGCTAGCGATGAGTACCGCAACGAAAAACCTCTCAGGAGAGGCGCCTAAGAAGCGTAATAGTAAAATGCTGCCAGATGGACCGGATTGGACATTTGAGCTGTTGGAACGCTACCACAAAGAGATTAAGCGTGTCGCACAACACTATCGCCTAGACACTTACCCTAACCAGATAGAAGTGATTACTTCCGAACAAATGATGGATGCCTACTCAAGTATTGGTATGCCCATCAATTACAACCACTGGTCGTTTGGTAAAAAGTTCATCCAAACGGAACAGAACTATAAGCATGGTCAAATGGGGTTAGCCTACGAGATTGTCATTAACTCCAATCCGTGTATCGCCTATTTGATGGAAGAAAACACCGTGACAATGCAAGCGCTAGTGATTGCTCACGCTTGTTACGGGCACAACTCTTTCTTCAAAGGTAATTATCTGTTCCAAACCTGGACGGACGCTAGCTCCATCATCGATTATTTGCTGTTTGCCAAAAAGTATTTGGCTGAATGTGAGGAGCGATATGGAGTACAGGAAGTGGAAAAACTGCTCGACTCCTGCCACGCCTTAATGAACTTTGGTGTGGATCGTTACAAGCGACCAGAAAAAATCTCCATTACCGAAGAGAAAGCGCGACAAGAAGAACGCGAGGCATACTTACAGTCTCAAGTGAATGAATTGTGGCGCACAGTACCAAGAGCCAAAACCAAAGAGGAAGATCTTAAAGAGCGGTTCCCAAGCGAGCCTCAGGAAAACTTGCTCTACTTTTTCGAAAAGCATGCCCCGCTACTAGAGCCGTGGCAACGTGAAGTCGTGCGGATTGTACGCAAAATCAGTCAGTATTTTTATCCGCAAAAACAAACGCAGGTAATGAACGAAGGCTGGGCAACATTCTGGCATTACACCATTCTCAACCATCTTTACGATGAGGGTTTGGTATCCGAAAAGTTTATACTAGAGTTCTTACATAGCCATACCAGTGTGGTAGCTCAACCGCCTTATAATAGCCCTTACTTTAATGGTATTAATCCATACGCCTTGGGCTTTGCAATGTTCCGAGATATTAAACGTATCTGTGAAGAACCAACTGATGAGGACAAGGAGTGGTTTCCGGATTTGGCAGGAACCGATTGGTTAGATGCGGTACATTTCGCGATGCATAATTTCAAAGATGAAAGCTTCATTAGCCAATACCTTTCTCCGAAATTAATGCGTGATTTCAAGCTGTTTGCGATCAACGATGATGACCACAAAAACTTTATTGAAGTCGCCGCGATACACGATGAGATGGGTTATAAACGCATTAGAGAAACCTTAGCCGCTCAGTACAACTTATCTAACCTTGAGCCAAACATTCAGGTATTTAATGTCGATGTTCGTGGGGACCGCTCACTCACGTTGCAATACGTACCTCATAACCGAATCCCGCTTGATGACAGTTACGAAGAAGTTCTGAAACACGTATACCGATTGTGGGGATTTGATGTCATTCTGCAAGAAGTAAAAGACACAGGTCACCGAGAAGTCTTAGCGACCTGCCCTAAACGAAACCAATATGACACAAACATCTAACTAATACTTGGATATAAGCAACAAAAAGGCTCCTAATTCAGGAGCCTTTCTCGTTCTTAATTCAATGTGACCTTTAGTTATGCTTGCTTCGCCACAATAGCGCGCACCGCCTCTAGATCTTCTGCCGTATCAACGCCGGCTGCTGGCGCTTCTTTCGCTACCGCTACATGAATTTTTTCACCGTACCAAAGCACTCGTAGTTGCTCAAGGCACTCGATCTGCTCCAATGCGCTCGGAGCCCAATTTACATACGTATTAATGAAACCAGCTCGATAAGCATAAATACCAATATGACGCATTAATGGGTTGGCAATGATTTTGTCTTGTTTGGCAAAGTTATCGCGATCCCAAGGGATAGTTGCTCGGCTAAAGTACATCGCATAGCCTTGCTCATTAGCCACAACTTTAACTGCATTCGGATTGAACACTTCTTCTTCCGAGTCTATTTCTACGGCTAATGTCGCCATCGGAGCGTCACACCCCGATAAGTTATCAGCAACCTGACGAATGATAGACGGTGGAATCAAAGGCTCGTCCCCTTGCACATTAACAATAATGTGGTCTGCAGGAATAGCCATCTTTTCAACAACTTCAGCAAGGCGTTCAGTACCTGATTCGTGGTTAGGAGAGGTCATACAGACTTTACCACCAAACGACGAGACAGCATCAGCAACACGCTCGTCATCAGTTGCCACGATAACATCTTCCGCACCCGCTTGTAGCGCTTGCTCGTAAACCCACTGAACCATAGGCTTACCGCTAATATCCGCTAACGGTTTACCAGGCAAGCGGCTCGATGCGTAACGCGAAGGAATGACAACCGTAAAAGACATTAGCGTCCCTCATCCATACTCATAGTACGAGCCTCAGGCTCGAGCAGAACGGGAATACCCTCTTTGATTGGGTAAGCGAGGCGATCCAATTTGCAGATCAACTCTTGATTCTCTTTATCGTACGTCAGCTTACCTTTGCAAACAGGGCAAGCTACAATCTCAAGCAGACGGTGATCCATAAGCCGCTTTAACCTCTTTTATTCTCTTTAAAATTTGCTCTGCATCGTTTGGTTCAAACTGGGCAGATACAGGCAGATACCACCAATTATCTTGCGCATAATGGCTGCACTTGACGGCATCTTTCTCGGTCATAATCACATTGGCCCCTTGTTGAGCCAATGCTTCTAATTCTTGTTGGTCAAAGTCTTGATGGTCAGCAAAACCTTTTGTGACTTTAACATCTGCGTTCATCGAGTTTAGTGTATGAAAAAATCGTGGTGGATGCCCAATCCCTGCAAATGCCACTAGCTCTTTTAACTCAGAAACTTCCACAAGTTGCTTAGTCTTGAGGTTAATGGCTTTAGATGGCGCTAAAGTCATTGCGATTTCGCCCGTATGTGCTTGACCGCCATTGGTGATGATAAAGTCGACTTCAGCAAGACGCTCGACCCCTTCACGAAGTGGGCCAAGCGGAATGAGGCTTTCATTCCCAAATCGGCGATTCCCATCCACAATCACTAACTCAATATCACGGCCTAACGCATAATGTTGTAACCCATCGTCCGTAATAATGATATCCACACCTGACTCAAGCAGTGCTTTCACTGCATTTGAACGCACCGGGTCTACCGCAACAGGCGCTCCTGTGCGGCGATGAATCAACTTAGGCTCATCACCACAATGTTTCGCAGGCGTATCTTCTTTTAGCACTAACGGATAGGCAGGAGCTTTTGCTCCATAGCCACGAGAAACGACCCCTGGCTTAAGCCCAAGCTGTTGCAGTTGCTCAACAAGCCAAACCACAACTGGTGTTTTGCCATTACCACCAGCTGTGATATTGCCGACAACAATAACAGGGATAGGCGCGTTGTAGGCTTGCTTACGGCCTGTTTGATATTGCTTTCGCTTAGACTTACTTATTGCTCCAAATAATACACTCAGTGGCCACAAAAGCGGCCACAAGAGGTATTTTATTGGATGGTTTTCAAACCAGATTTTTTCAACCACCGCGTTTATTCACCAAACTGAATACGGTGCAATTGTGCATACGCACCATTTTTTGCAATAAGATCGGCATGGTTGCCACGCTCAATGATGGCGCCATCATCAACCACAAGAATCTCATCGGCTTTCTCGATAGTTGACAAGCGGTGCGCAATCACGAGTACCGTTTTGTCTTTCTGCAGCTCATCTAATGCAGCTTGGATAGCGCGTTCTGATTCCGTATCCAAAGCAGAGGTCGCCTCATCAAGAATCAATACCGGTGCATCACGCAATAGAGCACGTGCAATAGCGACACGTTGACGTTGACCGCCGGATAGACTCGCGCCATTTTCACCAATCATGGTATCAAGTCCATCATCCATTTTGCTGATGAATTCCATAGCATGCGCGAGTTTTGCCGCTTTCTCGATATCACTACGCTCGTATTTTCCATCCGTTGCGTAAGCAATATTGTTTGCAATCGTGTCATTAAATAAATGAACATTTTGTGATACTAGCGCAAACTGCTGACGCAAGTTCTTTAGCTCGTATTCACGAATATCATGTCCGTCTAATGTGATAGAGCCACTATCAACATCATAGAAACGATTGAACAAGTTCGCGATGGTACTTTTACCGGAACCGGAACGACCAACCAGCGCAACGGTCTTCCCTCTTGGAATATCGAAGCTGACATTTTCCAATGCTGGCTTTTCTGCGCCAGTATAAGTAAAGCTTACGTTTTTAACTGAAACATCGCCATTTGCGCGTTCAACTGTCAACTTACCTTCGTTTTTCTCAGGCTCAAGGTCAATCAACGCAAAGAGCGTTTGGCTCGCAGCCATACCACGTTGGAACTGAGAGGTAACGTTAGTAAGCGCTTTAAGCGGACGCATCAAACCAAACATCGCAGAGAAGACAACGGTAAATGTACCTGGAGTCAGTTGCTCTTTAATCGAGTCAATACTTGCTAAGTAAAGAACGGCAACAATAGCAAGTGACGCAATCATTTGGATGATAGGGTTAGCCGCCGCTTGAGCCGTCACCAACTTCATGCTTTGTTGACGCATTTGGTTGCTGACCTTCTCAAATCGTTTACGTTCGATATCCTGGCCGCCGTAGCTCAACACGACTTTATGGCCTTTCAGCATCTGCTCTGCTGACGCAGTCACGTTGCCCATCATTGTCTGCATATTTTTGGATATTTTTCTAAAACGTTTAGAAACGACACCAATACCCCAAGCGACAACGGGAGCAACAGCAAACAGCACTAACGACAACTGCCAGCTGTTGTAAAACATCAGGACTAACAGGCCAATGATACTTGCACCTTCGCGAACGATGCTCACTAACGCTTGGCTAGTTGCCGCAGATACTTGCTCTGAATCGTAGGTAATGCGTGACAATAAATTGCCCGTCTTTTCCTTATCGAAGTAAGACACAGGCATATGCATAAAGTGATTGAATACCATACGGCGGACTTGCATAACCACATTGCCGGATACCCAGCTCAAACAGTATGTGGAGACAAATCCACTTATGCCACGGATAAACATCATGGCAAAAATAATCAATGGAAGCGTGCGTAGAAAATCAGATTCAGCGTTCCCAAAACCTTCATCTAGTAATGGTTTTAATAGGGAAATCATATAGGTATCTGATATAGCATTAATAACTAATGCAATGACTGCAACGACAAGACCTGACTTGTAAAGGCGAATAAATTGCCATAGACGCTTAAACGTCTGCCAAGTCGTTTCATCAGTATTTATCGACATAGAAGTGCTTTATTTTCTTACATTAAGACTCTCATTCTACTCCCTTACGCAGCATCTGCCTATACCAAGGCTCAAATGTATCGCTACGTTTGGTTTCTGAGCGCCAATTATCACGGTGAATAGAGAAGCTTACCTGACCATATTCCCCAGTATCAAGCCAAGTAATGTCAAGCTTGCGATATGCTGCAACAACATGTTCTGCCGGCATTCCCCATTGATTATTTTTTGCCAAAGAAGCAACGGCCACACTCGGGTTTACCGCCTCAATAAAGCGAGGATTCGACGAACTTTTACTACCATGATGAGGGACCAACATCACATCACTTTTTAACTTTTCAGGCTCCCTGAGCAAGATCCACTCGCTAATGGTCTCAATATCACCAGTAAAAAGCATACTGAACATAGAAATAGGGTCGGTAAGACGTAGTACACAGGAGTGCGGATTATATGCACGTTGAACAAGAGCAGGAGGCCAAAGTACTTCTATATTTAACCCTTGCCATTTCCAATGATCGCCGCGAGTACAAGACTCATATCCGATAAAGTTTTGGCTACTGAGTTTGCGCTGTGGCGAAAAGGCATCTTCAATGAACAAGCGCCCTCCTGCATGGTCATTGTCGGAATGGCTGAGGATCATCGTATCGATGCTTTCATAACCTCGTTGATGCAAGACCGGAGTGACGACCTGCTCCGCAATACTGCCATTTTGCCATGCTTTACCTGTGTCATAGAGCAACACTTTATCGTCTTTTTCTACAATCACCGCAAGGCCATGGCCCACATCTAGTACATCAATGCGCCAATGTTGATGCTCATATTCCGATATGAGCTTAACACTAATAACAATGCCAAGTAACAAACACCACGCGTACTGAAACATGAATCGTTGAAACACCAAGCAAGCAATTACCGCCAGAATCAACCCAGTAAATTCTATACTAATGGGTTGCCAGGAGCCTATCGCGTACTGTATTGACGTGCTCAATGGCTGCAATGACCAGTCCACCAACTGCCACAGAGGCTTTGCTATCATTTCAAGAAATAAAGATGAGAACAGGGCCAGAAACATCAAAGGCACAACGATAAATCCGAACCAAGGAATAAACGCCAAGTTGTATGCAATTGATGACAAACTGAAACCAGAAAAGTAATAGCCACTAATAGGCACGATTAACACACTCAACATCAATTGAGTAAGCAGTAGCACTTTTAACTTCGCCTTCCAGCCCCCGTTTTGATGCCGAATCAAATTGATTGCGAACAACACTGCGCAAACTGACAAATACGATAACCAAAAACTCATGCTATACGATGCAAAAGGTTGAACAAGCAGTTGTAGCGCTACCGCGAGCAAAAGTACCCGCCAGGAAGCCCAGTGCACTAAGGTATATTTGAGAACGACGTAAATAATACATACCGACACCGCGCGGGTAGTAGGTAATGAGAAGTCAGCTAACCATGCATAGGCAACGGCAAACATCAGCCCACATAAGCTAGGCAATAGCTGGTATTTAGGTAACGCATAACGAATGGCACCGCCCACCACTAGCCCAAAAGTGAACGCCATACCAATATGTAAGCCCGAAATCGAGACCAAGTGCAGTAAACCACTGTCTCTGAGTGCTTGCCAATCCTCCTTAGATAACCAAGAGCGATCGGCAAAAACTAACGCATTTATTAACGAGAAATGATGAAGGGAGGACACATCCTCCGAAACATCAGCGATAATGGCTTGGCGCAAAGATGTAGTAGAGCGAATAATCCAGGTAACATCCTTGTTAACAACACCGCGTGCGATAATGCTTTTACCCATTGCGTGCTTTTCGGCATCAAAACCAGCTTCGTTGCGTAGGCCTGTAATCGGCTTTAACGAGACGGATGTCGTAAACTCACTGTTAACATCGAGTGGAAAAGGCGTAATAAGACGGATTTTAGGTTTAAGAAAAGGTAACAGAGTTTGAGAATTTACCTTTTTTAGAGCCACAATGCCTTCATATCCGTGACTTATTTGCGTAAAAGGGCTGTCAACTTTACCAATTATGGTAATATTCTCCCCTGCTTGAAAAAGGGCTTGTCTCTGAGACTCCAATACATTGCCGTGGACGATGACAACCATAAAGCCCGCAATTGCGCCTATGCTAATTAAGCCACGACGTAATTTGATTATTGAGCCAGTGGTTATTATTCCCAGCAGCAGCCAACGCCAATCTGGTATTGTCGGCCACCAAGCTGACGAAATTACGCTCGCTACAAATAACGCCAAGGTCCAACTTTTTTCTGAGAGAGTCATGCTGTCCTATGCCTAGAAAGCTGATAAAACGCTTCATGCCAGATCATGAATTGATCAAACGCCAAAAAGCATTGAAGGTCTTCGGCAATGTGTTGTACAACCCGAACTTGTGGTGTTTAAATCGTCGCTCTGCGTCCGGGGCTTTTGCTGTTGGGTTATTTATGGCATTTGTTCCGCTACCAAGCCAAATGATCATGGCTGCAGGTTTGGCAATCATGCTTGGCGTCAATTTACCTCTCTCCGTCGCTTTGGTATGGATAAGCAACCCTATCACCATGCCTGTGTTATTTTATTTTGCGTATAAGCTTGGCGCTTTAGTGATGCATGTTCCTCCGCAACCTTTCCACTTTGAACTTTCGTGGGAATTCATCATGCAACAGATGAGCACTATTGGCCCTCCATTCTTATTAGGCTGTGCTATCTGTGGTGTCGTATCCGCGATTATTGGCTACTTCGGCATTAGAGGACTTTGGCGCTACTCAGTGGTTCGGAGCTGGCAAAAACGCAAAATAAGATAAGACGTTACTGCATAAAAATCAGCATTTGCGCTATCAGTTGAGGGGCACCTAACAGTTAGAATGAAACACGATGTCGCTCAAGTTGGATAAATACAAAAAAGGACCGAATTCGGTCCTTTTTGCTTTTCTCGTATTGTAAAACGGTTGGTTATTTAGAACTCAGCACCGCTGCCGGATTTAACTTCGCGGCGCGAGAAGCGGGATACCACGTTGCAAGCAAACTCAAAACGATCGCCGTCACCGACACCAATGCTACGTCTGGCCAGTGTAACTGTGATGGTAAGAAGTCGACGAAGTAAATATCACCCGATAAAAACTGATGACCGATTAAGCTCTCTAACCCTTTAATTAACGGAGTCAGGTTTAACGCCACTAAGACACCAATAACACTGCCGACGAGACTGCCAAATACACCAGAGAACACGCCTTGCCAAACAAAGATACGTTTGATTAGGCTATCTTTTGCTCCCATTGTTCGCAAAATTGCAATTTCTGCGGCTCGATCTTTCACTGCCATCATCAGCGTAGACACAATGTTAAAACATGCCACACCAATCACGAGTACCATCACCAAGTACATAATGGTGCGTACGAGCTGAATATCGCGATACAAAAAACCAAACTTTTGCTGCCAGCTTTTCAAATACACGTAAACATCCACCATGCTACCTACCTCACGAACAATAGAAGGCGCATTGAGAACATCATCCGTTTTTAGTGAAATGCCAGTGACCCCTTCCCCTAACCTCGCGTATTGCTGAGCATCCGCTAATGGCACTAACGCTAAAGAATGGTCTATTTGGCCATTCAACGTTAAGAACCCAGACACCTTCACGCGCACACGCTTGGGAGCCTGCACTTTGTTTGCGCCGCCTGTTTGCGGAATCATCAACGTAATGTAATCCCCCACTGCGACATTTAGCTCGTTTGCAACACCTCGGCCTAAGATCACTTGCTGCTGACCGGCATAAAAGTTTTGCCAAGCTTCTTGGTCAATAAAATTCGATAAGCTCGACACCGCTTGCTCGAAAGTAGGCTCTACGCCACGAACTTCTATCGCTTTTAGCTTACTGCCTTTTTCTGCTAACCCCGTAAAACGAACGTACGGCGCTGCCGCAACAACATCTTCATGGTTTAGAGCTTGATTCATCGTTTTGGTGTAGTTATGAAGCGGTCCATTAACACCTTCCAACTCGCCGTGTGGAATAACTGACAACACACGCGATTGCAGCTCGCGCTCAAAGCCATTCATTGCAGAAAGACCGATAATGATCACGGCTACACCAACCGCAATGCCAATCGTTGAAGAAAGCGAAATGAAAGACACCATCTTGTTGCGCTTTTTCGCTCGACTGAAGCGACCACCAATCATCAATGCTAAAGATGAAAACAAAATTAGCCCTCCGCAGATGCTGTATCAGTCACAAAACGATCCACGAGCAAACCATCTTGCATGTGCATTTGACGATCCATTTTCGCCGCCAGCTCTTTATCATGCGTGACAACCAAAAATGCAATGTTTGACTCTTTATTGAGCTCGCGCATCAAATCATAGATAGACAGTGCCGTATTGTGATCTAAGTTCCCCGTAGGTTCATCGGCCAAGACCAGATCAGGTTTATTCACCAATGCACGCGCAATCGCAACACGCTGACGCTCACCGCCCGATAACTCGGAGGGTCTATGTTGCATCCGATGACTCAAACCAACTTTATCTAACAGCGCTTTAGCCGCCTGTTTTGCATCCGCTACTTTAGCACCGCCAATCATCAGTGGCATCGCCACGTTTTCAAGCGCAGTAAAATCAGCTAACAAGTGATGAAACTGGTATACAAAACCAAGGTGCTTGTTGCGTAAAGCCGCCTGTTTATTCGAACTTAAAGCCGATAGGTTTTGCCCTAGAAAATCAACTTCACCATGAGTTGCGTCATCTAACGCCCCTAAAATATGCAATAAGGTACTTTTTCCAGAACCAGAAGAGCCAACAATAGAAACCAGCTCCCCTTTATCGATATCGAAACTTACGCCTTTCAACACTTCCGTATCTAACGAACCCTCTCGGTAGACTTTACGAATATCACGACATTCTAATAGCTTATTCATAGCGAAGTGCCTCAGCAGGTTTAACAGAAGATGCTCGATAAGAAGGATAAAGCGTAGCAGCAAGGCTAAGAGCAATCGCCAACACCACCACTAAAAGAATTTGCAGTGAATCAATCAAAATAGGTAGATGACCACCGAAACTGAATAGCGCCACACCGGCAGATTCAAGAATCGCATTCAGGTTAAGTGACAAGATCACGCCCGCAGCACCACCGACAATCGCGCCAATTACACCGCTGCTTGCCCCTTGTACCATGAAAATGGTCATCACTTGAGATTGAGTCATGCCTTGAGTTTTCAGTATTGCGACTTCTGATTGTTTCTCCATTACCACCATGATTAAAGCGGAGATAATATTGAATGCAGCGACACCCACAATTAGACCTAGCATAAGTCCCATCATGTTCTTTTCCATTTTCACCGCTTGGAAAAGCTCACCACGTTGTTCGCGCCAATCACTCCATTGCCACCCGTCAGGCATGGGTTGATCAGCAAAATCCGTCACCATAAATGGATCAGAGAAAAAGACACGCCAACCAGAAACCGTGTCTTTCGGAAAACGCATCAGCTTAGATGCGTCCGTCATGTTAACAATCATTAATTGACCATCAACGTCCGATCCCGTATTGAAAATACCAGCGACAGTAAAATTGCGCTGGCTAGGAATACGGCCAAGTGGGGTAAACTGCGTCGCGTTGGTCACCATCAAGCGCACTTTATCCCCGATTGAGACCTTTAGTGAACGCGCCAAACTGTGACCCAAAAATACATTGTAGTCACCTGCTTGAAGTGACGATAATCGTCCGGCAATCAAATGGTTGCTAATCGGATCGCCTTTCTTAGGTTCAATACCGATAAGGTAACCAGCCGTCAGCTGTGCAGAACTCTGAATAACAGCCTCTCCTCTAACGATAGGCTCCGGCTGAGATTCACTCGACATGGCTTGAACAAATGAAGGGGCAGACTCGGTCAACGGCGTTTTTCCATCGTGTTGTGAAACAACAGCGTGAGGCAGCACACCTAAAATGCGCTCTTTTAACTGCGATTCGAACCCATTCATCACAGAAAGAACCGTCACCAACGCCATTACACCGATCGTAATACCCGCCGTCGACATATAAGAAACAAATCGGCTGAACCTATCTCCAGAGCGTCCCCGAAGATATCTCAAACCAATAAATAATGAGATAGGATGATACATATAAGACAAACCAACTGGTTGTTTTGATATAAAGCTTTAGCAGATTATCTTACCTTACTCTTCTCATTAAGAAGACAAGAGAATCGCTAAATTTGTCAACGACATGCAATAAGTCTGTATTTAGGGCAAAAAGTTCAAGGACAAATCAGGTAAACTTGATAACTTCATTCAGTTAGCGATAATCAGTGCCCTACTTCTCTTTGTTTGTTGAGTGAACAGGGAGCGCTCGCTGGCAAAAGGACCGACTATATGACAGAGCAAGAATACTTTACCGTCCATCATAATCTCACTATCAACGTCGAAACGTTGAGTGCGGATTTTGCTTTGCCAGATGAAGAAACCTTTGTCTCCGAAATTCCAGCACCGTTTATTGTTGCCAGCGAATTTAGCCATCTAGATATGTTGGCAGACAATGCACGTCTAGAGCTAAAAAACAAAGATTTAAAGCATGTGATTAACTTGCTTGATACGCAAAACGCGAAACTTAACCTCTTGTTGAGCTTTATGCTTTCACAACAAGATGACACCTCCATTCGATACCAAACCACGAAGTTTGGCGCCAGCCAACTCAGTTACCGTTCAGATACAGCGCTATCTGCCCAACAACTCGTTCGTGTTAAACTGTTTCTCGATCATCCTGCTGCAGCGATTTACGGTTACGCTCAAGTAGAAGAATGTGATGCTTCAGAGCAAGATTTCATTATCACTCTTAGATATAAGATGCTACGTGAATCTGACCAAGATTTGCTGATAAAGGCGGCACTATATCAACAACAAAAACTTTTACGTCAGCGCTCGATGGAGCGAGATAAAAAATAACTCCTATGACAAAAGCAACGATTCTTTCCGTCACCAATCCTTCTGAGCGTGGCGACAAAAAACAGCTAGGTAATTTACCGGGCGCGGCTCTACCTCTAGCTATTGCTGAGCTAGCCAAGCAGCATTCGAGTCACTCGCTACTCGTCGTGCCTGACCCGCAAATCGCGTTAAAGCTTCAGGCAGAGATTGAGCAATTCACCGAACAAACAGTAAGCCTGTTCCCTGATTGGGAAACGCTGCCTTACGATAACTTTTCTCCGCATCAAGAAATTATCTCTGAACGTATCGCGCGCCTATACCAACTGCCAAGCCAACGTAATGGCATTACCATCGTGCCAGTCAGTACGGTGCTGCAGCGACAGTCGCCACGTGATTTTCTATTGCAACATACCTTAATGGTGAAAACCGGCGATCAACTCTCGCTTGAGAAACTACGTGTACAACTTGAAAATTCGGGCTACCGCCACGTAGACCAAGTATTTGGGCCAGGTGAATACGCGAGCCGTGGGTCTATTCTGGATCTCTTTCCTATGGGCAGCGATGACCCGTATCGCATCGACTTCTTTGATGATGAGATAGATACCATTCGCACGTTTGATCCAGAGAACCAACGCTCTATCGACGATATTCAGCAAATCCAATTGCTGCCTGCGCATGAGTTCCCAACCACTAAAGAAGCGATTGAGGATTTTCGTACACGTTGGCGCACCCAATTTGAAGCACGCCGAGAGCCAGAGTCGATCTACATGCAAGTGACCAAAGGCACTTGGCCCCCGGGTATTGAGTATTGGCAACCGCTGTTTTTTGACCATACCGAGACTTTATTTGAATATTTGCCAGAAGACTCTCAAGTCATCACATATGGTGATATTGAATCTGCGGTCGATACTTTCTTAACCGATGTCGAATATCGGTACGACCAGAAAAAAATCGATCCGCTACGTCCTCTTTTGACTCCTGAACAACTTTGGCTGAAAAAAGACGAACTCTTCAGCCAACTAAAACAGCTCCCTATGGCTCAATTGAGCCTAGAGAAAGTGGTTAAGCGTGCTGGTCGTCAAAACCTACCAGTACAATCGTTAGCCGAGCTTGGCGTTCAGCAACAAAATAAAGAACCGCTTTCGCGTCTTCGTCAATTCAGTGAGCAATTCAGCGGCAAAATTGTTTTCTCGGTAGAGTCAGAAGGTCGTCGTGAAGCACTAACGGAACTGTTGCAAGGCATCAAAGTTCGCCCAGTCGTACATGGCTCACTGTACCAAGCTCTAGATTCGGGTGATCGCTTCAGTTTGATCTTAGGCGCTGCAGAGCATGGTTTCATTCACGAAGAGCTGAACTTCGCTCTGATCTGTGAAAGTGATCTACTTGGTGACCGCGTTATCCAGCGACGCCGCAAAGATAAAAAAGCAGTCAACAGTGACACCGTTATTCGCCACCTTGCGGAATTGAAACCCGGTCAACCCGTGGTTCATATTGATCACGGTATTGGCCGCTACATCGGTTTACAAACACTTGAAGCCGGTGGCATGAAAACGGAATACGTCACCCTTGAGTATCAAAACGATGCCAAGCTCTATGTACCAGTTTCATCACTAAACCTTATTAGCCGTTATTCAGGCGGTGCTGAAGAAAGTGCACCACTGCATAAATTGGGTGGCGAGGCTTGGGCAAAAGCACGTCGTAAAGCGGCAGAAAAAGTGCGTGATGTCGCGGCTGAGTTGCTGGATGTTTACGCTAAACGAGAATTAAAACCGGGCTTTAAATTTGAGCTAGATCGTGGGCAATACGCAACGTTTAAAGCAACGTTCCCGTTTGAAGAAACAGATGACCAAGCGATGGCCATCAATGCCGTCTTGTCTGACATGTGCCAAGCAAAAGCGATGGATCGTCTAGTGTGTGGTGACGTGGGCTTTGGTAAAACGGAAGTCGCTATGCGCGCAGCATTTGTCGCAACGGATAACAGTAAACAGGTCGCCGTACTCGTACCAACAACCTTACTTGCTCAGCAGCATTTCGAAAACTTCCGTGACCGTTTTGCCAACTTACCAATCCGAGTTGAAGTACTGTCTCGCTTTAAGTCTGCCAAAGAACAAAAAGTCATTTTGCAAGACGTTGCAGATGGTAAAGTCGATATTGTCGTCGGTACGCATAAGCTGCTTTCAAGCGACATTAAATTCAAAGATTTAGGTTTGTTGATCGTTGACGAGGAACACCGCTTCGGGGTTCGTCAAAAAGAAAAAGTCAAAGCAATGCGTGCGGATGTGGATATTCTTACCCTCACCGCAACACCAATTCCACGCACCCTGAATATGGCCATGAGTGGCATGCGCGATCTGTCGATCATCGCGACACCTCCAGCGCGTCGTTTAGCGATCAAAACCTTTGTTCGTCAAAGAGAAGAATCTGTGGTCCGTGAGGCGGTACTGCGTGAAATCATGCGTGGTGGTCAGGTTTACTTCCTGCACAATCAGGTAGAGACTATCGAGAAAACCGCGGAAGACTTGCAAAAGCTTATTCCTGAAGCACGAATTACCGTGGCACATGGTCAAATGCGTGAGCGCGAACTAGAGCGCATCATGAATGATTTCTACCACCAGCGCTTTAATGTGTTGGTGTGTACAACTATTATCGAGACCGGTATCGACGTACCAACGGCGAATACCATTATTATGGATCGTGCAGACAACCTTGGTTTAGCGCAACTGCACCAATTGCGTGGCCGTGTTGGACGCTCTCATCATCAAGCCTATGCTTACTTATTAACGCCACATCCAAAAGCCATGACCAAAGATGCTATCAAGCGTCTTGATGCGATTGCTTCACTGGAAGACTTAGGCGCAGGCTTTACTCTAGCAACTCACGACTTGGAAATCCGTGGGGCTGGTGAGCTGCTTGGTGACGAGCAAAGTGGGCAAATTCAATCGGTTGGTTTTACACTGTACATGGAAATGCTGGAACAAGCAGTCCAAGCATTGAAAGAAGGTAAAGAACCTTCTTTGGACGAGCTGCTTCGAGAACAAACTGAAGTTGAAATGCGAATCCCAGCGCTCTTGCCAGACGATTACATCCCGGATGTGAATACACGACTGTCGATGTACAAACGTATTGCGAGCGTTACGAGTGGTGAAGAACTCTCAGAGCTCAAAGTGGAACTTATCGATCGATTTGGACTGCTTCCAGACGCGACGAAGAACTTACTTGCTGTCTCAGAATTGAAAATTTCGGCTGGTAGCCTAAAAGCGAAAAAGATAGAAGCCCATGATAAGGGTGGATTTATCGAGTTTTACCCTGATGCTGACATAAATCCAGCGTATTTGGTTAAACTGCTGCAATCACAGCCGCAAAAATTTGCAATGGAAGGTCCAACTAAGTTCAAGTTTAGCGTACCATTGGCGGACCGACGTAAACGCATTCAGTTTGTTCAAGACTTACTGAATGATTTTAAACAGAATTTATTACCAACGAGCTAATAGTCGAATGAGAATACTGATCCCGTTATTGCTTCTATGTGTCTCAATGCCTTCTTGGGCACAGCGTCAATTTGATATTGAAGTGATCATTTTCAAGCGAGCAGTCGACGCTGAAAGCACCACTGAATCTTGGCCGAATCAACTGCCAAAAATCGATATGGAAAATGTCGGCAGCTTAGAGAGTGAATCATACCGTCGCTCTAAAGGCGTAACACTACTGCCACGCTCATCTTTCCGCCTGAATGCGCAAGAAGCGGCATTAAACAACCATGCTGGGTTTAAAGTGCTTAAACACGTAGCATGGCGTCAAGGTGACCGAGGCAAATCTAGCGCCCCAATTTTCCGTATTGTTGGTGGACGAGATTTTTCTGATTCTTATCACGCAGATGGTAGTCCAATCAATGGCAGTACTCAGACATTTTCCACTGACGGTTACAGTGAAGAGACAGTCAACGGTCCTTTGTATGAACTAGACGGTCGATTCCAAATTTACGTGCAGCATTATCTATTCGCTGAAACGACACTAGACCTGCGCGAGCCAAGTGTTAGAGAAGTGCGTTTTGAACCAACTTCAACCGAGCAATTGGCGGATGATTTAGGTGAGGTCGATGGCAATGTTCAAGTGGGTAACTTGGCGGAAATCTCTCCTACAATAACAGAAGAAAAGTTCCTCAAGAGCTATCGAATGGATCAAAAACGCCGTATGCGTAGTAGTGAGACTCATTACCTAGACAACCCATTGATGGGCATGATCATTCAAGTTCGTCGCGTTCGATAAGCACGAGTGATTCAACAAAGCGCAGCATTTGCTGCGCTTTGTTTTTATCTGTTATGTCCTCAGTTATTCCTAACCAACGCAGAGCAAGGAAAATAACTGCGTTACAGTATGAAATAGACAGTTTTCAAATTACTTAAACTCAACATGGAAGTCGTATCAGTTCATGAGTCCAGATTTTGAAATCATTGCGCCCCGCTTAGCGCTCAAGCTCATCCCTTCTGAAGAAGCTCACTTACTACAACGTTTGCTTGCAGAATCCCCTTCCCTACACCAGTGGCTAGATTGGTGTAATCAAAACGTTACGTTGAAAGATGCACAGGACTTCCTGTTGGCAACCCGACTTAACTGGGTAAAAACAGAAGCTTTCGGTTTCGGTATCTATGAGCGACAAAGTAACACTCTAGTAGGAATGGCCGCCGTAAACGAGTTATATCACACGTTTAATATGGCAAGTATTGGCTACTGGGTTGCTGACCACTATCAACGACAGGGCTATGCTCAAGAAGCCGTTAGAGCCTTGGCTGAATTCTGCTTTGCAAAGCTGAGTTTAACTCGACTGGAAATTGTCTGTGACCCCGACAACGAAGCAAGCCAAACCTTAATTGAGTCAGTCGGTGCACAAAAAGAAACCATCGCCAGAAACCGGTTTATTTTTCATGGTAAGCCTAAGGATGGCGTTGTGTACTCACTTTTACCGGCAGATCTAACATAAATAAAAAGCCACCGACTTGCGGTGGCTTTTTATATTTCGAAGCTACAGCATCCGCGCAATCCGCGTAGATGTGAATTTGGCGTCTTAGTGAAGCTTAAGGTTTGGACGCAGTACTCGGTTGATACGGCCCACGAGCATCATCAGTCCGGTTTTAAATACACCGTGCAACGCCATCAGGTGCATTCGATACAACGAGATATAAACGACACGTGCAATACGGCCTTCTACCATCATCGACCCTTTGGTTAGGTTGCCCATCAAGCTACCAACGGTAGAGAAACGGCTTAGAGACACCAATGAGCCGTGATCTTTATACACATAATCTTTCAGCTCGCGTCCGTTGATCTTCGCAACGATGTTGCTGAATGCTTGGCTTGCCATTTGGTGCGCAGCTTGCGCACGTGGTGGAACAAACGAACCATCAGCCTGAGTACATTGTGCTAAGTCACCAATAACGAAAATGTCATCATCACGCGTCGTTTGTAGTGTATTTTTCACTACCAGCTGGTTGATACGGTTCGTTTCTAAACCAGCGATATCTTTAATAAAATCTGGTGCTTTAATACCCGCAGCCCAAACCATGATTTGTGCCGGAATCTTCTCACCATCTTTCGTGGTGAGGCCATCTTTTTCCGCTTTAGTCACCATGGTTGCAGTGCGTACGTTTACGCCCAATTTCACCAACTCTTGATGAGCAGCAGAAGAAATACGTGGAGGTAACGCTGGTAAAATACGCTCACCTGCTTCAATCAGGTTGACGTTCAGCTTGCTAGAGTCAAGATCGCCAAAGCCGTAAGTACGCAGCTCTTTAACGGCATTGTGTAGTTCTGCAGATAGCTCAACGCCAGTTGCACCAGCACCAACAATCGCGATATCCACCGTACCGTTACCGTTTTTCGCGTGCAGTTTTAGGAACTCATTGTTCATTTCTGTGCGGAAACGGTGCGCTTGTTCTGGACTGTCTAGGAAAATACAGTTCTCACGAACGCCAGGAGTGTTGAAGTCGTTTGATGTTGAACCAATCGCCATGACCAGAATGTCGTACTCTAGCTCGCGGCTTGGCATCAGAAGCTCACCATGCTCATCTTTAAGCTCACTTAAGATGATCACTTTACGTTCGCGGTCGATGTCTTGAAGGCTACCCATTTGGAAGTCGAAGCTGTGGTTTTTTGCATGAGCTCGATAACTCAGAGCATCCACCCCTTCGTCCAAAGAGCCAGTTGCAACTTCATGCAATAATGGCTTCCACAAGTGGCTCGCTTTACGATCTACTAGCGTAATTTGCGCACGGTTCTTGCGACCTAGAGTTCGGCCAAGCTTAGTTGCCAACTCAAGACCACCAGCACCGCCGCCTACAACGATAATGCGTGTCACAATGATTTTCCTCTACAAAAATGAATATATGGGGTTCAGCTCGACATATGGCTCACAGGCATGCTGTGCCATACATCCAACCGATGAATTCTTGGTTCTTAGAGGTGTCTCAATTTATTTGGATTAAAAACTGCTGCCTAATTTTATTCTTTATCTATCAATAACTTGTTAGGAATCAGCATATTTGTCTGGTACGCATACGACGCCAGAGATTTTTGGGCAAGTTTATTACTCGCTCTCAATTTTTTTTGATATTTATCAAATTATTTTAGTCTGGTTCATTATATAGAGACGTACTTTGAAGGCAACCAAAATCCGTGTGACGAGTACGGATTGACTACTTTTCGACTACTCTACAACAAGGTATTCGTGCCACATAGGATGGAAGTAAGAAAACGGTAAGGAGAACACAATATTCTAAGCGCTAAACCAAGAAAATGAGGCCTTTAAAGAGAAAGTGACTCGGCATACTCACAATAGGGGGTCGCAGCAAAGCAGCCGATAAAAAATGCCGCTTTACTGTTCACACTCAAACACTCTTAAGTATTTTTAAATGCCTTCATCGCTTGTAAATGTTGAGAGATCTTTTTGAACTTGTGGGACTGCGTTTCGTCCCAAATGATTTGATAGTATTTTTCTAACTCAGCTGCAGTTTTCGCATTGTCATGCACTTCATCATCTTTGGATAAAATCACCAAGCAGTGCGCCTGATTTTTCGCTCGAAACTGATCAACACATTTTGTTGCGATATCTTCGTACTCTTCTGGGCGATCGATTCGACCAGCCATCGTTTTTTCTGGGTGCAAGTTCGGGTTAAACATCACTTGTTTGATACCGCATAGAAAACCAATTCGTTCAGACCAATAACCACCTAAACCAACCCCACAGATTAACGGGTTTGGATCATCCGATTGATCGATAACTTTAGACACCTCTTTTAACAAGTGTTGCATGTCGTGCTTTGGGTGAAGGGTGCTGTAATTAATAAAACGAACGTCGTCGTCGATGAATTGCAGTTGAAGAACTTTTTCGTGGTTACCCGGGCTTGTACTGTCAAAGCCGTGTAAGTAAATAATCATGTGTACCTCTCCCTGTGTGTATCTGGTACTTTTATTAAAACTACCACTATTTCCTTACTGTTAAAGGGGAAAATATCACGAGTTCTCAAAACAGTGATCTTCCATACACAATGAGCCTTTCAACTCATGCGCACTGTTTAAGTATTGCTCATCTCCCCACAATTTATAGGCCAGTAAATACCAAAGCATCGCCATCACTAGGGTTCTTGGCTGCCACGCCTGTACACCACTTAACCAAAGAGACGCATCTTCGATACCTCGAATTTGGCAATACTGTTTCACCGCCTCTTCCACAGGCGCATCCGCGACTTGAATAGTCAAGGTCAAATCAAGCCTAGGGTCAGCAATACCAGCATACTCCCAATCAATGACTTTCACCCCACTCTCTCCCCGAACGAGGTTGTAACACCCCAGGTCAAAGTGACAAAGAGCTAGTGGAACCGGCGCTACACTCGGTTCCGAGCGCCACTTCATGTATAGAGCCTCAAATTCCGTATCCGCATACTGACCATCAAGCTCAAGCCAATAATGATCGATGCGAGAAATATAAGAAAATGGAACCAAAGGGAGCGCGCTGATCGGGTGCTGATGAATGGTAGCCGCAGTGGATAATAAATCTCTTACTGGTAGCCCTACATCCGAAAGTGCTTGCCCTTCGATCCATTCCACCAGTAAACCTTGCTCGTGGATAAATACTGGCTTGGGGCCAATTTCTAATGAAGAGATAGCATTCAGAACTTGATATTCATTGTGGCGAGAAATTGAAAAAGCCTTGCAAACATTACTGGTCGGTCGCCAGATGTATACAAGGCCTTGAGAGGATTCCAACCGCCAACAACGGTTGGTTAGCCCCCCGGTAACGGTTTGAACTTTTACCGGAGGCTCAGTAAAGAAGCCATCGAGAGCATTAAGACTCGGATCTAACTGTTTTGCTTGTTGCCAAGAAAACCATGCCATTGATGACTTCTCCATCAGTATCGATTAAAGACCGAATAAGCTCTTCGATTGCGCTTTACGAATTTCCGTTTCATCCGCCCACTCAATCAAACCTGTTTCTAGGTCCATTAGGCGCATGGTCATCTTGTAGTATACATCTTTATCGCTACCTGCATTTTTGACGATGCTAGATAGGTTACCGTAAAGCATGTACTGCGCACCCACCATTTTACCAAATTGGATCGCTGTGCTTTGGTTAACCAGCTCATCCGTGTTTTGGAAGTTAAGCTGTTCACGCACAGACTCAACACGGTCCATATCAACAAAGCGGAACTTACCAGAGTTCAGCATCTTAGTAGAAATAGTGTCGGTAATGGATTCAGTGTCAATGTGTTCACTGGTCTTGTTCTTAATTCGCTCAACAAAAACGATAGGACGTTGATCACGAGTAATTGCTGCTACAGAACCCGACATCATCATGCTATCCACCATTTCAGCCGCGATTTTTTGTAAATCTGTTGAGCCAAAATCGATAGTTGTGGTTTCTGTTGCTTGCGCATCGCCGTAAGAGACTTTGTTAGAACAGCCACCCAAAATGACGGCAAGACCCAAAAGAGCAATAATACTTTTTTTCATGAGAGTTCCTTAGTTTTTCAATACCAGCGCATCGTTAGCGCGGCAGCTTCGGCAAAGCCGTTAAGATTAATTGTCTTGTGCTTCTCTAATTTGAACACGGAATTTGGTGCCATTTGGATTCACAGTAACTTCAGATAACGTGACTTGCTCAAACCCTCGCACAATCATTTTGCGCCATGGGCCAGGCTTGATATTCACTTCTAAACCATTATTGTCATACCAATAGAAGCGGTAAAGAATGTGCTGGTCACCTTTATAGTTACTGCTTAGTTGCACCATTCCACGTGGACGATCATCAACGTAAGTGGTGGTGATGTTGTCAACTAATAAGCGACTACCCAAAACGTTATCATTAAAAAATACTTTTTGCGTTTGACCATCAATTCGAATACCAGCCGTGTTTTCGGCGCATCCAACTAAACCAATAGCCATTGCTAAACAAATAAGCCATGCTTTCATTACAGTCTCCCTAGCTGTTTATGCCACACGGTTGAGTGCGTTCCCTGACGAGATACCCATACCAATGTAGTCTGCTGTGCAGGCACTTCAAACTGATAGGTTTGATCACCCAAGTTTAAACTTTGTGTTCCCGGTTTCACGACTTTTGATGCCGTTTTCACTTGCGCTGGTAATGTTTGCCAACTTCTCGTATCCGGCTGCTCGGTCAATGTGTTCCATACATTGAAAAGTATGTTACCCACATCATCGCCTTTTTTCGCTGCCTCTTTTCGGATTCGATCTTTTGCCCAAACGCGAAGAGCTTGACGGATCACCATTGTAGTCAGACGTTCATTAAGATCGTTTTGTGCCATCGCATTAACATCAGTCAGCGTGCTAGAAGGCAATACCTGACCATTTAAAACCACATCGCTAAAACGTTGAGCACCCCGATTCGGATAATAAGGAAGCGCCAACGAATAAATGGCCCCATTATCGCGACTGTCGTAAATCGGTAGATCAATACGCCAACCTTTCAAAGCCTCCACAACGCCTTGTTCATCAATAACGATGACTCGACCTTGAGACTGAGTTAACCCAGAAGGTGCTTTACCATACCGTTTCTCTAGCATGCGTAAGTCTTCACGCATGCCTAGTTTCTTAGCGGCGTACAACGTGCTTTCAACAACTTGTTTGTTGTCTGGCATCACAGCGAGTGCTCGTCGGTAATCAACATAAGCACTGTTTAAATCTCGTGACGCTTCATATAACAAGCCAGAAAGATAGAACAAATAGCCGTTTTGTACTGCGCTTAGTTTTTTACCAGCATCAGGGTAGCTCGCCAACACACTGCCTAAATTGGCAGACATGCCTTGCTTTTTCAGGTCTTTTTCTGCTGCTTTTAGTTCTTTTTCACGCGCCTTTCTTGCCGCTTCCTGAACTTGATTGGCTCGACGCACTTCAACAAGCGCCCCTTCCAAATCGTTTTTCTGTAAATAGTTTAGCCCGAGATAAAGGTGCAGAAAGCCAAGTTCATAATCGGCGGGATGATAATCTTGGAGATTGTCGTTCACTGCGAGAGAGCCGACGCTCGTTGCCGTTTCTGACACAGAAATAGTCGCGCGATCTTGCTGAACACGAACGGCACTATCACCATTTTCCAGCGCTTTCAAACTTGTCGGGTAATCTTCAGCAAGAAAAGAAATACGGCCCTTTTCAAAGTTGCCAAGTATCTCGCCACCCACTTCGCTCGATTGAAGTTGTTTCGCTTTCGCATATTCCCCTGCAACAACGGCTTGATAAACTTCTTGATTCTGGTTGCTGTAGTGACTAAACAGATTGCCCGCAGACAAATTCGCGCAGCCAGAGGCCATTAAAGCCCAGCTCATCAGCCCTAACAGCTTTACACCTAGTTTCACATTTATCTCCACAAATGTGTCATTCGACAGGAAAAAGAAGTGGGTGAACTGCGCCACCCACTTTTTAAAGCTTAGCTCAATACCATTGGACCTAGAGGACGACCGCCTAATAAGTGCATGTGAATATGGTAAACCTCTTGGCCACCGTGCGGGTTACAATTAACGATCAGGCGATAGCCGTCTTCCGCAATGCCTTCCTCTTTCGCCAGTTTTTTAGCAACAGTGAACAAACGCCCCATCATTGCTTCATCTTCAGCTTCAACATCATTCGTTGTTGGGATCAATTTATTCGGAATAATGAGAATATGGCTCGGTGTGCGCGGGTTAATATCGCGAAACGCAGTCACCAACTCATCTTGATAAAGAATATCGGCAGGGATTTCCTTACGAATAATTTTACTAAAGATCGTTTCTTCCGCCATGAGGACTCCATTTTATAAAGGTAATTAGACCCCAATTAGTATGCGCCAACCAAAAGCGGAGCTCAATAAAAACAGTGTTCACTTAACATTATTAATCAAACGCTAATTAACGAAGCTTTTTTTGTCGTGTGCGTCATAAAATGCGCGTCACAAACTCAATACAATCCAATGAATTTTGTTACTTTTTTAAGACAATTATTATTTTTATACCCAAGTAAGCTCAAAATTCTTGGGTAGCTTGTCTATTTTGGGAGAGGAAGCTCACTTATGCGAGGTTCAGTTATTAAAAGGATGTATGCGGGCTTTGCTCTGATCATCATCCTATTTGCCGTCACAATTGCCATTATGATGGGAGGAATGAGTGATATTCACGGGAAGTTTGGCACCGTGTCTAAATCATCCCTACCACTGGTATCGTTATCTAACCAAACCAGTGTTGAACTGCTTTCTGCCGACAAATCGTTTAAAGATTTTCTGACGACAGAGAATAAACAACGCATGGATGAAATGCGTCAGGAATTTGCTAGATCTCAACAACGTTTCGAATCCACTTTGGCTCAACTGGAAACTGCAAGCCAAATCTACCCCTCTCTTGCCGAACCGTTTTCACAATTAAAAACGTTAGAGCAGAGCTATTTTACTGAAGCTCTTGAAGCCATGGACAACTACGAAGCAATGTTCGCTGCGCAAGAAAAAGTGCAAAAATCGTCACGTCGCTTCCAAAAGCTGAATACCGAGTTGTCGGTCGGCCTTAAAGAATATGTGGCAGATCAAACCAGCATTTCGGTCAAAGTCATGGCGAAGAGTTACTTCATTAAGCTAAAAGATGCCGAAGTTATAACCTCTGATGCCCTCGCCAGCTCTGATCCTGAGTTTGTTACGCAAGCCGTGACCAAAAACCGCAAAGCAGTGACTCATTTGAACTATGCTTTCCGTGGTTTAGTTACTCAATTACCTGAACTAAAAACAGCATTTGGTGAGTCGGTAGAACAATTCACAAGAGACGTCGGAATGCGTGGAGGTGTCTTAGACCAGCACAATAATTACCTCAATGCTCGTGCAGCGCTATACAACAACATCGCCAACCTAGCGAATAAAGTTGATTCAACCATGGCGATTCTTGAGCAATTTACGACAACCGCAACGGATAAACTTAATGAATCGTTAGCAGACGCTGGTGACATTTATTCTGCGGGTGTGACAAAAGCCATCATCATTGGCGTTGTTGTCGTGTTACTTGCCACAGCGATTGGCTACCACATCGCGCATAGCGTTCGCGAACCATTGACTCGTATTCTAAAAGTGCTTGAAAGCCTGACTGAAGGTGACATGACACAACGTATCGATATTCGCTATAACAACGAGTTCAGCCGAGTGAGTGGACACATTAACTCACTAGCCGACAGTCTTCACGAGATCTTAGTGAAACTCAACGAAGCGTCAGAGAACCTATCTTCGACCGCAGCAACAAACGAAAGCACGTCTTCGCAAGCGCAAAGCAAATTAAGCTCACAACGTGAGCAAACAGCAAACGTTGCGACCGCAATGACGGAAATGTCTCACTCAGTGCAAGAAGTCGCTCAAAGTGCACAAGGTTCACTAGAAATGGTGCAGCGTGTCGAATCTGCCTCTGAAGAAGGCAGAAATGTCATGAGCAGCAATATCTCGACCATAAATCAACTGGAAACCCGTTTGAACGAATCCGTTTCCGCTGTCTCTGAACTTCAAAAAATGAGTGGTCAAATTGGTTCTATCCTCGATGTGATTCGCAACATTGCTGAACAAACTAATCTGCTGGCATTGAATGCAGCAATTGAAGCAGCTCGCGCTGGCGAGCAAGGTCGCGGCTTTGCGGTAGTGGCCGATGAGGTGCGTGTGCTTGCATCCAGAACCACTCAGTCCACCACTGAAATTGAATCGATGATCAGTAATCTGCAATCCAGCTCTCAGTCAGCAAATCAAGTAATACAAAGCTGTATGAGTGATATGGAGATGTCTGTTGAGCAAGCATCAAAAGCGAACAGCTCAATGGAAGAGATTCAAGCGCTAATCATCGAAATCAGCCAAATGAGTACGCATATTTCGCAAGCGGCAGCAGAGCAAAGTGAAACCTCAGCAGACATTGCACGCAGTATTGAAGATATCAATAGTATCGCCGATGAAAGCTTCCAAGCTATGTCGAGCATCGCACAGACCAGTGAATCCCTGACTCACTTGGCTCATCAACAGAATGAATTGGTTCACCGCTTTAAGTTATAAATAATTTATAAATTTGAGCATTAATCAGTGCAATCAACTGTATAAGGGCGACTTTTTGTTAAGTCGCCCTTGTTTTTTATCAGCCATGTCTACATATGATTAATATGGCCAGCTCATCCCCTTGCACATCTCTTTTCGAGCGGCCTCATAAAAAGGAAAATCTATGGCTGTTCATGTTGGTATTATCGACCAAGACCCAGTGAGATTGGTCACTCCTCTATTAGATAATCGTACGCTAAGCACACATATCGTCTTCATCGGAGACAAGAGCCAGTTAGATATATTTGACCGACTGAGTGCCGTTTTAGAGCAACGAGACATTACTTCCGAATTTTTTGAAATCCCATCCGCCGTCAATACTTCGCTGATCAAACAAGCGATTCAAAAACTGGCAAAAGATCTCCATGAGCGCGGCGAAGATGTGAAATTGAACGCCAGTTGCGGTCTTCGTCATCGCTTATTGTCTGTGTACGAGGTTTTCCGTACCTATCGCTGGCCAATTTTTGTGGTTGAGCCAAGTAGCGATAAGCTTTGCTGGTTATACCCAGATGGCAAAGAAGATACTCAAGTCGAAGACCACATTACGATTGCTGACTACCTCACTATCTTCGGCGCACGCGGCGAGTTCCACCACGTTGATTTACCTCCTCTTCTTGATAAAAAACTGTATGAACTTGGTGAACGCTGGGCCTCAAATGCGCTTGAACTTGGTCCAGGCTTAGCGACTCTTAACTACCTTGCAACCACATGCCGCAAAGAGCAAAAACTTGATGTGGAGCTTTCTGAAAAGCAACAAGGCTACCGTGAGCTCAACATGCTGCTTTCGGACTTAGTGGAAGCGCAAATCGCCACTTATGAGAATGGCGTTCTAACGTTTGCTGATGAAGATGCACGCCGCTTTTCAAACGGTGAATGGTTAGAGACTCTGGTACACAGCACGGTCAAGCAAATTCAAGATACGATGCCGACGATTCAAGATCGCTCTTTGAATGTTCAGGTTTATCGCAAACTTGGTGAAAGTGAAGTACGCAATGAGTTGGATGTTGCAACAGTGGTAAACAACAAGCTCCACATCATTGAGTGTAAAACCAAAGGCATGCGAGATGACGGCGATGACACCTTGTACAAGCTAGAATCCCTCAGAGATCTGCTAGGTGGTTTACAAGCACGTGCCATGCTGGTGAGCTTCCGACCGCTTCGTCACAATGACATTACTCGTGCAGAAGATTTGGGGCTAGCTCTGATTGGCCCTGATGAGCTTAAAGACTTAAGAACGCACCTAACGGCTTGGTTTAAAGACGCAGGTGGCTCGGACGAGATCTAACATCAGCGATAAAAGCTAGAATTCAAAATGATCAAAAGCAGCGTTACAGGCTGCTTTTTTCATACCTGATTTTTAAGTGTGGGTTTAGATAGGTAGAAAAAAACCAGAGGCGTGCCTCTGGTTTTTCCGTTTGTTTAAAATGCCAATTATCGCGGCTTACAGCATTTTACGCGCTGCTTCTACTACCACCTTAATTGAACGAGCTTCCGTCTCTTTCAGAGTTGAATGATCTGGAATCTCTTTTTGTGTACGGTTGATGATTACACCCGCTACACAACCTGCTTTTAGACCAGAGCTCGCACACATTGTTAGCAATGTTGCAGACTCCATCTCAAAGTTAAGTACGCCCATGTCTTGCCATTCTTGCATAGAACCTTGGAAACGCTTCACAACGCGACCAGAGAACGTGTCGTAGCGCTCTTGACCTGGGTAGAACGTATCACTTGAAGCTGTCACACCCATGTGAACCGCAGCGCCAGACTCTTCTACTGCCGCTTTCATTGCAGTTGCTACTTCAAAGTCAGCAACTGCTGGGAATTCCATTGGCGCAAAGTGCAGGCTCGCACCGTCAAGGCGAACTGACCCCGTCGTTACGATCATGTCACCTACGTTTACATGCGGTTGAATTGCGCCAGTTGTACCAACACGTAGGAAAGTACGAACACCAAGCTGCGCGAGTTCCTCAACTGCGATAGAGGTAGAAGGGCCACCAATACCTGTAGAACAAACCACAACAGGTTTACCGTCTAATTCGGCACGGTATAGCGTGTATTCACGGTGACTTGCTAGAAATACTGGGTTTTCCATTTGTTCTGCGATTTTTTGAACGCGCGCTGGATCACCAGGAATGATGGCTAGAGTCGCACCATTAAGATCAGCTTCAGTAACACCTAAATGAAATACAGCTTGAGACATAAGTCGCTCCTTATTGTGGCTTATTTTATGAACAATAAGCTCATTAATCAGTTATTGGGTACAAATGCACTGTAGCGAACCTTTCACCAACATAGAGTGATCATAATCACAATGAGAAAATGTAATGAAACTATAATTTCACCCAAAACAAGCAGTGATCACACTTTTAGAGGGTTTGGCTCATTTTGTTGCATAGCGATGCGTGATTTCAAAAACAAACTAGACATCTTATTGAATTTCGTCGACACGGTTAAAAAAGCCCGAGACACGAATGCCTCGGGCTTTTTATTAGCTAGTTAGGT
Source organism: Vibrio sp. 1-2 (7-a) (assembly GCF_013048515.1). NCBI lineage: Bacteria > Pseudomonadati > Pseudomonadota > Gammaproteobacteria > Vibrionales > Vibrionaceae > Vibrio > Vibrio sp. 1-2 (7-a). The sequence goes on from NZ_VHSQ01000001.1 coordinate 1,693,080, forward strand.
AGGTCACTTGGCCTGCTTGGACTCAAAACGGAGCAATCTCAACGCATTTAACGTAACCAGTGCAGTTGCGCCGCTGTCAGCTAATACTGCCACCCATAGACCCGTAATGCCCAATAAACTTGTCACCAAGAAAACGCCTTTCAAACCAAGCGCTAACGCAACATTCTGACGAATATTACTTAACGTCGCACGCGATAGTTCTATCATGGCAGGTAACTCAATCAGACGATTGTGCGTTAATGCCGCGTCGGCCGTTTCCAGCGCAACATCCGTACCGCCTCCCATCGCAATACCGATACTCGAAGCTTTCATCGCTGGCGCATCATTAATACCGTCTCCCACCATTGCAACGGTGTGTTGCTGTGATAGTTTCTCGACGTAATGCACTTTATCTGCTGGTAATAAGCTTGCTTTATAATCCAAGCCTATTCTGGTCGCCATTGCTTCAGCACTTCTCGGGTTGTCACCGGTTAGCATCACCGACGTTATCCCAAGCTCCTTCAACGTAGCGATAGCTTCTTGGGCATCTGGGCGCAATGTATCTTGCCATGCAATCACGCCAATGACCTCGTAATCGTAACGCACAATAACAACCGTTTTACCTTGTTGTTCCAACGTCACCACTCGCTCTTCGGTTTCTTGAGAAAGCGGAAAATCGGCCTTAGAAGGCGTGACTACTTGGACTATTTTCCCATCGACGTAACCTGTGACACCAGAGCCCACTTGCGCGGTTTTATCTAGCGCTTCAGGAATAGGAAGTCCCTGCTGTTGCACTTTATTAACTAAAGAAACCGCGAGAGGATGGCTTGAGCCAACTTCGATTGAGGCTGTCAGACTAAGTAGCTTGTCTTCATCTACATCAAAAGCAAAGACGTCGGTCACCTGCGGCTTACCTTGCGTCAATGTACCGGTTTTATCAAATGCGAAGGACTCAACCTTACCAAGCAACTCAAGCGCCGCGCCACCTTTGATTAATGCCCCCCGCTTCGCCGCAGCCGCCAAGCCAGAAGTAATTGCTGCGGGCGTTGAAATAACCAACGCACACGGACAGGCGATCAGTAACAGGGCAAGTCCTCGATAAATCCACGTTTCCCACGGTTGAGCAAACAACAGTGGTGGCGTGACGATAACCATCAAGGACACCAACATCATCAGCGGCGTATACCAACGGCTGAATTTATCCAGAAAACGTTCTAATGGTGCCTTACGAGATTCTGCTTCTTCAATCAAATGGAGAATTCGGTCAATCGCATTCTCGCCTTGACGAGAAGTCACCTGTAAACGAACGACTTTATCGACAACCACAGCCCCGGCCATCACTTTGCCACCCGTTTGGTGCTCAACGGGAACGGATTCTCCCGTTAACGCGCTTTCGTCAAAACTTGCAAGCGCATCTTGCAACACACCATCCGCTGGCAAACGACCACCGGGTGCAACTTCTATAATATCCCCCGGCTTAAGCTGAGCTGCAGGCACCTCTTTACGCTCACCATCAACAATTAAAATTGAATTTTCTGGGACTAAGTCCATTAGCGCTTGGACACCACTTCGAGCGCGGGATGATGCATATGCTTCTAACTTTTCACCAATAAGGAAAAGCAATAACACCATTGCCGCTTCAGCGGTTTCACCTAAATATAAAGCGCCGATCGCTGCCACACTCATTAACGTTTCAATCGCAAAAGGCGTACCGCTACGCGCCAACTTGAACGCTTTAAGCGCAATTGGGTATAAACCCAGTAAACAGGTCAACGTGAATAACCAAGTGCTTATTTGAGGGTCGATCTTAGAAATTATTGCCGCGACAACCATCGCACTAGCAATAGAGAGAATTTGAATGTTGTCTTTTACTACCCCACGCCAGCCCTTCGTTGCGGTATTTGGTTTTGGAGCATCGAGTGAAGAAAGCGGAAAACCTGTTTGTTGGGCTGTATGCTCTATCGTAGAGGTCAGCTCGCGATCGTCAAAATCGACAACCAGTTTTTCTGTTGCAAATAAGACTTTTGCTTGGTTAACACCTTCCAAAGACGTAATAGCCTTCTCAAGCTTTTGTGCACATGAAGGGCAATCCATACCTGACACAAGCCACGAGTTTCGAATTGAGGAATCACTCTCCCTTGAGGGCTCTTCCTCCTCACCAGGGTCGGCGCTACAACTCCCTCCGCTGCAACATGAACTTTCGGACACTTCTACGCCAGCTTGAGAAATGCTGAGTGAAGATTTTACTGGTGCGCAGCACGACTCGCTCGCGCCAAGCGGCACCGCAGTTTTGATTTTGCTAGATTGGCAACCTTGATGTTTCGTACACATAATTTATTTTCCTTATTGGTGTAGGCTCTTTGCCTATGACTAAGGATAAACCTTAGAGCTAGCTCCAAGGTCAAGGTGATTTTTTTAAAAACTCATCGATTGAAAATAAAAAAGACGCCGAAGCGTCTTTCCAAATGACTTATTTAAAATCAAGCACCTATGATATTTGATCAGAAAGGTTAAACTGGATGCTTAAAACACTCATTTAAAGTCATCCCGATGGCGCGCAGCACATCTCGCCTAGTGATAACGCCAACCAATTTACCTTTGCCGTCAACCACTGGATACATTTTTGGCTTACCAATCTTCATCATGTCAGCCAACTCAATCACTGACATGTCTGGAGAAACAGATAAAACATCGTCATGCATACACTCTTGAACGGTATGCGTATCTTGGCAGTGATAACTCGCTTTCACCAATTTATCTAACAAGTCTTGCTCTGATAAGAATCCAACTACCTTTTCATTCTCATCAATGACGGGGCCACCTAATGTGACGCTTTGCATGACTTTATTCAAAGCAGCCGAAAGTGACATATCTTTAGTGAAGGTCACCGCTTGCAACGTCATGTAATCTTTTACTTTTAATGAATGCATTCTTATCTCCTTAAGGGCATTTTATTGCGGCCTTTAGATAAGTGTCGCCTAATTTCCTGAATTTACTAAATGGAAATGAGTAATTTTATTTATAGGTGCAGCCTATTGATCTGAATCAAAATTAAGTCATCATCGGCATTCACTGTTGTTTAATTGAGTACAACTTGCAAATGGGCTCATTTTTAACAGGTGGTAAATACAACAAAGCCAGTCAAATTGACTGGCTTCATTATTGGCGCATAGTTACATTAACAATGATGTCGACGCATATTGTCTAAAATAATACCGGTTGCCATTGCGACATTCAGCGACTCAGCACCACCAAATGCCGGAATCGTGATCTTATTTGTTACGAGCTTCGCAGCTTCTTCACGTACGCCGTGGGACTCGCTGCCCATCAACAAAATACCTTCAGCAGCGAATTCCGTTTTATGAACGCTCTCCCCTTCCAGAAACGCGCCATAAACTGGCAAGTTGGCTTCTTCTAAGTAACTTGGCAAATCCACCAGACTCACTTGTACGCGGCCAAAACTGCCCATGGTCGCGCTGATCGTCTTAGGGTTATACGGATCAGCACAATCTGTGCTCGCAATAATGTGCTTGATGCCATACCAGTCTGCGACACGAATAATCGTTCCTAGATTACCTGGGTCAGATACGCCATCTAGCGCAATCATCAAGCCTTTTGCTTGAGGCACTTTTACACTCGGGATTTCAACCACTGCAATGGCCGCGTTATTGCTCACGAGAGTGCTCGCTTTGGTCAGGTCGTCAAGCGATGCTTCAATGCAATCAAAACCACTTAGCGCACTAGCGTTTTGTTCGAGAAATGCCTCGGTTGCGAAGACATGCTTCACCTTTAATGAACTACTTGCCAGCTCTAAAACGTTCTTTTCACCCTGAACTAGGAATAAGCCATGCGCTTTACGCTGTTTCTTTTGACCTAAAGCACGAAGCAGTTTTAATTGGTTTTTTGAAATCATTAAAGTATCCCAGGTGAAAATGGTTATTCGGCGAATGTACTCGAAACAATCTTCACGACAGTTCGGTATCAAGGGCGTGAGATTATAAATTATACCTAAATAACCTCAAGAAACTTGATTCATCAGAAGACTTTGAAGAGCAAACGCAGTAAAAGAGGGTTCAAAAACGAAAAAAGCCCTGCGATATACGCAGGGCTTTTAAAGTGATACCTGCAACATAAGTTAACATAGTCCGAACTAGCTTTCAAACAGCTACAAAACTATTTGCAGCATAAATTCGCATAAAATTGCATCAAAAGTCTGCATACTTGAGTAGGTATCTAAATCCTACGTTGTAAAGTTACTACATCATAACCAATGCCCGTAGATAATCGAGTGCATTAGAAAAACCATGAGCATACGTTTAACAAAGTTTTGGACAAAAATGAGTTACGCAGACCTCCCTAATAATCGGAATTAACATGAGGAAATGTATGGCAAACCTTAGTTGGAACGCTTAATATTTATCTAAGGCTGTTGGTGGAACGTTTTCCTCCATCGGTTAGGGGTTACCTCATAACGCTCTTTAAATTTATCTCTGAAAATGAGAACTGAGCTAAACCCTGTTTTTGCGACAATCTGTTCAATAGACAAATCTGTAGATTCAAGTAGGTCCTGAGCCAAGTTTAGTCGCTCAGCCGTCAGCCATTCTCCAAATGACATACCTGTAGCTCTATTAAATTTTCTCGTAAAAGTTCGGCGGGTCATCATCACTGAATCTGCTAGCTCATCCAGTGAATATTTTTGATTGATATCACGCCTGATATTGTCCATTAATGCATTGATACGTGAATCAGATGTCGTCACAGATATAGGTTGATCGATAAACTGAGCTTGCCCACCATCTCTGTATGGAGGCACAACCATTCTTCTTGCTACTCGGTTCGCAATCATACTGCTGTAGTATTTTCGGAAAACATACAGACAGCAATCGATACCTGCGGCAGTACCTGCTGAGGTGATCACCCCGCTATCTTCAACATATAAGGCATTCGTATCGAGCGAAACTTCTGGAAAGCGTTGACTAAAATCCTGTTCTAATTCCCAATGTGTCGCAGCTCGCTTCCCCGCTAATAAGCCAGCATAAGCGAGAACATAACCACCAAGACATAAACCGACAACCAATGCGCCTCGGGCATGAGCACGACAGAGAGCATTGAGCAACTTTTCATTAGGGCGCTCGTCAATTGTTCTCCAATAAGGTACAACGATGATGTCGCAATACTCTAGGAAATCAAGCTGCGCCTCGGTATGAATTTCCATACCGATATCAGATAAAATCGGTCCTTCCTCTCCAGCGACAAATTTAAGCTCGAAAAAAGCTTCATTAAGGGTATCTCTTCCAAACACAATGCTAGGGACAGAAATATGAAACGGGCTAAAGCGATTGAAAACAACAACAGCAACGGAAGGAATTTTATGGTTTTCATTGAGATACATAGTTCGTTTCCAAAGTAAAATGCACAGAGCAATGTTAGTACACTACTCTGTGCGGTTCATAAACGCAGGCCATAGGTTTGCTTTATGACATCAAAACTAGATTATCACTGTTTCACCATCTTCTGGAACAAACACAAAATCGCTAATCATATTTGCAGCTGCGTATTCGCGCATTTCTTGAGTAGTCACCAATACATGGTTAACCGCCCCCATATGAGTCGCAACGATTTTCGCTTTAGGTAGTACTTGGTGTGTTTTTAGTACATCTTCTTTACCCATAATAATAGGACCAAAGCCCAGTACATGCGCCCAACCTGTATTGAGAATAACGACACCTGGTTGTTCTTTTTTCATGGTTTCTTCTACACTTGGGATCCAAATCGTATCACCAACCACATATAACTTTTCTTCATCGGCATGGGAAAAAATCACGCCTGTCACTTCACCCAAAATTTCAGCCATTTGATCATGTTGGAATGCTGCATCAGAGCCATGCTGGCAGACTGTACGTGTAAATGAAATACCGTGATATTCAGTCTCTTCAGAGAAGATTTTAACGTTGGTAAAACCTTGTGATAGAAGAATAGTTTCATCACCTTCGTGCTGTACAAAAATCAATTTATCTTTAGGTATCGCATTCACTGCTGTTTCATCCCAATGGTCTGGGTGAGTATGAGTTAGAAGAACTGCGTCCACATTGATGATGCTTTCAAGAGGCAGAGGCAATTCAACTGTTGGATTGCGTAAGTGTGAATTTGCTGTTCCTTCAAATCCAGGGTAAGTGCCTTTTGGCGCTAACATTGGGTCAATAAGGAATGTTTTACCTGCATAATCGATGACTTGTGTTGCATTGCGAATTTGTGTGATTTTCATAATTGTGCTCCAGTATTGCTGTGTTTTGCTGTAATGGAGTCATTTTATGCAATAGGATAGACGCTCAAAAGTGGCTTAAAGGACACATAAGGATGCTATTGGGACAAAAATTTGTTCTTGGAATTAGTTGTTATTAGATAAATTGAGGGAAACTAATAGAAACCATTTTAGTGTTCAACAACTGACGTAACATTGTTTGGGGCAGTTCTGCGTTACGATGATCTACCCCGTCAGCAAGCCGTTGGACAAAAGTGAGTCAGTGGATTTTCTAATTTAGCTATCATTGAATAACTTTTCGTATCCCAAAATGTCAAAGATCGTTGTTGTCAGCGGTGGTAGATTTGCGCGGACGTGGAACTGGACATTTTCTTTCAGAGTGTTGAACTCAATCGAAATACCTAGCTTGCATATAAATGCGCAATAAATAATATTCACCTAGAGCATATACTTAAACACCACTTCTTAATCGTTCTTCAAGAGCCGTGATACATAGCTGTACGGCTAGTGGAGTGTTTTTATTGAATGGATTTAACGCATAAACGGGATTCTTAGGTAACATCATATCTGGTAATAGAGACACAACCTCTGGCTCAATCTGAGAGAAATAAAAGTCGGGAATGATACCGATACCAGCTCCTGATCTAATTAAAGCCAAACAACTGTGAAACGAGTTAGCGATACAGTCGGCCTCTTTCTCATAAATCATAGTTTTGCCCGTCTTTGACTTAAACTTGTGCCGAACGAACTTGCCTTGCCAGTGGTTAGCGATGTAGGGTTCCTTATCGATATCATCAAGTTTTATGTCTGGAATGCCACAGAAAACATCCCTGAACTCACCAATCCGTTTTTGCTTGAGATTGCTATCCTGCGAGCTACCGACTCTAATTGCCAGATCCACATCGTGCTTCATAAGATTTAAGGCTTGATCATCACTGATAAGCTCAGGTTTAAGCTTCGGATACCGCCTCATTAATTCTGCTACCACAGGTGTAACTAGTATCTCCATGAGTGCACTTGGAGCAGTTATACGTATGCGCCCCTTTGGTTCAACCTGAGATTCCTGAGCCTGTTCCCACGCTGAATTGGCAATGGAATTGATCTCTTTACAGTTTTGATAGAAGACTTCTCCTGTTGCAGTTAGCGCCTGCCTTCTTGTAGTCCTTTTTATTAGCGTCAAACCTAGCTCTTGTTCAAGAATTTTCAAGTGTTGACTTACCACTGATTTGGAAAGGTCGAGCTTGAGCGCAGCAGCTGAAACTGAACCTTCTTCAACAATGTGGGCAAAGATAGACATCTGCTTTAGTCTATTCATTTATTGTTCTCTTTAATTAAACAGTAATTTCAATTATCTCTGTTTTTCTTGGTAATTGATATGTTTAACCTAAAACTCGAAACGCTACGATATTAATTGAGGAGATTGTGATGTTAGAACGTGATGTATTAGCTGCTTGCAAGAAGGGCATTGAGGATTGGAAAAAGGCATTCAATACACAGGATGCTAAAGGATGTGCAGATCAATATACTCAAGCCTGCACAATGCATGCCCGACCATTTGGTACTTTTGAAGGTAAGGATGCCATTCAAGCATTCTGGCAAGATATTATGGATAAGGGGTTCAGAGACATAATCTATACCGATGTCAAATGGGAGCCGTGTGGTGACGATGGTTATATTCTTTCTTCGAAATGGACAATGAATAATGCCTTTGGTGTTGTGCATCGAGAGCACTGGGTTGTTGAGAGTGACGGACATGCCCGATTGGTTCATGATGATTTTGAAGTCCAAGGTGAGCGTTAATAGTGAGAATTGCGGCACACCGCCTACTGATAAAAAATCCAGAGATCACTCTGGATTTTTATCAGAACCGATTAGGTATGTAGCGAAACTAAAGGACAGTCGCACTACTACCTGTCCTTTGACTCAGAACAAACCATGTTGGAATTGAGTTATCAAGCAGAAACCAATATGACCGAGTCTAGATAGACGGGCACAATCGAAGGATATTGGAATATGTAACATCGTTGTAGATGGTTTAGATTCTACCCGTAGCAAGATTATCGAACATGGTCTTCTTATCGGGGAGTGCTTTGACGTTAAAGGGCTTGCCTACTTATATCACCTGACTGACTATTGCATTGAAATTATTCATAAAAACCTCAAAAAATGCTCTCAAAGCTCCTAGGCGGATGGGTTCTGAATCTTTTAACCTTTCAACTCTTAAAATTAAGAATATTGAAAAAGGCATCAAGTTCTATACGTCTATTAGGATGAAGTTGTCCAATACATATCGTTCTGAGCAAAGTAAAATGACTCTGTTCTTTCTAGTCTTTGAAAAGGATAGCGAAAGCATCCGTAAACCTTCAAATATCATTCAGGAAGAAAGTTTATGGTAATTTCCATATACGATATTAGAACTTCAGCGTTTAAGTAGAATGGAGTAAAACCTCAACTTCCATTACTGAATTGGCTCCGAGACAGGATTTTTGGAGTTAGAGTTGTATTGTGAACCAAAGGCGTTCACACATTTAGGCAGCGGCTCCCCCACCTACAATGACATTTATGGTGTCAATGAAATGTTCTGCCACTGAGTATTCACACTATCTCGTTAGAAAGTGCCCACTGTGACGGCTCTGGAAAAAGTGAGATATAGCAGTAAAACTCTCTCATTAGTAAAAGATCACAAGTGCATTTGCTAATTCGATTCGAAATAGGAAGTGACTTGAAAATAGGCTCAGTCATTACTGAGCCATGTCTTACGATTTTCATTCCACTTGAAGTAATAGTTTGCCTTGGGTTTGACCTTGTTCAAGCTCTTCATGAGCTAAAAATGCACAATCAAGTGGGTAATGACTATGAATATGGATCTTTAATTCATTGTTTTGTATCAGCTCTTCAAGCTCTTTAATCGCTCGAATGTTGTCTTGCTTACAAACCGAGCCACCATTAAATACTTCAAACTTTATCGATTTCATGAATGCATTAGTGATAGCTGATTCGAGCTGAGGCGCTTGACTACTTTGGGCAAAACCGTACCAAATGATGTGGCCGTTTTCAGCCAGTAACTCGATATCTCTTGCAATCGTATCTCCGCCAGTGGCATTAAAGATCAGATCTAACCCTTCAGGAAATTGTTGAAAAATGGTTTTATTAAGCCCAGGATTTTTATAATTGAGTACGATATCCGTGCTCAATTCCTTCACGAAACTATATTTATCATCAGAACCTATTAAGCCAATAACCGTATAACCTTGTTTTTTTTAGAAGTTGTACCAATACACTACCGACACTGCCTGCTGCACCATGTACCAACGCAATTTTATTTTGAGCATGATTCACTCTGTATGTTAACAACATTGCTGTTCGAGCGGACATAGCAATACTACTAGCAATATCTTTTTGAAGTGTTACTGGGACAGCCACTTCCCAAGATTGTGTGCTTTGTGTATCGATGATCACATATTCAGCGTATGTTTGGTTTCCAGCAAAGGCAACCAGCTCACCAACTTGAAAGTTTTTAACGTCGTTGCCTACCAACTCTACAATGCCAGAACCTTCCATTCCTAGAGTAAATGGTGGAGTAGGGAGCCCTGGGAAAGCACCTTTTCGGATGTACGTGTCAGCGTAGTTTATGCCACTAAATGCCACCTTAATTAGAATTTGTGTTGAAGTAATGGTTGGTTTTTCTACTTCACTAGTAACTAGGTTTTCGATGCCACCAAATGCTTTTAATTGCACTGCTTTCATAAGTTGTTACCTATTTTATTTGTTTAAATTCGCCTAATTTCTAAACTAAAATCCGTTGGGGTTATCTATAATGTAAACCCAGCCACCATCCACATAGCGCATAACTTCAAGAGCTGTTCCTGTCATAGTATTTGATATCTCCCACTCCGAGCGAATCATGGCAACGTCATTATTAATGTGGATAGATACACTTTTTGTCACCATTTCCACATCACCTTGCATGAATGTTTTTAATACCTCTTTTATTTCGTCATGACCTTTAGCTTGATTGCCCTCTTTATCGAGGACGAGTACTGCATCTTTATCAAAGAGAGTGCTCAAACCTTCTAAATCGTGCTGGGCAAAATACTGTCCAAAAAGAGCGTGAAGCTCTCCAGGTGTTTGAGGCTTGATATATTCCGCAGCTTGTAGGCCAAATGAGAAAATAGGGAGAAAAAGTAAAATAAATCGCATAATTAGTCCTTGATTATTACTGCGCCAATGTAAACCCAATTGGTGCGTTGTTGATTTGATAACAATAATGAACTTGGTTACTAATTAAAATTAGCTACTAAAAAGTAACTAGTTACACAAAGGTAACTAATGGTTTGTGGTAAACTTGAACATTAGACTGATCACTAATGCATAAGAGCAGTATGGATTACTATGAAAGTGACAAAAAAGGTAGTGAATCATCAAGTACAGCCCGATGACTACTGTAGCGTGGATAAGTATTTAACTTTGATATCCACGAAGTGGACAGCTCATATCGTTTGGCTTTTGGGTCAAAGTGATGAAATGCGTTTTGGACAAATTCGCAAACAGTTAGCGTTGGTTTCAAGTAAAGTGCTCACAGAACGTTTGAAGCTGCTTCAACAGTATGGCTTTGTATGGCGTAGGCAAGAAGATACTATACCAGTGACCGTAAACTATGGCTTAACACATAAAGGAAAAGAGTTTGCACAAATAGTTAATTTTATTGTGCAAAAAGCGGACGACTGGGATTCGAGGTAATTAGGGTTTGTGTGACAACAAACTCTAAAATCAAAACTAGAGCTATTGATAATAAATAGGTTCTGATGAATCATCTATATAAATTTGCACCTCAAATCTTCCTCCTTATTTTTCTATGAGTTAACAGGTATTGAGTGTTTGTTTTCGTCAGTCGTAGGAGCACAGGCTTCTCTGAAGTATGAAACTAGCAATCCGTTTCAGTGCTATCTAGCTTTAAGTGTCCAAGTAGGATCTGTACCCTTATGTTTTTCATTCTGGCATAGTTCAGAATAGCTCTAATACGAAGCATGGAATGAATACCATAATTGTAGTGGCATAGTGAATTTGGTCACTTAGTTAGAGGTGATATCATCACCTCATAAGTTAACAGGTGACACTATGACAAAACGTACAAGACGACTATTTAGCGCAGAATTTAAGTTAGAAGCAGCGC
>NZ_VHSQ01000020.1:0-38069 GCF_013048515.1 Vibrio sp. 1-2 (7-a)
CAAACTCTTCAATTTAAGATTTTGTTCGGCTCAATGAATACTGAACATTACATAAAGTAATGTTTGAATTGACTGTGCTGAATCCGAAGATTCAATGGTCACTTCGTATCATTGAAACCTAATTTGATACCGAGGTATCGAATTGGATTATCATCAACGAGTGCCCACACAGATTGATAGGTTTATATTTTTAAAGAGCTTTTCTAACTTATCCAGCAACTTAGTTGCTCGTCGTTAGGGGTGCGTATCTTACTCCGCACCGTGAGAGAGTCAAGCATTTTTTCAAATTTCTTTTTCTCTCAGTTCCAACTGGCTGTGTGACTTTCGTCTCACTCCGTGTCGGTGGATGCGCAGTATAGGGAGTTGAGAAATTAGTACAAGCGTTTTTTGCAAAAAAACTTTCAACCGAACAAATAGCAATCACTTTGTGTATATACCAAGCTATCTTGGCTATTTTCTCTCATTTAAAAGGATCTTTCCTCAAGAAAAGGGCGTTCCTACCTGAATTAAGATCTTCAAATTTGATGCAATTGACGCAAATGATCTTCGCTCAACGCTCTTTTTCTCTTCGTCCTGCTGTATAAAAGATAAAAAAAGAGCAGAACGATAACGAACTGCTCTTTGGTCTTTGCTTTTTACTTGGGGTACTTCAGGTGAAGTCTTGGAAATTGCTTCTTCTATATAGAAGAAAAGATCAGAGCATCCTTGCCCTTCTCTTTTACGACAGATTAGCTAGGGGTATATCTAAATGTCGTGGTTGTTCGATGACACATTGAGCTCGTAAGAGTGGAGCATGCTTGCATTCCCAATGGCGTCATCTTCGAGAGGAACTTAGTTCTTCAATACTTTTACGGTGTAGCTACCATCTTTTTGTTGGTACAGACCGTGGATATCGGTTTCGAAACCTGGGTAATGCGCACCGATTTCACAAAGCATCTCTAGGAAGTCCAGCACAGGGCGAGACTCTTGAGTCACCATTTCACCAGGAAGTACTAGTGGCACACCTGGAGGATAAGGAAGGATCATGTTCGCACTTACGCGACCAACCATTTCTTCCAGTTTGATTTCTTCTACGTTACCGCGAAGCTCTTCTTGCCATGCTGCGTGTGGTGTTACTTTCATTTCTGGAAGAACATCGAACGCTTTGTACATTAGCTCTGGTAGGTTGTATTTCTTAGTTAGGTCATGAATTGCTTGTGCCAATTCTTGAACGCGCATGCCTTCATAGAAGCTTGGATCTTCGTTATATAGCGAAGGAAGGAAGCTCTTGATGGTTAGGTTCAAGTCGTAGCCACGTTTAAATTCAGTCAGACCGCGTAGTAATTGCATTGCTTTTGATTTGTCGATACCGATTGAGAATAGGAACAACAAGTTGTATGGGCCTGTTTTCTCAACCACGATGCCGCGCTCGTCTAGGAATTTAGCCACCAGCGAAGCAGGAATACCTGACTCTTCTAGTTCGCCTTCTTTATTCATCCCCGGAGTCAGTAGCGTTACTTTGATTGGGTCAAGATACATGTGGTTGTCATCCATGTTCTTGAAGCCGTGCCATGTATCGCTAGGGTCTAGTTTCCAACATTCTGTGGTATCGATGTTTTCTGGTTGCCATACATCGAAGAACCAGCTGTCACTTTCTGCTTCTAGGCGTTTGATCTCTTTACGGAAGCGAATTGCGCGATCGATAGAGTCTTGCATCAACTTCTTACCTGTGTTACCGCGCATCATTGCCGCTGCAGTTTCAGTAGAAGCAACAATGCCGTACTGAGGTGAAGTTGAAGTGTGCATCATGAATGCTTCGTTGAAAGATTCTTTATCAAAGTCACCTTTCACGTGAATCATCGAAGCTTGTGAGAACGCTGCCAACAGTTTGTGTGTTGATTGTGTCTCGTAGAACACTTTGCCTGGCATCGCTTCACCACTCATACCACATTTACCTTCATAAATTGGGTTGAAGTTAGTGTAAGGCACCCAAGCACTGTCGAAGTGGATGTGTTTACAATCTAGCGACTCTTTGATGAATTGCGTGTTGTACAACAGGCCATCGTAAGTTGAGTTAGTCACCACTGCGTAAGTTGGTGCAGTTGCACCTGGTGTTTTCGCCACTTTCTCAGCAATGACATCGCGGCTGAATTCACTTTGTGGAATACCACCAAGGATGCCGTATGCATTACGAGTTGGGCGGAAGTAGATTGGTGTCACGTCGCTCATCATCATTAGGTGAGTCAGAGATTTGTGACAGTTACGGTCAATCAGTACTGTGCTGCCCGCAGGTGCTGAGTACATACCAACGATTTTGTTCGATGTAGACGTGCCGTTAGTTACGATGTACGAGCTGTCTGCATTGAATGTGCGTGCGATGTATTCTTCTGCATCTTTATGTGGACCTGAGTGGTCTAGTAGAGAACCTAGCTCAGGCATTGAGATTGATACGTCCGCTTTGAATGTGTTTGGACCGTAAAAATCGTAGAAGATGCTACCAGCAGGGCTTTTCTGGAATGCAGTACCGCCCATGTGACCTGGAGTACAGAAGGTGTATTTACCTTCTTCTACGTATTTGAATAACGCTTTAGTGAATGGAGGCATGATGGCATCTTTGTATGCCTCAGTCGCTTGGTTGATTTTGATAGCGATATCGTCAGCCATACCTAAAGCGTACTCGAAGAAGCTCACGTTTAGACGTAGGTCTGTTAGTGAAATGTCTAGAGTAGACTGTTCGTTAGCAAATGCGTGAACAGGCAGTTTTTCGTTGATTTGGCTGATACGTTCACATAGCTCTAGTGAGTATTTATCCCAGTCGAACAGCACACCGCAAATACGTGGGTTCATCTCAATCATTTTGATCAAGTCTTTATCATCTACTGGGTAAACCACTTCGTAGCCCGCTTTCTCAAGAGCAGCGTGAAGTTGACGAACTGGCTCTTCTTTAAAGAACACACCCATGTGGTTCAAGATAGCGAATATATTCATTTGGACATCTCCAAGGCGAATGAAGGCGCTCTCTGCCATTTACAGGCAATGAGTAAGGTGAGCGCCGCGTGAATTTGGGTTTTATGGGCTGGCACCGTAGTGCCAGCGTTTTGGGGATTAGTTGCTTGCTTGGGCAGGCATGTCGTCAGCGTGTAGCTTCATGTACTGAGCTAAGCCGGCTTTTTTGCTGTAGAACATCAAGATAACGAGAGACACGATGAAGGTTGCTGTTAGCGTACCGCCTTCTGCACCAGCAAGGGCAATGAAGCAGAACAGACAAGCTACACCAGAGAACAGCATTACGAAGCCGTTGCGTGTTGTCATACCTTCGAAGCGAATCAAGTTAATGCTTGAGTAGAAGTAAGGCAGCATAGTTAGTAGAACTGCATCAGTCGTTAGCTGGTTGAACAGGTCTGATGCGTGTGCTGTTTTAGAGCTGAAGAACATCAGTACAACCATTAATGCTGTCATCTTGATTGACGCAAGGATTAGACCTTTCTTAGGCACACCGTTTTTGTCAGTTTCGCCGTAGATTTTAGGGAAGTTGCCATCGCTTGCTGCACGTTTACCAGCCTCGCCCACCAGCATCATCCAAGAACCTAGCGAAGTGAAACATGCTAGTGCTGTGAATGCTGATACGAATGGGGCTGTCCAGCTACCGAATAGCTCAGTGGTTGCCAATGCAAATGGCGCACCTGATGCCGCAACTTCAGAAGCAGGGAACATGCCGCTGATCATTTGAGTTGATAGGATATAAATCACACCTGCGATACCAGTACCCAGCATGGTTGCTAGCGGTACAGTACGTTTAGGATTTTCTACCATACCTGTCGATACTGCTGCTGATTCCACACCAACGAATGACCATAGACAGATAAGAACCGCAGTCACAATCGCATGGCTATCCGTACCCGCAGATACGTTCCAGTTTTGGCTGTATAGCGCAGTGTCGAAGTGCGTCCAACCAAACGCCGCTGTACCAACAACAGGAATGAGGATTAGAACAAGACCAAGCGTACATAGACGGCTTACCCAGCTACCACCAAGTAGGTTAACGAAAGTGAAGATCCATACCGATGCAATCGTCGCAATACCTGCTGGGATTGGGTCATTAAGCACTGGGAAGAATACTGAAAGGTAAGAAACACCTGTAATAGCAATAGCTAGGTTACCAATCCAGTTCGCGTGGTAATAAAGCACGCCCGTTTGGAAACCAAAGACAGGTGAAACTTCGCCAGCGTAAGCGATAGGACCACCTTCTTGAGGGTTTTTGGTTGCCAGACGAGCGTAAACAAACGCAAGGCTCAGTGCACCGACCAAACAGATCAGCCAGCTGAAAATTGAAACAGAGCCTACTGAAGCTAGGCTAGAAGGTAACAGTGCAATACCACTACCCATCATGTTACCGGCGACTACACCCGTACAGGCAATTAGGCCGATTTTTTTCGTATTCGATGACATAACATCTCCAAATCTATTCTACTCAAGTCAACGTGACTCAAACTGAACGGTTATTAGCGAGATGCTATGAAGTAGATACCTGCTCGACCTCGCTAAATTTCGAAGTGAAGACTACGCCCAAAAACTGGGAAAAAAATAAACTTGGCGTTATCAATAAAATGATTAGTTCATCAACATCAAGTTGAGATAAACATGATGAACACAAAAACATAAAAATATATTATTCATACAGTTATAAGAAAAACATCAAACCTTCTACCGATAGATAAACTCTCATCAACTCGTTGGTAATCGCGGCAAAAGTTATCAACCTCTATCAACTTCCCCGCCCCGAAGGGTTGATTCCCTGAACCTGTTGATTCCATAAATCTCTCCCTGATCGCGCTTTTTGACCCACATCAATATTCATCTCGCCTGCAAGAAAGCATCAGAATCATTCTCGCCAAATAACTCAGCCAGACACTCCATAGATAGAGAAGAAAACCGGATATGTCTTCCCGTTGCAAGCTTGCGTTACTGGCTCCTTCGTAAGTCATTACCCCACCGGCCACCCTTTTCACTTTTCGACAGCTACAAAAAAGCCCCTCACCGAAATGAGGAGCTAGTATTAAACTGACGTAGAGTGCGAGAGAATTAAAGCATTCGAACGACAGAAGGGTGAACAGCGCGATACATGGCGTAATCAATCGCCTTCATGTTACTTGGGAAGACCAAGTTTTCGCACAGCAGGTACGTCTCAACCGACGTATCAATATAGAAAGCTTCGCTGTAAGACTCACTGGCCAAATCCAGATCACCATCCAATTCAGCGTGCTTACCACGAATCACATAAGAAAGCACCGAATCACGTAACCTCAAAGCCTGCCCAAGATGCTGCTTGGCTGAAGCCATGTCACCAATAATGGTTTCGTGCAAGGCTAAAGCTTCATAAATTCGCGGTTGAATTGGCCCAACCATCATTTTTACGTTAGTTTCTAGTGCGTCACTCAACTGCTGCACTCGCCCTTTCTTCAACTCCTGTGAAAAGTCGAGCACCTTCTGCACGTGGTAAGCAATCAATAACTCTGCCTGAACGTAAGCATTATCTGGCTCAATTTCTAAAATGTTTTCCATCAAGTTGACGCCTTGGCGAAATTGCTTGGCATCCGAGACATTGAGATAATGGTTAGCTTGAACAAACAGCTCCAAAGCATCTGGGTTAATTGGCATTCCCGCCACCAGCATCGTGGATTTCAGCTTGGCATCCGGCACTTTCAGAACTTGCATCAAGTCTAACGACGCTTGTTGAAGCACTGTCTTTAAATGGCTGCTGGTTAACGCGTATTGACGACTAAACAACACCTTTTCAGATGAGTTATTCCGATATTCCACCTCTAAAAAGCTGCCACCCTCATTTTCACGAACCCGCACCACAACCGATTTGCCCGGCACAATACCCGAAGTAAACGACGTCTTCTTTAGCATGACTCGGTAATCGCTCACTTGAGCAATGTCGGACATCAACTTTTGGGCAAACCCGTCTGCCAAGTCGTAGCTTAACCCTTCGCTCGTGAAGTTATCTTGAAACTTGAATTCGATAAGGTGAGTATCGATGGCTTGAGTAATACGCACTTCCGATTGCTTGTAGGTAAACACACCCATCACCACAACCAAAACACTGATCCAGATGAAGTTCATGATCCCCAGGCGCCACGGACTGATTTTATTTTTTTTCGGAGGGGCCTTTTTCTCTTTAGACATCTCACAGACCGCGCGAGTCAGAGGGCCTGCAGGAAAGGTGACGGCAGGTGCGATAGGTGGAGTCTCTTCTTCTGGTTCATCAACAATAGGAGGAAGACTTTCTGAATCACAATGACGACTTGCGAGGAATTCCTCGAGTGTCATTGGGGTCACATTCGCCACCAGCTTGTAACCACGTTTCGGCACTGTAATGACGTAGCTGGTATTTTCTTCCCGACCGTCACGCAGTAATTTACGTAACTCAAAAATGGACTGAGTCACCACTTGATCGGTCACAATCGCCCCTGCCCAAACGTATTGGATCAATTCCTCACGATTGAACACCTCATTCGCATGCTCCGCTAGGAAATGCAGAAGATTAATTAAGCGTGGCTCAACAGTAACTTCCCTATCTTGTCGATACAGCTTATTTTCATCAACGCTTAAAACCCAGTCATTGATTTGAAAATAGACTCCAACCATGTATGAAAACTCTCGTATCTACAGACAGCGCTACGGCAGGAATCAAACAATGGCCAATTCCTACAGGTAACTAAAGGCGAGATTATAGGTGGGAAAACGGCGTGCACCTAGAAAAGCAAGCCGCCAAAAATGCAAACTTAAGTTAAGTGATGCAGAAATGAGACTACTCAAGTGCTGCAAGGATAGAACAATGAGTAGCATCATCATCCGTATGACCGCAGCAAGCATCATTGATCTTCTTCAAAGCTCGACGAATTTTCGTTAGCTCGTTAATTTTTCCATCAATCAGCTCTAACTTAGCAGAAGTAATAGCTTTAACCTCTGCACAGCTGTGTTCTGTTGCTTCTAGTTTGATTTCTAGTAGCTCTTTAATCTCATCCAGGCTCAGGCCCAGCTCTTTACCTTTAAGGATGAAGTGTACCTGCTTTTGATTCTCTTCATTATAGAGACGATAACCTGATTCACTTCGACCTGCGGGCTTTATCAGCGCGTTTTTCTCATAAAAACGCAGCGTATCTGCCGTCACACCACAACGTTTTGCCAGTTCACCTATCTGAAACATAACTTTCCCTATTAACTATCTCGTTACTTTTAAAGCTAAAGAACCTCTTTTTCACAATTATTTTTGAGATGCCAAACGATTGCGCGAGCTTTTTTGTAATAAATTGGTTAGAATACGCGCCATCAAATGTGGAGACTGTTTTCTAACCAGAAAACATCCGGCAAAGGTCTTTACCAAAACTGGCCAATATTTTACCCCAAGAGGTAAAAACAAGTTCATTTTTGGCAAACATCTTTAACTCCGTGAATTTGAGGAAAATGGAAGCATGAATAACGCTCGTCCTATTCGCCGTGCGCTTATCAGCGTATCAGACAAAACAGGTATTGTTGAGTTTGCACAAGCTCTTGCTGAGCGCGGTGTCGATATCCTATCTACTGGTGGTACAGCACGCCTACTTGCCGAACAAGGCATCGCAGTAACAGAAGTCTCTGACTACACAGGTTTCCCAGAAATGATGGACGGCCGCGTTAAAACGCTTCACCCGAAAGTTCACGGTGGTGTGCTTGGTCGTCGTGGTCAAGATGACGACGTGATGGCAAAACATGGCATCAATCCAATCGACATGGTCGTTGTTAACCTATACCCATTCGCAGAAACCGTTGCAAAAGAAGGCTGTACACTAGCTGACGCGGTTGAAAACATCGATATCGGCGGCCCAACGATGGTTCGCTCTGCAGCGAAAAATCACAAAGACGTGACTATCGTTGTGAACGCTCATGATTACGATCGCGTTATCGCTGAAATGGACGCGAACGAGAAATCTCTAACACTAGAGACTCGTTTCGACCTTGCTATCGCAGCATTCGAGCACACTGCTGCTTACGATGGCATGATCGCAAACTACTTCGGCACTATGGTTCCATCTTACGGTGAGAACAAAGAAGGTGATGAAGAGTCTAAATTCCCACGTACTTTCAACCAGCAATTCGAGAAAAAACAAGACATGCGCTACGGTGAGAACAGCCACCAAGCAGCCGCATTCTACGTTGAAGCAAACCCACAAGAAGCATCTGTTTCTACTGCTCGCCAAATCCAAGGTAAAGCCCTCTCTTACAACAACATTGCAGACACTGATGCAGCACTTGAGTGTGTGAAAGAGTTCAACGAGCCTGCATGTGTAATCGTAAAACACGCCAACCCATGTGGCGTTGCGCTAGGTAAAGACATCCTCGAAGCGTACAACCGCGCTTACCAAACTGACCCAACGTCAGCGTTCGGCGGCATCATTGCATTCAACCAAGAGCTAGATGCAAAAACGGCTAGCGCTATCGTTGAGCGTCAATTCGTTGAAGTGATTATCGCACCTTCTGTTTCTGCTGAAGCGATTGAAATCGTTGCAGCGAAGAAGAACGTACGTCTACTAGAGTGTGGCGAGTGGTCAACGAAGACAACGGGCTTTGACGTAAAACGCGTCAACGGTGGTCTACTGGTTCAAGACCGCGACCAAGGCATGGTAAGCCTAGACGATCTTAAAGTCGTGTCTAAACGTCAGCCGACAGAAGAAGAGCTAAAAGACGCCCTATTCTGCTGGAAAGTAGCGAAATACGTGAAATCTAACGCGATCGTTTACGCGAAAGGCGACATGACTATCGGTGTAGGCGCAGGCCAAATGAGCCGCGTTTACTCAGCGAAAATTGCCGGCATCAAAGCCGCAGATGAAGGCTTAGAAGTTGCCGGTAGCGTAATGGCATCTGACGCTTTCTTCCCATTCCGCGACGGTATCGATGCCGCAGCAGAAGCCGGCATTAAGTGCGTAATTCAGCCAGGTGGCTCTATGCGTGACGACGAAGTTATCGCAGCAGCAGATGAGCACGGCATGGCGATGATCTTCACGGGTATGCGTCACTTCCGCCACTAATTTCCTCATCGTATTTGGCACTGTGGCATTGTTAACTGCTTTCGGCCACCCCGGTTACGTAGCTGGCTATGTTTCCGGGATGGGCTCAATTGTTGCCTAGCCACATCATCAACTACTTTGAGTAAACAGTATTTATAAGATTAAGGATTTTCATATGCGAGTTTTAATCATTGGTTCAGGCGGTCGTGAACATGCGCTAGGCTGGAAAGCGGCGCAAAACCCAAATGTTGAGACTATTTTCATTGCTCCAGGCAACGCAGGTACGGCACTAGAGCCAAAACTAGAGAACGTAAACATTGATGTGGAAGACATCGATAGTCTGGTTGCTTTTGCAAAAGAGAAGGCGATTGAATTGACTATCGTTGGCCCAGAAGCACCATTGGTTATTGGTGTGGTTGATGCGTTCCGCGAAGCGGGCTTACCAATCTTTGGTCCTACCCAAGCCGCAGCGCAGCTTGAAGGCTCTAAAGCGTTTACTAAAGACTTCCTTGCTCGTCACCAAATCCCAACCGGTGCATACGCAAACTTCACAGAAATTGAACCAGCGCTTGCTTACGTGCGTGATCAAGGTGCGCCGATTGTGGTGAAAGCCGACGGCCTTGCGGCTGGTAAAGGCGTGATTGTGGCAATGACGCTAGAAGAAGCCGAAGACGCAATCAAAGACATGCTAGCAGGCAACGCATTTGGTGACGCAGGCAGCCGCGTGGTTATCGAAGAGTTCCTAGATGGCGAAGAAGCAAGCTTCATCGTGATGGTCGATGGCGAGAACGTTCTGCCAATGGCCACCAGCCAAGATCACAAACGCGTAGGTGACAAAGATACAGGTCCTAACACTGGTGGCATGGGCGCGTACTCGCCAGCTCCTGTGGTAACACCAGAAATTCACAACCGCATCATGGAAGAAGTCATTTACCCAACGGTACGTGGCATGGCGTCTGAAGGTAACCCATACACAGGTTTCCTATACGCGGGTCTGATGATCGACAAAGATGGTACGCCTAAAGTGATCGAGTACAACTGCCGCTTCGGTGATCCAGAGACACAACCAATCATGATGCGTATGGAATCGGATCTGGTTGATCTTTGCTTGGCTGCGATTGACCAAAAACTGGATCAAGTTGAATCAAAATGGGATCCACGTGCGTCGATTGGTATCGTACTCGCAGCCGGTGGTTACCCAGCAGCGTACAACAAAGGCGATGTGATCTCTGGTCTGCCACAAGTTGAAATTGAAGGCGAGAAAGTCTTCCACGCGGGTACAGACAATAAAGATGACAACATCGTAACAAATGGTGGTCGTGTTCTTTGTGCAACCGCACTTGGCAATAGCGTATCAGAAGCGCAGCAACGTGCTTACGAGCTTGCAAAACAGATCAGTTGGGACGGCATGTTCCATCGCAGTGACATCGGCTACCGTGCGATTGCACGTGAGCAAGAAAAATAAAAACAACTTAAGTTGGCTAAAAAACAAAAGGCGCATTCAGCGCCTTTTTTATTACTCTGTCAGCAAGTAAGTCTCACCAAGCTTACTCTGCGAGTAATGCTGGTCGTGGTACACAATCAAAGTCATCATCATTGAGCATCAACAGTTCATCAACCGTTGCTTTATTTCGTGACTGCTTGCCGACAAAAGCCACGTAACTGTCTACAGAGGAGAGACGCTCGATAATAAATTTTGGCAACGTCTGATTAAACTCGAGTGTCGAGAACGCTTTACCTTTGCAGGTTTCAAACGATTGGCCATTCCAATAACCTTGAATGAGGCTCTGACTGTTACGAGACTGCGCCTTAACCGACGCCACTACATCATTCGCTTCTGCCTTGTAACGTTCTAATTGTTCATGCTGAAGTGGTAAAACTTTACGATTAACGCGATATTGTTGGTAAACCGCTTCGCCATCTTTATTAAAACGGATGTGGATTTGAAAAGGCACCAACTCTTGCTTGGTATCAACTTGCTCACCTTTTCGAATCAACTCTCGAAGCTCACCTTCATCCCAACGGTAGTCACTTTGAAACCAGCCATTATCCCCCATCGTCACGTAATCAGCCGCCGTACTCACGCGAGTGAGTTTCTCGGTCATCCAGTACAAGCTACTTGCGTCTCCAGCAACTTTGCCGCCAGAGAAGTGAGTGAATTGTTCTAAATTAGGAGTTTCAACCGACGAACAGCCAAAAAGGGTAAAGCTAGATAAGAGAAGTGAAGCGAGTAGATGTTTTTTCATGAAGTTGCACCGAGGCAGGATACCTCGGTGCATTCTAACTTAGTTTACTGATTCTTTCAGCGCTTTACCTGCTACGAATGCAGGTACGTTAGCTGCTGCGATTTGAATCTCGTCACCAGTCTTAGGGTTACGACCAGTACGTGCAGCGCGGTGGTTTACTTTGAATGTACCAAAACCAATTAGTTGAACTTGGTCACCCTCTTTAAGTGCACCAGTTACACCATCAAGAGTCGCTTCAAGAGCAGCTTTTGCTTGTGCTTTTGATAGGTCTGCTTTCTCTGCGATAAAGTCGATTAATTGGGTCTTGTTCATTAGGTTTCCCTTCTCATAGGTTATCGAATTCGTCTCACTCTAAAACATAAATGCCCCATCTGGCAAAGGTTTGTAAGCGATCTTTCGATTTTCTGACGTACTTTTAGCCATAATATGAGTAATAACTCACAATTTGTTACCACATACCCCCTGAAAACCCTTGCTTTCCAAGGTATTTGGACCAATTTATAAGGCACTTTTGCGGTTATAATAGCTGCAAATAACCACTATCAAACTACATTCAAGGGCAACTATGCTGCTGTTATCCATTTATATCTCTATTGCAATCGGCATTTCGTTTATCTGTTCGGTGCTGGAGGCGGTACTGCTGAGTATCAGTCCGAGCTACATTGCGCAGCTCAATCAACAGGGGCATCCCGCAGCTGGGCAACTGGCTAAGCTAAAATCAGATATCGACCGACCATTGGCATCCATTCTAACTCTAAATACCATCGCTCATACCATCGGCGCGGCCACTGCTGGTGCACAAGCTGCGGTGGTATTTGGTAGCGAAGCGTTAGGTATCTTTTCGGCAGTGCTCACACTGGCGATCTTGGTGCTTTCAGAAATCGTACCGAAAACAATTGGCGCAACTTACTGGCGTCAATTGGCGCCAACCGCGGCAGTCGCATTACGCTGGATGGTATGGGCGCTAACGCCATTCGTATGGTTTTCAGAGCAAATCACCAAGCGTCTTGCTCGTAACCACGAAGCTCCGAAAATGCGTGATGAACTGTCTGCAATGGCGATTCTGGCACGTGAAAGCGGTGAATTTGCCGAGGGTGAATCAAAAATATTAAGCAACTTACTTGGCATCCAAGATGTACCTGTAACGCAGGTTATGACGCCACGTCCTGTGGTATTCCGTATCGATGCCACGATGACCATCAATGAGTTCCTAGAAAAACACAAGGATACACCTTTCTCCCGCCCATTGGTTTATAGCGAGCAGAAAGACAACATCATTGGTTTTGTGCACCGCCTTGAGTTGTTCAAACTGCAACAATCAGGTTGTGGACAGAAACAACTGGGAGCAATCATGCGCCCGATTCAAGTGGTGCTAAACAACACGACGTTACCGAAAGTGTTTGACCAGATGATGACTCATCGCCTACAGCTAGCCCTTGTCGTTGACGAATACGGTACTGTGCAAGGCTTGGTGACGTTGGAGGATATTTTTGAACACCTCGTGGGTGAAGAAATCATCGATGAAGCGGATAAAAGTACCGACATGCAAGAGCTGGCTTACCAACGCTGGGAAAGCTGGAAAGAAATGCACGGCGTAATCGAAAGCCGCGATGACGATGAAGAAGAGGAAGAACTGGAGAAGCATCACAAGGAGCCAGAAACTCAAGAAGCGACAAAACCAGATTCTAAAGAATCGTAATCAACATTGGGCATAACCGCTCAAACGCCGCAAACAAAAAGGCATCCATTTAGGATGCCTTTTTTATATCTATTCAACGATTAAAGTGCGATACCGATGTTGCTCACACCTTCTTCACGTAACTCTTCACGTAAATCTTTAATCAAGCTGATGTCACGCTCTACCGCTTCACGCAGTGGACGGAAAATAGCCCACTGCACGTCCCATTCTTCACATACGGCTTCATTTTCTTTCTGATTGTCGTTGGTTATTGGCTCTGCACCTTGCGCTTGCTCTAGATCAGCAACGGTTTGTACCGACTGTTGGCTCACTTTAAGCATTGAATCGAAAAGGTAGTCGCGGTCCAATAGACCATGCAGTAACGTAGACAAACCCTGACACGCGTCCATCGCTGGGTAAACGCCGTAAAAATCGAACTCATCCGCACTTGGGAACAACTCTTCTAACTTCTCTAATTGACGTTCGAAGTTAATTTTCGCGTTCTTAACTGTCAAAATTTCCCATACACTATCAAGAATCGCTCGGTAAGCACGCGGGTCAGCAAATTCTGTGTTCTCACAAAACATCGCATAGTTTGGATACATGCGTTCACACAGACACGCCATAAAGGTAATTTGTTGCCAAGGTTCTAGTTTTTCTAAACGAACCTGAAGAGGATTCTTAAGCATAGTCACTCAATCATTGAAGAAAAAAACAGCGAAAGTGTACTTGATTCATCACAGGGAAAAAAGTTAATGCCGCATTCAAATCAGATTTTCCTGCTCTCAGAGCATCGTGACACCTACGAAACGTTATTGACGGAGAGAAAGCTACCAGATCTGAGCATCACTGATAAGCCAGAGGAAGCTCAAATAGTTCTTGCTGATCCGCCATTACTATCCAATAGATTAGACGAGTTTTCACAGCTTGGGTGGGTACAATCGACATTCGCCGGCGTCAATGCACTAATGCTACCTAACCTTCGTCAGGACTACACCCTGACCAATGTTCGAGG
This sequence comes from Vibrio sp. 1-2 (7-a), assembly GCF_013048515.1. Lineage (NCBI taxonomy): Bacteria > Pseudomonadati > Pseudomonadota > Gammaproteobacteria > Vibrionales > Vibrionaceae > Vibrio > Vibrio sp. 1-2 (7-a). The sequence continues at coordinate 13,969 of NZ_VHSQ01000020.1, forward strand.
CATCTTTGGCCCTCTGATTGCCGAATATGTGCTGGGTTACAGTATTGCCCATTACCGCCACTTCAACCGATACCACCAGCAACAACAAAACAAACGATGGCAGCCTCATCTCTATACATCATTACAAAGTAAAACCATGGTGATTCTCGGTACTGGTAGCATTGGGTGTTATTTGGGCAATGCCGCTAAAGCAATGGGAATAAAAACCATCGGTATGAACCGCACAGGTATTCCGACCTCAGGTGGTGAATTTCATCAGACCTTTCATATCAGTGAACTAAGTAAGGCATTTGAACAAGCCGACATTGTTGTGAATACCCTACCAAGTACACCTGAGACGCAACAGTTACTCAATCGTCAAACACTCAGTCATCTAAACAAGGCGTTATTATTCAACGTGGGTCGTGGCGACGTACTGGATGAGGCTGGGTTGCTCTTCGCTCTGAAAAACCGTTGGGTAGAACACGCCTTCTTAGATGTGTTTGAGCAAGAACCGTTGTCGGTAGAGCATCCGTTTTGGAAACTACCGCAAGTCACCATCACTCCACACATTGCTGCGCTGAGTTTTCCCGAGCAAGTCATCGAGATTTTTGCTGACAACTATCTACGCTGGCGCGATGGGTTTTCATTAAATTATCAAGTGGATTTCGAAAAGGGTTACTAAGAATGTCGTTAGACGAGCTATTGCAGCGAGTGAGGGCCTGCCAGATCTGCGCGGATAATTTACCTTTGGGCGCAAACCCTGTCGTACAAGCCGCAAAAGACGCACGCATCCTAATCATCGGACAAGCGCCGGGGACGCGTGTGCACAAAACCTCGATACCTTGGAACGATCCAAGCGGCGATCGGTTACGCCAATGGCTCGATATCGACAAAGACATTTTCTACGACCCAAACAAAATAGCCATTGTCCCGATGGGCTTCTGCTATCCAGGCAAGGGGAACTCTGGCGATTTACCTCCTCGCAAAGAGTGTGCGCCCGCTTGGCACAAAAAGATTCTCGAGCAGTTGCCCAATATAGAGCTGACGCTACTGATTGGTCAGTACTCACAGCAGTACTATCTCACCAACAAACCAAAGACACTCACGCAAACCGTTCAGCAATGGCAGGATTGGGAACCTGATTTTATCCCGCTTCCTCATCCTTCTCCACGCAATACATTGTGGTTAAAGAAGAATCCTTGGTTTGAATCTGAAGTCGTGCCATACCTTAAAAAACGCGTTCACTCGATGCTTTAGGTTACCCATGATCTAATTGATTTTTTATCTGTACAAGAAAATGAGCACACAAACACAAAACCGCTAAGCTGTTGTTTATAATGAGATTAAAAAATAAACGTACAGACTAAATAGTAATTAGATCATAGTAGGCCAAATACTACTAGAGCTGTACAACCTTGAGTTTCAGATAAAAAATTGAATTTTAGGTAAAAAAAATACCGGCACTGAATGCCGGCATTTGATTGCAAAAAATCTAACTTACTTGTGGTATGGCTTAGATAACTCGTGTACCGCTTCCACAAACACGCCCGCGTTTTCTGGCGGTACATCCAAGTGGATACCATGGCCTAGGTTGAACACATGACCAGTACCCGTATCACCAAAGCCTTCTAGGATATCCGATACTTCTTCGCGGATGCGCTCTGGTGAAGCGTAAAGCATGGATGGGTCCATGTTACCTTGCAGCGCCACTTTATCACCGATACGTGCTTTCGCGTCTGCAATGTTGATTGTCCAGTCTAGACCAACCGCATCACAGCCCGTTGCTGCGATTTGCTCAAGCCACATACCGCCATTCTTAGTAAACAGTGTGACTGGCACGCGACGACCATCGTTTTCACGAATCAGACCATCTACAATCTTGTGCATGTATTGCAGTGAGAACAGGTTGTAGTCACGAGGCGTCAGTACGCCACCCCATGTGTCAAATACCATTACCGACTGCGCGCCTGCTTTAATTTGCGCGTTTAGGTACTCGATAACGCTGTCTGCCAGCTTATCTAGAAGTAAGTGCAGAGTTTGTGGTTCCGCGTACATCATTTTCTTGATCTTGGTGAAGGCTTTAGAACTGCCACCTTCGATCATGTACGTAGCAAGAGTCCACGGGCTACCAGAGAAGCCAATTAACGGCACTTCACCCTTAAGGTCTTTACGGATCTGACGTACTGCGTTCATTACATATTGCAGTTCACCTTCTGGATCTGGCAAACCAATTTTTTCCACGTCAGCTTTGCATGTAATTGGGTTATCAAAAACAGGTCCTTCGCCCGCAGCAAAACGTAAACCAAGCCCCATTGCATCTGGAATCGTTAAGATGTCCGAGAATAAGATCGCGGCATCAAGAGGAAAACGGCGTAATGGTTGAAGTGTCACTTCGGATGCTAATTCTGCATTTCGACACAAAGACATGAAATCACCCGCTTCTGCACGAGTCGCTTTGTATTCTGGTAGGTAACGACCTGCCTGGCGCATCATCCATACTGGCGTGTAATCTACCGGCTCTTTTAAAAGCGCACGCAGATAACGATCATTTTTTAATTCAGTCATTCCGTAATTCCAACTGTTAGGCTTTCTGTGAAAGGGGGTATTCTATCACTGATTTAAGTCCAATAGCTGTGTGCTTTGCAACCTGGATCAAGTTATTAACTTTTAAATCAATGCTTAATTTGCACCCAATCGGTATCAGTGTTAAAAATTTGTTCGCTAGCGAAAACTACAATTATAAACTGAGTACCCAGTACTCAGCATCTCATAACGACATCTTACTTACCCCCTCCCTCTCGGAGGGTTTTTTTTATCTATTTATCAGATAATTAGAATCAATATCTTGTAGCGTTTGTTCGATAAGCGCTCTTGCAATCGTTCCTTTAGGCGCAACAGGCGGCATCTCGTCAATACCAAACCATTGTGCATCAGACAGCTCAGTGTAGTCTGGAATTAACTCTCCCGATTCATAGTCAGCTAAAAACCCCATCATCATACTCGATGGGAAAGCCCAAGGCTGGCTGCCAAAGTAACGAATATTTTTAACGAGAATTCCTGTTTCTTCATGAATTTCTCGAGCCACACACTCTTCTAATGTCTCACCAACTTCTAAGAAGCCGGCAATAACGGTATACATACCATTTCGATGCCTTGGATGTTGAGCCAATAAGATCTGATTCTCTTTACGCACAGCAACGATAATACATGGAAATATTCGAGGATAATGGAGAGTACGGCATTCGCCACACTGCATAGCTAACTGGTTATTATTAAGAAAGTTTCTTCCACCGCACTGTGGGCAAAAACGCAGACTTTGCGTCATGTGCCCATACTGGACCGCTTTACTTAACAACATAAATAATGGCTCAGGAAAATGCAGGCAGTCGCGTAGTGAGACTAATGGTAGATCATGCTCCAGATCAGACAAATTAAGCCACATGACGGGCGAACCTGAATACTCACCAATGGTCCTTGCACTCACTTCAGGCAGTGATAACTGCTCTGCAGACCCGAAAGGCACAGCACCATCCACCAGCCAAATTTCACTTCCTGCAACAACACACCAGTATGCATTTATCGCGCGGTTAACATCACCTTTTCTTAACATTACACCATCCCTTTGCTTGAAGTTCGTTCATTTTACTGGCAATCTAATTTCATACTAGAGTTTGTCGTTAAGTAAATTTGCACTCTAAATTCTAGTAAGGACAAGAGTTTGTAATAACTTTACTAACTTTGCTTTGCAAAGGATACGTTCGCCAACAGGCGATCAGATCATGAGGGCATGGTCATGCTAAAAAAATTCAAACAAACACAAGATCAGTGGGGTGGCTCAAGTGATGTCATTGATCACTGGTTAGAGACAAGACAATCCCTGATTGTTGAATATTGTAAGCTTGCAGCACTGCAACCTTGTTCGAAAACCAATGTTATTGAACTCCCATCTCCTTCCGAATTGCAGGATTTCTGTCAGCATCTCGTTGATTACATCTCCGAGGGCCATTTTAAAATCTATGACATGGTTATGGATCGCTGGAAAGCGACTGGCTTTGTCGTGACCAATGAAATCAATCAAACTTATGGTCAAATAGTCCTGACAACTGAACCACTATTGAACTTTAACGATAAGTACTCAGAAGTTACTGAAGATGATGAATTAGATGATTTCGATTCTGATATGTGTCTCATTGGCGAAATTCTTGAGACTCGATTTGAAGTCGAGGACTATCTGATACAGCAGATCGCAGAAAGCCTGTCTATGCCCCCAGGGGCTTAGTGTTTGCAAACATTCAGAGACTGAAGGATAGAAAAGACTGACGATCATCGTCGGTCTTTTTTGTTTCTAGCTTTATTACTATTACCTTCTCTAAGAACCCTCTCGAAGAAAAAGGCAGGATAAAAACTAAAAAGGCACCCGAAGGTGCCTTTTTTCTTAAGCTTCTAACGATTACTCGTTAAATGGCTTACTCTTCAGAAGAGAAACCAGCGTTTAGAAGTGCCGCTAGGTTGTCCGTTGCTTGCTCAGCAGAAGGACCATCTTGCGCTTCAGAACGTTTAGCTTGACGCTCTTGGTGGTATGCGAAGCCAGTACCAGCTGGGATCAGACGACCAACAATTACGTTCTCTTTCAGACCACGTAGGTCATCACGCTTACCAGAAACCGCTGCTTCTGTTAGTACGCGAGTTGTCTCCTGGAACGATGCCGCAGAGATGAACGACTCAGTCGCTAGAGATGCTTTAGTGATACCTAGTAGTTCACGCTCGAAACGTGCAGGCTCTTTGCCTTCAGCTTCTAGGTTACGGTTAGCAATCTTAACTTGTGAGTACTCAATCTGCTCACCAGGTAGGAACTCAGAGTCACCAGAGTGAGTAATAGTACACTTACGTAGCATCTGACGAACGATAGTTTCAATGTGCTTATCGTTAATCTTAACGCCTTGTAGACGGTAAACTTCCTGTACTTCGTTAGCAATGTACTGCGTTACCGCGTGTACGCCACGTAGACGTAGGATGTCGTGTGGAGACTCTGGACCATCTGCGATCACGTCACCACGTTCAACTTTTTCACCTTCGAATACGTTCAACTGACGATGCTTAGGAATCATCTCTTCGTAAGCTTCACCGCTTTCACGTGTGATCACTAGGCGACGCTTACCTTTGGTCTCTTTACCGAAGCTCACAGTACCTGTGTGCTCAGCAAGGATTGCAGGCTCTTTCGGCTTACGTGCTTCAAATAGGTCAGCAACTCGTGGAAGACCACCGGTGATATCTTTGTTACCGCCAGACTTCTGAGGAATACGTGCTAGTGTCGCACCAACACCTACTGCTGCGCCATCTTCGATGTTCACAATCGCTTTACCAGGTAGGAAGTAGTGAGCTGGCATATCAGTACCAGGGATCATTACATCGTTACCTTGCTCATCAACAAGTTTGATAGCTGGACGCATATCTTTACCTGCTGAAGGGCGAGCTGCTGGGTCAGTTACTTCGCTTGAAGATAGACCTGTTAGGTCATCGGTTTGACGAGATACTGTTACGCCGTCGATCATGTCTACGAACTGGATGCGACCTGCTACCTCAGTAATGATAGGTAGTGTGTGCGCTTCCCAGTTTGCAACTGTTTCGCCAGCTTGAACTGTATCGCCATCGCCTTTGCTTAGTAGCGTACCGTAAGGCAGTTTGTGTTTCTCTTTCGTACGACCAAACTCATCAATAATAGTTAGCTCTGTCGCACGAGAAGTGATAACGATCTTACCGTCATCTGCTAGTACAGATTTAGCGTTGTGTAGCTTGATAGAACCGTTGTTCTTAACTTGAACACTGTTCTCTGCCGCTGCTGTCGATGCCGCACCACCGATGTGGAACGTACGCATGGTAAGCTGTGTACCTGGTTCACCGATAGACTGAGCAGCGATAACACCTACTGCTTCACCTTGGTTCACTAGGTGGCCACGTGCTAGGTCACGACCGTAACACTGTGCACAACAACCGAAGTCAGAATCACACGTTACTACAGAGCGGACTTTCATGCTGTCTACTGAGTTCTCTTCCATGATTTGACACCACTTCTCATCGATCAGGGTGTTACGTGGAATAAGAACGTCTTCAGTGCCAGGTTTTAGTACGTCTTCAGCAACAACACGACCAAGAGCAAGCTCAGAAAGTGCAACTTTAACATCACCACCCTCGATGTGAGGCATCATGTCAACACCCTCGTGAGTGCCACAGTCATGTTCAGTTACAACTACATCTTGAGCAACGTCTACCAGACGACGAGTTAGGTAACCCGAGTTCGCTGTTTTCAGTGCCGTATCCGCAAGACCCTTACGAGCACCGTGCGTTGAGATAAAGTACTGAAGTACGTTTAGACCTTCTTTAAAGTTCGCTGTGATCGGCGTTTCGATGATTGAACCATCTGGACGCGCCATCAGACCACGCATACCCGCAAGCTGACGAATCTGTGCTGCAGAACCACGAGCGCCCGAGTCCGCCATCATGTAGATGCTGTTGAATGACTCTTGCTGTTCCTCTTCACCGTCACGGTTAACTACCGTTTCAGATGAAAGGTTTTCCATCATTGCTTTCGCAACACGGTCGTTGGTCGATGCCCAGATATCGATAACTTTGTTGTAGCGTTCGCCCGCAGTAACAAGACCTGATTGGTACTGTTCCTGGATTTCACGTACTTCTTCTTCCGCTTCTGCGATTTCAGTGTACTTAGCTGCTGGTACAACCATATCGTCGATACCAACAGATACACCAGAAAGTGCCGCGTACGCGAAACCGGTGTACATGATTTGGTCAGCGAAGATTACTGTGTCTTTCAGACCTAGTTTACGGTACGCCTCGTTAAGTAGGTTAGAGATTTGCTTCTTACCTAGCTTTTGGTTAACGATGCTGTACGGTAGACCAGCTGGCACGATTTGCCATAGCATTGCACGACCAACAGTGGTGTCTACCATCTTGGTTTCTGTAGTGCTGTTGCCGTCTTCGTCTACAACAGTTTCTGTAATACGTACTTTAACGCGTGCGTGAAGCTCAGCTTGTTTAGTGCGGTATGCTTTCTCAGCCTCTTCTGGGCCAGAAAGGTACATACCTTCACCTTTCACGTTGATCTTTTCACGAGTCATGTAGTACAGACCCAATACAACGTCCTGAGAAGGTACGATGATCGGATCACCTGACGCTGGCGACAGAATGTTGTTTGTCGACATCATCAGAGTACGAGCTTCAAGCTGTGCCTCTAGAGTTAGAGGTACGTGAACCGCCATTTGGTCACCATCGAAGTCCGCGTTGTACGCCGCACAAACAAGTGGGTGTAGCTGAATCGCTTTACCTTCGATCAGTACTGGTTCGAACGCCTGGATACCTAGACGGTGAAGTGTAGGTGCACGGTTCAATAGTACTGGGTGTTCACGGATTACTTCGTCTAGGATATCCCAAACGACCGCTTCTTCACGCTCTACCATCTTCTTAGCAGCTTTGATTGTAGTCGCAAGACCACGAGTCTCTAGCTTGCTGTAGATAAATGGTTTGAATAGCTCAAGTGCCATCTTCTTAGGAAGACCACACTGGTGTAGACGAAGGTATGGACCTACTGTGATTACAGAACGGCCAGAGTAGTCTACACGTTTACCTAGAAGGTTCTGACGGAAACGACCTTGTTTACCCTTGATCATATCAGCAAGAGATTTCAGAGGACGCTTGTTAGAACCTGTGATCGCACGACCACGACGACCGTTATCTAGTAGCGCATCAACAGACTCTTGCAGCATACGTTTTTCGTTACGTACGATGATGTCCGGAGCAGCTAGCTCTAGAAGACGCTTCAAACGGTTGTTACGGTTGATCACACGACGGTATAGATCGTTAAGATCAGAAGTCGCAAAGCGACCGCCATCTAGAGGTACTAGAGGACGTAGATCTGGCGGAAGTACTGGAAGTACTGTTAGGATCATCCACTCTGGGTTGTTACCCGATGCGATGAACGCTTCTACCAGCTTAAGACGCTTAGTTACTTTCTTACGCTTAGTTTCAGAGTTTGTTGTCTCTAACTCTTCACGCATTTGTTCTGCTTCAGCGTGCATATCCATAGAACCTAGTAGGTCCTTGATAGCTTCCGCACCCATCTTAGCAGTGAACTCGTCGCCCCACTCTTCTAGACGATCTAGATACTCTTCTTCAGTAAGCATCTGACCTTTTTCTAGATCAGTCATACCAGGCTCTGTTACTACGTACATTTCGAAGTAAAGAACACGTTCGATATCACGTAGAGGGATATCCATCAGTAGACCGATACGAGACGGTAGCGATTTTAGGAACCAGATGTGAGCTACTGGTGAAGCAAGTTCAATGTGGCCCATACGGTCACGACGAACTTTAGTTTGTGTAACTTCTACACCACACTTCTCACAGATAACACCACGGTGCTTCAGGCGCTTGTACTTACCACAAAGACATTCGTAGTCTTTAACTGGACCAAAGATACGCGCACAGAACAGACCATCGCGTTCAGGTTTGAACGTACGATAGTTGATCGTTTCAGGTTTTTTAACTTCACCAAAAGACCATGAACGGATCATGTCTGGTGAAGATAGACCGATTTTGATTGCATCAAATTCTTCGGTCTTATGCTGTGCTTTTAGAAAGTTTAATAAGTCTTTCACAATCAGCTCCTGTAAGGAGTTAAAAGGAGCTCACTCGCTAAAGTGAGCACCTTCTTCCAAATAATCGCTTTGATTCTCTCGACTTTCATCAAGAGAGAAAAGGATTACTCTTCGTCTTCTAGCTCGATGTTGATACCTAGCGAGCGGATCTCTTTCAACAGTACGTTGAACGATTCTGGCATGCCAGGTTCCATGCTGTGGTTACCGTCTACGATGTTTTTGTACATCTTAGTACGGCCGTTAACGTCATCCGACTTAACCGTTAGCATTTCTTGTAGCGTGTAAGCAGCACCGTATGCTTCTAGTGCCCATACTTCCATCTCACCGAAACGCTGACCACCGAACTGAGCTTTACCACCTAGTGGCTGCTGAGTTACTAGGCTGTACGAACCAGTTGAACGAGCGTGCATCTTGTCATCAACAAGGTGGTTCAGTTTCAGCATGTACATGTAACCAACAGTTACAGGACGCTCAAACGCATCACCTGTACGACCATCAAATAGCGTTAGCTGACCTGATGTTGGTAGATCTGCTAGCTCAAGAAGTGCTTTGATTGACTCTTCTGGAGCGCCATCAAATACAGGAGTCGCGATTGGTAGACCGCCACGCAAGTTCTTGATCAGAGTACGTACTTCATCATCAGACAGAGAAGCAATATCTACTTTCTGGCGAGTGTCGCCTAGGTCGTAAACTTTTTGTAGGAACTCGCGGAATTTCGCTAGTTCTTGCTGCTCTTTAACCATCTGGTTGATCTTGTCACCGATACCTTTCGCTGCCAGACCTAAGTGTACTTCTAGGATCTGACCGATGTTCATACGCGAAGGTACACCCAGTGGGTTAAGTACGATGTCTACAGGCTGACCTTTTTCATCGTATGGCATGTCTTCAACAGGGTTGATCTTAGAGATTACACCCTTGTTACCGTGACGACCCGCCATCTTATCACCAGGCTGAATGCGACGTTTAACCGCTAGGTAAACCTTAACGATCTTCAGTACGCCAGGTGCTAAATCATCACCTTGAGTAATCTTACGACGCTTAGTTTCGAACTTCTTATCGAAGTCAGCTTTTAGCTCGTCCCACTGCTCAGCAAGTTGCTCAAGTTGAGTTTGTAGTGCGTCATCTTCTAGCGTTAGTTCTAGCCACTTCTTACGATCAGTAGTGTCTAGTTTCGCTTCAGAGTAACCGCCTTCAATCAATACAGCTTTAACACGGTTTAGAAGGCCACCCTCAAGAATCTGGAATTCTTCAGTTAGGTCTTTCTTCGCTTCTTTAAGCTGCATCTGTTCGATTTCAAGCGCACGCTTGTCTTTCTCTACGCCATCGCGAGTGAAGACTTGAACGTCGATGATCGTACCTGATACAGAGTTAGGTACACGTAGTGAAGTATCTTTAACGTCAGATGCTTTTTCACCGAAGATTGCACGTAGTAGCTTCTCTTCAGGCGTTAGCTGAGTTTCACCTTTAGGTGTTACTTTACCAACTAGGATGTCGCCACCCTTAACTTCAGCACCGATGTAAACGATACCTGACTCGTCTAGTTTAGACAGAGCAGATTCACCTACGTTTGGAATATCAGCGGTGATCTCTTCAGAGCCCAGCTTAGTATCACGCGCCACACAAGTCAGTTCTTGAATGTGGATTGTCGTGAAGCGGTCTTCTTGAACTACGCGCTCAGATACTAAGATCGAGTCTTCGAAGTTGTAACCGTTCCAAGGCATGAACGCGATACGCATGTTTTGACCAAGCGCTAGTTCACCAAGGTCTGTTGAAGGACCATCAGCAAGCACGTCACCGCGTGATACAGGCTCACCTGGCATCACACATGGGCGCTGGTTAATACATGTGTTCTGGTTAGAACGTGTGTATTTAGTCAGGTTGTAGATGTCGATACCAGCTTCACCTGGTACTAGCTCTTCTTCGTTAACTTTAACAACGATACGAGAAGCATCTACTGACTGGATTACACCACCACGTTTAGCAACTGCAGTTACACCTGAGTCAACGGCTACGTTACGTTCAATACCAGTACCAACAAGCGGTTTGTCCGCTTTCAGTGTCGGAACTGCCTGACGTTGCATGTTCGCACCCATCAATGCACGGTTCGCATCATCGTGTTCTAGGAACGGGATAAGCGATGCAGCGATAGATACAACCTGGTTTGTCGCAACGTCCATGTACTGAGCGTGCTCACGAGGGTGTAGACCAGATTCACCTTTCTGACGAGCTGTGATCAGCTCATCTGCAAAAGTACCATCTTCGTTTAGCTTAGCGTTCGCCTGAGCGATAACAAATTGGCCTTCTTCGATTGCAGATAGGTAATCTACTTCGTCTGTTACAACACCATCTACAACGCGACGGTATGGTGTCTCTAGGAAACCGTACTCGTTACAACGTGCAAACGCAGATAGAGAGTTGATCAGACCGATGTTTGGACCTTCAGGGGTTTCGATAGGACATAGACGACCGTAGTGAGTTACGTGTACGTCACGTACTTCGAAGCCAGCACGTTCACGAGTTAGACCGCCAGGACCCAATGCAGAAATACGACGCTTGTGCGTTACTTCTGATAGCGGGTTGTTTTGGTCCATGAACTGTGAAAGCTGTGAAGAGCCAAAGAATTCTTTAACTGCCGCAGAAATTGGCTTCGCGTTGATCAAGTCTTGAGGCATGATTGCGTCAAGATCGCCTAGGCTTAGACGCTCTTTAACTGCACGCTCAACACGTACTAGACCTACACGGAACTGGTTCTCAGCCATTTCGCCTACAGAACGGATACGACGGTTGCCTAGGTGGTCGATATCGTCCACTTCGCCCTTACCGTTACGGATCGCGATCAGCTTCTTCATCACTTCGATGATATCAGTTTCATCAAGTGTGCCTTGCTCTTGAGCATCTTCACGGCCGATAGAGCTGTTGAACTTCATACGACCAACAGTCGATAGATCGTAACGCTCTTCAGAGAAGAATAGGCTTTCGAATAGAGCTTCTGCAGCTTCTTTTGTTGGCGGCTCACCAGGGCGCATCATGCGGTAGATTTCTACCAATGCAGAAATACGATCAACCGTGCTGTCGATACGTAGTGTTTCTGACATGAATGGACCGTGGTCTAGATCGTTCGTGAATAGAACTTCTAGCGCTTTGTGGCCAGCCTGAGATAGGTTCGCTAGTGCTTCCAGGCTGATTTCCTGGTTAGCGTTAACAATGATCTCGCCAGTTGCTTCATTGATGTAATCTTTTGATGCAACTTTACCTACGATGTACTCAACTGGTACTTCGATGTGATCAACACCATCTTTTTCTAGTTGGCGGATATGACGAGCTGTTACGCGACGACCTTGCTCAACGTAAACTTTACCATTCGCTTCGATGTCGAACGACGCAGTTTCACCACGTAGACGATCTGGAACCAACTCCATCAATAGAGTTTGGTCTTTCACTTCGAAGTTCACTTTCTCGAAGAAGAGATCTAGGATTTCTTCTGTCGACTTACCTAGTGCACGAAGGATGATCGATGCTGGTAGCTTACGACGGCGGTCGATACGAACGTACAAGTTATCCTTAGGATCAAACTCGAAATCAAGCCATGAACCACGGTAAGGAATAACACGTGCGTTGTATAAAACTTTACCTGAAGAGTGGGTCTTACCCTTATCGCTGTCGAAGAACACGCCTGGGCTTCGGTGCAGCTGGGATACGATAACCCTCTCGGTACCGTTAATAACGAAGGTACCATTGTCTGTCATGAGTGGAATTTCACCCATGTAGACTTCTTGTTCTTTAATGTCTTTTACAGTACCTGCTGGCGCGTCTTTATCAAAGATAACTAGGCGTAGTTTTACACGTAGTGGCTTTGAGTAAGTTACACCGCGGATTTGACATTCTTTAACGTCAAAAACTGGCTCACCAAGACGGTAGCTAACGTATTGCAGCTCAGAATTGCCGTTGTAGCTCTGAATCGGGAATACAGAACGGAAAGCGGCTTCAAGACCGTATTGACCTTCAGGATCCTGTTCGATGAATTTGTCGAACGAATCGAGCTGGATCGATAGCAGGTATGGAATGTCCAAAACTTGTGGACGAGTACCAAAGTCCTTACGGATGCGCTTTTTCTCGGTATAAGAGTAAACCATGGGGTTCCTCAGCTCGCTGATAAGTGACCCAAACTGTCCGCCCGCTCCTAGTTACTTAAGGGGGGTAAGGGACAGTGACTAATATAGCTGTTTACTGTAGTGACATTTCATTTCGTAAGAATGAAATGTTTTTTGCATGGATATCAGGCGCTTAAACAGCGGGAAAATTCGCCTATACCCTACAGCGCAAAAAGGCCGGTGGTTAAAAAACCACCAGCCAATTAGCCGTTAGGCTAAGAAACTATGCAATAATTACTTAACAGCAACAGTTGCACCAGCTTCTTCTAGCTGAGCTTTAAGAGCTTCAGCTTCTGCTTTCTCAACACCTTCTTTAAGAGGTGCTGGAGCGCCGTCTACAAGAGCTTTAGCTTCTTTAAGACCTAGGCCAGTTGCGCCACGTACTGCTTTGATTACAGCAACTTTGTTACCGCCAGCAGCTTCTAGGATTACGTCGAATTCAGTTTGCTCAGCAGCAGCTTCGCCGCCAGCAGCGCCGCCAGCTACAACAGCAGCAGCAGCAGAAACACCGAATTTCTCTTCCATTGCTTCGATTAGTTCAACAACTTGCATTACAGACATTTCTGCAACTGCGTCTAGGATTTGCTCGTTAGTAATAGACATAACAATTCTCTTTTAAGTCAACAATAAGTTTATTAAGCAACCAGTAAAAAGCAAGGCTTATGCCGCTGCTTCTTGTTTTTGATCGCGGATAGCTGCGATAGTACGCGCCAGCTTGCCAGCCGAAGCTTCTTTCATGCACATCATTAGGCGTGCAATTGCTTCGTCGTAAGTTGGTAGTGTTGCTAGTACTTCAGCGTCAGTTAAAGCGCCTTCATAAGCAGCAGCTTTGATCTCGAAATCTTTGTTCTCTTTAGCGAAGTCTTTGAAAAGACGCGCTGCAGCACCTGGGTGCTCATTAGAGAATGCGATTAGTGTAGGACCAGTGAAAGTGTCAGTTAGACACTCGTACTCAGTACCTTCAACCGCACGACGAGCAAGAGTGTTACGAACAACTCTCATGTAAACGCCAGCTTCACGAGCTTGTTTACGTAGAGAAGTCATCGCGCCAACTTGAACGCCACGAGAATCAGCTACAACTGCAGAAAGTGCACCACTGGCAGCTTCGTTGACTTCAGCAACAATTGCTTTTTTGTCTTGAAGGTTTAAAGCCATCTTGGATTTACTCCTGGTTGTCGTTACACCACTCACTATCATCACGACAGTGAGAGCTATTGAGGTGCTTCCCCAGAAGAAAGTTAACTATATTACATAGAGCTTTCTGTCAGTTCGGGCACCATCTACGTAGGATAATTAAGTTTGCTTTTACACAAACACCTACGGTCTTGGACGGAGACTGGGTCTTAATTCATTTCGAACTAGGAGACAGTTCAAAGAACCAAAGTTCAGCCCCAACCACAAATATTAGGCGCAAAATTATACACTAATTTTGCGCCTAAGCAAATAAATTATGCTTGAGTGTTCAGGCTAGCCTGATCAACAGCAACACCAGCACCCATAGTAGTAGAGATGCTTACTTTCTTCAGGAAAGTACCTTTCGCTGAAGATGGCTTAGCTTTCTTCAGAGCAACTAGAAGTGCTTCTAGGTTCTCTTTGATCTGCTCAGCAGAGAAGTTTGCTTTACCGATAGTAGTGTGGATGATGCCGTTTTTGTCGTTACGGTAACGAACCTGACCAGCTTTAGCGTTTTTAACTGCTTCAGCAACGTTAGGAGTTACAGTACCAACTTTAGGGTTTGGCATAAGACCGCGAGGACCTAGGATAGTACCTAGTTGACCTACAACGCGCATTGCATCTGGAGAAGCAACAACTACGTCAAAGTTCATTTCGCCTTTCTTAACTTGCTCAGCAAGATCTTCCATACCTACGATGTCTGCGCCAGCTTCTTTAGCTGCTTCAGCGTTAGCACCTTGAGTGAACACTGCAACGCGGATTTCGCGGCCAGTACCGTGAGGTAGTACAGTTGCACCACGTACGTTCTGGTCAGATTTACGAGCATCAATGCCTAGGTTAACAGCAACGTCTACAGACTCAACGAATTTCGCAGTCGCTAGTTCTTGAAGAAGAGCAACAGCTTCGTTGATTTCGTATTCTTTAGTTACGTCAACTTTTTCGCGGATTACGCGCATGCGCTTAGTTAGTTTTGCCATCTTATTAACCCTCTACCACTAGGCCCATTGAACGAGCAGTACCAGCGATAGAACGCTTCATCGCTTCGATGTCAGCACCAGTCATATCAGCAGCTTTAGTTTCTGCGATTTCTTGGATTTGAGCGTCAGTTACAGTACCAACTTTTTCAGTGTTTGGACGACCTGAACCAGACTTAACGCCAGCAGCTTTCTTAAGAAGAACTGCAGCAGGTGGAGTCTTAGTTACGAACGTGAAAGAACGGTCACTGTATACTGTGATAACTACTGGAGTTGGTAGACCTTTCTCAATAGATTCTGTTTTTGCGTTGAACGCTTTACAGAATTCCATGATGTTCACACCGTGTTGACCTAGTGCAGGACCTACTGGTGGACTAGGGTTAGCCATACCAGCAGCAACTTGTAGCTTGATGTAAGCTTCAACTTTCTTAGCCATGATAATTCCTAAGTTTGGGTACAAACGCTAATCGCGGATCAGCTCCCCGTTTGTGTAAGAAACTTTTTACTTCACTTGAAGTAAAAAGGCGCGAAATTATAGTCATAATCCGCGCCTTATACAACCCTAAAAAGGTGATTTTTTATACTCTTTAACGAAGAGTCTTAGTCCAGCTTTTCAACCTGACCAAATTCAAGCTCAACTGGTGTCGCACGACCAAAGATCGAGACAGACACTTTCAGGCGGCTCTTCTCGTAATCCACTTCTTCAACAGTACCGTTGAAGTCAGCAAATGGACCTTCGTTAACACGTACCACTTCACCCGCTTCGTACATTGTACGTGGACGAGGCGCTTCACTCGCTTTCTCAAGACGATTAAGAATCGCGTCAGCCTCTTTATCCGTGATAGGTGCCGGACGGTCTGAGGTACCACCAATGAAGCCCATGACACGCGGCACACTGCGTACTAGGTGCCATGATTCATCGTTCATAATCATCTGAACAAGGACGTAACCTGGGAAGAACTTACGCTCAGATTTGCGACGCTGACCCGCGCGCATTTCCACTACTTCTTCAGTAGGAACCAGTACTTCACCGAATAGCTCTTCCATGCCGTGCATTTTGATATGCTCGCGCAGAGATTGAGCTACACGACCTTCAAATCCAGAGAAGGCTTGAACCACATACCAGCGTTTTTTTGGAGCTTCACTCATGAATAAAAACCCTCTATACCCCAGTTGCTAGAGCTACTAGACGAACCATAATTCCGTCAATACCCCATAGCACTAGAGCCATTACAATACTTACAGCTAAAACGATCAGTGTTGTTTGCATGGTTTCTTGGCGAGTAGGCCAAACAACTTTACGTACTTCCATACGCGATTCTTTTGCAAAACTGATCGCTGCTTTACCTTTAGTCGTTGTTGCTGCAACGCCTAAGGCAGCTGCAATAAGAACAACAACGCCTGCAGCACGAACCACTACAGACATTTCACCATACAGGTAATTACCCACAACAGCGGCAGCTGCCAATACGAAAGCGGCTAACCACTTAAACGTATCTGCTGCGTTTGAGCTATCAGGAGTTTCAGCATTATTTGCTTTCATAAAACCAACCTGTTACAAGTCTTAATATAGACGACAACAACCCCGCTGTTGCAGGGCAAACTCCATATCGCTGAAAAAATCAGCGTACTCTTCTTAAGATTAAGCATCTTTGCTTAATCTTGCTCTGCGCCCAACCCACTTCTGAACAAGAAAACAGCAAAAATAATGTTGAGTGCAGAAAAAGGGCATCAAATGATGCCCTTTTTGCTACTGGTTCGTCAAATCTAATTCAAGATTTTCCGAAAGCATCGCTAATTCGCTATGAATTAGTCGAAGATCTTAGCAACAACACCAGCACCTACTGTACGGCCACCTTCACGGATCGCGAAACGTAGACCTTCGTCCATTGCGATTGGTGCGATTAGCTCAACAGTCATCTGTACGTTGTCACCTGGCATTACCATTTCTACGCCTTCTGGTAGCTGGATGTCACCAGTTACGTCAGTTGTACGGAAGTAGAACTGTGGACGGTAGCCTTTGAAGAATGGAGTGTGACGACCACCTTCATCTTTAGACAGTACGTATACTTCTGATTCGAACTTAGTGTGTGGAGTGATTGAACCAGGCTTAGCTAGTACTTGACCACGTTCAACTTCGTCACGCTTAGTACCACGTAGAAGTGCACCAACGTTCTCACCTGCACGGCCTTCGTCTAGAAGCTTACGGAACATCTCTACACCAGTACATGTTGTAGTAGTTGTTTCCTTGATACCTACGATAGCAACTTCGTCACCTACAGTTAGAATACCACGCTCGATACGACCAGTTACTACTGTACCACGACCTTGGATTGAGAATACGTCTTCGATAGGCATTAGGAATGGCTGATCTACCGCACGCTCTGGCTCAGGGATGTAAGTATCTAGAGCTTCAGCTAGTTCAACGATTTTCGCTTCCCACTGCTCTTCGCCGTTTAGTGCGCCTAGTGCAGAACCTTGGATAACTGGTAGGTCATCACCTGGGAAATCGTATTCAGATAGAAGTTCGCGAACTTCCATTTCTACTAGTTCTAGTAGCTCTTCATCGTCAACCATGTCACATTTGTTCATGAATACGATGATGTATGGGATACCAACCTGACGGCCTAGTAGGATGTGCTCACGAGTTTGTGGCATTGGGCCATCTGTCGCAGCAACAACTAGGATACCACCGTCCATCTGTGCAGCACCAGTGATCATGTTTTTAACGTAGTCCGCGTGTCCTGGACAGTCAACGTGTGCGTAGTGGCGAGTTGGAGTGTCGTACTCAACGTGAGAAGTTGCGATTGTGATACCGCGCTCACGCTCTTCTGGAGCGTTATCGATAGATGCGAAGTCTTTAGCTACACCGCCGTAAACTTTAGCAAGAGTAGTACAGATAGCTGCAGTTAGAGTTGTTTTACCGTGGTCAACGTGGCCGATAGTACCAACGTTAACGTGCGGTTTCGTACGTTCAAATTTTTCTTTAGACATGAGTGGTCCCTCTAGGTACGGATTTAGGTGGCCCAAATTGACCACGCAACCAAAAAAGATAATTGGTAAATCTAATATCAAAAGGAAATAAACTTGAGAGCTGGTGCTGATAGGCAGACTCGAACTGCCGACCTCATCCTTACCAAGGATGCGCTCTACCACCTGAGCTATATCAGCACTCAAATTAGAGTGGAGCGGGCAGCGGGAATCGAACCCGCATCATCAGCTTGGAAGGCTGAGGTAATAGCCATTATACGATGCCCGCAACACGTAACTCTGAGAGCTATTTCCTAAAGAATATGGTGGAGGGGGACGGATTCGAACCATCGAAGGCAGTGCCGGCAGATTTACAGTCTGCTCCCTTTGGCCACTCGGGAACCCCTCCAAATTTTCAAGCCATTCAGACTACTAAAGGAAAGAATGGTGCCGACTACCGGAATCGAACTGGTGACCTACTGATTACAAGTCAGTTGCTCTACCTACTGAGCTAAGTCGGCATAAGTGGTGCGCATTCTATTGAATGATTTTCGAGGTTGCAATAGTAATTTTAAAAAAAATCATAAAATTCGATTTTTTAGATTCGTTTGCTGCAAATTCGTACAAACTTGGCTTTTTTAAAGTAAACTTCGACCTTTGTCGTTTGCTTTGAAGTTCGCTTGATGTATGTTCTTGCTTCTACTAAACCAAGGATAAAAGAGCCCCATGAGTCCATTTTTGTCATTTGACCGTGCAAATTGGGCCGAGTTAAGAAACTCTGTACCGATGACACTTTCTGAAGACGACTTGACTGCGCTTCAGGGCATTAATGAAAACCTAACCATGGAGGAAGCGGTAGAAATCTACCTTCCTTTGTCTCGTCTTTTGAATCTGTATGTCCAAGCGCGTCAAAGCCGCAACTCTGTATTACAACAATTCTTGAATACGGAAGAACATGCCCCTCCTTTTGTGATTGGTATCGCCGGCAGTGTCGCTGTAGGCAAAAGTACGACAGCTCGTATTCTGACCGCATTGCTTTCTCGTTGGGAGAATCATCCCAAAGTGTCCTTGGTCACTACAGATGGCTTTCTATATCCGAAAAAGGTACTAGAAGAACGCGGTATCATGCATCGTAAAGGGTTTCCTGAGTCCTATGATATCAAGCGTTTAGTCGAGTTCATGTCTGACGTAAAGGCGGGAAAACCCGATCTTGAAGTACCCATCTATTCTCACATCACGTATGACATTACTGATGAACTAAGAAAAGTGGATAGACCGGATGTTCTTATCATTGAAGGTTTAAACGTTCTACAAAGTGGAATGGATTATCCGCATGATCCACATCGCGTCTTTGTCTCTGATTTTTTGGATTTTTCGATCTATGTCGATGCTGAAACAGAGACAATTGAACAGTGGTATGTGGAACGATTTTTAAAGTTTCGCCAAGGGGCTTTTACTAAACCCGGTTCTTATTTTAGTCACTACACGCAACTGTCAGTCGATGAAGCAAAGCAAAAAGCGAAACAAATTTGGCATGATATTAATGGGCTCAACTTGGAGCTGAATATTCTTCCAACCCGAGAAAGAGCCCATTTGATTCTACACAAAGGCGTCAACCACTTGGTTGATAAGGTATCTTTGCGAAAGTAATTGAACGTCAATCGCTTTTACGCAACGAGATTTCACCACCAATGTAAGTCTCTGGCCCTTGCGAGGTTTCGAGTAATATCCCGCCTTGATGATCAATGCCGCGTACGACGCCGTGCACCTCTCTAGGTCCGATGAGCAGCTTGACTTGACGATTGAGAAAGTTATCTAATCGATTCCAACGTTCGACAAAGCTGGTAAGTCCTTTCAGTTCATACTCGATAAGTGCGGAATTCCAATGCTTGATAAGCGTCGTCGCTAGGACATTTCTATCGATCACGAGACTCTCGTTTACCTGATTCAATGTTGTCCATGGTTGATCAATCTCAGGTTGCTCATCAGGCATTCCAATATTGAGCCCCATCCCAATCACAAGATGAGCAGCACCACCGGCCTGCCCTGACATCTCCACTAAGATTCCTGCCAGTTTTTTATCTTGATAATACAGGTCATTTGGCCACTTGAGTTTAACGCCTTGTATGCCCATTTCTTCTAGTGCTTCCACTGCGGCAATACCAATAACAAGGCTTAAGCCCATTGCCGCGGCCATTCCCGCATCTAATCGCCAGTACATGGATAGGTATAAGTTAGAGCCAAATGGAGAGATCCATTGTCTACCGCGGCGACCACGTCCTTGTGCTTGATACTCAGCTATACAAACACGGCCCTTTTCTGACTCTGCAACTCTATCAAGCAAATACTGGTTGGTTGAGTTAATCACAGGAACAAGCTCAACAAGTGAATCCGCACTAGCAGTAAGGAAAGCTTCATCTAGCAACTGCAATGGTGATGCCAACTGGTAACCGCGCCCTTGCACTCGATAAATATCAATGCCCCACTCACTAAGACCTTTAATATGCTTAGCTATTGCCGCTCTGGATACATTCAGGGCTTCGCCCAGCGCCTCTCCAGAATGAAACTCGCCGTTACTTAATGACTTTAAGATATGAAGTTTCGTAGAGTGATCTTTTCTCATCTTAACGCCTCGATCTGAGCCAGGTTGGTTTCCCCGGTGCGGTTCAGAAATCGCACTTCATGCTCAAGTTCTATTTGGTATTTATCCCACACTGCCTGCTTCACTAGGGAAGCAAGTGCGACAACATCATCGGCACTGCAGTTGTCCATGTTGGTCAAAACCAAGGCTTGCATAGGGTTGACCTGTGCACCATGCACAGACTTCCCCTTTAATCCGCACTGATCAATCAGCCAACCAGCCGCGACTTTCATTCCGCCAGGAGTTGGATAGGCCACGATATTAGTATGTTGCTTCATGAGCCGATCATAATGATCTTGAGTGATCACTGGGTTTTTAAAGAAACTCCCTGCGTTACCTACCTTGACTGGATCCGGCAGTTTCTCCGTTCGCACTTGGCAAACTCGCTCGAAGATTGTTGCTGGGCTAAGTTGTTCTTCCGGAATATCTTTTAAAGGACCATATTGATTAATCGGCTGCCATTGTTTAGCCAGCTTAAGCCCTAGTGCGGTAATAAAGCACTTTTCATGCAAAGCGTGTTTAAAAATGGAGTCTCGGTAGCCAAATTCACAGTCTCTGGCGCTCATTCTTCTATTTTCAAACGTAGTTAGATCAAGAACATCCACGTAGTCACAAATGTCTTTTAGCTCTAGCCCATAGGCTCCAATGTTTTGAATAGGAGCCGAGCCTGCACAGCCAGGGATCAGGGCTAGGTTTTCTAACCCACCAATTCCCTGACTCACACACCAGGAAACCAATTCAGGCCAGTCTTCACCACCTGCAATATGCAATAGGTATTGGTCATCCGTTTCCGTCACATTTTTACCCATGATTCGATTAACGATCACTAACCCGTCAAAATGCTCAGTGAAAAGAACATTACTTCCTTTACCTAAAAAAAGTTTCGGTAAATGGGTGAATCTCGGGTCTTGAAATAGTTGGGTAACCTCCTCGAGCGACTCGATGGTCGCTAAATAGGAACACGACTGTTCAATCCCAAAAGTATGGTAAGCCTTAAGGCTTGCATTTGTTTTAATTTGCATAGTAGGTTTGCAACGTCAGATAAGATTCTCTTAAACTGTCGACATTCTACATTAGTTATCTTTTAACCGCAGTGACAATACCTGACTCATTAATCATAGAAGTGTTAAATCCTATCAAGCTCCCTCTCATTAAGAGGTTGTACAAAGCGCATTACCCTTCGGGTCGAGCAAAAAAGGATGAACTGATCATTACTGCGAGCCATAAAGGTGAAATCGTTGCGTTACTACGCTTAAAAACCGTAGATAGATCTCGATTGCTGACGGGAATGCTGGTCATTCCAACACTTAGGGGAACTGGCATTGGAAAAGAACTACTAACTAATTGTAAAAACAATGTTTTCACTGATGGCGATTATTGCTTCGCGTTTACACATCTCGAATCCTATTATTCCAAGCATGGATTCAAAACCATTGATTGCTCTGAGCTACCACACCCGTTAAAAATGGCATTTCAACGCTATGTAGATAGCGGTAAAGATCTCATTCCAATGCAATTCATCTCTTCAACGACATCAAAACGCGCGCTTTTGTAGCCAGGCAAATCATATCTTTGATAAAATGGCAGGTTCGCAATATTGCACTAAACTAAGGTACTCATACCGATATGATAGTAAGTAGGAATCCATTCGAACAGTTGCCAAGTCTCGCTGTCAATCCGGAAGACTTTGATGTTCTGTATTCAGCAGAATCATTCAGGACTCGTCTTTTGGATGCAATCAGCAAAGCAACGTCGCGAATTTACCTAGTCGCTCTATATCTGGAAGATGATGAAGCTGGACGTGAAATTCTCACTGCGCTTTATGAAGCGAAACAGCGCAATCCTGGGTTGGACATCAATATCTGTGTCGACTGGCATCGAGCGCAGCGTGGCCTGATTGGTGCGGAAACATCTGAGGGTAATTCTGCGCTTTACAAAGCGTATGCCAATAAGTACCAACACCCGATCCCTGTCTATGGCATACCTGTGCGTGGCAGAGAGGTTTTTGGGGTACTGCATTTAAAAGGCTTTATTGTCGATGATACTGTCATCTACAGCGGGGCAAGCTTAAATAACGTTTATCTGCACTATCACGAACGCTATCGCTTTGATCGTTACCATGTGATTCGACATGAGTCTTTAGCTAATTCAATGGTGCAATTCATTCAGGAAGAGATGATTGCTCACCCAGCTGTCAATGATCTTGCTGGAAAAGATAAGCCAGAAACCAAAGAAATTAAGTCGGCGATTCGTCAACTGAGAGCTTCACTTGCTCAAGCTAATTATCAGTTTGAAGACCAACCAGCAACAGAAGAAAGTGTAAAAATCACCCCGCTAGTTGGTCTAGGCAAACGCCGTAATCTACTCAATCAACAGATTGTAAAGTTACTAGCGGCCGCCCAAAACGAAATCTTTATCTGTACGCCTTACTTTAACTTCCCTAAAGCGCTGCATCGTGAAGTGAAGCGAGCTATGAAACGCGGTGTGAAAGTAACTATTGTTGTGGGCGACAAGACAGCAAACGACTTTTATATTGCCCCTGAGGAAGACTTTAAAACCATTGGCGGACTTCCATATCTGTATGAAGTAAACCTACGCCGCTTTGCGAAAGCAAATGAAGCGAATATCGCTGCGCGTAAACTGTCAATTCACCTCTGGAAGCATGACAATAATAGCTTCCATCTCAAAGGCATTTGGGTTGATAAACGCTATATGCTACTGACGGGGAATAACTTAAATCCTCGGGCTTGGTCACTTGATCTAGAAAATGGACTTCTCATCCAAGACAATTATGCGAAACTCACTGATAAGTTCGAAGATGAGGTTTCGCGTATCCTTGAGCATACCCACCTTATCTGTACTTATAAACAGTTAGAAAAAGTGGAAGATTATCCGATAGGGGTGCAGCGGTTAGTAAGAAAAATAACCCGCCTAAAAGCAGATGGGGTTTTAAAACGCATCCTGTAAGCATAATTAACTTCAAAGCTCAGCATTTTCCTGCTGGGCTTTTTTATTATTCCTAGCTCCAACAGCTTAATACTCTATTAGACCTCTATATTAGTAGACTTCAGTAAATAAGCTTGCGAGACGCAACGTAACCCCAAACGCAACAACCTAGAATCTAGAAAGGCAATACATGCGTAAGTGGCTAGGTGCTTAATAACTCAGCCTTCCGCTCTTACTCTTTCCCACACTACACTAATGAATAATCTTTCTAACACGTAATAAAGGGGAGCTTTAATGAGTCAGCATAGGGGATAAAAACTAGCGCTCGAGACTGGGATCCTGTTCAGCAGAAACCACACAGAATTGCGCATCAACTCGTTCATGACTGGGCCTAGAAACCATAAAAAGAAAGGAGTATATCTCTCGATGCAAAATTTCAATATGGAAATGGGATTAAGGGAAGTCGGGTAACCAAAACGAAAAAAGCCCCAGTCTTTCGACTGAGGCTTAATATAAGTGGCGGAGTGGACGGGACTCGAACCCGCGACCCCCGGCGTGACAGGCCGGTATTCTAACCAACTGAACTACCACTCCG